>CAWIUF010000051.1:0-19658 GCA_963839095.1 uncultured Actinomycetota bacterium | reverse complement strand
TGGAGGCCGCCAACCGAGGCGCGAAGGAGGCGGAGGCCATTCGGTCGGGAGCAACATCAGGCTGCCGATCGAGCAGAAGCCCAATCGATACCTCGATCGCTGGGTCGAGTTTCGCTACTTCTTCGTGCGCAAGATGCTCCTCGAGAAATACTCCTACGCATTCGTGCCATGCCGGGTGGAATTGGCACTCTCGACGAGATCTTCAAGACGGCGGTGCTGATTCAGACTGGGCAGATGAGCAATTCCCCTTCGTTCTGATGGGCAGGAGCTTCTGGACACCGCTCCTCGAGTACCTGAGAGACAGCCTCCTGGCCGCGGGGACCATCGACCTGGCGGACGTCGAGCGGTGGATTGTGACGGATTCGCCGGACGAGGCTGTCGAGACCATCAGGGACCGAGCGATGCGGCAGTTCGGGCTCACCTACGGTCCGCGAGTGAAGCCCAAGTGGTGGCTGGGGGAGACCTGAGAGAGCTGCCGGGCTCGGTGCCCTGACGGAGGCCTTCCGGAGAGCGACCACGCCGCGGCGGGTTGTACTGCCCGGAGGGTCCGGGAGTGCTCAGGCCGGGTTCGGCAGGCTCACCATCCATTGCACCCCGAACCGATCGACGCACATTCCGAAATACGGTCCCCAGGGCGCGTTGGCCATCGGCATCGTGACCGCCCCGCCGCCGCTCAGCGCGGCAAAGGCGCGGTCGGCCTCGGCCTTGTCGTTCGCCACCAGAGATATGTGAAAGTTGTTTCCAGGCTTGAGCGGCGGACCGAACCCTTCGACCGAGTCGCTCCCCATCAGGTGCACGGCTTCCGTGATCGGGAGCTGCGCGTGCATGATCTTCTTTTTGGCGGCCTCGGGAGCGTTCGGAGAACGGGTGTCGCCGAACGTTTGCATCATCGTGATGCGCGTTCCGAAGACCGTCTCGTAGAAGTGGAACGCCTCTTCCGTCTTGCCGGGAAAGTTCAGATAGACATGAGCGAGTTGCATCAGCTTCTCCTGTGGTGACGAGCCGTCGCGGCTCGGGGCGCGCAGCATAGTACGCGCCGCACACAGGCGAAGACGTTCTCGCGCGCTCCGTTGCGACGACTTTGCCGCGCCCGTGTCAGCGGGCAGGCGCTTTCGTTTCGGGCGGCGTCCGGATTCGCCATGACGTCGGAGAGCGTCCGCCTTTCGGGCTATCCGGGAACAGATGAAAGTAGGGCTGGGCCTCCGTGATCACTCGCCGGAAAGACGGCCGGTCCTCGAGCCGCGACAGAAATGCAGCGGTGTTCACGCGGGCTTTCCCGAAAGGCAATACGCGATTCGCGTAGTGAGCGCGGGTGCCGGCGGCAATTGGCCGACGGTGAACTCGTCGCCCCTGATGCCCACCTCCGCGTGGACATTGGCCCTCGATGACTCCATAGGCTTTCTCGAGCACCTCCCGGGCCAGCGCCACGCCCTGCGGGTCGTTCTTTCCTGCCGGCCGCAGCTTGTCGCCGACGATCTTCTGCATCGGCTCGTGCACGTAAACGTCATAAAAACGGTCCTGAAAGCGCGCGTCGAGGGCGCGACCAGGATCGGCGGGAACGAGCGGCACCTTGCCCGGATGGCGCTGCGACAGGTACTCGATGATGATCGTCGACTCGGGGACGGCCTTGTCTCGCGCACGGTCGCGAAGAACGGGAAACTTCGCAAAAGGCCACATCTTCTCGAGCTCTGCGCGCGACACCGGGTCACCGAGGTCGACGATGTGAGGCGCGAAAGGCGTTTCGTTCTCGTAGAGCGCGATCAGCACCTTCCAACAGTAAGATGCCAGTGGGTGAAAATAGAGATCGAATTCCATGGTCACTTTCTCCTCGCCGAGGGCAGCCGAGCACGGCGCAGTGTCGGGACGGCTCTGGCCCAGCGTTGATGCTCCCGGCCAGGCGCCCGACCGCGATGACCCCGAGGAGGCGGCCCGACTGTTTGTGAGGCTCGGGCCGGCCCAGGTGGCGACGGGAGGCGGCGCGCCGCGCTCAGGTGCCGCAGAATGTCTTGTAGACGCGCTGCCCTGGACCCGGCGGCTCCGCGAGATACGCGCGCTCCGGTTCATTGTCGTACGCGCCTCCCCAAGACGTCGACCAACGTCTCGAAGGCTGGAAGCATCTCGTCGTACCGCGGCTTCGATGGCTTCCTCCACTCGATGGTTACGGGGAATGAAGGCCGGGTTTGCCCGTCGCATCGCCGAGGCGCGCGCGTCCGGGCTGTCGGCCTCTATCGCCAGACGACGGTGCCAGGCTTGGGACCAAGAGGAGAACGCGTCCGACTCTTTGCCGATAGCGAGACGAGCTCCGCGTCGAGCGACCGGTCGGCCGCGGCCGCGGATAACCTGCGGAAGAAGAGCGTGTAGTCCACCGAGCCGCCCGCGAGCCGGGCCAGGAGCGTCTCTACGAGCGCCGAATCGTCCTCTTCTTCCCGCACGAGGCCGAGCTTCGCGCGCATCACGCGCAGGTGGGCCGTCTCGAAGAGCGACGCGAAGCGATCGAGCCGCTCGGTCGCGATGCGTACGGCCTGCTTCTCGTCCTCGGAGACGAGCGGGAGGAGCGCTTCGGCGAGACGCGCAAGGTTCCAGAGCACGATGCGCGGCTGATTCGCGAACGCATAGCGGCCGGCGTGGTCGATCGAGCTGAACGTCTTGCCCGGATCGTATTCGTCGAGAAACGCGCAGGGACCGAAGTCGAGCGTCTCGCCCGGAAATCGCGGTGTTGTCGGTGTTCATCACGCCGTGCACGAAGCCGACGCCGAGCCACCGCGCGACGAGGTTCGCCTGCGCGTCGATGACCCGCTTCGAGGAGCGCGAGCGCGTCGTTGCCGTGCCTCGCGCTCGGGGTAGTGTCGCCGGAGCGCGTAGGCAGTGAGCAGTCGAAGCGCCTCGTGGTCGTCGCGGGCGGCGAAGTACTCGAACGTTCCCACGCGGATATGGCTTGCGGCGACGCGCGTCAGTACGGCGCCGGGGAGCGTGTCCTCGCGGACGACGGCTCGCCCGTCGTGACCGCGGCGAGGGCGCGCGTCGTCGGGATGCCGAGCGCGGCCATCGCTTCGCTGACGACGTATTCGCGCAGGACCGGGCCGAGCGCCGCGCGCCCGTCGCCGCCGCGCGAAAACGGCGTGCGCCCGGCGCCCTTCAATTGAATGTCGCGTCGCTTACCGTCCTTGCCGACGACCTCGCCGAGCAGGATCGCTCGGCCGTCACCGAGCTGCGGCACGAAGCTGCCGAACTGGTGCCCAGCATACGCGAGGGCGATCGGCTCAGCCCCTCGGGCACCACGTTGCCGGCCAGCATCTGCGCTCCGGCCGGAGACGCCAGGAGATCGGCGTCGGCCCGAGCAGCTCGGCCAGCGGCGCGATTGACCTTCACGATGCGCGGCTCGGCGCACTTTCGTCGGCGCGACGCGCGCGATAGAAGCGATCGGGCAGGCGCGCGTAGGTGTTGTCGAATCGGAACATGGTCTTCTCTTGCACGGCTTTGACGCCGCGCCCAGCACTGCCCTGCTGTCCGTCCCGACGCACGATCCGCTGCCCTGTGGCCGGGCCGGCGGCCGGTCCCCTCGCCCGCAATCGACGCGCCCGGGGCCGAGGGTCGCAAGTCAGGCGGCAGGGGCGAAGCGCTTGCGCCTATCTTCCAGGTCTTGCTGGATGCGCAGGTTCAGGTCACGGCCGATCGGGTAAAGGGCGAGGCAGAGAATGCCGACGCAAAACGGAAGTGCAGAGTAGAGCGACGTGCAAAGGCGGATGCCGTGCAAGGCAGAAGGCGACTGATCGGTATTGGCCACGTAGCCGTAGCTTTCCGATGATCCACCCGCTGAGCGCTTCCGCGTCCTCGGGCAGCCCGGAGCCGACAGGCTCGTCGGGCTCGGAGGACAGCGCAGCAGACATGGCTCACCTGGCCGGCAAGTATAGGGGTTCCGCGGAGACTTCCGCTGAGAACAATCTATCACCTAACAAGATCGACAACCAGTATATGTCGAACAAGAATTGCAAGATCTTTTACGGATCAAGGCGACCCCGTTCCGAGATCGTCCGCCTGAGGCCGGCCTGCCGGGGCGGGCCGGGCCGGGGCGGGCCGGGCCGGGACGGACAGGGGCCGGGACGGACAGGCCAAGACCAACCGCAAGCGCCAGCGCCCAGCAACCGACCCGGCGCCAGTGCCCAGCAACCGACCCGGCGCCAGTGCCCCGGCATCAACCCGACGTCAGCGCCCCGGCATCAAGCCGACGCCGATCCCTGAAGATCCGCCGGCGACCACAACGACTTTGGCAGCCAAGATCATGGCGAAGCCAGCACCGGATCGCTCGGATGCGTACTCAGCGGCGTGATCACCGTCGTCATCCAGGCATCCAACGGCAGCGACCGAACGATCGCCTGCATCTCGGCCTCGTCCCGGGCCCGCCACAGGCCCAGCGCGCCGGGACCGCCCGGCGGCAGCCGCCACAGCCGCAGCAAGTGCCCCTGCCCGGCCAGTTCCCGCGCCGCCACCGCCTCGCGCGCGGTGGTGTCCTCGGCCACCGCCTCCGGCGTGCCCGCCGGGATCACCAGGTCGAACGTGGTCAGGAACTCGGGTGGCCCGGGCGCGGGCGGCGGTACCGGGTCGTTCGGATGGTAAGCGAGCGGTGTTACCTCGTCCGTGCGCCAGATCCGCAGCGGCATCAAGGCCAGGACCTTCTCCAGTTCGTCGTCGCTGGCCGCGGCAAACAGCCCGAAGGTACGCCATTCGCCCGGCTGCAGCGGCGGGCGCCACAGCCGCAGCAGGTGTCCCTGGGCGACGAGGTTGCGCGAGTGCGCGGCCTCGCGGGCACGGACGTCGTCCACCGCCTGCTCCGGCGTCCCGTCCGGGACCCGGGTCGTCATGCTGACCAGGTACTCCATGAAAGGGGCCTCCCAGGGCGAACTAGGCAATAAGGCAAGCGAGGCCGTGACCTTCGATGGCCAGCTTCAGCAGGTCGTTCACGATCACCCGCCAGAGATCGAGCTGCTGGCCGCCGTCGATGTCGTAGGTCGCGCCGGTGAGCGCCGTGTTGATCATGATGTGCACGGCCAGCGCGGCGATATCGGCCGGCCCGACCACGCGGCCAATGGGCAGCCTGGCCCGTAGTTCGGCCCGCCGCGCGTCCAAGCCATCGCCGAGCAGCGACGCGGACAGCGGCGTGTCGACGAAGCCGGCCGCGATGAGGTTGACCCGGATCGGCGCCACCTCGACCGCCAGGTTGGCGACCAGGGCCGGCAGGGCGGCGGTCCCGGCGGCGATGAGGGACATGCCAGGCCCGCGGCTGCGGCCGCCGGTGCCGCCCATGAACAGCAGCGTTCCCCCCGGCCGCACCCGGCCGACGGCGTGCTGCCCGAGGGCGACGGGCAGCCACAGATGGACGTCCCAGTCCTGGTGCGCCCGCTCGCGGTCCAGCTCGGCCAGGGGCGCGTAGTAAGGCCCGGGACCGGTGACCAGGACGTGGTCGATCACCTCGGGCAGCTCGCCGAAGAACCGGTCGAGGGCCGCCCAGTCGGTGACGTCGAAGGCGGCGGTGCGCACCGCGCCGACTTCCGCCGCAGCCGCGGAGAGACGCTCGGGGTTGCGGGCGGCCAGGATGACGTCAGCGCCCTCGGTGCGGGCCAGCCGGGCCGTCTCGAGCCCGATACCGGCGCTGCCGCCGATCACGACGACGGTCTGCCCGGTCAGCCCGGGCTCGCGGTGCAGGGCGGAGAGGTCGGATGCGGTGGTCATGATTCCTCCTGAGGCGTCGGAGCCGGGACGGGCGGGGACAGCCATTCTCCGGCGCACGCGGCACCAGCCGGTGACCAGCCCAGTGACTGATCCACCCGCCGGCCCGGTGACCGGCCAAAGCACCGCCCGAAGCACCGCCCGAAGCACCGCCCGAAGCACCGCCGAAGCACCAGCCGGGCGACGCTCGTCGGTAACGAAGACAGCAGTAATGAGCGCCGCCGCCACGCACAGCCCAGCCATGACGATCATCGCCGGCTGATAGCCGCTGGCGAGCGCGCCGGCGTAACCCCGGCTGCCGGTCGCACCGATCAGCACCGGCACGATGGCGATGACGACCACCCCGCCGATCCGGGACGCGGCGTCGTTGATCCCCGAGGCCTCGCCGAGATCGGCATCACCCACCGCAGCCAGCACCGCGGCGGTCAGCGGGGTCACGGCCAGCCCGATGCCGAGCCCCCACAGCAGCACTCCGGGCAAGAGTGAAAAAGCGTAACCCTGGCCGGGCTCCGCCGCCGACAGCCACCCGAATCCGGCCGCCACGAACAAGATCCCGCCCGTCATCAGCCACCGCGGGCCGACCCGCGCCACCAGCGCCCCGCTGACCGGGGCGAGCAGCAGAAAGACCACCGACTCCGGGATCAGCGCCGCCCCGGCCTGGGCCGGCGAATAGCCGAGCCGCAGTTCGCACTGCAAGATCACCAGGTAGCTCGCCGCGCCGAGGGCGCCGTAGAGCACCAGCGTCATCACGTTGATCGCGTCGAACTGGCGCGAGGCGAACAGCGCGAGCCGCAGCATCGGGGCGGTCGGCTTACGTTCGGCGGGCACCAGCAGGACCAGGCAGGCGACCCCGATCACCGCCGCGATCAGGACCGGCGCGCTCAGCCAGCCCGAGTCCGGGCCGAGGGTCAGCGCGTAGATCACGCCGCCGAGGCCGGCCACGGCCAGCAGCCCACCCCGGACATCAAGCGAGAACGCCCCGGTCGTCCGGGCGCTCTCCGGGACGTACCACAAGGCGGCGAGGCTACCGAGGATGAGCGGCACGTTGAGCAGGAACACCAGCCGCCAGGAGCCCGCGTCGACCAGCCAGCCGCCGGCATACGGGCCGACCGTGGTCCCGAGGGTTTCCAGGCCCGCCCAGACCCCGATGCCCCGGGCCCGGTCGGCCGGGCTCAGCGTGCCGTTGAGCAGCGCCAGGCTGGTCGGCACGACCAGGGCGGCGCCGATACCCTGCACCACCCGGCCCGCGATCAGCAGGCCGCCCGACGGCGCGGCCGCGCACAGCCCCGAGGCCGCCAGCATCACCAGCAGGCCGACCGCCAGCAGCCGCCGCCGGCCGAACCGGTCGGACAGCGCCCCGGCCAGCAGCAGCAGCGCCGCGACGGTCAGCAGGTAGCTGGTCAGCGTCCACTGCAGGGCGGCGGTCCCCAGGTGCAGGCTGTGCCCGATGGCCGGCACCGCCACCTTGATGACGTTGGCGTCGACTGCGGTGACCGCCGAGGCGAGGACCGTGGCCGTGATCAGCGCGGCCCCGGTCCCGCTGCGCAACGGGACCAACTGGCCGCTACCGGGAGAAGTGCCCGGCCGCGAAAGGCGGGAGACGCTCACGGCCCGCCGGCTCCGGCCGTCTCACGCGACGCCGCGATCTGCGCCCGCAGCGCCTTCAGCCCGGCCACGAAGATCTCCGAGAAGGTGGGGAACGGCTGGATCACGTCACGCAGCACGTCCAGCGGCACCTGAGCCCGGACTGCCAGCGTGGCCTGCTGCATCCACTCGCCCGCCTCCGGCCCGAGCGCGTACCCCCCGGTCAGCCGCGAGCCGTCGGACACCAGGGTCAGGAACCCGCCCGACGAGGCGTAGTCATGGGCATAAGTAGCCGCCTTGGCCACATCGGCCATCGGGACGGTCACGCTGAACCGCCCCTCGGTCTCGCCCACCGCGGCCGCCTGCGGGTCGGTGTAGACGACGTCCGGCACCGCCGAGTAGTTGGCTTCCCGGACCTCCCCGAGAAGGTTCGAGGCCACCACCTCGCCCTGGTACTTGCCCACATGGGTCAGCAGCCGGATGCCGGTCACGTCGCCGATGGCCCACAGCCGGTCCGCCGCCCGCAGCCGCCCATCGACGTGCACGCCGTGCGCGTCGAAGGTAGCCCCGGTCGTCTCCAGCCCGACCCCGGAAGTCCGCGGCCGCCGCCCGGTAGCGATCAGCAGCCGGTCCCCGCGCAGCGAAGTACCGTCGTCGAGCTCCAGGACATAGTCCGAGCCGTCCCGGCGCGCCGCCGTCGCGTGGATACCCAGGTACAGTTCGATGCCCTCGGAACGCAACGAAGCACCGAGCGCGTTACCGAGCGGCTCCGGCTCCCGCGCCAGCACATGCGACGCGCCCTCCACCAGGGCCACCGAACCGCCCAGGCGGTGCACCGCCTGGGCCATCTCGGCCCCGACCGGCCCGCCGCCCAGGATCAGCAGCTGCCGCGGGACCTCCTTCATTGCGGTCACCTCACGGTTGCTCCACAGCCCGTCAAGCTCGCGCAGCCCCGGCACCGGCGGCACCACCGGATCCGACCCGTTGGCCAGCACCACATCCCGCGCGGTATAGCGCGTGCCGTCGACCACGACCACGCCCGGTCCGTCCAAAGTGCCGGTCCCGCGCAGAAGGTCAATGCCCTTGCCCGCCAGCCAGGCCGCCGCCCCGGCGTCGGTGTGGTCCGAGACCATGAAGTCCCGGTACGCCAGCGCCGCCGCCACGTCGACCTGCGCAGAGGCCGCTGCCTGGAGCGCGCCGTGCACCGCCTCGCCGGGCCGCAGCAGCGTCTTGGACGGGATGCAGGCCCAGTACGAGCACTCGCCCCCGGCCAGTTCCCGCTCGACCACGGCGACGTGCAGGCCGCCGTCGACCAGCTCGCCGGCGCAGTGCTCGCCGGGCGAGCCGGCCCCGACGATGATGACGTCGTAGTCGAAGCCGCTGGTCACTTGGCCTCCGCCTGCCGGGCCGACTCGTCCGCCATGTACTGCGCGTACCAGTCCGGCCAGTCCGCGTCGGCGTGCCCGATCTCCTCTTCGTGCTTGCCGTGCGCCGCTGCCGCCCGGCGCAGCGCGTCGGCCAGCCCGGACACCGAGTCGAAGGCCGCCAGCGCGGACGTCACCCGGCCGGGCAGCCGGGTCGTGACCTCCTGGACGAACCACAGATTGCCGTCCGGGTCGGGGAACGACACCCACGAGCCGTAGGTCTTGTTCTCCGGGGCTGGACCGGAAGCCCGCCCCGCGGTCCCGCCGTGGTGGAACACCCCGCCCGCGTCGTGGAAGACCTCACTCACCGGGGCCCCGAGGCCGGCCAGCGAAGCCCGGGCCGCCTCGATATCGTCCGCGACCAGCTGCATGCCCTCGGCCGAGCCGGGCGCGGCGTCGGTGAGCCCGGTGCCGAAGATGACCGAGCAGGCCGAGCCGGGCGGCGTCACCTGGATCACCCGGAAGTCCGGGCCGGTCGCGAAGTCGGCGTCCAGGCGCCAGCCCAGACCGGTATAGAAAGCCTTGGCCCGGTCCACGTCGGAGACCGGCAGCACCACGACCTCGAGCCTGAGATCCATCACGTTGTTCCTCTCCCGCGCGTTGAGCCTGGTCCCACCATCTCGCCGGCCGGCCGGACCTCGCACCAGTGATGTCACTGGCCCGTACCCTGGCCCGGGTCCGCGCCAGGCCGCCGGCCGGTCAGCCCGAGCCTCCGCCCGTGCCCCGCTAAGGTCAAGGGGACCTGTAATGTCCGCGCCCCACATCGGACCTAACGAGTGGGCTAGGAGTCATCCCGCCCTGCCCGCATCACTGGCGCAGCCGCGAACTGGGGGAAGCATGAGTGACCAGGAGTACGACGTCGTCGTGATCGGGGCCGGGCCGACCGGCGAGAACGTCGCCGACCGGGCCCGGCGCGGCGGCCTGTCGGTGGCGGTGGTCGAGTCCGAGCTGGCCGGCGGCGAGTGCTCGTACTGGGCTTGTATCCCGAGCAAGGCGCTGCTGCGCCCGGCCGCCGCGCTCGCCGCGGCGCGGGCGGTGGGCGGGGCCCGGCAGGCGGTGACCGGCGAGCTGGACGTCGCGGCCGTGCTGGCCCGCCGGACCACGTTCACGCACGGCTGGTCCGACGACTCCGGGCAGGTCAAGTGGGTGGAAGGGACCGGCAGCACGTTCGTCCGCGGCCGCGCCCGGCTGGCCGGCGAGCGCACCGTCGAGGTCACCGGACCGGATGGCCGCACGGTCACCCTGGCCGCCCGGCGCGCGGTGGTCATCGCCACCGGCAGCGCGGCGGCCATCCCGCCGGTCCGCGGGCTGGACGAGTCGCTGGTGTGGACCAGCCGCGAGGCGACCAGCGCCGAGGTCGTCCCCGGCCGCCTGGCCATCATCGGCGGTGGCGTGGTGGCCTGCGAGCTGGCCACCGCCTGGCGGGCGCTCGGCGCCGAGGTCACGATGCTGGTCCGGGGTGGCGGGCTGCTCGGCAAGCTGGAGCCGTTCGCGGGCGAGCTGGTCGCCGCGGCGCTGCGGTCGGCCGGCGTGGACGTCCGCCTGGACACCCGCGTGTCCCAGGTGCGCCTGGCTCTCCCGCGTCACCCCGGTGGAGCTCTGGATCGGCGACCCCGATCCCGGCCCGGCCGGTCCCGCCCACCCCGCCCACCCCGCCGACCTGGTCGCCGACGAACTGCTGGTCGCGGCCGGCCGGACGCCGCGGACCACCGGACTGGGGCTGGAGTCCGTCGGGCTGCGGGCCGGCGACTGGCTGACCGTGGACGACAGCGGCCTGGTCGAGGCAGTGCCCGGCGGCTGGCTGTACGCGGTGGGTGACGTCAACCACCGCAACCTGCTCACCCACATGGGTAAGTACCAGGCCCGGGCCTGCGGCGACGCGATCGTCGCCCGGTCCCGCGGCGAGCTCGACGGGCCGCCGCGGCCGTGGACCCCGCTGGCGGCCAGCGCCGACCACCTGGGCGCCCCGCAGGTGGTCTTTACCGACCCCGAGGTGGCCGCGGTCGGGCTGACCGAGGTGCAGGCGCTCGGCCAGGGCCTGCCGGTCCGCGCCGTCGACTACGAGCTCGGCCACGTCGCCGGGGCGGCCCTGGCCGCGGACGGCTATGCGGGCCAGGCCCGGTTCGTCGTCGACGAGGAACGCAAGGTCCTGGTCGGGGCCACGTTCGCCGGCCCGGGCACGGCCGAGCTGCTGCACGCCGCCACCATCGCCGTGGTGGGAGAGGTGCCGCTGGGGCGGCTGTGGCACGCGGTTCCCTCGTTCCCCACCATCAGCGAGGTCTGGCTCCGCCTGCTCGAGGCCTACGGCCTGTAGAAAGCCGCATCCGGGACCAAACCGCGCAGGCTACGGCGGCGAATAAGGGGCGTGAGGCGCCTACCAGTAGCCGGCTCGCGATGACGGACGCGCAGCCCTGGCCGAACCAGACGAGACCGGACCAGCCGGACCCGGACCAGACGTGCGACCGGTGCGGACCCGCCGTCCGCGCGGCCTACCGCGTGCAACGGCAAGGCGAGCTCTACCTGTGCAAGCATTGCGCGAACCGGCTCTGGCCGGACCTGTCCAGGCGGGGATGGAACATCTGGCCCGTAGGCGAGGCCACCTGCTCCGCCAGCAGCTGAAGGGAAAACAGACATGGTTGGGGACCTTTTCGACAGCCCGTGGAAGATCCTGATCGTCGCGGTGGTGATCATCGTGCTGTTCGGGTCGAAGAAGCTGCCCGGCGCGGCCCGCTCGCTCGGCCAGTCGATGCGCATCCTCAAGCGCGAGGTCGGCAGCCTGCACGAGGACGAGCAGGAATCGCCCGCGCCGGACAGTGCGGCCGCGCCCAAGCTCGCGCGGCCTCAGCTGGCCGCGACGCCGGCCCCGGTCGACCAGCAGGCGCAGATCGACGCGCTGCAGCAGCAGATCCGGGACATGCAGCCCACGCAGAGCTCGTAACCACCGGACAGGATCATGGCGAAACTTCCCGGTGCCGTTCAAGGTGCCCGCATCGTCGGCCAGCGCTACGTGCACCAGCAGCGGCAGCAGAACCCGGACGGGCGGATGCCCCTGTTCGATCACCTGCGGGAGCTGCGTAACCGGGTCGTGAAGTCGGCGCTCGCCCTGATCGCGGGGATGATCGTCGGGTTCGTGTTCTTCAACCCGGTCTGGCATTTCATCGAGCGGCCGCTGTGCCGGACCTCCATCCGCGGCCACAGCGGGTGCCTGACCCTGGGCGTCAACCAGCTGGTGCTGAACGGGCCGCTGGACGCGTTCTA
This sequence comes from uncultured Actinomycetota bacterium, assembly GCA_963839095.1. GTDB lineage: Bacteria > Actinomycetota > Actinomycetes > Streptosporangiales > Streptosporangiaceae > Palsa-504. Next base: position 7,668 of record CAWIUF010000051.1, on the reverse strand, counting down.
CCTGCGGGTCAAGGTCGCCCTGATCGTCGGGATCCTGCTGTCCTCCCCGGTCTGGCTCTACCAGCTGTGGTCCTTCATCGCGCCCGGGCTGCACGCCCGGGAGAAGCGGTGGGGCCGGATCTTCCTGGGCACGGCGGTGCCGCTGTTCGCCGCCGGGAACGTGCTGGCCTACCTGTCGCTGGGCCGGTCGATGCATTACCTGCTGGGCCTGACGCCGCACGGCGTGGGGAACTTCATCCAGGTCGATCTGTACATGAGCTTCGTGATGACGATCATGCTGGCGTTCGGGATCGCGTTCGAGCTGCCGCTGCTGATCATCATGCTGAACCTGGCCGGCATCGTGACCCACCAGCGGTTCAGGAAGTGGCGCCGGATGATGATCTTCGGGATCTTCCTGATCGCGGGGGTCGCCAACCCGAGCCCGGACCCGATCACGATGCTCATCCTGGGCGGCGCGTGCGTCGTGCTGGTGGAGGTGGCCGAGCTCATCGTGTGGTCCAACGACCGCCGCCGCGCCCGGCTGCACCCGGACCCGTACGAAGGCCTGGCCGACGACGAGCTTTCCCCGCTCGACGACGTCCTAAATAAGTAGCTGCCAGAAAGGGATTTTCGTAGCATAGGCGCGCAGCGGATGCCAACGGACGGGGAAACAACGGCATGGTGCGCCATGACAGCGCGACGCGGCAGGCTCGGAACGGAAACGGGAACGGGGTGTTCGCCTGGCTCGGCCAGGTAGCGGTGCGACATCCGTGGCGGGTGATCGCGCTGTGGATCGTAGCCGCGGTCGCGGTCATCGCCACCTCTCCCGGCCTGCCCACGACCAGCAACGAGAGCAGCTTCCTGCCCAGCAGTTACGAGTCCATCCGGGCCTCGAACCTGCAGGACCAGGCCTTCCCGCAAGCCAGCAACGTGACCGCCAACGCCGCCATCATCGTGTTCGCGAAGGCCGGCGGCGCGCCGCTGACCGCGGCCGACTCGGCCAAGGTGAAGTCGGTCGTACAGGCCCTCCAGGCGAGGCACGTCAAGAACGTCCTCTCGATCACCGCGGCCCCGCCGTCGTCGAACCACCTGGTCCAGGCGGCCACCGTCGCCATGCCGAACAGCGTGGTCAACGGCAACGGCAACGACGCCGGTGACGCCATCAAGGTGCTGCGTGCCGATATCAAGCCGCTGGTGGCCGGGACGGGCCTGACCGAGGGCATCACCGGCTCGGCCGCCCAGCAACTCGACAGCCAGCAATCGAGTAACCGGGCCGACCAGATCGTCCTGCTCGCCACGCTCATCCTGATCCTGGTCCTGCTGCTCGTGATCTTCCGCAGCCCGGTCATCGCGTTCATGCCGCTGATCTTGATCGCGATCGTCTCGCAGGTGGCGACCGGACTGATCGCGGACGTCAACAAGGCCCTCAACCTGGGCACCGACAGCTCGGTCTCGACCATCCTCATCGTGGTCCTGTTCGGCATCGGGACCGACTACATCTTGTTCCTGATGTTCCGCTACCGCGAGGCGCTGCGGGCCGGCCAGGACAGCAAGCAGGCGATGATCAGCGCGGTCAGCCGGGCCGGGCGGGCCATCGCCACCGCGGCCGGCGTGGTCATCGTCGCCTTCCTCGCGCTGCTGCTGTCCACCCTCAGCGTGCTGCGGTCGATCGGCCCGGCGCTCGCGATCGCGGTGGCCGTGACCCTCATCGCCAACCTCACCCTGATCCCGGCCGTCGTGTCCCTGCTCGGCACCAAGGTGTTCTGGCCGTCCAAGGCGTGGCAGCGCGAGCCGTCCAGTGCCCGGTACGCCGCGATCGGCTCGTCCATGCGCCGCCGTCCGGTGGTCTACGCGGTCGTGGCCGGCGTGGTGCTGGCCGCGCTCTCGGTCGCGGCGTTCAGCTTCAAGGCCACGTTCGACCTGGGCTCGGCCGGCATCCCGGCCAACGCCGAGTCGCAGACCGCGCTGACGACCCTGGAGAAGGGGCTGCCGCCCGGCGCCACCGACCCGACCGTGGTCCTGCTGCACGCCCGGTCCGGGCAGCCGCTGAGCACGGCGGACCTGAGCGCCTACCAGGCCAAGCTGAAGGGCCTTCCCGACGTGGGTGCGGTTTCCGCTCCGCAGCTGGGCGCGGGAAGGGCCACCGCCGCGTACACGGTCACGCTCACCCTTGACCCGACCGCCACCGCGGCCGTCCACGCGGTCGAGGGCCCGATCAGGACCGGCGCCCACGCGGCCGCCCCGGCCGGCACCTACGCGCTGGTCGGCGGCACCACCGCCGTGTTCGCCGACATCGCCAAGGCGGTCAACCACGACTACGCGCTGGTCTTCCCGGTGGCCGCGGCCATCATCTTGGTCATGCTCGGGCTGATGCTGCGCAGCCTGGTGGCGCCGTGGTACCTGATGGCCTCGGTCGGCCTGGGCTTCGGCGCCGCCCTCGGCGCGACCGTGCTGTTCTTCCAGGACGTGCGCGGCCAGGCCGGGCTGGTCTTCCTGCTGCCCGTCTACATCTACGTATTCGTCGTCGCGCTGGGCACCGACTACAACATCTTGATGGTCGCGCGGCTGCGGGAGGAGACCGCCCAGGGCCGGTCGCCGCGGGAGGCCGCGGCCCTGGCCCTGCGGCACGCCGGCCCGACGGTCGGCGCGGCCGGCCTGATCCTGGCCGGGACATTCGCCTCGCTGGCGCTGGCCGGCAACAGCATCCTGGCCCAGCTCGGCTTCGCGGTCTCCAGCGGCATCGTGCTGGCCGCGTTCGTGGTCGCCACGTTCTTCACCCCCAGCGTCACCGCGCTGGCCGGCCGCGCCGCCTGGTGGCCAGGCGACGCCGGCCCGCCCGCTCCGCCATCGGCCGATCGCGTGCCCATGGACGCCTCCTCCGGGAAGCACCGCCGCGGCTGACAACGGCTGTATCAGATCCGGTTCCCCGCGCTCTGCCCGGTGACGGCGAGAAAGGCGCCTGTCACCTGAGGTATCGACGGAGCGAGGAAGCCATGGAAACGACGCAGAGATCATCACCCATCCGGATCGAATCAGCCCGGCGGTCCGTCAACGGGGGCGGCGGACGCTGGGGCGCCGTGCTGCTCTACCCGGACCGGCTGGCCAGCGTGAACACCCGGGCCGAGCTGTGGGGCTGCTTCTTCGGGCCCATCGTGATGGTCGCGGCCGGCTGGCCCGTCACTCAGTCCCTGGCGGAACTGAACGCCATCATCGGGGTTCTGGCGGGATCGACCATCGGGCGGTTCATCGACCGGCAGCGGGCGGCCAGGAAGGTGGCGGCGGGCGGCGCGGGGGCGACGATCATCCCGCTCGGTACCGTCGACAGCCTGCGGACCGACCGGTCCACCCGGCTGGGCGGCCTGTTCGCCGTCGAGACCATGGTCGTGACGACGGCGGACGGGACCGAGTACGGGTTCCGCGGCCGGACCGGATCCCTGCCGGCCGAGATCGCCGGCGCTCTCGCGAGCCACGGCCGCGAGGTCCGCGCCACCCCGCTGGGCCTGGCGGTCACCCCGCAGGCCGTCGGCAACGGGGTCTAGCTGCCGGCCGGCCCCGGGGTCTACTATCCGCCTGGTGAGCGCCCTGGATCTTCTGGTCAGCCGCCTGCCCGCGGACACGATCAGCACCAACCCCAAGACTTTGACCGAACGAGCCACCGACTCCTGGACGCTCGACCTGCTACGCCGGGTCCGCGGCGACGAACTCGCTGAGCCGGCCGCGGTCGCCTTCCCCGCCCGCACCGAGGACGTGGCCACGGTGCTGGCCTGGGCGACCGAGACCGGCACGGCGGTGATCCCGCGCGGCGCCGGGTCCGGAGTGTGCGGCGGCGCGCAGGCGCGGGCGGGCGCGGTGATCCTGGACCTGTCCCGGATGGACCGGATCGGCGACGTCGACCTGGTCTCCCAGACGGTGACGGCCCAGGCCGGGGTGCGCGGTGACCGGCTCGAGGACGCCCTGGCCGAGCAGGGCCTGACGACCGGCCACTACCCGCAGTCGATCGCGATCTCCACCGTGGGCGGCTGGATCGCGGCGTCGTCGGCCGGGCAGGCCTCCACCGGGTTCGGCGCGATCGAGGACATCCTGCTCGGGCTGACCGCGGTGCTGCCGACCGGGGAGATCCTGCGCGTCCGGCCCGTGCCGCGCTCGGCCGCCGGGCCCGACCTGCGGCGGCTCCTGATCGGGTCCGAGGGCACGCTGGCGGTGGTGACCGAGGCGACGCTGGCCTGCCGTCGGCGCCCGGCCGGGTATGAATGGCTGGCCACGGGATTCCCGGACTTCGAGATCATGGCCGGCGCCCTGCGGGAAGTGCGGCGAGCCGGGACCGGCGTGGCCGTGCTGCGCGGCTACGACGAGACCGACGCCCAGTTCAGCTTTGGCGCCCTGACCGATTCACCGGGCTGCGTGGGCCTGGCCGGGTTCCCGGCGGAGCTGCCGGGGCTCGGGGCCCGCAAGCAGGCGGCCGCCGCGATCATGACGAAGACCGGGACCGAGCTCGGGGCCCGCTACGGCGAGCACTGGGAACAGCACCGCAACGACGCCGTGCAGACCTACGCGCAGGTCATGGGGCCCGAGCGCGCGTTCGGCGCGGGGGCGATCGTGGACACCATGGAGGTCGCCGGGCTCTGGTCGGCCGTGCCCCGGCTGCACGAGGAGATCAGAGGTGCCCTGGCCCCGTTCACGGAGCTGGCCGGCTGCCACCTGTCCCACCTGTACCCGTCGGGGTCCTCGCTGTACTTCACGTTCCTGATCGACGGCGCCGACGAACACGACGCCGAGGCCAAGTACCGGCAGGCCTGGGACGAGGCCGCCGCGAGCTGCGCCGGGGCGGGCGGCACGATCACCCACCACCACGGCGTCGGCCGGCTCAAGGCCCCGTACCTGACGCAGGAGCTCGGCCCGGAAGGGGTCGCCGTGCTGGACCGGATCCGGGCGGCCCTGGATCCGGCCCAGATCATGAACCCGGGCGGGCTGCGGCCATGAGCAGTCCCTTCGGCCCGCTGGTGCTCATCGCCAACCCCCAGGCCGGACGGGGCAAGGTAGACGCGGCGCTGCCCGCAGTCGAGCGCGTGCTGCGCGACCACGGGCTGGACTACCGGATCGTGCGCACCACCCATGCCGGGCACGCCACCGAAGCGGCCCGCCAGGCCCTGCGCGGCGGCGAGCGCTTCCTGGTCGCGGTCGGCGGCGACGGCACCGTGCACGAAGTCGTCAACGGGATGATCGAAGACGGCCAGGCGGTCGCGCCGGACGCCGTGCTCGGGGTGGTGGCGGCCGGCTCCGGGTGCGACTTCGTGCGGTCATTCGGGTTGCCCGGCGATGCGGCGCAAGCCGCCGGGCGCCTGGCCGGGGACCAGGTCAGGACGATCGACGTGGGCAGCGTGACCTGCGCCGGGGACGATGAGCCGCGGTATTTCGTCAACATCGCCGAGGCCGGCCTGGGCGGGGCGGTGGTGGCCCGGACGGCCGGGCTCACCCGGGCGGGGCGGTTCCTGGGCGGGGCCAAGTACGCCGCCGGGTTCTGGCTGACCCTGCCGCGGTTCCGCCCGGCGCCGGTCCGGATCGACGCCGACGGCCACGCCTACGCCTGGCGGGCGTTCAACGTGGTCGTGGCGAACTGCCGGTTCTACGGCGGCGGCATGCACATCTCGCCGAAGTCCGACCCGGGCGACTGCCTGCTCGACGTGCTCGTCATGACCGGGCCGAAATCCGACTCGTTCACCACCCTCCCCAAGGTCTACAAAGGCGCCCACCTGCCGCACCGTCACATCGCCGAGCTGCGGGCCGGCCAGCTGCGGGTGGAGGCGGACACGCCCTTCCCGGTCGAGGCAGACGGGGAGATCCTGGGCTCTACGCCTGCCTCGTTCGGCATCATTCCCGCGGTGATCACCCTGAAGGTGTGAGCCGGACGGACGCGTCGCGGGTGGTCAGCCGGGTCCGCCGGACCAGGACGTCCTCGTCGGTCAGCGCCATCTCGCGGCTGCGGGCCAGGGCCAGCTCGACGCTCAGGACGCGCAGCCCGGCCACGGCCGGCTCGCCCAGCGACGGGTCCGCGCGGATCAGCCGGACGGCCTCGCGCCAGTCGTCGCCGTAGCGCTGCACCAGCCGGGCCGCGACCCGCGGCGGCAGGCCCAGCCGGGTCACCTCGTCCCGGGCCAGCTCCACCGCCGCGACGGCCGACCCGTGCAGTCCGAGCGGGATGTCCCTGGTCCGGCACGGGCCTCCGCCGCCCAGGGCGGCGGCGACCCGGTCCACCAGGTCCTGGGCCATGGCCCGGTACGTGGTCAGCTTGCCGCCGGTGATGGTGAACAGCCCCGGCGGCTCGGTCGAAAATCTTGTGCCTCCGGGACAGGTCAGCCGTCTTGGCGCCGCCGCCGAGGAGCGGACGCAGCCCGGCCCAGGACGCCACCACGTCGCGCCCGGTCACGCCGGGGAACAGCGGGGTCACCGCGGACAGGATGTAGTCCCGGTCGGCGTCGGTGACTTGCGGCTGGGATAGGTCACCGTCGTACGGGGTGTCGGTGGTCCCGGCGTAGACCCGGTCCTCCCACGGCACGATGAACACGTACCGCCCGTCGGCCGCGGGTGCCACCATGGCCGCCGTGGTCCGCACCGCGCCCGGCGCGAAGACCAGGTGCACGCCCTTGCTGGGGGACAGGCTGATCCCCGGGCCGTCCCCGCCCGGCTCCGCCGCCTGGTCTGGATCCGCGGCCCGCCCGGCCCCCGCCGCCCGGCCAGCCAGCGCCGCGACCTCAGCGGCCCAGACGCCGGTCGCGTTGACCACCACCCGGGCCCGGACCTCGAACCGCTCGCCGGTCAGCTCGTCGGTCACCGCCGCGCCGGTCACCCGGCCCGCGCCCAGCAGCGCCGTCACCCGGGCGTGGTTGGCCAGCTGGGCCCCGTAGGCGTGAGCCGTGCGGGCCACCTCGATCGTCAGCCGGGCGTCGTCGGTCTGGCACTCGAAGTACCGGACCCCGCGGACCGGCCGGTCAAGCCCCGGGATGGCCGCCGCGACCATCCTCGCGTCCATGCCCTGGTGGTAGCCGATGTTCCGCCCGGCCGCGAGTGCCTCGTAGACGGTCAGCCCGGCCCGGTAGGTCGCCCGGTGCCGCAGGTCGCCGGCCAGCATGTACATCGGGACCGGCCGGACCAGGTGCGGCGCCAGCCGGTACAGGATGCCCCGCTCCCGCAGCGACTCCCGCACCAGCCCGAGCTCCCCGTGCTCCAGGTAGCGCAAGCCGCCGTGGACCAGCCGGGAGGACCGCCCCGAGGTCCCGGCGGCGAAGTCGTCCTTCTCCACCAGGGCCACCGACAGCCCGCGGGCCGCCGCGTCCAGCGCGATGCCGGCGCCGGTGATCCCGCCCCCGATCACCAGCACATCGAAGGTGTCCTCGGCCATCCTCGTGAGGCTGTCCGTGCGCGTCCGCGCGGAGAATGTCAGCACCAGCCGATGGTAACGCCCGGTTTCCGCCGTACCCGCGCTAAGCTCGGCAATCGTGGCAGGGAGCGGCCGGCCTGGGCCCGGTATCGACGTGTCAGTTCCGAACGTGGCCCGGATCTACGACTACTGGCTCGGCGGCAAGACAACATTAGTCAAGTGGTCCCGGCGATCCCGCACAGCGGCCTGACAAGGGTATACAAGAACGTCAAGGGCATTATTCGAAAATCGCGCCCCCCGCTGTCTAGGGTCTG
>CAWIUF010000050.1:0-335438 GCA_963839095.1 uncultured Actinomycetota bacterium | reverse complement strand
AATCTGGAGATCCTGGACTGAGTCCGCGGACTGGGGGCGGCTGCGCGACGCGCTGGACCGGGCCAGCCGGGTGGTCATCCGGATGCGGCAGAAGGTGGTGGTGCCGCCGCTGCCTGCCACCACTCCCCCGTGCTGGGTGGTCGATCCGGACTTCGACCTGGACTATCACCTGCGCCGGGTGGCGCTGCCCGGCCCGGGCACGCTGCGCCAGCTCCTCGACCTGGCCGAGGTCACCCTGCAGTCGCCGCTGGACACCTCGCGCGCACTGTGGGAAGCGGTCTACGTCGAAGGGCTGGAAGGCGGCCGTTCCGCGCTGCTGACCAAGCTCAGCCACGCGATCACCGACGGACTCGGCGGCATCGCGCTGTTCGAGCAGGTCTACGACACCGAGCGGGACCCGGAACCGCGGCCGATGCCGCCGGTGCCGGTGCCCCGCGACGCTGTACCGGCGAGGACCTGCTGCGGGACAGCATCCTGCTGCTGCCGCAGACCACGCTCAGTTCCGGGCGCCGGTTCCTGGGCCGGGTGGCGGGCGCGGCCACGCGGCTGGCCACCCAGCCGCGGCCCGCCCTCAACGAGGCGCTCGGCTTCGCCAACTCGGCCCGGCGGGTGCTCAACGGCATCCGGCCGAGCCGTCGCCGCTGCTCCGCAGGCGGAGCCTGGTCAGCCGGACCATCGTGCTCGAGCTGCCGCTGGCGGAGTTGCGCACCGCGGCCAAGGCGGTCGAGGTACCCGGCGGCACGGCGTCGGTCAACGACGCATACCTGGCGGCGCTGTGCGGCGGGCTGGCCCGGTACCACGAGGTGCTCGGGCTGCCGGTCGACGCCGTCCCGCTGGCGCTGCCGGTCAGCCTGCGCGGCGCGGACGACCCGGCTTCGGGCAACCGGTTCACCGGGGTCACGATCGCGGCGCCGGTCGGCGAGCCGGATCCGGTCGAGCGGATGCGGCTGGTCCGCGAGCAGGTTATCGCGGGCCGGGAGGAACCCGCCCTCGACCTGATCGGGCGGCTGGCCCCGGCTCTGGTGCTGCTCTCGGACGAGGCGCTGCGCGAGGTCTTCGACCGGCTCGCGCCGCCGGATATCCAGGCCAGCAACGTGCCCGGCTACGCCCAGGAGACGTTCCTGGCCGGGGCGCGGGTAGAGCGGCAGTACGCGCTCGGCCCGCTGCCGCGGGTGGCCATGATGGCGATCCTGGTCTCCCGCGCGGGCACCTGCACGGTGGCCTTCCGCTACGACACGGCGTCGTTTACCGCCGCCGATCAGCTCGAGAAGTGCCTCCAAGCCGGGTTCGACGAGATCGTCGAGGTGGGGCGGGCGGCCACCCGTTCGGTGCCTAGGGAATTGACGGGACCGGATACGGCCGGCCGTGGGGAGGGGGTTTCTTGATGCCGCTCCAGGGGCCGCTGCGGCTGCCGGGGTCGGTGGCCGACGTGGAGGCGAGCCCGGAGGGGCCGGGGACCGGCGCCTTCTTCGACATGGACGGGACGCTGGTGGCCGGGTTTACGGTCACGGCCGTCACCCGGGACCGGCTGCGCCGGCGCGAGATCGGGGCGGGCGAGTTCCTGCAGATCATGCAGCTCGCGGTGGAGTACCGGCTGGGGCGCAGCCAGTTCGAGAACGTGATCGCGGGCGCGGTCGGCTCGACCAAGGGGCGGCTGGCCGAGGACGTGGCAGAGGTCGGCGAGCGGATCTTCGCCCAGGACGTGATGGACCTGATCTACCCGGAGATGCGCGAGCTGGTACGGGCCCACCAGCGCCGCGGCCACACCGTGGTGCTGAGCTCGTCGGCGCTGAGCCTGCAGGCCGAGCCGGTGGCCCGGTATCTCGGCATCGATCACGTGGTGTGCAACCGGTTCATGGTCGACGATGACGGGGTGCTGACCGGCGAGGTGCAGCACCCGGTGATCTGGGGCGCCAGCAAGGCCACCAGCGTGCAGAAGTTCGCCGCCGAGCACGGGGTCAGCCTGCGGACCAGCTACTTCTATGCGGACGGGGACGAGGACGCCGGGCTGATGCACCTGGTCGGCAACCCGCGGCCAGTCAACCCGGGGCCGCGGCTGACGGCGGTGGCGCAGCGGCGGGGCTGGCCCATCCTGCGGTTCGGCAGCCGGGGCGGCGGCGGGCCGCTCGGCCGGGTCCGCAACCTGGCCGCGATCGGCTCGCTCGGCCCGGTGGCGGCCGGGGCCCTGGGCCTGGGCCTGCTGACCAGGAACAAGCGGATCGGGCTGAACTTCCTGACCCGGACCTGGCCGGAGACGGTGCTCGCGCTGAACGGGGTGAAGCTGAACGTCCTGGGCTCGGAAAACCTCACCGCGCGGCGGCCGGCGGTGTTCGTGTTCAACCACCGGAACAACTTCGACATCTTCATCGTGGCCGCGCTGGTGAAGGACAACTGGACCGGGATCGCCAAGAAGGAGCTGGAGTCGAACCCGCTGGTCGGGCCGCTCGGGAAGCTGATGGACGCCGCGTTCATCGACCGGAGCGACACGGCGTCGGCGGTGGCCGCGCTGGCGCCGATCGAGGAAGCGGCCCGCAAGGGGCTGTCGATCCTGGTCGCGCCCGAAGGCTCGCGGCTCGACACCCAGTCGGTCGGGCCGTTCAAGAAGGGGGCGTTCCGGATCGCGATGGCGACCGGGCTGCCGGTGGTGCCGATCGTCATCAGGAACTCCGAGTCGGTGGCGGGGCGGAACTCGACGACCCTGCACCCGGGGACGGTGGACGTGGCGGTGCTGCCGCCGGTTTCTGTGGCGGACTGGACGGCGGAAAACCTGGCCGAGCGGATCGAGCAGGTCCGTTCGGATTATGTGTCACTGCTGGCTGGGTGGCCGTCCGACGGGCTCCCCTCGTGACGGCCGGTACCGCCGCTGACCTGCGGGAGCTGCTGGCGGACGGGGCGGGGGCGGTGGTGCTCACGCAGGCGGCCACGCCGACCGAGGCGCGGCTGATCGCCGAGCGGATCGCGGCGTCGGGCGGGACGGACCGGCCGCCGGTTAACGTCGAGCGGATTCCGGCGTCGGTGCTTTCCGGTGACGATACCCAGCTGGTGCCGGTGCGGGTGGCGTGGCTGCCCGAGGAACACGGCGGGCGGCGGGCCGCGCGGCTGCACGACGTGCTGCCGGGGCATGATCCGTACCGCCCCAGCGAGCGGCAGCAGCGGCGGATCCTGGCGCGCCAGCCCGGGCGGGCCGCGGTGCTGGTCGGCGAGCCCGCCACCGTCGGCTCGCTGCGGCGGCGCTGGGCCGAGACCACCGGCGGGGACGACTTTGCCGGGTACGTGGCCCGGCGGGCCACGCTCGCCCTGGACCAGGCCGAGTACCGGCTGCGCGGGCCCCGGTACAAGACGCCGAGCCTGGTCAAGGACGAGATCTTGTCGTCCCGGCGGTTCCGGGCCGGGCTGCGCACCGTCCGCACCGGGGCCGCGCCGTCGCTGACCGAAGCCGGGGAGATCCTCGAGGAGCTCGCCGCGGGCTGGAGCCGGCGGCTCATCGACATCATGCCGACCGTGGGCAGGCTGATCTTCCAGCGGGGCTTCGATCCGCAGATCGACTACGACGTTGCGCAGGTAGAACGGCTCCGGCAGGCGATGGAGCGGTACCCGGGCATCCTGCTGTGGTCGCACCGGTCCAACCTCGACACGCTGGTGCTGGCCGCGGCCCTGCAGGAGCAGGGCATCCCGCCGGCCCACCTGTTCGCCGGCATCAACATGGCCTTCGGCCCGATGGGCGCGATCATGCGGCGGGCCGGGGTGATCTTCATCCGCCGCTCGACGTCGGACGACCCGCTGTACAAGTACGTGCTGCGCGAGTACGTCGGCTATGTGCTGGAGAAGCGGTTCAACCTGTCCTGGTCGATCGAGGGCACCCGCTCGCGCACCGGGAAGATGCTGCCGCCGCGGCTCGGCCTGCTGTCCTACGCGGCCGACGCGTACCTGCAAGGGCGGGTGGACGACATCGCCTTGCTGCCGGTGTCGATCACGTTCGACCAGCTGCACGAGATCTCGGAGTACGCCGAGTACGCGCGGGGGGCGGCCAAGAAGCCGGAGGGGTTCGGCTGGCTGTACGGGTTCATCAAGGCGCAGGGGGCGCGGCACTACGGCAAGGTGTACGTGCGGTTCGGCGAGCCGGTGCTGCTCGGGGATTTTCTCGGGCAGGCTGGCGGTCCGGTCGCTGTTGACCCGGCGGCGCGGCGGCTGGCGTTGCAGAAGACCGCGTTCGAGGTGGCGTGGCGTATCAACCAGGGGATGCCGGCGACCGCTACGGCCATCGTGACGACGGTGCTGCTGGCGATGCAGGGGGCGGCACTGACGTTTGGCCAGATACGGCTGGGGCTCGGGGATGCGCTTGCTTATCTGGAAAGCCGTTTGGTGCCCCGGACGGCGTCGGCTTCGGCGCTGTCGGGGGCACCGGCGTTGCGGGCGACGCTGGACGCGCTGGTTTCCGGTGGGGTGGTGACGCTGGTGCGGGACGGGCGGGAGCCGGTGTGGCTGATCGGGCCGGAGCATCAGCTGGCGGCGACGTTCTACCGGAACTCACTGATCCACTTCTGGCTGGATACGGCGCTGTGTGAGCTGGCGGTGCTGCGGGCCGGGGAGGCTTCGGATGCCGCGGGGGCCTCGGATGTCTCGGGGGCCTCGGATGTCTCGGGGGCCTCGGATGCCTCGGGCGCTTCGGGTGCCTCGGGCGGCGATCCGGTGGTGGCTTTCTGGGATGAGATCGCGCGGCTGCGGGATCTGCTGAAGTTCGAGTTCTACTTCAAGGACCGCGAGGAGCACCGGCGCCAGGTGGGCGAGGAGATGGCCCGGCACGACCCCGGCTGGGAGGACCGGCTGCGGGCGGGCGATGCCGACGTGCTGCTGGGCGAGATGCGGCCGCTGGTCTCGCACATCATGGTGCGGCCGTTTGTCGAGGCCTACCGGATCCTGGCCGACGTGCTGGTGAACGATGACGTGGCGGCGTCGAACGAGGACTCCGAGGTGACCAGCCGGGCGCTCGGGCTCGGGCACCAGTACGTGGCGCAGCGGCGGCTGCGCAGCTCCGAGTCGGTCTCGGTGCTGCTGTTCCAGACGGGGCTGCAGCTGGCCAGGAACCGGGGGCTGCTCGAGTCTGGTTCTGGTTCTGGTGCCGAGTCCGGCGCGGACCTGGCTAGGCGGCGGGCGGACTTCCTGGCCGAGCTGCGCCACCTGGTCCGCCGGCTGGACCGGATCGAGGACCTGGCCATCAGGCGCTACATCAGGGACGCGGTCAGCGTGATGCCGGCCGACTAGGGCGTGTCCGTAAGCCCTTCAGCTCGTTCAGAAATTCAGTGGTTGTGGCAACGTACCCTCCCTATTCGGTAGGGTGTCACAACCATTGAATCAAGATGGTGGGCGGGGGGCGGGTGAGGCTGAAAGTGGCTTCTCCAGGGCGCTGACGGGACACCGGGTCCGCCTCATGATCTACGGCACACGTTCTACGCCGGCTTCGGCCTGGGCGTCCCGGCTGACTGACCAGGGACCGGGCTGACTGACCAGGGACCGGGCTGGCGCAGCGGCAGGCTGGCCGTGGGCATGATCGCGGTCCGGCTAAATTGGGGCGCATGGGTGTGCTTCTGCTGGTCCGGCATGGTCAGGCTTCGCTCGGGGCGGCGGACTACGACCGGCTTTCCGATCTCGGCCGGCGTCAGGCGCAGGTGGTCGGGGCGCGGCTGGCGGGTCCCGGGCTGACGATCGACCGGGTGGTGGCCGGGGAACTGAGCCGCCAGCGCGATACCGCCGAGGCGATCATGAAAGCGCTCGACCGCCCGCTGTCCGAGCTGGGCACCGACGGGCGGCTGGACGAGTACGACCACGTCGCGGTCATGGCCCGGCATGACGCGGGGATCAGCTTCGCCAACGCCACGGCGGACGGCGAGCGCGGCCGGCAACTGCAGTCCGCGCTGGAGGAGGCGATCGGCAGCTGGATCTCCGGCGGGAGCGAGTACGGCGAGACCCACGACACGTTCATCGAACGGGTCCAGGGCGCGATCGGCGACCTGGTGACCAAGCCCGGCGGGACCATCGCGGTGACCTCGGGCGGGGTCATCGCCGCCTACTGCGCCCTGTCCCTCGGGCTGCCGGTCGAGCGCTGGCCCAGCCTGGCCCGGCTGGTCGTCAACGCCAGCATCACGAAGATCATCAGCGGCCGGACCGGTACCAGCCTGGTGACGTTCAACGACCACGCGCACCTGGAATCGGACCGCGCCCTGATCACGTACCGCTAGGCGCCTGGTACGCGGCGCCGCTGGCGACCAGGTCGGCCGCGTCGGACAGGCCCCATTCGGCGAGCGCCGCGGTGGTGTCCCGGCCGGGCACCGGGGCCGGTTCTGGCAGCCGCGCGGGCGTCCGGGAGAACCGCGGCGACGGCGCGGGCTGGATGAAGCCGTCGCGTTCGACGTAGGTCTCCCGCGCGGCCAGGTGCGGGTCCTTGGCGGCCTCGCGGAGCGACAGCACGGGCTCGACACACGCCTCGCTGCCACCGAACACCGCGGCCCACTCGTCCCGGGTCTTGTCCTTGAACCGGGCGGTGAACAGCGCGCGCAGCTCGTCCCAGTTGGCCCGGTCGCCGCGGTCGGGCGCGTCATCCAGGTCCAGCCCGGCCAGCAGCGCGGCGTAGAACCGGGGCTCGAGCGCGCCGACCGCCATCCACTTCCCGTCCGCCGTCTCGTACACGTCGTACCAGGGCACGCCGCCGTCGAGCAGGTTCACCCCACGCTCGTCCCGCCACGCGCCCAGGGCCATGAACGTCAGCGGCATGGCCAGCAGCGAGGCCACCCCGTCCACGATGGCCGCGTCCACCACCTGACCCTGGCCGGAAACGGAGCGCTCGACCAGGGCCGCGCAGATCCCGTAGGCCATCAGCATCCCGCCGCCGCCGAAGTCGCCGAGCAGGTTGGCCGGGAACTGCGGCGGGCCGCCGGCCCGGCCCAGGGCGTGCAGGGCACCGGTGCGGGCGATGTAGCCGATGTCGTGCCCCACGGTGTTCGCCATCGGGCCGTCCTGCCCCCAGCCGGTCATCCGGGCGTAGACCAGCCGCGGGTTGCGGGCCAGGCAGACGTCGGGGCCGACGCCGAGGCGCTCCGTCACCCCCGGCCGCAGGCCCTCGATCAGGACGTCGGCGGTGTCGGCGAGGCGGAGCACGGCGTCCACCGCGCGCGGGTGCTTGAGGTCGAGGACGGCGGACTGGCGGCCGCGGTTCAGGAACTCGCGCTCCTGGCGGCCGCGGCGGGCGCCCGGTACGGTATCCCCGGGACCGGGACGGTCGATGCGCAGCACGTTCGCGCCCTGGTCGGCGAGCATCATGGCGCAGAACGGCCCGGGCCCGATGCCGGCCAGCTCCAGGACGCGCAGGCCGGCCAGCGGCCCGCGGCGGGTTTGCGGCTCTGCCATAGTCGATACCTCCGCGATTTCGGGACCGCTCATCTGTCGTCTAACCCAGTACACTATTTAATACGTCTAGCTGCGGCGCGCCACCGGCCGCCGGGAGGTGCCGTGACCAGTCTGGCGGGCCGTGAAGCGATCCTGGGTAGCCAGTCGTACGTCGGCCAGCAGCTTGTCCGGGCGCCCAAGACCGCCGAGCTCATCGCCTCCCTGTACCGCCGCCAGATCGTCCGCGGCGAGCTGAACCCCGGCGACACGCTGCCGTCCGAGCAGCACCTGATGACCCAGTTCGGGGTGTCGCGGCCCACGCTGCGCGAGGCGTTCCGCATCCTCGAGGCCGAAGACCTGATCAGCGTCAAGCGCGGGTCCCGCGGCGGCGCCCGGGTGACCCAGCCGAGCCTGTCGGTGGCCGCCCGCTACGTCGGCCTGCTGCTGCAGGTCCAGGACACCACGATCCGCGACGTGTACGAGGCGCGGATGGTGCTCGAGCCGGCCTGCGCGCGGCTGCTGGCCAAGCGGCGGACCAAGGAGGACCTGGCCGACCTGACCGCGTGCATCGAGGAGCTGCGCGGCGCCGTCGAGTCCGGACCGGACAAGGGCCCCGACCTGGCCCGCTGGTCTACGGTGGCGTACCGGTTCCACGAGCTGATCATGCAGCGCTCCGGGAGCAAGACGCTGGCCGTCCAAGGCGGGGTGCTGCAGGACATCGTGGCCACCCACCTCACCCTGGCCATCACCCGCGGCTACGCCGAGGACGAGGCCACCAGCGACTACCGCCGCAACATGCGCAGCTACGAGAAGCTGGTCGAGCTGGTCGAGAAGCGCGACGGGGCAGGCTCCGAACGGCACTGGCGGGCCCACATGGAGGCGGCCGGCCAGCGGCTCCTGCGCGAGGACCTGCAGCACCGCTCGGTGGTCGACCTGTTCGGCTGAAAAGGATCAAGATCCTTCAGCCCGAACGACACGGCTCTCCGCCCCGGCCCCACCCTCCGCCCTGGCCGGCTGACGCCATGGAGGCTAGGGTCAATCAGTAAAACGATTACTGACAGGAGGGCTCGATGCACATCTCGGGAAACGTCGCCCTGGTCACCGGCGGTGCGTCCGGTCTGGGGCTGGCCACGGTCCGCAGGCTGCACGACGCCGGCGCGTCGGTGGTCATCATGGACCTGCCCAAGTCGAACGGGACCGAGGTCGCGAAGGAACTCGGCGCCCGCGCCGCGTTCTCGCCCGGCGACGTGACCAGCCCAGATGACGTGGAGGCGGCCCTCGACGCGGCGGTTGCCCTGACCGACGGGCCGCCCCGGATCGTGGTCAACTGCGCGGGCATCGGCAACGCCGCCCGGACCGCGGGCAAGGACGGGCCGTTCCCGCTGGACGCCTTCAGCCGGGTGATCCAGATCAACCTCATCGGGACCTTCAACGTGATCCGGCTGGCCGCGTTCCGGATGAGCCAGGCCGAAGAGCAGGACGGCGAGCGGGGCGTGGTGGTGAACACCGCGTCGGTGGCGGCGTTCGACGGCCAGATCGGCCAGGCCGCCTACTCCGCGTCCAAGGGCGGCATCGTCGGCATGACGCTGCCGATCGCCCGTGACCTGTCCCGGCTCAAGATCCGGGTGATGACGATCGCGCCCGGCCTGTTCGCCACGCCGCTGCTCGGCGGGCTGTCCGAGGAGCAGATCAAGTCGATCGGCTCCCAGGTGCCGCACCCGTCCCGGCTGGGCCAGCCCGAGGAGTACGCCGCGCTGGCCGCCCACATCGTGGAGAACCCCATGCTCAACGGCGAGACCATCCGCCTGGACGGCGCGATCCGGATGGCGCCGCGTTAGCGGCTTCCCCGGCTCGCCGCCTCCCCCCGCTAGGTGCCTACCGGGCGCAGGTGCCTGCCCGCCCGGTAGGTCGCCAGCTCGGCCACCGGGCGGGCCGGCGCCTGACTGGGGACCTGCACCCAGCCGCAGTGGCGCCGTCCCGCCACCTGTACCCGGACCATCGGCTGGAAGGCGTCCTGGTCGATGCCGTCGTACCCGTGCCGCACGACGCACTGGTAGATGTCCCCGGAGACGACGAGGATCAGCGGATCGGCCGGCGGCTCGCAGCGCCCTTCTTGACCCGGGCCGCGTCGAGCAGGCGGAAGGCGACGTCGAGCGCTTCACCGAAGCAGCCGTTGGCGTCGTAGTTGACCTCCCCCGCGTGCACAACGGCCCGGACCCGCAGTAGCCGTTGCGCGCGGCTCGGGCTCGGCAGGGCGTCGTTGTAGTCGGCTAGCAGCCGGCTGAGCGCGGGGATGGCCTGGTTCAGCAGGATCGCCTTGGGCGCCCGGTCCACGGGGTGGATGAGGGCCAGCACGCCGTCGCCGCGGTCGACGAAGCTATCGCGGTGACGCCGCTCGATGCCCGCCGAGAGCAGCGCCGCATCGAACAGGTCGTACATTGTGCTGCGGAGTTCGGCCTTGACCGGATCGGGACGGCGGGTCGATTGCTCGATGTCGAGCGCGACGATCGCCCGGTGATGCGGCAGGCCGGCCGCCATTAAGTGATGACCGGCGCCTGTCCGGATCTGGCCGGCATCGCCGACCGGATCGGACACCGGTTTCTTTCCGCGTTCCATGGTTGCCCCTGTTGCGTCGAGGTGAGGACGTGAGTCGCGACCGTGCCGCGTGCGGAAGCTGGAATGCAGCAATGCTTCCAGTCTCAGGGGCCGAACGTAATG
The DNA here is from genome assembly GCA_963839095.1 of uncultured Actinomycetota bacterium. Lineage (GTDB taxonomy): Bacteria > Actinomycetota > Actinomycetes > Streptosporangiales > Streptosporangiaceae > Palsa-504. The sequence continues at coordinate 325,340 of CAWIUF010000050.1, read as the reverse complement.
GGCAAACTGCACTGCGCTAGCCGTCAATGTGTGGGTTCAGCACAGGGCGATTGTGCGGCCTGCACAAACGGGCGGGCGGTCAGGTGAGGCGTTCGAGGATGGTGGCGTTGGCCATTCCGCCGCCTTCGCACATGGTCTGGAGGCCGTACTGGATTCCGTTGGCCTGCATGTGGTGGACGAGGGAGGTCATCAGGCGGGCACCGGAAGCGCCGAGGGGGTGGCCGATGGCGATGGCGCCGCCGTTGGGGTTGAGGCGGGCGGGGTCGGCGCCGGTCTCGGCCAGCCAGGCCAGCGGGACCGGGGCGAAGGCCTCGTTGACCTCGAAGGCGCCGATGTCGCTGACGGACAGGCCGGATTTCTTCAGGGCCTTGAGGGTGGCCGGGATGGGGGCGGTCAGCATGATGACCGGGTCGTCGGCAGCCAGCACGGCGGTGTGCACCCGGGCCAGCGGGGTCAGGCCGAGTTCGCGGGCCTTGTCCGAGGTCATCATGAGGACGGCGGCGGCCCCATCGCTGACCTGGGAGGAGTTGCCGGCGTGGATCACGCCGCCCTCCTTGAAGGCGGCCTTGAGGCCGGCCAGCTTCTCCGGGGTGGTGCCGCGGCGCAGGCCCTCGTCCTTGGCCACCACCGTGCCGTCGTCCAGCGTGACCGGGGCGATCTGGCCGTCCAGACGGCCCTCGTCGACGGCGGCGGCCAGCTTGGCGTGCGAGCCGGAAGAGAACTCGTCCAGCTGCGCGCGGGACAGGCCCCACTTCTCGGCCATCATCTCGGCGCCGATGCCCTGGTTGAAGGTGACGCCGTAGCGCTCCCGCACCTTGGGGCCACCCGGGAAGCCGAGCTCGTCGGTGAACTTCCGCATCGCCCCGAGCGGGACCGCGCTCATGATCTCCACGCCGCCCGCGATGGCCACGTCGTACTGGCCGGAGGCCAGGCCGGCCGCGGCGAAGTGGACCGACTGCTGGGACGAGCCGCACTGGCGGTCGACGGTGGTGCCCGGGATCGACTCGGGCCAGCCCGCGGCCAGTACGGCCATCCGGGCCACGTTGCCGGCCTGCTGGCCGACCTGCTGTACGACGCCCCAGATCACGTCGTCGACCACGGCGGGGTCGATCCCGTTCCGCTCGACCAGCGCGTTCAGCACGTGGGCGGACAGGTTGACGGCGTGGACGCCGGCCAGCGAGCCGTTTCTCTTCCCGACCGGGGTCCGGACCGCGTCGACGATGACGGCATCGGCAGCTTGTGCAGGCATGGGAACCTCCCGGACCGCAATTGTTTTACTAATCTAGAGACTAACAACGGGCCGGCGGGAGGGGAAGGCGTGGGCGAGGAACCGGTATCGCTCGAGCAGCTCCTCGACCTGGAGAGGCTCGAGGTCTGGACGTACCGCGGGTTCTCCTTCCACCCCGGGTCGACCCGGGCGTTCGGCGGCATGGTCGCGGGCCAGGCCCTGGTGGCGGCCGGGCGGACGGTGCCGGAGGACCGGCGGGTGCACTCGCTGCACGCCTACTTCCTGCGGCCGGGCGATACCGCCGCGCCGCTGCTCTACACCGTGGAGCCGGTCCGGGACGGCGGCTCGTTCACCACCCGGCGAGTGCTCGCCGTCCAGCACGGCGAAGTGATCTTCAGCCTGGCGGCTTCGTTCCAGGTGGCCGAGGAGGGCATGGCGTACCAGCGGCCCGTGCTCGACGCGCCGGGGCCGGACGAGTCGGCACGCTTCGGGCCGGTGAACGATACGGCGGCTGATCCGGTGACTCCTGCCGCGCAGACCTGGTACGACGAGTTCCTGCGCCGTTTCCCGGTCGAGGTCCGATTTCCCGAGGCCGACGGGCCGGCCTGGGTAACCATCATGCGCGGCGAGCAGGGGCCGCCCCGGCAGCGCTTCTGGGTCCGGTCCCGTCAGCCGCTGCCGGACGACCCGCTGGTGCACGTGTCCGCGGTCACCTACGTGTCCGATCTGTTCCTGATCTCCTCGTCGCTGCCGCCGCACGCCCTGGCCACGGGCGGCCGCTCGGTCATGGCGGCCAGCCTGGACCACGCGGTCTGGTTCCACGCGCCGTTCCGGTTCGACGACTGGCTGTTCTACGACCAGAGCAGCAGCTGGGCGGCCGGCGCCCGGGCGCTGTGCCGCGGCCTGCTCTACGACCGGTCCGGCACGCTGGTCGCCTCGGTGATGCAGGAGGGGATGATCCGCGTCCGGGACCAGGTGCGCGCGCCGGGGTGAGCGATGAGGGGTGGCTGCCCCGTTCGGGATAAAGGTCTTCCGCGGATTACGGTCAGCAGGTGGTCGAGGTCCTCGCGGGCTACGGACCGCTGCCATTCGCTGAGCGTGCCCCGGACCGTGAAGCCGCCCGGGGCGGCCTCGACCGAGGTCAGGACGATGCCGCTGGGCAGCGACGGGACCGGCAGGGTGAAGGCCGGCGACCACAGGGCCAGGCGCTGCTCGAACAGGTGCAGCGCGCGCGGCTGGACCCGCAGCGACTCGCCGCCCGCGCCGGTTTCCACCTCCAGCCGCAGCCAGGGCGCGCCGATGACGCCGACCTGCGGGACGCCGTTGTTCATGACCAGTTCGAGGCGGTTCGACACCGAGGCCAGGAAGCGGGAGGCGGCCTGCATGGTGACGAACGCCTCCACCATGACCGGCGCGACGACCAGCAGGGGCCGGACGCCGGGCCGCAGGTGGACGTTCCTGACCTGCACCTCCAGCCGCTCGAACTCGTGGATGCCCCAGGTGACGTCGCGCGCGGTGAAGCGGACGTGGCCGTACTGGCCGACCAGCCGGGCGACGTCGGAACCGTCGACCGCGACGCCGGTCAGGGTCATGGTCAGCTCGTCGCCGCCGAACTGGATCGTGCGCTGCTTGCCGACCAGGAAGGCCCGGACCGCGTCGACGAGCACGCTGAACGGATCCCCCGGGAAGATGCCGGGGGTGGGCAGGCCGAGGGACTGGGCGGCGGCCCGGACGCGGTCGAAGGGCCACCGCTCAGCCATCGCGCGTCACCCCGGATCCCGTTCGTGGCCGGGGTCGATGCGCAGCCCTCGGTAGGCCTCGGCGGCGGGGATCTCCCCCGCCAGCACCCGGTAGACCTCGCGGCAGACCGGCATCTGCATGTCGTACTGCCCGGCCAGTTCGTGGATGGTGTAGGCGGTGCCGACACCCTCGGTCACGCTGCGCGTCGCGCCCAGGATCTCCTCCAGTGTCCTGCCCGCGCCGAGTTGCTCGCCCAGCGTGCGGTTGCGGCTCAGCGGGCTCATGCAGGTGGCGATCAGGTCGCCCATGCCGGCTAGGCCCGAGAACGTCGCCGCTTCGCCGCCCATGGCTACGCCGAGACGGGTGAGTTCGGCTAGGCCGCGGCAGACTACCGCGGCCCGGGTGTTGTCACCCACGCCGAGGCCCTGGGCGATGCCGGTCGCGATCGCGACCACGTTCTTGAACGCCCCGCCGAGCTCGCAGCCGATCACGTCGTGGTTGGTGTAGATGCGGAACAGGCCGCGCTGCATGACTTTTTGCAGCGCGTTTGCCACCTCAAGGTCCTCGGTGGCGATCACGCTGGCGGCGGCCTGGCCGGCCATGATCTCCTTGGCCAGGTTCGGCCCGGTCAGGGCGGCGGGCGGATGGCCGGGGAGTTCTTCCTTGATGAGCTGGGTCATCCGCAGCATCGAGCCGCGCTCGAAGCCCTTCGACAGGCTGACCACCGGGATCCAGGGCCGCAGGTGGGGGCGGACGTCACTGAGGATGGCGCGGAAGCCGTGCGTGGGCACGCCGACCACCAGCAGGTCAATGTCGTGGACGGCCTTCTCCAGGTCCGCCGTGGCCTTCAGGTTGGGCGGCAGCGCGAACCCGGGCAGGTAGCGCGAGTTGGCGTCGCGTTCGTAGATCTCCCTGGCTAGCTCGGGATCGCGGGCCCACACGGTGCAGTCGTGATGGCCGGCCAGCAACGAGGCGACGGTCGTTCCCCATGATCCGGCTCCGAGCACCGCGATCCGCATGCCAGTCCACCCCGTCTCGTTGTGCCTTGTTGTGCCTCGTTGTGCCGGTAAAGAATTCAATCATCGGACCTGGGGTGGGGTGGTGGCCAGTCCTGTGATCGGCGAGGTGTCATCGGGGTTCGAGTCAGGCGGGAGTTCATTGATGGCTGAGCACGCCGGAGACTCTGCACGGAGGCACGTCCGCGCCGATATCGACACTCTCACCAGTGAGGACGTCCTGCGGCGCGGTCAGCGCCACTTCGGGTGGGACCCCGCGAGGATCGGGAAGGCGTAGGCGGAGGGCGTCTTCCTCTATGGCCGCCAGCCGTCGGCGGGCCGGCCTGGTGGTACCCGGTAGCCTGGCGCTCATGGACCGACGCGCCGAGGGCTGGTACCGGCGGCGCACCACGCACTGGCAGGAATGGCCGCTCGCGCGGTTGCTCGAGATGAAGCAGCGTGAGGGCGCCCGGATCAGCGTGGTCATCCCGGCCCGGAACGAAGAACGCACCGTGGCGAGCGTGGTGGGACCGCTGCACCAGGCCCTGGTGACCGACGCGCCGCTGGTCGACGAGCTCGTCGTGATCGATTCCGACTCCACCGACGGGACGGCCGCCGCAGCTCTTGCGGCGGGAGCGGTGGTCCACCGGGCCGCGGATATCGCCCCGTCGCTGGGCTCCTATCCGGGCAAGGGCGAGGCGCTGTGGAAGTCGCTGCTGGTCACCCGGGGCGATCTGCTGGTCTTCGTGGACGCCGACCTGACCCAGTGGGGTCCGCACTTCGTCACCGGCCTGCTCGGGCCGCTGCTGGCCGAGCCTTCTGTGCAGCTGGTCAAGGGGTTCTACGCCCGGGTGCGGACCGAGGCGGACGGCTCGGTCTCGACCGAGGGCGGCCGGGTCACCGAGCTGGTGGCCCGCCCGCTGCTGAGCCTGTGGTGGCCGCACCTGGCGGGCGTGGTGCAGCCGCTGGCCGGGGAATGGGCCGCCCGACGGAGCCTGATGGAGTCGCTTCACGTTCCGGTCGGGTACGGGGTGGAGCTGGCGTCGGTGCTCGACACCGCGTCCCGGCACGGGCTGGACGCGCTGGCCCAGGTGGACCTGGGCTCCCGGGCGCACCGGCACCAGGCTAACCACGACCTGGCGGTGATGGCGGCCGAGCTGCTGGCGGTGGCGGCCAGGCGCCACGGCGGGCCGGACCGGCTGATTCCCGGGGAGACGCTCGAGCAGTTCGACCGTGACGGCGGCGAGCTGCGTCAGCGTTCGCGGGCGGTGCCCATGGACGAGCGGCCGCCGGTCGGGAGTCTTCGGCTAGCGTGCACCGCCGAATGAGCGACGTCAGGGAGACCGGGCCTGCTGGGTCGGCCGGGCCTGCTGGGTGCCGGCTCGGGTCGGCCGGTTGGGCCGGCCGGGGAGCTGTGGCTGGGGCGGCGGGTGTTCGGTCCGGAGCGGCGGCTGGTGATGGCGATCGTCAACCGCACCCCGAACTCGTTCTACCGGCCCGGCCTGACCTGGGACCCGGCGGCGGCGATGGAGCGGGTGCACGAGGTGGTGGCCGAGGGCGCGGACATCCTCGACATCGGCGGCGTGCCCGCCAAGCCGCCCGACGACGTGGACGTGCGCGAGGAGATCCGGCGCACCGTGCCGTTCATCGCGGCCGTCCGCGACGCCTACCCGGACCTGATCATCAGCGCGGACACCTGGCGGCACGAGGTCGGCCGGGAGGCCTGCGCGGCCGGCGCGGACCTGCTCAACGACACCTGGGGCGGCTGGGATCCCGAGCTGGCGTCGGTGGCGGCCGCCTACGGCGCTGGCCTGATCTGCTCGCACGCCGGCGGGGTGCCGCCGCGGACCCGGCCGTTCCGGGTCGAGTTTTCCGACGTCGTGCAGGATGTGCTCGACGTCACGCTGGGGCTGGCCGCCCGGGCGGTCGCGGCGGGGGTGGCCCGGGAGCGGATCATCATCGACCCGGCCCATGATTTCGGCAAGAACACCTGGCACTCGCTGGAGATCACCCGGCGGCTGGGCGAGCTTGTTGCCACTGGCTGGCCGGTGCTGGTGTCGTTGTCGAACAAGGACTTCATCGGCGAGACCCTGGATGTTCCGGTGGACCAGCGGGTAACCGGGACGCTGGCGGCGACGGCGGTCAGCGCGTGGCTCGGGGCGCGGGTGTTCCGCGCGCACCAGGTGCGGGAGACGCGGCAGGTACTGGACACGGTTTCGGCTATTCAGGGGGATATCCCGCCCGCCCGTGTGGTCCGGGGGCTCGCGTGATCATCGCGGCGGCGATGTGCGCCTCTCCCCCGCTGCTGCATCCGGCTCTGACCGGGCGTGAGGCGGTTCTGCCTGAGCTGCGTTCGGCCTGCGCCGAGGCGGTGGCGCGGCTGCTGCGTGAGGATCCTGAGGTGGTCGTGGTCGTGGGGCCTGCTCCGGTCACCGAGGAGTGGGACGCGGCCGGACGACTCGACGCGGCGGCCTTTGCCCCGGGTTCCGCTGTGCGGGGTTCCGCTGTGCGGGGTTCCGCTGCCCGGGGTTCCGCTGTTCCGGGTTCCGGTGCACCGGGTTCGGCCGTGTCGGCCGATGGCAGGGCGCTGCCGCTGTCGCTCGGCCTGGGCGCCATGCTCTTGGATCAAGGTGGATACCGGGGACCGCGGCGGTTGTTCGCAGTGGGCCCGGACGCGCCGGCGGGCGCGTGCGCCGCCCTCGGGGCCGAACTCGCCACCGGACCGGCCCGGACGGCGCTGCTGGTGATGGGGGACGGAAGCGCCCGACGCACCTCGAAGGCACCTGGCCACCTGGACTCGCGGGCTGAACCGTTCGATGCTGACGTGGAGCAGGCGGTCCGGGCCGGGCGGCTCGGCGCCCTGCTCGGCCTGGACGAGGTACTGGCCCGCGAGCTGATGGTCACCGGGCGTCCGGCCTGGCAGGTCCTGGCCGGCGCTATGCCGAATGGCACAGGAGTGGATGGCGCAGGAATGACTGGCGCTGGACTGGGTGGCGCTGGACTGGGTGGCGCTGGACTGGGTGGCGCTGGACTGGGTGGCGCTGGACTGGGTGGCGCCGCGGTGGACGGTGACCTCGTGACCGAGGTGCTCTACTGCGACGACCCGTTCGGTGTCGCCTATCTCGTCGCCTGCTTTCGTCCGCGCCGCCGGCTGTGATCGCGGCCGCGTCGTTAGGGGAAGTGCGGCAAGGCCGGTCTAGGGTGCCGTTCATGGGGCAGATCACGATCCGCGGGCTCAGCATTGACCTGCCCGCCCTCGATGCGGACACCGAGCTCGACGCAGTGCCCACCCTGGGTGAGTCGGCCGGCCTGATCAGCGGTTTCGAGTACTCCGAGGCTCGGCTGCCTGCTCTGGAGCTCACAGACATCACGCTGGCTACCGGCAAGATCGGCAAGGTCCGGACTGAAACAACAGGCATTACCGGCACGCAAGTCCGGTCGGTGGAATTCGCCGGCTGCGAGCTCGGCTCGCTGCGGTGGAGCGGGGGGAAGATCTCGCGGACCCGGTTCAGTGACTGCCAGCTGGTCGGAGCGCGGTTCGAGGACATCACCCTGGACCACGTGATCTTCGCCGACTGCAAGATGGATTACGCGATGCTTAACCGGATCCGGGCGGCGGGCCCGGTCATGTTCACCGGATGCTCGCTACGCGAAGCCGAGTTCGCCGACTGCTACCTGACTGGGGCCCTGTTCAGCCGGTGCGACCTGACGCTGGCCGATTTCAGCGCTGGACGGTATGCCAGGTGCGATTTTCGAGACAACGATCTCTCCACGGTGACCGGAATTCACCACCTCAAGCAGGTTGTCCTGGACCGTGCCCAGCTGATGCAGCTTGCCGAGGCGCTCGCCGCCGAACTGAAAGTGACCTTCGGCGATGACCTGGACGATTCCGCCCGCTTCCCCGGTGACGACACCTCGCGACGTCCGGACCCGCGGGGCGGTTGATGTTCGTGGCAGCCCAGCTCTGGCCTAGCCAAGGCGCGGCGTGCCAGGAAATCATCGTGGGCCAAATTCCCCTGATACCCCTGATAGCGGGAGTCCTGGCCCACGATGATTTGCGAGCCTGTTCCACGGGTCTCGTGCCGCTCATCGTGCACACGCGCACCAACCCGGCCCGCCTGGCACCCCCGGCAGCACGATCGTGTCGAGTTACCCCCTGGAAAGCGGGGGTAACTCGACACGATAATCAGGTAGTCCCGGATGCCCCGGCCTGGTCCACGATTTGCCGGCGCGGATCAAAGCTCGTGGCAAAGTGAAGGGTGCCAGATGCGAAAACGGGAGCCAGTCCCTCCGCTTGGCCATCGAGGCGACGATCCGGCCCTGCCCCCGCACCGGGCCGCGACCATCATGAAAAGGCCCTCGACCCGGCGCCGCACGATATCACACCGGCCCCAAAACCCCGCTGACCTCGCATTACCGGTCACCTTCCATGATCGCGAAGGATCTTGTACCCATTTCGGGGATAAAACCCTTCGCGATCATGGAAAACCTGGCGGTGACGCCGATTTCCGCGATCTTCAAAGAGCCGAGAAGCCGCCGGCGGTAAATCGCGTCGTGCCTGTTGTGGCGCCGCGCACCATGGGTCACTACTTCACGGCGTCCGTGATCGTGGACCGTAACCCGCGGGACGTACGGGGTAGGTATCCACAACGATGGGCAGCGGGCTCAGGTGTGCCATTAGTTGCCCCTCGGGTCACATGCGCATTGGGTCGCGAGTGGGCTCGTCGGTGCGATTTGGTATCGGGCTGGTCCTATGCGAACGCCGTGGCATCGGGGGCGGTTCTATGTGGCATAGGGCCGGTTGCTGGCGAGCGACCGGGCCGGGGGCACGGGCCGGAGGGGCACGGGCCGGAGCGGAGGAGGGGCGCGCAGATCGACTGCGCGGCGGGATTACTTGATCCGCCGCGCAGTCTCGCCTGACCTCGCCGGGCCGCCCGACCTCACTGCACTGAGCTGGTCGGGCCAACGGGCCAGGCCGCCTGGGCCTGTCACATCGCTTATTATAGTAAGCAATATTGCTTGATTTGTCAAGCAATATTGCCGTCGGCCGCCAGACGGGCGGGCTGGTTCCGGAGCCAAGGCGAGGATTCTGGGGGCGTGGCCGGAGCCACGCTGAGGATTCTGGGGGCGTGGCTGGTTCCGGAGCCAAGGCGAGGATTCTGGGGGCGTGGCTGGTTCCGGAGCTAGAGGCGGGGTTGTGAGGGGTAACTGGTTCTGGGCGGGAAGCAGGGGTTCTGGGGGAGACGTGGTCGTGGCCAGCTCGGGGAGGAGTTCCCTGAGCTGGCCACGATGTGAAGGGAGGTTTGCCGGGGTCCCGGCTCAGTAGTTGGCGGTATCCAGGGCACTGCGGAGTTCCGCGGTGCGGCGCCAGGCTTCTACCATCCGGCGCTCGGCACGGTGCTCGGACCGGTTCGCCCGGCGGAGTGAGCGCATCCGGCGCGGGTAACGCAGTTGTTCGGCATCTTGCAGGTTGGTGCGCGTTCGCTCGCGCGCCAGCAGTTCAGTTCGCATGTGAAAGACACTCCGTTGTGTGTATGCATTGTGTGCGGCACACGGCCGCGCGGCTCCTTGTCCGCCGCGCGGCCGCCGGTGGCGGCGTGGCCGGGCTTGCTGGCCACTGCGCTTGTCGTGATGTGAGTGGCCTACGCGGCCACTTCGGTCTTGCGCGGACGTCCGCGCGGGCGCTTACGCGGCACGATCGCGCCGCGCATCAGCAGTTCGCCGCCCCAGACACCCCAGGGCTCCCTGCGCTCGAGCGCACCGTTCAGGCACGCCAGCCGGGCCTCGCATCCCCGGCACATCGCCTTGGCCGTCTCCACGTCCTCCGGAGACTCGGCGAAGAACAGCTCCGGGTCCTCCGTGCACGGAAGATCCAGGCCGCCCGGGAGCACGGTGGCCTGTCCGGCCACTGCGACGATTCCGACCTGATCGAATGCCTGCCTGCCGTCTGGCTCCTGCCGCGTCGCCATGAATCCGGACGCCTCGAACCCCGTTGCGTCCGTCTCGCTGACGGTGGCATCGCGCCACTGCATCGGTGCCATCCCCTCTCGCTTGCCGGTCCTAGTTGTCGTCACACGCGATTTCTCGCCCGTCTTGGGACCTAGGCCGAAATAACTAGGCCGCGGACCCTGTGTTTCGGGTCCGCGGCCTCGAGAGGTTTTGCTGGCCGGTCTAGTTAGACCGGTTCTCTATCTCGAGGTGGACCCGACGCGCCCTCACCAACGGCGGTGGCGCCGGTCATGTAGTTGTGGATATTCGTCTGGCCGACGGCGACCTTGTGCGCCTGCGGAAGCAGAACCGCAACCCGGCCGCGGACGCGCGGAAGCGCGTCAACCGTGATGGCGAACGGCTCGGCAGCGGGCACACTTATCCCCGGGCAGCCAGTCGACGGCGGGCTGGAGACACCCAGGCGCGAAGCCCAGTTCGGGTCAGACAGAGCGTCTGAGTAGAAGTTCGTCACGTCGGGCACCCCCTTCCAGGAGTCTCGGTTGCTAGCCCACGGACATGTAGAGAAGCGTAAGTGTTGCCCCCTTAAGGGGGCAACACTTTTTTGACCTGCGGTTTTAGTTTTTCTTGAGGCGCCAGAGACCGATCCGGGCTGACCTGGCGGAATCAGCGGGGCCGGATGGACCGGATCAGGCCCTCTTGCACGACCGAGACGACGAGCTCGCCTTCGGCGGTGAACACCTGGCCGGTGGCCAGGCCGCGGGCGCCGGAGGCGACCGGCGACTCCTGCGCGTACAGGAGCCACCGGTCGGCCCGGAACGGGCGGTGGAACCACATGGCGTGGTCCAGGCTGGCGCCCGAGGTGTGGCCGTCCAGCCAGGACAGGCCGTGCCCGAGCAGCACCGAGTCGAGCAGCGTCAGGTCCGAAGCGTAGGTCATCAGGCAGACGTGCAGCAGCGGGTCGTCGGGCAGCTCGCCGTCGACCCGGAGCCAGATGAGGTTCCTGGTCGTCCGTAGCGACGGGTCGCGCGCCGCCTCCGCCGACATCGGGCCGACCGAACGCAGGTCGACGGGGTTATCGAAGACCGCCGGCGGCGTCTTGCCGAGCAGCCGCGCCATCCGGTCCGAGTTCCGCTCGACCGCGTCGGGCGGCGGCACGTCCGGCATCGGGTCGGCGTGCTCGGGGCCCGGCTCCTCGTGGTGGAAGGACGCGGACAGGGTGAAGATCGCCTCGCCGTGCTGGACGGCCGACACCCGCCGGGTGGTGAAGGACCGCCCGTCCCGCACCCGGTCCACCAGGTACACGATCGGCACGGCCGGGTCGCCCGGGCGGATGAAGTAGGCGTGCAGCGAGTGCACCGGGCGGTCGGCGGGCACGGTCCGGCCGGCCGCGACCAGCGCCTGCCCGGCGACCTGGCCGCCGAACACCCGCTGGACCCGCTCCTCGGGACTGCGGCCGCGGAAGATGTTGACCTCGATCTGCTCCAGGTCGAGCAGGTCAAGCAGCCGGTCGAGCGCCTCACCCATGAGGCCTCACCCTAGCCTGATGCCGTCGAGGAAGCGGGACCGTGGCCGGCCCGCGCCGCGGGCGCCGGGGGACACTGTGCGGGCGCCCGGGGTCCGGGCCGGCGCCCACGACAGGTGCAGGTGCTCGCGGGCCCGGGTCACCGCGACATAGAACAGCCGCTTTTCCTCCTCGACCGCCTCCGGCGTGCGGGCGTGCACGATCGGCATCAGCCCCTCGACCAGGCCGGGCAGCAGCACCGCGTCCCACTCCAGGCCCTTGGCGGCGTGCATGGAGGCCAGCGTCACGCCGTCGACCGCGGGGGCGTGACCGAGCTCGGAGCGCTCGGTCAGCTCGGCTGAGAAGTCGGCCAGGGTGGCCTGCGGGCGGGTCGCGTGCAGGTCGTCGGCGAGCTGCGCGATCGCGGTGAGCGATTCCCACCGTTCGCGGGCGGCACTACCCCCGGGGGGCGCCCCCCGGTGACCCCCCGCTCGGGGGGTTACCCGCCCCCCCGAACCCCCCGAGCCCGGTCAGCACGGCCCGGACCGCTTTCGGCAGCGAGTCCCCGCCGCCGGGAGCGTGGTCGGCCGCCGATTCGCCGCGGGCCGCCCCGCGCAGCAGCACCAGCGCCTGGCGCACCACCGGCCGCTCGTAGAACCGCTCGGCCCCGCGGACCAGGAAGGGCACCTTGGCTTCGGCCAGCGCCCGCTCGAACCGCTCGGTGTCGGCGTTGACCCGCACCAGCACGGCGATCTCGCGGAGCGGCACGCCCCGGGCCCGTAGCGCCTGGACCTGGATGGCGAGGCCGCCCGCCTCCGCGGTCTCGTCGGGGTACTCGGTGAGCACCGGCGGCGGACCCGGCGCGCGCTGCGCCACCAGCGGGGCGGCCGTCCGCGCCAACTGGTTGGCCACCGCCACCACCTGCGGCGTGGAGCGGTAGTCGCGCACCAGCCGGACCACGGTGGCGCCGGGGAACTCGGCGGTGAAGCCGGTCAGGTAGGCCGGGGTGGCCCCGGTGAAGGAGTAGATCACCTGGTGCGGGTCGCCGACCACGCAGAGGTCGTCGCGATCGCCCAGCCACGCGTCGAGCAGCAGCTTCTGCAGCGGGTTCACGTCCTGGTACTCGTCCACCACGAAATGCCGGAACAGGTCGTGCACCTGATCGGCGGCGGTCCGGTTGTCGAGCAGGATGGCGGCGGTCAGCTCCAGGATGGACTCGAAGTCGATCAGGTGCCGTTCCCGGCGCAGCTCCTCGTAGGCGGCGTAGACCGCGGCCTGACTGGCCGCCCCGGCGGCGGGTGAGCGGCCCGCGGCGGCCGCGGCGGCCGCGTACCCGTCCGGGCGGACCTGGGTGACCTTGGCCCACTCGATCTCGCTGGCGGCGTCGGCCAGATTCCCCGCACCGCCGTCCAGGCGGACCTGGGCGCGCTTGGCGGCCTCGCGCACCAGGCCGGCCTTGCCGTCGACCAGCTGCGGCGGGCGCCCGCCGACGACCCGCGGCCAGAAGTAGTTGAGCTGGCGCAGCGCGGCCGCGTGGAACGTGGACGCCCGTACCAGCCCGACGCCCAGCTGGCGGAGCCGGCCGCGCAGCTCGCCGGCCGCCCGCACGGTGAAGGTGAGGGCGAGCACGTGGGCCGGGTCCACCGCGCCGGTCGCGGCGGCGTAGGCGATCCGGTAGGTGATCGCGCGGGTCTTGCCGGTGCCCGCGCCGGCCAGCACGCAGACCGGACCGCGGCCGGCCAGGGCCACCTCACGCTGCTCCGGGTCCAGCCCGGCCAGCAGCGCCTCCGAGGTAACGGTCATCGCATCGGCCACCGCCTCATCCTGCCGCATCGCGAAGGTAAGAGGGAGGTTGGAGGCGCCGCATAGCGCGAGGAAGGGGCCGGGATGGGCCGCGCCGTGGGAAGAGCGGACGGGCTGGCGGTGTTACACGAGACCTGAACGTGTTGAAGCGAACTCTAGGAGGCTACGGTTGTCCGGCCAGCTGACGATGTACACCACCCCCTGGTGCGGCTTCTGCCGGAACCTGAAGCGGCAGCTCGCCCGGGACGGGATCGAGATGGCTGAGATCGACATCGAGCGCGACGAGGCCGCGGCCGAGTTCGTGATGTCGGTGAACGGCGGCAACCAGACCGTGCCCACGGTGGTCTTCCCGGACGGCACCGCGCTCACCAATCCGTCCGCCGCGCAGGTCAAGGCACAGCTCGCCGCCATCGCGGCTGGTTGAGGCGGGCCCGGGGCGGGCACGGTACCCCGTTCGGCGGTCAAGGTCTTAAAGATCTTTGATCCGAACGAGCTGGGCTCGAGCTACGGGACCGGCGAGACGCATGGGCGGGGAATCGATCGTCGTTCGGCGCTGCGAGCACGGCTGACAGGCCGGCGACGAGCAAGATCACTCCAAGTGATCATCCACACGCTGTGGATAACAATGGGATAACGATAAGCCGTACTGGACAGCGGGTCGCGGCATCCACAGCCGACCGGCAAAACCCCGCAATTACCCGGCGCACTTCGCTGTCATTATGGTGACTGAGCGTTACTTCCGCAGGGAGAGACCGGCCGCGCGGTTATGAGCCGCGTTAACCTCCAAGTCGGCATTCGGCTACCGAAAGGCCGCAGACGCTGCGATAATGCGTAGATGACAGGGCTGAGCCTCGCCCTGGCCAACTTGAAGCCGGGTACCGGCAAGACCACATCGGCGGTCTGGCTGGCCCACGTTTTCGCGCAGGCCGGGAATAGCGTACTGCTGGTCGACGCGGACCCGTCCGGCAGCGCGCTGGAGTGGTCCGATCTGGCCGCCATGGATCCGCGCCTGGCGTCGCCCGAGGCCGCCTTCCCATTCCGGATCGTGGCGCTGCCCTCGCGGGAGCTGCACCGCCGCCTGCCCGAGATCGCCCAGGCGGACGACGTGGTGATCATCGACACGCCGCAGCTCGAGGATCACGCCGCCATCGCCCGGTCGGCGTTGCGGTACGCCGACGAGATCCTCATCCCGTGCGCGCCGAGCCCGATCGAGATCAACCGGACCACTCCGGTCCGGGACGAGATCGCGGAGATCTCGGCGATCAGGGAACAGCCGGCGCGTTCGGCCGTCTTGCTGAACCGGTGCATCGCGCGGGCGCATTCCACCGTCGATGCCCGCGAGGCGCTGGCGGGTCTCGGCTACGACGTGCTGACCACGGTGGTGCCGCGGCGTGAGGTGTACGCGCAGAGCTTCGGCCTGCCGATCAAGCAGAACGGGTGCGAGATCTGGCAGCAAGTGGCCCGCGAGGTCATCGACCGGTGCGCTCCCCTATGCTCGGTTCGGTCCTGAGCCAGGGATGACCGGGAGAGGCGTCATGACGACTCAGCGAGAACAGCGGAAGGCGCAGATGGCCGCCGCGGCCGGCCGGCGGGCGACGCCGGACGCCCAGCCCGCGGGCCGGACGGCGATCCGGTCCAAGCCGGTCCGGATCACCCTGGACCTGAGCCCCGAGCTCTACCGCCAGCTGATCTCGTGGGCGGATTCGGCCGCCGTGACGCTCGACGTGCCGCGGGTCTCGCTGGCCGACGCCGTCCGCGCCATGATCAAGGTCGCGGACGACAACCCGGGCGAGGTCATCGACCGGCTGCGCCGGGACCGCGAGCAGTAGCGCGCACGCGGCCCTCCCCGGGCGGGGCGGGCCGGGGTCAGGATGTCAGGCGCGGGAGGCGCGGCCGCGCTGGCGGCCGCGCTCCTTGGCGTCCAGGATGGTCTTGCGCAGGCGGACGGCGTTGGCGGTGACCTCCACGCACTCGTCGTCGGCGCAGAACTCCAGGGCCTGCTCCAGGCTGAGCAGCCGCGGCGGGACAAGCCGCTCCAGTTCCTCGGCGGTGGACTGGCGCACGTTGGTGACCTTGCGCTCGCGGCAGATGTTGACGTCCATGTCGTCGGCTGCGCGAGTTCTCGCCGACGATCATGCCCTCGTAGACCTCGGTGCCCGGGGTGACGAACAGCGAGCCGCGTTCTTGCAGGTTGAACATCGCGTACGCGGCGGCGCTGCCGGACCGGTCGGCGACCAGCGAGCCGTTGGCCCGGCCGCGCATGGCGCCGGCCCACGGCTCGTAGCCCTCGAAGACGTGGTGCGCGATGCCGGTACCGCGGGTCTCGGTGAGGAACTGGGTGCGGAAGCCGATCAGGCCGCGGGCGGGGACGATGAACTCGAGCCTGACCCAGCCGGTGCCGTGGTTCGTCATCGACTCCATCCGGCCGCGGCGGACCGAGATCAGCGAGGTGGCCGTGCCCAGGTATTCCTCGGGCACATCCACGCTCAGTCGCTCGACCGGCTCGAAGACCTTGCCGTCGATCTCGCGGGTGACGGCGGAGGGCCGTCCCACGGTCAGCTCGTAGTGCTCCCGCCGCATCGTCTCCACCAAGATGGCCAGCGCGAGCTCACCACGGCCGCGCACCTCCCAGGTGTCCGGACGTTCGGTGGGCAGCACGTCGAGCGACACGTTGCCGACCAGTTCGCGGTTCAGCCGGTCGCGGACCAGCCGGGCGGTGACCTTGGAACCCTGGCGCCCGGCCGGACAGCGGCGCGGTGTTCACGCCGATCGTCATCGAGATCGCCGGCTCGTCCACGGTGATCAGCGGCAGCGGCCGCGGGTCGTCCAGGTCGGCCAGCGTCTCCCCGATCATGATGTCCGGGATGCCGGCGATGGCCGCGATATCTCCCGGCCCGCGCTGAATCGGCCTGCACTCGCTCGAGCGCATCGGTGAGGTACAGCTCGGAGATCTTGACCCTCTCGACTGACCCGTCCCGGCGGCACCAGGCGACCTGCTGGCCGCGGCGCATCATGCCGTTGCGGATCCGGCACAGCGCGATGCGGCCCAGGTAGGAGCTCGCGTCGAGGTTGGTGACGTGCGCCTGCAGCGGCGCGTCGACCTCGTAGACGGGGGCGGGCACGGTGGCCTTGATCGCGTCGAACAGCGGCTCCAGGTTCTCCGAATCGGGCATCTCGCCGTCGGCGGGCCGCGTCAGCGACGCCCGCCCGGCCCGCGCCGCAGCGTAGACGATGGGGAACTCGATCTGCTGCTCGGTGGCGTCCAGGTCGATGAACAGCTCGTAGCAGGCGTCGACCACCTCGGCGATGCGCGCGTCGGGCCGGTCCACCTTGTTGACCACGAGGATCACCGGCAGCCCGGCTTCCAGCGTCTTGCGCAGCACGAACCTGGTCTGCGGCAGCGGCCCCTCGCTGGCGTCCACCAGCAGCAGCACGCCGTCGACCATGGACAGGCCGCGCTCCACCTCGCCGCCGAAGTCGGCGTGCCCGGGGGTGTCCACGATGTTGATGGTCAGGCCGCCGTGACTTACCGCGGTGTTCTTGGCCAGGATCGTGATGCCCTTTTCCCGCTCCAGGTCGCCGGAGTCCATCACCCGCTCGTTCACGTGCGCGTTGGCGCGGAACGCCCCGGACTGCCACAGCATGGCGTCCACCAGCGTGGTCTTGCCGTGGTCAACGTGCGCGACGATGGCCACGTTGCGCAGGTCATCCCTGGTGGCCAGGGTGGTCTGCGCGATCTGCACGATCTGGTCTATGGGCATGCGTGAGTCTCGGTTCTTTGGCGTCTGGGATGCGTTGCCGGATCCGGCGGCTGGTTCCAGTGTAGTAAACGCGCGATCTTCTTTTCCCGGACGAGCCGGGCGACCGCGGCGGGGCCGTCACTTCACGGGACGTGAGGGCGACAGAACCCTCTTACTTGAACAGATCCGAGAGTTTATCTGTTCCGCCCCTCACGGGCGGCTGGCCGTCGCGGGGCAACCCACCGCGATGTGACATCGTCGTGGTTCAGGGCATCGCGATGTGACGTTGCAGTGGTTAGCGCCCCGTCCTGGACGGGATGGACGGGTCGGTGGGTCGCCGGCCGGGCCGGGGTCAGGAGAGCACGGGGCAGGTTTCGTGCATCCACTGGCCGCCGGCGTGGAGGCGGACGTCCTGGCCCTGGGCGATGGGCGCGCCGCAGCGGGCGCAGACCTGGCCGACGGCGTGCAGCTCGTTGTCGTCCCAGTCGGATCCGGCCTGGTCGTCGTGCGGCGCGGGGTGCTTCTCGTGCGGGCCGCCGAGATCTTCCAGCAGCCCCTCCTCGAATTCGTGGCCTCCGAAGTCTGGCGGGACGGTCATGCGGGCCTCCTTCAGGCGCGATCCGGCTCGTTACCGCCAGTCTGGCACGTGGCCCGTCCGGCCGGAGCACCGATCCTGAGCGGGAGCGGCCGGTCAGGCGTGGTCGTGCTTGGCGACGTACCGCCGGATCTGCTCCAGGTTGTGCACGCAGGACTCGCGGGCGCGTTCTTCCCAGGCGAAGACGCACACGGTGGCGATGCCGTCGAACTTCACCTCGGCCAGGGTGCGGAAGAACAGGTCCCAGTCGACCTCGCCCTGGCCGATGTCCAGGTGCTGGTGGATGCGGGCGGCCGAACCAGGCGGGTTGACGATGTACCGCAGGCCGGAAGAGGCACGGTGGTCGAACGAGTCGGCGATGTGCAGCTGGGTGAGCAGCGGGCCCGCGTACTTCATGATGCCCTCGATGTCGCCGCCCTGGTGGAAGGTGTGCGGCGCGCAGTACAGGAACGACACCCAGTCCTTGTCGATGCCGCGGATCAGGTCGATGGCGGCCCGGCCGTCCTCGATGAAGTCGTCCGGGTGCGGTTCGAGCACCAGCCGCACGCCCTCGCGCTCGAAGACGGGCAGCAGTTCGTCCAGAGACCGCCAGAACTGGGCCTCGCTGGCCGCGGCGGCCTCCGGGCGGCCGTTGAACTCGGAGTTCATCACCTCCACGCCGAGGTCGGCGGTGATCTGGATGGCACGTTTCCAGTAGCGCACCGCGGCCTGGCGCTCGTCCTCGTCCGGGCCGGACCAGTGGTAGAGCGGAAGCACCGAGGCGACCTGCACCCCGGCCGCGGTCAGGGACCGGGAGAACGCGGCGATCTGCGCCTGGTCCGCCCGCGGGTGCAGGAAGAACGGCATGAAATCGTCCCGCGGTGACAGCTCGATCCAGGAGTAGCCCAGGTCCGCGACCAGCGCGGGCAGGTCGGTGAGCGGCACCCGGCGGAACATGTAGGGGTCGAGTGCGATCCTCATCGTCCTAGGGCGCCTTCGCGTAGAAGTCGGGACGTTCGGCCATGGTCACCGCGGTGCGCTGGCCGGTGCGCAGGGCCTCGAGGGCGGCGTCGGTGACCGCGGCGGCGGCGTAGCCGTCCCAGGCGCTCGGGCCGGCCGACGTGCCGGCGGCCACCGCGTTCAGCCATTCCTGCAGCTCGGTGTCGTAGGCGCGGATGAACCGGTCCCGCCAGTCGACGGGGATCCGGCCGCCGTGCTGGTTCGCGGTCCGCACGGTCACCTCGCTGGTGTCCGCCAGGGCCACGGTGCCGCCCTCGCAGACGATCTCGCCGCGGACGTCGTAGGCGTACCGCGCGTTGACGAACAGCTCGTCGTCGACGAGGGCGCCGCCGGCCATCTCCATGACCAGGATCAGCGGATCCTGCACGCCCTCGGGGGCCTGGCCGGTGCGGCGCGGCCGCAGCACGGTGGCGGCCGTGATCTCCTCGCCGAACAGCCAGCGGACGATGTCCATCTCGTGCACGGCCGAATCGCTGATGGTCATCTCGGTGGTGAAGTAGGGCGGCACCGAGGGGTTGCGGTGCGCGCAGTGCATCAGCAGCGGCGGGCCGAGGCGGCCGTCGTCCAGGGCCGCCTTCATGGCCCGGTAGCCGGCGTCGTAGCGGCGCATAAAGCCGACCTGGACCAGGCGGCGTCCGGCCGCCAGCTCGGCGTCCATGATGCGCAGGCAGGCGGCGCTGGACGGGGCCAGCGGCTTCTCGCAGAACACCGGCTTGCCGGCCGCGATCGCGGCCAGGACCTGCTCCTCGTGGGCCGCGCCCCAGGACGCGATGAGGACCGCGTCCACCTCGTCGTCGGCGATCAGGGCGGCCGCCGTGTCGTGGATATGCGCGCCAGGCAGGCCCGCCGCGGCCTGCCCGGCGCGCGCCGCGTCGACGTCATTGACCGCCGTAACGGACCCGCCCGTCAGGACCTGAGTGATCCGGCGGATGTGGTCCTGGCCGATCATCCCCACCCCGATGACGCCCACGCGGACTCCCGGGGGGTTCCGGGGGGCCGCCCCCCCGGGGAACGCTGTCATGGTTACTCCTCTTCGGTGCCGATGCCCACGCCGCGCAGGTAGGCGTAGGTGCGCTGGGCGATCGGCTTGGGCTTGTCGAAGGGCGCCGGGTACATGTCCTGCTCGACCACCACGAACAGGTCGCGGCCCAGTTCGCGCAAGGCCTTGGCCACGTCCTCGACGACGGGTTCGCCGAGCGGCGGCTCGCAGCTGGCGCCCATGGCCACGGCCTGCCCGAAGGCCAGGCCCTCGCGGTCGGCCCGGGCCACGATGGCCGGGTCCATCTGCTTGATGTGCACGTAGCCGATGCGATCGGGGTAGCGCTGGATGAGGGCGACGTTGTCCGCGTGCCGGTAGGCCAGGTGGCCGGTGTCCAGGCAGAGACTGACGTAGCGCGGGTCGGTCTCGTCCAGGAACCGCATCGTCTGGGCCTGGGTCTCGACGTGGCTGTCGGCGTGCGGGTGGAACTGCAAGGCCAGCCCGTACTCCTCGGCGGTCAGCCGGCCCAGGTCGTCGGCGGCCCGGATCATGGTCCGCCACTCCCCCGCGTCGAGCTCGGCAGGCTCGGTGAACGCACCGGTGACGTCGTCGCGGTAGCCGGGCACCGGCACGAAGATCACGTGCCGGCCGCCGACCGCGGCGGTGAGTTCCGACACCTGGCGGGTGACCCGCTCGATGCCGGCCCAGTCGCCGGGCCGGTGCAGCCCGCTGTACCCGTGGACGGTGCCGCCGGCCGCCTGGAGCCCGCGGCGGGCCAGCTCGTCGGCCAGCCGGGACCGGTCGCTGGGCAGGTACCCGTAGGGCCCGAGTTCCAGCCACGGGTAGCCCACCTCGGCCACCTCGTCCAGGAACCGCGTCCACGGGGTCTGCCGCGGGTCGTCGGCGAACCACACGCCCCAGGAATCGGGGCAGGTACCCAGCCGGAGGCGCGCACCGTCGCGCGCCTCCGGCCCGGCACCGTGGGTTTCCATGCTCACCGGGTGTCCGGCTCCGTGGTCCGGGTCGGGGCCGGGTGATCGGCGATGCCCAGCCCGGCCACGTCCTCGGACAGGACGGCGCCGACCTCGGCGGCGGCGCCGCCCTCGCCTGCGAGCTCGTGGGACAGCTGCTCGAGCTCGGCGCCGCCGGCCATCAGGCCGGTCAGCTCGTCCCGGGTGATCTGCGCCTTCTCGAAGTAGCCGAGGGAGCTGCCGCGGTTGAGGAGCAGGAACCGGTCACCGACGGGGTAGGCGTGGTGCGGGTTGTGGGTGATGAAGACGACGCCCAGGCCGCGTTCGCGGGCCTGGATGATGTACTTCAGCACCACCCCGGACTGCTTGACGCCGAGGGCGGCGGTCGGCTCGTCCAGGATCAGCACCTTGGCCCCGAAATGCACCGCCCGGCTGATCGCCACGCACTGGCGCTCCCCGCCGGACAAGGTGCCGATGGGCTGGTCCACGTCGCGCAGGTCGATGCCCATGGCCTGCAGCTCGGACTTGCACATCTTCTTCATGGCCGGGATGTCGATCCGGGGGCCCTTGCGGAGCTCATTGCCCAGGAAGAAGTTGCGCCAGACCGGCATCAGCGGGACCACGGCCAGGTCCTGGTAGACGGTGGCGATGCCGTGGTCGAGCGCCTCACGCGGGGAGTTGAACGAGACCGGCTCGCCCTCCACCTCGTAGACGCCCGAGGACGGCTGGTGCAGCCCGGCGATGATCTTGATCAGGGTGGACTTGCCCGCCCCGTTGTCACCGAGCACGCAGGTGACCTCGCCCGCGCTCACCTCCATGTTGATGTCGCTCAGCGCGATCACCGCGCCGTAGCGTTTACCGGCGTTGACCAGGCGGACCAGCGGGGCGCCGGTCCTGCCGCCCGCCGCCGGGGCGGCGGGCTCGGGGGCGTGGTGCTTGCCCATCGGGGTTTCCTGGGGGGTACTCATATCGCTGCCTCCGCACGTCGGCGGATATAGGTGTTCAGCAAGATCGCGCCGAGCAGCAGCAGGCCGACGAAGAACTGGAACCAGTCCGGGTTCCAGCCGGCGTAGACGATGCCCTGGTTGACCATGCCGAAGATGAGCGCGCCGATGGCGGCACCCACCGCGGAGCCGTAACCGCCGGTCAGCAGGCAGCCGCCGACGACCGCCGCGATGATGTAGACGAACTCGTTGCCGACGCCCTGGCTGGACTGGATGGTGTTGAACAGGAACAGGGTGTGCATGCCGGTGAACCAGGCCATGAAGCCCACCGCCATGAACAGGCCGATCTTCATCCGGCCGACCGGCACGCCGACGGCCCGGGCGGACGGCGCGTGACCGCCGACCGCGAAGATCCAGTTCCCGATCCGGGTGCGCATCAGGATGTAGGTGGCGATGATCATGAAGACGAGCCAGTAGATCACGCTGGTCCTGATGTTCACCCCGCCGATGGTGAAGCTGCCGGAGAACACCGTCCGGGCCGAGCTGAAGCCCTGCAGGGTGGAGATGTCCGGGCTGGCCACCTGGTTGGTGATGGTCTGGGTCAGCGCGATGTTGATCCCCTGGAGCATGAAGAACGTGCCCAGGGTGACCAGGAAGGACGGGATCCCGGTTTTCACCACGATCCAGCCGTTGATGAAGCCGATCACCAGGGCGAACCCCAGCGCGACCAGCACGCCGACCCACGCGTTGGTGGTGAACCACCAGGAGAACAGCGACCCGCACAGCGCCGCGCTGGTGACCGCGACGCCGGCCGACAGGTCGAACTCGCCGCCGATCATCAGCAGTGCCACCGGCGTGGCCATCAGGCCGTAGGTCGAGGTGACGTACAGCACCGAGGAGAACGAGGACGCGTTGCGGAACGGCGGGGCGATGATGAAGAAGAAGACGTAGATGACGATGGCGCCCGCGATGGCACCGGCCTCCGGCCGGGCCAGGAACCGCGCCAGCGGAGACTTGCGGCCCAGCCGTTCGTCGGTTCTCGGCGGCGGGGCGACCGGGGCTTGCGCTGTCGTAGCCATGAACTTTCCTTTCTGTTCCGCTAGGCCGCGTTAGCGGGTGCCACGCTGGGCGTACTTGGCCACCGCGTTGACGTTGCTGCTGTCGACGAAGGCAGGACCGGTGAACACGGTCTGGCCGCCGCCGAGGATGTCGCCGTTGGTCAGGAACAGCCACAGGGCGTCGACCGACTCGTAACCCTGGAGGTAAGGCTGCTGGTCAATGGCCCACTGCACCTGCTCGGCCTTGATCTTGGCGATCTCGGCCGCGCTGGTGTCGAAGGTGTAGAGCTTGGCGGTGGCGTGCGACTGCGCCTCGGCCTGGATGGCGATGAGCGCGAACTGGGCGCCGAGGGTGATCACCGCGTCGATGTTCTTGTTCCTGGTCATCTCGGCCGACATGGTGGACAGGACGGCCGCGTTGTCGGTGCCGTTGACGTAGAGCTTGCTCATCGTGCCCTCGGAGCCGAGGCCCTGCTTGACGCCCGCGCAGCGGGCCTCGAGCTGAGCCTGGCCCTGGGCCTGCAGGACGCAGAGCACGTTCTTCGCGCCCGCGGCGGCCAGCTTCTTGCCCGCCGCGACGCCCGCGACCTGCTCGTCCTGGCCGAAGTACTCCATCGCGCCGCAGCTCTGCCAGTCGGTGTAGCCGGCGTTGAACATGACCACCGGGATGCCGGCCGCGGTGGCCTTCTTGATCGTCGGGCACAGCGCGGTCGGGTTGGGGTCGGTGACCGCGATGCCGTTGACGTGGCTGTTGATCGCGTCGTCGATCAGCTGGGCCTGCTTGGTCGGGTCAGGGTCAGACGAGTACCTCAGGGTGATGTTGTCCTTGGCCGCCGCCGCCGTGGCACCTTGCCGGATGATGTCCCAGAAGGTGTCACCCGGCGAGGCGTGGGTGATCATCGCGACGGTGTAATGCGCGGTATTGGCGTGCCCGGCGGCTACGCTCTGCCCGCCGTTCTGCGCGGCCAGGAAGGCCTTGCGGCCGCCGGTGGCGGAGCAGGCGGCCAGCAGGAGCAGGATGGTCATGAGCACGGCGGCGCCCATGATCCGTTTTCTTGTTCTGATCATCTCGGTTACCTCCGTCAGGTGGCGGTGGGAAACTGCATCTGCGTGCTGTGGTGTTCTGGAGTGTTCGTCGTCGGGCCAGCGGCTGGTGATCGCCTTGGCCCGGGTGTAGAAGCGGATGCCTTCGGGGCCGTGCACGTGGGTGTCGCCGAACAGCGAGTCCTTCCACCCGCCGAAGGAGTAGAAGGCCATCGGGACCGGGATGGGGACGTTGATGCCGATCATCCCGACCTGGACCTGGCGCTGGAATTTCTTCGCCGCCTGGCCGCTCGAGGTGAAGATGGCGGTGCCGTTGCCGTACGGGTTGGCGTTGACGATGTCCACGGCCTCGTCGAAGGTCGGCGCCCGCAGCACGACCAGGACGGGGCCGAAGATCTCGTCGGAGTAGATGTCCATGTCGGTGGTGACCTGGTCGAACAGGGTCGGGCCGACGAAGAAGCCGTCCTCGTGCCCGTCGACGGTCAGGCCGCGGCCGTCCACCACCAGGGTGGCCCCGGCCTGCGCGCCGCGGTCGACGTAGCCCTTGATGCGGTCCCGGGCCTCGGGCGTGACCACCGGGCCCATGTCCGAGGTCTTGTCCCGGCCGGGGCCGACCTTGACCTCTTCCGCCTTCTCCTTGAGCTTGGCGATCAGGGCGTCGCCGGCATCGCCGACGGCCACCACGGCCGAGATGGCCATGCAGCGCTGGCCGGCCGAGCCGTAGCCCGCCGCCGTGATGTGGTTGGCGGCGAACTCCATGTTCGCGTCGGGCAGCACCACCGCGTGGTTCTTCGCCCCGCCGAGGGCCTGGACCCGCTTGCCCGCCTGGGACGCCCGCTGGTGCACGTAGCGGGCGATCGGGGTGGAGCCGACAAACGACACCGCCGCGATGTCCGGGTGGTCCAGGATCGCGTCGACCGCCACCTTGTCCCCGTGGACCACGTTGAAGACGCCCTCGGGCAGCCCAGCCTCGGCGTAGAGCCGGGCGATGAAGTTCGACGCGGACGGGTCGCGCTCGCTCGGCTTGAGGACGAACGTGTTCCCGGCCGCGATCGCGACCGGGTGCATCCACATCGGCACCATGACCGGGAAGTTGAACGGGGTGATCCCGGCGACCACGCCGAGCGGCTGCCGGAACGAGTAGGCGTCCACGTCGGTGGAGACCTGCTCGGAGTACTCGCCCTTGAGCAGGGTGGGGATGCCGCAGGCGTACTCCACGACCTCCAGGCCGCGGATGATCTCGCCCTTGGCGTCGGAGACGACCTTGCCGTGCTCGTCCGCGACCAGCTCGGCGAGCTCGTCGAGGTGCCGCTCCATCAGGTCGCGCAGGGCGAACATGACGCGGGCGCGGCGGACCAGCGAGACGTCGCGCCATCCGGTCGAAGGCCTTCCTGGCCGCCGCGACGGCGGCGTCCACGTCGGCCGTCTCGGCCAGCGCCACCTGGGCTTGCTGCGCGCCGGTGGCCGGGTTCCACACCGCCCCGTAACGCGTCGACGCGCCGGCCGTCTCCGAGCCGGCGATCCAGTGCGGGATAGTACGCATTCGTAACCCTTCTAGAGGTAAAGCTTCTGATCGCGCTTGGCCGCCTCGTAGGCCGCGCGGGCCTGCTGCGTGCTCTCCAGCGCGGAGGTTTCCGATACCGGCACGTCCCACCAGCTCTCGCGAGGACGGCACCGGGGCGAGCGGGTCGGTCTCGATGTAGACCACGGTGGTCCGGTCGCTGGCCCGGGCCTGCTCGAGCGCGGCGGCGAACTCCTTCACCGTCGCGGTCCGCAGCACGTCGGCGCCGAGGCTGGCCGCGTTGGCGGCCAGGTCCACCGGGAGCAGGCCGCCGTCGAACCGCCCGGTGGCCGGGTCGCGGTAGCGGTAACTGGTACCGAACCGCTGCGAGCCGAGCGACTCCGACAGCGAGCCGATCGAGCCGTATCCCTGGTTCTGCACCAGGACGATGGTGAGCTTGATGCCCTCGGCGACCGCGGTGACGATCTCCTGCGCCATCATCAGGTAGGACCCGTCGCCGACGAGCACCACGACCTCGCGGTCGGGGGCGGCCAGCTTGATGCCCAGGCCGCCGGCGATCTCGTAGCCCATGCAGGAGTAGCCGTACTCGACGTGGTACGCCTTCGGGTCCCGGGCCCGCCACAGCATCTGCAGGTCGCCGGGCATGCTGCCGGCCGCCTGTACTACCACGTCCCGGTCGTCCATCATCTCGTTGAGCGTGCCGAGGATCTCGGTCTGGGCCGGGAGCGGCTGGTGACCCAGGTGGTAGGCGTCCTCGACCACCTGCTGCCAGCGCGCTTTGTGCTCGTGGATCGTGACCGTGGCGGCGTCGTCAACCCGGTAGCCGCTCAGCGCTTCGGTTAGCGCCTCCAGGCCGGCCCGGGCGTCGGCGACCAGGGCGGTGCCCGCGTGCTTGCCCGCGTCGAACGCCGCGATGTTGAGGTTGACGAACCGCACGCCCGGGTGCTGGAACGCGGTGCGCGAGGCCGTCGTGAAGTCGCTGTACCGGGTGCCGACGCCGAGCACCACGTCAGCCTCCCGGGCCAGCGCGTTCGCCACCGGCGAGCCGGTCGCGCCGACGCCGCCCACGGCGCACGGGTGATCCCAGGCCAGCGCGCCCTTGCCGGCCTGGGTGTCGGCGACCGGGATGCCGGTCGCCTCCGCGAACCGCAGCAGGGCCGCGCTGGCCTCGGAGTAGATGACGCCGCCGCCCGCGATCAGGAGCGGCCGTCGCGCCGAGCGAAGCACCTCGACGGCCCGGCCCAGGGCCGATGGCTCGGGCTGGGGGCGGGGGATGAACCAGACTCGTTCGGTGAAAAGTTCTTCGGGCCAGTCGTGGGCTTCGGCCTGCACGTCCTGCGGGAGCGCGAGGGTCACCGCGCCGGTCTCGGCCGGGTCCGTCAGGACCCGCATCGCGGCGAGCAGCGCCGCGGGCAGCTGCTCGGGGCGGTTGATGCGGTCCCAGAACCGGGAGACCGGCTTGAAGGTGTCGTTGACGCTCACGTCGAGCCGAGCGCGGGTCCTCGAGTTCCTGCAGCAGCGGGCTGGCCGCCCGGGTGGCGAAGTAGTCGCTGGGCAGCAGCAGCACCGGGATGCGGTTGATGGTGGCCAGCGCCGCCCCGGTCACCATGTTGGTCGAGCCGGGACCGATCGAGGCGGTGCAGGCGATCGCCTGGAGCCGGTTCCGCATCTTCGCGAAGCCGACCGAGGCGTGCACCATGGCCTGCTCGTTGCGGGCCATGTGGTACTGTCAGGTCCGCCTCGCCGGTCTGCTCGGCCTGGAGCAGGGCCTGGCCGACGCCCGCCACGTTGCCGTGGCCGAAGATGCCGAAGCAGCCCGGGATGAGCCGCTGCCGGACGCCGTCACGCTCGCTGTACTGGCTGGCCAGGAAGCGCACCAGGGCCTGGGCCACGGTGAGGCGGACGGTGGTCACGGTCATCTCTCCTTGCGGGTGTTCTCGGTCGCCGAGGTGAGCGGCAGGCGGGGGTCGACGGCCTGGCCGTCCCAGGTGCCGCGGATCCAGGCGTGGGCCGGGTCGTCGCAGAAACGCCAGGCGCGTTCGGCGTCCGGGCCCGCCATGACGTTGAGGTAATAGAGGTGGTAGCCGGGCGCCGCGATGGAGGGACCGTGCCAGCCGTGCGGGATCAGCACCACGTCGCCGGTGCCGACCTCGGCCAGGACGTCGATGGGGCGGTTCAGGCGTGCCGTAGACACGCTGGTAGGCCAGGCCTTCGGACTCGAAGTAGTAGATCTCCTCGAGCTCGGCCTCTTCGCCGGGACGGGTCTCGTCGTGCTTGTGCGGCGGGTAGGAGGACCAGTTCCCGCCGGGGGTGAGCACCTCGACCGCGATGAGCTTGTCGGCCTCGAACGCCTCGGGTGAGCAGAAGTTGTTGACCTGGCGGCTGGCCTGGCCCGCGCCGCGCAGCTCGACCGGCACGTCCTCGGCCGGGCCGTAGCGGGGCTCCAGCCGTCGCGTGCAGCGGGCGGTGCAGATGGCGAAGCGGCCGCCGTCCTGGCTGGTGACGGTGACGGTGGC
The DNA here is from genome assembly GCA_963839095.1 of uncultured Actinomycetota bacterium. Classification (GTDB taxonomy): domain Bacteria; phylum Actinomycetota; class Actinomycetes; order Streptosporangiales; family Streptosporangiaceae; genus Palsa-504. The sequence continues at coordinate 297,756 of CAWIUF010000050.1, read as the reverse complement.
GTCGCGCGGGGCGTAGCTGAAGTCGGTGACGCGGGAGAAGACGCTGCGTCTTCCTTGCAGCTCGAAGGTCTTGTTCTCGCAGGTGACACTGGCGGCGCCGGACAGCGGCAGGACGAGGATCTCGTCCTCGCCGGTGTCCCAGGTGTGCGTTCCGCCGGGCGGGAGGGTCAGGACTTTCAGGCCGCTGTAGGCCCAGCCGGCTTGCTCGGGGGTCACGACGAGTTCGAAGGTCCCGTCCGAGCTGGTGCCCTGCTTCAGGTAGAGCTTGTCGTCCATCACCGTCACCCCCGCATCAGCCCGACGGCGGTGTCGACCGCCCCGGTCACGTCGTCGTCGGGCGGGAAGAGCAGCGTGCGGCCGACCACCAGGCCGTGCACGGACGGCATCTGCAGCGCCTTGTGCCAGCGGTCGAAGGCGGCGTCCTGGTCGGCGCTGACCTCCCCGCCGAGCAGCAGCGCGGGCAGGGTCGAGGCCGCCAGCACCCGTTCCATGTCGTCCACGACCGGCACCTTGAGCCAGGTGTAGGCCGAGGTATTGCCGAGCCCGGCGGAGACCACGATGGAGCGGATCACCGCTTCGGGCGACAGGTCGTTGCGGATCCGGCCGTCGACCCGGTGCGAGATGAACGGCTCGACCATGGCCAGCAGCTCGCGGTCGGCCAGGGCGTTGACGGCCTGCGCGCAGGCCTGCATGGTGGCCGGGGTGGCCGGGTCGTCCGGGTCGATGCGGAACAGCATCTTGCCGCCGTCGAACCCCATCTTGTGGATCGAGGCGGCGTCGTAGCCGGTGAACCGGTCGTCGATCTCGAAGACCGTCCCGGCCAGGCCGCCGCGGTTCATCGAGCCGATGACCACCTTGTCGTCGAGCGCGCCGAGCAGCAGCAGGTCCTCGATGATGTCGGCGGTGCCGAGCACGCCGTCGACACCGGGCCGGGACAGCGCCAGCGACATCCGCTCGAGCAGGTCGGCCCGGTCGGCCATGGCCATCGGCCGGTCCCCGGCCCGCAGCGCGCCGCGGGCCGGGTGGTCGGCGGCGATGATGAAGATCTGGTTGTCCTCGGCGAGCAGCGACGTCCGGCGCCGCCGGGCGGCGGCCGCCTCGGCGATGGCCTGCGGGCGGCGCGCCCGCGCCTCGCCGATGGCCTTGATCTGGTCACGCATCGGTCGCCTCCCGTGGTCCCCCGGTCTCCAGAAGATCCTCGACCTCGGTCTGCGTCGGCATGGCGTCCGAGCAGGCCAGCCGGGACGCCACGATGGCGCCGGCGGCGTTGGCGAAGCGCATCACGCGCTCGGTGTCCCAGCCGCGCCAGCAGCCCGTGGCACAGGGCCCCGCCGAACGCGTCGCCGGCGCCGAGGCCGTTCATCACGTCGACCGGTACGGGGGGCACCTCGGTGGTCGTTTGGCCGTCACTGGCCAGGACGCCCTTGGGGCCCTGTTTGACGACGGCCAGCTTGACGCCTGCTTCGTGTAGCTCTGCGGGCGGCTTCGAGCGGTTCCCTGGTGCCGACCGCGGTGTCGCACTCGTCGAGGTTGCCCACGGCCACGGTCACGTGCGGCAGGGCCTGCTGCACCCAGCGCCTGGCCTCTTCGCGGGACGACCAGAACATGGGGCGGTAGTCCAGGTCGAGGACGGTGATGTCTTTCCTGCTCCGCGCTTCGAGGGCAGCCAGGGTGGCGGTGCGGCTCGGCTCCTCGGACAGGCCGGTGACGGTGACCCAGAACACACCGGCTTGCCTGATCGCCTCGAGGTCCAGCTCGTTCTCGTAGATTTCCAGGTCGGGCGCCTTGGGCAGGCGGTAGAAGTACAGCGGGAAGTCGTCCGGCGGGAAGATCTCGCAGAACGTCACCGGCGTGGGCAGGTCTTTTACGCCGGTGACGTAGCGGTCGTCGACGCCGTAGTCGTGCAGGGCCTGGTGGAGAAACCGGCCGAACGGGTCCTCGCCAGTGCGGGTGATGACCGCCGTGCGGCGTCCGTACCTGGCCGCGGCGACCGCCACGTTGGACGCGCTGCCGCCCAGGTACTTGCCGAAGCTCTCCACCTGGTCAAGACCCACGCCGACCTGCTGCGGATACAAATCCACGCCGATCCGCCCCATGGTGATTACCTCGAAGGCGGCCATAGCCCCTCTCCTGCGGACGTTCCGGCTGTTCGCGCTGGAAGCTGGTATGTCTAAGTTTTTACGCCGGCGTTTCGGTCAGGTCAAGAGTATGTCTTGACATATTTACGTCTGCATCTATTAGCAACCGGCTGACCTAGTACATAATGGGAAGTGTTCCCCCGGCATGACCCCGTGAGAGAGCTGTCCGTGAACCAAGCCGCCTTGCCCATTCAGGTGGACCGGAGCAGCCCGGTCCCGCTCTACTTCCAGGTCGCGCAGCACCTGGAGCACATGATCGAATCCGGCGAACTGCCGATGGGAACGCGGCTCGAGAACGAGACCGACCTGGCCGGCCGGCTCGGCCTGTCCCGGCCGACGATGCGCCGGGCCATCGAGTACCTGGTCGACCGCGGGCTGCTGATCCGCAAGCGCGGTATCGGGACACAGGTCGTGCAGGCCAAGGTCACCCGCCAGGTCGAGCTGACCAGCCTGTACGACGACCTGGCGAAGACCGGCCGGGCCCCGGCCACCAAGGTGACCAGCTTCCGGACCGAGGCGGCGGACGAGGAGCTGGCGGCGACGCTCGGCATCGCGGCCGGGCTCGCCGGTGTACGTCTTCGAGCGGCTGCGCTACGCCGGTGACGAGCCGCTCGCGCTGATGCGCAACCACGTGCCCGAGTACCTGCTGCGGCTAACCGCGGCGGACCTCGAAGCCCAGGGGCTCTACAACCTGTTCCGGGCCAATGGCGTGACGATGCGGATCGCCCGGCAGGCCATCGGGGCGCGGGCCGCGACCCCGGCCGAGGCCCGCGCGCTGGGCGAGAAGCGGGGAGCGCCGCTGCTGACCATGGAACGTTCGGCTTACGACGAGCAAGGGCGGGCGGTGGAGCACGGGCACCACCTCTACCGGGCCTCGCGGTACAGCTTCGACCTCACCCTGACTGGCTGGTGACCTGGGCTTTCCTCGGCGTGGGTTCCTGGCGGGCGGGCGTAAGACGCCTTAGGAAGGCCTAGGCCCAGGTCAGTGCGGAAGATAAGGCATAAGCCCGATGCCGGGCTGGGGGCCTTACGGCGAATCTTGAGGCTACGGGGAAACCAGCCGGATTCCCCGGGCTGAGGAGGAACCATGCATCCCGAGATTCTCCGTCTGATGGCGGCCCAGCGCGGCCACGAGATGCGGACCCGGGCGCACCAGGCCAGGCTCGCCAAGACGATCAGGCTGGCCCGCCGCGGGCACCACCAGCCGGACGGGGCCGACGAGTTCGTACTGCCGCCTATCCCGGACTACGTGGACGGGACGTTCCACACCGACGGCACGGGCCAGGCGCCCGTCGCCCAGCGCGCCGCCTGAGGCGGCCATGACCGCCGCACCGGTCGCCGCGTTCCGGAATGCTCAGTCCCCCATGGGATGCTGACACCGGAGATGAGCGGGCGAGCGTCCAGTTCCGTCCTGGTCGGGCGGGACGAGCAGATGACCGCCCTGGAAGCCGCGTTCGGTCGCGTGCGCCAGGGCGGTCCGTCGGCCGTGCTGCTGGGCGGGGAGGCCGGTGTCGGCAAGTCCCGGCTGGTCAGCGAGTTCGGCCGCGCCGCCGTCGCGGCGGGCGCCCGGGTGCTGACCGGCGGCTGCCTGGAACTGGGCACCGACGGGCTGCCGTTCGCCCCGTTCACCGCGGTGCTGCGCGAACTGGTGCACGAGATGGGCGCCGACGCGCTGGCGTCGATGCTGCCCGGCCGGACCACGCGAGGGCTGGCCCGGCTGCTGCCCGAGCTCGGGGAACCAGACACCAGCGGCGACCCGGCCGAGGCGCGGGCCCGCCTGTTCGAGGAAGTCCTCCGCGCCCTCGAGCACCTGACCAGGCACTCGCCGGTGATGCTGGTGATCGAGGACGCGCACTGGGCCGACCGGTCCAGCCGGGACCTGCTGACGTTCCTGATCGGCAACCAGCGGGCCCTGTCCGGGCTGCTCATCGTGGTCACGTTCCGCTCCGACGAGCTGCACCGCACCCATCCGCTGCGTCCGCTGCTGGCCTCGCTGGACCGGATCGACTGGGTCGAGCGGCTCGAGCTGCCCCGGCTGACCAGGCACGACACTCAGGAGCTGGTGGTCCGCATCCTCGGCCGGGCGCCGACCGGCGAACTGGCCGACGCGCTTTACCACCGCTCCGAGGGCAACCCGCTGTTCGTCGAGGCGCTGCTTTCGTGCGACGGCGAGCTGAGCCCGGAGCTGCCCGAATCGCTGCGCGACCTGCTGCTGGACAGCGTGCGGCGGCTGCCGGAGGACACCCAGGAGGTGCTCCGGGTGGCCAGCACCGGCGGTGAGATGACCGGGCACGCGCTGCTCGGCGCGGTCAGCGGCCTGGACGACGCGGCGCTGATCCGCGCGGTCCGGCCCGCGGTGATCGCCAACGTGCTGCACCCGCGGGGTGACGGCTACGCGTTCCGGCACGAGCTGATCCGCGAGGCGGTTCACGACGACTTGCTGCCCGGCGAGCACGGCCGTCTGCACAGCCGCTTCGCCGAGGCCATCGACGCCCGGCCCACCCTGGTCCCGCCCGGCCGGGCGGCCATCGAGATGGCGCACCACTGGCACGCGGCGCACGACTCGGCCTGGGCGCTGATCGGCGCCTGGCGGGCCGCCGCGCAGGCGGGCCGGGCGGTCGCGGCCGCCGAGCGGCTCACCCTGCTGGCCCGGGTGCTCGAGCTGTGGGACCAGGTACCGGACGCCTCGACGCGGATCGGCGCGGATCACGTGCAGGTCCTGGAGCAGGCCACCGAGGCGGCCCACGACGCGGGCGAGTTCGAGCGCGGGATCGCGCTGGCGACCTCGGCGCTGCGTGAGCTTTCCCCGGGCGGGGAGCTTTCTCCGGGCGGGGAGTTTTTCCCGGGCGGGGAGTTTTCCCGGGCGGGGAGTCCGGGTCCGGGCGGCGAAGCTGCTCAGGAGCCGCGGCCAGTTCCGGCTGAAGCTGGGCCGGACGGATTTCGCCAAGGACCTGCTGGAGGCGCTGGACTGCGTGCCCGGCTCGGTAGCGCCGGCGACCCGGGTGGACATCCTGCTCAAGCTGGCCCACTGCCCGCCGAAGATCACTAACGAGCGGTCCTACGCCGAGGAGGCGCTGGCGCTGGCGCGGCAGGAGCGCCGACGAGGCGGGCGAGGCGAACGCGCTGCTGACGCTGGCCATGTACAACGCCGAGCCCGGCGGGCAGGCGCCCTCGGGCAGCGGCCCGCTCGAGCTGATCGCGCAGGCCCGCGAGATGGCCGCGCGGCACGGCGCCGAGGATGTCCTGCTGCTGGCGGCGGTGAGCGAATCCCACCTGCTCGAGGGGGCCGGGGAGCACGAGCAGGCGGCCCGGGCGGCCCGCACCGGCACGATGAGCGCCGACGAGCGGCTGCTGTCCCGCAGTTCGGGCAGCGTGCTCGCGATCAACGAGGCCGAGCCGCTGCTCGCGCTCGGCCGCTGGGACGAGGCGCTGCAGGTCGCCGGCGGCGCCCTGAACCTCTACCTCGCGCCGACGCCCATGCACCGGGCCACGCTGCAGGTCCTCACCGGCACGATCGCGCTGGCCAGGGGCTCGCTGGAGCCGGCCGCGGCGAGCCTGCACGCGGCGCGCGACGCGCTGCGCTCGGCCCGCCAGGAGGACCAGCACCAGCTGCCGCTGGCCCGGCTGGAGATCGATTTCGCGCTCGCGGTGGACGGCCCGGCGGCCGCGGTGCGGTTACGTCGCGGATCCTGGACCGGTTCGAGCTGTCCGGGAGCAGCCCGCGGTACGCGTGGCCGGTGGTGGCGGCCGGGACGGGTGCGGTGCTGGCCGCGGTCCGGCAGGCGGGGGCGTCCCGTGACGAGCGGCTGCGGGAGGACGCGGCCGGGGTGGCGGAACGGCTGCGGACGGTGGCGGAGAAGCTCGAGGTGTTCGGTCCGTTGCAGCGAGCTAGCCAGCTGACCGTCGCGGCGGCCGATGCGGACGCTTTCGGAGAGCGTGGAGGCGGCGCTGGTGCTGGCGGCGGTGTCGGCTGGTGCTGGCGGCTTGGGTGGTGCTGGCGGGCTGCTGGCGGCGTGGGATCAGGTGGCCGAGGCGTGGGCGGGGCTGAGTGAGCCTTACCCGGTCGGCCAGGCGCTGCTGCATGCGGCGGAGGCGGCACTGGCGTGCGGCGACCGGGATGGGGCGGCGGAACGGCTGGAGCGGGCCGCCGCGCTGGCGGCCGAGCTCGGCGCCGGGCCGCTCGGCGAGCAGGTCACGCTGCTGGCCCGGCGGGCCCGGATCCGGCTGGCCGGCGACGACGGGCCCGAGGACCCGATCGGCTCCCTGGGCCTCACCGAGCGCGAAATCGAGGTGCTCCGCCTGGTCGCGGCGGGGCGCAGCAACCGGGAGATCGCTGGCGAGCTGTTCATCTCGCCCAAGACGGCCAGCGTCCACGTGTCCAACATCCTCGGCAAGCTGAACGTGGCCAGCCGCGGCGAAGCCGCCGCCACCGCCCACACCTTGCACCTCTTCGACCCCGTGGACAACAGCAGCCCCGAATAGCGGCGGCTCACCTTCGCACAAAGATGCGATTTTCCATGATCACGAAGGGTTTATCCCCAGAAAGGGGGCAAAATCGGAGTCGGTGGCACACAGAGTACGCAAGTAGGTACCCCGGGGCACACGGAGTCCGGTGGAGGGGGCCTGGGGTGGGTCAGCCGCCGCCGTTGGAGGCTTGGATTTCGCGGACGTTGACGTTGCGGGCCCAGTTGACCGGGTTCAGGGCGGCGCCGGGGACCGGGTTGCAGTCGGCCGGGGGCGGGCCGTCGTCGATGCCGACCGCCCAGCAGGCCTGCCAGGTCAGGGTGGCGGTGATGTTCCAGGTTCCGGGCTGGCGGAAGGTGACACCGCAGTCGGCGGTGCCGTTGGCGCCGGTGCGAGCCACCGCCCCCGGGTTGGTGACCATTTCCTTCGAGCCGAGGTAGCCGCAGCCGGCCGTGTCCAGGCGGGCCGAGTTGTCGCTGGTGGAAAGCTGCAGCGGCGTGGCCCGCACCCAGACGGTGGCGGCCTGGTCGCCGAGCTGGGCGTTGTCGGTCACGTAGGGCATGCCGTCAGCCGCGAACTCGGGCCGGAAGCTCAGCGTCGTGTGGGCGAACGTGGGCAGGTTGGAGTAGCTGTTCCCGGTCCGCGGGCTCAGCAGCATCCGGCCCGCCTGGGGGACGTTCATCTTGGCCAGGGCGAGCTGGGCCAGCGTCCGCGGCGGTATCTCGATGCCGGGCAGCGCCTGGCCGGGCACGTCCCAGAAGAACAGCGGCTCGTTCAGGCACTGCTGCACCTGAGCCTGGGTGTCGTTCGGGTTGACCGGCAGCTCGTACCAGGTCCCGGCCGGGCATCGGGTTCTGGACGACCAGCTGCTTGGCCTCCTGGAAGGCGTGCTGGCCGTCGAACAGCGCGCCCGCGCCCGGGTCGGTGTTGTTGTAGAAGTCGATGACGACCTGGCTGCCGGCGTGCGCGTCACCCTGCGGGATCCACAGGCAGGGCGGCGGGGTGATGTCCACCACCGTGTTCTCCGCGCCCGGCGAGTAGTTCTTCCCGCCGAAGTGGATCATGTGCTCGAGCATGATCTCGCAGCTGCTGCCGGTCGAGCAGTTGACCGACGAGCTGCCGTCGGCCGCGCTGGCCGGCAGGGACGGGACGGCGACCGCGAAGGCGGCCAGCCCGGCGCAGATGGCGAGGCGGGTGGCAGTACGGGAGGGTCTCACGGCTTGCACTCCTTGGCCCGCGGATAGTAGACGATCGGGTAGTTCGAGATCACCTGCCACTGGCCGGCCGAGGACCGGGACAGCTGGTCGGTGAAGCGGTAGTAGTTGTCGTTGGAGACGGACTGGCCCGCGATGACCGACCCGGTGCTGAGGCTGGTGTTGAGGGCCTTCGCGTTGTCGAAGCAGGCGGAGACGTCCAGGTCGCCCGGGACGGTCGGATCGCGGATCACCTTCATGGCGAAGATCCTGATCGTGCCCTTGAACGACTCGGTGGTCACGTCCGGCTTGGCCAGCACGCCGCGGACCTGGAGCTCCATCGTGCGGTTGACGTAGGCGGCCCAGTCACCGGACTTGCCGCCGGTGTACTCGGCGTACAGGAAGGCCAGCTCGTAGTCCTTGTCGGCGACCACGGCCTTGGCCATGTCGGCGTCCTTCGGGAGCCAGTCGGTCATCACGACGTGCGCGTTCTGGCCGAACGGCGGCATCACCACCGAGCCGGGCCCCGACGACTGCGCCACCGGCGTCGCGGGCACGGTCGAGGCCGGGCCGCCCGGGTTGAAGGCCGGCGGCGGCGGCGAACTGCAGGCCGTCAGCACCGTGCCGACCAGCGCGGCGGCGGCCAGGAGCAGGGGGCGTTTCATGCGGCTGAGGTCCTCCAGGACGGGAGGAGCTCGTCGATGAGCGCCTCGGTTTCCGGGGCCATCCGCGGCATCACCTCGTCCAGGGCGACCCGGGCGGAGAGTTCGCCGACGACGGCGCGCAGGACGTGCTCCTGGCCGGTGGCGTGGGCGCCGGTCAGCAGGTCGCGCCAGAGGAGCTCGTCGTTGAAGGCGAGGCGCAGGCCGGCCCGGGCGGCCGCCATCGAGCCGTCGGGGTCGCCCGCGGCCAGCCGCAGCCCGGCCAGCCGGTGGGCGGCGTCGGCGACGGCGGCGGTGACCTCGTACTCGATCTCGTCGGTGGCCAGCCAGGCGTACCTGGCCGCGTCGCGGCCGTCCAGGAACTGGCCGCGGACCAGGCTCAGCGCGTGCTCCAGGTAGCCGGCCTCGGCGTCCGCGTCGGACGCCGGCGGCGGCCTGGCTGGCCCGGCCGAACAGGGCCCGGAAGACCTGCCAGTCGATCCGGGCGCCGGGGCCCAGGCGGAGCCGGCCGTCGGCGTCGGTGAGCAGGTTCGGCTGGCCGGAGGCGTCGGTGCCCAGCCAGGCGTGCACCCGGGACAGCGCCGCGTCGCGCACCTCGGGCGAGACCCCGCGCGGCCAGACCGCGCCGGCCAGCACGTTGGCGTGCACGCCGTCGGGGTGCGCGGCCAGGTAGACGACGAGCTCGGAGGCCAGCGCGAGCCGGTCCGGCTCGAGCGGGCCCGGGGCCTGCACGGCGACCTGGCCGAGCAGGCCGATCTCGACCGGCAGGGCCGCGCCGGGATCCAGGTGGCCGGGCGGCACCGACGCGACGGCCGACAGCACCGCCAGCGGGACGTCCGCGCCGGCCGCGGTGCCGCGGAACAGCTTGACCACCGCGGCGTACTGCTCCGGCGGCAGCAGCTGCGCCTCCAGGTCGAAGCCGAGCACCTCGGCCGACAGCCGTCCCTCCGGCGACAGGTCCCAGGTCCAGGTGGCGCCGCGGACGTCGCCGGCGATCACGTAGCCGAACCCCATCCGGTACCGGCTCCGGGCCAGCGCGAGCAGCCGCTCGGCCTGGGCCTGGGTCGGCGGCACGCCCATGATCAGGTAGTGCGGCGCCCAGTTGTCCGCGTCGGCGCCCAGGGACCGGCCGGTCAGCACCGAGTCGATGCCGGCCGACGCCATCGCGTCTCTTACCTGCCCGGCGCGCCGCTCCAGGTCGGGCAGGATGTCGTCCAGGGTGTGGGCCACCTTCACCCGTTCGGGGGAAATTTCTGCCAGTCCCTCACCGAAACCGATGAGCGTGACCTGCATCTGGTCGGACCAGCGGTTGGTGACCAGCTCCACGGCCAGCGCGGACAGCGCGGCCTGCACCACCGGGCGCGGGCCGCGCACCGCGATCAGTCCGTGCGCGACCTCGAGGTCGACCAGGATCCGGCCGGACTCGTTGGTGCCGAGCGAGACCAGGCCCGGGTACGGCGCCAGGGCGCCGGTGGTAGCTAGCTTCGGCCGCGTCGAGGCCGGCGGTGGCCGCGAACGGCAGCCGCCAGACCTGACCGCCGTCGGCGGCCTGCCACGGGCGCGGCGGGTTCGGGTCGGGCGGGGCGATCCACAGGTCCAGGTTCTCCTGGCCCAGGTGGGCGGCGAAGACCGTCGGCGGGGTCTTGCCGCTGACCGCGAGCTGCCGCGACAGGTAGCGCAGGCCGGTGTCGAGCATCCGCACCGCGGGGTCGTCCGCGCCGAGCCGCAGCGCCGTCTCGGCCAGCGCCGCGTCCGGGTCCGGGCCCGCGATGCGGCGGCCGAAGGCCCGCTGCCACAGCTGCTCCCGCCGCCGCCGGCCGAGCGCGGCCAGCACGCCCGCCGCCAGCAGCGAGGCGGCGGACAGCTCGTAGGGCCAGCCGGGGGTCTGCGAGGCGGGGGCCGCCGGAGCCGCGAACACCCCATGATCCCGAACGGAGCCGGCCGGAGCCTCGGTACCGGGCAGCTCTACCACCTGCCCGGCGCCCGGGTGGGAGTGCGCGGCGTGCGAGGCCAGGCCCAGCTCGCTGGCCAGCTTGGGGGTGACCGCCTGGATGCCGGGACCGTGCGCGTCCTTGGGCATCAGCAGCGTCCAGCCGGGCCTGATCAGGCTGGCGATGGTGAGCTTGGAGCCGTCGGGCTGGACCCGGTCCTTGTTCAGCTCGAAGACCTCGCGGTAGCGGCGGCCGTCGCCGAGGTGGTTGTGGGCGATCTCCCACAGCGACTCGTGGAACCGGCCGACCGGCGGGTTGACCACGTACATCTTGTCGGAGTTGGGCGCCGCGTGGGCCTGCGGGACGTGGGCGGCGGTGAGGCCGCCGGTGACCGGGATCGCGGGGGTGACGGCGTTCATGGCCGGGGCCGAGATCGAGTGGGCGGGCACCGCCGGGCCGTGGCTGATGACGGCGGGGGTGAGCGCGGCGGCCGCGGTGAACAGCAGCAGCGCCGCGGTGACCAGCCGGTGCGCGGCCGACTGGGTGGCGCCGGCCAGCGGCACCTTGGGCCGCGCCGTGTGGCTGGCGGCCGCCTTGACCTCCACCAGGACGCACCAGACGAGCTGGATCCAGGCCAGCCAGATGATCACCGACAAGATGCGCAGGATCGCGGTGATGTCGAGCTGGCTGGTCAGCGCGCTCAGCTTCGGCATCGTGACGCGGCAGCGGCAGGCCGACCAGGGTGACCAGCGCGATCGGCACCCCGATGGTCAGCGCGGTGAGCAGAATGATGGCACCGAGGCCGGCCACCACGTCGCCCGCCGTCCGGTGCCTGACCTGGACCGGCTTTCTGAGGCCGGGGATCGGCGGGGCCATCAGCAGGCCACCCGGGCGTTGGCGGTGCCGCAGGCCAGGAAGGCCGTCTCGGTCGCCGTCACGGTGATGCTGCCGAACGGGTTGACCGGGAGGAACGGCTTCATCGACACCTGGACCTGAACGGTGACGTCCGGGGCGCCCTCGGGACCGGTCCCGGGATTGCACTTCAGCATCGTCGCCGTCACGCCGACTCCCTTCTGGTAGGTGGAAACAAGCTCGCTGGCCGGGCCGGGGACGCCGCAGGCGCCGGCGGCGATCGCGACGTCGCCGTTCCTGAGCGCGCCCGGGTCGATGTCGTCGGCCGCGGCCCGGGCGGCCTGCTCGGCGATGTCCGCGGCCCGGGACTTGGCCACGATCACCTGGCCGCCGTCCACGACCAGGATCAGCAGGGCCAGCGTCACGAACGCGAACATGACGACCCACAGGGACACCGAGCCGCGGTCGCGGTTGTCCTCGCTGGCAGCCGGGCCAGCAGGCGAGCCGGCTGGGTACGCGCGTCATCCGCGGTCCTCGAACGGGTCGAGCGGCGCGGTCGCGCTGTCGGCGAAGGTCTGGCTGACCGGGAAGCCGATGACGTGGAAGACCGAGAGGTTGGCCACGCAGGACACGGTGACCTGGATCTGCTGGGCGGTGGCGAAGGCGCCGGGGCCGACCGGGGCGCCGTCGGAGAACAGCTGGGGCTGCGGGACCTGGACGCCGCCGGCGCACCGGGCGCCCAGGTCGGCCGTGGCCGCGGCCTGGGCGTTGGCCTCGGCGTCGGCGAACGTGCGGGCCACCGAGGCGGCGCGGACGGCGTCCCGGGCGGCCGAGCCCACGTCGCCGGTCGCGCTGAGCCACTGGCCGCCGGCTGCGATCAGCAGCAGCAGGAACACCAGGGCGGGCGCCGCCACCACGAACTCCACGGCCATCGAGCCGCGGTCGTTCCTGAGTTTCGCCGGCAGGGCCCTCAGCCGCATGCGGTCCCCTGGCTGGCCTGGGTGCGGAAGCACTCGATCGGGCCGGTCACCGTCTCGCTGATGGTCAGCGGCCAGATGCCGGTCATCTTGCCCCGCACGGTGACCGAGACGGTGCCGTTCTGGCCGGCCGCGCTCTGCGCGGTGACGGCGGAGATCAAGCTGGTGTCCAGGCCCCGGTAGTAGCTGGTGGCGGCGTTCTGGGCCAGCGCCTGCCAGCCGCCCGGGTTGGTGGCCGCGTTCTCGCGGGCCACCAGGTCGCCCTGCTGCGCCGCGGCCAGCGCGGCGTGCCGGGCGTCGAACCAGATCGCGAACTGGACGATGAGCAGGCTGACGAAGATCAGCGCGGGGGCCAGGATGGCGAGCTCGACCGCGCTCGCGCCGCGGTCGTTACCGCGCGCGCAAGCGACCGCCAGCCGTCGCCGCAACCTGCCCCGTGTCACGTGTCGTCTCCCGTTGTCGCGTCTCCCGTTACCGCACCGGTCAGCCGCCCCGCCGCCGGCCGGGTTCGGCACGTTGGTGTTGGTGATGGCGGTGCCCTGCTTGTTGGCGAAGTTGACCACGATGACCAAGATGGCCACGGCCAGGCCGACCAGCACGGCGGTGATCACCGCGAGCTCCACCGCGGACGCGCCGCGGTCTTTTTCGGCCAGCGCGGCGCGCAGCCGGGCGGCGTGCGCCGTCAGGAAGGTGTTCAGGTAGCGGACCGCGTCGGCGCCGGGCGGGGCGAACGTGTTCATCTTCATGGGACTCCTCGTTTTCGTCAGGCTTGCAGCAGGAGATGGACGGCCGGGTACATCAGGAAGATCAGGAAGGCCGCGGCCAGCACCATCTGGGCCAGCAGCATCGACTGGGACTTCTCCCCCGCCTGACCCTCGAGGTCGGCGAGTTCGCGGCGGCGCAGGCTGACCGCGCGGGCGGTCAGCGATTCCCTGACCTTGGCCCCGTCCTCGGCCACCAGGCTGAGCGCCGCGGCCAGGTCTTTCAGCTCGTTCACCTGGACTTCCTCGCCGAGCACGCCGAGCGCCTGCCAGGGGGTCTGGCCGGTGATCCTGGCGTTGGCCAGGGCGTCCCTGATCCGCCAGAACGCCCAGCCCTCGCCGATCTCGCTGGCGGCCATCAGCGCCTCGGGCACGCCCCGGCCGCCGGACAGGTTCATCGCCACCAGGTCCAGGAAGGCGCCGATGGCGTGCCGGAAGTCCCGCTGCCGCTTCTCCACCTGGCTGCGCAGCTCGAGGTCGGGCAGGAAGAAGAAGACAGCGCCGAAGATCAGCCCGGCCCAGACCGGGATGATGATCGACAGGTGCACGCCGGCCAGCCCGATGAGGCCGAGCAGGATCGGCGGGAAGATCAGCCCGAACAGGCCCAGCAGGGCCTTGGTGGCGAGGAAGTTCTCGAACGATTTGCCGACCAGGGCGAGGCTGGAGCGCAGGGAGCGGAACTCCCAGCCTTGTTCGGCGCAGAACCGGGCGAGGGCGCTGCCGAGGCGCTTGCTGAAGGCGCTCTCCTTGCCGTCGCCCGGGTAGCTGACCGGCCGCAGCGCGGGCCCCCGGCCCGCGTCGAACGCGGCGACCCGCCGGGCCAGCCCGACCCGGCGCGGGATCAGCGCGTAGATCAGCACGAACAGGGCCAGCCCGGTGACCGCGCCGATGATCAGGGCCTCGATCATGCGCTGCCCCCTCGCCAGGCGGACACGGTCTCGGGTTCGGCGGCGGGCTGGAATCCTTGCGGCGTCCTTGGGGTCCTTGGGGTCCTTGGGGTCCTTGGGGCGGGACCGCGCCGGGCACGGGGCGGCCGCGCCGAGCAGCCGCTGCGGCATGTCGAACCGGGCCAGCTTGCGCAGCCAGATGATGCCGAGCGCGTAGATCGCGACGATGACGGCCAGCACGAGCTGCCCGAAGACGCTGTCGTAGGGCGCCAGGAAGGCGTGGTCGAGGATGGCCAGGCCCACCGCCATCAGCACCGAGACCGCGATGACGATCTGCACGCTGCGCCGGGTGGACCGGCGGCTGGAGTTGATCTTCCGGCGCATGTCGAGCTCCTCGCGGACCGAGTCGGCCAGCGCGCCGAGCAGGTCGCGCAGGCCGGGGCCGCGCAGCCGGGAGTTGATGATCAGCGCCGCGATGATCATGTCCGCGCTCGGGTCGTCGAGGTCCTCGGCGAACCGGCGCAGCGCCGCGTGCATCGGCACCCGGGTGTGCAGCCGGTCCACCAGCCGGGCCAGCGGCTCGCGGATCGAGGCGTCGGCGACCCGGGTCGAGGCGGGGATGGCCTGCTCGAGCCCGACCGCGCCGGCGATCGTGTCGCGCAGCGATTCGGTCCAGGTGGCCAGGCCCTCGAGCCGCGACATGGCCCGGCGCTCGGACCCGGCGCCGCTGAGTCCGCGCCAGCTGTAGGCGAGCATGGCCATCCCGATGCCGGCGACCACCCACCGGGTGACCAGCAGCACCGCGATCCCGACGATGACGGCGATCGCGCCGCGCACGCTGAACAGGTCCTTGACCGCGCGTTCGAGCCGGCTGGGGCCGCTGCGCGGCGGCTTGGGCGGCAGGCCGCGGACGGCGGCGGCGAACAGGAACAGGCCCGCGCCGGCCAGCGCGCCGGCCATGATCGCGAGCAGTTCGAGCTGGGACGTGCTCATCGCCAGCCTCCCCGCGACGGGTCGTAGCCGAAGGCGGCCAGCTCGTCCAGGCAGGAGGCGGGGGCGTGCGGCACGGCCCGGCCGTCGCGGCTCGGCGCGAACACCTCGCTGGAGAGCACCCGGCCGTCCACGCCGGTGACCTCCCGCACGCTGCTCACGAACCGGCGCAGGCGGCCGCCCTGGGTGTACTCGTTGCGCTTCTCCTGGAACACCACGAAGTCGATGGCCCCCGCGATCAGCATGTGGGTGGCGTCCACCGGCAGCCGCTCGGCGGACTGGATCGCGTAGGTGGAGATGCGGTTGAACACCTCGAGGCTCGAGTTCGAGTGGATCGTGGACAGCGAGCCGTCGTTGCCCTGGGTCATCGCGTTCAGCATGGTGACGATCTCGTCGCCGAGGACCTCGCCGACGATGACCCGGCTCGGGTTCATGCGCAAGCTGCGGCGGACCAGGTCGGCCATGGTGATCTCGCCCTGGCCCTCGCTGTTCGGCAGCCGTTCCTCGAACGCCACCACGTTCGGGTGCAGCTCGGGGTAGTGGTCCAGGCCCAGCTCGAGGGCGCGCTCCACGGTGATGAGCCGTTCCTCGGCCGGGATCTGGTTGGCCAGCGCGCGCAGCAGCGTGGTCTTGCCCGCGTTGGTGGCCCCGGCGATCATGATGTTCTTGCGGGCGCCCACCGCCGCGGCCAGGAACGAGCCGACATCCGGGGTGATCGTGCCGTTGCCGACCAGGTCGGCCAGGAAGACCTTGCCCATCCGGGCGCGCCGGATGGAGATCGCGGGCCGCAGCGTCACGTCCATCACCGCGGACAGCCGGGATCCGTCGGGCAGCCGCAGGTCGAGCTGGGGGTTGGCGGTGTCGAACGGGCGGCTGGACAGCCCCGAGTAGGCGGCCAGGACCTGGATCAGCTCGACCAGTTCCTCGTCGCTCTCGGCCACCGGCTCGCCGAGGACCTCGCTGCCGTCGGCGTAGCCGATGAAGACCCGGTCGTAGCCGTTGATGTCGATGTTCTCGATGTTCTGGTCTTCCAGCAGCGGCTGGAGCCGTCCCACCCCGAACAGGGCCGCGTGGATCGCCTCGGCGAGATCCTCTTCGTCCTGCGCGTTCAGCGGCGGGCGGCCGACCAGGATCTCGCTCCGGGCGTGCTCCTCGAGCACCTGCGAGACCAGCGCCCGGGCGAACTGGCGCTCGTCCTCCCCGGTCATCGGCGGCATCCCGGCCGCCGCGTCCAGGCGGCGCTGCTCCGCTAGCCGGTCGCCGACGTCGCCGCGCAGGCGCTTGACGAGTCCGTGGTCCATCGCGCCTCACTCCCCGCCGGGCTGGCTCGTCGGTTCCCGCCGCTGCCACGGGGCGGCGCCCCGGCCGGAGTCCTCGGCGTTGTCCTGAAGGTCCCCGAGGTCGGCCGGGCCGATCGGGGGGGCGAGCGGCGGCATCGGCGGCCGGGAGTAGGCCGGGCCGTTCCCGGGCCGGTCCCCGGGCGGAGCGGCGTGCCGGGCGTGGGGGGACTGGGGGGCGTGGGGGCTGGGCTGGGCATGCGGACTGGCCTGAGCGGTCAGGGCCTGGGGCTGGTCCGGGCCGCTGTCGGCCTGGGTTGAGCCGACCTGGGCTGGACTGGCCTGGCTTGCAGCCGGCCTGGGTTGAGCGCCGGCCTGAGTGGGACCGGCTTGGGTGGAGTCGGCCTGGTGCCGGCCGGACCGGTTGCCCAGGACGCGGCTGAACGTGGTGCGCGGGGCGTTCGGCGAGATCGTCGGCGTGGAGGCGGGCGCCGAGGGGCCGGCGCGGAGAACGCCGGCGCCGAGAGGGTCACCGCGGCCAGGTCCGAGGCTGCGCTGGCCGGCGCGGGTACCGGCTGCGGGCGGCCGCGCTCCGGGCCTGCTTGCCACGGGCCCGGCGGCATCGGGTGCCCGGCCGGGCCGGGCGGGCCGGGCGGCGGGCCGGTGAGCTGCGTGGCGGGAAACGCCGTCGCCGGCGGTGAACCGTTGAACGCTGCCGTCGGCGGCGGAGGGCTGTTGAAGGCGGTCGCAGGCTGCGGGTCGCTGAACGCGGGCCCGGGCTGCGGGCCGTTGAAGCCGCCGACGGGCTGCGGGCCGTTGAGTACGGGCCGCGGGCCGTTGAAGCCGGCCGCGGATTGCGGGCCGTTGAGTGCGGGCTGCGGGCCACTGGACGTGGCCGCGGGCTGGCTGCTGCCGAAGGCCGCCGCGGGGCGGGAGTCGGCGGACGCCGGGGCCGGCGCGGCGTGCCGCCGGCCGACGGGCGCGGGCAGCGGCGGGGTCATGGCGTGCGCTCCGGCGGGCGCGCCGGGCGGGCTGGGCGGGCCGGCGTGGGCTCCGGCCGGGTAGGCGGGACCGGCCGCGCCGGGGTAGCCAGGGGCGGGGGCGTCCGGGTAGCCCGGGGTCGCGGCCGGGTCGCCGATGGGGGGCAGGCCCTGGGCTAGGTGCTGGGCCACTTCGCGGGCGGTCTTGATCAGCATGGTGCGGTCCAGGTTGCCGCCCCACTCGCCGCTGAGCAGGTCGGCGCCCTTGGTGTCGTGGGCGATGCCGCCGAGGACGGTGGCCGGGGCGTTGGCCTGGCCGAGCACATGCTGCACCTCGCCGAGCGCGGCGCGGAACTTCTTGTGCTCGGCGACCACCACGACGCCGACCCCGAAGCCGCGCCTGCCCCGGCTCTGGGCCGCCGCCGCGAACGCGGCGGCGCGGTCGCGCAGCCGGATCACGTCGGCCACGTGCACCCTGCTGACCAGGACGACCGTGGTCGCCTCGATGAGCAGGTCGTAGAGCGGGCCGTCCGCGCCGAGCCGTCCGCAGTCGGCGATCACGTCCGCCTGCGGCAGCCCGGCCAGCGCCTTGCCGATCGGGCCCCAGAGCAGGCTCAGCCCGGCGCCCTGCTCCGCGTTGGTCACGCCGGCCAGCACGTCGAGGCCGCCGTGCAGCTTCTGCACGTGCTCCCAGACCTGCTGCGACTGCATGCCGCGGCGGGCGACGACGGCCAGGCTGAGCACTCCGCGCCGGGGGTCGAGGTGACCGCCGCCGGCCGCGGGGAACCGGTAGACGAGGTCCCCGCCGGCCTGGTCGCACTCGGCCAGCAGGACCGGGCGCGGCCACACAGCGGCGAGCGCCAGTGCCGCTGTCGTGACACCTGGCGCTCCCTTGTCGGACGCGATAGCGATCAGCGCCATGCTCACCCCGACCCGGGGGTCAGCGCGATGGCCACGTCGCCGGCCGAGGCGTAGCAGGCCAGGACGCCCGCGTCCGTCGCCGGGACGGCGAGGGTGACCGCGGCGGTACTGCCGTTCGTCGAGGTACTGCCGATCACGCTGACGATCGTGCCGGTGGTGATGGACTCGCCGGGGGTGGCGGTGGCCCCGCCAGCGGTCCCGTTGGCCCCGCCGGCGCAGCCGCTGCCGTTGCCGACCGGGAAGGCCTGCACGGTCTGGCCGATCAGCAGGTTCGCGGGAGCCTGGCCGGGCTTGAGGGACAGCCCCACCTCGACCTTGCCCGCGGTGAGGTTGCTGGTGGCCGCGGTCATCTCCGGCGTGAGCAGGGTCCCGGCCGGTATCTGGACCTTGGCGAAGACACCGGTCACCCGGTTCGCGAACTGCCACGCCACGTAGTGCACGTCGCTGTCGGCGTTGATCTGGACTTCCTTGATGGCCGAGGCCGGGATCTGCTGGCCCTGGCCCACTTCGGCGGTGATCTCCACCGCGCCCACCCGGTGCCCGGCATTGATGACCAGGTAGCCGGCCGCGACGGCGCCCAGGGCGACGAGCAAGACGGCCAGCGCGGCCAAGGCCGGCTTGCGCTCGCGCGGCGCGCTCGGCATCCGGCGGCCGCCGGGAGCGGTCGGTTCCGCCCACGAACCCTGCTGATCGGCCACCGCGCCGCGCGGTAGCGTGCCCCTGTCGCTCACCATGTGATCACGGTCTCCCGTACTGCGCGGCCCCGTGTCACCGTGTCACCTCGATAAACGGGCACGCTATGTCGCTGCTAGGTCGCCCCCAACCGTCCGCCCGAACATATCGTGACAACAACGCCCCATACCCCACATATAAAAAATCCGTAATCAGAGATGACCTGTCTTAACTCGTGCGACAACCCTGAGTAACAGACAGATCGGACTAAACACTCATCACGGATGAACTGCGGACATCACGCAGGTCGCAGCAGGATCAGCTGTGCCCATGGTCCCAGACAGGCCATACCGCCGGAGGCGGAAGGTGAAATTGGATAACATAGCGGCACTTGCGGCGGAACGTGCCGGGGATGCCGCGATCGTGTCCTCCAGCGTCTTCGCTGGCACCCCGCCTCGCGACCGAGGGGGTCTGGGGTCCCGCCGGACCAGCACTGGAGAGGAGCCCGATGCGGATTGCGCTGACCGCTCTGACGCCACGGGGGCCCGCGGACGTGATCGTCAGCGGCGACGACGGCGCGACCGCCGGGCAGGTGGCCGAGGCGCTCGCCGCGGCGTTCGTGCCGAAGGAGCAGCTGGCCTCGGTCATCATGCACCCGAGCGCCGCGGCGGCGGGCGCCCGGCTGGCCGCGCACGGGCCCGTGCTGTGGGCCGGCGGCCAGCAGGTTCCCCCGGACACCCCGGCCGCTCGCGCGCTGCGGGACGGGGCGGTAGTCACCACGCTGGAGGGCGCCTCGTCGGCGACTTCACTGGCCGAGCCGGGCGGTGTCGCCGAGCTCCGGGTCATCGGCGGCCCCGACGCCGGTACGGTGCACCGGCTCGGGCCCGGGGTCACCACGCTCGGATCCGGGCCCGGCTGCCAGGTACGGCTGGCCTCGCCCGGGGTGCCCGCGCACGCGGCCACGGTCACGGTGGCGTGGGGGCTGAGCGTGCCCTCGCTGGACCCGGGCGGGCCCGCGCTCCTGCTGGACGGGAAGCCGGTGACCCAGGCGTGCGCCTGGCCGTTCGGCAGCGTGCTGCGCGTCTCGACCACGGTGCTGCAGCTGATGCGGCCCGAGGCCCCCGACGCGCACCTGTCGCCGGCCGGCAGCGGCCTGGCCTACCACCGGCCGCCGCGGTTCCGCCCGGACCTGGCACCGGTCAAGATCGCGATCCCGGCCGAGCCGAAGAAGGGCCACAGCAACGGCATGACGATGCTGCTGTCGGCCCTGATCCCGATGGTCATGGGCGGGGTCATGGTGTACGTCACCCGGCAGTGGCTGTACTCGCTGTTCATGCTGATGTTCCCGCTCATGATGGCGGCCAACTGGCTCGGCGGCTCCAAGCAGCGGGGCGGGTCGCAGCGCCGCAAGGCCCGCGCGTACGCGGCCCAGCTGGCCGAGGCGCACACCAAGCTGGAGCAGGCCAAGACAGCCGACGAGAAGAAGCGCCGCGAGGACGCCATGGACCCGGCGCAGGTCCTGCTCACCGCGACCGGGCCCCGGCGGCGGCTGTGGGAGCGCCGCGCCGACGATCCCGACGCGCTGCGGATGCGGGTCGGCCTGTTCGACGGGCCCGCCATGATCCAGCTGGTCCCGGCGGCCAAGGACGTCAAGCCGCCCGCCGTGCCGACGTCGTTCTGCGTGCCGGTCTCGATGTCGCTGGCCAAGCTGGGCGTGGTCGGCCTGGCCGGGCCGGTGGACGCATCCCGGGCGCTGGCCCGGTGGATGGTGGCCCAGGCCGCGGTCCTGCACAGCCCGCGTGACCTGTCCATCGTCGTGCTGGTCGCCGATCCCGCCGCGGGCCAGCACTGGAACTGGGTGCGCTGGCTGCCGCACAGCGCGCCGCGCGGCGGCGAGGACTGCATCGCGCTCGTCGGCGCCGACCCGGACTCGGCCGCCAAGCGGGTGACCGAGCTGGTCGCCGAGGCCACCGCGCGGCTGGCGAGAATTCCGGCCGGGCACGAGCCGGGCGGTCTCGGCGGCGGAGCTCCGGCCGAGGCGGTGGCGAGCAGCGACCTGGGACCGAAGATCATCGTCGTGCTGGACGGGGCGCGGCAGCTGCGCCGGATCCCCGGCATGCCGCAGCTGCTCGCCAACGCCCGCCGGAGCGGCATCTACGCGGTCTGCATCGACGAGGCGGCGCGGGTGCTGCCGGAGGAATGCGCCGCGGTCCTGTCCTGGGACATCCCCGGCGAGGGGAACGGCAACCACCACGGCGTGCGGGTCGGTCCGGGCGGCTGGTCGGTGGCCTCGCACGGCGCCGCGCCCTCGCCGGTGCGGCCGTTCCTGATCCGGGGGCACGGCGGCCCGTTCGGCCAGGGCGGCCCGGCCATGCTGGCCGATCAGGTCTCGGTGGGCTGGGCCGACCGGGTGGCGCGGGCGCTCGCGCCGGTGCGTGACGTCAGCCGGGACGACGCCGACGCCGCGATCCCGGACTCGGCCCGGCTGCTCGACCTGATCCACATGCCGGACCCCTCCCCCGAGCTGGTCCTGATGGCCTGGAACAAGCGCGGCCGGACCACCAAGGTGCCGATCGGCATCAGCGCCGACGGGCCGTTCATCCTGGACCTGTCGGCGGACGGCCCGCACGGCCTGGTGGCGGGCACCACCGGCGCCGGCAAGTCCGAGCTGCTGCAGACGATCATCGCGGTGCTCTGCGTGGCCAACCGGCCCGACGCGATGACGTTCGTCCTGATCGACTACAAGGGCGGCAGCGCGTTCAAGGACTGCGCCCGGCTGCCGCACACCGTCGGCATGGTCAGCGACCTCGACGGCCACCTGACCGTGCGCGCGCTCGACTCGCTCGGCGCCGAGCTCAAGCGGCGCGAGGAGATGCTGCTGCACTCGGGGGCCAAGGACATCGAGGACTACTGGGACACCAAGCGGCTGCGGCCCGAGCTGAACCTGGAGCCGATGCCCCGGCTGGTGCTGATCATCGACGAGTTCGCGGCCATGGTCGCGGAGCTGCCCGACTTCGTCAACGGGCTCATCGACATCGCCCGCCGCGGCCGCTCGCTCGGCGTGCACCTGCTGCTGGCCACGCAGCGCCCGGCCGGCGTGGTCAGCGCGGACATCCGGGCCAACACCAACCTGCGGATCGCGCTGCGGGTCACCAGCACCGACGAGTCGGCCGACGTCATCGACGCACCGGACTCGGCCCGCATCGCCAAGTCCACCCCCGGCCGGTGTTACGTGCGGTCCGGCGCGTCGAACCTGATGGCCGTCCAGTCGGCCCGGATCGGCGGCCGGCGGCCCGGCAGCGGTCCGGTCACGGCCAGCGCCCAGATCGTCCCGGTCCCCTGGCGCGGCCTCGGCCGGGCCATGCCCGCTCCCGCCCGGAGCGGATCCGACGACGAGACGATGGAGACCGACCTGTCGGTGCTGGTCGACGCGATCGCCGCCGCTAACGTCAAGGCCGGCCTGGGCCAGCAGCGCCGGCCGTGGCTGGAGCCGCTGCCGGAGATCGTCACGCTGGACGAGCTGCCCGCCCCGGCGCCCGGCCGGCACGCCGACATCGCGCCGATCCCGTACGGGCTCACCGACCTGCCGCACCGCCAGGCCCGGGAGCCGCTCACCCTCGATTTCCCGTCCGCCCAGCACACCGTCATCGCCGGCGCGGCCCGCAGCGGGCGGTCCAGCCTGCTGCGCACGCTGGCCGGAGCGGTGGCCGCCCGCACCTCGCCCGCCGACGTGCACATCTACGGGATCGACTGCGGGGCCGGCGCGCTGCTGCCGGTGAGCGAGCTCCCGCACTGCGGCGCGGTGGTCGCCCGGGAGCAGGTCGACCGGGTGGAGCGGCTGCTCAGCAAGCTCCGCAACGAGATCGCCCGGCGCCAGCAGCTGCTCGCCGCGCAGGGCTTCGCCGGGCTCGCCGAGCAGCGGGCCGCGACCGCGGGCGAGGACCGGCTGCCCTGGATGCTGCTGCTGCTCGACTGGTGGGAGGGGTACTTCGCCGCCTTCGGCGAGTACGACATGGGCCGCCTGGTGGACACCCTGCTCCAGGTGCTCCGCGAGGGCAGCGCGGTCGGGCTGCGGGCCGTCGTCACCACCGACCGGGCCGCGCTGCTCGGCCAGATCGGCACCGTGTTCGGCCACCGGATGATCTTCCGGCTGACCGACCGCAGCGACTGCTCGCTGGCCGAGATCAGGGAGCGCGCGCTGCCCGCGCACCAGCCCGACGGGCGGCTGATGTTTCACGCCAAGCCGAACCCGCTCGAGGCCCAGGTCGCGCTGCTCGACCCCGATCCGACCGGGCTCGCCCAGGTCGGCGCGCTGCGCCAGATCGCCGCCGAGGCGCGGCAGCGGTACGGGCGGCTGCCCCGGGGGCACCGCCCGCTGCGGGTCGACGCGCTCCCGCCGCGGATCACCGTGGCCGAGACCTACCGGCTCGACCCGGACTTCGCGCCGCCGTCGCGGCTGTGGGCGATGGCCGGCGCGGGCGGGGACGAGCTGTCGCCGCAGGGCCTCGACGTGGCCGAGGAAGGGCCGGGCCTGGTGGTGGCCGGCCCGCCGCGCAGCGGGCGGTCGACCACGCTTATCACGATGGCGCGGTCGCTGATCGCCCAGCAGACACCGGTCCTGCTGATCGCCCCGCGGCGTTCCCCGCTGCGCTCGCTGGAGGGCACGCCGGGGGTGCTCGCCGTGCTCGGGGCGGAGATCGACGTCGATCTCCTGCGGGCGACGCTCAACCCGCTGGACCGGTACGTCGTCCTGGTCGACGACGCCGAGATGCTGTACAACGCGCCCAACGCCGAGATCCTCGAGCGGATCATCGTCTCCGGCCGCGACGCCGATCACGGCCTGATCCTGGCGGGCAACACCCGCGACCTGAGCAGCTGCTACTCGGGCTTCATCGCCACCGCGCGCAAATCCAGGTGCGGCGTGCTGGTGGCGGTGGACACCCCGGATGACGGCGACCTGTTCGGCGTGCGGCTGCCGCGCAACGCCGGGCCGGGACCGCTCGGCCGCGGCCTGCTGTTCCGGCCGGGCCGGGCCGAGCCGATCCAGCTCGCGGTCGACGAGTTACCAGCGGGCCTGCCCAGATCAGGTCAGCAGTTGCACGTTCAGGGCGATGGCGGCGTGGACGCCGAGGAGCTGCTTTCCGGCCGGGGGCAGCGGGATGGTGAAGGTCAGCCCGCCGGGCGCATCGGGGCTCAGGGGCTGGGGCACGATCGGGTCGGGGACCGAGGTGACCTGGCCGATGGCGGTCTCCCAGGCGGCCCACACGTGCTCGGCGCCGTCGTCTGCCCGGGCCGGTGTCGACGATCAGGGTGTCCTGCCACTCGGCCGCCCCCTCCAGGTGGTTCTGCCAGGTGAACAGGCCGTGCTGCTCTTCCAGGTGGATCACCTTGAGCTGCAGGGAGTAGCGGCAGCGCGGTGAGACCGGGCCCGGCTGGAGGCCTTCCCGCTGCATCTGCGCGGCCCGCGCCGGGTCGAGCAGGAAGACCGTGGTCAACGGCGGCCCGCCGGGTCCGGCGGCCGGGCCCGAGCCGGGGGTCACGGTGTCGTCGGACGGGGCCGGGGCCCCGCCGGGCAGCTGGGCACCGGCCACCTTGCCGAGCTCGACCGGGCAGTAATGCGCGGCCGTCTGGTCGTCGAGCAGCACCGGCAGCCCGCGGATGCTGACGCAGACCTCGGCCTGCCAGACGTCGAGCACGTTAGGGGCGGTGGCCGGCGGCAGGGCCGCGTTGACCAGCCGGGCGGTGGCCTTGCGGGTGCCGAACAGGAAGCGGCGCAGGTTCTGGTAGCCCTCTTCGGAGTTCACCTCGCCGTAGCGGCCGGAGTGGGAGCGGTGCACGAACGTGCGGCTGGCGCCCCGGACGTAGGCGTTGTCGATCTGCACCAGCCCGTCGCTCTTGGGGCCGACCGCCTGGGAGACCGCCCCGTAGTCGGCGGCGTTGGTGCCGATCAGGCAGAACACCCGGGAGGGATCCAGGCCGGTGATCGCGTGGGCGTCCCAGCCGGACGGCATGTCGGGCGCCTGCTGGAGCTGGGCCGCCGGGGTCAGGTACTGGTACATGACCTTGGGGTTGAAGATCTGCGCGTCGAACGGCGCGATCTGCGGCACCGGGATGTGCAGCCCGAAGATCCCGAAGTCGATGCCGTTGTGCGGGGTCGCGTAGGTGAAGAACTTGTCGACCAGGCTGCGCGGGCGCGATGCCGTTGTCCGGGCACACCTTCTGGATCATGCTGCGGCAGATCAGGCCGCCCATCGAGTGCGCGACCAGCCACACCTTCGCCTCGCCCGGGCTCCCGTCCGGGCCGGTGAAGTCGGTCTTGGCCAGCACCAGCCGGACGAAGGCGAGCAGGTTCCTGGCCGCCGTGGGCAGGTCGTACGGCACGGCGGCGGCGCCGAACGTGTCGGCGTCCGGGTCGTAGAAACGGTAGATCCACACCGAGGTCCGCGGCTGCGAGCCGGCCGCGGACCGGCTCAGGTATGCCTGCTGGCCGCCGTGCATGGGCACCCGGTAGTCCTCGTCCTCCATGAGCCGGACCAGCGGGCCCTCGAACTGGTAGAACTGCGGCTGGCCGTCACCGCCCACGCGCACGTGGGTGGCGCCGTCGTTGAATCCGTAGAACGGGTCATCGGTGGCGGTGTCGATCCCGGACGTTCCGCCCGCGAATCCTCGGACGTAGATGATGGGGTAAGCCGACTCGTTTGGCATAATTTCTCCCGATTTTTATGCGAAATTGCCGTGCGGGCTCGGCATTTAAGCGGAGGGCCGGCGCTGGCCGGTGATACGCGGGGGCGTTGATAGCATGACGGGACTTCCCGCCGAGCGAGGTGCCTTCTGACCGGTTCGTTTGCCGCCGCGACGGCGGTCCAGTCCTCAGCGCCCGGCGAGTGGGCGGGCTCCATCGCCCCGGGGTGGGAGATCGCGGGCAACGCCAACGGCGGTTACCTGCTGGCCATGGCCGCCCGCGCGCTGGCCGGCGCGGCCGGGCGCCCCGACCCGGTGACGGTCACCGCGCACTACCTGTCTCCCGGCCGGACCGGGGACGTCCGGATCGCCACCCAGATCCTCAAGGACGGGAAGCGCTTCGCCACCGGCACGGCGACGATGTTCACCGGCGACCGCCCGGTGCTGGCCGTGCTCGGCACCCTCGGGGACCTGTCGCGGGCCGAAGGGCCCGAGCTGGTCGAGGGTGCGCCGCCCGAGCTGCCCTCCCCCGAGGAGTGCGTCCGGGTGGTGCCGGCCGGGACCTTCCCGCCGCCCTTCATGGGCCACGTCGACCTGCGCCTGCATCCTGACGACGCCGCCTTCGCCACCGGGCACCAGTCCGGGCGGCCGCTGATGCGGGGCTGGTTCCGGCTGCCGGACGACGAGCCGGTCGACAGCATCGCGCTGCTGTGCGCGGTCGACGCGTTCCCGCCGACCGCGTTCAACGCCCGGCTGCCGGTCGCGTGGACGCCCACGGTCGAGCTCACCGCGCACATCCGGGCCAACCCGGCGCCCGGCTGGCTCCGCTGCCGGTTCGCGACCCGGTTCGTCACGGCCGGCTTCCTCGAAGAGGACGGCGAGGTCTGGGACAGCACCGGGCGGCTGGTCGGCCAGTCGCGCCAGCTCGCCCTCGTGCCGCGGGGCTAATTTTTATCGGCCGGTCTTGGCTCAGCCGATCTGGCTGCTGTCCTTGTGGGCGCCCCAGCCGTGCCAGCCGTCGACGGCGATCCAGGCGGTGACCCGGCCGCGGTCGCGCCGGGCGTACGGCTTGCCGGTGTAGTGCCGGGACACCTGGTCGATGTCGGCCAGGTCCGGGTCCTCGCGCAGCTCCTCGACGTGGCCGATGATGCTGACGTGGGTGTACCAGTTGCTCTCGTCGAGCACGTCGAGGGCGACCCGGGGATCGGCGCGCAGGTGCTCGAGGCGCTTACGGCCCTCGTCCATGTTCACCAGGATCCGGCCGTCGTCCCAGAGGTACCAGGTGGCGGCGGATACCGGCTGGCCATCTGAGCGCAGGGTGGTGATGACGGCCGGGTTCGGCTTGCGCAGCATTTCCACCGCGGCGGCGGGAAGCGGCGGCTTCGACATGCGGGCTCCAGGTTGGATTCAGGCGGGCTGGCAGCTGGACGGCTAGGTCGATGCGCGTGCCGATCAGATACTTCTCCCCTGCCAGGTTACGCGTCGGCCGGAGCGGACGGCCGGTGGGACGATGGCTCAGTTCGTTCTACTCGCTACCAGCCGGCCAGTAGAACGGTCCTATGACCGAAGGCTGTGTTCTCTGCGATCACGACGCGCTCCATGAGGCGGACCTGTACTTCGAGAACGGGTTCTGCATCTATACCTCGACCAGAGACCCCCGTGATCCGCTCGACGTCATGCCAGGCGCCGGCGCCATCGTCCCTAAGTTCACCGGACTTCCGTGTTCGACCTGACCGCCGAAGAGTGGCGGCAACGCGGGACTCCTGCTTCTCGTTCGAGCCGAGCTGCACAGCGGCCGCTCCGGACAGCTACACGCTCGGCTGGAACGATAACGGGCTCCACCCTCACATGCACGTCATCGCCGCGCTTCGATGACGAGCCGATGACCTGCACCAGGCGCGTCCGGTCGGGAATCGAGACCGCCAACCGGCGACCGCGATCCGTGGCGTCCCGGCACCGGCAGGCATATGGCCAGCCGGTTCCCGGGGTAGCGAGCGGGTTAGGCGGGGGGCTGGTTGCGGGCGTAGGTGTTGAGGCGCTCGAGTTCATCGGTGTAGATGGCGCGCATGGCCTTGGGGGCGAACCGGCGCTCGAAGAAGCCGCCGATGCCGCCGGCGCCGTTCCAGCTGGTGGAGATCTGGACGAGCGAGGCGCCGTCCTTCGGGGTGACCGTGGTGGTAGTGACCATGCTGGAGACGGTGTCGGACTCGGTCAGGACGCGGCCGGGCTCGGGCTCGTCGACCTGCATCCGGTAGTCGCGGGTCCGGCCGCCCGCGGTCACCTTGAACCGGGTGATCGTGCCGGCCCCGGTGCCGCCGGACTCCACCTGGAAGTCCGAGAACGCCGGGGCAGGAAGTGCGGGTGGTGCTCGCGCATGTCCGCGACGTAGTGGTAGACCGCTTCGGCCGGCGCGTCGACGACGCGCTCAGCGGAGACCACGATTTTCGCCATGCCGCTTGTCTACCACGGCCGGACGGCCGCTTACTTGGCCGGGAGGCCGGCGACGAAGTCCAGGCCGCGCTGGACCCAGCGGGCGAGGGCGTCGTCGGCCGCGTAGCCGGGCGGGTCGACGCAGACGAAGGCGGACAAGGAGCGGCCGCCGAGGACCATGGGCCGCACGTGCGGCTCGCGCAGGGCCTGCTCGCGGGCTTCGCGGCCGACCCGGATCATCAGCGCGGTTCCGGTGACGCCACAGCACATGTTGCCGTTGACCAGGAACGAAAGGCCGCCGACCATCTTCTTCTCGACCACGTTGGGCTGGCCGGAGAGCAGGATCCGCACCCGTTCGGTCGCTTCGGGGTCGTGGGTCAGGACCGCTCCTTTCCTCCGTTACCCGACCATGCCCGGGCCGGCGGGCGGAAAAACCGTGGCGAATAGCGGGGACCGAGTGCCGTTCGCCGCCGACGGCCCCAGCCAGGTCACCGTGTTAGAAGCTGCCGTTACCGTGTGCGACGACGGTCCCGTGGCCATTGCGGCGAATCCGTTGACCGCTCACCGGGCAGCGTGCTACAGGAGCCTCCGTCCGGGCGTGCATGTACGCCTCGGGCCGGACGGCATTCCCGGTCACTTCCATCATCGCGGGGCGTGTCAGCCTTGCGATCTGCGCCAGACGCGTTTCCACGATCTTAAGGCCGGGGAGCCGTCAGCGGTAACTCCCACGCGGCCTGCCGCGGGCACGTCCGCCATGGGGTCGATCCATTCACGGCGTCCATCACCGCGGATCGATAGCCGCGGGAAACGGGGGGTACGTATCCACGATAAGTTGATCATGAACGAGGACCGGATAAACGGGCGGCCGACAGGCCGGCGGGTTGGTGATCTGGCGCCTGGCCCGCGTTAGGTGGTGCCTGAGCGGGGCCGTCAGGAACTCGTTCGGTCGGAAAGAACGTGACGGCCGGTCCGGCGGGCGGGCCCGGCCGTGCGCGCGGACGAGTACGTCGCCTTAGCCGGCCGGGGCGTAGGGCTGGGCCCAGGCCTTCAGGGCCGACACGACCGAGGGGGCCAGCACGGCGTCGTTGTTCGGGGTGCCGGGCAGGTGCAGCAGGTGGTTGATGCCGGTGAGCACCTTCAGGCCCGGGCCGGTGGCGCCGGCGCTGGTCAGCGCCTGGGCGAGCGGCTGGATGGTGCTGACCGGGATGTTGGTGTCGGCGGTGCCGTCGGTGACCAGGACGCGGGTGCCCGACGGGACCTTGGCCGCGGCGTCGACCGGGTTGACCTCGTCGTCGGTGCGCGCGACCTTCGCGTTCCCCGGAGTCAGCAGCTCCGGGGTGAGCTGCTGGACGAGCTGCGGGAGCAGGCCGGTGGTGTCCACCTGCTGGCCGGCCCGGAACTGGGCGATCGCGTTGTCGATCCCCTGCGCCTGCTGCTGGGCGTCGGACGTGGTGAGCTGGCCCTGGGCCACGGCCGCGTCGAGCTGCTCGTCGAGCTGCATGCGCGAGCTGGCTCAGGATCCGCTGGTCCTGCGGTTCGAGCAGGGCCAGGCCGGCCGGGTGGGTCGAGACGGTGTCGGCCACCAGCATCGCGTAGAAGCCGCCCTCGCTGTGCCCGACGACCAGCATGCGCTGCCGGTCCACCCCCGGCTGGGCGATCAGGTAGTCGTAGGCGTAGTCGGCCTGGCGGATGTAGGCGTTCAGGTCGATGGCGCCGGGGTCGGAGGCGAAGGCGCCCGCGCCGGTCTGGCCGGTGAAGTACTTGTCGAACCGGAACGTCTCGATGCCCTGCTGGGCGAGCACGCCCGCGACCAGCTTCAGGGTCTGCGGGGTGACGTTCGCGGCCGGCTGGTCCCCGTTGCGGTCGGTGGGGCCGCTGCCGGCCAGCAGCAGCGCGGCGGCCAGGTGCTGGCCGCTGCTGGTGCGCCGGTATCTGCAGCGTGCCGTAGGTCTTCGTGCCGTCGACGGTGAACGAGACGTCACGGCTGGACGCCGCGACCTGTCCCGACGCCGACGATCCGGTCCCGGTTCCTGACCCGCCGGCCGCTCCCGCACTGGAGCAGGCGGCCAGCCCGGTGCACATTCCGGCGCACAGGAGCGCAGCCGCCGCCGCGGCCCGCATGACGCGCATGGCACTTCCTTCCATCCGGTGCTCTGCGTTGGCTCCCCCACCACAGAAACGGTTAGCGAAGGGTAATGGTTCGATCATCCTTTGTAACTATTTTAGTCTCATGTCGGGTATATGGTGGCATGTGGTGATCTCCTGCGCCCCAGTCTTCACCTATCACCACGGGCGCATCCATCACGGCGGAGGAGGAGAGGAGAACCCATGGCAGTGTTCGGCGACCGCATCCTGCGGTGCAGCGACGGCCACCTGTTCACGTCTAGTGAGTCGTCGCGCTTGTTCGGCTCTATTCATATGGGTCCGTTCCGGAAGATGCAGTGCCCGGTGGACGGCAAGGTCGTGACGTGCGGCAACGTGCGGGAGGCGAGCCTGACGCCCGAGCAGCTGGAAGAGGCACGGCGTTACAAGACCTGACTGTCGCTGGTCTGGCCGCCACGAAGTGGTCGATGGTCAGGATCGTGTGGCCGAGGGTGGCCGCGCCCGGCTCGGCGTGGCCGCGGCTGACGAAGCCGCCAGCGCGGGCGGCCCAGGCGAACACGGCGGGCTCGACCGGGTACTGGCAGGCGTAGCCGTGGGTCGCGTCGAGCACCGTGGCGTGCGTCCGGCCGATGAGGCCGGCCAGGACCGCGGCGGGGACCGCGTGCGCCTCGATGACCAGCCAGCCGTGGCGGCGGGCGATGGGCTGCCAGCGGCGGAACAGCGCGGCGAGGTCGAGGGCTACCGCGCTGGCGGGGATCGCGCTGCCGTCGGGTAGCGCGTACGCTCCGGCTCCGGGGGGCGGTGGGCCTTCGGCTCGTGCTGGGCTTTCGGCTGGTCCGGGGCCTGCGGCTGGTCCGAGACCAACGGCTGGTCCAAGACCAACGGCTGGTCCGGGGCCTTCGTAGGCGCGGTCGTGGATGGCGGATTTGCAGACGTGCAGGGCGTCGCGGGCGTCAAGGCCGTGCGCGGCCAGCGCTCGCTCCAGGCCGGCCGGGTCGGCGATGTCGCCGTCCAGGATCACGTGCGGGACGCCGGCCTGCGACAGCCGGGCCGCGGCCATCCGCCGGGCGACCGGGCTGGGGTCGACGCCCGCCATGATCAGCGGCCGTTCGGCCAGGTGCCGTCCGCGTTCGGTCTGCTCGCGCACCGCGCGGTAGAGGATCTCGAGCAGCGTGCCGTCGCCGCAGCCGGAGTCGACGACCAGGGCCGGCTGCCGGTCGAGGGGGGCTCTGGTCGAAC
Source organism: uncultured Actinomycetota bacterium (assembly GCA_963839095.1). Taxonomy (GTDB): domain Bacteria; phylum Actinomycetota; class Actinomycetes; order Streptosporangiales; family Streptosporangiaceae; genus Palsa-504. Next base: position 266,598 of record CAWIUF010000050.1, on the reverse strand, counting down.
AGCGGCAGCGCGAGGCGCAGGAACGGCTCGCGGCAGGCCGCGGCGAACACGTCGCCGCTGAACCTCAGGTCGAGCTCGCGGTCCAGGTGGGTTTCCTCGCCGTTGCCCGCGTCGCCGGCGTCGCCGCCGTCGCGTTGCCGGCGGGCTTGCGGGGTTCGCCGAAGAGGAGCTCGGGGACCTGGCGCAGCAGCGGCAGGTAGGTCACCGGGTACCGGTACTGCCGGGCGAGGGAGAGCGCGAGCTCGCCGTCGGGGGTGAGGCCGGGTTTTTCGCCTGGGGTTTCCCCGGGGTGCGCCCAGCCGGGCAGGGCGAGGATCTCGGCCGCGCCTGGGCTCGTCGCGATGTCGATCTCGGCGCTGCTCATCGCGTGCATGACGGGGGCGATCAGGTGGCCGTCGAGGTGACCGAGGACCTGACGGCGGACAGCGGGCGGGACGCCCGCGGCGGGCAGTCCCCATCCCCGCCGCGCCAGGCTCGCGAAGGGAGCCAGGCTGCCATCTTCGAGCGCCCCGGCGATGCGCCCGGCGTGGGCGAGAGAGCGGACGGCGGCCGGGTAAGCGCCGGCGAGCTCGGTCATGACGATCCGGCCGCGGGCCGTGGGCGCGATCGTCAGCTGGTCCGTGCCCGGCTCCCCCTGCCGGGCGACCCAGCCCTGGTCGGCCAGCAGGCGCAGTGCGACGTGCAGGAACCCGGGGCTGGCGGCCAGCCGGGCACGCAGTGCCGCGAACTCGGTCCGCTCCTGCGCGGCCAGCAGGGCCAGCGCGCCGCGCTCGTGCAGGGCCGCCATCGTGGTCCCGATCGCCATCCCGTCGATGTGCCGGCACAGCGCGTCCCACACCCGGGCCGCCCCGGTCGCGGGCGGGGCGGCGGACGAGCTCATCGCACGGGCGCGTTGAGGAAGCCGGTGACCCGGGGGGCCAGGCCGCCGACCTCGTACAGGAAGGCGCCGTGACCCATCGCGCTGTCCAGCACCAGGTGCCGGGCGTCCCCGCCGGCGGCTTTCATCGCCTCGTGCATCCGCTCGGCCTCGGCCGCCGGGTACCGCCAGTCCTGGCGGTAGCTGACGAACATGGTACGAGCGGACACCGGCTTGAAGGCCGCCTCGAGGCTGCCGTACTCGCGTTCGAGGTCGAAGTACTCGACGGCGCGCATGAGGTACATCAGGCCGTTCGGGTCGAGCTCGTGCCGGGCCTGGGCGACCAGCTTGCCGATGAACGCCTCGACCTCGAACTCCGGACCGAGCGTGTAGCGGTACCCGGAGGAGCGGCGCCCGAACCGGGCCTCCATGGCCTCGCGGCTCATCCACAGCGGCACCGCGGCGGCCACCGCCGCGTTGAGGCCGGCCACCGGGAACGACCGCCCGTAATAGTCGCCCCCCTGCCAGTCCGGGTCGGCCCGGATGAGGTGGCGCATCACGCTGAAGATCGCGATCGAGTGCGCGGAGGTCGCGGGCGTCGTGGTGATCACGACCGCGTTGGCCACCATGCCGGGGTAGGCGATGGCCCACTCGAGCGCCTGCTGGCCGCCCAGGCAGCCGCCGACGACCCCGTGCAGGCGCTCGATCCCCAGCCGCTGCACCAGCCGGTGCTGGGCGCGCACCATGTCCCGCACCGTGATGACGGGGAAGCGGATCCCGTAGCGGCGGCCGGTCTCCGGGTCGGGGCTGGCCGGGCCGGTGGACTGGCCCGCGCCGAGCGTATCGGCGCAGATCACGAAGTAGCGCCGGGTATCGAGCATCTTGCCGGGGCCGATCGCCGCGTCCCACCAGCCCGGCTGCGGGTCCTCCGGGGCGTGCCGCCCGGCCGCGTGCGCCCGGCTGGTCAGCGAGTGGCAGACCAGGATGGCGTTGTCCCGGGCGGCCGACAGCGTCCCGTACGTCTCGAAGTTCACCACGTACTCGGGCAGCGTGCGGCCGCCGTCCAGCAGGAGCGGCTCGTCGAGGTGGAGCTGGTGCGACGGGCCGGCCAGCGACTGGTTGTCCAGCCAGCTCGCCTCGACCGCGCCGGACGCCGCCCGGGGAGCCGCCGCGCCAGGCCCCCCGAGGCCCGGCGCGGCGGATCCGGCCATCACCGGGGCTCCGCGTCCGGGCGGGGGCCGGCCACCAGGCCGCCGCCGGGGAACTCGGAGTAGTCCGGGATGTGCTCAGGCACCGGGCTGTGCAGCACCAGGCCGACCAGCCGGTCGTCCATCGGCAGGACCAGCCGGTCGTCGCACAGCTGGCGGACCACGGCGTCGATCTCGTCCTGGCTGGCGGCCAGGCCGGCCTCCCGCTGGACGATCGCGGCCAGCCGGCCCGGCCGCGGCGCGTTGTCGCAGGCGAGCAGCACCGCCCGGGCCAGCCCGGTCAGCAGCTGGCGGGAGGTGCGGGCGCAGGCCCGGGTGTCGGTGATCTCCAGCACGCCCGCCCGGTCCTCCATGGCGAGCACCGGGAGTTCCCCGCCGCGGTGAGCGGCCGACCAGTCCCGGACCCCGCGGGTGACGGCGAGGATGCCCGGGTTGTTCGTCACCGCCGCGCTGAGGGTCTCGATGATGCGGAGCGGGCCGCTGTCCGGCTCGGTGGTGAAGAAGTACGCGAGCGCGTCCAGGTCGCCCGGGCCGACCGGGTAGACCATCGACAGCGCGCCGATCGGGAACAGGACCAGGCCGAGCGCCCTGGCCTGCTCGTGGTAGACGCTGTAGCGGTCGAACCGGACGCGGGGCGTGGCGGCGGGCGGCGGCAGGTGCGTCAGGGCGGGCAGCCACTGCGCCATGTCCTCGTACCAGTCGTCCTTCTCGCCGGGGAAGCCCCACAGGATCGACCAGGACAGCCGCAGGCCCAGCTCGCGGGACCACTTGAGCAGCTGGATGTTCTGCCAGCCCTGGATGCCCTTGTCCATCAGCCGCAGCACCTCGCTGTGCAGCGACTCGATGCCCGGCTGGGCCCACATGATCCCGGCGTCCACCAGCCCCGCGACCTGGGCGCGGCTGACGTTCGCCTTGATCTCGTAGAAGATCCGGCGGTCGCGGGCGTCGGCCGCCAGGTCGGGCAGCAGCTCCTTGTGGTAGCTCATGTCGAGGATGTTGTCGACGGCCTCGAAATCGCTGATGCCGTACCGGTCCTCGAGCTCGTGCACCTCGGCCAGCACCCGCCCGGGCGACTTGGACCGGTAGCCGAGGCTGGTCCCGTTCAGCCCGCAGAAGGTGCACTGGTGGGCCGCGCCCCACCAGCAGCCGCGCGAGGATTCCAGCGGAAGCCCCGGCCGCACGTTCGCTTTCAGCGGTGACGCCGCCAGCGTGTCGAAGTAGTCGTCGTACTTCGGCGTGGGCAGGCTGTCCAGGTCGTTGAACAGCGCCCGGGCCAGCTTGGCGCGGGGCTTCCGGCGGCCAGCGGGGCGTGCCCCCGCACCGCCCGGCTGGCCGTCCTCCGTCGTCTCCCGCTGCGCCGGCGTCTGCGCGGTGCGCGGGTGCCTCGCGGTGCGCGGGGCCGAGCACCCCGCGCGGCAGTTCCTCGGCGGGCACGTCCCGGCCGCGGGTCAGGGCCAGCCGGCACAGGTCCGTGACCAGGCCGTCGGCCTCGCCGGACACCACGTAGTCCACCCACGGGAAGCACCGGTGGGTGGCCTCGCCCATGACGGTCTCGCAGTTGGCGCCGCCGAGCAGGGTGATGACACCGGGATCGAGCTCGCGCACCCGGCGCAGCAGCGCCAGCGACGCCACGTGCTGCTCGAAACTGGACGTGCAGCCGATCACGCGGGCGCCGGTAGCGAGCACGCGCCGCGCGGTCTGGTCCACGAACTCGGTGGCCGCCGCGCGCAGTGCCAGCAGGTCCGCGGTGAACTCGCTGCCGCGGGCTCCGGACCAGACCTGCGGGTACCCGTCGCTGGCCTGGCGGACCTGGCGCAGGTACTCGGCGTCGCGCTCGGCCCGCCGCGGGTCGTCGGGGAAGGCCGCGCCCGCGAACGTCCATTCGCCGGCCAGGAACACGATGGGCAGGTTGGACGCGCACAGCGAGTACCGGCGCAGCCCGACGCTCTCGGCGAACCACAGGTTGGCGTAGGCCACCGAGGCGTTGATGCCGCCCTCGGCCAGGATCGCCTGCAGCAGCCCGAGCGCCATGGAGGGGCGGGTCGGCGAGGCGTAGGGCATCGTGACCAGGCAGACGTCCGGCACCCCCCGCTCTCCCGCGGTCCCTGCGACCGCGGGAGAGCAGGTGGCGAGCTCCGGCCCGCCGGTCATCCCGCTGACCGCCCGGTCGGCGTGAGCTGGAGCAGCCCGTTGTCCTCCGGAGCAGTGCTTTCCGGCACGGGCGGGGCGGGCGGCTCCTCGTCGAAGAAACCGCTGAGGAACAGCCGGTCCAGGACGGCGAGGGTCTGAGCCGGCGGGACGCCGGCGCTCTCGCGCCGCCGCAGGGCGACCTGCTCCACGGTGTAGGTGCCCGCGGCCAGCAGCTCGGCCAGCTCGGCGGCCTGCGGCTGGTTCTCGAAGGCCAGGCCGAGGCCCATCGAGGCCACCCGCAGCCGGTCGGGCCCGAACACGATCCGCACGTCGCGCCGCAGCTTGACGGTGTCGAGGACGCCGAGGCTGTCCCTGATCGTCTCGTCGATCATCGATCGCATCAGGTCGCGCAGCTCGTCGGCCGTGTCGAAGGTACCTTGCGCGATCACCCAGTAGCCGAGCGGCCAGCGGTCGCTGGCGTTGCACGGGGAGATGAGCTTGACCGTCCGGTCCACCATGTTGAACAGGAACCCGGACACGCACGCGATCGTCGAGCTCTGCTCCTCCGAGACCAGCTCGCCGCTCCGCTTCTTGGCGAACTTCCGCGCCCGGCCGGCGTTGGACTTGCGGATCTGGCCGCCCTCGGCCGACTCCTTGTTCTGCGGCACGCACTCCACCCGGAGCAGTTCCTCGGGGGTGAACCCCTCGTGCACGCGGTACAGCGAATTCAGCGCGATGATCGAGAACCGGTCCACCGCCGAGCCCAGCGAATGGGCGAGCTGGAGGACCCGCCGGGTCCGCTCGATGTCCTTCTGCCCCTGCGCCGTCGTGGTCTGCGGGCAGACCCCGAACACGTCGTAGAAGTCGGCCAGGAAGTGCTCGTAGTCCGGGTTGTCCAGCGGGTCGGTGGCCCAGTACAGGAACGCGGACCGGGCCGAGATGCCGTACACCTCGCCCAGCACGCCCAGGCAGTCCCGCCACAGCTGCCCGTTCTCCTCGGTGTACTTCAGGGTGGAGTCGAACTTCGGCGCCGCCACCCCGCAGAACCAGCAGCCCACCGTGCAGCCCTTGGACAGCTCGAGGGCGGCCGGCGCGTGCACGATCTGGTCCGCCCGGTCCTGGCCGAGCTCGCCGATGCAGCGGTTGATCATCCGGTCCCGCCAGGCGCGCAGCCGCGGATCGCCCGGGATGGTCTCGGACCGCTGCCGCCGGCGGTGCTCGATCTTCTCGTGGATGAAGTACCGGTAGCGCAGCACGGCGGGCGGGACCTCGGCGGCCCGGCCCGCCCGGACCAGGCGGGTGGCCTCCATGGCCGCCTCGCGGTCCATGAGCGGGATCACCTCGGCCGGGGTCAGGTCGATGCCCAGGTCAGCCAGCGCCGCCTCCGGGTCGCGGGCGAACGCCTCCTGGTACTTCGGGTCCATCGTCCAGCGCTCCAGGAAGCGCTTCATGTGCGACACGTCCCTGATGTACTCGTCCGGCACATCGGAAAGATCGCCGAGCAAGCGGTAAAACGGCGCTGACTGCCTGGTCATTCGTTCAATCCCCTTTTCAGGCCCCGGTCAGATGAACGTCAGGTGAGAACCGCGGCGCCGACGGCGACGACGACGACCGCCGCCTCGCCCTCGGCCACGGCCGACGTCGTGGTGGCCACGGCCTCGACCTCGGCGGCCGTCAGCGTGGTCTCCGCCGCCGTCGTCTGCGTGGTCACGGTCGAGGTCGCCTCGAACGACGTGGTTGAGACGTCGGTCGTGGTGTAGGTGTTCGTCAGCGTGACCGAGTTGGTCTGCGTCGACACCGAGGTGTCGGCCGCGGCCTCGGACGTGGACATGGCGTCGGCGGTCTGCACGGCGACCGAGGTCCCGTCGATGACCCCCTCCGACGTCAGCATGCTACGCCATCTCGGCCTGCGTGGTCGTCACGACCTCGCCCGACTCCTGGGCGAACGCCGTGGCGGTGGCCGTCTCCGTCTGCGTCGTGTTGACGGCCGCCGCGGCCGCGGCGGCCGCGGCCGCCTCCCCCGCCGCCTCCATGAACGCGTCCGACACGACGGTCGCGATGACGTCGCCGGCGGCGAACGCCGACGCGCGCGGGGCGAGCCGGCGCAGCACGTCGGTGTCGGTGAGCGTCTGCGGCTCCGGCGGCGCCAGCGGGACGACCAGGCACAGCGCCTGCTCGGTGTTCTGGATCAGCCGGATCTCGCTGCCCTCGGGCAGCGGGAGCAGCTCCCTGAACACCGGGACGAGCTCTTCCGCCTCGGTGGTCAGGCTGGTCAGGTGGATGTGCCTGATCCGGGGGGTATCCGCGAAGGCCCGGATGGCCATGCCGTCCGGGATCTCGAGGCCCTCATCGATCAGTACGTCTCGCGGGCTGGACAGCAGCCGGCTCCGGTAACCAGGGTCTCGCCAGGCGCGCGCGATAACCAGGCCGGTAATCACCGACGACCGCTCGCTCTCCAGCACCTCGTCCGGCGCGATCAGCACCCGCTCGTCCAGGGTGCCCGCGCCCTCTTCAGGTCTGAGCGACATGCGCGAACTCCTTCGTCACCCCTCGTCGGGGCGTGCTGGCCCGAGGGCATGCCCCCGTGGCATGCCCTTGCACGGGCGGCGGGCGTGCGTCAGATGGCGGAGCCGGTGGCCTGCTGGATGGCGGTCAGGTGCTGGCCGCTGGCCTTCGCGGCCTCCTGGAGGATCTGGTTGAGCTGCTGCTCGCACTTGCTGACGAACTGGGAGAAGTCGCTGCGGAACTGGTCGGCGTTGCGCGCCACCCAGTACGAGGTGCTCGCCTGGACCTTCTGGTTCATGCCGTTCAGGGTGGACTGGATTTCGGTCTGGAACGGGCCGCCGAGCTGCTGGACCAGCTGCTGCAGCTGAGCAAGATCGGCGCCCTGGAGTCCACCGGCCATGTCACATCTCCTCCGTGCTACGCGGACTCCCTGCTGGGTCCGCTCGGTCGTTTCCCCGTCCCCCGCGAGAGGGGAGAGAGCCGCAGTGTCTGAAGTGTCTAACATCCTTGGCTGTGAGAAGTGATGCTATAGGCGAACTTGTTGGCTATGAGGGCGTTTCCCCAGGCTTTTTTGCTGTTTGTTATCTTCTCGCTAACTGATTATCGTCATTTCTAACCATAGAAAGATAGTAGTGCTGTACGCCTGATACGCTCCGGATATGGACAGTCGCACCGCACTCGTCACCCTGGCCCGGTTCGCCCAGGGGCAGTGGGGGATGGTCACCTCGGCGCAGGCGGTGCAGGCCGGCATCGGCTATATGCAGCTCAAGCGGATGACCGAGGCGGGGCTGCTGGAGAAGGCGGGGCAGGGCGTCTACCTCATGATCGGCGGCCAGGCCGCCGCCGCCCGGCACCGTGCGGTCAAGGTGGCCTGGCTGCGGATGGATCCGGCGGTGCCCGCCTGGGAGCGGCCGCTGCTCGGGCCGAACAGCGCGATCGTCTCGCACCGCTCGGCGGCGATGCTGCTGCAACTCGGCGACCTCGTGGTCCGGGACATGGAGTTCACCACCCAGAAGCGCCGGACCAGCCGGGACCAGATGGTCCGGCTGCGCGTGAGCACGCTCGCGCCGTACGAGGTGACCTGGGCCGAAGGGCTCCCGGTGACCACGGCGCTGCGGACGCTCACCGACCTGCTGGCCGACGGCGCCGAGGCCGGCGAGGCAGGCGGATTCCTGGCCGAGGCGCTGGACCGCCGGATGCTCCGCGTCGACGTCGCCATCCCGGAACTGGCCCGCTTCGCCCACCGCTACGGCTGCCCGGCCGACGACGGCCAGGCGCTGGTGCGGACGCTGATCGACCAGGCGGCCGCCACCCAGCCGGGTCTGTGGGATCGCGAGCGGGCCGTCTCCGACCTGGCCCGCGAGCTCCTGCAGCTCTCCAACGACCAGCTGCGGTCGCTGCGGTCGCTGGCCGGCGCGGCCAAGGAGCCCACCATCGTCGCCCTGCTCTCCCGGCTCGCCGCCGAACGCGAAGATCAAACGCAGGAACCTAACGAGCGGGGTCCCCGCCATCGCTCGATGCCGCGAGCCCGGCGGCGGCCAGCGCCCGGGTGCCCGGCTCGCACGCCGCTCGCAGCCGGGCCAGGGCGCCGGCGTCGAGATCAGTCGCAGCGGTGCCGGTGCGCGTCGGGTCGATCGTTCGGCAGGCTTGGTCCAGCCAGCCGGGCGGCGCGCTGATGCCGATGAACTGCGCGAGCCAGGTCAGGCTGGCCACGGGATCGGCGACCAGGTCCTCGTACCGCAGGCTGATCTGGGCGTGGCTGGGTACCTGGGCCAGCGCGGCCACGCCGGCGCAGATCATCGGCGACCAGCGGTCCCGGCCGAACACCTCGACCGGTATCGGGAAGTCCCTGAGCTTGCGCGCGTCGTAGGGCGGGCAGATCAGGCCGCGGAAGCGTTCCGGCAGTGCGTCGTTGACCTGCTGCAGCGTGGAGCCCGCGGGGAGTTTTGTGGTTCGCACGGCCCCGATGGCCAGGATCTCCCGCCGGAACGCCGGGTGGCGGCTCATCGACAGCGCGCAGTCCGGCCCGTCGCGGTGCAGGTGCACGAACCGGGCCGCGGGAAACTGCGCGTGCAGCAGCGGGATCAGGTGCAGCGAGGAGGCCGACCGCTCCACGACGACCGGGCGGCCGAGTAGCCCGCTCAGGTGTTTGAACAGGTTCCGGTAGTGAACGGCGGCGGGCCGGCGCGGCCAGCGGGGTACCTCGGCGGCGAGCTCGTCGAACAGCCAGTCAGGGTCGGCGCCCAGCATCGGCAGGATGTAGTGGCTGACCAGCGGGATCCCGGTTTCGGCACCGAACCGGCCGTGGTCGGGATAGAGCATCTCGTCGGTTCGCAGGCCATCGGAGATCATCGCGTCCAGCATCGGGAAGGGACTGGCCAGCAGCCGCCATAGCTGGGCGCCGTCCATGTCACCGACGGGGAATCTCGCTGGCCCGGAGGCCGCCGCGATCCGCAGGGTGCTGAAGAACTCGCTCATCGAGAGCACGTCCGGATGCTCGCGCAGCAGACGCGACAGCAAGGTCGAACCGCACCGGCCGGTCCCGACGACAAAGGTGAGCTCCACCGGGTTACGTTACCGGCTGGGTCACGGTATCGGCTGGCTTCAGGCTCCGTACGCCGCGTACGGCCGGGCCCAGTCGGTCAGCGCGGTCATCGCCGCGGGAGCGAGCACGGGTTCGCTGATGGGCGCGCCGGCCTCGTGCAGGAAGTGGTCGACCCCGGGCAGCACGCGCAGCCCGGGCCCGGTGGCGCCGACACCGCCCAGCACCAGCGCGAGCAGCGTGATCGCGGACACCGGGATGTTGCCGTCGCTGGTGCCCGCGGTGACGAGCACGCGGGTGCCGGGCGTTATTTTCGCGGCCGCCGCCAGCGGGTGCACCGCGTCACCCTGGCGTACGTACCGCGTGTTCTCGGCGACGAGCAGTCCCGGCGTGAGCCTGCGCACGATGCCGGGCAGCAGCCCGCTGATGTCGGCCGCCCGCCCGGCGCGGAACTCGCCGATCGCGCGTCGTACCCGGACGGCGTTCTGGGCGGCGACGGCCGAATCGAGCCTGCCCGCGGCGACATCCGCGATCAGCTGCGCCGTCGCCTGCAGCTCGACGGTGCTGAGCAGCGGCTCGGCCATCGGCTGGATCAGCGCGAGCCCGGCCGGATGCGGCCGTCCGAGCTGCGCGGTGAGCAGCGCGTACAGGGCGCCCTCGCTGTGACCGGCGATGAGCAGCGCCTCCGTCCGTGTCTCCGGCTGCGCGCCGAGCACGCGGTAAGCGGCCGCGGCCTGCCGGATGAAGGCGTCGAGGTCGATGGCGCCGGGGTCGGAGGCGAAGGCGCCCGCGCCGGTCCGCCCGGTGAAGTACTTGTCGAAGCGCAGGCTCATGACGCCGAGCTCACCGAGGACGCGGGCGATGAGCTTCAGCGTCTGCGGGGTCACGCCGAGGCCGGGGACGTTCCCGTCGCGATCGACCGGCCCGCTGCCGGGCAGCAGCAGCACGGCGGCGAGCCGCTGTCCGTGGCGATGCGCGGGCACGCGCAGTGTCCCGTAGGCGGCCGTGCCGTCCACCTCGAAACACACGTCCCGGTCAGTCCCGCCTATCAGACCGGACATCATGGACGACATAGGTCATTACTCCCCCATACCTCCCCGTGAAAACTCTCGCCAGTCGCCCGCCAACACGAGCGCGACCTGATCGCGATGGACGTACGGCTAGGCGCGGACCAGGCTCGCATTCCCGGCGTGACCCATGGTCAGGTACCGGCCGCGTGGGGAGCCACGCCCGCGACGTCACACCCTCGCGACGCCCGGCTCCGGCCACGGCCATCGCCGCGTACGGGAGCCTCGGCGGTTACGGAGCCGGCGGGGCGCATGGCAGCGACCTGGCGTGAACTCGAGCCGGGGAGTCGGGTGAGGCCGGGGGCAGGTGCAGTCTAGTAGAATTCAGGTTCGATAAATGGTAGGTTGTTGGGATGGGCACGTATTTGCCGCCGGAGTGGCCGACGGGGGTGCATCCGCCCGGGAGCGAGGACTTCGAGTCCACTGCCGTCGGCTGGCTGCTCGACGTGGTGCCGCCTGACTACCGGCTGCACGGGGTCCTGCGCCGGTATCCGATCGCGCTGGCCACCATGGCCAGGTATCACGCGAAGGCGTGCGTGGAGGGTGCGCGCCAGGGTTACCGCACGGCCAGGACTGACCTGGCGGGGGCGCTGCCGCCGCACGCGATCGATACCGTCCTGGCCGCCTACCGCAAGGAGGGTGCCCGGCTCGCCGCGGTGGCCAGCGCCGTCGACCTGGTCGAGCGCGCGCTGCGCGGGGAGGTCTTCACGCCGGGGATGGACTCGGCCGGGCCGCCAGAGCCTGCTGAGGCGGACGCGGAAGAACGGTCTGCGCGAGCGCGGAAGGGCGGTTGAGGCGGGCGGGGTCGGGCGGTTGTGGCGAGCGGCGTTATCGGCGGTGGCGGGGGGAACGTCCTGGCCAGGGCGTGAGACGATGGCAGGAGCCGGCCGGGGGGTGGGCTGCTAGGGCTGCGCCCAGCCTGAGGTGCGCAGCATGAGGACGGTGAGCCAGTGTCGCGGCAAGCCAGGATCCTCCTGGTTGACGACCGGGTGGAGAACCTGATCGCGCTGGACGCCATCTTGTCCTCGCTGAATCAGATCCTGGTGCCCGTCCGGTCCGGCGAGCAGGCGCTGCGGGCGCTGGCCGGCCAGGAATTCGCGGTCGTGCTGCTCGACATCATGATGCCGGGCATGGACGGGTTCGAGACCGCCACCCGGATCAAGCAGGACGCCAGTATCCGCGACGTGCCGATCATCTTCCTGACCGCCGCGGTGGCCCAGCCGGAGCAGGCCTTCCGCGGCTACGCGGCCGGGGCGGCCGACTACCTGGCCAAGCCGTTCGACCCGGGGGTACTCAAGGCCAAGGTGTCGGTCTTCGTCGATCTGTACCTGAAGGCCAGCCAGCTGCGCGACCAGGCCGAGCTGCTGGGCGGGCAGCCGCTGTCCGATCAGCTGTCCGAGCGGCTCGCGGAGGTCGAGGAAACCCTGGCCGCGCTGCGCGCGCTGCCCGCGGTGAGCGGGGATACCGACACGGCGAAGACGGCGGACCGGCTAGCCGGGCGGGTCGGCCGCCTGCGCGACGCCCTCGACGCGCTCGACGGCGACCGCGCTCAGTTCGGCCGTTCCTGACCAGCCGATGCCGGGGATGTAGGAGCGGACCACGCGGGCCGGGACGCCGGCCGCCACGCAGTGGTCGGGGACCATGCCGCGGACGACCGAGCCGGCCGCGATCACGACGTTGCGGCCGATGCAGGCGCCGGGGAGCACGACCGCGCCGGCGCCGAGCCAGCTGCCCGCGCCGATGCGGACGGCGGCGTTGAGCGGCATCTGCCGGCCGATCGGGACGTCCGGGTCGGCGTAGCCGTGGTTCTGGTCGGTGATGTAGACGTACGGGCCGGTGTACACGTCGTCCCCGATGACCAGCGAGTGGTGCGCCACGACGTGGCTGCCGCGGCCGATCACGCAGCGGTCCCCGATGTGCAGCACCGGCAGCGGGCCCAGGTCCTGGCCGGGCACCATCCCGGCCGACATGGTGACCTCGGCCCCGATGAGAGTGTCCTCGCCGATGACGATCCAGCGCTCGCCGAAGACCGAACCCCGCGGGAAGGCGGCCGACGAGCCGCGGCCGAACGCGGCGAACCGCTGGCCGGCCGGGGTATCCGCGGTCACCATCCCGGCGTCCTGCGCCGCCTTCCAGGCCCAGTGCACCACCCGCCAGCGCAGCTGGCGGAGCCAGGCTCCTGTCACGGACGCGACACTATCGCCGACCGGGGGCTTCGCGCGCGCCGGGCGCTCGCCGGCGGCCTGCGGTCACCGGGCCGTGGCGGCCAGCTGGCCGCAGGCGCCGTCGATCTCGCGGCCGCGGGTGTCCCGCACCGTGACCGGGACGCCGTGCGCCTCCAGGCGGCGGACGAACTCGCGCTGCGCCTCGGGTCGCGACGCGGTCCACTTCGAGCCAGGCGTCGGGTTGAGCGGGATCAGGTTGACGTGCACGAGATGGCCCGCCAGCAGCGAGCCGAGCAGGTCGGCCCGCCAGGCCTGGTCGTTGATGTCCTTGATCAGCGCGTACTCGATCGAGATCCGGCGGCCGGTGGTCGCGGCGTAGGACCAGGCCGTATCGAGCACCTCGGCGACCTTCCAGCGCCGGTTGACCGGGACCAGCGTGTCGCGCAGTTCGTCGTCCGGGGCGTGCAGGGAGACGGCCAGGGTGACGGAGAGGTGCTCGGCGGCCAGGCGGGCGATGGCCGGGACCAGGCCGACGGTGGACACGGTGACCGAGCGCTGGGAGATGCCCATGCCGTCGGGCACCGGGTCGGTCAGCCGCCGGACGGCGCCCAGCACGCTGGCGTAGTTGGCCAGCGGCTCCCCCATGCCCATGAACACGACGTTGGAGACCCGGCCGGGACCGCCGGGCACGTCGCCCGACGCCAGCAGCCGGGCGCCCGCCACGACCTGGGCGACGATCTCGGCGGTGGACAGGTTGCGGGTCAGGCCGGCCTGGCCGGTCGCGCAGAACGGGCAGGCCATCCCGCAGCCGGCCTGGGACGACACGCACATCGTGGCCCGGTCCGGGTAGCGCATCAGGACCGACTCGACCAGCGCCCCGTCGAAGGTGTGCCACAGCGTCTTGCGGGTGGTCCCGTCGTCGCAGACCAGCTCGCGGTCGGCGGTCAGCAGCGGGGGCAGCAGGGCCTGGGCCAGCGCGTCGCGGGCGTCCCGCGGCAGGTCGCTCATCTCGTCGGCCTGGTCGGTGTACCGGCCGAAGAAGTGCCGGGACAGCTGGCTGGCGCGGAACTCCGGCTGCCCCAGGTCGGCGACCGCGGCCCGGCGGCCGGCCATCGGCAGGTCAGCCAGGTGGCGGGGTGGCTTGGCGGCGGGACGGCGGGTGCGGGCCTGGATTCCCGGGATCAGGATCTCGCCGGCCGGGGGCTCGGCCGGGGCTCCTGGCCGAGGGCTCCGTGGCCAGGGTAAGCGGCACCGGGCCGGCCGCCTGGGCGCCGGCTGCGCGATCCGGTGAGGGGGAAGGTGGGGCGGGCACGCCACTCCGTTCGGTATAAAAAGGTTTTGCGGCAGCCACCCCAGGATAGGCGGCGCTATTCGCGGGTTCGGTGCCGTTTCGCGGCCATGAGTTTGTAGCACGCAATTTCGTCAGTAAATTTCGTGTCATGAGCACGCCGCCGGTCACGCTGCTGGAGAGCCTGAGTCCGTACGGGAGCCGCAAGGTGACCGTCGAGTACGACGGCCTGACCACGGCGGCCTACCTGCACGACGATTCCGCGGCGATCTCGGCCACCTGGATCGCCAACCACCAGCCCGCCCCGGAGACGACGGACCAGGCCCGGCTGGACGCCGGGCGCGCGCCGCTGATGCCGGCCGCGCGGACCAAGCACCCGGACGGGCGGCCGCCGCTGCAGGCCGGGACGCTGGAGGCGCTGTGGTTCGAGGAGGGCGACGGGGTCGCGATCCTGGAGCAGGGCCGGCCGCTCGCGGTCATCGCGGGCTGGTCCGACGCGGGCCGCGGGATGCCGGGGTACAGCAGCGACGTGATCGGCCAGACGCCGTTCGGCTGGTCGCTGGACGACGCCATGGACAGCCTGGCGCCCCGGCTGGAGCGGGCCCGGGCCTACTGGCGCTGGCGCGCGTCCGCCACCGGCTGGGAGCAGTTCCAGCAGGCCCTGTTCGGGCACCTGAAGCCGCGGCTCGGGGCGGGCGGGCACTACTGGGACGCGTCGGCCGGACACCAGCCGCAAACCGGGGTGACCGAACGGCCGCCGGTGTTCCAGCCGGCCTTACACGATCCTGTCCACGGTGGGCATGAGCTGCCAGCGGATGCCCGTGGTCGAGCAGGTGCTCGACGACCCGAGCGGGTACGCCCGGATCGAGCTCGCGCTGGCCACCACGCTGCCGAGCGCGCAGGCGGCGCGGGTGTTCCTGTGGCTCGCGACCTACCCGTGGCGCGCGGTGACCTGGTTCGGCCCCGGGCACAGCGTCCGCTGGTACGGGGAGCCCGCGGCGTTCCCGCTGGGCCCGGGCTTCGGCTCGGTACTGCTGCTCGACTCCCCCGGCGCGCTGGCCGGTCCCGAGGCGCCGGACCTGTCGGGGTTCACCTTCAACGGGGACCCGGTGCGCTGGCTGTGGGTGGTGCCGATCTCCGAGGCGGACCGGCAGCTGGCCAAGGACCACGGGTCCGCCAGCCTGGTCGGGCGGCTCGCGGAACAGCAGCGGAGCTGGATCGTCGGGCCGTGATCCGGTGGTTCTTTAGTGAACCGGGATGAACAGGTAGAGCAGCAGCCAGATCACCGGGGCGACGACCAGGAGCGAGTCGAGGCGTTCCAGGATGCCGCCGTGGCCGGGCAGCAGCGTGCCCATGTCCTTGATGTCGAGATCCCGCTTGATCATGGATTCGGCCAGGTCGCCGAGGGTGGCGGCGAGCACCGCGGCGGCCCCGGCGAGCAGTCCCTGCCAGACGTGGCCGGGCAGCATCAGCGTCAGTGTCAGCGCCCCGGCCAGCAGGCAGGCGGCGGTCGAGCCCGCGAAGCCTTCCCACGTCTTCTTCGGGCTGATGGCCGGGGCCATCGGATGGCGGCCGAGGGTGATCCCGGCGAAGTAGCCGCCGATGTCGCTGCACACGGTCAGGATGACGAACGTCAGCACGCGCCGCGGTCCGTCCGGCGCCGACAGCATGGCGAACACGAACGAGGCGAGGAACGGCAGGTAGATCAGGGCGAACACGCCCGCGGTCACGTCCTTGACGTAGCCCGCCGGGCCGGCGGGCATCCGCCAGGCGAAAATGACGACCACGGTGAGCGCGAGGGCGGCCAGCGCGGCCCGGCTGCCTAGCCAGTACGTGCAGGTCATGACGGCGGCACCGCCAGCGGCGACCGGGATCACCGGGATGTTGATGCCGCGCTTGGCGAGAGCGGAGGAGAGCTCGGTCAGGGCGACGGCGATGGCCGCCCCGACGTAGATCAGGAAGGTGGCCTTGACGGTGAGCAGGGTGAGGAAGACGAGGCCGCCCATGCCCGCGCCGACGCCGATGGCCAGCGGGAGGTTGCGCCCGGTCCGTGATGTCTTGGCCGGGACCTGCTGCGGGGTGGCCTCGGGCTCGACCAGGCGGCCTCTGGGCGCCTCGGGATCCGGGGGCTGGGGTGCCTCGGGAGCCGGTCCGGCTGGATCGATGTCCAACTAGACCTCGAGGAGCTCGGCTTCCTTGTTCTTGAGCAGCTCGTCCACCTGCGCCTCGTAGGTGTGGGTCAGGTCGTCGAGCTCGCGCTCGGCGCGGCGCACGTCGTCCTCGCCAGCGTCCCCGCCCTTCATCATCTTGCTCAGGGTGTCCTTGGCGTGCCGCCGGATGTTCCTGATCGCGACGCGGCTGTCCTCGGCCTTGGACCGGGCCGTCTTGATGTACTCGCGGCGGCGTTCCTCGGTCAGCTCGGGCAGCACGATCCGGATGATGGCGCCGTCGTTGGCCGGGTTGACGCTCAGGTCGCTGTTCCTGATGGCCCGCTCGATGGCGGGCAGCGAGCCCTTGTCGTACGGCTGGATGACCACCATCCGCGGCTCGGGCAGGTGGAACGAGGCCAGCTGGTTCACCGGGGTCTGCGTGCCGTAGTACTCCACCGTGATCTTGTTGAACATGGCGGGGTTAGCGCGACCGGTGCGGATGGCGCTGAAGTCTTCCTTGGCGACCGTGACCGCCTTGTCCATTTTCTCTTCGGCCTCGAAGAGAGTGTCATCGATCATTGTTCGGCTCCGATGTGCTCGCCATGCCTAGCGAGCTTAGCTGTCCGCCTGCCTTAACCGACATTGCCCTCGCGATCTTCGGCGAGACGGGGGTTCTCATCGCTCTCGCCGCTCTGGTCGCCTTGGCTGCTCTCGCCGCTCTGGTCGCTTTGGCCGCGCTTCACCGGGCTGGCGGCAGATCAGCGTGCCGACCTCCTCGCCGCGGATGGCCCGGGCCACGTTACCCTCGCCCATCAGGGCGAACACGACGATCGGGAGCCCGTTGTCCATGCACAGGGTGACCGCCGTAGTGTCCATCACCTTGAGCCCGCGGCTGAGGTACTCGCCGTAGTCCAGCCGCTGGAAGCGGACCGCGCCCGGCGTGGTCTGCGGATCGGCGTCGTAGACGCCGTCGACCTTGGTGCCCTTGAGGACCGCGTCGGCGCCGATCTCGAGCGCCCGCTGGGCGGCGGCGGTGTCGGTCGAGAAGAACGGGGCGCCCAGGCCGGCCCCGAAGATCACGACCCGGCCCTTTTCCAGGTGCCGGACAGCCCGGCGCGGGATGTAGGGCTCCGCGACCTGGCCCATCGTGATGGCGGTCTGCACCCGGGTGTCCACCCCGTGCTTCTCCAGCACGTCCTGCAGGGCCAGGCAGTTGATGACCGTGCTGAGCATGCCCATGTAGTCGGCGCGGGCCCGGTCGATACCTCGCTCGGCCAGGGCCGCGCCGCGGAACATATTTCCGCCGCCGACCACGGCGGCGACCTGGACCCCGTCCTTCACCGCGACGATGATCTCCGCCGCTAGGTGAGCGACCACGTCCGGCGAGATGCCCAGGGGCTCGGCGCCCGCGAACAGCCCGCCGGACAGCTTCAGCACCACCCGGCGCCAGCTCGGGTGAAACACCCCTGCAGGTCCGGACTCCGGCATCAGGCCCTTTCGTTCTTGCGGTGCTCCCGGTTCCCCCGGGTCGGCCGTGCGGGCCGGCCCGGTGCGGCCGGGTAGGGACCCGGCCGCTCGCGGTCCGGTCTAGGCCTGGCCGATCTGGAACCGGGCGAAGCCGGTGACGGAGACGCCGTTCTGGGCCAGGACCTTGTTGATCGTGGTCTTCTGGTCCTTCACGAACGCCTGCTCGGTGAGCACGACGTCCTTGAAGTAGGCGTTCAGCCGGCCCTCGACGATCTTCGGGATGGCCTGCTCCGGCTTGCCCTCGTCGCGGGTGATCTGCTCCGCGATCCGGCGCTCCTTCTCCACCACGTCGGCGGGGACGTCCTCGCGCCGGGTGTAGAGCGGACGCATCGCGGCGACCTGCTGGGCCAGGTCCTTGGCCACCTCGGCCTTGTCCTGGTCGATCTGGATGAGCACGCCGAGCGTGGGCGGCAGGGCCGCGTCGCTGCGGTGCAGGTAGCTGGCCACGTAGCCGCCCTCGAACCGGGTGTACCGGCCGAGCTCGAGCTTCTCCTTCAGGCTCGCGCCGGTCTCGTCGATGAGCTGCTCGACGGTGGTACCCGGGCGGACCTCGGTGGCCAGCAGCGTGAGCCGGTCGGCGGCCTTGGCGTCGACCGCGGCCTTGGCGATCTGGCCGGCTACCTGCTGGAACAGGTCGGTCTTGGCTACGAAGTCGGTCTCGCAGTTCAGCTCGACGAGCACGCCGGCCGAGGTGCCGTCGAGCTCGGCCGCGACCAGGCCGTTGCCCGCGGTGCGGGTGGCCCGCTTGTTCACGTCCTTGGCGCCCTTGAGCCGGAGCAGCTCGACCGCGGCCTCCAGGTCGCCGCCGGCCTCGTCGAGCGCGTTCTTGCAGTCCATCATGCCGGCGCCGGTCTGCTCGCGGAGCCGCTTCACGTCAGCGGCGGTGAAATTCGCCATTTCCTCGTCTCTCACTCAGTCTTGTTGACTGCCTCGTTCACTCAGCCCGAGGGCTTACTCGGCCGCGCTGGCCTCGGGCGCGGCTGGCCTCGCGGTCGCACTGGCCTCGGGCGCACTGGCCTCGGGCGCACTGGCCTCGGGCGCACTGGCCTCGGGCGCACTGGCCTCGTCGGTCGCCTCGGCGATGCCGGCCTGGTCGTCGGCCTGGTCGGCCACGGCGGCCTCGTCGCTGGTGATGGCCGACTCGGCGTTGATCTCGGTGTCGGCGGCGCCTTCGGCGGCGGCCGCTTCCACGGACGCTGAGTCGGCCGGGGTCACCGTGTCGGCGGCCGGGGCGCTGTCGGTGGTCGCGGTGCTATCGGTGGCCGCGGGCGGCGGTGGTCGCGGCGCTCGCGGTCTGGGAGCCCTCGAGCAGCTCGCGCTCCCACTCGGCCAGCGGCTCCTCAGTGGCCACGGCGCCAGCTGGCTTGTCGTCACCCGAGGACGCGCCCGCGCGGGCGATCAGGCCCTCGGCGACCGCGTCGGCCACCACCCTGGTCAGCAGGGCCACGCTGCGGATGGCGTCGTCGTTGCCCGGGATCGGGTAGTTGACCTCGTCCGGGTCGCAGTTGGTGTCGAGGATCGCCACCACCGGGATGCCCAGCTTGCGGGCCTCGTTGATGGCGATGTGCTCCTTCTTGGTGTCGACCACCCAGATCGCGCTCGGCACCCGGGCCATGTCCCTGATCCCGCCCAGCGTCTTGTCGAGCTTGTCGTGCTCGCGGCGCAGCTGGAGGAGCTCCTTCTTGGTCATGCCAGAGGCGGCGACGTCGCCGAAGTCGATCTCCTCGAGCTCCTTGAGCCGCTGCAGCCGCTTGTACACGGTGGAGAAGTTGGTGAGCATGCCGCCCAGCCAGCGCTGGTTCACGAACGGCATCCCGACCCGGCGCGCCTGCTCGGCGATCGCCTCCTGGGCCTGCTTCTTGGTGCCGACGTAGAGGATGGTGCCGCCGTGAGCGACAGTCTCCTTGATGAACTCGTACGCGCGGTCGATGTAGGCGAGCGACTGCTGGAGATCGATGATGTAGATGCCGTTGCGCTCGGTGAAGATGTAGCGCTTCATCTTCGGGTTCCAGCGCCTGGTCTGGTGGCCGAAGTGGACACCGCTCTCCAGGAGCTGCCTCATCGAGACGACCTGAGCCATGATGGCACGGTCCCTTCGTTTCGTGCGCCGCGTGCTTGGGTATAGCGGCGCTGCTCGGTTGATTCCTGGTGCCCGTGGATTAACGCGCCTGCGGCTGGCCTGGCGGCCAGCGGACCGAGCGGCGCGTCCCGCCGGGATGCCTGACATGGCGTCATTTATCCCGGAGCAAGCGGGCACGCGATTTTGGCCCCCGGGCACGCATCAGCGTGATGCGGCCTCGGCGACCATGTCCAAGGATACTTGACGTTCCCGGGGCGTCGCGCATTCCCGGACTAGGCCCGGGGATGGGCCTGGCGGTAGCTGGACTTGAGGCGCTCGATCGAGACGTGCGTGTAGATCTGGGTGGTCGCGGGCGAGGAGTGGCCGAGGATCTCCTGCACGCTGCGCAGGTCGGCGCCCCCCTCGAGCAGGTGGGTCGCCGCGCTGTGCCGCAGGCCGTGCGGTCCGGTATCGCGGCTGGCTCCCGCCTCGCGCAGGCGGTCGTGCACGATCCGGCGCGCGGCGCGCGGGTCCAGGCGGCCGCCGCGGACGCCGAGGAACAGGGCCGGGCCGCTGGCCGCGGTGGCGAGCACCGGGCGGCCCTCCGTCCAGCCAGCGGGTCACCGCGCGGAGCGCGGGCGCGCCGACCGGGACCGTGCGCTCCTTGTCTCCCTTGCCCCTGACCCGGACCGTGCGGCGGCCGTAGTCGACGTGGCCGGGGTCCAGTTCGCACAGCTCGCTGACCCGGATCCCGGTCGCGTAGAACAACTCGAGGATGGCGACGTCGCGGAGGATCACGGCGGCTTCGGTCGCTTCGGTCGCCGCAGTCGCCTTGGTCGCCGCGGTGGCTTCGGCTGGCCCGGTTTCGGCTGTCCCGGCTCCGGCGGCGGCCGCCGGGCGGGTGGCCTTGTCCAAGCCGGCCAGCACGGCGGCCATCTCGTCCTGGCGCAGCACGTGCGGCAGGACGCGGCGGGTCTTCAGCGTGCCGAGCCGGGGACCCGGATCGGCCGCCAGCCAGCCACTGCGGTGAGCGAAGGCGGTGAACGCCCGGGCCGCGGCGCCCCGCCGGGCCAGCGTCGTACGCGCCGCGCCGGATTCGTGCTGGACGGCGAGCCAGCCGCGCAGTTCGGTCAGGCCGATGTCCTGGGGTGCGCCGGCGCCCTGGCGGGTGGCGTGCTCGAGCAGGGACCTGATGTCACCCAGGTAGGCGCGGACGGTATGCGCGGACAGCGAGCGCTCGGACCTGAGATGGCGCTCGAAGGCGGCCAGGGCCGACGTCATCTCCGGGGACAGAGTGACGGGCGCCGACGGCGGGCCGGGCGCCGGTGACTTGCGCGGCCTGGCGTCCTTCATGAGCCCAGTGTGCACCCGGGGTCCGCCGGCCAGAACCGAAAAGGCCGGGCGACACGGCAATCGTGAGTAATTTCGCATGCCGACACGCCGATCGAACTGAGGTTTGACATGCGAGCCTCGGTGCGGCAGGGTAATTCATGCGTTCGCACATAGGTTCTGGTGTCGCGACAACCCGCCACGAGCCATCGAACGCGCTCGCACCAGCGCTTTCAGAGAGGGATCGAGCATGGGTCAGAAGACTGTCCGGTTCAGCGACCTGAGCGGCCAGCTCATCATGCATGACGACGCACTCGCACGCATCGTGGTGCACGAGCACCCCGAGCTCGGCGACGTGCCGGTCGAGATCGAGGCACTCACGGAGGAAGCCGAGACCATAGAGGACGCCGCCCTGCGGGTCGCGGTCATCGACCTGTACCTGCCTGACGACATCGAGCCGCGCCGCATCGTCATGGAGGCCGACGCCTTCGACAAGCTGGCCACGCAGAGTTCGATGGCCGAGCTGCTCACCGCGGCCCGCCCGGTCCGGCGCAGCACCAAGGCGGCGGCCAGCGGCGGCTCGCGTGGCGACCGCCTGGATTACACGACCCTTGAGCACGCGGGCAAGCCGCACAAGGGCAAGATCACCGACACCGAGAAGCAACTGGTCCACGACCACCTGGACGAGATCAACGAGCGGCTGACCGAGCAGGGGCTCCGGACCATCAGCCTCAGCGAGCCGGAGCACGTCGAGCGCTACGGGCTGCAGGAACTCGCCCGGGAGCGCAATATGGAACTGGAGTTCGGTCTCGTGGACGACGCCGACCTTGAGGACGATATCCAGGCCAAGGTGGCGTGACGCCTGAGGCTGTGCCCGTGATGAGGCTCCGCTGCCCCGACCGGCCGTAATCTGGTCGGCCCTGGCAGCGGAGCAGGTCCGGCTGGAGTGGGCCAGGCTGGAGTGGGCGCAGCACTTTCGTCTGGGGCTGGCCTGAGGGCGCCGGAGGTGGCCGGCCTGAGCACGAACGCTAACAGGGGTAGGTCCTCGCCCGGGGTAGTTCCTCCCCCAGCCCGGGTCTTCGCCGTCAGTGCTTGCGCAGGCGCCAGCCGCGGTCGCAGCGCTCGATGAAGCCCAGGGCCGCGAGCTCTCCCAGGCACCTCAGCACGGTATCGAGGTCCACTCCGGCCTCGACGGCGATGGTGGAGGTCCCGGCGCCGCCGCGGGTGGGCAGGGCGTCGAGCACGCGGGCGCTGTCGGCGTCGAGGTTGTCGCGGAAGAGCATGCCGTCGTCCGGGGAAGACAGGCTGTGGCCTTGCGGCCAGGCGTCCGGGTCCGCTCCGCCGCCGGGGGCCAGCGCGTCCGGGACGCTGAGCGGCGAGAGCAGCTCGATGATCTCGGTGGCGCGAGTCACGCAGGTGGCGGCCCACTCCCTGATGATCCGGTGGCATCCGGCGGACTGAGCCGAGGTCACCGGGCCGGGCACCGCCATCAGCGGCTTGCCTAGCTCCGCGGCGTGCCGGGCGGTGTTCAGGGCCCCGCTGCGCTCCCCCGCCTCCACGATCACGGTGCCGCAGGCGAGCGCGGCGATGACCCGGTTGCGGATCAGGAACCTGGTCCGGGCCGGGCGGGCTCCCGGCGGCCACTCGCTGGCCAGGAGCCCCTGGGCGGCGATGCCCGCGAACAGGTCCGCGTGACCCGCGGGGTAGGGATAGTCGACTCCGCAGGCCAGTATCGCGATCGTGACCCCCTGGGCGGCCAGCGCGCCGCGGTGCGCGGCGGCGTCGATGCCGTAGGCTCCGCCCGAGACGACCGCCCAGCCTCGTTCACCGAGGTCGGCGGCTAGCTCGCCGGCGATATGGCCGCCGTAGCTGGTGGCGGCCCGCGATCCCACCACCGACACCGAACGCGCGCAGGCGAAGCGCAGGTCCGCGTTCCCGCGCAGCCACAGCGCGTACGGGCGGGCCTGCCCGAGCTGGTCGAGGGGACCGGGCCACTCGGCGTCGCCGGGACAGATCACCCGGATGCCGTCGCGGCCGGCGTCCGCGATTCCCGCGCCGGCGGGCAGCTTGGGGAGCCGGATCTGCCAGCGGCCGAGTGCGCGGCTCAAGGCCGCCCGGCTGACCTCGCTGATCGTGGGCAGGGTGCCCGCCTGGATCGCGGCCAGCAGTTCGGCGGGCTCGCAGATCGCGAGCAGGGCACCGAGAGCAGGGTCGCCGGGCTCGGCCAGGTAGGTGAGCGCGGCCCGGGCGAGCCTTTCCTCATCGGGCGGGGCGGGCATCGCCGGCGTACTGCTGCTGGCGGGCGGCCCGGTCACCGGCGCACCCCGAGCCACAGGCCGAGCGCCGCGTGGCAGTCATCACGCGCCGGGCGCGGCCGGCCGGCCAGGTCGGCGATGGTCCAGGCGACCCGGACGACCTTGACGACGCCGCGGGCGGTGATCAGGCCGTGCTCCAGGGAGCGCTCGAGCACGGCCAGCGAGCCGGGGGCGGGCGGCCAGGTCCGGCGCAGCTCCGAACCGGGTACCTCGCCGTTGAGCCGCCACGGCGTGTCCCGCAGCCGCCGCGCGGCGCGTTCCCGGGCCTGGGCGACCCGCAGCGCCACGGTCCGGCTCGACTCGGAGAAACCGCGGTCGCTCAGCAGTTCCCGCCGGCTCACCGGCTCGAGCTCGATCTTCACGTCGACCCGGTCGAGCAGCGGGCCGGAAAGCCGGCCCAGGTACCGGCGGCGGGCGACCGGGCTGCAGCTGCAGCCCTCCCGGGGACCGGCCGCCCGCGCGCACGGGCACGGGTTCGCGGCCAGGACCAGCGTGAACCGGGCCGGGAACCTGGTCGTGACCCCCGAACGGGCGATGGTCACCTCACCGGCCTCCAGCGGCTGCCGTAGCGCGTCGAGCACGTCCCGGGCGAACTCCGGGGCCTCGTCGAGGAACAGCACGCCCCGGTGCGCGAGCGACGCGGCGCCGGGCCGGATCACGCCGCTGCCCCCGCCGACGATGGCCGCCTTGGTCGCGGTGTGATGCGGGGCGAGGAACGGCGGGCTGTCCAGCAGCGAGACCTGCGGCGGCAGGTTCCCGGCCACCGAGTGGACCGACGTGACCTCGAGCGCCGCGGCGTCGTCCAGCCGGGGCAAGATGGTCGGGATCCGCTCGGCGAGCATCGTCTTGCCCGCCCCTGGCGGCCCGAGCAGGGACAGGTGATGGCCGCCCGCGGCGCACACCTCGGCCGCCCGCCGCGCCATCGACTGGCCCAGCAGCTCGGCGAGATCGGGGACTGGCGCCGTACCCCGCGGGGCGGCGGGGGGTGGGGAGGGGGCGGCGGACACCCCGTTCGGCTGATGGTGTTTTGATCTTTGCTCGTCACTGTCGTATTCGGCGGCGGCCGGGCCGCCGTCGGGTCCCGGGGCGCCGCGCAGCCAGTCCGCCGCCTCCGTCAGGGTGGCGGCCGCGATCACCTTCACGCCGGGCACCAGGCACGCTTCCCCGGCGTTCTGCGTGGCCACCATGACCTGGCTGAAGCCGTGCTGGGCGGCGGCCGCCACGGCGGGCAGCACGCCGCGGACCGGGCGCACCCGGCCGTCGAGGCCCAGCTCGCCGAAGAACATCACGCCGGCGGTCGCCGCCCGCGGCACCTTGCCCGCCGCGGCGAGGATGCCGATCGCGATGGCCAGGTCGAACCAGCTGCCCCGCTTGGGCAAGGTGGCCGGGGAGAGCCCGACCGTGATCTTGCGCTGCGGCCAATCCTCGCGGCTGTTCACGATGGCGGCGTGGATGCGGTCGCGCGCTTCGCGCAGAGCGGTGTCGGGCAGGCCGACCAGGATCATCCCGACCAGCCCGTTCGCGATATCCACCTCGACCTCGACCAGGTGCCCGGTCACCCCGACCAGGGCCACCGAGTGGGTGCGGGCCAGCGGCACGGCTACCCCACCCCCGGGACGTGCTCGATGGTGAACCCGCCGGTGCCGTCGTAGACCAGGCCGACCACGTCGACGCGGACCTGGTCGAACCGGACGCCATGGGCGTTCAGCCACTGCACCGCGAGCCGGCGCAGCCGGGCCCGCTTGGCCCGGCTGACCGCCTCGAGCGGGCTGCCGCACCGCGTCCCGGTCCTGGATTTCACCTCGACGACCACCAGCGTGCACCGGTCCACGGCCACGATGTCGATCTCGCCGACCGCGCAGCGCCAGTTGCGGTCCAGGATCCGCAGCCCGCACGACTCCAGGTACTCGGCCGCCGCCTGCTCGCCGGATTTGCCCAGCACGTCCTTGGCATGCATCGCCATCACCTCCGGCTCCGACAATCGCCGGTTACCGGGGCGGGCGGCGCGGAGGCGTCCCTGCCTGTGGAAAACCGGGACAGGAGCAGGCGTGACGGTGGATAACCGGCCGGAAATGTCAGCGCCGGGTGGTGTAATCCTGCGGGGCACCCTCGATCCTCGCGAGCCAAAGGCGCCGTCGGCGACTGGACTGACGAGCGAGGAGCCTGCGACGAGCGAGGAGGGAAGGAGCCGACTCAACGGCACCGGCGGCAAGCGGGGCTAGCAGAGCGAGCGGGAGTAGCACTTCTCAGCTGCTGCGGTTGTATGGCATGCGGCCGGGCGGCTGCTCCGGGCGCGGGCCGGCGGTGGCCGACGGGATGTCCAGCTCCACGGACTTCTTGGTCAGCTTGAATTCCTTGCCGTGGTGCGTGATCTCCAGCGCCTTGCCGTCCAGCAGTTCGTACCGGGCCTGGTCGGGCCGGATCGTGATGCGCAGCTTGCGGCCCCGGTAACGCAGCCGGAAGCAGATCCGCGCGATACCGCCCGGCAGGCGCGGGCTGAAGGCCAGCGACCCGGCGCCCGCGCGCATCCCGCCGAAACCGGCGACCAGCGCCATCCACGCCCCGGCCAGCGACGCCATGTGCACGCCGTCGGAGGTGTTGTGCTCGACGTCCCGCAGGTCCATGAGCGCGGCCTCGGCCAGGTAGTCGTGGGCCAGGTCGAGCTGGCCGACCTCGGCCGCCATGACGCCCTGCGTGCAGGCCGACAGGGACGAGTCGCGCACGGTGAGCGGCTCGTAGTAGGCGAAGTTCCTGACCTTCTGCTCGGGCGTGAACGCGTCCGGCCGCATGTACATGGCCAGCACCAGGTCCGCCTGCTTGACGACCTGCTTGCGGTAGAGCTGGAAGTAGGGGAAGTGCAGCAGCAGCGGGTAGTGGTCCTCGTCGGTGTTCTTGAAGTCCCACCGGGCGTAGTCGGTGAACCCCTCGTGCTGCGGGTGCACGCCGAGGCGGTCGTCGAACGGGATGTACATCGCGGCCGCCGCGTCCCGCCAGGACGCGACCTCCTCGGTCGTCACCCCGAGCCGTCCGGCTTCGTCGGGCAGCTTGACCGCCAGGTCGGCGGCGCAGGCCAGGTTCCGCTGGGCCATCAGGTTCGTGTAGATGTTGTTGTCCTTGACCGCGCTGTACTCGTCCGGCCCGGTCACGCCCTCGATCCGGAAGTTGCCCTCGGCGTTGTGCTGCCCGAGCGAGCGCCACAGGCGGGCGGTCTCGACCAGCAGCTCGAGCGCGACCTCCCGCTCGAACTTGGCGTCCTCGGTAGCGTCCAGGTAGCGGGCGACGGCGTCGGCGATGTCGGCGTTGATGTGGAACGCCGCGGTCCCGGCGGGCCAGTAGCCCGAGCACTCCTCGCCGTGGATCGTCCGCCAGGCGAACGCCGCCCCGTCCAGGCCCAGCTCGGCCGCGTGCCGCCTCGCCTCGTCCAGCGTCAGGTGCCGCCAGCGCAGCGCGTCGGCCGCCGCCGTCGGGTGCGTGTACATGAGCACCGGCAGCACGAACGTCTCGGTGTCCCAGAACGTGTGCCCGTCGTAGCCGGTCCCGGTCAGCCCCTTCGCGGCGATCGGCCGGTGCTCGGCTCGCGCGCCGGCCTGCAGGATGTGGAACAGCCCGAAGCGCACCGCCTGCTGGATCTCGGCGTCGCCCTCGACCTCGACGTCGGCGCCCTCCCAGAACTCGTCCAGGTACGCCCGCTGCTCGGCCAGCAGCCCGTCCCAGCCGGTCAGGTGGGCGGCGGCGAGCGCGGCGGAGACCTGGTCGACGAGGGCGGGCTTGGACCGCTGGCTCGACCAGCCGTAGCCGGTGAACTTGACGAGCTGGATCTTCTCGCCCGCGCCGACCTCGGCCGCGATGGTGAGCCGGCCCAGGTCGGGATAGGACTCGACCCGGTTCGCCATCTTCTCCGGGCCGGTGATGACGTGCGACATCGCGGCCGCGATCCGCAGCCCGCTGGCCCTGGTCTTGTGCACCAGGACCGCCCGTACCGGCCCGTTGTCGTTGGTGCACTGGTGTTCCTCGCTGACCAGCGGGTTCTCCAGGACGGCGGCCATCCGGGGGTCCTTGCTGCGCAGCGGCAGTTCCTCGTTGGCGACGATCTCGGACTGCAGGACCAGCCGCAGCTTGGCGTCCACCGCCTCGACCGTGTAGCTGACCGCCGCGATCGCGCGCTGGGTCAGCGACACCAGCCGGACCGACGTCACCTTGACCCGGGCCCCGGCCGGCGAGGACCACTCGACCGTGCGGGTCAGCGTGCCCGCCCGCAGGTCCAGGACGCGCTCATGCGAGTGCAGGGTCCCGTACCTGATGTCCAGCGGCTCGTCGTCCACCAGCAGCCGGATGATCTTGCCGTTGGTGACGTTGATGACGGTCTGCCCGTCGTCGGGGAAGCCGTAGCCGGCCTCCGCGTACGGCAGCGGCCGGACCTCGTAGAACGAGTTCAGGTAGCTGCCCGGCAGCCCGTGCGGATCCCCCTCGTCGAGGTTGCCGCGCAGCCCGATGTGCCCGTTGGACAGGGCGAAGATCGACTCGCTCTGGGCCAGCAGGTCGAGGTCGAGCCGGTTCTCGACGAGCCGCCAGGGCTCCGTGCCGTACGCGGACTGCTTGATCATCGGGCCGCTCCGTCCTGCTTCAGCAGGTCCGCCACGTCCTCGACCACGACGTCGGCGCCGTGCTCGTGCAGTGCGTCGGCCTGGTTAACCCGGTCCACGCCGACCACCAGGGCGAAGTGCCCGGCATGGCCGGCCGCGACGCCCGCCAGGGCGTCCTCGAAGACCACCGCGTGCGCGGCGGGCACCTTGAGCGCTTCCGCCGCCGCCAGGAACGTGTCCGGCGCCGGCTTGCCGGGCAGGTGGTGCTCCTTGGCGTACTGGGCGTCCACCCGGACGTCGAACAGGTCCGCGATCTTCGCGACGTCGAGCACCTGCTTGGTGTTCGCGCTCGAGGAGACGATCGCGGTCGGCATTCCCTTGTCGCGCACCGCCTTGATGAACGTGATCGTGTCGTCGTAGACCTGCACGCCGTTCTCTTCCAGCTTGACCAGGACGAGGTCGTTCTTGCGGTTGCTCAGCCCGTTGAGGGTGGCCTTGCCCGGCGGGTCGTCCGGGCTGCCCTCGGGCAGTTCGATGCCGCGAGACTCCAGGAACGACTTGGTGCCGTCCAGCCTCGGCTTGCCGTCGACGTAGGCGCCGTAATCGTGGTCCGAGTCGAACGGGACGAACTCGGTCCCGGTGCTCTGCGCTCGCTCGCGGAGGAAGTCGTCGAACATCTGCTTCCACGCCGCCGCGTGCACGATCGCGGTCTTGGTCACCACGCCGTCCATGTCGAACAGGCAGGCCGCAACCCCATCGGGAAGCCCGAACATTGTTCCTCCGCCGTCAGCTACGCCGGATAACCGGCTTCGAGTCTACGCCGGGAAATCCGGCTTCTCGTCTGGTACCTCGAGGTCGGCCTTGGCCAGTTCCTCGATGTTGACGTCCTTGAAAGTGACCACTCGCACGTTCTTGACGAACCGGGCGGGACGGTACATGTCCCAGACCCAAGCATCCCGCATTGTGACCTCGAAGAACACCTCACCGTTGTCACTTGACCGAACGTTCAGCTCGACGTCGTTCGTCAGGTAGAAACGGCGCTCGGTCTCGACCACGTGCGTGAACAACCCGACGACGTCGCGGTACTCGCGATAGAGCTGAAGCTCCATCTCCGCCTCGTACTTCTCAAGGTCCTCCGCGCTCATGAGCTCATTCTCCTCTCGTTGTCCCCGAATGCCCCCGCCGGGCTGATTCCCGAGGTCACCAGGTCCCCGGCCGGGCCGGCGATGGCCGGATCGACTGGGCCGGTGAATTCCGCGGGGTCAGTGAGCTCCGGGAGTGCAGCCGGGTTCGCGGGCTTGGCCTGGCCCGCCATCCGGGTCACGTTCACGAACGAATAGCGGTGCACCGGGCTGGGCCCGTGCTCAGCCAGTGCGCGCACGTGATCGTCGGTGACGTATCCCTTGTGCCGGTCGAAGCCGTATAGGGGATAACGTTCGTGCAGGTCTCGCATCATCCGGTCCCGGCTGACCTTGGCCAGGACGGAGGCCGCGGCGACCGACGCCGTGACCCGGTCCCCCTTCCAGACCGCGAGCCCGGGGATGCCGAGGCCGCGGACCGGGAAGCCGTCGGTGAGCACGTACCCCGGCGTGCAGCGCAGTCCCGCGAAGGCCCGGCGCATGCCCGAGACGTTGCATACGTGCAGGCCGACGGCATCGATCTGGTCGGCGCCGATGACGACGACGTGCCAGTCGACAGCCCGGCGCAGGATCTCCGCGTAGGCGTCCTCCCGGGCCTGGGGGGTCAGCAGCTTGGAGTCGGCCAGCCCGGGCATCCGCCGGATGCTGGCCGGATCGAGCACCACGGCCGCCACCACGAGCGGCCCGGCGCACGCCCCCCGGCCGGCCTCGTCGATGCCGGCGACCGGGCTGAACCCGGCCCGGCCGAGCACGGTCTCGTACGCGGCGAGGCCCCCGTCGCGGCGGGGCGTGTAACCCGGGTACCGGGGATACAGGTTCCGGATGGAAGCAGCGGTGGCCGCCGAGGCCGGGTTGGCGGCGGCCGGCGCATCAGGATGGCGGGTCATGACACTGCGAAGGGTACTCTGCTATCCCGCTCGCCGCCGGACTCTGCTGTCCCGCTCGCCGCCGGGCGCCTTTGAGCCGACGCCCTTTGGCTCGCGGGGATGTTGTCGGGCGAGCCGCAGGCGGATGCGGCGCTGGAGCCAGGTGACCGGGACGGCGCCGACAAAGCCCAAGGTCAGGGGCAGGGCCGGGCTGGACGGCTCGAGGCGAGCCGACAGCAGGCCCGCGGTCTGGGGTGCCGTGGTGCCCGCGGCCGTCCCCGGGCCGGCGGCGGCCGTGGCGTTCAGCTTCGGCTGCTGGAAGGTGGCGGGAATCGGCAGGAACCGCAGCCGGCTCAGCGGCCAGATGATGACGAAGGCCCGGCCGACGACCGCGCTCTCCGGGACCGTGCCGCCGCCGGGGCTGCCGAGGTGGTCGCGGGAGTCGTCGGAGATGAGCCGGTGGTCTCCCATGACCCACAGCCGACCCGACGGCACGGTGATGCTGAACCTGCTCATCGACGGGGAACTACCGGGATACAGGTACGACTGCTCGCTCAGCGCGACGCCGTTGACCGTGACCCGGTCCTGCGCGTCACAGCAGGCCACGCGGTCCCCGGGCAGGCCGATGACCCGCTTGATGAGGATGTCGCCCGGGTGCCCGAAGCCGAACATGCTGGCAAAGCCGTTGGCGAACTTCACCACGAAGTTCGTGTCCACCGGCACCGTGCCCGGATCCCACGAGCCGTCCCCGTTGAAGACGACGATGTCGCCGCGGTGAATGCCGCGGACGTCGTAGACGAGCTTGTTGACCAGGACCCGGTCGTTGATCTCGAGCGTGTTCTCCATCGATCCGGACGGGATGAAGAAGGCCTGGATGGCGTAGGTCTTGATGACCACCGCGAGCAGCAGCGCCACGACGACCAGGACGGGGAACTCGCGCCAGAACGACCGCTTGCGCCGCGGCCGGCTGGCCGCCTTGCGCTTGCCGTCAGACTCCGGGCCGGCCGCGGCCGGGCTCTCGGCGGCGCTCTCCGCCTGGGCTTCCGGCGCCTGGCCGTCCGGTGACGTCTTATCCGCGCTGCCGTCCACGTCGTCCCCGGCTTCGGCCGGCGGGCCCGGTGCCTCGTCCCTGCCGTCCGGGTCGGCCCCTGGCGTCACGCCACGGCCAGCGCCGCTCATCCGAGCCCCTTCCGATCACGCACCACGCGTACCCGAGCCTAGCGTCTACTCCCTGAGCGTCAGCTGCTGGAGCGCCCGCTCCGGGAGCGCCTGCGCCGGCGTCGCAGCAGCAGCGGCGTCGCGATGACACCCGCGGTTCCGGCCACTCCCGCCACCGGAGCGGCGGCCACGGCACCCAGCGCGGTCCCGCCGACCTCGAGCACGGCCGCTCCCGCGGCGCCCGCGTGCAGTGAAGCCTGCTGGAAGGTATTGGGGATGGGCAGGTCGCGGAACTGCGAGGGCGGCCAGATGACGAAGAATGCCCGGCCGACGACCTGGCTCTCCGGGATGGCGCCGTTGCCCGGGTCGTCCGGGTGGTAGCGCGAGTCCTCCGAGTCGCCGCGATGATCCCCCATCACCCACAGATGGCCGGCCGGCACGACGTTGTTGAACTTGATCGCCGAGGGCTGCTCGCCGGGGTAGATGTACTGGCTCTCGTTCAGGGCCACGCCGTTGACGGTGATCCGGCCCTGCGCATCACAGCAGACCACCCGGTCACCGGGCAGGCCGATCACCCGTTTGATGTAGTAGGTCTGGTCGCTGTGCAGGCCGAGACCGGAGAGCACGTCGTCGAAGCCCCGGACCAGCGGGTTGCCGGGCGGCGGCGGGGCGTCGGGCCCCCACGAGTCCTGCCCGCTGAACACGATGATGTCACCGCGGGCGATATCGCGGAAATGGTAGACGAGCTTGTTGACCAGGACCCGGTTGCCGATCTCGAGGGTGTTCTCCATCGACGCCGAGGGAATCCGGTACACCTGGACCAGGAACGCCTTCACCAGCAAGGTGAGGACGGCGGCGGCCACGACGATGGTCAGCAGCTCGCGCGCGAAGCTTTTCTTCTTCTTCGGCTTCCCGGCCTTGGCTCCGGAATCGCTCTCGCCCGGCTCGGCGGCGCTGGACTTGGCGTCAGACTGCGAGGTCTGGGCCGATGTGACCGACCCCGGTTCCTGCTGGTCGTCCATCGCCTGTCCCCCGCCCGCGTCGCCGGGCCCCCGCATCGGTCAGCTGCCGGTCTGGTCGCGGCGCTCCTTGATGCGGGCCGCCTTCCCGCGCAGGTCCCTGAGGTAGTACAGCTTGGCGCGGCGCACCTTGCCCCGGGTAACCGGCTCGATCTTGTCGATCGACGGGCTGTGCACCGGGAAGGTCCGCTCGACGCCTACGCCGTAGCTGACCTTGCGGACGGTGAACGTCTCCCGGAAGCCGCTGCCCTGGCGCCGGATCACCACGCCCTGAAACACCTGGATCCGGGAGCGGTTCCCCTCGGTGACCCGGACGTGAACCTTGAGCGTGTCCCCAGGACGGAAGTCGGGGATGTCAAACCGGGTCTGGGCCTGCTCGATTTCGGCAATCGCGGTATGCATGACAGCGGATTCCTTGGTGATGGTCGTGGCGGGCGCCCGGCAGCGCGGGCTCATGCCAGGGTACCCTCTCGCGGGTCCCGGGCCGGGTGCCTGAAAAAGACAGCGGTCTTCAGTGTGCCATATCTTCGCCGCTAACCGGAAAGCCGGGAGGCGGCGACCCCTCTTTCGCCCCTTTCACGGTCTTTTCCCCGGCGGGGTCAGGGACCGTCTCGGCCAGTACCTGGTGGTCGCGGCGGTCCAGGTCGCGCAGGGCCGCGATCAGGTCGGGCCGGTGCGCGGCGGTGCGGCGCAGTGCCATGTCACGGCGCCAGCGGGCGATCGCGGCGTGGTTGCCCGACAGCAGCACCTCGGGCACCTCACGGTCGCGCCAGGCCCGCGGCCGGGTGTAGACGGGCCCCTCGAGCAGGCCGCGCATGGCCCCTGCGGGGTCCCCGTCACCGCCGAACGAGTCGTCTGGTGCCGAGGACGCGTTGCCCAGGACGCCGGGCAGCAGCCGCCCCACCGCCTCGATCATGACCAGGGTGGCGACCTCGCCGCCGGCCAGCACGTAGTCGCCGATGCTGACCTCGTCCACCGGCATCCGTGTCCGCATCGCCTCGACGACCCGGCCGTCGATGCCCTCGTAACGCCCGCAGGCGAACACCAGCCGCGGCTCGGCGGCGTAGCTGGCCGCCATTTTCTGAGAGAACGGCACTCCGCTCGGCGTCGGCACGATCAGCCGGGCCTCGCCGTCCCCGATGATCTCGTCGAGCGCGCTGCCCCAGACATCCGGCTTCATCACCATGCCCGGTCCGCCGCCGAACGGCACGTCGTCCACGGTGTGGTGGACATCGGCGGCCCAGTGGCGCAGGTCGTGCACGCCGAACTCGATGTCGCCCCGTACCGCGGCCTTCCCGATCAGCGAGACCCCGAGCGGGCTGCCGAAGTAGTCAGGGAAGATGGTCACGACGTCGATCCGCAGCCCCACGCCCTCTCCTCTTTATTGCTCCTAACGAGCGGGGCTCACCTGATCCCCGGGCTACCCGCGCTGTGCCTACTGCGCCTCGGCCGGGTCGAGCAGTCCCGGCGGCGGGTCGATGACGACCAGGCCCGCGTCGATATCGACCTCGGGCACGATCTCCCTGACGAACGGCACCATGACCTCGCCCTCGGTACGCCGCACCACCAGCAGGTCCTGGCCGTAGTGGAGCACATCGGTCACCACGCCCACCGGCTCGCCGCCCGCGGTCCGGACGTTCAGGCCGATCAGCTCGTGGTCGCGGAACTCGTCGGGGTCACCGGTGTCCGGCAGCTGGCTCGCGTCCACGCTCAGCCAGCTGCCGGTCAGCTCGGAGGCCGCGGTCCGGTCGGTGATCCCGTCGAACGCGACGAGGAGCTGCCCCGAATGCCAGCGCGCCGAGGCGACCGTCAGCCGCTCGCCGTCTGTCTTTTCGGGGTCGGTGCTGACGTCCACGGCGGCACCCACGGCGAAACGGAGGTCAGGCTCGTCGGTCCTGACCCCGATGACTACCTCGCCGCGGATGCCGTGCGGACGGCCGGCCCGGCCAACGATGACCCGCATCAGGTCAGCGAACCTCGTTGGCGTCCAGCAGGTCGATCCGGACGTAACGCCCCGACGCCAGGGCGCCGATAACGGTACGCAGCGCCCGGGCGGTGCGCCCGCCCCGGCCGATGACCTTGCCGAGGTCCTCGGGGTGCACGCGCACCTCGAGGACGTTACCCCGGCGCAGTGACCGGCTGGCGACCTGGACGTCGTCGGGGTACTGGACGATGCCCCGGACCAGATGCTCGAGGGCTTCCTCAAGCACGTCAGGCTCCGCTGGCCGGCTCGCCGTCCGCGGCCTTGGCGTCTTCGGCCTCGGTCACCGCAGCCTTGGCGTTCGCGGACTCGGTCGCCGCGGCTTCGGCCTCGCCGGCCTTGGCGTCCACCTCGCTCGCGACATCCTTGGCCGGGCTCTCCTTGGCGGGGCTTTCCTTGGCCGTGGTCTCCTTGGCCGGGCTCTCCTTGGCGGGGCTTTCCTTGGCCGTGGTCTCCTTGGCCGTGGTCTCCTTGGCGGGCTTGGCCGCGCGCGAGGACCCCTTGGCGCCCTTGTCTTCCTTGGCTTCCTTGGTGGCCTGGCTCTCCTTGGCGGCGGCCTCGAAGCTCTCCTTCTTGTCCGCCTTCGGCTTAGCCGTCTTCAGGGTGCCCTCGGAGCCCGGCTCCCCCTTGAACTTCTGCCAGTCCCCGGTGATCTTGAGCAGGACGGTGACCGGGTCCGTGGGCTGCGCGCCCACCGACAGCCAGTGCTGTACCCGCTCGGAGTTCACTTCGATGAGCGAGGGCTCGGCCTTCGGGTGGTACTTGCCGATCTCCTCGATAGCGCGCCCATCGCGCTTGGTGCGCGCGTCCGCGACAACGATCCGGTAATAAGGCTCCCGGATCTTGCCCAGGCGCTTCAGCTTGATCTTGACAGCCACGACTGTGGTCTTCTCCCAGCGATAGATGAAATGCGGCGGACCCGTGCCGACCGGGGAAACAGCCGACGGGACCGCACAGATGAGCCAGGCCGGGCGAACGAGGAGAGGGCCTCGCTTGGCCTAGCGGTCAGCATCACATTGTGCCAGAGAACAGCCCCTGACTAGTAATCCATCGTCACACTACCCGCGCTTGCGGACCTGCGACCACCGGCCGGCTCCCGGAGCAACTCCCCCGCAGCCCGTCCCCGCGCGTCCCCATCAGGCCCGCGTCAGGATCCCATGCGCCTCAGCTGTCCCGTGACGGTCGCGGCCTCGGACCGGCTCGATGTTCCATCGTCCGGCTGGCGACGGCGGCGGATGGCGCGTGCGGCGACCGGGTGACGGCTGGGGCGGCTGCCGACGACGGTGGGCGGCGGATGCGGCGGCCGGGTCAGCTCGGCGGCTGCGCCGGCGGAGCCGGCGATGACCCGGCCTGCGGCAGCCAGGCACGACAGCGGATCGCGGTCACGGCGACCAGGATGACGTCTGGGCGGGTCTGGTGCACACGCGAGTCCGGCGACGACGCAGGAGCCTACCGTGAGCGTCCGGCAGCCACTGCCGGAACGACCGCTGCCAGCACTGCCACCACGGCTTGGCTCCGCGAGAGCACTCACCACGAAGACCACGCGCATGGCACATCACTGTTGTCAGGCCACAGCAGCGTCACATCGCGGTGGCTGCCGACGGGCCGCCCTTTCTATATGCATGGAAGAAGGGTCATCGGTGGTTGCGGCGGTGGCAGGAGAAGGGCTTGGGCGCGGTGGGGCGGGACACGGCAGGGCGAGGGCGGGGCAAGGGACAAGGCGGGCAGCGGGGGACGAGGTGATGCGGCGGCTGAGGCGCGGATTGCCGGGGCCGGGTGAGTTGTTGACAATTTTGTAACCTATTTTAGGATCGCTTCGTGAGCGCGTGCGAGGATGGCCCGCGGACCCGGCCCGGCCAGGAGTTGAGCGGCCTCCGGGGCCGCGCGTATGCATGGGCCCGCAGGCAGCACGGCGGCGTGGAGCCGCGGCGGGCGCATGGCCAGCGCCGCGCGGCCGGGGCGAGGGTACGCCGGCGCTTCGAGACCGAGGGCAGGGCAGGCAGCCGGGACTCCGCGACGGGGGCAGGGCAGGCAGCCGGCACTTCGCGGGGCGGGGGCAGGGCAGGCAGCCGGCGCTTCCGCGACGGGGGCAGGGCAGGCAGCCGGCGCTTCGCGGGGCGGGCGGCGGCGGGCTTCGCGGGGCGGGGCGGGCGCGGCGCTTGCGGGGCGGGGTGAGGGCGGGGGCCTTGGGCGCATCGCGGCGGGGGCCGGAATGATCATTGCGGCCCGGGGCGGGGCGGGGCGGGAAAGCCCAGATCAGGGGGTCGGCAGTGATGCTTGATCAAGGTGAGCGGGGAAATGACTACGGGGGGTGAGGGAGTGGGCCCGGCGCCATGAACGAGGGCCTGCCCAGCGCCGCTACCTCGGCATATCACAATATGAAACAGTTACATAACGTGCGTTGACTATGCCCGAACAGGCATCCTAGCGTTGCCATACTGTTCTATATCTGTACGTTCGTTCGCAGAGCGCACAAGTCACTGGTCCCTGCGGGCGGGCGCAATATCTCAGTAAGTGATAGGAGGCCTCTATCAGGTACCTGCGCCCCGGGGCCTCACGAACCAATGAGGCAGGATGCACGTTGCTTAGGCCATGGCAGCCCTTGTTGGTGATTTAGGTGATGTTAGCCCCATGACGCCCGCAGCCACCCCAGACCCAGAGTCCACGGGGGTCGCCGGTGTCGCCTCAGATGCGGTCCCGCGCCGATGGCGCGTCCCTCAAAGGAGATCGTTGGCAATGAGTGACCAGACTGCGCAACCGGATAGCACGAAGCCTTTGCGGGGGGCAAAGGGGACCTCGCAGGGGTACCCCGAGGGGCCAGGATTTCCGAGCCGGCGCGGAGTGCTGCGCGCGTTCGGTGCCAGTGCGGCCGTGGTGGGCGGCGGCGGCCTGCTGGAAGCCTGCAGCTCGAGCATCAAGGGCAACAGCTCGACGTCCAGCACCGGCGGAGGGTCCTCGTCCGGGAAGATCACGATCGGCTGGATCCACCCGCTGACCGGCCCGCTGGCCGGGTTCGGCGCGCCTGACGGCTTCGTGCTCTCGAAGATCAAGGCGACCACGCCGTACAAGAACGGGTTCAAGATCGGCGGCAAGACCTACGAGGTCCAGATCAACTCCTACGACACGCAGTCCAGCCCGACCCGGGCCGGCCAGCTGGCCCAGCAGGCCATCAACGGCGACCACGTGGACCTGCTGCTGGCCTCGAGCACGCCGGAGACGGTGAACGCGGTGGCCAGCACCGCGCAAACCCTCGGCACCCCGCTGATCTGCGCGAACATCCCGTGGGAGTCGTGGTACCTGAACCTGTTCCCGAAGGGCAACCCGCAGAAGGCGACGGAGAAGGCGAAGTACGTGGTGATGTACTTCCTCGGCGCGGAGCACCTGGTCGAGGCCTTCATCCCGATGTGGAACCGGGTCCACGCGCAGCTCAAGACGGACAAGACCGTCGCGGCCGCGTTCCCGAACGACTCCGACGGCAACGCGTTCCGCGCGGTGTTCCCGGAGATCGCCAAGTCGGCCGGCTACACCTTCGAGCTCTCCTCGCCCTACACCGACGGGACGACGAACTACTCCTCGATGATCTCCCCGTTCAAGAGCGCCGAGGCCGACTTCTTCACCAACGTGCCGCTGCCGCCCGACTTCGCCACCATGTGGAAGCAGTCCGTGCAGCAGGGCTTCAAGCCGAAGCTGGCCACCGTGGCCAAGGTGCTGCTGTTCCCGCCCGACGCCTACGCGCTCGGCGACCTGGTGAACAACGTCGCCACCGACGCCTGGTGGGCCCCGTCGCTGCCGTGGACCTCCTCGTTCACCGGCGAGACCTGCCAGCAGTTCGCCGACGAGTACGAGTCCGCCGGGCACGGCCAGTGGAACTCCAACATCAGCAACTACACCCTCTTCGAGATCGCGCACGCCGCGCTCACCGCGGTGAACAACCCGCACGACAAGAACGAGGTGGCCGACGCCATCCACCAGGTGAACGTCAACGGCGTGGCCGGGCCGATCGACTTCACCTCGAGCAAGGCGCCCGCGCCGGGCGTGGCCATCACCCCGCCGGTGGGCATCCAGTGGCAGAAGGGCACCAAGTACCCGCTCGAGGCCATGGTGGTCGACAACACGCTGCAGCCGCAGGCGAAGATCACCGGCGACCTCAAGCCGACCAACAAGTGACCCGATGACCAGTCCGCTCCTCCAGCTCGACCAGGTGACGAAGCGGTTCGGCCAGGTCGTCATCGCCGACCAGCTCTCGCTGAGCGTCGGCGCCGGCGACACCGTGGGGATCGTGGGGCCGAACGGAGCTGGCAAGACCAGCCTGTTCGGCCTCATCTCCGGCGGCCTGTCGCCGGACGCCGGGGAGATCTCGTTCGACGGCCGCACGGTCACCAAGCTGGACTCGGCGGGGCGGTGCAGGCTGGGCATCGGGCGGACCTACCAGGTCCCGCGCCCGTTCACCGATATGACCGTGTACGAGAACCTGCTCGTCGCCGCGCAGCAGGGCGCGGGGCTGCGGCGCCGGGCCAGCTACGCGGCGGCGGCGCAGGCACTCGACCTGGCCGGGATGACCGGCCAGGCCAACCTGCCCGCCGCCCGGCTCGGGCTGCTCCAGCGCAAGCGCCTGGAGCTGGCCCGCGCCCTCGCGTCCCGGCCGAAGCTGCTGCTGCTCGACGAGGTGGCCGGCGGCCTGACCGACCCGGAGGTCGCGCAGCTCGTCGAGATCGTCCGCGCGGTCAACGCCGAGGGCATCGCGGTGATCTGGATCGAGCACGTGGTCCGGGCGCTCACCGCGGTGGTGAGCCGGCTGCTGTGCCTGACCGGCGGCGCGTTCGTCGGCGACGGCACCCCGGCCGAGGTGCTGGCCACCCCGGCCGTCCGGGAGGTCTTCCTCGGCTCGGACGTCACCGCCTCCCTGACCGGCGGCACGCTGGACGAGGACCTCATCGGCGAGGACACCCCGTGAGCGAGGCCAGCACAGTGAGCGAGCCGGAGACGAGCGGCAACGAGAGCGCGCCGCTGCTCGAAGTCAAGGATCTGGTCGTGCACCACGGTCAGCTGCGGGCGCTGGACCGGGTCTCGCTGCGGGTGTTCCCCGGCGAGGTGTACGCGATCATCGGCGCCAACGGCGCGGGCAAGTCGACGCTGCTCCGCACGATCGTCGGCCTGCACACCCCGACCGAGGGCTCTATTCACTACGACGGCAAGGAGATGACCCGGGTCAGGCCGGAACGCCGGGCGACCCAGGGAATCGCCCTGGTGCCGGAGGGCCGGCGGCTGTTCGGGTCGCTCACCGTGGAGGAGAACCTCCAGGTCGGCGCCACCTACGCGCGCAAGGGGCCGTGGACGATCGAGCGCGTCTACGAGCTGTTCGGCTGGATGAAGGACCGCCGGAACCAGCGCACGGCGCAGCTGTCCGGCGGCGAGCAGCAGTCGGTCGCCATCGGCCGGGCGCTGGTCGCCAACCCGCGCGTGCTGCTGCTCGACGAGCTCTCCCTCGGCCTGGCGCCCGTCGTGGTCCAGCGCATCTACGCGATGATGCCGCAGATCCTGGCCAGCGGGCTCACCGTGCTGCTGGTCGAGCAGGACGTGAGCCAGGCGCTGCGGGTCGCGTCGCGCCTGCAGTGCCTGCTCGAGGGCCACACCACGCTGGAAGGCCGCCCGTCGGAGGTCACTCCGGAGCAGGTCGAGGCCGCGTACTTCGGCTTCGGCCGGGCCGGCGAGGGGAGCGAGCCGTAATGGCCTACGTCAACGACATCATCCAGGGCATCCTGACCGGCGGGCTGTACGCGCTGTTCGCCTGCGGGCTCTCGCTCATGTTCGGGGTCATGAAGGTCGTCAACCTCGCGCACGGCGACCTCGCGGTGATCGGCGCCTACATCGCGCTCGGCGTCATCACCGTCACCCACATCCCGGCGCTGTGGTCGTTCCTGATCGTGGTGCCGATCATGGCGGTGCTCGGCTACGCGCTGCAGCGGACCCTGATCCAGGCGGCCCTGGAGCGGAGCGAGCTGACCACGCTGCTGGTGACGTTCGGGCTCTCGGTGGTCATCGAGGCCGGGCTGCTGCAGTTCATCAACGCGGACAGCCACTCG
The DNA here is from genome assembly GCA_963839095.1 of uncultured Actinomycetota bacterium. GTDB lineage: Bacteria > Actinomycetota > Actinomycetes > Streptosporangiales > Streptosporangiaceae > Palsa-504. The sequence goes on along the minus strand of CAWIUF010000050.1, from coordinate 226,628 downwards.
CTGGGGGTCGGCAGCTCCATCATCACCGGCTCGTTCTCGATCGGCTCGCAGATCCAGATCGCCTACCTGCTGCTGCTGATCTTCGCGGTGGCCGTGCTGGTCCTGCTCGGCCTGCAGTACTTCCTGTCCGCCTCCCGCTACGGCCGGATGATCCGGGCCGTGGCGGACGACCGGGAGGCCGCCCAGCTCTCCGGCGTCGACTACCGGCACGTGTTCGGCATCGCGGCCGCGATCGCGTTCGGCACGGTGGCGCTGGCGGGCATCGCCTACGGCATGTACTCGCAGTTCTCCCCCACCACGGGCACCGACACCATCTTGCTGTTCGCGTTTGCCGCGGTGGTCATCGGCGGCCTCGGCTCGCTGTGGGGAACGCTGCTGGGCGGCGTGGTGCTCGGGGTCGCGCAGCAGATCGGCGCCCAGATCAACATCTCGTACGAGGTGCTGGCCGGATATCTCGTCTTCCTGGCCGTACTGGTGATCCGGCCGCAGGGCCTGACCTCGCGGAAGGCTCAGTCATGACAGTGGCCACGGAAAACACCACCCGTTCGGTCGAAAAAATCCGGGTGACGCGGTCACGTCGGAACATGACCTGGACCGGCGGCGGCGCCCTCGTGGTCGTGGTCGTGCTCGCACTGTTCCCGTACATCGTGTACTCGGGCACCACCGGCATCATGGTCCAGGGGTTCATCATCCTCACCCTGGCCAGCATGTGGAACCTGCTGGCGGGCTACGCCGGCCTGGTGTCGGTGGGGCAGCAGGCGTTCGTGGGGCTCGGGGCGTACTTCGTGCTCATCCTGGCTATCCACGGGATCTCGCCGTTCGCCGCGCTCCCGGTGGCGGCGATCGGCTGCGGCGTGGCCGCGCTGCCGCTGTGGTGGCTGGTCTCCCGGCTGCGGACCGGGTACTTCGCCATCGCCACCTGGGTGCTGGCGGCGACGGTGATGCTGATCATCGAGCGGTTCTCCTCGCTCGGCGGCGGGACCGGGCTGCCGATGCCCGGGCTGTCCGGGATCGACCCGACGCTGCTCACCGCCTACACCTACTGGATCGGCCTCGCCGTCACGGTCCTGTCGCTGGCCACCGTCTGGCTGATGCTGCGCGGCCGGCTGGGGCTCGCGCTCACCGCCGTCCGGGACGACGAGGTCGCGGCGCGGAGCTCGGGGGTGCGGGTCGGGCTGGTCCGGATGCTCGTCTTCGTGGTGGCCGGGATCGGCTGCGGCGCGGCCGGGGCGCTCAACTCGATCAGCCTGCTCGGCGTGCAGCCGGACGCGGCGTTCAGCGTCCAGTGGACGGCCAAGATGGCGTTCGCGGTGATCATCGGCGGGCTCGGCACGATCGAGGGGCCGATCCTCGGCACGCTGGTGTACATGGTGCTGCAGCAGGAACTGCAGTCGTACAACGCCTGGTACCTGATCGTCCTGGGGCTGGTGGCGATCGTCATCGCGCTGTTCGCGCGGCGCGGGCTGTGGGGCCTGGTTGACGATCACCTGCACATCCGGCTGTTCCCGGTCGGATACTGGCTATGGGAGCCGGACAGCACCGGCCGCCGTGGTGCGAGAGGTTCCGGCCGCAGTGGTACCGGCGGACGGGGCCGACGAGGCCAGCCCAGCGAGGGCCGGGCCGGCTGACAGGTAAACCGGCGCAGGCCCGGTCTCGTCACAGTCAGCAAAGGGACGGGGCCGGCCGGGAGCCGGCCGATCGGGGGAGGACATCATGACACCAGCCGGACCGGACAACCGCCTGCCCGCCACCACGCCACGTGGCGGTGGCACCGGGCGGCAGCTCTGGTGGACCTCGGTGCCGATCTGGTCGATCAGCTTCCTGTCTTGCCTTCCCTTCCTGTTCTACGCGCTGGCCCGGCGGCGCAGGCAGGACTGGGCGGTGTTCGCGGGTTACCTCGCCGCCACCGTGGCGCTGACGGTCGCGCTGAGCGTGGTCCAGTCGGGCAGCGGCGCCAGCGCGGGGGTCGGCCTGTTCCTCATCGTGCTGGCCGCGGGGGCCGCGACGCACGCGTTCGTGCTGTACCGTCCCGGGCGCGGCCCGGTGCCGGGCGCCCCGGACGTGCGTCAGGTCAACCAGGCGGCGGTGTCCCAGGCCCGGGACCGGATCGAGCGCCGGAAGGACGCGCGCCACCTGGTGGCCACCAACCCCGCCCTGGCCCGGGACCTGATGATCGGCCGGCCTGACCTGCGCCGCGTGTACGACGACGGCGGCCTGGTCGACGTCAACCACGTGCCGGGCGGAGTCCTCGGCCCCGGTCTGGGGCTCACGCGGGAGGAGGAGGCCGACGTGCTGGCCGCGCGGGCCAACCTCGGCCGGTTCACCAGCGCCGACGAGCTGTGCGCTTACACCCGGCTCTCCCCCGAGCGGGTCGACGAGCTCCGCGAGCTGATGATCTTCACTTAGGCTGGCGAGGGCACGGGAGCGGGGTGGGCTAGGCGAAGCGGGGGCCGCGGTAGCAGGGCGGATACACGGGGAGAATAGTCACGTGCTGCTTAGTGAGATCGCTGAGGTGTCACGGACCGTGGCCGGCACCAGCGCGCGGCTGGCGAAGATCGAGGCGCTGGCGGGAGCGCTGCGGGCGGCGGGGCCGCTCGAGGTGCCGATCGCGGTGGCTTACCTGTCCGGCGAGCTGCCGCAGCGCCAGATCGGCGTGGGGTGGGCGGCACTGCGGGACGGGTTCACGCCGGCGGAAGCACCCGCGCTGACGCTGAGCGACGTGGACGCGGGGTTCTCCGCGATCGGCGCGGTGTCCGGGAAGGGCTCGACGGCCGCGCGCAAGGCGCTGGTCGGCGAGCTGTTCGGCCGGGCTACCCGGGACGAGCAGCGGTTCCTGGTCGGGCTGCTCTCCGGCGAACTGCGCCAGGGAGCGCTGGAAGGGGTGATGACCGAGGCGGTGGCACGAGCCGCTTCGGTACCGGTGGCCGAGGTCCGGCGGGCCATGATGCTGCGCGGCTCGCTGAGCGCGGTGGCCGCCGCGGCGCTGTCCGGCGGCAGTGCCGCGCTGGGTGCCTTCGGGCTGGAGGTGGGGCGCCCGGTCCGGCCGATGCTCGCCGCGAGTGCTCCTACCCTCTCCGAGGCGCTGGCCAAGGCGGGCGGGGCGGCTTCAGTGGAAGGCACCGTGGAGGATGCTGCGGAGGGCGGCGTGGCGGGCGCGGCGGAGTGCGCGGTGGAGTGGAAGCTGGATGGCATCCGGATCCAGGCGCACCTGTCGCAGGGGACCGTTCGGTTGTTCACCCGGACCCTCGACGACATCACGGCGCGGCTGCCCGAGGTGGTGGCGGCCCTGGCCGCGCTCCCGGTCTCGAGCGCGGTCTTCGACGGCGAGCTGATCGCGCTGCGCGAGGACGGGCGGCCGCTGCCGTTCCAGGACACCGCGGCCCGGACGGCCAGCCTGGAGGGCTCTGCGGTCGCGCTATCGCTGTTCCTGTTCGACGCCCTGCACCTGGAGGGCGCCGACCTGATCGACGCCGAGGATGCCGAACGGCACGCGGCCCTGGCCCGCGCGGTGCCGGCCGAGCTGCTCATGCCCCGCCTGGTCACCGCCTCGGCCGACGAGGCCGCCGCGTTCTTCGACGACGCGCTGGCGCACGGGCACGAGGGCGTCGTGGTCAAGTCGCTGCGGGCGCCCTACGCGGCCGGGCGCCGCGGCGCCGGGTGGATCAAGGTCAAGCCGCGGCACACCCTGGACCTGGTAGTGCTGGCCGTCGAGTGGGGCCACGGGCGGCGCCACGGCTGGCTGTCCAACCTGCACCTGGGCGCCCGCGACCCGGAAACGGGCGGCTTCGTCATGCTCGGCAAGACCTTCAAGGGGCTGACCGACGAGCTGCTGACCTGGCAGACTTCGCGGCTGCTCGAGCTGGAGGAGCGCCGGGACTCCTACACCGTCTACGTCCGGCCCGAACTCGTGGTGGAGATCGCCTTCGACGGCGTCCAGCGCAGCCCGCGCTACCCGGGCGGCCTCGCGCTGCGGTTCGCCCGGGTGCTGCGCTACCGCGAAGACAAGACCGCCGCCGAAGCCGACACCATCGACGCCATCCGCGCCCTCAGCCCCGGCTAAGCGCGCGATCCCTGACGGGTGGGGTGCCCCTGACGCCCAGGCCTGTGTTACCAGCCGTCAGCAGGCTCTGCGCATGGGCTTGACGAGCGACATGGTCCGCCGGCGGCTCGCAATGGGCCGGTGGCGCCGTCTGCAGCGAGGCGCGTACGCGACATTCTCGGGACCTACGCCGCGGGACACGCAACTGTGGGCCGCCCTGCTGCGCGCGGGTCCGGGAGCCACACTCAGCCACCACACCGCGGCCGTGCTGCATGGCCTGACTGACCGGCCGGGCGAGCATATCCACGTCACGGTACCTACGGCTCGGAATCCGGCTCGCTACGGGAAGATCCCCGGAGTGATCGTGCATCGGTCCAGCCGGATCGGCGTGGCCAGGCATCCGGCCCTGGCGCCGCCTCGTACCCGCGTCGAGGAGACGGTTCTCGACCTAGTCGAAACCGCGCGGGACTTCGACGAGGCGTTCGCCTGGATATGCCGGGCCGTCGGACGGCGACGTACCACGGTCCCGCTCTTGCGGGCCGCGGTCGCGGCGCCTGCGCTAAATCACCGCAGCCTGGCGACGTGGTCACTGAAGGAGTTCATTCGCTGCTCGAGATCGCTACGTGACCAGGGTCGAGACTCTGTGCGAGCCCATGACGTGTGCCGTCTCGAGCGGCACTACCGAGTTATCCCCGACGACGCTGTAGCGCCGAGATTGTAGCGTCGAGGCTGTACCCGCTTGCCTGGCTGGGAACGTTACTTCTTCTTGCGCTTGCCGCCGCCGCGGAAGGCGGCCGGGACATTGCCCTGGGGGCCGGAGTTGGGGGGCGGGAAGTTCAGGTTCGAGGGCATCTTGGACAGCTGCTCGGCCAGGTTCTCGGCCGTCAGGCCCTCGGGCAGGCCGCCACCGAGGCCGCCCAGGTTCCCGAGCCCGGACGCCGAGCCCGGGCCGTTGGCGGGCGCCTGGTCCTGGGGCTTGCCGCCACCGCGGGCGAGCTCGGCCGCGCGCGCCGGGTTGCCGCTGCGCGGCGCCTTCTTCTTGGTGTTGGCCTTCTTGCGGGCCGACTTGGACGCCCGCCGGGCGACCGCGCCCATGCCGGGCGGCATGCCCGGGATGCCGCCGCCGCCGAACACCGCCTTCATCTGCTTCTGGCCCTCGAAGAAGTTCGTGACCAGCTGGGAGACCTCGCCGATGGCGACCCCGGAGCCCTTGGCGATACGAGCCCGGCGGGAGCCGTTGATGATCTTCGGGTCGCGGCGTTCCTCGGGCGTCATGGACCGGACGATGGCCTCGGCCCGGTCCAGGTCCTTGTCGTTGACCTGCTCGAGCTGCTCGCGGTACTTGCCCGCGCCCGGCAGCATGCCGAGCAGGTTCCCGATCGGCCCCAGCTTGCGCACCATGGCCAGCTGCTCGACGAAATCCTCGAGCGTGAAGCCGTCGCCGGAGGCCAGCCGCCCGGCCAGGTTCTCGGTCTGCTCCCGGTCGAACGCCTTCTCCGCCTGCTCGATCAGGGTGAGCAGGTCACCCAGGTCGAGGATGCGCGAGGCCATCCGGTCGGGGTGGAATACGTCGAAGTCCTCGAGCTTTTCCCCCGAGGAGGCGAACATGATCGGGCGCCCGGTCAGCTCCACGATGGACAGCGCGGCGCCGCCGCGGGCGTCACCGTCGAGCTTGGTCAGCACCACGCCGTCGTAGCCGACCCCGTCCAGGAACGCCTGCGCGGTCGCCACCGCGTCCTGGCCGATCATCGCGTCGACCACGAACAAGATCTCGTCCGGCTGGGTGGCGTCCCTGATCGCGACGGCCTGCGCCATCATCTCCGTGTCGACGCCCAGGCGGCCCGCGGTGTCGATGATGACGATGTTCTGCTGGCGGCGCCGGGCCTCTTCCAGCGAGTCCCGCGCCACGGTGATCGGGTCGCCGACGCCGTTGCCGGGCTGCGGCGCGTAGACCGGGACGCCGGCCCGCTCGCCGACCACCTGCAGCTGCTGCACCGCGTTGGGGCGCTGCAGGTCGGCCGCGACCAGCATCGGCGTGTTGCCCTGGCCCTTGAGCCACAGGCCCAGCTTGCCCGCGAGCGTGGTCTTACCAGAGCCCTGCAGGCCGGCCAGCATGATCACGGTCGGCGCCGTCTTGGCGAACCGCAGCCGCCGCTCCTCGCCACCGAGGATGGTGATGAGCTCGTCGTTGACGATCTTGATGACCTGCTGAGCCGGGTTCAGCGCGCCGGAGACTTCCTCGCCGCTGGCCCGCTCCTTGACCCGCGCGATGAACTGCCTGACGACCGGCAGCGCGACGTCCGCTTCGAGCAAGGCGATGCGGATCTCACGTGCCGTCGCGTCGATATCGGCCGCGGTCAGCTTGCCGCGCCCGCGCAACGAGGAGAATACCTGCGTCAGCCGGTCAGAAAGGGTCTCAAACACAACACCCAGGCTACCGGGCGGTGTACGGTACCCGCGTCCTCCGCGGGCAAGCCGTTACCGCCGAGAGGTAAGTCACCCAGCGCGGTCAGGACGGAGTGCGCGATCGCGCGGCGCACGTCCTCCCCCGCCAGCGGCTTGCCGTCCCCGTCAGTCACATAGAACACGTCGACCACCTCGGCGCCCAGCGTCTCCACCCGGGCCGCCCGCACGTCGAGGCCGCACTCGCCGAGCGCCCGGCCGACCCGCCACAGCAGGCCCGGCGCGTCGTGCGCACGCACCTCCACCACGGTCGCCGTGTCGGAGGCGTCGTCGATCAGGCTTACCTTCGGCGCGGGAACGTTCGCCGACCGCGGCCGCACCGCCCGGGCCCGGCGGTCGAGCCGGTCCTCCACGTCCAGCCGTCCCTGCAGCATCCGGCGCAGATCCGCGACCACCAGGCTGGCGTCGGGCGGGTCGCCGAACTCGGGCTCGACGTCGAACACGCTGACGGCGATATCACCGACCGAGGTCGCGTTGGCGCTCCGGACCGCCAGCCGGTGCGAGGCCAGCACCCCGGCGGCCCGCCACAGCAGGCCCGGGCGATCGGGGGCGACCACGGTCACCTCGGAACCGATCACGGTGGCGGCCGGGCCGCCCTCGGCGGCCAGCTCCAGCTGGTCGTCGCGCAGCGGCGCGGGCTGCGGCGTCGGCTCGCCGTCCAGCACGGCCTTCACCCGCCGGACCAGGTCCGCGACCAGGGTGGCCTTCCAGTCGTTCCAGGCGGCGGGCCCGGTGGCCAGGCCGTCGGCGATGGCTAGCGCGTGCAGCAATTCGAGCAGCACGCGGCTGCGCACGGTGGTGGCGACCTGCTTGACGGTCACCGGGTCGTCCAGGTCGCGGCGGGTGGCCACCATGGGCAGCAGCAGGTGCAGCCGGACGGCCGCGGCGACGAGTTCCCCGTCCGCGGCGGGCAGGCCCATCCGGCGCGCGACGTCCCGGGCCACCACCTCGCCGGTGACGCTGTGGTCGCCCGGCCAGCCCTTGCCCACGTCGTGCAGCAGCGCGGCGAGCAGCAGCAGGTCAGGCCGGGCCACCTCGCGGGTCAGCGCGGCGGCGTGGGCGGCGGCCTCGGCCAGGTGCCGGTCGACCGTGTAGGTGTGCAGCGGGTTGCGCTGAGGCCGGTTCCTGACCCGCTCCCAGTCCGGGATCAGGGCGGTCACCAGGCCCTCGGTGTCGAGTGCCTCCCACACGCTGACCGCGGCCGGGCCGGCCCCGAGCAGCGCGAGCAGCGAGTCGCGGGCGGCGGCGGGCCAGGGCACCGGCAGCGGCGGGCACTCGGTCAGCCGGTCCAGGGTCCGCGGCGCCAGCGGCAGCCCGGCCTGGGCGGCCGCCGCGGCGGCGCGCAGCACCAGCGACGGGTCGCCGGCCGGGTCGGCCGCCCGCGCCAGCACGACCTCGCCGTCCTGTTCCACTACCCCGTCCGCGAGCGGGCGGCGCTCGGCCTGACGGCGGCGCAGCCGGCGGCCGCGCAGCCGGTCGGACTGGCGGAAGGCGTGGTCGACCGCGTAGACGACGGTCCGGGCGGCCCCGGCCAGCATCCGGAGCAGCACGTCCCCGTCGAGCAGCCCGAGCGCCCGGGCCACCTCGTCCTGTTCCTCGAGCACCAGCCGGTCCAGCCGGCGTCCGGTGACCTCGTGCAGGGCGTGCCGGGCGTCGAGGATCTGCTCGTACGCGGTGCGGACCCGGGGCCCGGGCGCGGGCGCCACCCAGGCGGCCGCCACCGCCTGGATCGCGTGCACGTCCCGCAGGCCCCCGCGGGCCTCCTTCAGGTCCGGTTCGAGCAGGAAGGCGAGCTCCCCGCTGGCCCTGGCCCGCTCGTCGTAGGAAGCGTGCAGCTCGGCCAGCCGGGTGGGCGCGGCCGAGCGCCAGTCCTCCAGCGCGCCGGCCCGCAGCCGTTCGGTCAGTTCCGGGTCGCCGGCCACGTGCCGGGCGGACAGCAGCCCGAGTGCGACCTTCAGGTCGGAGCGGGCCACCCGCCGGGCCTGCGGCACGGTCCGCACCGCGTGGTCGAGCTCGGCTCCGGAGTCCCAGACCGGGTACCAGATCCGGTCCGCGATGCTCGCGATGTCGTCCCGGCCGCCGTGCAGCAGCAGGACATCCAGGTCGCTGCGCGGCAGCAGTTCCCGGCGGCCGTAGCCGCCGACCGCCACCAGCGCCACGTCCGCCTCGGCCCCGAGGAGCTCGGCCAGCCACCGGTCGACTTGCGTAGTCCGGCGGGCACGATCGGCCGCGAACGAAGTCATAGTCTCCACGCGTCCCCCGGTCGGCTCGCCGCTTCCCCCGTGGCCTTCATGGGACTCAGCTCAGATGGCGTCCGGGCCGCGTTCCCCGGTGCGGACCCTGACGATCGTCTCGACCGGGACCGACCAGACCTTGCCGTCACCGATCCGCCCGGTCTGCGCCGCCTTGACCACGACTCCGATCAGGTCATCGGCGTCCTCGTCGTCGCACAGGATCTCCACGCGGACCTTCGGTACCAGGTCGACCTGGTACTCGGCCCCGCGGTAAACCTCGGTGTGCCCGCGCTGCCTGCCGTACCCGCTTGCCTCGGTGATCGTCAGGCCGTGGACGCCGAACGCCTGCAGCGCGGCTTTAACGTCGTCCAGCTTGAACGGCTTGATGACAGCGGTAATGAGCTTCATCGGTTGTCCCTTCGCCAGTCCTGGTACTGACCTTCCGGTACCGACGTTTCACCGGAGGCGTCGGCGTGTGTCGGCCGCGTGAAACACCCAGGGGCCTTGTTACAGGCATGTTTCCGTCCGGGGGCTCCTGGGCGGGCGGCGGGATGGTCGGCCGGGCGGTGGGATACGAAGGGGACGGGCGGGACGGGGTCAGCCGAGGATGGCGTCCACGAAGGCGGCGGGATCGAACGGGGCCAGGTCGTCCGGGCCCTCGCCCAGGCCGACCAGCTTGACCGGGACGCCGAGCTCGCGCTGGACCGAGATGACGATCCCGCCCTTGGCGGTGCCGTCCAGCTTGGTCAAGACGATGCCGGTGATGTCGACCACCTCGGCGAACACGCGGGCCTGACGCAGGCCGTTCTGGCCGGTGGTGGCGTCGAGCACCAGCAGCACCTCGTCGACCGTGGCCTTCTTCTCCACCACCCGCTTGACCTTGCCGAGCTCGTCCATCAGCCCGACCTTGGTGTGCAGGCGGCCCGCGGTGTCGATGAGGACCGTGTCGACCCCGGTCTCGATGCCCTGGGTGACCGCCTCGAAGGCCACGCTGGCCGGGTCGGCGCCGTCCCGGTCGGCCCGCACCGTCTCGGCGCCGACCCGCTGCCCCCACGTCTGGAGCTGGTCGGCCGCCGCCGCACGGAACGTGTCGGCCGCCCCGAGCAGTACGGTCTGCCCGTCGCCGATCAGCGCCCGCGCGAGCTTCCCGCAGGTGGTGGTCTTACCGGTGCCGTTCACGCCGACCATGAGGACCACCGCGGGCTGGCCGCCGTGCGGCGCGGTGTGCAGCGACCGGTCGGTGTCCTCGCCGAGCTGGGTGATCAGCTCGCCGCGGAGCAGGTCGCGCACCTCGGGGGCACCCCGGGTGCCGAGCACCTTGACCTTGGTGCGCAGGTCGTCGGTCATCACCCGGGAGACCGCCACGCCCACGTCGGCGGTGATCAGCGCCTCTTCGATCTCGTCCCAGGTATCGTCGTCGAGCCGGTCCCGGGACAGCAGGTTCAGCAGCACCGAGCCCATCGAGCTCTGCGACCGGGCCAGCCGGGCGCGCAGCCGCACCAGGCGCCCCGCCGACGGCGGCGGGCGCTCGACCTCGAGCACGCCGGTCGCGGCGGCGGGCGTGTCCGGCACGGCCGGCGTCTCGGCCGTCGCGGTCTCGCCGCCGCCCGCGGATGTCGCGGAGGCTGGCGGGGTGACCGGGGTCTGGGCGGGCGGCGGCGCCACGGTCCGGCCCCGGCGCGGCCGCTGGAACAGCAGGAAGCCGCCGGTACCGAGGGCCAGGACGGCGATGACGATGATCAGGATTACGTATTCCATCAGGCCTCCAGTCTTCCAGACCCCGCGCGATGCCCGCACCCCGCCGGCGGCTAGACGCCGGACCGCTCAGCACCAGGCCGCTCGGCGTCGGACCGCTCGGCGTCGGCCCGCTCAGCCCCGGACTGCTGAAGCACCGGGCCGGACGGGAGCCGCAGGCCGATCACAGTCGCGAGGGCCAGCAGGATGGCACCGATCGCGAAGATGATCTCGAGCGTGACCATCAGGTGCCCGGCTCCGGCCAGGCTGCCGCCGGTGCGGGCCGCGAAGAGGGCGGCGAACGCCGCGGCGGCCACCGAGGTGCCGAGGGTCTCCACGAACCGCACCTGATCCGCCAGGTGGCCGGGCTGAGCGCGGATGCGACCGCGGCGCAGAGCCACGCCGAGACAACCGCCGCCTTCGAGCTGCTGGAGTCCGGCCTCGGCCGCCTCTACGGCTAGCTCGTCATCCATCCAGGGCACCCACTGCCTGCACCACTCGGCTCGCCAGCATCACCAGCCGCAGACGGCAAATACTTACGTGGTGGATCCGGGTTACGTGGTGGATCCGGTACCCCAGAGGGGCCTAAATCCACCGCACAACCCGGATCCACCGCGCTATTCGCAGGCCAATCGCCTCTCAGCGTCAGGCTGTGGCATGTGGGGCGTGAGAGGTAAGAGGTATCGGTTATGTAGCCGGGCAACCGACGGAGCCGACGCTTACTGGGCGGTGGCGGCCGGGCGGCCGCAGGCGCAGACGCGGGACGGCTGACAGCACGCCTGTTCGGCTAGGCGGGCTGGCGGGTGGCGAGTTGCTGGCTGATGACGGCGGAGACGCCGTCGCCGCGCATGGTGATGCCGTAGAGGGCGTCCGCGCATTCCATCGTCCGGCGCTGGTGGGTGATGACGATGAGCTGCGAGCTCTCCCGGAGTTCCTCGAAGACCAGCAGCAGCCGCTGCAGGTTGGTGTCGTCCAGCGCGGCTTCGACCTCGTCGAGCACGTAGAACGGGGAGGGGCGGGCCTTGAAGATGGCGAACAGGTAGGCGATGGCGGTCAGCGACCGCTCCCCGCCGGACAGCAGGGACAGCCGCTTGACCTTCTTGCCGGGCGGCCGGGCCTCGATCTCGATGCCGGTGGCGAGCATGTCGTCCGGCTCGGTGAGCACCAGGTTGCCCTGGCCGCCGGGGAACAGGCGGCCGAAGAGGTGCTCGAACTCGCGCGCGGTGTCGGCGTAGGCCGAGGCGAACACCTCCTGCACCCGGTCGTCCACCTCCTTGACCACGGTGAGCAGGTCCCGCCGGGTCTTGCGGATGTCGTCGAGCTGGGTGGCCAGGAACGTGTGCCGTTCGGTCAGCGCCTCGTACTCCTCCAGGGCCAGCGGGTTGACCTTGCCCAGCCGGTCGAGCTGCTTGCTCGCCTCGGCGGCCCGGCGCTCGGCCGCGGCCCGCTCGAAGCGCGACGGCGGCGCGTCCTCGTCGCCGATCACCGGGACGGGCACCTCGGGCCCGTACTCGGCCACCAGCGCGTCCTCCTCGACCCCGAACTCCTCCAGCGCGTGCTCCGCCAGCTGCTGCAGCCGCAGCCGGTGCTCGGCCCGGGCGATCTCGGTGCCGTGCGCGGTGTTGACCACCGTGTCCAGGTCGGCGGCCAGCTCGCGGGCGCGGGCCCGGACCACCTTGAGCTCGGCCGCGCCGCTGGCGTTGGCCGCCTCGGCCTCGGCCCGGCGGGCCGCGGCCTGGTTCACCGACTGCTCGGCCGCCTCGACCGCGTACCGCGCGCCGAGCGCGACGGCGCGGGCCACGGCGGCCTGGGTGACGCGGAGCCGGCGGCGTTCGGCTGCCCGCTGGCGGGTGGCACGCTCGCCGGCCGCGGTGGCGGCCAGCGAGTCGGCCCGGCCGCTGATCGCCCGCAGCCGCTCCTCCGCCGTCCTGACCTCGAGCCTGGCTTCCATCTCGGCGTTGCGGGCCGCGGTGCACCGCTCGGCCAGGTCCGCGCGGGCGTCGTCGTCCGACCGGCTCGTCCGGCTCCTCGGCCGCGGCTTCGGCCTCGGCCAGCTCCTGCCGCAGCTGCTCGAGCCGGGTCAGGTCCTTCTCGGCCGCCAGCCGGGCCGAGGTGATGGCGGCCTCCACCCGGTCGGCCTCGTCCCGCGCGCCGCGGGCCGCGCCCGCGAGCCGGCCCAGCCGCCCGGAGACCTCCGCCGCGGCCGCGTCGGCCTCGTGCCGGCGGGCCAGCGCCTGCGCCACCACCTGGCGGGCGGCCTCCTCGGCCTCGGCCGCGACGGCCAGCGCGTCGGCCGCTTCCTCGCACCGCTGCTCGGCCTCGGCCAGCCCGGCCGCCGCCTCGTCCGCCGCCGCGCGCATCTCGAACAGGCTCTGCGGGCGGGCGCCGCCGCCCTGCGCCCAGTGCGCCCCGAGCAGGTCACCATCCCGCGTCACGGCCTTAAGATCAGGATTTTCCCGAACGAAGCGGCGTGCTTGCCCCAGGTCCGCCACCACCACGACGTCGTACAGCAGCTCGGCCGCGGCCTCCGCGAGCCCGTCAGGCGCCCGCACCAGCTCGGTGGCGTGGATGGGGGCGCCTCGATACGGGCCGGACGGGAGTCCAGGGGCGCCGGGGGGCGCGGGGTCGACGCTTTCCGTCCCGATGACCAGGGCGGCGCTGCCTGCGTCGGCGTCGCGCAGGGTGGCCAGGATGTCCGCGGCCGCGTCGAGCCCGGTCACCGCGACCGCTTCGGCGGCGGCGCCCAGGGCGGCGGCGATCGCGACCTCGTAGCCCTCGGCGACGCGCAGCCGGGCGGCGAAGGAGCCGATGACGCCGGCGAAGCGGGCCGGGTCGGCGAGGACGGCCGCTGAGGCGTCCACGCCGCGGCGCGCGGCTTCCGCCAGGGTCTCGGCTCTCGCCCGGCGGGCGGCCAGGTCACGGGCTGATTCGCGTTCGGCGGTGCGGAGAACCTTGGCCCGTTCGGTATGTTCGGTCAAGGTCGCGGCGGCCTGCTCGTGGGCGGCGGCCAGCTCGCTACGGTCCTCGTCGCCCCCGCCGGACAGCTCGCGGACGTCCTCGTACTCGTCCTGGGCGATGGTGGCGCGCTCGCGCGCCTCGGCGGCGGAGACCTCGAGGCGGTCCATCTCCTCACGGGCGGCCGCGCTGCGGCTGTCGGCCGCGCCGACCTGCTCGCGCAGCCGGGCCACCCGGCCCGCGCGGGCGGCGGCGGCCTTGGCGCCCTCGGCCAGCCGGCGCTCGGCCCGGGCCAGCTCGGCCTCGGCGGCGGCGCGCTCGGCGCCCGCGGCCGACAGCACCTGGCGGCCCGCGGTCAGCCGCTCGTTCAGGCCCTCTTCTTCCTCGCGCAGCTCGTCGGCCTGGCGGTCGAGCTCGTCGGGGTCGCGGCCGGGGCGGTCCGGCTCGGCCGTGGCCTCGGTCAGCAGGGTGTGCCGCTGGGCGGCCAGGTGCTGGGTGCTGCGGAGCCGCTCGGTCAGGGAAGACAGGGCGAACCAGGTCTCCTGGGCCCGGGCCAGGATGGCCGAGGCCTGCTGGGCGGCCTGGTCGAGCTCGTTCTCGCGCGCCCGGGCAGCGCCGACTTCGGCCTCCAGGGCGGTGCGGCGGGCGAGCACGGCGGCCTCGTCGGCCTCGTCCCGGGCCAGGTCGGCGGCGAGCGTGACGTAGTCGTCGGCCAGCAGCCGCAGCCGGGCGTCGCGCAGCTCGGCCTGGATGACGGCGGCCTTCCTGGCCACCTCGGCCTGGCGGCCCAGCGGCTTGAGGCGGCGGCTCAGCTCGGCGGTCAGGTCGACCAGCCGGGTCAGGTTGGCCTGCATCGCCTCCAGCTTCCGCAGCGCCTTCTCCTTGCGCTTGCGGTGCTTGAGGACGCCGGCCGCCTCCTCGATCAGGGCGCGCCGGGCCTCGGGGCCGGCGTGCAGGATGTCGTCGAGCTGGCCCTGCCCGACGATCACGTGCATCTCGCGGCCCAGGCCGGAGTCGGACAGCAGGTCCTGGACGTCGAGCAGCCGGCAGCGGTCGCCGTTGATGGCGTACTCGCTCTGCCCCGACCGGAACATGAGGCGGCTGATCGTCACCTCGGTGTACTCGATCGGCAGCGCGCCGTCCGAGTTGTCGATGGTGAGCGTGACCTCGGCCCGGCCCAGCGGGGGGCGTGAGGTGGTGCCCGCGAAGACGACGTCGTCCATCTTGCCGCCGCGCAGCGACTTGGCGCCCTGCTCGCCCATGACCCAGGACAGGGCGTCGACGACGTTGGATTTACCGGACCCGTTCGGCCCCACGACGCAGGTGATGCCGGGTTCGAGGCGCAGCGTGGTCGCGGAGGCGAAGGACTTGAAGCCGCGCAGGGTGAGGTTCTTCAGGTACACCGGCGTGCCCCTCCTCCCCTGGCTGGCTCCCCTGGCTGGCCTTCCCGCACCTTACCGCCCGGGGGCGGCCGAGACAGCGAACTGCAGCTGACAGCGCGTGCCGTTTCGTGGGCAGGCATGCCGAAATGACCGGAAGTCTGTGTGCGGACAGCCGGTTACCGCGGCGTCAGGGCAGCGTTGACCGCGACGGCTCGACCTGATCCCGGGTGGTCAACAAAAAGCACGGTGAGCCCTCGGGCCCCGTGATCTGATCAGGGTGTGCCGCCGTCAACGTCCGTATGACTATACGTCAAATGACATATAACGGGCAGATATACAACGAAGAGGGGCGCCGCCAGTAGGCGCCCCTGATTCGTTCTTTGTCGTTTTTACCGCGTCCCGCCAGCGCCGTCGTTAGACGTACGCAGGCTCGCGGTCCGCTACCAACACGTCCTCGTGGCTGCCCTCAACTGCGAGCGCGTCGTTCTGTTCCTGAAGCCGTACAAGCTCGGCTTCGAGGTCGCGTACTCGCTGCTGAAGGCGGCGCATCTCGGAAATCATGCGGGGATCGGGACCGCCGACGTGGCCGAATAGAGCCTTCGCCATTGTAAAAGGTCCTCCACGCTGAGTGACCAGAGTGGGCACATACTTAACACGCGCGGATCCGCGCGCGCAACCAACAGCAATCAGTGTCCCATCCATGCGTTAGCTGGTCAAGTTGAGGGGACGCTCGATGCCAGTTATATGGCTTATCGGCCGCAACAACCTGTTTCTCCGCAACGGTACTCACGGGGCGTGACAGGACTGCTCGTTCGGCAGATGCCTACCTGGGCTTAGTGATACGACCCGGATGCGGAACGTGATCGTGAGGCAGGGCGCTCGCGCTTGCCGGGGTCGCTTGCCGGTTGGCGGGGTGTCGCTTGGCGGGCGAAGGGTGGTCCCCCGGGCGGTGAACATCCTGACGTAGCGCCGGGCGCCCCGCTGGAATCACCCGCGACGGGCGACGTCGCCGCGAGGCGGCTCCGGTAAACCTGGCCTATAGGACCGGCCCGGCTCTTGTGCAAGACCAGACGACGCCTGACAGTACCCACATCAATGGCAGCGCCGGAACGGGCCGTTCTGTGCTACTCGGCCGTGCGCAGCTCGCCACCGACGGGTAACGCGTATTCGGCACCATGATGGCGTAGACGAGAGGGAGTTCGTGAGCGATCTGCCCCGCCATGCTGTTACCCGTACGGCCAGACTGGCCAGCTTGCCGGTCGGGTTCGCAGGCCGGACCGCGCTGGGAACCGGCAGGCGCCTGGGCGGCCGGTCAGCCGAGCTGGTGACTCAGGAAATCCAGCAGCGGACAGCAGATCAGGTCTTCAGAGTCCTTGGCGACCTCAAGGGCGGCGCGATGAAGCTCGGGCAGGCGCTGTCCATATTCGAGGCCGCGCTGCCCCCGGAGATCGCCGAGCCTTACCGTGCCACCCTGACCAGGCTGCAGGAATCCGCGCCACCCGTGCCTATCCAGACAATTCACAAGGTGCTCGCGAGCGACATGGGCGAGCAGTGGCGGGCCAGCTTCGCCGAGTTCGACGATCAGCCGGCGGCCGCCGCCTCCATCGGCCAGGTGCACCGGGCCGTCTGGCATGACGGGCGCCAGGTGGCCGTCAAGATCCAGTACCCGGGCGCGGGCAGGGCGCTGATGAGCGATCTCAGCCAGCTGAACCGCTTCGCCCGGCTTTTCGGCGTGCTCATGCCTGGCCTGGACGCCAAGCCGCTGCTCGCCGAGCTGCGCGACAGGGTGGCCGAGGAACTCGACTACCGGCTGGAAGCTGCCTCCCAAGAGGCTTTCGCCACCGCCTACGCCGGCGACCCGGACATCCGCGTCCCACGTGTGGTCTCGGTCAGCGACTACGTGCTCGTCAGCGAATGGCTTGACGGCATCCCGCTCGCCACGATCATCGCCGACGGCACGACCGCTCAGCGGAACCGGGCGGGCAGCGTGCTCATCCGGTTCATGTTCTCGGGTCCCGCCCGGTGCAGGCACCTGCACGCGGATCCCCATCCGGGCAACTTCCGCCTGCTTGCCGACGGGCGGATCGGCGTGCTCGACTTCGGCGCTGTCGACCGGCTACCAGACGGCTTCCCGCCCCTCTTCGGCAGGGTGCTACGGCTCATGCACGAAGACGGTGACCCCGAGAGGCTTGAGGACGAGTTCCGGTCGCACGGCTATCTCCGGGACGGCGTCAGCGTTGACCTGACAGCGCTGCGTGCCTTGCTGGCGCCGCTCGCCGAGCTGTCCAAGGCGGAGTCGTTCAGGTTCAGCCGCGAATGGCTGCGTACCGAGACAATCCAGACATCAGTCTTGCGTTCATCCAGCGTTCTGCGGCAGCTCAACCTGCCGCCCTCTTATGTACTCATCCACCGGGTACTAGCCGCTGGCCTGGCCGTGCTCTGTCAGCTCGAATGCGAAGTGCCCTTCCGCGCCGAAGTGCTCAGGTGGATGCCCGGATACGCGGACCCGGCTAAGCCCGGGCCGGAGCCACGGCCAGCCCCCCCAGCCGAATCCGCGCCGCCAGCCAGGGAAAAGACGGCACAGCGGGCTCAGTCCGCGTCGCCAGATAGACCAGAACAGATAACGCCAGAACAGATTCCATGGTCATACGTTCAGTGGAGGGACATCATGACTAAGCTGCCGCGTCCGCAGGCACCTGCGAGGTTCCGCGCCATGTTCCCGGACCTGGCCGACTGGCTGGAGGCCCCGTGGGCGGGACCGCCGCCGTTCCTGGCGAGCCAGGTGTTCCGGCTCGAGGAAACGGTCCGGGATAACCGTTACGTGATCCGGGCCGAACTGCCCGGCCTGGACCCGGAGAACGACATCGAGGTCACCGTCGACGGCCGGCTCCTGACCATCCGCGCCGAGCGCCGCCGGCAGGACCACGGGCCGAACCGCTCGGAGTTCCGCTACGGATCGCTCGCCCGCGCGGTCAGGCTCCCCGTCAGGGTCGACCCCGCGGACGTCACCGCCCGGTACGACAAGGGAGTCCTCGAGGTCAGCGTCCCGGTCCGCGCGGTCAAGCCAGAAGGCATCCAGATCCCCGTCGAGAACGCCGAAACGACACCCGACCAGCAACCTGACCAGCAGCCCGACCAGGCGGCTCACCCTTAAGGGGTGGCCCGAGGCCCGCACTGCGCAGCGACACTGACCTTGTGGACCCTATTGAGCGGCGGCTTTCGATCGATGGCCGGCTGGTCCCGCGCCGGGAGGCGCTGGCCCAGGCCGCTATCGAGCGCGCGGTCGAGCTCGTGATGTCCGCGCTGGATATCAACGCGCTGCTGGACCAGGTCGACCTGAACACCGTGCTGGATCAGGTCGACATCGACCGGGTGCTGGATCGGATCGACCTGGACCGCCTGCTCGAGCGGATGGACCTGAATGACATCGTCAAGCGCATCGACGTCGAGGCACTGGTCAAGCAGACTGACCTCGGCGCCGTTATCGCGGCGTCCTCCAGCGGCGTCGCGGGCGATGTGATCGACGTGGTCCGCAGCCAGACCGTCGGGCTCGATGAGTTCATCGCCCGCTGGATAGGGCGGCTTCGCCGCCGCCCGTACGCCGGCCCGCCCGGCCCTCCTGACCGGCTGCGGCCCGGGGCGGGGCCATGACGGCGCGGGCGGGCGATGCCCCGCCCGCCGGGCCTCCGGTCATCGCCGGGGAGAGCCTGCAAGGGAAGTACGCGGGCTTCGCGTCCCGGTTTTCCGCCTTCGCCGTGGACGTGGGGATCAGTGTCGGCGCGTTCATGCTCGCCCTGGCCGCCATCTCGTTCGCGGCCAGGGTGCTGACCGGCCAGGACATCACCTGGCACAAGGGCGACAGCTGGGTGATCATCGCCTATGCGGTCTGGGCGTTCGTCTACTTCGCCTATTCCTGGGCCGCGAGCGGCAGGACCGCCGGCATGGCGCTGTTCGGCGTGCGGGTCGTCCGAGACGACGGCACCGAGGTAAGCGGGCGCCAGGCGGGCGTGCGCACGCTGGCGCTCCCGTTGAGCTTCCTGTTCCTGGGACTGGGGTTCACCGGCATCCTGCTGGGAGACCGGCGCCGGGCGCTGCACGACGTCATCGCCGGGACGGCGGTCGTGTACTCCTGGGACGCGCGGGCCGCGCGGCTGCGGTTCCTGTCCCGGAGCTGATCCGGCTGGGGGGCGTGAAAGCCAGCCCGTTCGGTACCCGGTACACCCAGCTGGTGATGCTCGACTTCAACGGCATCCACTGGCCCCACGTCACCGTCGGCACGCTGGTCAAGCAGTAGGCCGCCGGCACCCGTTGCCTCAGGTTCATCGCCTGTTCACCCAGAATTGGTGAGGCGCCGGTACCGCCGGAATCTGACAATCGGGCCATGGACAAGGTGGTGCCCTCCCCGCAGCACGACCGATGGCGATTCGTCCCGATGGTCGGGTGGATCCGGTCCTACGAGCGTGGCTGGCTCAGGGGTGACCTGATCGCCGGGGTCGCCGTCGCCGCCCTGGTCGTGCCCAAGAACCTCGGTTACGCCGGGATCGCCGGGGTCCCGCTGCAGAACGGCCTGTACGCGGCGGCCGCCGGCGCGATCCTTTACGCGATCTTCGGGACGAGCCGGCAGATCTCGACCGGGCCGAGCTCGGGGCTGGCGGCCGTCGCGGCCAGCGCGGTCGCGGTAGCCGGCATCACCGGAACCCAGAACGTGGCCTCCTTCGTGGCGGCCATCACCCTGGCCTCCGGCGTGCTGTTCCTGCTGCTCGCCGTGCTGAGGATGGGATGGATCGCGCAGTTCCTCTCGCGCGCCGTGGTCACCGGCTTCTTGTTCGGCGCGGCGATCGATGTCGTGATCGGCGAGCTCCCCAAGCTGACCGGGACCAAGGTCACCGGCTCGAACCCGCTCCAGGAGCTGTGGTCCTGGCTCGGGACGCTCGGCGATTCCAGCCTGGTGACCGTGCTCGTCGGCGTGGTCGCGCTCGTCGTCGTGTTCGGCGTGCGGGCGGTCGCGCCGAAAGTCCCCGGTGCCCTGGTCCTGGTGGTGGGAGGCCTGCTCGCGTCATGGCTGTTCGATCTGGGCGCCCACGGCGTAGCCCTGGTCGGCCATGTGCCCAGCGGGTTGCCGGCCTTCCAGGTTCCCGCGCGCTCAGCTGCGGCGAGTCATGCGAGCACGGTCGCGGTCGCCGCGGTGGCGCTGGTCCTCATCGGGTTCTCGCAGACGGCAGGCGATGCCAGGACGTTCGCGGCCAGGCACCGCTACCGGATCGACATCAACCAGGAGTCGGTCGCCCAGGGCGTGGCGAACGTCGGTGCCGGCCTGTTCCAGGGGATGCCGGTCTCGACAAGCTTGTCCGCGAGCTCGCTGAACGACCACAGCGGGGCGCGCACCGGGCTTGCCTCACTCACGACCGGCGTGATCGTCCTGCTGACCCTCCTGGTGCTGGCACCGGTTTTCTCGGTTCTGCCCAAACCCGTGCTGGCCGCCCTGATCATCGAGGCGGTGGTCATGGGGATGATGGACGTGCCCGAGATGCGCCGCCTGGCCAGGGTGCTGCGCTTCGATTTCTGGATCGCGATCGCCGCGATCATCGCGACGCTCCTGGTCGGCGTGCTCGCCGGGGTAATGATCGGGATCGGCCTGTCGCTGATCTGGCTGATCGCCGTGGCGACTCACCCGCCCATGCCCGTGCTGGGACGGGAGCCAGGCACTCAGGTTTTCCGGGAGCTTGACGAGCATCCCGGAGACGAGCAGTTCGCCGGGGTCGCGGTCCTGCGCCTGGACGGCGGCCTGTTCTTCGCCACCGCGGACGCCCTGGAGGACCGGATCCGGGAAGTCGCGATGTCGGCGCCCGGCAACACCGGGATCGTGCTCGACTGCGGGGGCATGAACTTCATCGATTCGCAGGGGTCGGCGAAGATGGCCGAGATCCTCAGGCTCACCGGGCAAGCCAACGTGACCCTGCGGCTCGCCCGGCTCAAGCCCGCCGTCCGCGACGTACTGGCGCGCGACGGCTTCCTCGACCGCATCGGTGACGACAAGATCCACGGAAACATCGATCACGCCGTGAACGCGCAGCTAACCGCGACCGGGGACCGCCGCAGCGGTGATACGGCTTGAAGTACCGGTTCTCCCCGGCGCTATCGCAGCTGCGCCGCGGTCACCTCGGTCTCATCGTCACCCGGCCCGAGCCGGGCCGCGTCCAGCGGCGCCGTCCAGCTCGACGCGCCCGGGCCCAGACCAGCCACTCACCCCGCAAAAACCCCACCGGTTAAACGGCAAACCAGGGGGACCCCGGGGACTTACAAGCGGGCGCGGCGGGGGCGGGGCTGGCAGTGGGGGCAGGTGTAGGAGGAGCGGTTCATGAAGGAGTCGCGGCGGACGGGGGTGCCGCAGCGCGGGCAGGGCGAACCTTCGCGGCCGTAGACGGCGAGGGAGCGCTCGAAGTAGCCGCTCTCGCCGTTGACGTTGACGTAGAGGTCGTCGAAGGAGGTACCACCGGCGACCAGGGCCTCGCCGAGGACCTCGCGGACGGCGGCCAGCAGGCGGCTCACCTCGGGGCCGTTCAGGGTCTCGGTGGGACGGGCCCAGTGCAGCCGGGCCCGCCACAGCGCCTCGTCGGCGTAGATGTTGCCCACGCCGCTGATCAGTGACTGGTCCAGCAGGGCGCGCTTGACACCGGTGCGGCGGCCGCGCAGCCGCCGGGACAGGGCGGCCGGGTCGTAGGCCGGCTCGAACGGGTCGGGGGCGATGTGCGCGATCGGGGCGGGCAGTTCGGCGCCGTCGCGCACCATGCACATGTGGCCGAACGTCCGCTGGTCGGTGAAGCGCAGGTCGGGACCGCCGTCGGCGAACGTGAACAAGATCCTGACGTGCGGCGAGAGCGGCCGTTCGGGTTCGCCGACGAGGAGCTGGCCGCTCATGCCGAGGTGGGCGAGCAGCGCGTCCTCGCCGACCGACAGCCACAGGTACTTGCCGCGCCGCCGGGCGCGGTCCAGGCCGCGGCCAGCCAGCGCGGTCTCGAACTCGGCCGCGCCCCCGGGCTGCCTGCGCACGGCGCGCGGGTGCAGGACGCGGACGGTCTCGACCGTCCGGCCGATGACGTGGTTTTCGAGGCCGTGACGGACCGTCTCGACCTCGGGCAGCTCAGGCACCCGCAGTCAGCTTTCCTGGCCCGGGCCTTCGCCGTTGCCGCTGGGACCGCCGGGCCCGGCGGCTCCGTTACCCGCGGCCAGGTCGTCTCCGGCCGCTTCGGCGGTGATGGCCCGCCAGGCCGCTTCGGCGGCCTGCTGCTCGGCCGCCTTCTTGGTGCGCCCCACGCCGGAGCCGAGCACCCGGCCGCCGACCCGCACGACCGCGCGGAACGACTTCTGGTGATCCGGGCCGCTCTCCTCGACCTGGTAGTCAGGCACGCCGAGCATCTTGACCGCGGTGAGCTCCTGCAGCGAGGTCTTCCAGTCCAGGCCCGCGCCCAGCCGGGCCGACCGGGCGATCACCGGGTCGAACAGCCGGTGCACGAGCGCGCTCGCCTCGGGCAGCCCGCAGTCGATGTACACCGCGCCGATCACCGCTTCCAGCGTGTCGGCCAGGATCGAGGGCTTGTTCCGGCCGCCGGTGACCTGCTCGCCCCGGCCCAGCCGCACGTAGTCGCCCAGGTTCAGCTCGCGGGCCACCTCGGCCAGGGCGCCCATCTGGACGACGGCGGCCCGCAGCTTGGCCAGCTGGCCTTCGGGCAGGTTCGGGTAACCGCGATACAGGTGGTCGGTTACGACCAGGCCGAGTACCGAGTCGCCGAGGAACTCCAGCCGCTCGTTGGTGGGCGGGTTGTCGTTCTCGTACGCGTAGGAGCGGTGCGTCAGGGCGCGCTCGAGCGAGGCGGGCATGATGGGCACGCCGAGGGCGTGCCTGAGCTCAGCGGGATCTTTTCCGGCGTTCACGCCGCCATCCCATGACCGGCTCACGACGCCCAACGCGTCCCTCCTCCAAGCACTCGCTGATGATGCCCGGCCAGACGCGAGCTATAACCCCCCGTATCGGGCCGGAAGCAGTCAGCTTCCTCAGGATGGGTTGATGACCTGGCGCCGCCGGTAGGTGCCGCAGGTCGGGCAGGCCACGTGCGACAGCTTCGGCGAGTGGCACTGCGGGCAGCTCACCAGCGAAGCCGCGGTGGCCTTCCAGTTCGAACGTCGGGATCGGGTGTTGCTGCGGGACATCCTCCGCTTGGGAACCGCCACGTCAGCCCTCCTGTAGGTCGATGGCGCCGGCGCGCGCCGAGGTTGTCTTCGGTGTCGTCAAGCTGCTTCAGGGCGGCCCACCGCGGGTCGGTCGCCTCGTCGTGCTGGTGATCCGGACCCGCGTCGGCGAGCGGCACGCCGCACTCGACGCACAGCCCGGGACAGTCCTCCCGGCACAGCGGTGACATCGGCAGTGCGAGCACTACCGCGTCACGGAAAGCTGGCTCCAGATCGAGCTGGTCACCGTTGAGGTGGTAAAGCTCCTGCTCGTCCTGCTCATCTTCTTCGTCGTGCCTGTCATGCCTATCATGTTTGCCCTGCTTGTCGTGGCGGCCGTCAGCGTACAGGTAAAGCTCCTGGAAGCTGACGGTTACCGACGAGGTCACCGGGGTCAGGCAGCGCGCGCACTCGCCCGCGAGCGGCGCGATCGCGGTCCCGGTGGCGAGAACGCCCTCGGAAACCGCTTCGAACCTGACCTCAAGGGCAACGTCAGCCCCTACGGGCACGCCGATAAGCTCGAGGTGCAGATCCTCGGGTGCGGGGACGGTTCGCGTCTGGGTCAGCGCGTTCCCCGCCTGGCGGCCGAGCTGGCGCATGTCAAAGACAAACGCCCCTCGGGGTGCATGTGTGCGTGTGCTGGGCATGACAGTGTACTCAAGGTCGAGCGAATGGGAGACCGAGCGCATAGCCTACCGGCGGTGCGCGGTATTCCCAACTTGACCACGGGCCGCGCGTATTCCGCCCGGCCGGGGACCGGCCCTATTCCTCCTCGGCCAGGCGCTCGCGCAGCAGGCCCAGGACCAGTTCGGGGACCAGGCCGCTGACGTCACCGCCGTACCGGGCGATCTCCTTGACCAGGCTGGAGCTGAGGTAGGAGTACAGCGGGTTGGTGGTCATGAACAGCGTCTCGACCTTGGCCATCCGGTAGTTCATCTGCGCCATCTGCATCTCGTACTCGAAGTCGCTGACGGCGCGCAGCCCCTTGATCACGGCGGTGATCCCGTTGGCCGCACAGAAATCCACCAGCAGGCCGTGGAACCGCTCGATCCGCACGTTGCCGTAGCGGGCCGTGACCTGGCCGAGCATCTCGACCCGTTCGTCGACCGTGAACAGGCTTTTCTTGGTGACGTTGATCAGCACCGCCACGATGACCTCGTCGTACAGGCCGGCGGCCCGGCCGATGATGTCGAGGTGACCGGCGGTGACAGGATCGAAGGAACCTGGGCAGACTACGCGTTGCACGCGGCGGCACCCCTTCTGCTCATCGGCGGGTAGTCGGTCATGACGCTCACTCCCCCGACTCGCCAGGTTCGGCGGCCAGGGCGTACCAGAAGGTCGCTTCTCCGTAGCGGCGCTCGCGGTCGGGCACGAACCCGTCCGGCCAGCTCACCGGCCCGGACCGGGTGGCGCGCTCCACGACGACCAGGGCCCCGGGGGCCAGCCAGCCGGCTTCGGCGAGCAGGGTCAGGACGCGCTCGACGGCGGCGTCCGCCAGCGCGTACGGCGGATCGGCGAACACCACGTCGTACGGGTCCCCGTCCGGGCCGCGGGCCAGCACCCGCTCCACCCGGTCGGTCACCAGGACGGCGCCCGGCAGCCCGATCGAGGAGATGTTCTCCTTGATCACCCGGACGGCCCGGGCGCCCTGCTCGACCAGCAGCACGTGCCCGGCCCCGCGGGAGAGGGCCTCGAGGCCGACCGCGCCCGAGCCGGCGTACAGGTCGAGCTACCCGCGCACCGTCCAGCGGGCCCGCGACCGAGGAGATCGTGGCGAACAGCCCTTCCCGGGCCCGGTCGCTGGTCGGCCGGGTATCCCGGCCGTCCGGGACCGCCAGACGACGGCCGCCGGCCTGGCCGGCGATAACGCGTGGCACCCCTTAAGTGTGCACGCCCGCTTTCCGGCGCTGCTCACGGGTCCCCCCAGGTCATGCGCGGGAGGGGACAGGGCAGGTGAGGCGAGGCGGAGGGTCAGGTCTTGTCGAGGTACTCGGCCTGGACGCCGAAGAGCTCGTCGATGGCGGTGCGCAGGGCGGGATGCGCGGTCAGGTGGGGATCGGCCGTGACCAGCTCGGTGGCGTCCTCGCGGGCCTGTCCGATCAGGTCCTCGTCGGGCAGCAGGCGGAGCAGCTTCAGGTGAGAGTGGTGGCCCGCCTGGGCCGCGCCGAGGACGTCGCCCTCGCGGCGCTGCTCGAGGTCGAGCCGGGACAGCTGGAAGCCGTCCAGGGTGGCGGCCACCGCGGTGAGCCGCTCGCGCTGCGGGCTGGCCGGGGGCGCCTCGGTGACCAGCAGGCACAGGCCGGGGAAGGCGCCGCGGCCGACCCGGCCGCGGAGCTGGTGCAGCTGGGAGACGCCGAAGCGCTCGGCGTCCATGATCACCATGGCGGTCGCGTTGGGCACGTCGACGCCGACCTCGATCACCGTGGTGGCGACCAGGACGTTGATGTCGCCCGCGGCGAAGTCCCGCATCACCTGGTCCTTCTCGTCCGGGTGGAGCCGGCCGTGCAGGATGGCGAGCCGCAGCCCGGCCAGCGGGCCGGCGGCCAGCGTCCCGGCCACGTCGAGGACCGACAGCGGCTGGCGCCGGGTGCCGACCATGCCGCGCGGGACGCCGCCGGTCATGTCCACGTCGCCGAAGTCGTCCTCGGGAGCGTCCGGGCTCAGGTCGTCCGCGTCTTCCTCGTCGGCGCCGGGGCTGGAGTCGCCCACCCGCGGGCAGACCACGTAGGCCTGCCGTCCCTGCGCGACCTCCTCGCGGACCCGTTCCCAGGCCCGCTCCAGGAAGTGCGGCTTGTCGGCCGCGGGCACCACGTGGGTGGCGATGGCCGAGCGCCCGGCGGGCAGCTCGGTCAGGGTGGAGGTCTCCAGGTCGCCGTACACGGTCATGGCGACCGTGCGCGGGATCGGGGTGGCCGTCATGACCAGGACGTGCGGCCGGTTGCCGGCCGCCTTGGCGCGCAGCGCGTCCCGCTGTTCCACGCCGAACCGGTGCTGCTCGTCGATCACCACCAGGCCCAGGTCGGCGAACTGGACCTGCTCCTCGAGCAGGGCGTGGGTGCCGATCACGATGCCGGCGTCGCCGGTGAACACGTCGGCCAGCACCGCGCGCCGGGCGGCCGCGCCGACCGAGCCGGTCAGCAGGGTCACGCCGGTCGCGTGCTCGGCCGCGCCGAGCTGCCCACCCTGGGCGAGCGGGCCGAGCATGCCGGTGATCGACCGGTAGTGCTGCTGGGCGAGCACCTCGGTCGGCGCCAGCAGGGCGGCCTGGCCGCCCGCGTCCACCACCTGCAGCATGGCCCGGATCGCGATCACCGTCTTGCCCGAGCCGACCTCGCCCTGCAGCAGCCGGTGCATCGGGTAGGCGCAGGCGAGGTCGGCCGTGATCGTCTCCCCCACCGCGACCTGGCCGGCGGTGAGGGCGAACGGCAGCCTGGTGTCGAACTCGTCGGCGATGCCGCCCTCGATCCGCGGCCGCGGCATGGCCGGCATGGCCGCGGCGGCCAGCCGGCGCTGCGCCAGCGCCGACTGGAGCATGAACGCCTCGTCCCACTTGAGCCGGCGCCGGGCCCGCTTCAGGTCGTCCGGGTCCAGCGGCCGGTGGATGGCGCGGATGGCCTCGGCCCGCCCGATCAGCTGGTGCCGCTCCCTGACCTCGGCCGGGATCGGGTCCTCGCCCACGTCCAGCGGGTCGAGCACGGTCCGCACCGCCCGGGTGATCACCCACGAGCTGGCCTTGGCGCTGGCCGGGTAGACCGGGATCATCTCGGTGGCGTACTCGGCCGCCAGCTCCGGCGTCAGGTCGGCGGTGGCGGCCGCCTCCGGCAGCAGCTCGTACTCCGGGTGGACCAGCTGCAGGCGGCCGCGGAAGTTGGACACGGTGCCCGCGAACATGCCGACCGTGCCCGGCACCAGCCGCTTGATGGTCCACTGCGATTTCGGGGACCGGAAGAAGAACGTCAGCACGAGCTTGGCGCGGTCGTCGGTGATGACGACCTCGCCGCGGGAGGCGGCGCTGCCCCGGCCCGGCATCGGGTGCGTGCTCACCCGGTCGACCCGGGCCAGCACGGTGACGTGGTCGCCCTCGCGCAGCGAGGACAGGTCGGTCAGCTCGCCGCGGGTGTAGTAGCGGCGCGGGTAGTGCCGGAGCAGGTCGCCGACGGTCGTGCATGCCGAAGGCCGCCTCCAGCGCCTTGGCCGTTTTCGGCCCCATCGGCCGGGTCAGCGGCTCGCTGAGCGTAGTCACATGTGGCAGCATAGAAGCGCCTACGGACATTTGCTGACCACGGGGGGACGACCCCCCGAGCACCCCCCGCACTTCGCTCCGCTCAGGGTTGTACGCTCGGTTCGCTCCGAGGGCCGGGCATCGGGTAGGCTTCGACGGCTGCCCTACTCCGCTATGGACACCGGGCTCAGCTGGTAAGCATCAGAACGTCCCGTCATCAAACCTCAGGAGCGAACCGTGGCTTCCGTCTGCGACGTATGCGGTAAGGGGCCGGGTTTCGGCAACAACGTCTCGTTCTCGCACCGCCGCACCCGCCGTCGTTTCAACCCGAACATCCAGCGGGTCCGTACCGTGTCCGGTGGCACGCCCAAGCGCCTGAACGTGTGCACCTCGTGCATCAAGGCCGGCAAGGTCACCCGCTAGCACCTGATCACCACGACGGGTCCGGTTACCGGGCCCGTCGTTTGTGTGCCCGCCAGCATGCGCTCAGGCAAAGTGATCCCAGCCGGGGAGCCCGGCTACCGGCTGGCCGTCGAGGACGACGCCGCCCGCGTCACCGCCGGGATCGCGCACCGTGCCGATGACCGTCCAGCGCGACGGGAGCCGGGTGCCGTCCGGGAACGCCGCTACCAGAGCGTGGTCCTCGCCGCCGGTCAGGACCCAGGTCAGCGCGCCGGCCTCGGCGGGGCGGGGAACGTGACCCGTTCGGTTCCCAGGGTTGTGAAGGGCGGCTGCGGCTACGGCGCGGACGGCGTGCTGGAGCCGGTCACCTGGCCGCAGGGGGGCGGAGTCAAGGTCGATGAGCACGCCGCTGGCCTGCGCGATGTGCCCCAGGTCGGCCAGCAGGCCATCGCTGACGTCGATCATCGCGGTGGCGCCGAGGGTGGCCGCCTCCGGGCCCGCCTCGTACGGCGGGGCGGGCCGTAGCTGAGCGGTGACCAGCGGGTCTGTCGCCAGGCCGGCCTGCAGGAGGGCGAGGCCGGCGGCGGCGTGGCCGAGCGGGCCTGCCACCGCCACCAGGTCGCCGGGGCGGGCGCCGGAGCGCAGCACCGGGGCCCGGCCTGCCAGGTCGCCGAGGCCGGTCACGGCGAGCAGCACGCGGTCGGCCTGGGCGGTGTCCCCGCCGATCACGCTGGCGCCGACGCGGGCGCACTCGGCGGCCAGCCCTTCGGCCAGCGCCTGGGCCCAGCTGACCGGCAGGTCGGGCGGGGCGGCCAGCGCGACCAGCAGGGCGGTCGGCACGGCGCCCATGGCCGCGCAGTCGGCCAGGCTGCGGGCGGCGGCCTTGTGCCCGACGTCGGCGGCGGACGACCAGTCGCGGCGGAAGTGCCGGCCCTCGAGCAGGAAATCGGTGGTGGCGACCACCCGGCCGTCCGGCGTGGCCAGCACGGCGGCGTCGTCACCGATGCCGACGAGCGTCCGCGCGTTGGGCGGCAGCCCGGCGGATACCGTCCTGATCAGGCCGAACTCCCCCAGCGAGGCGAGCGTCGGCGGCTCGTTCCCGGCGATCCCCCACCTCCCCCACCGCGGGTTACATGGTCTGGACCACTACGGTAGCGTGAGCGAGGCGGGCTACCTGTCCCGCCATCCCCGGGAGGAACCTCATGGTGGAGGCTTACATCCTCGTCCAGACCGAAGTCGGCAAGGCCGCCGACGTGGCCTCGCTCATCGGCAAGATCAGCGGCGTTACCCAAGCCGAGGACGTCACCGGACCCTACGACGTCATCGTGCGCGCCCAGGCGGACAACGTTGACGAACTCGGCCGGCTGGTGGCCACGCACATCCAGTCCGTGCCCGGGATCACCCGGACGCTTACCTGCCCCGTGGTGCACATCTGAGCAGCTCGGCGGCCAGCGGCGCGCTGTGCGGGCCCAGCCCCAGCCCGGTCGCGCCGCGCAGGTCAGCGGGCGTATCCACGTCCCGGCGCAGCCCTGGAATGCCGTCCAGGGCGAGCTCGGCGGCGCCGCCCGCGGCGTGCCGCGCCCGGGAGGCCAGGCCGAACACGGGCTGGAAGGCCGCCCCCGGGCCCGCCGTGTACAGGGTCGTGCCGTCGCCGGCCGCGTCCGCCACGAACGCGGACGGCCAGGCCGCGGCGGCGTGCAGGGCCTGGGCGAGCTCGGCCGGGCGCAGCGCGGGCAGGTCGGCGGACAGCGCGGCCGTCCCGGAGCGCGGCCAGCGGGCGGCGGCGTACCCGGCGCCGTGCCGCAGCGCCGCGTTGAGGCCGGCCCGCGGCTCGTCGGGAATGACGAGGGCGCCCAGGGCGGCCAGCGCCACCGCCGCGACCTGGTCGTCGGTGATAACGATCACACGGGCGGCCGGGCCGGAGGCGAGCGCCGCCGTCACCGTGTCGCAGGCGAGGGCGAGCGCGAACTCGGCCCGCCGCGGGCCGGTGAGCTCCGCCAGCCTGGACTTGGCCTGCGTGAGCACCTTGACGGGCATCAGCACCGACCAGGTGCTCGGGACATTGTCGGTCATCTAGTTGATCCTGCCTCGACACCGGACCGCACGAACCAGGAGACTAGCTCCATGACCACGCGTACTGGCGCTGGCCAGCCTACGTCCTACACGTACTCGCCGGGCTGGCGGCTGTTCTCGCGGATCATCCTGCACCCGGGGCTGCGGCTGCTGCTGAAGTTCCGCTGGTCGGGCAAGGAGAACATCCCCAAGACCGGCGGCATCATCTTGGCCCCGAACCACCTGTCCTACGCCGACTGGCCCGCGATCGCCCTGTTCAGCGACGGCTACGCGCACCGCTACCCGGTGTTCATGATCAAGTCAGCGATCTTCGAGGTGAAGGTGATCGGGCCGCTGATGTACAAGTTCGGCCAGCTGCCGGTGTTCCGCGGCCGGGGCGACGCGGGCCTGGTGCTCAAGAAGGCCGAGCAGGCGCTGCGCGCCGGGGCCTGCGTCATCGTCTACCCGGAGGGGACCGCGTCCCGCGACCCGGACCTGTGGCCGATGGTGGGCAAGACCGGCGCGGCGCGGCTGGCGCTGACCACGGGGGCCCCGGTGGTCCCGATCGCGCAGTGGGGCGCGCAGGAGGTCCTGCCGTACGGGACCAAGAAGCCGCACCTGTTCCCGCGCAAGACCGTGCGGATGGTGGCCGGGCCGCCGGTCGACCTGTCCGCCTACCAGGGCCAGCGGCTCGGCGCGTCGACGCTGCAGGCGGCGACGGCCGACATCATGGCCGACATCACCGCCCTGCTGGCCAAGATCAGGCAGGAGACGCCGCCCGCCGCACCCTGGGATCTCGACGCGGGCGGCCGGGTCCCGGTGGACCGAACGAAGTCCCCTCCCGCCCCGCTGCCGACCGCGAGCCCCGGCGGGGAAACCCCGGTGGGCGAGCCTGACACCGGCGCCCCTGCTGGCGGCGCATGAAAGCCGCCGTACTCGGCGCGGGTTCCTGGGGGACCACGTTCGCCCAGGTGCTCTGTGACGCGGGGACCCGCACCGTGCTGTACAGCCGCAAGCCCGCGGTCGCGAAGGCGATCGCGGTGCAGCACGAGAACCCGGACTACCTGCCGGGAGTCGCGCTGACGCCGGCGCTGGACGCCACCTGCGACGTGCGCGAGGCACTGGACGGCGCGGACATGGTGGCGTTCGCCGTGCCCGCGCAGACGCTGCGGGCCAACCTGGTCCAGTGGGCGCCGCTGCTGCCGCCCGGAGCGCTGCTGGTCAGCCTGATGAAGGGGATCGAGCTCGGCACCCGGTTGCGGATGAGCTCGGTCATCGCCGAGGTGACCGGCGCGGAGCTTTCCCGGGTGGCCGTGGTGGCCGGCCCCAACCTGGCGGGCGAGATCGTCCGGCGCGAGTTCACCGCGGCCGTGGTGGCGTGCGGTTCCTTGCCCGGGGCGGAGGCCCTGCAAGGCGCGTGCCACACGCCGTACTTCCGGCCCTACACCAACACCGACGTGACCGGCTGCGAGCTGGGCGGGACGGTGAAGAACGTGATCGCGATCGCGGTGGGCATCGCGGTGGCCATGGGGCTGGGTGACAACACCCGGGCCACGCTGATCACCCGCGGGCTGGCCGAGATCGCCCGGCTCGGCTCGGCGCTGGGCGCGCAGGGGCAGACGTTCGCGGGGCTGGCCGGGATGGGCGACCTGGTGGCCACGTGCAGCTCGCCGCTGTCGCGGAACCGGACGTTCGGCGAGTACCTGGGGCGCGGCATGACGGTGGCATCGGCGTCCGCCGCGATGAACCAGACCGCGGAGGGAGTGGCGTCGTGCGGGCCGGTGCTCGAGCTGGCCCGGTCGCGGGGGGTCGAGATGCCGATCACCGAGGTGGTCGAGGCCGTCATGCGGGACGGGCTGCCCGTCGAGCAGGCGGCCTCGATGCTAGCGTCACGTTCGGCCAAGCCCGAGTGGTACGGTCCGTGAACTGGCACTCTGGATGGGTTGACTTGTTGCTGGCGGTGCCTAGATCGGCAGGATTGATTCCGTGGAAATAGTCCGCAAGCAGAGCGGCGAGAACACGCGGGCGGTGCATCTCCCGGCACCGCCGACGCCTGCTCAGCAGCCACTCGGCACCCCGGTGTACCGGACCGCGGCATTCTCGTTCGGTTCGTCCGAAGAGTACCGGGCCGTCCTGAACGACGAGCTGCCCGGCTACACCTACAGCCGGATCGACAATCCCACCGTGGACGCGTTCGCCCGGGCGGTCGCGGCGCTGGAGGGGGTGAACCTGCCGCGGTGGCCCGCGGCCCAGGCATTCGCCTCGGGGATGGCCGCGATCAGCGGCGTGTTCTGGACCTTCGCCCGGGCCGGCGCGCACGTGGTGGCCTCCGGGGCCGTCTACGGCGGCACCTACTCGTTCCTGCGCAACGTCCTGTCGCGGTTCGGGGTCGAGACGGATTTCGTCGACATCACCGACCTGGACGCGGTCCAGGCGGCCATCCAGCCGACGACGCGGATCATCTACGCGGAGACCATCGCCAACCCCACCACGGCCGTGGCCGACCTGCGCAAGCTGGCCGAGATCGCGCACGACGCCGGGGCGCTGCTCGTGGTGGACTCCACGCTGGCCCCGCCGGTCATCTGCCGGCCGCTCGAGCACGGCGCCGACCTGGTGGTGCACTCGGCGACCAAGTACATCGGCGGTCACTCGGACGTCACCGGCGGCGTGGTCACCGGGCGGATCGAGCTGATCAGCAACATCCGCAGCATCCGGGTGGACACCGGCGCCTCGCTGGCCCCGGACGAGGCGTTCCTGCTGCGCCGGGGCCTGGAGACGCTGCCGCTGCGGGTCCGGCGGGCGTGCTCGACGGCCTCGGTGTTCGCCGCCTCGCTGTCCCGGCACCCGGCCGTGCTGCGCATCGACTATCCCGGGCTGCCCGAGCACGCCGGGCACCAGGTGGCCCGGCGGCTGTTCGACGCGGGCCCGGAAGGGGTGCGCTTCGGCGCCATCGTGACCGTGACCCCGCACGGCGGGCGCGAGGCGGGCATGGCGTTCGCCGACAAGCTTCGGCTCTCCCAGCTCGCGACCTCGCTGGGCGGCACGCACACGGTGGTCAGCCACGTCGCTTCCACCACGCACCGGCAGCTGGACGACCGGGCGCTGGCAGCCGGGGGCATCGATCCGGGCGCGGTACGCTTCTCCATCGGCCTGGAGGACGCGGAAGACCTCATTTCTGATGCGTATGTGGCCCTGGAGTCCCTCAGCAGGCCGTAGCCTGGTCGCTCGGCTCGGCTTGTCAGCTCGGCTTGCTGGCTTGGCGCCGGGTTCTGGACGGGAGGACGCGTGGGAAAGATCCGGGTCGCCGTGGTGTTCGGCGGCCGCAGCACCGAGCACGCCGTGTCCTGCGCGAGCGCGGGCCTGATCCTGTCGGCCATCGACCACGATCGCTACGAGGTGCTGCCCATCGGCATCGCCACCGACGGGCGGTGGGTGCTGGCGTCGGGTGACCCGGCCCGGCTGGCGCTGTCGGCTGGCTCGGTACCGTCGGTCGAGTCGGTCGCCGTCCCCGGGTCGGAGATCACCCCGGTGGGCGGGTCGGCTGGTGCGGGTCTGCGGGTGACGAGCCCGGACTCGGTGCCGCGGGATCTCGGCGCGGTGGACGTCGTGCTGCCGCTGCTGCACGGCGCCTACGGCGAGGACGGCACCATCCAGGGCCTGCTCGAGATGACCGGCACCCGGTACGCGGGGGCCGGCGTATTCGCCAGCGCGGCCGGCATGGACAAGGAGTACATGAAGCTCCTGATGTCCGCCCGGGGCCTGCCGGTCGGCCCGTACGTGGTGGTGCGGGACCGGGAGTGGCGTGCTGGCGCTGGCGCTGGCGCTGGCTCCGGCTCCGGCTCGAGTGAGCGCAAGCGGATCCTGGACGAGATCGCCGAGCTGGGCTGGCCGGTGTTCGTCAAGCCGGCCCGCGGCGGCTCGAGCATCGGGATCACCCGGGTGTCCGGCTTCGAGGGGCTGGAAGAGGCCATCGAGGCGGCCCGCGAGCACGACCCCAAGGTGCTGGTCGAAGCCGCCGTGGACGGGATCGAGGTCGAGTGCGCGGTGCTCGAGGGCCTCGACGGCGGGCCGCCCGAGGCGAGCGTGCCGGGCCAGGTCGTGGTGGATCCTGGTTCGGAGTTCTACGACTTCGAGGCCAAGTACCTGGCCTCGGCGACCACGATGCGGATCCCGGCGCCGGTTCCTGATCCGGCCGCCGCGGAGATCCGGCGGCTGGCCTGCGCGGCGTTCGACGCGATCTCCTGCGAAGGGCTGGCGCGGGTCGACTTTTTCTATACCGCGACCGGGCAGGTGCTGGTCAACGAGATCAACACCATGCCGGGGATGACGCCCGCCTCGGGGTTCCCGATGATGTGGGCCGCCTCCGGGCTGCCGCTGCCGCAGCTGGTCGACCGGATCATCGCCACGGCGCTGCGCAAGCGTCCTGGCCTGCGCTAGGCCTGGGGCGGAGGTGCCTGGGGCGGAGGCGCCTTGGGCCTAGGCGCCTTTGCCGGGACGCCTTGGGCCGAGACGGCCGCGGGCGGCGTCCGGGGTGCTCCCCCAGATGCCGCCCGCGGCCGTTGGCCTTTGCTTACTTCCTGGCCTTAGTCCTTCGGCTTGTCGCCGTTGACGAGGGCCTTGAAGTCCGCGCCGGGGCGGAACTTAGGCACCGAGGACTTCGGCACCTCGATGGTCGCGCCGGTGGCTGGGTTACGGGCCG
The DNA here is from genome assembly GCA_963839095.1 of uncultured Actinomycetota bacterium. Lineage (GTDB taxonomy): Bacteria > Actinomycetota > Actinomycetes > Streptosporangiales > Streptosporangiaceae > Palsa-504. The sequence continues at coordinate 192,220 of CAWIUF010000050.1, read as the reverse complement.
TGCGAGCCGGACGCTCGCTCTTCTCGAAGACGCCGAACCCGGTGATGGCGACCTTGTCGCCGCTCGCCACCGCGGACTGGATGGTCTCAAGCACCGCGTTCAGGGCTTCGGTGGCGGACTTCTTGTCGCCCAGCCGACCCGAGATCGCGTCGACCAGATCACGCTTGTTCATATTCACTCCTGCGCTTCCCCCACAGGTCGCGGGGCTCCGATTAGGGTTCGCGACCTCTGACCTGCCCGAAAGTAGGCGATCAAACGCCGTTGCACAATAACCATGGCCACATTGGCCGGCGTGTCGGGCAATATGACACGTCCTTGCATCCGACGGCTATACGCAATGTAATCAAATGCCGGGTATCGACTACCTTGCGCTTACCCCCTAGGTCAGAAGCGTGATCGGCCCGGCGAGGGCCGTTTTGGGACCGCGTCGCCGTCTCGCGTCGTGAGATTGCGGGGGTGCCCGGCGGGAGGGGAACGGGGCGATACGAACGAGCCCCACCAGGCTCCGTGCGGTGGGCGGGGCTGGTGGGGCTCTCGTTTGGTTCTGTGGTTTTCGGGTCAGGCAGTGACGGGGAGGAAGCTGGGGCGGGAGTGCTCGAAGGCGGTGATGTCGTCGGCGTGGCGCAGGGTCAGGCCGATGTCGTCGAGACCCTCCATGAGCCGCCAGCGGGTGTAGTTGTCGATCTCGAACGGCGCCTTGATCCCGGCCGCTTCGGCCAGCACGACGCGGTTGTCCAGGTCGACCACGACCTCGGTGGCCGGGTCGGCCTCGACGGCGTCCTGCAGGGCGGCCACGGTGGCCTCGGGCAGGACGACCGGCAGCAGGCCGGCCTTGGTGGAGTTGCCGCGGAAGATGTCGCCGAACCGGGGGGCGATCACGGCCCGGAAGCCGTAATCGGTGAGGGCCCAGACGGCGTGCTCGCGGGACGATCCGGTGCCGAAATCCATCCCGGCGACCAGGATGGTCGCGCCGTCGTACTGCGGCTGGTTGAGCACGAAGGACGGGTCCTCGCGCCAGGCGGCGAACAGGCCCTGGCCGAAGCCGGTCCGGCTCACCTGCTTGAGGTACTCGGCCGGGATGATCTGGTCGGTGTCCACGTTGCTGCGGCGCAGCGGTACCGCGCGGCCGGCGTGGGTGACGAACGGTTCCATGGTTCAGGCTCCCTTGACGGTTCGGCCGGTTACAGGTCGGCCCATTACAGGTCAGCAGGCGCGGCCAGGTGGCCGGTGACGGCGGTGGCGGCGGCGACCTCGGGCGAGACCAGGTGGGTGCGCCCGCCCTTGCCCTGGCGGCCCTCGAAGTTGCGGTTGGAGGTGGACGCGCTGCGCTCGCCGGGGGCCAGCTTGTCCGGGTTCATGCCGAGGCACATCGAGCAGCCCGCCGAGCGCCACTCGGCGCCGGCCGCGGTGAACACCGCGTCGAGGCCCTCGGCTTCGGCCTGGGCCCGGACGGCCATCGAGCCGGGCACGACGAGCATCCGGACCGACGACGCGATCTTCCGGCCGTCGAGCACCGAGGCGGCGGCCCGCAGGTCCTCGAGCCGTCCGTTGGTGCAGGAGCCGACGAAGACCGTGTCCACGGCGACGTCGCGCAGGGCGGTGCCGGGCTTGAGGTCCATGTAGGTCAGCGCGCGCTCGGCGGCGGTCCGGGCGCCCGGGTCGGCGAACGAGGCCGGGTCGGGTACCGACGACGCCAGCGGCAGCGCCTGGCCGGGGTTGGTGCCCCAGGTCACGTAGGGCGAGAGCGTGGCCGCGTCGATGACGACCTCGTGGTCGAAGGTGGCGTCCTCGTCGGTCGGCAGCGTGCGCCAGTAATCCAGCGCGGCCTCCCAGGCGGCGCCCGCCGGCGCGTGCGGCCGGCCCTTCAGGTACTCGAACGTCACGTCGTCCGGGGCGATCAGCCCGGCCCGCGCGCCGGCCTCGATGGACATGTTGCAGACGGTCAGGCGGCCCGACATCGGCAGGGCACGGATCGCGGAGCCGCGGTACTCGATCACGTAGCCCTGGCCGCCGCCGGTGCCGATCTTGGCGATGATGGCCAGGATGAGGTCCTTGGCCGAGACGCCCGCGGGCAGCTCGCCGTTCACCGTGACGGCCATCGTCTTGGGCCTGGCCTGCGGCAGCGTCTGGGTGGCGAGCACGTGCTCGACCTCGCTGGTCCCGATGCCGAAGGCGAGCGCGCCGAGCGCGCCGTGGGTCGAGGTGTGGCTGTCGCCGCACACGATCGTCAGGCCCGGCTGGGTCAGCCCGAGCTGCGGGCCGATGACGTGGACGATGCCCTGGCCGGCGTCGCCCATCGGGTGCAGCCGGATGCCGAACTCGGCGCAGTTCTTGCGCAGCGTCTCGACCTGGGTGCGGGAGATCGGGTCGGCGAAGGGCTGTCGGGACCGTAGAGCGGGGTCGGGGAGGTGAGCGGCATGCCCCGGCCGTCGATCCCGGTGGTGGGCACGTTGTGGTCTTCGGTGGCGATGGTCAGGTCGGGACGGCGCACCTTGCGGTCGGCCTCCCGCAGCCCGTCGAACGCCTGCGGGCTGGTCACCTCGTGCAGCAGGTGAAGGTCGATATAGAGCAGATCGGGCTCGCCCTCCGCGCTGCGCACCACGTGGGCGTCCCAGATTTTCTCGGCGAGCGTACGGTGCGCTTCCCGGCCATCACGCTCTCTCCCTTCGGCTTGCGTCTCGCATTCCGAGACGGCAGTATTCATTACATGAACAACTCTAGCGGAGTCGGCGTCCTCGACAAGACGATTTCCGTCCTGTCGGCGCTGGAGAGCGGCCCAGCCTCCCTGGCCCAGCTGGTCAAGGAAACCGGCCTGGCCCGCCCGACGGCGCACCGGATCGCGGTCGCCCTGGAGAGCCACCGGATGCTGGCCCGCGACGCGCAGGGCCGGTTCGTGCTCGGCCCGCGAATCGGCGAACTGGCCGCCGCGGCCGGCGAGGACCGCCTGCTCGCGATCGCGCAGCCCATCTTGATCCACCTGCGGGACATCACCGGGGAGAGCGCCCAGCTGTACCGGCCGCACGCGGACTCGCGCATCTGCGTGGCCGCGGCCGAGCGGAGCAGCGGGTTGCGCGACACCGTCCCGGTCGGCGCCGCGCTGCCGATGACCGCGGGATCGGCGGCCCAGGTCCTGCTCGCCTGGGAGGAGGGGGCCCGGATGCACCGCGGGCTGCGCGGGGCCAAGTTCACCGCGACCACGCTGGCCCAGGTGCGCAGGCGGGGCTGGGCGGCCACCGCGGCCGAGCGCGAGCCCGGCGTGGCGTCGGTGTCCGCCCCGGTCCGCGGGCCCGCCGGCCGCGTGATCGCCGCCGTCTCGGTATCCGGTCCGATCGAGCGCCTGACCCGGTCGCCAGGCCGGATGCACGCCGCCGCCGTGGTCGGCGCCGGCGACAAGATCAGCAGGCTGCTGCGGGCTGAGACGTAGTCCAGTCGGTAACCACCGGTAATGTTCCCTTAGCCGCAGGCTGGCTACCGGAACGATCTCCGGGCCGCCGGGCTGCGGCGCAAGGCCCTCACCGGGCTGGGCCATGATGGATATGGTCGGGTTCGGCGGCACCCGCAGAACGGGAGATCCGGGGATATGGATACGGTCGCGCGCATCAAGGCAGCTGTCATCAGGGAGGCCTCGCCCGGCGAGCGCCGGGTCGCGCTGGTTCCGGACGCGATCGGCCGGCTGCAGCCGGCCGGGATCGACGTGCTGGTGGAGAGCGGGGCAGGAGACGGAGCCTGGCTGCCCGACGCCGCCTACGCCGACGCGGGTGCCTCGATCGTCAGCGCCGCCGAGCTCTACCGGACCGCCGACGTGATCCTCACCGTCACCCGGCCGTCGCCCGAGGCGCTGAGCGAGCTCAGGAAGGGCCAGGCGGTCATCGGCATGTTCGCCCCGCTGGCCGACCCCGAGCTGGCGGCGGCGCTGGCCGCCCGCGGCGTGACCGTGATCAGCCTGGACGGCCTGCCGCGGACGCTGTCCCGGGCGCAGCCGATGGACGCGCTCACCTCCCAGTCCAACGTGGCCGGCTACAAGGCCGTCCTGGTGGCGGCCGGGGAGTACGGCCGGTTCTTCCCGCTGCTGATCACCGCGGCGGGCACCGCCCGGCCGGCCAAGGTGCTGGTGCTCGGCACCGGGGTGGCCGGCCTGCAGGCCATCGGCACCGCCCGGCGGCTCGGCGCGGTGGTGAGCGGCTACGACATCCGGCCCAGCTCCAAGGACGAGGTCACCTCGCTCGGGGCCACGTTCCTGGAGCTGACCTCGGTCGGCTCCGCGGCGGGCGAGGGCGGCTACGCCCGCGAGCTGACCAGCGAGGAACGGGAAGCCCAGCAGGACGAGCTGACCGGCCATATCGCCCGGCACGACGTGGTGATCACGACCGCGCAGGTGCCCGGGCGCAGGCCGCCGCTGCTGGTGACCGAGGACGCGGTCAAGGCCATGTCCCCCGGCTCGGTCATCGTCGACATGGGCGCCAGCGCGCTGGGCGGCAACGTGTCCGGCTCGCAGCCCGGCGAGACGGTCGTCACCGGCAACGGGGTCACGATCGTGGGCGCGGACAACCTGCCCGCCAGCGTGCCGGCCGCGGCTTCGGCCGCCTACTCGCGGAACATCTCCGCGCTGCTGCTGCACCTGACGCAGGAACGGCGAGCTGGCCATCGATACCAGCGACGAGATCCAGGCCGGCGTGGTGATCGCCCACGACGGCGCGGTCGTGCACCCCGGTGTAGCGAGCCTGCTCCAGCGAGCCGAGGGAGGCGCCGGTGTCGACGGCCCTAGTCACTGACCTGACCATTTTCATCCTCGCGCTGCTGGTCGGCTTTGAGGTCATCGGGAAGGTCCCGGCCACGCTGCACACGCCGCTGATGTCGGCGACCAACTCGATCCACGGCATCGTGCTGGCCGGCGCGCTGCTGATCGGGGTGACGGCGCATACCGTGGTGGGCTACATCCTGGCCTTCATCGCCGCCGTCTTCGCCAGCGCCAACGTGGTCGGCGGCTACGTGGTGACCGAGCGGATGCTGAAGATGTTCCGCCGCAAGGCGCCAGCCCGCGCCGGTGCAAGCGCAGGCGCAGGCGCAGGCCGAGCTGGACGGGAAGTCCGGCCGGTGAGCGGGTTCACCGGCGGCATCCAGCTGGTCTACGTGCTGGCGGCGGCGTGCTTCGTGATCGGCCTGCACCTGATGAACAGCCCGGCCACCGCCCGCCGCGGCAACCAGGTATCCATCGCGGGCATGGTGATCGCGGGCATCGCCACGCTCATCCTGCTCATCCACGACGGCACGGTTACCGCGGCCGGCTGGATCGTGCTGATCTCGGGCGCCCTGATCGGCTCGGCGATCGGCCTGTACACCGCGCGGACGGTCCAGATGACGGCGATGCCGCAGCTGGTGTCGGCGTTCAACGCGGTCGGGGGCGGGGCCGCCGCGCTGGTCGCGATCTACGAGTACATCGAGGCCGAGGCCAACGCGGGCGGCGTGCTCGGCACCACTACCGTGTTCACGTTGCTCGACGTCATCATCGGCGCGGTCACGTTCTCCGGGTCGATCGTCGCGGCGGGCAAGCTCCAGGGCGTCATCGGCGGCCAGCCGATCACGTTCAAGGGCGGCCGGCTGCTCAACGTGGCCCTGGCGGTGGTGGCCATCGGCGCGGCCGCGTTCATGCTGACCACCGCCAGCCTGCCCGCCCTCCTGGTCGTCGTGCTCGCCTCGCTGGCGTTCGGGGTGATGATGGTGCTGCCGATCGGCGGGGCCGACATGCCGGTGGTGATCTCGCTGCTGAACGCGTTCACCGGCACGGCGGTGGCCATGGCCGGGTTCGTCATCGCCAACTGGGCCCTGATCGTGGCCGGCGCGCTGGTGGGCGCGTCCGGCAGCATCTTGACCAAGCTGATGGCCGACGCGATGAACCGGTCGCTGGCCAACATCATCGTCGGCGGGTTCGGCACCGGGGACAGCGCGATCGCGGCCGCCGTGGCGGCCGATGCCCAGGTCCGCTCGATCGCCGCCGACGACGCCGCCATCCAGATGGCCTACGCGTCCAAGGTGATCATCGTGCCGGGCTACGGCCTGGCCGCGGCGCAGGCCCAGCACGGCGTGGCCGAGCTGGCCAAGACGCTGGAGGAGCGCGGTATCGAGGTCAGCTACGCCATCCACCCGGTGGCCGGCCGGATGCCCGGTCACATGAACGTGCTGCTGGCCGAGGCGAACGTGCCGTATCCGCAGCTGATGGAGATGGAGGAGATCAACCCGGAGTTCGGCCGGGCCGACGTGGCCCTGGTCATCGGGGCGAACGACGTGACCAACCCGGCCGCCCGGCGCCCGGGCAACGACATCTCCGGCATGCCGATCCTGGACGTCGACCAGGCCAAGTCGATCATCGTGGTCAAGCGCTCGATGGGGACCGGCTACGCCGGCATGGAGAACGAGCTGTACTTCGACCCCAAGACCAGCATGTATTTCGCCGACGCGAAGAAGGCGATGGCCGAGCTGACCGCCGCGGTCAAGACCCTGGTCGGCTAGCGGTCCGATGAGATGGCCGGCTTCGACCTGGCCGCCTTCGCCGCCGGGCACCCGACGATGATCGCCGGCATCACCGAGAAGGGTCTGTGTGCCCCGGACTACGCAAGAAGGTAGTCCGGGGCACACAGACTCCGAACGTCGCCGCGGCCCGGAGGCGAGGGGGCTAGGCAGGGTCGAGGTGCGGGACCAGGAAGGCGAGTGGGGACGGCGGAGCGTACAGTTCGGACAAGGTGTCTGACTGGATAACGGGAGGTTGTCGTGACTGAGCGCACCAAGATCATTCTGGACGAGTCCGAGATCCCGACCCGGTGGTACAACGTCATGCCCGACCTGCCCGCGCCGATGCCGCCGCCGCTGCACCCGGGGACGGGCCAGCCGGTGGGCCCGGAGGATCTGGCGCCGCTGTTCCCGATGGAGCTCATCCGGCAGGAAGTGTCGGCCGACTCCTACGTGGACATCCCGGACGTGGTGCGCGACGTCTACCGGCTGTGGCGGCCGACCCCGCTGTACCGGGCGCACCGCCTGGAGAAGGCGCTGAACACCCCGGCGCGCATCTACTACAAGTACGAGGGCGTGTCCCCGGCCGGGTCGCACAAGCCGAACACCGCCGTCCCGCAGGCGTATTACAACGCGGCCGAGGGCACCAAGCGGCTCACCACCGAGACCGGCGCCGGGCAGTGGGGCAGCGCGCTGTCCTTCGCCTGCGCGCAGTACGGCATCGACTGCGAGATCTGGATGGTCCGCGCCTCCTACGACCAGAAGCCGTACCGGCGGACGATGATGGAGACCTGGGGCGCCACCGTGCACGCCAGCCCGTCCCGGACCACCAAGGCGGGCGCGGACATCCTCGCCGCCGACCCGGACTCCACGGGCAGCCTGGGCATCGCCATCAGCGAGGCGGTCGAGGCGGCCGGCGGCAGCGCCGACACCAGGTACGCGCTGGGTAGCGTGCTCAACCACGTGCTGATGCACCAGACGGTGATCGGCGAGGAGGCGCTCAAGCAGTTCGCCGTGGCCGGCGAGTCGGCGCCCGACCTGATCGTCGGCTGCACCGGCGGCGGCTCCAACTTCGCCGGCCTGTTCTTCCCGTTCCTGCGGGAGAAGCTGGCCGGGCGGATCAACCCGGTCATCCGCGCGGTCGAGCCGGCCGCCTGCCCGTCGTTCACCCGCGGGCGGTACGCCTACGACTTCGGCGACACGGCCGGGTTCACCCCGCTGCTGAAGATGCACACCCTCGGCCACGACTTCATCCCGGACCCGGTGCACGCGGGCGGGCTGCGCTACCACGGCATGTCCCCGCTGCTGTCGCACATGTACGAGCTCGGCCTGTTCGAGGCGGAGGCCAGGCAGCAGCGGGAGTGCTTCGCGGCCGCGATCACCTTCGCCCGGGCCGAGGGGATCATCCCGGCCCCGGAGCCGACGCACGCGCTCGCCTCCGTGATCGAGGAGGCCAAGCGCTGCGCCGAATCCGGCGAGCCGAAGGTGATCCTGACCGCGCTGTGCGGTCACGGGCACTTCGACATGGCCGCCTACCAGCGCTACCTGTCGGGCGAGATGGAAGACTTCGAGCTCTCCCAGGAGCGCATCGACGATGCGCTTACCCGCCTACCCAAGGTATAGAGTCGCAGGTCGGGTAGCCGGGGCGGGAACCCCACCCGTTCGGTATAAGACGTTACGGCGGGATCGGACGGCGGCGGCCAGCCCGTCGAGGACCTGTGCCGTCGTCTTGAAGTCCATGCACGCGTCGGTGACGCTCTGGCCGTAGGTGAGCGTGTCCGGCGGGCCGGGCTCCTGCTTGCCCTCGACCAGGAAGCTCTCCAGCATCACGCCGGTCAGGCCGCGCTCGCCCGCGGTCACCTGCTCGGCGATCGCGGCGGTCACGGCCGGCTGGCGGCGGTGGTCCTTGCCGCTGTTGCCATGGCTCGCGTCCACCATCAGCCGGCGCGGCAGGCCCGCCCCCGCGATCAGGTCCAGCGCCTTGGTCACGTCGGCGGCCTCGTAGTTCGGGCCGGACCGGCCGCCGCGCAAGATCACGTGGGTGACCGGGTTGCCCGCCGTGGTGACCACGGCGGCGACGCCGTTGTGGGTGACGCCGAAGAACGTGTGCCCGGTGGCCGACGCGCGGCAGGCATCCACCGCCACCTGCACGTCCCCGTCGGTCCCGTTCTTGAACCCGACCGGCATCGACAGGCCGGAGGCGAGCTGGCGGTGGACCTGGCTCTCGGTGGTCCGGGCGCCGATCGCGCCCCAGGTCACCGTGTCCGCGATGTACTGCGGGGTGATCGGGTCGAGCCATTCGCAGCCGACCGGCAGGCCGAGCTCGACGATGTCCAGCAGGAGCCGCCGGGCGATCCGCAGGCCGCGGTGCACGTCGTGGCCGCCGTCCATGCCCGGGTCGTTGATCAGGCCCTTCCAGCCGGTCACGGTGCGCGGCTTCTCGAAGTAGACCCGCATCACGATCAGCAGGTCGTCACGGTGACGGTCGCGGGCCTCGCGCAGCCGGGCGGCGTACTCCAGGGCCGCCCGGGGGTCGTGCACCGAGCAGGGCCCGGCGATCACGAGCAGGCGGTCGTCCTCGCCATCGAGCACGGCGCGGACCTCGCTGCGGCTGTGCTCCACGGTGGCCGTGGCCTCGTCGGTCAGCGGCAGCTCGTCGAGCAGGGCCGCAGGGGAAAACAGCGGCTCGTAGCCGGTGATCCGGGTATCGCTGGTGCTCGACATCGAGCGAATCTCCTCCCGGGCGGGCCGCTACCCGGGGCACGGGGAGCCAGCACACCCTTGGTCTTGGCTGGCTCCAGGCGGTGATCAGTGCAAGCGCAAGCGCCCGGCTCCGCCTGGAGCCAGGGTAAAGCGCCGATACCACCGTGACACGCGACCGATGTTACACCCTGTGCGCCCCTGACCTGGCGCGGTGCAGGCGGCCGAAATTCGGCGACGGGGACGAGAACCGAGTGGCCGTCACGCCCGTTGTCAAGGTGAGTACGCAGCGCGGGGGCGGACGGGCTGCTGGACGCGGCCCGGCGGCTGCTCGCGTTCGGCCGGGCCGGCCGGCGCGGTACGCCTGGAACATCTCGCACCACAGCTTCCTCATGCACCCGCCACCAGCCTTCTACCACCTGCCGCAACTAGCATGAACAGGCACGATGAGATGGGGGTCGACCCGAGTGAGCTTTTCTTGCGAGCACGGCGCGGAATGCCACGCCGGGAACACAATGTCCATGGCCTCGGCGCCGGAGGCGTCGCGGGCGTGGCTGCTGGTCGAGCAGCCGGGGCCGTGGCCGCACGAGGCGGTCGACGCGGCCATGCCCGCGCCGCTGGGGGCGCTGCTGACCGCGGCCGAGAACTCAGGCATCCGGGTGCAGCTGATCCGCAGGCCGGGGCGGCGGCGGGTCAGCGACACGCGGACCGTGTTCCTGGGCTGGACCGCGGGCCGCGAGCCGTGGCTGCGGCGGGCCACGGTGTCCGCGTCGGCCCCAGAGCTAGCCGAACGGGACCTGAAGGACCTGGCCGCGGGGAGCGCGCCGGCGCTCGGCGCGCCTGCCGGCGAGCCCGTGTTCCTGGTCTGCACGCACGCCCAGCGCAGCCTGTGCTGCTCGCGGTACGGGGTGCCGCTGGCCCGGGCCCTGGCCGTCCGGCATCCCGGGCAGGTCTGGGAGACCACCCACGTGGGCGGCCACCGGTTCGCCGCCAACCTGGTGATCCTGCCGCACGGGCTGTTCTACGGGCCGGTCGGCCTGGAGACGGCGACCGCCGCGATCGGCGCGTACGAGCGCGGCGCGGTCGCGCTGGACCGCTACCGGGGGCGGGCCGGGACGCCCCGGCCAGGTCAGGAGGCCGACCACGCCCGGCTGGCCTCGGCCGGGTCGCTGCCGGTGGAGGGACTTGCCTTAGGTGTGCGGCTCGAACGCGGGGGCGGCGGCGGTGAGGATGGCGGTCCGCGGCTCGTTGTGCCATGTCTCGCCGATAGCGGCGGCTAGGGCGGTGATGAGTTCGGGGACGTCGTTACCGGCGCCCTGGTGCAGGGCCTCGGCCACGATGAGGACATTGCTGGTCGCGCCGCGGACCGCGGACCGGCCGCTTTGCCGGTTGGTCCAGCGGCGGGCGTGCGCCTGGCCGGCCTGGTCGGCGAAGATCACCTCGCCGTGCGCCGGGTGCTCGACCTCGCTGCCGAACGTGAGGTAGTCCTCGTCTCCGTGGGCGTACCTGACGTCCAGCGGCCAGGCGATCTGGGCGGCGTCCAGGGCGGCGACCGGGATGGCGAAGGCCAGCGAGACGGCGTTGCACAGGTCCACCAGCGGGTGCAGCCGGGGCAGGGCGCCTTCCTTGCGGAAGCGGCGGAGCAGCGATTCGGAGGCGCAGCGGTACTGGGTCGGCTTCAGGCCCATCGCGGCGAAGGCGCGCCGCCAGGCCTGAATCTCGGGCAGCTCGCTCTCGGGGCCGCTGGCCAGCCTTTCCTTGGCTCGTTGCTCGTAGGGGCCGGTCTTCGGGTCGGCTTCGGCGGTGATGCCCTCGGCGTACAGGACGCCGGGGACCAGGGCCGGGAAGTCGCGCCAGATGGCGGCGTCGTGCTGGAAGTGCATTAGCGGGTTCCCTTCCGGAAGCCGAGGGTCAGGCCGGCCGCGACGACCGCCATGCCCGCCCAGACCAGCGGCCGGGGCGCCGGGCCGCCGAGCAGCACCCCGCTGCCCGCCGCGGCGACCGGGGCGATCCCGGTGAGCAGGCCGGCCCGGCTGGCGCCCAGGCGGCTGACACTGGAGTACCACAGGACGAAGGCGGCCGCGGTGACCGCGGCCGCGAGGTAGCCGACGGCGAGCCAGTCGGGGCGGGTTAGTTCGGTGACGGCGGCCGGGCCTTCGCTGATGGCGCCGATCGCCGCGAACATCACGGCGGCGAGCCAGGTGGCGTGCACCGATACGCCCCACGGGCCGTGGCTTTTCAGGACGGGGATGGCGAGCAGGGTGAACGCGGCCTCGCAGCCGAAGACCACGACCGCCCAGGCCAGGCCGGCGGCGTCGGTCCGGCCGAGGCCCTGGACCAGGGCGGCGCCGGACGTGACCACCAGGGCGGCGGTGATGGCTTTGGCCTGGGGCTTGCTGTTGCCTTCCAGGAGCGGGCCGATGATCGCGAACACGGCGGGGACGCAGGCCACGGCGACGCCGAGGACGGCGGGCTCGGCGTGGCTCGATCCCTTGACCAGGGCCAGGTTGAACAGGACCAGGCCGGTGACGGCGATGCCGGTGAGCCATAGCCATTCGGTGCCGCGCGGGCGGGTGAGCTTTCGGCCGGTGAGCTTGGCCAGGGCGACCAGGATCAGGCAGGCGGCGCCGTAGCGGACCGCCTCGGCGGTGAACACCGGCGCGTCGGCCAGCACTTTGGAGACCGCCACGCTGCCGCCGACGAAGACCATGCCGGCGGCGCCCGCGGCCACCCCGGCCGCCGTGCCCCGGCGCGGGCCGGCGGGTGCCGGGGTACGGCGAGGCGCTGTGTCGGGACGAGGCGCGGTGTCGGGACGAGGCGCGGAGGTGACGGCCAGGCGAGGCGCGGAGGTGGCGGCGCCGTCGCGGGGAACGATCACGTTGGCCTCAGGAGGCCCAGACGTCACATTCGCGACGGGCATCCGTGCGCCGGGAGCCACCGGGGCTGGCAGATCGGGCATGACGCCACGGTATGGAGGCCATGGTCCAGTGAACAGGACCATTTGATCGCGTTTATAGTGGACCAATGTCTCTAGCCGGAAACCAGGGCGCCGACTTTCTTCAGCTCAGCCCGGAGGACGCGCCGACTCGCGGGCTGACCGGCTGGCTGGCCGACGCCATCAGGGCCGCCATCATGGACGGTCGGCTGCGGGCCGGGACGCCGCTGCCGGCCACCCGGCTGCTGGCCGGCGACCTGGGTGTCTCCCGCGGCCTGGTCGTCGAGGCTTACCAGCGGCTGGCCGACGAGGGGCTGGTCAGCGGGCGGCCCGGGACCGGGACGCGGGTGCTCGGCATCTCCCGCCCGACGCTCGGGGTTTCCGAGGCGCCACCGCCCGGGCCGCTGCTGGTGCCGGCTGGGTGGCGGGAGCGGGCGGAGATCGACCTCTCCCCCGGCGTACCCGACCTCTCCGGGTTCCCCCGCGCCGCCTGGCTGCGGGCCGAGCGGCTGGTGCTCGAGCGGGCCAGCGTGGCCGACCTGGGCTACGGCGACCCGCGCGGCACCGCGGCGCTGCGGACCGAGTTGGCGGGCTGGCTGGCGCGGACCCGCGGGCTGCGCACCGGGCCCGGCGACATCATCGTCGTCACCGGGGTCGCGCAGGCCCTGGCGCTGCTGGCCCGGGTGCTGGGCCGGCACGGGCACGGCGAGATCGCGGTCGAGGACCCGGGCTCGCGCGGGGCCCGGGACGACCTGGCCTACTGGGGCCTGCAGCCGGTGCCGGTCCCGGTGGACGAGCACGGGCTGGATGTCAGCGAGCTGGCCCGCGGTGACGCCCGGGCGGTGCTGCTCACCCCGGCGCACCAGTTCCCGACCGGGGTGGTGCTGGCCCCGCAGCGCCGCCGCGACCTGCTGGACTGGGCCGCCGGGGCGGACGCCGTAATCGTCGAGGACGACTACGACGCGGAGTACCGTTATGACCGGGCGCCGGTCCCGGCGCTGCACGCCTCGGCGCCCGGCCTGGTCGCCTATGCGGGCAGTACGTCCAAGACGCTGGCCCCCGGCATGCGGCTGGGCTGGCTGATCCCGCCGCCCGGGCTGCACGCCGACCTGGTCGAGGCCAAGTACGCCAGCGACCTCGGCAGCCCGGCCCTGCCGCAGCTGGTGCTGGCCCGGCTGATCGCCAGCGGCGAGCTCGAGCAGCACATCCGGCTGGTCAGGAAGCGGCAGCGGAGCCGGCGCGACGCCCTGCTGCTGGCGCTGCGCGAGCACCTGCCGGCCGCCCGGGTGCAGGGCATCGCGGCCGGGCTGCACTTGCTCGTCACGTTCCCCGGACTCTCCGGCCCGGACGGTCCGGGCAGCTCAGCCGGCTCCGACGCGGAGCTGGCCGAGGCGATCTTGGCGGACCGGGGTCCTCGTGCACCCGCTGTCCTGGCACCGCCAGCGTCCGGGGGTGCCAGGAATCGTGCTGGGCTACGCCGCGCACACCCCCGGACGGCTGCACGAGGCGGCGCGGCGCATCGCGCGGGTCCTTGCCTAGCGGGCGGCGCGGGCGGCGGCCTTGGCGCGCCGGGTGTCGGCGCGGCGGTGCCGGCGGGCCACCGTCCGCAGCTGGCTGATCCGCGCGGCGCCGGCCAGGACGACCAGCAGGACGCCGCAGACGGCCGAGAGGAGCAGGGCCACGCCGAGCGGCAGGTGGCCGTGCGCGCCCAGATAGCTGACGCTGACCTGGGTGCCGTTCTGCAGGATGAAGATCAGCAGGAGCAGCAGGACGATGGCGAAGAAACCCACCGCCACCCAGACCCCGCTCGTCCGGGTGCGCTTGATCTTGAGTGGAGGCGCCGCCTGGGCCGGCGCCTGCTCCACGGGGGCGGGCTGGACGGGGACCGGCCCGGGCCCCGGTTCGATGGCCCCGGGCAGTACCGCGTCTTCGGCCGGGTACACCGCCCCGGGCAGGACGGGCGCCTCGGACGGCGGCGGTACCTCGTCTCCCAGGACATGGCGTGGGGCGCCCTGCGGCACGGGCTGCGGTTCGGTGGACATCAGGGACCCCCTTGGTCTGAATGGTCCTTACGTGCCCAGCTCAGGGAAGGTTATGCACGCCGGTGACCGGGCTCACGATGACTACGGAACGTAATTAAATCATTACTTATAGTGGATGGGGTCTTCACCGCGGCCCGGATGCTCTGCGCCGACGCCTGCTGGTACGTCCGGGACGTGCTCACCCTGGCCGCGCGGTACGCGGGAGTCAGGAAGCCGCACCCGGTGCGGACCGGATTCTGCGCGGTTCATCACCGTAAGTACGGGCATGGCAAGCACGGGCGCGGCAAGCGAGGGCATGGCAAGCACCGGCGGCCTGTCTCCCGCCGAGCCGGGAAACCACACCCGCGGCGGCCCGGGAAACCGCGAAGCGAGGGTCACGGAAGCGGGGTTGGCAACGGCCGGGCGGGTCAACCGCCCAGGTAGGCGAGGACGGCGAGGACGCGGCGGTTGTCGTCGTCGGAGGGCTGCAGGTCCAGCTTGACGAAGATGGAGGCGGTGTGCTTGGCCACCGCCCGTTCGGTGACGACCAGCCGCTGGGCGATGGCGGCGTTGGACCGGCCCTCGGCCATCAGGCTCAGCACCTCGCGTTCACGCGGGCTCAGCGCGGCCAGGTTGCCGTCGCCGGTATTGCGGGCGAGCAGCCGCGCGATCACCTCCGGGTCCATCGCGGTGCCGCCGGCCGCCACCCGGCGGATCGCGTCGACGAACTGGCCGCTGTCGAAAACCCGGTCCTTGAGCAGATACCCGATGCCGCCGCGACCGCCCGCCAGCAGCTCGCGGGCGTACAACTGCTCGACGTACTGGGACAAGACGAGGACCGGCAGGCCGGGTACCGCACGCCGGGCGGCCAGCGCGGCCCGGATGCCCTCGTCGGAGAACGTGGGCGGCAGCCGGACGTCCACGATGGCCACGTCCGGCCGGTCCGCCGTCACCGCGGCGAGAAGGTCGGCCCCGTTGTCGACGGCGGCGGCGATCTCCAGGCCGTGGGCCTGGAGCATCCGCGTCAGGCCGTCCCTCAGCAGGAAGAGGTCTTCGGCGATGACAACGCGCACGGGATCTCCATGGTGACCGCGGTGGGCCCGCCGGGCGGGCTGCTGACGGCGAGCACGCCGTCGAAGGCGGCCAGCCGCCGCTCGATCCCGCGCAGCCCGGTGCCGCGCGCGGGGTCGGCGCCGCCGTGGCCGTTGTCGGTGACGCCGATACGCAGCATGCCGTCCGTGTGCCGGATGTCGATCCAGGTCTGCCGGGCGTCCGCGTGCTTGGACACGTTGGCCAGCAGCTCGCTGACCGCGAAGTAGGCGGCCGACTCGACCGGGGCGGGCGGTCGCCCCTCCAGGTCACTGGCCAGGTTGATCCGGGCCGTGCTGTCCAGTGCCCGGGCCTGGACGGCGGCGGCCAGGCCGCGGTCGGCCAGCACCGGCGGGTGGATGCCGCGGACCAGATCGCGCAGCTCGGCCAGGGCCTTGACCGAGGCGTCACGGGCCTCGTAGAGCAGGGCCCGGGCGGCCTCGGGGTTGGTGTCGATGATCTGCCCGGCGGCATCCAGCGTCATGCCCATGGCGACCAGCCGGGCTTGCGCTCCGTCGTGCAGGTCCCGCTCGATCCGGCGGATCTCGGCCGCCCCGGTGTCCAGCACGTCGGTGCGGGTCTCGGTCAGCCGCTGGACCCGCCGGGTCAGCTCCGCGTGCCCGGCCGGGGCCAGTATCGAGCGGGCCAGCAGGCCGTAGCCGCGCAGCAGCAGCGGGGCCGCCGCTACTCCGGTCGCGATGATGCCGAGACCCAGCACGATCAGCTCCCCGGCGTTGTTGCCCGGGAAGGCGGGCGGCGGGATGGCCTTGAGGAACTCGGGTCCGATAAAGCCGATCAGGCCGATGCCGATGATGACGGCGCTGGCCGCGGCCAGCGCCCAGGCCGCCACCAGGTTGACGGTGATCCAGAGCAGATCGCGCCAGGTCGCCGGGTCCCGGGCCAGGCACTGGAACAGCCGGGCGAAGCTGAGCGTGTCCCGGTCCGGCGGCAGCGGACGGTACGGATCGGCGATCGGCACGCCGCACCAGCGGCCGGCCAGGCCCCGGGTCAGGCTGGCCAGGCGGCGCTGGCCGAGGAGCGTCTTGGGGACCCCGGACCAGGCCAGTCCGGCTCCGGCCCCGGTTACCAGCACCGCTAGCAGCACCCGCGACTCCGGGGGGTTCCCGTTGTCGATGATCAGGTACCCGGGTCCGAACGCGACCAGGCCCGCGGCCGCCAGGATCACCGCCAGCGGCACGAACCCGGCCAGCGCCACCACGGCCAGGGCCAGCCCCCGCACGGCGGCGCTCAGGCCCGCCCCGAGGCCGAACCTCAGCGGGGCGAGCCGGGGCACGACTCCAGACGGAGCGGGCCGGGGCGCGACGCCAGGCGAAGCGGGCTGAGGCACGATCGCGGCTGGCGCGGACCGGGGCGAGGTTTCGGTGGGCATCGGTGCGCCTCCTTCCGTTCCCGCCAGTCTGCCGCTACTGCCCCGGGGCTGTCAGTGACGCTGGACCCCCGGCGCGGGGGTGTACCTAGGTCTACCCGGGAAACGTGGGTATGGTCGGTTTCATGGCGCACGAACAGCAAAAGGTCCTGCTCCTGGCGGCGGACGACTTCGAGGATATGGAGCTGCTGTACCCGCAGTACCGGCTGGCCGAAGAGGACATCGCGGTCACCGTGGCCGGGCTGGACGACCATCCGGTGCGCGGCAAGAAGGGGCACGGGCCGGTGCCGGTGGACGCCACGGTGGACCAGGTGGCCGAGGGCGACTTCGACGCCCTGGTCATCCCGGGCGGCTACGCCCCGGACAAGCTGCGGCGCTCGGCGGCCGTGCTGGAGCTGGTGCGGGCGTTCGACGCGGCGGGCAAGCCGATCGCGTTCATCTGCCATGCGGGCTGGGTGCCGATCTCGGCCCGGATCCTGGTGGGCCGCCGGGCGACCAGCGTCGGCGCCATCCGGGACGACATGGTCAACGCGGGGACCGACTGGGTGGACGAGGCCACCGTGGTCGACGGCAACCTCATCTCCGCCCGGACCCCCGCTGACCTCGGACCCTGGATGAAGGCCCTGCTCAAGGCGCTGGGCGAGAAAAAGGAGATCGGTGGCTAAGGGACGTCCGGCCGAGCTGGTCGAGGACGAGGACGCGCGCGCCGCCCGGCTGCTGGACGCGCAGGCCAAGGCGGTCGAGCTGTTCGCCGCCATCGAACCGCGCAGCATCATCGTGCCGGGCGTGCGCGAGGTCGAGGCGAGCAACGCGATCCGGGACCTGGCGGCCGAGATGTTCGGGGTGGACCGGCACTGGCACAAGCGGATCGTGCGGGCCGGGCCGAACACCCTGCACCCCTACGCCGAGAACCCGCCGGACCGGGTCATCGGCGACGACGACATCGTGTTCTGCGACTTCGGGCCGGTATTCGAGGAGTGGGAGGCTGACTTCGGCCGGACCTACGTGCTCGGCGACGACCCGGTCAAGCTCCGGCTGCGGGACGACCTGCCGGTCATGTTCGACGCGGGGCGCACGTTCTTCGCCGAGCACCCCGACATCACCGGCGAGCAGCTGTTCGCGTTCATGGTCGGCGCGGCCGAGGCGGCGGGCTGGGAGTTCGGCGGGACGATCGCCGGGCACCTGGTCGGCCAGTTCCCGCACGAGGCCATCGACGGCGACAAGATCGAGTCTTACATCGCGCCCGGCAGCGACCAGCCGATGCGCCGGCGGGACGCCAACGGCCAGCTCTGTCACTGGATCCTGGAGGTCCACCTGGTGGTCCGGGAGCGGCAGATCGGCGGCTTCTTCGAGGAACTGCTCGACCTGGGGCCTTCGGGGGTCGATCCCGGCTAACCCCAGTTCACGGTGGAGGCGCGGAAGTACTCCAGGTCGTCCTGGGCCCACAGGCGGCCGTGCCGGGCGAGCCGGTCGCGGTGGGCCGGCCAGGGTCCGGACCGTGGCGCGCTCCACGCCTTGTCGGCGACGCCGGGGAGCCGGGGCAGCAGCAGGAAAGACAGGTCGTCGAAGCCGGTGATGGTCTCGGCCCAGATCGCGGCTTCGACGCCCGCGACCTGTCCGGCCCGGCCGGGCCCGAGCACCTCGCCGGGGTCCCATCCGAACGACTCGGCGACGGTCCTGGGCGCGTAGACGCGCAGGCCGAGGCGGGCAAGCCGGTCCGCCTGGCCAGGATCGTCCGACCCGGCGCCGGCCGCTGGCTCGGCGTAGGGGACGTCGAGGTAGCAGTAGGGCAGCGGTGAGACGATCACGGGCACCGACACCGACACCGCCGCCTCGACGTCGCGCCTGGCCAGCGCGAGCTCCGCCTCGACCTGCGCCCGGACCTGCGGCTTCACGTGCGGCGGGAGGTCGAAGCGGGTGAGCCAGAACTGGACCACGTCGTCGGGCCGCAGGCCCGCCCGCGCCGCCTCCTGCCAGCCCAGCGGCCGCCGCCCCAGGGCGCGGACCAGACGGCGCAGCCGCCGGACGTAGGACATGTAGGCCTCGTCCGGCATCCCGCGCGGCTCGTCCGCGCCGATGTGCAGGAAAGCTCCCGGGAAGATCGCGGCCACCCCGGCCAGCACCTGTTCCATCAGCCCGAACGTGGCAGGCAGGTCCGGGTCGAGCCAGACGGCGTGGCGCGGGTGGCCGGGCAGGACCTCGTAGTCCACCTCGTTGCGGCCGGTGTTCAGCTCCGGGTGCAGCCGCATGAGCGCGGTCGCGTGCCCGGGGGTGTCGATCTCGGGGACGATCGTGACGAAGCGGTCCGCGGCGTAGGCGGCGAGCGCCCGGAGGTCGTCCTCGCTATAGAACTCGTCACCCGGCCGGGGCGAGCCGGTGGTGACTGACGCGGTGGCCGCCCGGCCCATCGGGAGGCGCCAGGCCTGGTCGTCGGTCAGGTGCAGGTGCAGCACGCTGAGCTTGTAGAACTCCAGCAGGTCGATCACCCGCCGGATCTCCCCGACGGTGAAGAAGGTGCGGGCCACGTCGAGTGACAGGCCCCGCCAGGCGTAGCGCGGCCCGTCCAGGATCCGCGCGGCCGGGACCCGGACCTCCCCCGCGTCACTGGCCGGCGCCGTGGCCGCCAGCTGGAGCAGCGTGGTGAGGCCGCGCGCGACGCCGGCCGGCTCGGCCGCGCGCAGGACGACCCGGTCGGCGTCGATGAGCAGCGCGTACCGTTCGTCGGCGGGGTCGCCGCCGGCCGCGGAGAGGCCGGCCGGGCTGGGCAGCTCGTCCAGTCCGTCCGCGGCCCCGCACTCGATGGTGACCGACGGTCCCGCCGCCGCGCCCCAGGACCGGCGTTAGCCGCACGCCGGTGCGCCGGGTGAGCTGCGCGCAGAATCGCCCGACGACCGCCGTGAGGCCGGAATCGGCGTACGTGATCGCCGTGCCCGGCGGGAAGGCGAACCCGGGCCCGCTCGCTACCTCGAACTGGAACGGCGCCGGTATGACCGCGTGCTCCACCGGCGGATCAGGGATTTTCTGGCTGGCTCGGCTGGCTCGGATGGCCCAGTTCCGCGGCCAGCGCGGTAACGGCGGCGTCGGCCGCGACCTTGGCGGTGAGCGCGTGGGTGTGGGCCCGGTCGAGCTCGCCGAGGGCGATGCAGTCAAAGGCGACCTGCGCGTCGTGCGCGGCGGCCTGGAGCTCGCGGCTCGCTTCCTCCAGCGCCGGGCTGTTCTCGGTCTGCGGTTCCGTCATCGGCGGCTACACCCTCCCTGGTCAGCGAAAACTGGATTCCTCTCGGCCTCGGGAATCCCTACCCAGCGGAACGGACGTCATGTCTGGAGAGGGCAGACCCGCGTCGTCGTAGGATCGGCGTCAGGAGGGATGCCGATGTGCCGCCTGTTCGGCCTGACCGCGGGCACGGTGCGGGTCACGGCGACGTTCTGGCTGCTGGACGCGCCTGATTCGCTGGCCACCCAGAGCCGCCGTAATGCCGACGGGGCGGGCCTGGGCTATTTCGGGCCGGACGGACGGGTGGTGCTCGACAAGCAGCCGGAACCCGCGTACAGCGACCGGGAATTCATCCGGGCCGCCGGGCAGGCCCGCTCGTCGGCGTTCGTGGCGCATGTCCGGTGGGCCACGACGGGCGGGCGGACGGTGCGAAATACCCACCCGTTCGGGATGGAGGGGCGGGTCATGGGCCACAACGGCGGCATTGGCACCCTGGCCCGGCTGGACGCGGAGCTTGGCCCTTACCGGCGGCTGGTGCTCGGCGAGACGGACTCGGAGCGGTATTTCGCGCTGATCACCAAGCAGACCGACGCGCACGGCGGCGACGTGGCGGCCGGGATCACGGCCGCGGCGTCGTGGATCGGCGCGCGGCTGCCGGTTTCCTCGCTGAACGTCGTGGTCGCGGCGCCGGGTGAGCTGTGGGCGCTGCGCTACCCGGGCGCGCACGCCCTGCACATCCTCGAGCGGCCGGCCGGCGCCGGGCCGGGGGAACCCGGGCTGCACGTGCGGGATTCGACGTCCTCGGTACGCGTGCCGGGGCTAGCGGATGCCGCGTCAGTCGTCGTCGCGTCGGAGGCGATGGACGGGGAGAGCGGCTGGCGGATGCTCGCGCCGGGCGAGCTGGTGCACGTGCGGCCGGACCTGTCGGTGGAGTCGCGGATCGCGGTGCCGGAGGAGCCGGCGCACCTGGTGCCGCTGCCGGCCGGGAACCCGAACATCGATACCTGACCCGGAGCCGGCCGCGTATACCAGGCCGCCTCGATTTCGCGGCTCCTTCGGTTTCCGCAGGAAATGGGTCTCCAACCGCCCGGTATGAGAGCGGTAACATCAGGATTTAATGACCCTACAATCCCGGGCCCGGCCCCGGAACACGACCTAAATCCCACCAGTCCAGGTAGTGAAGATCTTCGAAGTGCGGTTCAGCCCACAGAAACCACCGCGTCAGCGCCGCCGCATCAGTCTCATCTTTCCCGGGCGGATCTCCCCTGGCCGCACGCATTTGTACTCGCATCGCGCCGCACCCGCCAATGGCATGTTCCCAGCTGGGGCGGCCGTGGCGAATTCCTGGCCGCCCGGAGAGAGGACGGCACCAGAGAGGCCAGCACCGGAGAGGAAAACGCCGGGGAGGAAAGCCACCGCATAAGCCTTATTCACGTAGCTCAACCATCTGCAGGTTAGGTCAGGACGGGCGGCGGATACGGACAGGACATCACCCCAGCGACTTTCTGGGAACACAGTAACTGGAGATGCCGGAGCTGTTCCAGCGACCAAAGGCCGTGCCTTCCGGCTCTTGATGGCCGGATCGTCGGTATCGATGCTGGGCACCCGGATGAGCAATATCGCACTCCCCATGCTCGTTCTCTACCTGACCGGTTCGCCGGTGGCCGCCGGCTGGACCGCCTTCGCCGCCACCGCCCCCAGCTTCCTCGTCTACATGCCCGCCGGGGTTCTCGTCGACCGCTGGCACCCGCGGCGGGTCATGCTGGCCAGCGAGTTCGGCCGGGGAATCGCGATCGCCGTGGTCGTCGTCGCACTGCTCCTGCACCGGCCGAACCTGTCCCTGCTGATCGGCGCGGCCGTGATCGAGGAGATCCTCGAGGTTTTCTCGACGCTCGCCGAGCGGCGTTACGTCGGTTCGCTGGTCCAGCACGACCAGGCGTCGTCCGCGCTGTCGCGGATGGAAGCCAGAACCCACATGGTGGTCCTGGCGGGACGGCCGCTCGGCGGGTTCCTGTTCACGGTCATGCCGACGCTGCCCTTCATCGCGGACATGATGTCCTTCGTCATCTCGGTGAGCGCCCTGGCGCGCATCAGGAGCAGGCGGGCGGCGCCCCCGCTCACCGCGCCGCGCGCCAGGAACCCGGCCGCGCCACCGGTCCGGCCGGCGGCCCCGCGGCACCCGGACCGGCCGGCCGGCCGCCGCCGCACCCCGGCATCCGGCCGGCGGTTCCTGAGCGGCATCGCCGAGGGCCTGCGCTGGCTCCGCGACGACCATTTCACCCGGGTGACCGTGGCCCTGTCGGCCGGCACGACCCTCATCTGCCAGGCCCTGATCATGATCTTCATCATCTACGCGCACAGCCAGAAACTGTCCTCGCTGTCCATCGGGATCGCGCTGGCGGGTTCCGGTCTGGGCGGCGCGCTCGGCTCCGTGATCGCCTCCCGGCTGCCCGAGCCGACCCGGCGTCCGTGGACCAGGGTCCGCCGGTGCGCCTGGCTCGCCGCGATCGCCATCCTGGCGTTCCCCGGCGGCCTGTCGTTCTTCCGCATGGCGTGCGTCATGGCGATCCTCGGCTTTAGCGGAGCGCTGGGAAATGTGGAGCTCGGCACCTATCTCATCCAGAACGCGCCCAAGGACATGCTGGCCCGGGTCACCGGCACCGGGCGCCTGCTGTCGTTCGGCGCCTGCGCGGCCGGGCCCGTGCTGGGCGGGATCGTGGCCGAGGAATACGGCATCCGGACCGCTATCTTGCTGCTCCTGGCGGCCATATCGGCCCTGTCGCTGTTCTCCTTCCTGATGCCCTCGCCTGATGCCCGGCCTTATGTCAGGGAGGAACCGCGCCGGCTGCCTTCCGAAGACATGGCGGAACTTACCGAAGAGCCTTATGCCCCCGTGGCGGCCGGGCTGATCCTGGCCGACCGGCGGAGCCGGCGCCGGATTCCGCCATTCTCGTGGCCCCGCTCTGACCAGCGCAAAAACCCCGGACCTGGAGAGGTCCGGGGTTGCGGTCATGCTGGTAGCCCCGACCGGATTCGAACCGGCGTTACCGCCTTGAGAGGGCGGCGTCCTAGGCCTCTAGACGACGGGGCCATGCTTCTTATTCTAGTTGTCCAGCGTGAGCGCGGGCGTACGACGTCCGCGCTATCACACCAGACAGCTGGGGTACCAGGACTCGAACCTAGACTAACAGGGCCAGAACCTGTCGGGCTGCCAATTACCCCATACCCCAATGGCATCGGCCCCGTACCCGGAGCCGCCCACGCAGTCTAGCGGACTCAGCGCGCGGCGGCCAACCGGAGGAGTGTTTACAGCGGGTCGATCTCGGTCAGGCCGGCGTCGCGGTCGAGCCGGAGCCAGCGGGTGATCCCGGCGGTGCGCAGGAACGGCAGGTCATGGCTGGCCACCAGGAGCGCGCCGCGGTAACCCGCGAGCGCCTGGGACAGCTGCCTGACCGAGGCCATGTCCAGGTTGTTGGTCGGCTCGTCGAGCAGCAGCAGTTGCGGCGCGGGCTGCGCGAGCAGCAGCGCGGCGAGGACGGCGCGGAACCGCTCGCCGCCGGACAGCGTGCCGGCCAGCCGGTCGGCCCGGTCACCGCGGAACAAGAACCGGGCCAGGCTGGCCCGGACCTCGTTCACCGACGCGGCCGGGGCCGCCGCCCGCACGTTGTCGACCACGCTCAGCTGGTCGTCGAGGATGTCGAGACGCTGAGGCAGGTAGCCGGTGACCGCACCCAGCCGCACGGTGATCCCGGGGCGCTCGGCCAGGCCGGCGATGGCGCGCAGGAGGGTGGTCTTGCCCGCGCCGTTCGGCCCGGTGAGGGCGATTCGTTCCGGGCCGCGGACGATGAGGTCGGCTACCGGGATTTCGCCGGGGCCGGCCGGATCCGGGGACGGAGCGAGGGGTACCGCGCGTGCGGCGGAGGCGGGGTGCCAGGAGGTGTCAGCCAGGCCCGTTAGGTTCATAATCGTGCGCCCAGCCGGAACGGCGGTGTCAGGGAGCTCGGGCCGGATCTCGGCGTCGTCCCTGACCGCCTGCTCGGCCTCGTCCAGCCGGCCGCGGGCCGCGTCGAGCCGTTCGGAGTGCAGCTCGCGGGACTTGCCCGCGGTCTGGAGGGCGGCGCGCTTGCGGGCGTGCGCCACGATCCGGGGCAGGCTGCCCGACGCGGCCACCTTGCGCCCCATGCGGTCGCGCCGGGCCTGCTTGACCTGCGCGTCGACCACGTCACGGTGCTGGCGGCGGACGTCGGCGGCGGCCGCGGTGACCGCGCGCTCGGCCGCCGCCTGCTCGGCCGCGAGCTGCTCCTCGTACGCGTCCAGGTTGCCGCCGTACAGGCGGATCTCCCCGCCGGACAGGTCGGCGACCTGGTCCACCAGGCCGAGCAGCTCGCGGTCGTGGCTGACGATCACCATCACGCCGGTCCAGGACGCCACCGCGTCGTACAGCCGCTGGCGGGCGTCGAGGTCGAGGTTGTTGGTCGGCTCGTCCAGCAGCAGGACATCCGGGCGGCGCAGGAACAGCGCGGCCAGCGCGACCCCGATGGTCTCCCCGCCGGACAGCCGCTCCACCTGGTCGCCGAGGGCCAGGTGGTCGAGGCCGAGCCGGTCCAGCCAGGCGCGGGCGCGTTCCTCGATGTCCCAGTCGTCGCCGATGGCCAGGTAGAGGTCCTCGTCCGTCTCGCCCGCCTCGATTTTGTGCAGCGCGTCCCGGGCTCGGGTGATGCCCAGCAGGTCGCTGACGGTACGGCGGGTGCCGAGGGTGATGGCCTGCGGCAGGTAGCCCACCTCGCCGCGGGTCCTGAGGGTGCCGGTACCGGGGTTCAGCTCGCCGGCGATCAGCTTGAGCAGGGTGGACTTGCCCGAGCCGTTCACGCCGATGAGCCCGGTACGGCCGGGGCCGAAGGACACGGTCAGGCCGTCGAGGACGGGGGCACCGTCGGGCCAGCTGAAACTGAGGTCTGAGCAGGTAATAGCGGCGGACATGAGGCGCGGCTCCCAGCACGTAGGAAAGGTTTCCGGTACGTGTGGCGACACCGGCTTCGAGCGCTTGGCCGGGGCACTAGGGACCCGGGCGGAGGTCACGCGCGTCAACGCGGTATCGCTGACCTCACAGCCTCAACGCATTCTCCTACCGCCGGCAGCAGAGACGTGCCTATGGTAGCTGGCCCCCGATGGATCACCCAAGCGCATTTCCAGGCGTGACTACGGGGCGAGTGAGGCCCTCGAGGGCCCCGGTACCTCATGATCGTGAACAGTTCGGGGCACTGTGTGCCGCAAACTGTTCACGATCATGGAACAGGTCCGCGGAGGCGGGGTTAAGCGGGGCCGGGGGTGGCGAGGATCAGGCGAGTGGGGGCGGCGGCGGAGGCGGCGACGGGGCCGTCGCAGAACGGGATGAAGCAGGACTCGCCGCGGGTCAGGTCGAGGACGGGGCCGGGGGCGGCGCTCAGGGTGCAGGCGCCGTCCAGGCAGAGCACGATGCGCGGGCCCACGCCGGGCAGCGCCAGCGCCGGAGCGGTTGAGGCTGGGCCGGCTGAGGCTGCGCGGCTCGGCGTTGGCGTTGGCGTGGGGCGAGACCGCGCCGGGGAGGTCGATTACGTAGAGGCGGAACTCGGGGGCGGGCGTGTCGAACCAGGTGATGCCGTCGGCCAGCACCCGGGGGGCGATCACGGGGACCGACACCGCCGGGTCAAGGAGCTTCAGCAGTTCCGGCACGTCGATGTGCTTGCCGGTCAGGCCGGAGCGGACCACGTTGTCGGAGTTGGCGAGCAACTCGATCCCGGTGCCGCGCAGGTAGGCGTGCAGGCCGCCGGCCGGCATGAACACGGCCCGGCCCGGCGGCAGGATCTCGTGCCGCATCAGCAGCAGCGCCACCACGCCGAGATCACCCGGGTGGTCGGCGGCAACCCGCACCACCGCGGCGCAGGCGTCCGCGTACGGGCCGCCGGCCGCGGCCAGCCGCTCGCACCCGGCGACGACCGCGCTGACCAGCCCGGCCCGGCCGTCCGCGGGCCACTCGAGCACCGCCGCCAGGGCGGTGGCCAGGACGTCCTTGGCCGCCGCGTCGGATAGCCCGGCCGCCAGCGGCCCGAGGTCCGGCACGGCCAGGGCCTCGAGCAGGGCCGCGGCATCCTCCGGGGTGCGCAGGCCCGTCGCCACCTCGAACGGGGTCAGCGCGAAGAGCAGCTCGGGCTTGGGCCAGTCGTCCACGTAGTTCCGGCCCGGGTCACCGGGCGGCAGCCCGCGGGCGACCTCGGCCGCGAACCCCGCCTGCGCCTGCTCGCGCGAGGGGTGGACCTGGATCGACAGCGCCTGGCCGGCCGACAGCACCTTGAGCAGGAACGGCAGCCGCCCGCCGAACCGGGCCGCGCACTCCGCCCCGAGTGCCCGCTCGGGCGCCGCCGCGATCACCTCGTCCAGCGTGGTCCAGGCGACGCCGGCCGGACCGCTCGGGTGCGCGCCCATCCACAGCTCGGCCTCCGGGCCCGGCGCGGGGACGGGACGTCCCTGCAGGTCCGCGATCGCGTCGCGGGTACCCCACGGGTAGGCCTTGACCTTCGGGCTCAGCAGGTCCATCCGGGCATGCTAGCTAGTCGGCGCCGGACGTGTCCGCCGGGTACTCGACCAGGGCGACCACCCGGCTGGCCATGAAGCGCGCCGTCCGGACCGCGGTGCCGGTCCTGGTCAGCTCGCTGACCTCGACCACGCCGCGCCGGTTGGCGATCTCCACCCGGCGCCCCGCCCGGGTGGCCGTCACCTCATAGGCCCGGGTGCCCTCGCCGGAGTCGACGACAATCTCGACGCGATCACCCTTCACGGGCGTCCTCCTCAGGGGCGAAGCGGCACTCCGGCTCGTTTTTAGTACGTAGGCAGTGACGGGTCGACCTGGTTGACCCAGGCCAGGACACCGCCGCCGACGTGCACGGCGTCGGTGAAGCCGGCGTCCTTGACGATGGCCAGGGCCTCCGCCGAGCGGGCGCCGCTCTTGCAGTGCAGCACGATCTTCTTGTCCTGCGGCAGCTTCTCCAGCGCGGCCCCGGAGATGAACTCGCCCTTGGGGATGAGCGTGGCGCCGGGGATGGAGACGATCTCGTACTCGTTCGGCTCGCGCACGTCGACCAGGAAGATGTTGTCGCCCGCCTCGAGCATGGCGGCCAGGTCCTTGGCGCTGATGGTCGAGCCCTGGACGGCCTCGGCCGCCTCCTCGGACACCGCGCCGCAGAACTCCTCGTAGTCGATCAGCTCGGTGACCGTCGGGTTCTTACCGCAGACCGCGCAGTCCGGGTCCTTGCGCACCCGGACGGTCCGGTAGGTCATCTCGAGCGCGTCGTAGATCATCAGCCGGCCGGCCAGCGGCTCGCCGATCCCGGTGATGAGCTTGATGGCCTCGTTGACCTGGATCGAGCCGATGGAGGCGCAGAGCACGCCGAGGACGCCGCCCTCGGCGCAGGAGGGCACCATGCCAGGCGGCGGCGGCTCCGGGTACAGGCAGCGGTAGCAGGGGCCGTATTCGGCCCAGAACACGCTGGCCTGGCCGTCGAACCGGTAGATCGAGCCCCAGACGTACGGCTTGCCGAGCAGCACGCAGGCGTCGTTGACCAGGTACCTGGTCGCGAAGTTGTCGGTGCCGTCCACGATCAGGTCGTAGTCGGCGAAGATCTCCAGGGCGTTGTCCGAGTCCAGCCTGACCTGGTGCAGGTTGACCTGCACGAGGGGGTTGATCTCTTGTATCGAGTTCCGTGCCGACTCGGCCTTCGGCCTGCCCACGTCGGACTGCCCGTGGATGACCTGGCGCTGCAGGTTGGACTCGTCCACCACGTCGAAGTCGATGATGCCGAGCGTGCCGACCCCGGCCGCGGCCAGGTAGAGCAGGGCGGGCGAGCCGAGGCCGCCGGCCCCGACCACCAGGACCTTCGCGTTCTTGAGGCGCTTCTGCCCGGTCATCCCGACGTCCGGGATGATCAGGTGGCGCGAGTAGCGCTTGACCTCATCGACGGTCAGCTCGGCGGCTGGCTCGACCAGCGGCGGCAACGACACTGTCTTCTCCTGGAATTGATTTTTAGGACCGAACGGGCTGGGCGTTTCCTTCCCCTGCCCGTTCCTGCGACAACCGGCGGAACCGATCGGGAATTCCCAGCAGGATTCCCAGCTCGTCCGCCACCGCGGCGGGCCTTTCCATGTGCGCGACGTGCCCGGTGCGGGGCAGCACCACCACCCTCGCGTCTTTGAACTGGTGCGCCGCGCGGCCCGCCATCCGCGCGTCGACCAGGCGGTCGCGGCTGCCGTAAATGACCAGGGTAGGAGCGGTGACGCGGGCCGCGTCGCGCCAGGCCGAGTGGCGGCCCCGGCGGACGAACTCGGCGGTGAGCGTGCGGACGCTGCCGATCAGGACGGAGGCGGCGTAGCCGAGCTCGTCGCGGCGGGTGAGCTCGGTCACCTCGGTGGCAAACCGGGCCTGCTGGAACAGTTCCGGCTCGCCGAAGCAGGTGGTGATGACGTCGGCGACCCGGCGTTCCGGCGGCAGCACCTGGTAGGCCTTTACCAGGCGCTGGCCCACCCGGGGCAGGCTCATCACCGGGAAGCGGATCAGGTCCAGTCGCGGCCGGGAGTCGGGCAGGGCCGGGGAGACGAGCGTGAGGGTTTTTACGAGGTCCGGCCGGGTGGCGGCGACCTTCACGCAGACCGCGCCGCCCAGGGAGTTGCCGACCAGGTGCACCTTGGTGGCTGGCTGCTTATCGGCTGGCTGCTTAGTGGCTGGCTGCTTCTCGATGAGCGCGATGACGGTGCGGGACAGGGCGGCGATCGAGTAGCGGCCGTCGGCCCGGGGCGGTGAGTCGCCGAACCCGGGCAGGTCGACCGCCTCGCAGGCCAGCACGGGGCGGAGCAGGTCCATCAGGTCGGTCCAGTTCCGCGACGAGCCCTCCAGCCCGTGCACGAACAGCGCCGGCTCGGCGTCTTCCCCGGCGGGGGCGCTGCGGACGTAGACCTGGTGGTCGCCGAGGTCGACCAGGCGGCCGGGCCAGTGCGGGATGGGGTCAGGGTTCCCGGTCATGCGCTGGCCCGGCGGCGGGACTTGGGCTTGGCCTCCTTGGCTTCGCCGTCCTCTTTAGCTTCGCTGGACTTGCCCCGGCCGCCGCCGCCCTTGGCCGCGGCGACGCTGGCGCGCAGGATCTCGGTCAGGTCGGCGGGCTGCTTCTTGGCCTCGGGCAGGTCCAGGCCATCCGGGCGGACGATGTCGTTGCCCTCGACCTTGGCCTGGACGACGGCCTCGAGCGCCTCCCGGTAGGCGTCGCGGTACTGGTCTGGTTCGAAGTCCTCGGTCATCGTGTCGATCAGCGAGGCGGCCATCTTCAGTTCCTGCGACCGGACCTCGATGTCCTCGTCGAGGAAGGCGAACTCGGGCTGGCGCACCTCGTCCGGCCACAGCAGGGTCTCCAGCGTGATCACGCCTTCCCGGACCCGCAGCGCGGCCAGCGCCTCGCGCTGGCGCAGCGCCACCTTGGCCACCGCCACCTTCCCCGAGGCCTCGAGGGCGTCGCGGAACAGCGCGTACGCCCGGACGCCGGCCTGCTCGGGCTCGGTGTAGTAGCTCTTGTTGCAGTAGATCGGCTCGACCTGAGCCGCGGGCGCGAAGTGCAGCACCTCGATCCGGTGCGCGGTCACCAGCGGCAGGTCCGCCAGGTCCTCGTCGGTCAGCACCACCATGTCGCCGGTGGGCAGTTCGTAGCCCTTGGCGATGTCGGAGTACGGGACCTCTTCCCCGTCGAGCGTGCAGACGCGGCGGAACTGGATCCGGGCCCCGTCCTTGCGGTGCACCTGACGGAAGGTGATGTCACGCTGCTCCGTCGCGGCGTAGAGCTTGACCGGGATCACGACCAGGCCAAACGAGATGGCGCCGGTCCATATGCTGCGCATGGTCTTCACCTACCCCGGTTGCGCTGGCAACGATCATCCGTCTTGTCCTAATTTCCCGAATGCGAACGCGAGTTCGAGAAACGACAGGACTACCATGGGTGGATTTCGCCCAACTCTCCCAGCGAGCTTAGCTTCGGCTGCGATGATGAGAGTGCCCGGGACCTAGACCCAGTTCCGGGCTGGCCCGGCTGAGCACGGGATCAGGCCGGGTATCGACTCGAAGTTCGAGGGGGACGGAGAGATATGGGCGCTTTCGACGTGGTCGTGCTCGGCGGTGGCACCGCCGGCGTGCACGTCGCCACCGAGGTCGCCGGCGGCGGCAAGTCGGTGGCCCTGGTCGAGGCCGGGCTGATCGGCGGCGAGTCTCCCTACCTGGCCTGCCTGCCGTCGAACTCGATGCTGCTGTCCGCGGCCCGCGGGAAGAGCTGGGAAGACGCGGTGGCCCGGCGGACCGAGGTCACCGGCGGCCTGGACGACTCGGCGGCGGCGCGGCGGCTGGGCCGCGCGGGCGTGACGGTGATCCGCGGCACCGGCCGGATCACCGCGCCCGGGACGGTGGAGGTGACGCTGGCCCCGGGCGAGGAATCCGCGCCCGCCGGGACGGTGGTGCCGCTGGCGTACGGGGACCTGGTCCTCGCGACGGGCTGCGAGCCGGTCGCGCCGCCGATCGAGGGCCTGTCCGACATACCGGCGTGGACGACCGCGGAAAGCCTGTGCTCCCCCGACCTGCCGCGGCGCCTCATCGTGCTCGGCGGCGGGCCCGCCGGGTGCGAGCTGACGCAGATCTACGCCTCGTTCGGCTCGCAGGTGACGCTGGTGGAAGCGGATCCGGGGCTGCTGCCGGGCGAGCCCGCCTTCGCCGGCGAGATCCTCGCGGCGGCGCTGCGCCGGGCCGGAGCCGAGATCTACCTCGGTTCCCGGGCGACCAAGGCGGAGCGCACCTCCGACGGCCTCACGCTCGCGCTGGCCGACGGGACCAGGATCGACGCCGACCGGCTGCTGCTCGCCTCGGGACGGCGCCCGCGGCTCGGCGGCCTGGGGCTGGACGTGCTCGGCCTGGACGTAAGGCCGGGGATGGCGCTGCCCACCACCACCCGGTGCGAGGTGGCCGGGGCGGGCGGCCGGGTCTGGGCGGCGGGCGACGTCACCGGCACCACGCACACCCACGCCAGCCAGTACCAGGCCAGCGTGGTCGCGGCGAACATTGGCGGCCAGGACCGCGAGGCCGACTACAGCGCGATCCCGCGGTGCGTGTTCACCACCCCGTCCGTCTTCTCGGTCGGGATCGTTCCGGGCGCGGCCGAGGCCCCCGACGACGCGAGCACCGCGGACCCGGATCCCGGGACGACGATGAACGGCTCTGGTCCGGAGGTCCCCGAGGCGGGCGAGCCGGCTCGCCGGATGCTGCGGATCGCGAAGATGCCGGCCGAGGACCGGGCCGGGACCCCGGCCCCGGGTCCTCAGCTAGGCCCGCGGCTGGTCGCGGCCCGGGCCAGCCTGGGTGACACCGCCCGGGCGCAGCTGGGCCAGGACGACCTGGGCTGCCTCGAGCTCTACGCCGACGCCGGATCCGGGGTGCTGGCGGGCGCGGTCGCGGTCGGGCCGGACGCGGCCAGCTGGATGGGCGAAGTCACGCTTGCCATCCGGGCCAAGATTCCGATCGCGATCCTGGCCGATGTGGTGCATGCCTTCCCGACCTACGGGGAAGCACTGGAGACAGCGCTTCGGGAGCTGGCGGGAGCCGGCGGGCGTGCGGTCATGGCCGGCCATCAGGAAAAGGGGATCGGACCAGTGAGCGAGCTGGACATAGAGACGCCCGAGGATGACGCTATCGAGCAGCATCAGGAAGTGGTCCCGGACGAGGCGGTGGTCGGGGTCCGGCGCGAGGTGCCGTTCGACGTGAACGAGGCCGACGCGGCCGAACAGGATCGGGCGGTCGGGTACGACGATGACGACTACCGCTGAGGGCACCTTAGGATGGGGCGAACGCGAGAACTCGTCCGCGCGTGATCAACCCGGAGACCGAACTGTGACTGCAACGTCCGAGACCAGGCCACGCAGCACGCGGCTGCCACGGCATGAACGGCGGCGGCAGCTACTCGACGCGGCGCTCGAGGTGTTCGTGTCCCAGGGGTACCACGCCGCCGCGATGGACGAGATCGCCGAGCGCGCCAGCGTCAGCAAGCCCGTGCTCTACCAGCATTTTCCCGGCAAGCTGGAGCTCTACCTGGCCCTGCTCGACGAGAGCGTGGGGACCCTGATGGACACGATGCGCGATGCGCTCGGTTCCAACCTGGAGGATCCCAAGCAGCGGGTAGCCGCCACGTTCGGCGCCTACTTCGAGTATGTCGGCGGCAACGGCCAGGCCTACCGGCTGGTATTCGAGTCAGACCTGAGCAACGAGCCCGCCGTGCGCGACCGGCTCGAGGAGGCCCAGCGCGACTGCGCCGACATGGTCAGCCAGGCCATCAAGGAAGGCGCCGGCCTTTCGCACGACGAAGCCCACCTGATCGGCGTGGGCCTGGTCGGCATGGCCCAGGTCACCGCGAGGTACTGGCTCAGCGCCCGGGATCACATCCCGCGCGAGGCCGCCGAGCAGCTGGTGGCCAGGCTGGCCTGGCGCGGCATCAGCGGCTGGCCCCGCAGCGAGCATTAATCCAGCGGCAAAGGAGCCCCGTGGAAGTCAAGATCGGCATTCAGTCCGTAGCACGCGAGCTGGTCGTGGAGACCGACCTTCCGGCGGACGAAATCGAGCGCCAGCTCACCGTCGCGCTGGCCGACGGACCGCATTCCGTCTTCACGGTCCCGATCGCCAAGGGCGGCAAGGTCCTGGTGCCGGCGGACAAGATCGCCTACGTCGAATTCGGCGGCCCGGAAGCGCGCCGCGTCGGTTTCGGCAACCTCGCCTAGGACGATGTCGTTACATGTCATGACGCCCGGCCGGGCTGCCACGTGGGCTGGGCCTACTCCTGGTACACTTGGTACCGACTGGAATGACATAACCAAAGGTCGTGTTGTACATAACGGCTGCTGTTTACGCCGGGCGCCATGTCCGGCTTCCCTGGGGGGATCCCGAGTAGACGGCAGTGTCCCGGACAACGGCGGCGGGCTCCCTGAGCAGGTGACATCACACCGATGGCACCGCGAAGGTCGCAGCTCGCGTCGCGGCGGGACACCGCGGGCAGCCCGCAGACACGACGGGCCCCGGCCCCGGAACCGCTGGGGAGGGCCACGATGAAGGATGGAATCCCCTGACAACTCAAACTTTCAGCGGGGACGAGACCGAAGCTCCGCTTCCGCTGGCCGAATCCGTTACGGCTCTACCCGGCGGAACCAGCGCCGTACCGTTCCGTGACCTCGGCATCAGCGAGGCTATCTGCTCGGGCCTGGAGGCCGCGGGCATCTTCACCACCTTCCCGATCCAGACCCTGGCGCTGCCGCTCGCGCTGCGCGGGCAGGACATCATCGGGCAGGCCAGGACCGGCACCGGGAAGACCCTGGCGTTCGGCGTCCCGCTGCTGCAGCTGATCGAGGAAGCGGCCGACACCGAGAAGGGCCGCACGCCGCGGGCCCTGGTGGTCGTGCCTACCCGCGAACTGGCGATGCAGGTCGCCGACGACCTGCGGGTGGCCGCGGTCAACCTTCCTACGCGGGTGCTCACCGTCTACGGCGGCCGCGCCTACGAGCCGCAGATCGAAGCGCTGGAGAAGGGCGTCGACATCGTCGTCGGTACCCCCGGCCGGCTTCTCGACCTGGCCAACCGCCGTCATCTCGACCTGAGCAAGGTCCGCGCCCTGGTGCTCGACGAGGCGGACAGGATGCTCGACCTCGGCTTCCTGCCCGACGTGGAGCGCATCGTCCGGCTCACCCTGGACCGGCAGCAGACCATGCTGTTCTCCGCGACCATGCCCGGCGACGTCGTCACGCTGGCCCGGCGCCACATGCGGCAGCCGACCCACGTGCGGGCCGAGGGTCACGACGAGCCCACGTCGGTGCCCAGCACCGAGCAGCACGTGTTCCGGGCGCACCAGATGGACAAGATCGAGGTGCTGGCCCGCGTCCTGCAGGCCAGGAACCGCGGCCTGACCATGGTGTTCTGCCAGACCAAGCGGGCCGCCGACCAGGTCGCGAGCGACCTGGAACGCCGCGGCTTCGCGGTCGCCACCGTGCACGGCGACCTGGGCCAGGGCCAGCGCGAGCGCGCGCTGCGCGCGTTCCGCAGCGGCAAGGTGGACGTGCTCACCGCCACCGAGGTAGCCGCCCGCGGCCTGGACGTCGATGACGTCACCCACGTGGTGAACTACGAATGCCCGGACGACGAGAAGACGTACGTGCACCGCATCGGCCGGACCGGCCGGGCCGGCCGGGAAGGCGTGGCGATCACGTTCGTCGACTGGCGGGACATGCACCGCTGGAAGCTCATCAACGACGCGCTGAGCCTGGGCATGGCCGAGCCCGTGGAGACCTACTCCACCTCCGAGCACCTCTACACCGAGCTGGACATCCCGCGCGAGGTGACCGGCACGCTCCCCCGCGCGATGCGGGAACGGGCCGGCCTCGAGGCCGAGGTCCTCGAGGACATCGGCGAGACCGGGCGGATCCGCACCCCCCGGCCCAGCAAGCGGAGCAAGAGCCCGGCCCGGCGCGGGTCGGGACAGGACAGTTCCGGCTCCGGTTCCGGCCAGGCGCGCAAGAGCGGCCGCGAGGCGGCCGACGGGAGCCAGGCGGCCGAGGTCACCAGGTCCCGGCGTCGCCGGCGGACCAGGGGCGGCCGCGAGGTCAGCGCCAGCCAGCCGGGCCAGACCGACCAGACCGACCAGGGAGAAACCCGGCGCAAGGCCTCCTGATCGCCGGTTCCCGCGCTGGCTTAGCGTCGGCGCGGAGCTGACTCAGAGGTTTTGTTCAACGTCGCCAGGTAAGGTTCGCCACTGTGAGCACACCCTCCTCCCTCGAGCTGCCTGCCGGCGTTCGGCGTACGACCATCCGTACCACCCGGGGCGCCTTCGCGGCCCTGGAGGCGGTTCCGGCGTCGGGGGTGTGTGAGCGGGACGCCGCTCTGCTCGTCCCCGGCTACACCGGCAGCAAGGAAGACTTCATCGCCATCCTGGACCTGCTGGCCGACCGCAGCCGCCAGGTCGTGGCGATCGACATGCGCGGCCAGTTCGAGACGGAAGGCGCCCGGGAACCGGGCGGTTACGCCGCGGCGGCGCTCGGCGCGGACATCCTCGCCGTCATGAACGAGACCGGCGCGAGGCACCTGGTCGGGCATTCCTACGGGGGCCTGATCGGCCGGGAGACCGTGCTGGGCGAACCCGATGCCGGGTTCGCCTCGTTCACGCTGATGAGCTCGGGACCCGCCGCCCTCACCGGGCCGCGGGCCGGCGAGCTGCGCGCCATGCTGACCGCCCTGGGCGTCGAGGAGACTCCGGACAACGCTTCGCTGCCGGAGGCAGACGTGCTCCGGGCCGGCATCGCCGATATCTGGCGCGTCCACCTGGAACCGCAGGCCGTCGCGGCCGGAATCCCCGCGCCCATCGTCGCCTTTCTCGGCCGCCGGATGCTGGCCAACGACCCGGCCGGGCTGATCCTGATGGCCCGGCACATGCTCGCCGCCACGGACCGGACCGCCGAGCTGGCCCGGCTGGACCTGCCCATGCTGGTCATCTACGGCGAGGACGACAACGCCTGGTCCCCCGCCGCCCAGGAGGCCATGGCCCAGCGGCTCGGCGCCCGCCGGTTCTGCATTCCCGCCGCCATGCACTCCCCCGCGGTCGAGGCGCCGGCCACCACGGCCAGCGCGCTGACCCAGTTCTGGGACGCCGCCGAGGCGACCCCGCCGGCCTATCACCCGGTGGCGATCCCCCAGACCGCCTGAGTCCTCCCGGGCGGCTCCCGGTGGGAGTCGATGTGCCGCCGGACGGGAGGCGGGTGGGGGCGCGGTTAGTCGGTGGCGAGGCCGTCCCAGGGGCGGCGGGCCGGGGCGGCCTGGGCTCCTTCGGGGCAATGGCGCCGGTAGTCGCACCAGCCGCAGGACGGTCCGGTGCGGGGCGGGAACACCTCGTCGTAGCGGTCGGCGGGCAGGCCGTCGCGGAATTGCTCGTCGGCGGCCGCGAGCTCCTCGGCGATCCCCTCGGCGCGGCCCAGGTGCCGGGCCAGCGATTCGTCGGTGTGTGACCAGGCGAGGATCTCGCCGCTGGGCAGGTGGTGCAGTTCCACCCGGTGGCAGGGCCGCCGCAGCGCCCGGCCCGCGGCCAGCGCGTACAGCGCCAGGGCGAGCGAGCTGCGCGCGTCATCGGTGGTGAGCAGGTGCCGTCCGGTCTTGTAGTCCACTACCACGAGCTCGGTGCCGTTGCCGTTGCCGTCGCCGTCGCCGGACTCGGCCGGCCGGGCGTCGAGACGGTCGATCCGCCCGGATACCGCGATCGTGTCGGTGCGGGTCGCGACCGTCCGCTCCACCCCGAGCGGCTCGTCTTCCGGGTCGAGTCCGGCGACGTACCCCTCGACCATGGCGATCGCCCGCTCGCGCTGGCGCACCGACTGGGTCTCGTCCGCGAAGCCCTCGTCGATCCAGCCGCGGTCCACGAGCTGGCCCGCGGTCTCGACGGTCCGGCGCGCCAGCGGCAGCCGCCACCAGCCGGCCAGGGCGTTGTGGATGCTGGCACCGAGGCTGTTGTGCCCCCACGGCGGCCCCTTCGGCAGTACCGGCCGGTCCAGGTAGGTCATCCGGTACCGGCGCGGGCAGTCCAGCCAGGTCGACAGCCGGGTCGGCGTGCACGTGTAGAGCCGCCGCGGCATCCCCTCGAAGCCGAGCTGCTCCATCAGTGCTAGTCGCCGAGGCTGGACGGGGACGAGATCGCGGGGCCGGCCGAGGCCCAGGAGTCGAACTTCTTCTCCGCCGCCCCGATCGTCGTCTCCGGGCCCTGGCCCGGCAGGACGCGGGTGTCCTCGGGCAGGGTCAGCAGGTTCTCCCCGATCGCGTTCAGCTGCCCGGAGAAGTCGGGGAAGTCGTTGTCGTCCGGCTCGGCCGGCCCTTCGGCCAGCATGACGTGACCGGTGAACACCACCCCGAGATCCTCGCAGTACAGGCACACCGAACCGGGGGTGTGACCGGGAGCGTGGATGACCTCGAGCTGGACGTCGGCGACCTCGAAGACGCCGCCTTCCGCCATCTCGATGTCGGCCGCGTCGTCCGGGTGCGCCTCCCGCCACAGCAGCCGGTCCCGCGGGTGCAGGGCGATGGCCGCCTCATCCCGTTCGGCCACCTCGATCGCCGCGGTGACGTGGGCGGCGTGGCCGTGGGTGCAGATGA
This sequence comes from uncultured Actinomycetota bacterium, assembly GCA_963839095.1. GTDB lineage: Bacteria > Actinomycetota > Actinomycetes > Streptosporangiales > Streptosporangiaceae > Palsa-504. Next base: position 155,149 of record CAWIUF010000050.1, on the reverse strand, counting down.
CCGCGAGCACCTCGCGGTCGCCGACCGCGTCGAGCACGCCCGCCGCGTCCGTGCCGGGGTCGATGACGATGACCTCTTCGTCATCACCGATGATCCAGGTGTTAACCTCACCGCCCGGCGGCGAGAACTGATCGATCCGCGTGGTCATCCGGCCGGTTCCTTCCCTCGTATGGCTGCCGCCGACCTTTCTTACCACAGTCACCCTAGGGCACGCTCAGGACTCGGGCCGCCGCGAAAGGACGTCCCCGAAACGGAAGCAAAACCACCGCGATGTGGCATCGCTGTTGCCCTGACCACGGCAATGTGGCATTGCGATGGTTCAGGCAGGCGACCCGGGTGGCGGGCGGGGGAGCGGTTACGCTGGGGTTATGGAGGGTTACGACGATGGGCGGGTGGCGTGTGACGATCAGGGGATCGTTATCCGGCACTACTACCTTTTCGGGGCCAAGCGGATCGGGTACGGGGACATCCGCGAGGCCAGGGTGAGCCCGCTCGGGCTGATGGGGAAGTGGCGCATCCACGGCAGCGGTGACCTGCGGCACTGGTTCAACTTCGACCCGCGGCGGCCGCGCAAGGACGTTGCCATCGTCCTGTACCTGGATGGGACGGTCAGGCCGGTCATCACGCCGGACGATCCGGACCGCGTCACCGCCGAGCTCGCGGCCCACGGCGTGAACGTCACCCGGGGTCCCGAGTCCGGCCTGCGGTAACGCGGACACAGCGGACTGCGGGGGTCCCGGCCGCTGTGCCCGCGCGGTGTTACTTCTGGTAGAAGAGGCGGATGCCCTGGGTGATGTGGGTGGCGGAGGTGCTGAAGACCGTGTCGAGGTAGGCCGCCAGGTCGTCGGCGAACTTGCCGCCGGGCGAGTGCTCGGCGGTGGCGCGCACGATGCTCGAGCACTCGGTGTCGTGGGCCTGGGACAGGGCGTGCAGCGGCTGGTCGCCGGGGCTGGCGACCTGGATGACGCTGCCGTCCGCCTTCGGGCAGTACACGGTGGCGCCCGCCGGGACGTTCCGCGAGTCGGCGGCGAAGACGCCGTTCAGGTAGCTGGCCATGGCGGGCGCGAACAGCCGCTGCGGCGAGTACTCGGCGGTGAGCTGGAGGACCTGGTGAACCGGGCCGCCCAGCGAATCGCCGGCGAGATCGTGCAGGCTCTTGGCGCCCTGGCAGATCCAGACGTCGAGGCCGTCGCGGACGGCGCGCGCCCGCGCCAGGATCTCCGGCCGCTGCGCCTTGCGGATGTTGCCGGGGCAGTCGGGGTGATCGCCCCACGCGGCCTTGCCGTCCCCGTGGGTGATCAGGCCGCGGCCGTGCTCGGTGTCGTCGGTGATGGCGTAGCCGAACCCGTCGCGCTCGGCGAGGGCGCTGTAGATCTGGGCGAAGATGGTGACCTGGGCATCGGTCATCGGCGTCGTCGCGGACCTCTTCTTGTCCTCGCACTCGATGCTGTACCAGTACGGGTTGCCGGCTCGCTCCGCCCAGGCCACGTAGCCCCGGCCCACCGGCAGGTACTGGTGAGCGGTCCCGTCCTCGCCGATGCTGAAGAACGCGGACACCTGCTCGGCCGGGTTCATGAAGGTGGCGAACGTGCCGGCCTCGAACCCGTCCTCGGTGTGCTGGACCACGCCGCGAGCCGGAGCCGCGAACCCCGAGTCGTAGCGGTTCGGCGTCATGTGGTGCGAGATGCTGATCGGTCCCGCGAGCCAGCCGTCGGCGTCGAAGTGGCAGCGCAAACTCATGATGGGTACCCCCTTGGAGCGGGTGGCCGGTCAGGCGCCGATGCGCTCAGATGCGGAAAAGCCACCCCTAAAGATACGGAGCCACCCGGGCGAGCTCCAGATACCAGGGCTTCATAAGCTTCGGCGGAGGTCGTCTCGGCGCCGAGGCGGTAACCGGTCAGGGAGCCGTGATCGTCGCTGCCGCCCGTCGCGACCAGGGCGAGGTCGCGGGCCAGGGCGAGGAGCCCAGCTCGTTTGGTAGGTGATTGGTCGGGGTGGTGGACCTCCAGGCCGGCCAGGCCTACGGCGGCCAGCCCGGCTACCTGCTCATCCGAGGTGAAGGTGTCCCGGCCCGCCCGCGGGTGCGCCAGCACGGTGACGCCGCCGGCCGCCCGGACCAGGCCGATGGCGCGGACCGGGTCGAGGGCGTAGCGGCCGACGTAGGCCCGGCCGCCGTCGGCGATCCAGTCGCGGGTGAAGGCCTCGCGGGGCGAGGCGATGGCGCCGCTGGCCGTCATGGCGCGGGCGATATGGGGGCGGCCGACCACGGCCTGGCCGGCGATCTCCGCGACCTGATCCCAGCTGACGTCCACGCCCAGGCCGGCCAGCCGGTCCACCATGGCGCGGGCGCGGATTACCCGGTCGTCACGGATCCGGGTGAGTTCGGCGGCGAGCTCGGGCTGATCCGGGTCGAAGAGGTAGGCCAGCAGGTGCAGCGACCGGCCGTCCAGGCGGCAGGACAGTTCCATGCCGGGCAGGAGGGTCAGGTTTCCGGCGGCCGCGCGGGCCTCGGCGTGACCGGCCACGGTGTCGTGGTCGGTCAGCGCCACCACGTCGAGCCCGGCCTGCGCGGCGCGGCGCATCACCTCGGCCGGCGGATCCGTGCCGTCCGAGGCATTGCTGTGCACATGCAGGTCGGCCCGCATTCTTCGCGCCGCCCCGGTCAGACGGGCAGCCGCGGCGAGGCGGCCCCGAACGGCAGGTCCAGCTCCTGGCCCGGATCCCGCAGGTCACGCAGCGCTATCGGCTCGACCAGGAGGACGCCCGCGGTATCCGGCCACAGTACGACCCACAGCCACAGGCCCTCCACCTCACCGGCGAACACCGCCCGGTCCGGCGAGGCTACCTGCCAGAGCGGAAAATCATGATTACCGAACGAGGCAGCTGCTACCGCCGGGTTCGAGGCGAATCCGGCTCCGGGGTCGACGCCGTCCAGGCCCGCGAGCCCCGCGCCGAGGCCGACACCGGGTTCCTCGGCCACCACGATCATGTCGGCCGGGCCGCCCACCGGGTTCGGGCCGGCCAGGGCCACGGCGCTGGCGTGGACCCCGGTGCGCTCGTCGCCCGCCCCGGCGAAGCCCGCGACCAGCCAGCCGGCCGGAAGCGGCCACGGCAGCCAGGCCGGGACGCCCGCCTGGTCCGGGCCCGCGGTGTCGAGATGGACGGGACCCAGCCGCAGGATACGGAGCATCCCGTCCAGGCCGTCGCGGGAGGGGCTGAACGCGGGGAGCAGCGGATGGACCTCACCGTGCCAGTCGCAGCGCCAGGCGCTGGACCACACGGTGGGCTCGTGCAGGGGACGGCCGCAGCGCGGGCAGGCGGCGGCCCGGCCGGCTGGTCCGTGCCGACGGCTGTCCTGGCCCATGCCCCGCTCCCATCTGTTACGGAAAGTAATCGATGGGTTCGGTCCTACCCGGTTTGCCCGCGGAACATGCCCGGATACGCGAACGCCGGCCCCCGGGAGAACCCGGGGGCCGGCGTTCAGGAGGAACAGTTACCGCAGCACGCCGAAGTCAGCGCCCCACAGCTCGTTGTCGAACACGGAGTTGTTGGAGTACTTCTGCAGCATGTACGTGTTGAGCTGCGGGCGAGGCGTGTCCGTCGGGAACGCGTTGCCCGGGTAGTGCAGCACGTACGGGTGCGAGAAGTTGGTGTCCGAACCGTTGATCAGCGGCACGTAACCGCGCCCGATCGCGTCCTGCGAGTCGACGACCCAGACGCTCTTCGCGGAGGCGCCACACGGCACCAGCACGACCGGCGTCTGGTTGGCGGCGGTGCTCGCGGTACCGACGCACAGGCCGCTGTTCACGCCGTTGGGCGAGTACTCGAACTCGTACGCCTGGTCGTTCGAGTAGTGCAGGTTCAGCGACGCCGACACCAGCCCGGCGGCGAAGAAGTCACCGACGGTCCCCTGGTTGGAGATGGTGAAGTCCTGCGCCTTGTCGGTGTTGCTGGTGCGGTACAGGATGATCGGCGTGCCGGCCCTGGCCGTCTGGCGCCAGACATCGAGCACGAAGTTCGGGTGGCTGTGCGTACCGAACTCACGGCTGAAGATGTCGATGCAGCGGTGGCCGCACGGCGGCGTGGCCGCGCTCGCGCTCATCGCGCCGACCGTCGCCAGCCCGCCGGCCAGTGCCAGCGCGCCGGCACCGGCGAGAATCTTGCTCTTGATGGACATGTACCTGGTTCCTCCTCGGGACCTGCCGCGGTGCCCCGTGCACCACAGCTGAGCCAGGCCAAACCAGGACAGGGGCGGCTGTTCTGGTCGCTCAATTAACAGACGCGCAACACGTCGGCTTGGTTGTCATGTTTCGTGTCTTGGTGTCCACCGAAGATCCCGTATGACCCTTGTCACGTTCGTTTCCCAGGACATGACAGTGGCGCCGGCCCCCGAGGGGACCGGCGCCACTGCTGACGCTCAGGTACTGAGCTTCAGGCTCTCCTAGCGGAGAACGCCGAAGTCAGCGCCCCAGAGCTGGTTGTCCTGCACGGAGCCGATCGGGCTGCCGAAGCCGTGCGAGAACCCGGTCAGGTTCTGCACGAGCAGCTGCGGCCGCGGCCGGTCGGTCGGGAAACCGTTCTTCGGGTAGGTCAGCACGAACGGGTGCGAGAAGTTCGTGTCCGAGCCGTTGATCAGCGGCACGTAGTCGCTGTGCAGCGTCTGCGGCGAGTCGTTCAGGTCCAGGATCCAGACGGTCTTGGACGAGACGCCACACGGCTGAAGGCTGACGCCCTCGTTCTGGGTCGCGGTGGCGGCGACGCCGACGCACAGGCCGGAGTCCACGCCGTAAGGCGCGTACTCCTGCTCGAAGGCCGGGTCGTCGACGCCGTTGGCGCAGGTGACGAACGGGCCCACCGTGCAGCCGTAGTGCAGCGCGACCGCAGACGACACCAGGCCGGCCGCGAAGAAGTCCGACGTGGAGCCCTGGAAGGAGACGGTGAAGTCCTCCGCCGGGTCGCTGTTGCTGGTGCGGAACAGGATGACCGGCTGGCCGACCTTCGCGCCCTGACGCAGCACGTCCAGCACGTAGTTCGGGGTGCGGTGGTGCCGAACTCACGGCTGAACAGGTCGATGCAGTCGTGGCCGCACGACGGGGTGGCCGCGGAGGCCGAGATCGTCGCCACGGCGCTGACGCCGCCGACCAGGGCCAGCGTCGCCGCAGCGGCGATGGCCTTGCTCTTCATGGACATGGAATGTTCCTCCTTGGAACGGCAGCCGTGCCCTGCGCACGACTGTCGAGCTGCCACCGCGCGAAGCCGACCGATTGGGGTCGTCCTGCGCACGCACAGTGACTAGAGACGGAACGTTAACTGATACTCACGTTCCGTGTCCACTTAGAAGGACGCATTGGAGGGGGCCAATGGTTGCCGGCGTTCCGTAATTCAACGGGAAGTGGCATACGTACCCCCGGACATGACAGTGGCGCCGGCCCACCGGGCCGGCGCCACTGCTTGGTGCTTGTCGCTCAGGTTCTGAGCTCAGGCTCTCCTAGCGGAGAACGCCGAAGTCAGCGCCGAAGAGCTGGGTGTCGTCGACGGAACCGATCTGGGTGCCACGGCCCTGCGAGAACCCAGTCAGGTTCTTGGTCTGCAGCTGCGGACGCGGCCGGTCGGTCGGGAAGCCGTTGGCCGGGTAGCTCAGCACGAACGGGTGCGAGAAGTTCGTGTCCGAGCCGTTGATCAGCGGCACGTAGCCATGGCGCAGCGTGGCCGGCGAGTCGTTGGTGTCGATGATCCAGACCGTCTTGGCCGAGACGCCACACGGCTGGAGGGTAACGCCCTCACCCTGGGTCGCGGTGGCGGCCACGCCCACGCACAGGCCGGAGTCCACGCCGAACGGCGCGTACTCGAGCTCGATGGCCGGGTCGTCGACGCCGGTGAGGCCGCAGTTCGGGAAGTTGCCGCCGGTGACGTTGGCCGGGATGCAGCCGTAGTGCAGCGCAACCGCGGAGGAGACCAGGCCGGCCGCGAAGAAGTCGGCCGTGGTGCCCTGGATCGACGGCACGAAGTCCTCGGCCGGGTCAGTGTTGCTGGTCCGGAAGAGGATGATCGGCTGGCCGACCTTCGCGCCCTGACGGAGCACGTCCAGCACGAAGTTCGGGGTCCGGTGGGTCCCGAAGGCCCGGCTGAAGATGTCGATGGCGTTGGGGCCAGCCGACGGGGTGGCCGCGGAGGCCGTGAGCGCGCCCATGGTGCCGACTCCGCCGACCAGGGCCAGCGTCGCCGCACCAGCAAGCAGCTTGCTCTTGAAAGACATGGATCGTTCCCTTCATGGAACCCACAGCCGTACCCTGCGTACCGCTGTGCAAAGCAGGCCTGCGTGGTGCCGAGCCGGCTCCTGTTCCGGCTCGTCCGGCTCCTGCACCGGACCACTTCGGCCTAGTCAGGACAGGAACGGCTGACCTGACTGGTGTTGCTGTTCTGAAAGGGGAAGACCGCCGGGCGAACCCGGAGTTCACGAGGCTATCCGGCGGTTCGAGAAGCGGCGACCGGTTCGGGCACATCCGCTGATCTTTTACCGGAGTTCGGGGCTTTCGCCTCAACCTCGTATAGATGACGCGGTACCCGCTGGTTTGGTTGACAACGATTTCGCAGCTTTCTTCCGGCCGGGGTGGCCGGAGGTTCGCCGGGACGCGGCCGGCCCCGGTGACCAGGCATGACCCCAGATACGCCAGTGGCGCCGACCCCCTGGCGGGGACCGGCGCCACTGTTGCTACTTCTCGAACTACCTGTAACTCAGGTTGCCCCGAGCTTCAGCGTCTCCTTAGCGGAGGACGCCGAAGTCAGCGCCCCAGAGCTGGATGTCGCTGACGGAGCCGATCTGGAGACCGACGGCCCTGCGAGAAACCGGTCAGGTTGTTGACGAACAGCTGCGGACGCGGGCGGTCGGTCGGGAAACCGTTGCCCGGGTAGGTCAGCACGAACGGGTGCGAGAAGTTGGTGTCCGAGCCGTTGATCAGCGGGACGTAGCCACGGTTCAGCGTGGCCGGCGAGTCGTTGGTGTCGACGATCCAGACCGTCTTGGCGGAGACGCCACACGGCTGGAGGGTGACGCCCTCCTTGGCGGTCGCGGTGGCGGCGACGCCGACGCAGAGGCCGGAGTCCACGCCGAACGGCGCGTACTCGACCTCGATGGCCGGGTCGTCAACGCTGTTGATGGCGCAGTTCGGGAAGTTGCCGCCCGGGGGGTGGCCGGGATGCAGCCGTAGTGCAGCGCAACCGCGGAGGAGACCAGGCCGGCCGCGAAGAAGTCGGCCGTGGTGCCCTGGATCGACGGCAGCGAAGTCCTCGGCCGGGTCAGTGTTGCTGGTCCGGAAGAGGATGATCGGCTGGCCGACCTTCGCGCCCTGACGGAGCACGTCCAGCACGAAGTTCGGGGTCCGGTGGGTCCCGAACGCCCGGCTGAAGAGGTCGATGCAGTCGAAACCCCGGCCACACGACGGGGTAGCCGCCGAAGCCGACATCGCGCCAACGGCGCCAACGCCGCCGACGAGGGCCAGCGTCGCCGCACCGGCGAGCAGCTTGCTCTTGATGGACATTAATGTTCCCTTCTTGGAAACCACAGCCGTACCCTGCGCACGGCTGTTGTTACCGGCCATTCCGTCTGGTAACTGCCAGAGCGCTATGGCCCGATCAGGACAGGAACGGCTGGCCTGATCGTCGTGCTATTGAAAGGGGAAGACCCCGGGCGAACCCGGAAGCTATTGCGGTACTTCGGACACTGGTCCTTCGCCTGGATTCGGGGCTCTCGTCCCTTATCCCGCTAGAAAGACGCGGCAGGCGGATTCTTGGTTGACATGTATTGGCCTGATTTTCTCGAGTGACCAAACCGCAACTTTTGATACCCCGCTTGCCCCCGGTACGGCAGTGTCTGCCAGGACCGTGTGAGGAACTTACCATGCTTGTCCGCCGTGGGGGACAAGACGGATACTGGTCGGCGTGTCCGCATCTGTGATCCCCTGCGTCGGCGCCGTCGTGACCGACGAGCAGGGCCGCCTGCTGGTGATCCAGCGCGGGCATGATCCCGGCGCCGGGCTCTGGTCGATTCCCGGCGGCCGGATCGAGCCGGGCGAGACCGACGCGCAGGCCCTGGTCCGGGAGCTCCTCGAAGAGACAAACATGCAGGTCAAGGTGGGTAGACTCATCGGCCGGGTGCAGCGCCCGGGCCTCGGCGGGGCGGTCATCGACATCAGGGATTACGCGGCTACGGTGACCGGCGGCACGCTGCGCGCGGGCGACGACGCGGCCGACGCGCGCTGGGTGACGGCCGCCGAACTGGCCCGGCTGGAGGTCACCGAGGGCCTGATCGAGGCCCTCACCGAGTGGGGAGTTCTCGGCCCGTAAGGACAATTAACGTCCGGTATTTCCGATTCTCACTCGATGGCTAACAATTCGGTCTCGACGCGTGTCGATCGGACGATTGGCCTATCGGGAATACCCTGCGCTATCGACCGGAAATCATGCGTAACGCCAGCGAACCGACGGTTGCCGGGCAGTGAACGTTAGGTGAGCACGCGGCCCGGGCCGCGCCGGTGAGGGTTGCCTTGCTTATCCTGGCGCTGCCTGGCTTCACCGAGATCCGTACCTGATGGGTGCCCACGTGCGACCTGCCGCGCTCCCCGCCTCCGGGGCCGCTCCCCGGGCCGCCGCCCTGGCGATCACGACGGGGCCGGAGTTCCCGCCGAGGATTCGCCGCAGCCCGGCTCCGTGATGGATTCTTGACCTCGTGTTTGCCTTCTGGTCAGATTGAGTGCGTTCTTGTGTTATCCCGTAATGCCAGTTTTGCTTCTGGGTGCGCGCGGGCGCACCGGCGTCGTGGTCCTGTGGGTCCCTGAGGGGCCCGCCGGGCCCTACAGCCAGCAGACTCAGGAGGGCGAACATGGGCGAAGGCCCAGCCACGGTCCGTGTCAGGCATAAGAAAACGCGGTACTACGCCGCTATCGCCGCCGCCGTCGTCTTGGGCACCGGCGTGGCCGTCGGGTACCACGGTGGCGGGCGCGAACGCGGCGCCGAACACCGCCGGCGCGGTGGCCGTCCCCAAGACGAGCCCGGCGAGCAGCTGGACGATCACGTCGCCGACCAGCACGCCGATCAAGCACGTGGTGGTGCTCTTCGACGAGAACGTGTCGTTCGACCACTACTTCGGCACGTACCCGTTCGCCGCCAACACCGACGGGACCGCCTTCCACGGCCAAGCGCGGCACCCGGGCGGTGAACGGCCTGTACACCAAGATCACGTCGAAGCGGCCCGACCGGCCCGCTGCTGACCAACAACCCGAACCTGTACAACCCGCATCGGCTCAGCCACTCCCAGGCGCTGACCTGCGACCAGAACCACGGCTACACGCCGGAGCAGAAGGCCGTCGACAACGGCAAGATGGACCAGTTCGTCCAGAACACCGAGACCGACACCTGCACCGGGCAGCCGATCCTGTTCGGCGAGCCCGGCCTGGTGATGGACTACTACGACGGCAACACGGTCACCGGGCTGTGGAACTACGCGCAGAACTACGCGATGAGCGACAACAACTGGGACACCACGTTCGGCCCGTCCACCCCGGGCGCGCTCAACCTGATCTCGGGCCAGACCGGCAACGCCTACGCGGTCGACCCGACCAGCGGGGCCAAGGTCGCCGGACCCGGGCGGCGTCAGCCCGCTGAACAGCGCCGGCCTCGGCACGCGTCTACGGTGACCCCGACCCGGCCTTCGACGGCTGCTCCGACTCCAGCCACACCTCGACCAGCCCGCTCGCGGTCGCGACCGGCAAGAACATCGGCGACCTGCTCAACGCCAAGGGCGTCAGCTGGGGCTGGTTCCAGGGCGGCTTCGCGCCGACCGCCACCAACGCGGCCGGCTTCCCGGTCTGCGGCGCGACGCACAACAACATCGGCGGCAGCGCGGTCCTGGACTACTCGCCGCACCACAACCCGTTCGAGTACTACAAGTCGACGGCCAACCCCAAGCACCTGCCGCCGTCGTCCGAGGCCGCCATCGGCCACACCGACCAGGCCAACCACCAGTACGACCTGTCCGACTTCTCCACCACGCTCAAGGACGGCAACATGCCGGCGGTCAGCTTCCTGAAGGCGGCGGAGTACCAGGACGGCCACCCCGGCTACTCCGACCCGCTGGACGAGCAGACGTTCCTGGTGAACACGATCAACCAGATCGAGCAGTCCAAGTACTGGTCGTCCACCGCGATCGTGGTCACCTACGACGACTCCGACGGCTGGTACGACCACCAGCCGCCGAAGATCGTGAACGGCTCGAACACCGTCGCTCGACGCGGCGATCTGCACCTCGGCGCCGATGGGCTGGCAGGCACCCCGGCCCGGTGCGGTTACAGCCAGCGGCTGCCGATGCTGGTGATCTCGCCCTGGACCCGGGCCAACTACGTCAGCCACAAGCTGACCAACACCGTCTCGGTGACCAAGTTCATCGAGAACAACTGGCTCGGCGGCAAGCGGATCGGGGATGGTTCCTACGACACCATCTCGACCAGCCTGAACGGGCTGTTCCAGTTCTTCGCGCCGCGCACCAAGCCGGTCATCCTCAACCCGGCGACGGGCGCGGTCGTCAAGCAGTAACCGCGGATCCCGCAGGCGGCGAGCGGCCGCGACCGTACCCACGGTCGCGGCCGTTCCCGTTGGGCGGCACCGGCCATCGGCCGGTAGGTAGCATGAATTCATGACCTCCCCCACCGTCCAGCAGGTGACCCAGGCTCTCGATGGCGTGCAGGACCCCGAGATCCACCGGCCGATCACCGAGCTCGGCATGGTCAAGAACGTTGACATCGCGGCCGACGGGGCGGTGCTCGTCGAGGTCTACCTGACCGTGGCGGGCTGCCCGATGCGGGACACCATCACCCGGGAGGTGACCGCGGCGGTCCGCAAGCTGCCCGGTGTCTCCTCGGTCCGGGTCGAGCTCGACGTGATGAGCGAGGAGCAGCGCAAGACGCTGCAGACCTCGCTGCGCGGCGGCCGCCCGGAACCGGTGATCCCGTTCGCCCAGCCGTCCTCGCTGACCCGCGTGTACGCGGTGGCCAGCGGCAAGGGCGGGGTCGGCAAGTCGTCGGTCACGGTGAACCTGGCCGCCGCGCTGGCCGCGGCCGGGCAGAAGGTGGGCGTGGCCGACGCCGACATCTACGGGCACTCGGTGCCGCGGATGCTCGGCGTCACCGGCCGTCCCACCCCGGTCGAGAACATGATCATGCCGCCGTCGGCGCACGGCGTGAAGGTCATCTCGATCGGGATGTTCACCAAGGGCAACACCCCGGTCGTCTGGCGCGGCCCGATGCTGCACCGCGCGCTGCAGCAGTTCCTCGCCGACGTGTACTGGGGCGACCTGGACGTGCTGCTGCTCGACCTGCCGCCCGGGACCGGCGACGTCGCCATCTCGGTGGCGCAGATGCTGCCGACGGCCGAGCTGCTCGTCGTGACCACGCCGCAGCTGGCCGCGGCCGAAGTGGCCGAACGGGCCGGGGCGATCGCCCAGCAGACCCGTCAGCGCATCGCCGGGGTCATCGAGAACATGTCGTATCTCGTCTGCCCGCACTGCGGGGAGCAGACCGAGGTGTTCGGCTCGGGCGGCGGGGCCACCGTGGCGGAAGCGCTCAGCCGGCTGACCGGGGCCCCGGTGCCCCTGATGGGACAGGTGCCGATCGACGTCCGGCTGCGCGAAGGCGGTGACGCGGGGATGCCGCTGGTGCTCAGCGACCCCGACGCCCCGGCCGCGCTGGCGCTGCGGAAGATCGCGGACGAGATCGGTGCCCGCGGCCGCGGGCTGGCCGGGCGGAGCCTCGGCCTGACCCCGGTAACCCCGAGGTAGCGGCCGGCTGACGAAACGGCCGGCCGGCGTGCGGCCGGCCGGCTAGGAGATCAGGTCGCGTCGGCGTCGAAGGGCGGGCGCTCGCCCGGGGCGAGCCGCACGCCGTTCGACGCGGCCGGGCGTGACGGCTGCGAGGCCGCTCCGGCGGCGGCCGAATCGCCGTTGATGTCGTCGAACAGGTGCTTCTGCACGAACCGCTTCGGGTTCAGGTCATCGAGGTCGAAGTCGGCGAACTCGGGACCGAGCCCTTCCCGCAGGTCGTTCTTGGCGCCCTCGGCGATCCTGCGCAGGTCCCGTAGTGCCTTCCCGGCCTGGGATGCCATCCTGGGCAGCTCGTGCGGCCCGAAGATGACAAGCGCGATCACAGCGAGAACCAGCAGCTTGGGGAGGTTCAGGTCGAACACGGCTCTGCTCTATTCTCCCGGGCCCTCCATCGGGCAGGTGAGCACACTCCACTGTAGTCCGTCCCGCGGGGTGCCCGCTCAGCGGAACGGGTTGACCCATGACGCCAGCCGGGTCATGCCCCGCGACATGCGCTTCCAGAACCCGGCGGGCGCGTCGTGCGGCAGCACGCCGACCACCGCGTCGACGGTATCGTCCGGCGCGTCCACCATCACCGTGTACACCATGCCGCGGCTAGACCAGGTCAGGGAGCGCTGATCCGGCTCGGCGACGAATATCTCGTGGCCTTTGACCGTGGTCTTCCGCCAGCCGTCGAGCTTGGCCGCCAGGTGGCCGCGCTGCTCGAACACCGAGACCACCGACAAGCCGTCGGAGTAGCCGAGGCCGAGCACGGTGCCGCCGCTGCCGGTCTTGGTCTCGGCCCCGGTGAACAGCTGCAGGCCGCCGGGCAGCTGGGCCGGGACCAGCCAGCCGCGGGAATGCAGCGTGAGCAGCTCGGCGTGCGAGAGCGGATCGGTCCACGGCCCCTCCGGATCGGCCGAGATGGCGTCGCCGTCCGCGGAAGCCGCCCCCGAAGCCGGGTCGGCCAAGCTGACGTCGATGAACACGTCCTGGCTGATCACGTGGGCGGCCGAGTCGAAGACCTGCCGCTCGAGCGGCAGCTTGGTCGCGTCGTCGAGCCAGAACCGGGCGGCGAGGCTGCCGTCGGAGCGCCAGGCCTCGACCACCTGAGCGGTCCGGTCGTCCGCCGAGCCGGTCCCCGCGTACGCCACCACGTAATGCTTCTCGAGCAGCTGCAGCAGCGGCGCGGTAACCCCGAGGACGCCCTCGGGGGCCTGGCCGTCGGTATCGGAGGACAGGTAGGGCTGGCTGCTGAAGGAGGCGCCCGTATCCAGGGTCCTGGTCACCGTCTGCCCGCCGCTGACGTGCCAGACGTCGGATACCAGGACGCTCCCGCCGCCGCTGTTCCAGCGGGTGACGACCTCTTCGCCCTGGTAGGAAGTCAGGATCGCCGCCTGGGCGGCCTGGGCCAGCAGCCGGACGGCGTGCGTTCCGCCGGGCCGCCGGGACGGCGCGGGCGTCCGGCCCGCGGTCGCGGTCCGGCCGGCCGACGTCACGGAGTCGTTCTGGGCCGCGCCCGACCCGGCCTGCCCGCTGCACGAGACCAGGATCCCGGGCACGGCAACGGCCAGCGCGGCCGCCAGCAGCAGCGGCGGCAGGCTGTCACGACGCCGGGAAACCAGGGTGAACACGCGGGACCTCACGGTGTCGGTGCGTCCGAGCCAGCTCGGGCCGCCGGACCGGGGAACGGGACCTCACCGGTGGTGATGGCGTGCTCCACGCTGTACATCTCGACCGGCGGGGTGATCCTCGGACCCGGCGCCGCGTCCCCGCCGCCGCCCGCCGTGAACGCGGCCGTGCCCAGGCCGACCACCAGGGACACGGTGCCGAGCACCAGGTAGCGGCGGTGCCGGGCGCCCAGCCAGGTCCGGCGGGTACCGGGGTGCCCCGGGTGACCGGGACGGGACAGCTCGGGGTCGGCCCCGGGACGGCGGCCCGGCACGACCCGCAGCCGCCGGCGGCTCCGGGGCCCCGGCGTCCTGGCCGGTACCGGCCCGCCCGGGCCGGTCATGGCGACCAGGCGGCTGGTCATCGCCGCCTCGGCCGGCGCCCCGTCCGCCAGTTCGCGCGTCATCAGGTCGCGCAGCTTGCGCTTCAGCTGCCTGAGCTCGGCGGCTTCGGTACGGCACTGCTCGCAGCCGGCCAGGTGCGCGTTGGCGCGGTCGAGGTCGGCGCCGCCGAGCTCGCCGTCGACGAGGGCGGACAGCCGGTCACCGAGATGGCTCATGCCTCACCCACCGGAATGGACGTGACCTGGCTAGCGACGGGCCGGCGGTGCTCCAGGGCCGCGCGCAGCTGGGCCCGCCCGCGGTGGATCCGGCTGCGCACCGTGCCCAGCTTGACGCCGAGGGTGGCCGCGATCTCCTCGTAGGAGAAGCCCTCGATGTCGCAGAGCACCACCGCGGCCCGGTACTCCGGCGGCAGCGCCTTGAGCGCGGCCTGCACGTCGTCGTCCAGGTGACTGTCGTCGAAGGCCTGGGCGGGCGTGGGCTCGGAACCCGGCAGCCGGTACGCCATCTCGTCGGCCAGGCCCTCGAACCTGATCCGCTGCTTGCGCCGGGCCGAGTCCAGGAACAGGTTGGTGGTGATGCGGTGCAGCCAGCCTTCGAAGGTGCCCGGCGTGTAACTGGACAGGGACCGGAACACCCGGACGAAGACCTCCTGGGTCAGGTCCTCGGCGTCGTGCGGGTTGCCGGTCAGCCGGTAGGCGAGCCGGTATACCCGAGTGGAATGCGCGCGGACGATGTCCTCCCACGTCGGGAGGTTCCATTCCGCGTCGGCAGTGTTCCGCTCGGGCTGAGCTGGTTGCGTGGCCGCCGATTCTCCTCGGCGGGCCTCGTCTGCCAATCTGCCCTCCGGGTCAGCCAGTGCCGCGCCTGTCACCATCGTGCCCTGGATTCTTCCGTTACGCCAGTTCGGTCGGGTCAGCCGCGCATCGGGCGGCGGCGGGCGCTTCCGCGGCCCGCCAGGTGTCGCCTTAGCTAACGGCCATGACCCCCGCGGAGTTCCCGGACCTGCACCTGGAGACGCTAGGCTGCTGCTCGTGGGGCCACTTGCGTACAGCGCCGAGTACCTGCCCGAGGACGAGCCGCTGCTCGCCGCGCGGGCCAATGCGGCCGACCTCGGCGGGACCGAGCCGGTATCCCCGGCCATCGGTGCGGCCCTGCGCTTCCTGGCCTGCGCGGCCGGGGCCAGGACCGCCGTCGAGATCGGCACCGGCTGCGGGAGCTCAGGCATCTGGCTGCTCCGCGGCATGCGCCCGGGGTCGACGCTCACCAGCGTGGACACCGAGCCCGAGTACCAGCGGGTGGCCAGGAAGACGTTCACCCAGGCCGGTTTTGCGCAGAACCAGGCGCGGCTCATCCTCGGCCGGGCGCTCGACGTCCTCCCCCGGCTCTCCGACGGCGCCTACGACATGGTGTTCTGCGACGCGGACCCGCGGGACTACCTGGACTACCTGTCGGCCGCGCTGCGCCTGCTGCGGACCGGCGGGGTGGTGGCCTTCAACAACGCCCTGCTGGCCGGGGCTTCCGGGGATGGGGAAGCTCAGGACGCCCTCGCGCTCGACCTCGCCAGTCAGGTCCGGGCCGACGAGCGGCTCGTGCCCGTGCTGCTGCCACTCGGGGATGGCTTGCTGGCCGCGATCAAGCGGACCGAGTAAGCAGCAGCGGGCCGGCATCGGCGGACGGAGTCACCCGACCACCGTCTTCAGGGCATCGCCAAGCCGGGCCGCCTCATCGGCGGTAAGCTCAACAACCAGTCGGCCCCCGCCCTCCAGCGGGACCCGCATGACGATGCCGCGACCTTCCTTAGTGACCTCAAGCGGACCGTCACCCGTCCGCGGCTTCATCGCCGCCATTTTCCCATCCCCTTCCTGCGCGCTCCATCATCCAGCCCAACCGGGGATGCAGGCCGTCGGGATACCGCCATCCCTGGCGCTGCGCACGCCCTGTACCCCGGCGCGGACGGTGGAACCGGCCAGCCACAACCGTTTCTATCCGTCGCCCTATTATCCCGTGTTCGGAAGCAGATTGGTAATGATCGGCCATCATGGCCGCCTCGAATGCGTGCGCAACGGCCTATTCACGGGCCGTTCAGGACCCGGCACCGGGGGCCGGGGGCCTCATGATCGCGCCGGCGTGTCGCGCCCCGGGCCCGCCCAGCGCGGGCCGCCCAGTGCTGCCCACCCAGTGCTGCCCACCCCGTGCTGCCCACCCAGTGCTGCCCGATCAGGCCAGCCCGGCGGCGCGGCGGAACAGCAGCTGCGCGGCCCGGATGAGCCGGGCGTCATCGGGGCCCGGCCGGCCGCGGAAATCGTGGTCGAAGGCGTGCATGCTCGCATAGCACAGCACCGCGGTGGATTCCGGGTCGGGCACGTCGAACGCGCCCGCCGCCGTGCCCGCCGCGAGCAGTTCGGAGATCACCCGGGCGACCGGCGCGGGCGCGGGATCTAGCTGATCCGCGCCGGATCCGGGCTCGGCGGGCTTTCCGGATCCGGAAACTACGGATCCGGACTTTCCCGATCCGGACTTTCCTGATCTGGATTTTCCGGATTCGGGGGAAAGTGCGCGGGCGTGGTGGAACAGGACCTCGTGCAGGTCGCGCAGTTCCCGGTAGCACTCGAAGCCGGCCCGGACGCAGGCGTCGAGCCGGTCCGCCCAGTCGGACACCGTGCTGGCCGGCCCGGTGCTGGACGATCCGGTGCCGGGCGGCCCGGTGCTGACCGGTACTGCCTCGGCGGCGGCGCGCATGCGGTCGGCGAGCGCGTGCGAGAACTGCTCCCGCAGCGCGAGCACCAGGTCTTCCTTGGAGGAAAAATAGAGATAGAACAGGCCCTTGGAGACCCCGGCGCGCTGGGTGACGTCATCCAGCGACGTGCCCGCGATGCCCTTGGCCAGGAACAGCGCCTGCCCGGCGGCGAGCAGCTCGGCGCGGCGCTGCTCGGCGGGCTTGGTGCGGGTCACGACCGCTCTCCACGGGGACTCGATGGGCAGGGCTGGGCCGGCGGTCCGCGCCGGGGCACTCGGGGGGTGCCGGGGCGGGGACGGAACTCGTTCGGCGCCCAGTTTTTGATCTTGTGCTTTGGGCCGGCCGCGGACGGTCCGGCCGGTGCCGGTATGCTATCCCACTGAATGACCGTCAGTCATTCTAGGGGAAAGAGGAAACGGTTGAGGGTCCCGCGGAGCCTGCTCATCGACCTGTCGCCGTTGCGGCGGTCGCGTGACTTCCGCTTCCTGGTCGGCGGCGAGCTGGTGTCGGTGCTCGGCAACCAGCTGACCACGGTGGCCGTGCCGTTCCAGGTGTACCAGCTGACCCACTCCTCGCTCGACGTCGGCCTGGTGTCCACCACCCAGCTGGCCCCGCTGATCGCCGGGTCGCTGCTGGCCGGCTCCATCGCCGACGCGATCGACCGGCGCCGCCTGCTGATGGTGGCGCAGGTGCTGATGGCGCTGTGCAGCGCCGGGCTGGCGATCAACGCCGACCTCGGCACCGCCCTGTGGCCGCTGTTCGTGCTGCCGGCCCTGTCGGCCGGGTTCAGCGGCCTGGACAGCGCCGGGCGCAGCGCCATCATCCCGAACATGGTCCAGCGGTCCGAGGTGTCCACCGCGAACGCCATCTTCCAGTCGCTGTTCCAGCTCGGCCAGGTGGCGGGCCCGGCGGCGGCCGGCCTGCTGCTGGCGGGGGCGGGCGTCCGCTTCGTGTACTGGCTGGACGTGGCCGGCTTCGGGGTGGCCTTCCTGGCCGTGTTCCTGATCTCGCCGCAGCCGCCCCAGGAGGGCTCCCAGCGGCCGGGGGTGCGCTCGATCCTGGAGGGCCTGGCTTTCGTGCGCGGCCGGCAGGCCATCCAGGGGGCGTACCTGATCGACATCAACGCGATGGTGTTCGGCATGCCCCGGGCGCTGTTCCCGGCGCTGGCCGTGGCGGGGTTCGGCGGGGGCGCGACGACGCTCGGCTTCCTGTACGCCGCGCCCGGGGCGGGCGCCCTGATCGGCGCGCTCACCACCGGCTGGGTCAGCCGGGTCCAGCGCCAGGGCCGCGCGGTCATCCTCGCGGTGATCGCCTGGGGCGCCGCCATCACCGGGTTCGGACTGGTGCACTGGCTGCCGCTGGCCCTGATCCTGCTGGCGGCGGCGGGCTGCGCCGACGTCATCTCGGCGGTGTTCCGCAGCACGATCATCCAGCTGGCAGTGCCGGACGGGCTGCGGGGACGGCTGGCCGGCCTGCAGATCGCCGTGGTGGCGGGCGGGCCGCGGATCGGGGACCTGGAGGCGGGGGCGGTGGCCACTGCGTTCGGCGACACGTTTTCGGTGGTGTCGGGCGGGCTGGCGTGCATCGCGGGGGCTTTGGTGCTGGCGCGGGCGCTGCCGGGGTTCCGGCGGCAGCGGGCGCTGGGACCGGGCGAGGGCGGCCCGGAAGGGGGCTGGGAACGCGAAGCCGGCCGGGAAGGCGACGTGCCTGGCGACGCGAGACCGGCCGGAAGCGTCCCGGACGGTGCCGGGTTGCCGGACGGTGCCGGGTCGCCGGACGGTGCCGGGTCAGGCGGCAGCCGTCGACGTCCGGCGGCTGACATGCCGAAGCCCGGCCCCTGCTCAGGGTCCGGGCTTCACATTACGTGATCAATTGACCACGTTTCGTGGAGGCGGCGGGAATCGAACCCGCGTCCTTCAGTACTTCACCAGGGCTTCTCCGGGCGCAGCTTGCTGTGCTTTTCTCAGCCCCGACGATCACGCAAGCAAGACGTCGACAGGCTCAGCCACTGTTTGATGTCCCACCTAGACCCCGCGGCCGGGTCAGGCGGTAGATCCTTCTAGCTGATGCCAGACACCGGGTCGAAGGCATCCCCGGGCTGACAGACTTCTTTAACTCGCCTTAAGCGGCGAGAGCGAAGTCAGTGCTTTTTGCATTGGCACTTATTGGTTTGCGGCCGCGTTATTTGCGAGGTCACAACCGCAACCCTCGGCCCGCTTCCCCTGGATCGACCACCAAAGTCGAAACCGATCGCCCCCTATGGAGTTGTCCCGGCCGGTACCGTGGCACCACGCCGACGTACCGACCGTACACTCACAACACGCGTTAGCCAACTCAGATTCCCGGCTGGGCGCACGGGTCCTTCGTGATGCGCCTGGTGGCAGGCAAGCACTCCGGCCAGTGCGCTGCCTGGCGGCTCTCGGACGGCCTGGACCGATCACGCCGGCATCAGCAGTAACGACAGGCGGCAGGCGGCCCGGTTAACACGGTGGATATGGCTTATCCGGTGGATTGTGGCCCCTGGGGGGTACCGAATCCACCATGTAAGACCGATCCACCAGCTAAGCGAGATCCGCTGCGCTGGACCTGGATCGGGCTGCTGCCGGATCCGAGTGAGGGCAGTCGCACGACCCCGGCCGCTGTCGGCGCTCGTCACGGACCGCAACCCCGCTGAATCGCGGGCCCCCACCTGCAATAACGGGTGCAGACATGAACGTGGCCCCTGCGGGCGCTGGCGGTGGCCGAAACGCGCCCGCAGGGGCGACCGGCAGGGTCGGAGCCGGTCCAATGGCCGGGTCTCCCCCGAGATGAGACCCGGACCTTCACGTTGACTGGGTCGCAACCCCCCTAGCGAACCCCAGTCACAGGTAGAGACGCCAGCGGGTATCCACATGGTTGCTTACAGCGAGCAGAACTTTGATCACGCGTTAATAACACTGAGTAACGACCGGTAAGGGGCCGACGGACCTGGGCCGATGGCGGTGCGGGTCAGGCGGGTGGCGGAGGCGGGCCCGGGGCTAGGGGCGGAGGCGGGGCCGGGCTGGCGGAAGCGGCGGCCTGGGCCGGGTGGCGGCGGCGGGGCCAGGGCTGGGGGCGGCGGCGGGCTGGGCGGCGGCGGCGGCGGGCCGGGGGCGGTGGGGGTCAGCGGCTGAGGGCTGAGAAGAAGGCGGCGGCTAGGGCGGCGGCCGAGAGGTGTGCCGTCTTGCCGGACTCGATCGCGGCGATCGCGGTATCGCCGCGGTAGCCGACGAACCAGCTCATCCAGCCCGATGCGGTGTGGACCAGGCCGATCTGGCCGGACACCGGCTGACCGGGCAGGCTGGCCGCATGGGCGGCCCCCGCGCGGACCGCGCCGCGCATCAGCCCTTGCAGCGCCTTGGACGTCATGTCCGGGTCCAGCGGGGTACCGGCGCCCGGTGGGCTGGCAGGCGCCTGGATCACCTGCGGGACGTGCCATCTGGCCCGCGTCCACCGCGGCGGCCACCATGGCCATGGACAGCAGGCTCATCCGGACGTTGCCCTGGCCGATGGTCTGCGCGGCGAGGGTGGCGTCGTCCGCGCCGGATGGCACGGAGCCGGAGAAGGCAGGCACCGGCAGCCGGGACCAGTCGGCGCCGATGCCGAACTCCTTGACCGCCTGGGCCCACTGGCTCGGCGAGAGGCGCTCGGACAGGCTCGCGAACGCCGTGCTGCAGCCGTCGGCGAACACGGCGCTGAACGGCTTCTGCTGACCGGCGCCCTCGCTGGTGAAGGTCTGCCCGCTCACGGTGAACGCGCTGGCGCACGATGTCTGGCTCTTCACCGACACCCTGTTGGACAGGAGCGCCCCGGCGGAGACGATGGTGAACGCGGCGCCCGGCGCGAGTTTGGCGTTCAGGGCGCCTTGAGCGGGCAGGGCCCCGGACGCCTGGTGCTGCGCGACCGCCAGGACCTCGCCGGTCGACGCCTTGACGGCGACGATCTCCCCCGAGTTCGGGACGCCGTCGAGGGCATCGAGGGCCGCGTTCTGTGCCGCCGCGCTGATCGTGGTCTGGACCGGCGTGCCGGCGACGCCGGGCCACTTGGCCACGGTGGCGGTCTGCTGGCCGGCCGAGTTCACCGCCACTACCTCGGTCGTCGGTGTCCCGAGAAGCTGACGCTGGTACTTCTCCTCGAGGCCGGAAAGGCCGACCGTGGTGCCGGGAGCGTAGAGCGCACCGTCCGCCCGCAGCCGCTGGCTGAGCTCGCTGCCGACCTCGCCGACGAGGCCGGTGGCCTTGGCCTGGTACAGCCGCTGGGCCTGCGGCCGGATCACCAGGCCGGGCACGTTACGCAAGCTGGCGCGCAGGCTCGCGTAGCTATCGGGGTCGAGGGTCGCGAGCTGCAGGAACTGCTGCGGCGGGGCCGCCGTGATCTGGCCGAGCACCTGCCCGGCCTGCAGTCCGGTGAGCTTGGCGAAGGCCCGGGCCGTCGCGGCCGGCTGGGACAGCCGGGCCGGCCAGACGCCGAGCACGTAGGAGGGGGCCGGCAGCTGCAGCGGTTTCCCGGCCGCGTCCAGCACGGCGGCCCGGGACGGGAACGTCGTCACCACGGCCAGCCGCTCGCCCGCGCCCAGCTGCGGGTTGATCACGCTCGGCGCCCATACGACCTTCCAGCCGCCGTTCACCCGGCGCAGCCCGAAATGGCCGCCGTAGGTCCATACGCGCCCCTGCTGGGCGAGATCGACCGTCGCCGTGAAGGATGCGTCCGCGGTCCCGCCGTGCTGGACCAGGGACTTCATGGACAATATGAGCTGGGTGGCGTCGAGCTGCGTGAAGGCGCTCCGCAGGTCCGTGGTGACGGCGCCGGGCTCGGCCGTGGTCATCTTGGCCGCGGCGGCGTACTGCTGCTGCTGCCAGGCGAGCAGGAACGCCTGCACGGTGGGCTCGGCGGATAGCTCGGTCCCGAACCCGCTGGCCAGGCCGACAGCCAGGACGCCGACGACCACGATGGCGAGCGCGGCGATGCGTGACCGCCGGGCCCGCCTCTTCGCCGCCGAGGGCTTGCGGGCCGGGCTGGAAGCGCCACGGCGGGCGGACCGGCCCGCGCCGGGGGCCGGGGAGGCGGCCCCGGACAGCTGCGGCTGGGGGGCCGTGCCGTTCTGTCCGGGTGCAGGGTCTGCTGGCGCACCAGGCCAGGGGCCAAGCGGGTACCCGGGGGGTGCGGCAGGCGCGGAGCCGGAGAGATCTCCGGCCGCGGCGAGGGCGTGGCCGGAAGGTTCCGCGGACGGGCTGGGCACGAAGCCCGCCGGGACGCCCGCGGGGGTCCGGCGGCCGGCGCGGCCGGGAACGCTGCCGCCGGGCCGACCGGCCTCGGATCCGTCGTCATGCCGCCCGTTGTCGTGTCGTCCGTTGTCGCGTGGCCTGGGCGCGAAGGGGCGCCGCGGCCTGGCGTGGCCGCCGCGCTCGTTCGCCGGAGAGGTCACGAATCGCCTACCCGTCACCGTCGACGTTTCAAGGCCCGGTCTATTTCCCGGGTCGCATCACGCTTAGCCAGATCCTGGCGCTTATCGTAGGTCCGCTTACCGCGGGCGAGACCCAGTTCCACCTTGGCGTGCCCATCCCTGAAATACAACGAGAGCGGGATCAGTGTCAGACCTTGCTCGGAGGTCTTGCTGACCAGGCGGTCGATCTCCTTGCGGTGCAGCAGGAGCTTCCTGATCCGCCGGGGAGTGTGGTTGGTCCAGGTGCCCTCGGCGTACTCGGGGATGTGGACGTTGTGCAGCCACACCTCGTCCCCGGTGATCTGCGCGAACCCGTCCTGCAGGGACGCGCGACCCGCGCGCAGCGACTTCACCTCGGTCCCGGTCAGGACGAGCCCCGCCTCGTAGGTGTCCTCGATGTGGTAGTCGTGGTACGCACGGCGATTACGGGCGACGACCTTCCGCCCTTGCTCCCGAACCACGGTCCTCCCGTCATCACGCCAGCCGACACTCAGATACGCAGGTAGCGGCGCAGTGTCAGGAACGACGTCGCACCGCACAACACAACCCCCACGACCATCGAGAACAAGATCACCTCGATGAGGTCGCCGACGGACAAACCCACGTTGAATGAGAAGTACTGTTCCAGGCTATCTAGCATGAGGGACTTGACGGCCACAAGCAGCCCCGCCGCGATGGCCCAGCCGATCAGCCCGGCGATCGCCCCCTCGAGCAGGAACGGCAGCTGGATGTAGAAGTTCGAGGCCCCGACCAGGCGCATGATCGCCGTTTCCCGGCGCCGGTTGAAGGCCGACAACCGGATCGTGTTGGCCACGAGCAGGACGGCGGCCACGATCAGGATCAGGGCGATGATGAGCACCGCGTTCCTGGCCCCGTCGAGCAGCTTGTAGAACTTGTCCAGGATGGTCATCTCGTCGACGACGGTCTCCACCCCCGGCCGGCCGGTGACCGCGCTGGACACGATGCTGTAGTCGGACTCGGGATTCTTCAGCTTCACCTGGAACGAGTCCGGGATGTCGCCCTCCTGGGTGTCCTGGACCAGGGCCGGCTCGTTGGAGAAGTACTGCCTGAACTCGGAGTACGCCTGCTGCTGGCTCACGTAGTAGACGGTCTCGACCTGCGGCATCGCCTTGAGCTGGCTCTGCAGCTGCGACTTCTCCGCCTCGGTGGCCGGGCCGCCCGACTGGCACGTCGGCTGCGGGCTCGTCTTGATGCACAGGTAGATCGACAGCTCGACCTTGCCCTGCCAGTAGGTTCTCGTCCTGTCCACCTGCTTGACGAACAGCAGGCCCGTGCCGAGCAGGGACAGGCTGATGGCCACCACCACGATGAGCGCCATCGTCATCGTGAGGTTACGGCGCAGCCCGATCCAGATCTCCTGCAAGACGAACTGTGAACGCATTGGAGGCTAATCCCTTGATAGTCCTCGGCCTTGAGGTTCGGCACCGTGCGGCGGCCCAGCGCGGACGGGCCTGACGCGGCGATAACAGGTCAGTATGCCTGGCCGTACACCCCGCGCGACTGGTCTCGGACCACCTTGCCGTACTCCAGCTCGATGACCCGCTTGCGCATCGAGTCGACGATGGCCGCATCGTGCGTGGCCATCACGACGGTCGTTCCCGTCCGGTTGATACGGTCGAGCACCTTCATGATGCCGATCGAGGTCGCCGGGTCGATGTTCCCCGTCGGCTCGTCGGCGAGCAGGATCATCGGCCGGTTGACGAACGCGCGGGCCATCGCCACCCGCTGCTGCTCGCCACCGGACAGTTCGTCGGGCATCCGGTCATGCTTGCCCTCCAGGCCGACCAGGTCGATCACCTCGGGGACGACCTTGCGGATGAAGCGGCGGTGCTTACCGATCACCTCGAGCGCGAACGCGACGTTCTGGTAGACGTTCTTGTTCGGCAGCAGCCGGAAGTCCTGGAACACGCAGCCGATCCGCCGCCGCAGGTACGGCACCTTCCAGTTGGTCAGCCGGGCGAGGTCCCGGCCGGCCACGTGGATCTTGCCGTCGGACGGCCGCTCCTCCTTCAGCACCAGCCGGAGGAAGGTTGACTTCCCGGAGCCGGACGGGCCGACCAGGAAGACGAACTCGCCCTTGGCGACCTCGATGTTGACGTTCTCGAGCGCCGGGCGGCTTTGATTCGCGTAGACCTTGGTGACGTTATCGAAATTGATCACGGGACCATCACATGCGATGTAGGTGGACAAGGCCCGCACCTGCTGCCGCCAACCTGGCGACTTGCGGGTAACCTGGTTCTGGCCAGGGAACAGTCTAGAGGGAAACCGGCAGCTAAGGCCTTACATCGCGGCAACTGCCAGGTGTGCTGGCCCGCAGGCCAGGCGGAAGGGGTTCCGATGAGCTGCGAGCACCTGATCTGTGCGCAATGTGCCGGACCGGTGGTAGAAGGCCGGTGTCCCGCGTGCCGGGCGGCCCGGGATCACGTCCACCACCACCATTCCGGGGCGGGCCCGCAGCTGATCATCGCCGCCATCCTGGCCCTGGTCTTCGTGCTCTTGCTCACCATGCATTTCGCCCACTAAGGCTGGCCCGGGGGACGGCCCCCGCTGCTGGGAGAGGCGCTTATTTTAGCGGCCCGTCTGGCGCATCCAGCGGATTTCGGCGTCGATGAACTCGTCGATCTCGCCATCCAGGACCGACAGGGCGTTCCCGGTCTCCATGCCGGTGCGGACGTCCTTGACGTTCTGGTACGGGTAAAGGACGTAGTTGCGGATCTGGGTCCCCCAGGCCCGGCCGCCGTCGCCGCGCAGCGCGTCCATCCGCTCCGCGTCCTCCTGCCGCCGCCGCTCGAGCAGCTTGGCCTGGAGCACGGCCATGGCCGAGGCCCGGTTCTGGATCTGGCTGCGCTCGTTCTGGCAGGAGACCACGATCCCGGTGGGAATGTGGGTAATGCGCACGGCGGAGTCGGTGGTGTTGACTCCCTGGCCGCCGGGGCCGCTGGAGCGGAACACGTCGACCCTGAGCTCGTCGTCATTGATGTCGATGTGGTCGGCCTGCTCCACCACCGGCATCACGTCGACCCCGGCGAACGAGGTCTGGCGGCGGCCCTGGTTGTCGTACTTGGAGATGCGGACCATCCGGTGCGTGCCGTGCTCCCCGCGCAGCGTGCCGTAGGCATAAGGCGCGTTCACCGCGAACGTGGTGGACTTGATCCCCGCCTCTTCGGCGTAGGAGGTGTCGTACACCTCGGTCGGGTACTTGTGGCGCTCGGCCCAGCGCAGGTACATCCGCAGCAGGTTTTCCGCGAAGTCGGCGGCGTCGGCGCCGCCCGCCTGGGCGTTGATCGAGATCAGCGCCTCCCGGGCGTCGTACTGGCCGTTCAGCAGCGTCCGCACCTCGAGCTGGTCGATCTCGGTCCGCAGCGCGGCCAGCTCGCGGCCCGCCTCGTCCTTGGTGGGCTGGTCGTTCTCGCTCTCGGCCAGCTCGAACAGCACCTGCGTGTCGGCCAGGCGGTTCCGCAGGCCGACTAGCCTGGCCAGCTCCGCGTCCAGGTAGGAAAGCCGCCGGTGCACCTTCTGCGCACGATCCTGGTCAGCCCACAATCCGGGATCGGCCGACTGCTCGCGCAGGTCCGCCGCCTCCCGTTCCATTTCGCCAGGATCAAGCACGGCCTCGATGCTGTCGAGCTTCGAGGTCAGTGTCGCGATCTCATCGGCGGGATCAATACCAGCCATGACGGCAAGCCTAACGGAGTGGCGTCCGGGAATCCGCATCCCGCGCTGTGCACGAAACCGCCGGGGTAAACCCGGTATCCTGCCTTAGCGTGACACACCGAAGGGGCTGGAACTGGGCAGGTACCGCGTTCGGAGGAGCGGTGCTGGCCGCCGTGACGCTGCTGTCCGCGCAGGGGTGCGCCCCGGCCGCGCCAGCGGACGCGGCCACCCAGGCTAGCCACGCCGTCTCCCTCGCCGCCGCCAGGGGCAGCTACGACACATACGTCAAGGCCAGCGACGCGGCCGCGGTCCAGGGGAACGAGGCGCAGGCGCTTTCGGTCGTCACGTCCGCGCAGTGGGCCCAGGTCAAGTCCGAGTACACGGCCCTGGCCGCGGAAGGCACCGCGGTCCCGCGCTACACCTACGGCACGCCGGTGTTCTACGTCCCCGCCTTGTCGGGATTCCCGCAGTGGTTCGCGGTGGCGGTGCCGAGGAGCACCGTCTCCGGCGGGCGGCCGGGCCCGGCGGTGAGCACGCTCATGCTGTTCGACCGGGCCAAGAAGACGGTGAACTGGACGCTGAGCGGGACGGCGGTGCTCAGCCAGGCGCTGCCGAAGATCGCCCTCGACGGCGGTTACGCCACCGCGGTGAGCACCATAGACCAGAGCCTGCTGCTGCGGCCGGACGTGGCGGGAGCGACGCAGGCCGCCGTGGTGGACGACGGGCCGTCGAGCGCGGCCGCGGCGGCGGTAGCCGCCGGGCCGCAGACGACCGGGCTCTACGCGGCCCAGGCCGCGCTGGGGACAGCCCAGAAGCGCCAGGGCCTGCGGTACGAATGGCTGCTCCAGGGGTCACCCTTCCCGCAGGTCGGGCTGCGGCTGGCCGACGGTGGCGCGCTCATCCTCTACGGCATGTACCTGAACACCACCAACGAGCACCCCAACCTGGCGGCCGGGTCGCCCATCCCGGTGCCCGACGCCGTCGCCTCGATCCTGACGACGCCGAACCAGGTGGGGTATCACGCGGTGTTCGCCAACTGGGCGTACCAGTTCGCCGCGATCGACCCCCCGGCCACCGCCCGCGACGCCAAGCTCCAGATCATCGGCTGGCAAAACGGCCCCAGCTACGGCCACGCTTACTAGCGGCCACGTTCAGTAGCGGGCGCGGCGGCGAGTTACTCCACTTCGGGGAGGGAGCTGGCGGCGACCAGGGTGCGGACGGCGCGCAGAGCCACGGACAAGGTGGTGAAGGTGAAGCGCTCGCTCTCCCAGATCTCGCCGAGGGTCTGGGCGGCCATCGTCACTGCCGACTCGTTGCGCGACGCCCAGGAGACCAGGCGTTCCTCCGGCGTCGCCGACCCGTCCGGGCCGCTGGCCCCGAGCACGTCGGCGGCGAGCGAGGCGTGCGCCGCGTACAGGTCGTCGCGCAGCGCGGCCCGGGCCATGGTGGACCAGCGGTCCTCCCGCGGCAGGGCGGTGATGCGGTCGCGCAGCCGGGTGATCTGCAGCCGGTCGGCCAGGTCGAAGTAGACCGCGGCGGTCTCCTCGATCCCCCGGCCCGCGGACGAGGCGACCTGCACGATGTCGAACGCGGAGTAGGCCGGCACCATGGCCGCGACCCGCTCGGCCGCCTCCAGCGACACGCCCAGGTCGAGGTAGGAGTCCCGGCGCTCCTCGAACCCGGCCAGGTCGCGGCCGGTGAGGAGCTTGGGGATACCCGCCCGGACCGTCCGCACGCCCGCGCCGAAGAATTCCACGGTGGCCTGGAGGTCGAACGGGGGGCGGCGGTTGTGCAGCAGCCAGCGGACCGCGCGCTCGGTCAGCTTGCGCCCCTCGAGCAGCAGCGTGATCTGGGCCGGCAGGCCCACCTGGGATCCTTCCAGCGCCTCGACCTGGTACCAGAAGGCCGGCATGTCGAACACCTCGCGGGCCACCAGCCAGGCCCGGGTGAGATCCGGCACCGACGCGCCGGTCTCCTCGATCAGCCGGAACAGGAACGTGGTGCCCGAGGTGTCGATCATCTCGTTGACCACCGAGGTGGTGATGATCTCGCGGCGGAGGCGGTGCGTCATCATCCGGTCCGCGAACCGGGCCTGCAGCGGCTCGGGGAAGTAGGCGTCGAGCACCCGGCGCAGGTACGGGTCGTCGGGCAGGCTCGAGGCGAGCACGTCCTCGGCCGCCGCGATCTTGGTGTGCGCCAGCAGCAGGGCGAGCTCGGGGTTGGTCAGGCCGCCGCCGGAGGACCGCCGCTCGGCGATCTCCCGCTCGCCCGGCACCCCGTCCTGCTCCGGGTTGAGCCGCTTGTCCCTGATCAGCTTGCGCAGGTACCGCGCGTGCACGTGGAGCAGGGAGGAGGCCTGGGACCTGGCCACGGCCAGCGCCATGTTCTGCCCGTAGTTGTGCCGCAGCACTAGGGCGGCCACCTCGCCGGTCATGTCCTCGAGCAGCTCGTGCCGGCCGGCCGCGGGCAGGGCCCCGTCGCGGATCGCGTCGGCCAGCAAGATCTTGATGTTGACCTCGTGGTCGGAGGTGTCGACCCCGGCCGAGTTGTCGATGAAGTCGGTGTTCATCAGGCCGCCGCCGAGCGAGTACTGGATCCGGGCCTCCTGGGTCAGGCCGAGGTTGCCGCCCTCGCCGATGACCCGGGCCCGCAGCCGGGTGGCGTCGATCCGGACCGCGTCGTTGGACCGGTCCCCCGCGTCGGCGTGGGTCTCGGTGGAGGCCTTGACGTAGGTGCCGATGCCGCCGTTCCAGAGCAGGTCGACGGGCGCGGCCAAGATGGCGGAGATCAGCTCGTCCGGGGACAGCGCGGAGACCGTGGCGTCCAGGCCCAGGGCGGTACGGGCCTGCGGTGAGACCGGGACCGACTTCACCGTGCGCGGCCAGACCCCGCCGCCGTCCGAGATCAGGGCCTGGTCGTAGTCTGCCCACGAGGACCGGGGCAGCGCGAACAGGCGCTGGCGCTCGGCGAAGCCGGCGGCCGCATCGGGCGACGGGTCGAGGAACACGTGCCGGTGGTCGAAGGCCGCGACCAGCCGGATGTGCTCGGACAGCAGCATGCCGTTGCCGAACACGTCGCCGGACATGTCGCCGACCCCGGCCGCGGTGAAATCGTCGGTGGCCGGGTTCAGCCCGAGCGCGGCGAAGTGCCACTTGACCGACTCCCAGGCGCCGCGCGCGGTGATGCCCATCTTCTTGTGGTCGTAGCCCTCGGACCCGCCCGAGGCGAACGCGTCGCCCAGCCAGAAGCCGTAGCTCATCGCGACCGCGTTGGCGGTGTCGGAGAACGTCGCGGTGCCCTTGTCCGCCGCCACCACCAGGTACGGGTCGTCGTCGTCGCGGCGGACCACGCCGGCCGGCGGCATGACCTGGTCGCCCTCGATGTTGTCGGTCACGTCGAGCATGCCCGCGATGAACGTCTTGTAGCAGGCCAGCACCTCGGCCTGGTAGGCCTCGCGGTCGGACGGGTCGGGCAGCCGCTTGCACACGAAGCCGCCCTTGGCGCCGGACGGCACGATGACGGCGTTCTTGACCTCCTGCGCCTTGACCAGGCCGAGTACCTCGGTGCGGAAGTCCTCGAACCGGTCGGACCAGCGCAGCCCGCCGCGCGCCACCCGGCCGAAGCGCAGGTGCACCGCCTCCAGCCGGGGCGAGTAGGCGAAGATCTCGAACAGCGGCCGCGGCTCCACGATCCCGGGCACCGTGCGCGGAGCGAACTTGAGCACCAGGGCCCGCGGCCCGTCGACGCCCGGGCCGGGGCTCTGGTCGTCGAGCTTGTAGTAGCTGGTCCGCAGGGTGGCGTCGATCAGCGCCAGGTAGGAGCGGAGGATCCGGTCGGCGTCGAGACTGGTCACTTCGTCGAGCTGACCGCGGATCTCCTCGGTGATGGCCTCGCAGCGCTCGTCGGCGCCGTGCTGCCGGTCCGGGTCGAACCGGGACTCGAATAGCCGGATCAGCAGCCGGGTGATCGACCCGTGGGACCGCAGCACTCGCTGCACGTAGTCCTCGCTGAACCGCATCCCGCCCTGGCGCAGGTACTTGGCGCAGGCGCGCAGCAGGGTCACCTCGCGCCAGGTCAGGCCGGCGGTCAGCACCAGCGCGTTGAACCCGTCGTCCTCGGTCTGGCCGTGCCACAGCGCGGTCAGCGCGTCCTCGAAGAGCTGCTGCAGGCTGCCGGACGCGGCCGCCGCCGGGGGCCGCAGGCCGAACTCGTAGATCCAGAACGATCCGGCCGTCGAGCTCCCGGTGAACCGGTAGGGGTGCTCGTCGACGACCTCGACCCCCATGTGCTGGAGTTGCGGCAGCACATCCGAGAGCGTGATCGGGGTGCCGGAGCGGTACACCACGAGCGTCCACCGCTCCGGGTGCTCGACCAGCCGGACGGCGAACTCCGAGCCCTGGTCGCGCAGCGCGAGCATGGTGGTCAGGTCGCCGACCGCGTCCGCGGCGGTGACATCCGCCTTGTAGGTCTCGGGGACGCGCGCGCCCAGCTCGAGCACCTCGCTGGCGCGGTCCTCGCCGAGCACCCGGACCGCCTCGGCGGCCAGGTCCTCGTCCCAGGACCGGACCGCCTCGGCCAGCTTGCGCTCGAGCGCGGCCGCGTCTACCTGCGGCACCGGGCGTCCCGGCTCGCCCCGGACCACCACGTACAGGCGGGCCAGGGCGGAGTCGCCGATGGTGGCGCTGTAGTCCACCGAGACCCCGTGCAGCGCCTCGCGCAAGATGCCCTGGGCGCGCAGCCTGACCTTGGTCGTGTACCGGTCCCGCGGCAGGTAGACCAGGCAGGACATGTAGCGCCCGTACCGGTCGCGGCGCAGGAACAGGCGGGTCTGCTTGCGCTCGGACAGCCGCAGCACGCCGAGCGCGATCGGGGTGAGCTCGGCGGCCGAGATCTCGAACAGCTCCTCGCGCGGGTAGTCCTCGAGGATCTCGGCCAGGTCGGTGCCGTCGTGGCTGTCCCGGGTGAGCCCGGCCGCCGCCAGCACCTGGGCCAGCTTGCGCCGGAGCACCGGCACGCCGGCGATGGGCGCGGTATGCGCCGCGTGCGTGTACAGGCCGAGGAACCGGAACTCCCCGGTGACCACGCCGTCGGGGCCGAGCTTCTTGACCGAGACGTAGTCCAGGTAGTTGGCCCGGTAGACGGTAGACCGCGAGTTCGCCTTGGCCAGCACCAGCCGCTCGTCCGGGTCCTGGGCCCGGCGCGCCACCCGGGTCGACATCTTGCGCACCGACGTCGCGGCCCTTGCGGGCGTGCCGCAAGATGCCGAGCCCGCTGCCGGGCACGGCCCGCAGGCCGGTGCCGTCGTCGGTCGGCACCAGGTCGTACTCGCGGAAGCCGAGGAAGGTGAAGTTGCCGTCGGCCAGCCAGCGCAGCAGGTCGCCGTGCTCGGCCTCGCTCGCGTGCCGGGCGCGCCGCCGAGGTCGTCGGCCAGGGCGCGGGCCGCCGCGGCCATCCGCGGCTGGTCCTCGACCGCCACCCGCACGTCGTCGAGCACGTGCCGGAGCTCGGCCGCCAGCTCCTCGGCGGTCACCTTGTCCCGGGGCGGGCCGAGCTCGACGTGGATCCAGGATTCGGTGAGCTCGCCGGCCTCGAGCCGGCGTCGTCGCCGCAGACGCCCAAAATGCCCTGGAGCTTGCCGGTCACGTCCCGGCGGACCCGCAGCAGGGGGTGGACGAGCAGCTGGATCTCGGCTTCGTGCCGGTTCAGCTCGGTCGTGACCGAGTTGACCAGGTAGGGCATGTCGTCGGTGACGATGTCGACGACGAGGCCGGACCCGCTGACCGGGTGCAGCTGCGCGTCGCCGGGCTCGCGCACCTGGACCAGGGCCCGGCCCTGCGGCCGGGTCTGGCCGAGCCGGGCGTGCGCCTGCGCGGTCGCCGCCAGCCGGGACGGCGGCGCCAGGTCCTCGGTGGCCACCCGCTGGTAGTAGGCCCGCAGGTAACAGGAGACGCTGTCCTCGCTCCCGTTACCGAGGGCGCTCACATCGAGCGCGGGATCTTCCTCCCAGGCCTGCACCGCCTTGGCCAGCAGGGCATCCCTGGCCTCGTCCTCGAAACCCTCCGGCACCGTGTCCACTCCCTTGTGACCCGCCGATTGTATACATCACGTTCGTTGGTCGGCCCGACGACTTTGCCACCCCATTGTGACGAAGCCGTTTCTTAAAGTAACTAACTTGAGTTGGCCTCTCCCCGGAATCGGCCGTAGTAGCGGAGCGCGTCGGGATCGGCCAGCGCGTTGGGGTCGGCCGCCCGTTCGGGCTCCGTGCCGAGCAGGATCTTGCGGACAGGCACTTCGAGCTTCTTACCGGAAAGCGTCCGGGGTATGCCGGGAACCTGGTGAATCTCGTTCGGCACGTGGCGGGGCGAGAGCTGGGCCCGGAGCGCCGAGCGAAGCTTGCCCTTCAGGTCGTCGTCGAGTTCGGCCCCCTCGGCGGGCACCACGAACAGGATCAGCCGCCCCTCGGCGCCGAGCCGCCCGGTGTCCACCACCAGGCTGTCGGCGACCTCGGAGAAGGCCTCCACGGCCCGGTAGAACTCGCTGGTGCCCATGCGGACGCCGCCGCGGTTGAGGGTGGCGTCGGAGCGGCCGTAGATGACGCAGGCCCCGTCGGGCAGCATCTCGATCCAGTCGCCGTGCCGCCAGATCCCCGGGTACATGTCGAAGTAGCTCTCCCGGTACCGCTCGCCGTCGGGGTCGTTCCAGAAGCCGACCGGCATCGACGGCATCGGCTGGGTGAGCACCAGCTCGCCGACCTGGCCGGTGACCGGCTTGCCGTCCTCGTCCCAGGACTCCACCGCGGCGCCCAGGCAGCGCCCGGAGATGATGCCCGAGCGCACCGGCAGCAGCGGGCACGGCCCGACGAAGCCGGTGCAGATATCGGTGCCGCCCGAGAAGGAGCCGAGCAGCAGGTCCGGCTTGACGTCCCGGTAGACCCAGTCGAACGCCTCCGGCGGCAGCGGCGACCCGGTCGAGCCGATGGCGCGCAGCGCGCCGAGGTCGTGCTCCTCCCCCGGCTCGCAGCCCCGCCTTCATGCAGGCCACCAGGTAGGGCGCGCCGACTCCCAGGTAGGTGATGCCGTGCTCGGCCGTCAGCTGCCACAGCCGGTCCGTCTGGGGGTAGCTGGCGCTGCCGTCGTAGAGCACGATCGTCAGCCCGGACAGCAGGCCGCCGGCCAGGTAGTTCCACATCATCCAGCCGGTCGTGGTGTACCAGGTGAAGATGTCGCCCGGCCGCAGATCCTGGTGGAACGAGAGCGCCTTGAGGTGCTCGAGGACGACGCCGCCGTGCCCGTGCATGATCGGCTTGGGCAGCCCGGTGGTCCCCGAGGAGTAGACGACCCAGAGCGGGTGCGCGAACGGCACCTCCTCGAAGTCCGGCTCGTGCTGGTCGC
Source organism: uncultured Actinomycetota bacterium (assembly GCA_963839095.1). Lineage (GTDB taxonomy): Bacteria > Actinomycetota > Actinomycetes > Streptosporangiales > Streptosporangiaceae > Palsa-504. The sequence continues at coordinate 122,022 of CAWIUF010000050.1, read as the reverse complement.
CCTCGGCGCCGAGATCGTCCCACTGCGTGATCCCCGGCGTCGGCTCCCCCGGCTCGCTGATCAGGTTCACCAGCACGACGGCGGGCGATCCGGGCAGCTCCGCCAGCACCTCGTCGCGCAGCTGCGCCCGGGAGTACTCCTTGCCGTTGTAGGCGTAGCCGTCGCAGGCGATCAGCACCTTCGGCTCGATCTGGGCGAACCGGTCGATCACGCTGCGCGCGCCGAAGTCCGGCGAGCACGACGACCAGATCGCGCCCAGGCTCGCGGCGGCGAGCAAGCCGATGACGGCCTCGGGCACGTTCGGCAGCAGCGCGGCCACCCGGTCACCGCGTCCGACCCCGAGGATGCGCAGGCCCCGGGCGACCCGGGCCACCTGGGCGGCGAGTTCGCCGTAGGTGAGGCTCCCGGCCCTGCCCCGTTCGGAATCAAAGATTATGGCGGTGCGGGCCGGGTCGGTCCACGCGGTCCTCAGCGCGTTACGGGCGTAGTTGAGGGTTGACCCCTCGAACCAGCGGACCTCGGGCATGGCGCCGGCCAGCGCCGGCCCGTCGCCGCGGTCGCCGAGCACGTCGAAGTAGTCCCAGACCGCCGTCCAGAACTCCCCCGGCTGCGTCACCGACCACTGCCACAGGTCCTGGTAGCCGCCGGTGGCGATGCCGCGGCTCGCCAGCCAGCGGATGAAATGGGTAACCCGGGCGTTGCGGATCGTCTTGTCGTCCGGCTCCCAGAGCGTCGCGCCGTAACCGCGGCTGGCCAGATCACCTTCGCTCGCATCCATAGCTCTCAGCATCGTGCCACCGTGGCGTGCCTGGCAACGCCTGCTGTGGCGCAGATCATGCCGGCGGCTGTGACACCAGGGTCAGGGAGACGGCTCCGTGAGCCGCGCGATCAGGGCGGTCAGCGCGGCCGTGTCGGTCAGGTCGGGCAGCACCGCGTCGGCGCCCGCCTCGCGCAGCTCGGCCGCGCTGGCCCGGCCGCTGGCCACCGCGAGCGACCGGGCGCCGCCGATCCGGGCCGCGTCCACGTCCCGGGGCGAGTCCGCTATGTACACGGTGACGTCCTCGCCGAAGGTGATCCCGTGCTTGGCCGAGGCCCGCTCGCGGGCCACCCGGAGCAGGGTGCCCTTGGGGTAGGCCTCCGAGCCGTACCCCCCGATGTCAAAATCAACAAAACCATCGAGGCCGAACGAGTGAAGTTTCAGCATCGCCCCCAGCCGGCTGCTGCCGGTCAGGACGGACTGGACGGTCAGGTTCCCGGGGCCGTCGAGCTTGGCTACGGCCGCCAGCGCGTCGGCCGCGCCGGGCAGCACCTGGCCCTGGCGGCCCAGGTCGTCACGGCGGGCCTCCAGGGCGGCGGCCAGCGCGGCACTGAACGCCGCGAGCAGCGTCTCGGCCTCGCCGCCGGCCGCGTTCAGGTCGGCGGCGTTCGTCGCGAGCGCGTCGAAGAAGATCTCCGACTCCGACCGGCCCGCCGTCTGCGGCAGCTTGATGAGCGGCCGACCGGTCACCGCCGGGAACGCCTCGGCGTAGGCCGCCCGCGTCACCCGGGCGACATCGACCAGGGTCAGGTCGATGTTCCACAGAACCAGCCGGTGAATGACGTCCTCCTGCTCCGAGGGGGTTACCCCATGTGAGGGTAGCGGTAGTCGGACGGGGGCACGAACAGCTCCTTGATGGCGCGGGCCGAGACCCACCTGATCAGGTTGAAAACCGACCCGGCCTTGTCGTCGGTGCCGCTCGCCCGGGCGCCGCCGAACGGCTGCTGGCCGACCACCGCGCCGGTGGGCTTGTCGTTGATGTAGAAGTTGCCGGCCGAGTACCGCAGCGCCTCGGCGGCCTGGGCGATCGCGGTGCGGTCGGTGGCCAGGATCGAGCCGGTCAGCGCGTACGGGGTGGCGTCGGCGGCCTGCTCCAGGGTTTCGCGTGTACTCGGCGTCCGGGTAGGGGTGGACGGCCAGGATGGGGCCGAAGTACTCGGTGGTGAAGATCTCGTCTCGCGGGTCTTCTCCGGTGAGCACGGTGGGCCGGACGAAGAAGCCCTCGGTGTCGTCGGCGGTGCCGCCTGCCAGGGTGGTGATAGTCGGCGTGTGCCGGGCCCGGTCGAGTGCCCTGGCGTGCTTGGCGAAGGCCCGTTCGTCGATGACGGCGCCCATGAACAGGGACAGGTCGGCGGACACGTCACCCATCGTCAGCGCGTCGACCTGGGTTTTGAAGTCGTCTTTGATACGGGTCCAGATGGACTCGGGCACGTAGGCGCGGGAGGCCGCGGAGCACTTCTGGCCCTGGTACTCGAACGCGCCGCGGATCAGCGTGGGCACGATCATGGCCGGGTCCGCGCTCGGGTGCACGACCACGAAGTCCTTGCCGCCGGTCTCGCCGACCAGCCGCGGATAGTTCCGGTACCGGGCGATGTTCTCGCCGACGGTCCGCCACAGGTGCTGGAAGGTCGCGGTGGAGCCGGTGAAGTGGATGCCGGCCAGGTCCGGGTGCGGCAGCGCCACCCGCGACACCGCCTGCCCGTCCCCGGTCACCAGGTTGATCACCCCGGGCGGCAGCCCGGCCGCCTCGAGCAGGCGCATCAGGTAGTGCGCGGAGAGCTGCTGGGTGGGCGACGGCTTCCACACCACCACGTTGCCGAGCAGGGCGGGCGCGGTGGGCAGGTTGCCCGCGATCGAGGTGAAGTTGAACGGCGTGATGGCCAGCACGAAGCCCTCGAGCGGGCGGTACTCCATCCGGTTCCAGGTGCCGGGCGCCGACTCCGGCTGCTCGGACAGGAGCTTCCTGGCGTAGTGCACGTTGAAGCGCCAGAAGTCGATCAGCTCGCAGGCCGCGTCGATCTCGGCCTGGTACGGCGACTTGGACTGGCCGAGGACGGTGGCGGCGTTCACGGTGGCCCGCCACGGGCCCGCGAGCAGGTCGGCCGCCTTGAGGAAGACCGCGGCGCGGTCGTCGAAGGACAGCGCGCGCCAGCCGGGGGCCGCCTGCTTGGCCGCGTGGATCGCGGCGGCTACGTCCAGGTCTTCGGCGTTGCCGAGGTGGCCGAGGACGTGGGCTTTGTTGTGCGGCTGGACCACGTCTGCTGGCTGGCCGGCGGGCATGCGCTGGCGGCCGCCGATGGTCATGGTGAGCTCGGTCTGCTGGCCGGCGAGTTCCTTGATCTTGGCTTCCAGCGCGGCCCGCTCGTGGCTGCCCGGCTGGTACTGCCTGACCGGCTCGTTAACCGGTACGGGGGTCCTGGAGACGGCGTCCATCACGATCGCTCCTGGCGGTTTTCGGGTCTTGTGGATACCCGTATCGTTGCACGACCCTTGGCGTGCGTGCCCCTTTGAGGGGGCTACTCGGCCAGGTAGGACAGCTCCTGGCTGGCGTACCAGCCGAGCTCGTGACCTTCGGCCCCGTCCACGGCGAACTGGGCGTCCTCGTCGCCCGCGTCGGCGGCGGGCAGCGCGTCGGCCGCGGCGCGCACGTCGGGCCCGGCGTCGGTGTCGTCGGCGTGGGCCGAGACCAGCCAGCGCGACCGGGACCGCGGCGGCGATCAGGACCCGGCCGGGCTCGTGGTCCCGGGCGTCGAGCTTGACCTGTTCGGCCGGGATCTCGGCGGCGAGCACCACCCGGCGGGGCGGGGCGGCCGGATCGCCGGCCAGCAGCCGCAGCGAGGCCCGGGCGGCCGCGGTCAGCGCGGCGTACTCGAGTTCCTCCTCGTCGCCGCTCGCGTACGCCTCGCGCAGCGCGGGCGTGACCGCGTACCCGGACAGCGGACCCGGGTCCGCGGCCGGGCTGGAATCCGGGTGGGCGCCGACCTGGCCGGTCCGGAGGACCTCGGCCAGGGCGGGGAGCGTCGAAGGCAGGAACACGCGCATGGTGACCCAGAGTCTGCCACAGGTGCCGGGTGTCAGCTAAGCGGGTCGTCTCCGGAAGCCGGATTTCCTTTGGGCTTCGTGACGGCGCCTGCCTTGGTGAGGGCGGTGACCACGGTCGTGACCGCCTCGTCGATGGGCACGTGCTCCCAGAGCCTGATCACCGTCCAGCCGTCCAGCATCAGCGCCGCGTCGTTGACCCGGTCACGTTCGACGTTCTTGACCAGCTTCGGGCTCCAGTACCACTCGTTCGCCTTCGGCTTGGACCCGTGCTCCGGGCAGGCGTGCCAGAAGCAGCCGTCCACGAAGACCGCGAGCTTGCGCGCCGTGAAGACGATGTCCGGGCGGACCCGGCGGCCGCTGTCGAGGTCGAGCCGGTAGTCCTTGCGGTAGCGGTAGCCGAGCCGGTGCAGGGCGTGCCGGAGCGCCAGTTCCGGCTTGGTGTCCGTCCGCCGGTTGGCCTTCATGTTCGCCGAGCGCCCGGGGCTGGACGGATGCGGATAGTCCGCCACGCCCCACAGGCTAGCCCGGTGGTTATCGCCGCGTCCCGGCGGTTATCGCATCGTGTTGCCAGTGGCGGGCGCGGCGGCGGGGCCGGTCGCGGGCGCGGCGGGGCCGGTCGCCGGCGCGACCGGGTCGCCGAGCGAGATGCCGAGGAGATCCTCGACCGCCGCCGCCGTCTGGGCCGCCTCGACGTGGTGCACGCCGGTCATGCCGCAGGCTTGCGCCGCGGTGATGTTCGCCTCGATGTCGTCGATGAAGATGCACTGCTCCGGCGGCAGGCCGAGCAGGTCCGCCGCGTGCCGGAAGATCTCCGGCTCCGGCTTGCGCATGCCGCACTCGCCGGAGATCACCACGGCGTCGAACAGGTGCAGGGAAGTCCGTCCCGCGGGTACTCGGTGGCGCCCCAGGAGTTGGACAGCAGCGCGGTCCGCAACCCGGCGGCGCGCACCGCGCGGATCAGGTCGTACATGGCGGGAATCTCGACGCTGGCCGCGAACATGCGCTGCAGCAGACCCGTCGGCCAGGACGGACCCGCCGTCCACCCGGAGCAGCTGGGCGGCCAGCGCCTGCTCGAACTCGGTGTCCGAGCATTCACCGCGCTCCAGCGCGTGGACCGGGTTCCGGGTGCCGTTCGGTCCGTAGGCGTCGGTGACCCATGCCCGCATCACGGTCCGGTAGCTGTCCCAGTCGATGCCGTCGGCCTCGATCCAGGCCTGGACCGTAGTCAGGATCGGCGTGGTCAGCACCCCGCCCCAGTCGGTGATGACACCGCGAAATTCCGTACCATTCGTCACGCTAACGAGTTTAGGTGCCTTTTCGCCGGGCGAGGGAACGGCGCCTGTCCAGTCCGTGAAGGATCGCCTAACCAGGCCGGACGCCAGAAATGTCGGCGGCCTGGGATACAAACGGGAACAGCCGGAGTCTGATGCGGACGCGCCGTCACGGGGCGTCCGCGGTCGTTCGCATTCTCCGGACTGGAAGCAGCACATGCCCTCGAGGACCCGCACGCCCGACCTTCCGGCCGTCTCCGGCCTGGTCACCCCGCCCGCAACGGCTGAGCCGGCCGGCCCGCCGGAGGCGCCTGTACCGAGACAGCCAGTGAGGCGGGCGGCGCCGGGACGGGCGAGCGGAGCAGGCCGGCCTGGAGCGGGCTGCGGCTCGTCGCGGTGCCGGACGGGTGGCCGCCGTATGACTGCGAGACCCACGGCGCCGCATGCTCGGCGGCGGCCCGGACGCCGCCGACGCAGCGGCCGTGCCGCGGGAACGACCGTCCCGGCCAGCACGGGGATGCCCGTAGGCACCGCGGACAGCGGAGCGACTGGCCGGACCGCCGGGCCGAGCCCAGCGCCAGGCCGGGCCGCCGGACGCAGGCAGCACGCCGCCCGAGCGGCGGACCGGAACGGCGGGGCGGCCGATGCGCCCGGGCTGAGCGCCGCGTGGCCGCGGCAGTTCGCTCAGGTACTCGTCGAGATCCTGGCGGGCTTCCGCCCGGCCAAGCAGCTCGCCCCCTGGGCGACCGAACGGGTCCGGGCGCAGATCGACCTGCTCAGCTGCGCCGCCGACGCGGAGCAGCGCCCCCGGATCCGGCGCGTGATGACGTCACGGCCCACGGCGGGCGTGGTGGAGATGACCATGGTGGTCGGCTTCGGGTCACGTTCGCGCGCCCTGGCCATGCGCTTCGAGCATGTCCCCGCGCGCCCGCCCGTACCCGGGCGTCCCGCTCGTCCGGCCCGGTGGCTCTGCACCGAGATCGAGACCAGTTAGGCGACGCCGAACCACGGCCGCTTGATCCGAGCCGGACAGCTGGCCCAGATGCCCTGATCATGAAGGCGCTGGCAGTCGACCGTGCAGACTGGCCCTAGCGATCACTGGAGCTACCTGGGATCAGCTACCCGTCGGCGCGGGCGCGGGGGTCGCCGTGGCAGCGCTTGAACTTCCGGCCCGAACCGCACGGGCACGGATCGTTCCGTCCGGCGCGCGCGAACTCGTCGTTCACGCCGGGGCCCTGGCTGGTTTCCACGTGCGTCCCGCCGTCGACGGACGGGGCCGAATACTGCAGCCGCTGCGGCCGGCGCGGGGCGAAACCGGCCGGAATCGGGTCGTTCTGGGCCTCCGGGGCACTCTGCCCCGCCGGCTGGCCGCCGGGCCGCCGGGCGTGCGCTCCGCCGCCGGTCCGTCCGTCGCGCCGGGCGGGCTGCTGCCCCTGGGCGCCGCTGGCGCGGCCGTCCCGCCGGGGAGTCGGGGTCCCGGGCTGGCCGGCGCGCGCGTGCGCGCCGGCGGAGCGGCCCGGGGCCGCTGCCCCGCCTCGGGCACCTGGCCCGGCCGCCGCGGGCGCTCCCGCCGGCGCAGCGCTCGCCGCCGGACCGCCGGCCACGGCACCTCCGGCCGCCGGAGCACCGGGGACTGGACCGCCAGCCGGCACCGCCCCGCCCAGCCCGCTGGGGCCACCCTCCTCGACGATCGGGTTCTCCTGGATCTGGACCTGCAGGTTGAACAGGTGCCCGACGGATTCTTCCTTGATTCCTTCCATCATGGCGCCGAACATGTCGTAGCCCTCGCGCTGGTACTCGATCAGCGGGTCGCGCTGACCGTAACCACGCAGGCCGATGCCCTCGCGCAGGTAGTCCATCTCGTACAGGTGCTCGCGCCACTTGCGGTCGAGCACGGACAGCACCACCCGGCGCTCGACCTCGCGCATGACCTCGGAGCCGAACTCCTCCTCGCGCCGCTGGTACGCGCCCTGGGCGTCGGCGATGACCTGCTCGGTGATGAACTCGCCGGTCAGCCCGGCCTTGTCACCGCCCGCCTCCTCGATGAGCTCGTCGATGGTGAGGGTGACCGGGTACAGCTGGCGGAAGGCCCGCCAGAGCTTCTCCAGGTCCCACTCCTCCGGGTAGCCCTCGCTGGTCTCGCCGACGACGTAGCCCTCGACCACCTCGTCGACGAACTCGCTGATCTGCTCGTGCAGGTCGGCGCCCTCGAGCACCTTGCGGCGCTCGCCGTAGATGACCTGGCGCTGCCGGTTCATCACGTCGTCGTACTTCAGGACGTCCTTGCGGATCTCGAAGTTCTGCTGCTCGACCTGGGTCTGGGCCGACCTGATGGCCCGGGTGACGACCTTGGACTCGACCGGGACGTCCGGCGGGATATTCAGCCGCTCCATGATCGCGCCGACCCGCTCGGAGTTGAACATCCGCATCAGGTCGTCCTCGAGCGAGAGGTAGAACCGGCTCTCGCCGGGGTCGCCCTGCCGTCCGGACCGGCCGCGCAGCTGGTTGTCGATACGGCGCGACTCGTGCCGCTCGGTGGCGAGCACGTACAGGCCGCCCGCCTCGACGACCTCCTCGTGTTCCTCGGCCACCGCGCGCCTGGCCTTCGCCACCGCCTCCGGCCAGGCCTTCTCGTAGTCTTCCGGGGTCTCGACCGGGGACAGGCCGCGCTCGTGCAGCTCGGCGTCGGCGATGACGTCGGGGTTGCCGCCGAGCATGATGTCGGTGCCGCGGCCGGCCATGTTGGTGGCCACGGTGACCGCGCCGCGCCGTCCGGCCTGGGCGATGATGGTCGCCTCACGCTCGTGGTACTTGGCGTTCAGCACCTCGTGCGGGACGCCGCGCCGCTTGAGCATCCGGGACACGATCTCGGACTTCTCGACGCTCGTGGTGCCGACCAGGACCGGCTGCCCGGCCTGGTGCCGCTCGGCGATCTCCTCGACGCACGCCTCGAACTTGGCCTGGGCCGTCTGGTAGATGACGTCGGCCTCGTCCCGGCGGATCATCGGCTTGTTGGTCGGGATCGGGACCACGCCGAGCTTGTAGATCTGGTGGAACTCGTTGGCCTCGGTGGTGGCCGTACCGGTCATGCCGGCCAGCTTGTCGTAGAGCCGGAAGTAGTTCTGCAGGGTGATGGTGGCGAGGGTCTGGTTCTCGTCCTTGATCGCCACCCCCTCCTTGGCCTCGATGGCCTGGTGCATGCCCTCGTTGTAGCGCCGGCCGTTGAGGATGCGGCCGGTGAACTCGTCCACGATCAGGATCTCGCCGTTCATCACGACGTAGTCCTTGTCCTTCTTGTACAGCTCCTTGGCCTTGATGGAGTTGTTCAGGAAGCTCACCAGGGGCGTGTTGACGGCGTCGTAGAGGTTGTCGATCCCGAGCCAGTCCTCGACCTTCTGGACACCGGACTCCAGGATGCCGACGGTCTTCTTCTTCTCGTCGACCTCGTAGTCGCCGTCGCCGTCCTCGCCGCGGCGCAGCCGGGGCGCGATCTTGGCGAACTCGGTGTACCAGCGCGGGCTCTGCTCGGCCGGGCCGCTGATGATCAGCGGCGTCCGCGCCTCGTCGATCAGGATCGAGTCCACCTCGTCGACGATCGCGAAGAAGTGGTCGCGCTGCACGCAGTCCTCGAGCTGCCAGGCCATGTTGTCGCGCAGGTAATCGAAGCCGAACTCGTTGTTGGTGCCGTAGGTGATGTCGCACAGGTACTGCGTGCGGCGGGTGGGCGGGTCCATGTCGCCCAGGATCACGCCGACCTCGAGGCCGAGGAAGCGGTGTACCCGGCCCATCCACTCGGAGTCGCGCTTGGCCAGGTAGTCGTTGACCGTGACGACGTGCACGCCCTTGCCCGCGAGGGCGTTGAGGTAGGCCGGGAACACGCCGGTGAGCGTCTTGCCCTCACCGGTCCTCATCTCGGAGATGTTGCCCAAGTGCAGCGAGGCGGCGCCCATCAGCTGGACGTCGAAGGCGCGCTGGCCGAGGGTCCGCTTGGCCGCCTCGCGCACCGTGGCGAAGGCCTCGGGCAGCAGGTCGTCCAGGGTTTCCCCGTCGGCGTAGCGCTGGCGGAACTCGTCGGTCATGGCCCGCAGCTCGGCATCACTCATCGCGACGAAGTCGTCCTCGATGGAGTTGATCTGCTCGCTGATCCGCTTCAGCTTGCGCAGGAGTCTGCCTTCGCCCGCGCGAAGGACACTATCGATAATCGGTGGCACTGCTCGTCGCGCTCCTCAGCGGTCTTCGGCGGATGATCTGACCTCATTAATGGCGGGTGGCCGTAACCGGTTCCCGTTCGCCGCCCCAACATGCCATCGTAGGCGAGATGGGCCACCAAACCGAGTCGCACGCAGACGCGGACGATCGGTAGCCAGTGTCCAGGGGCCGGCTGGTGCCAAGTCTCGCACTTCCCGGAGAATAATAGGAGCGTTAACGAGGGAGAGGAGCTTGGAGTGACCGAGCAGCCGACAACGGTGGCGGAGACGGGAGATACCGGGGCGCGCGGCCTGGACGCGCACACCGGCCAGGTTTACGGGCATGAGGCGCACCACGGGCGCCCCGCCTCCTGGGTGGCGGTCTCGATCATCATCATCGGTTTCATCGTCGGCGGGATCGCGTTGCCCATCGGCCCCACCTGGTGGCTTTTCTGGGTTGGCGCCGCGATCGTCGTCATCGGCGGGATCATGGCCATGGCCGCGCACATTCTGGACGATTGGTACTAAAAGGGATTTATCCCGAACGAGCTAGGTTTCCCCTCTCGCGCACCTCCACGCCCCGGGACCGCATCGAGGTCCCGGGGTTACTGGCGTCTGGAGGCACCAGCGGCCGCTAACCCGTGCGTTTTAGACGGCCTCAGGTGGCCTGGCTGAGCGCGGCCGCCAGCCGGGAGGCGTGCTGGGCAGGCTCGATCTGCTCCAGGCGCACGTTGTCGCAGCCGACCCAGGTGGCCGCCTCGCGCAGGGCCTGGGCCATCGGCTCGGCCGCGGTCGCGCGCTCCAGTGACACCTTGCGGGCCACCAGCGTCGTGCCTTCCCGGGCCGGATCCACCCGGCCGGCCAGCTGCCCGCCGGCCAGCAGCGGCATGGTGAAGTAGCCGTGGATCCGCTTGTGCTTCGGCACGTAGGCCTCGAGGCTGTGCTCGAACCCGAACATCAGCCGGGTCCGCTTACGGTCCCAGATCAGCGAGTCGAACGGCGAGAGCAGCGTGACGCGGTTCCGGCCGCGGCGCCCGGCTGAGGCCTCGGCCAGCGCCGCCGGATCCGCCCACGCCTGGTCCTTCGGCACCGGCCAGCGCCACCGGGGTCAGGCCAGCCGCCAGCGCGGCGTCGGTCAGCAGCCGCTTGGTCTCCCGGGGCGACCTGGCGCCGAGGAAGTTGAGCCGGTGGTACTCGACCAGGTCGGCCGGGGTGACTACGCCGAGCGCACCGGCGGCGACCCCGGCCAGGTAGGCCAGGCACTCCGGGTCGGTGGGCTCCGCGCCGAGCAGCTCGTCCGGCAGCACCCGCTCGGGCAGGTCGTAGACCCGCCGCCAGCCGGTCCGCCGCGCGCAGATGACCTCGCCGGTGTCGAGCAGCCACTCCACCGCGATCTTGATCTCCGACCAGTCCCACCACGGGCCGCCTGCCTTGGCCCCGCCCAGCTGCGTCGCCGTCAGCGGACCCTCGGCCCGCAGCCGGGCCAGCACCTTGTCGCAGGTTTCGGGGGTGACCTGGTGCCAGCGCACGCCCCGGGCCTGGAACGCCCGGCGACGGAAGGCGTAGTAGGGCCACTGCTCGATCGGCAGCACGCAGGCGGCGTGGGCCCAGTACTCGAAGGCGGCGGGCTTGGTCTCGTGCCAGTAGGCCTGCTCGATCTGCGGCCGGGGCACCGGCCCGAGCCGCGCGTAGGCGACCAGCTCGTGCGAGCGGGCCAGCACGCTGATCGTGTCCAGCTGGACCGCGCCCACCCGGCGCAGCATAGCGGCCACCCCGGTCCGCGACCGGGGCCACGACGTCGCGCCCAGGAATCCCTGCGCGCGCAGCGTCATCCGGCGGACGTCATCAGGCGTGAGGGTCACCTCAGCCGCGGGCGCATCCATAGCCTCACACCCTAACCGTCCCCCACGACATTTCCCCACGTCCCGCCCCGGCCAGCGCATGCGGATCCGGCTCGAGGGATTGGGAGAGTTCGATGGGGCTTGAGGCAAGTCGACGGCAGAGCGCATGGAGGAACGGGCAATGCGAGCGCCCCCTCGCCGCGAGCCGAAGGGCCGCGCGTCGCGCGTCTGGACTGACGAGCGAGGAGCTTGCGACGAGCGAGGAGGGAAGACGGGAGCTAAAAGCGGCCCGGAGGCGAGCGGGGCTAGCAGAGCGAGCGGGGCCAGCGAGGGCGGGCTAGCAGCGAGCAGGGCTAGCTGAACTCGATGAGTTTCTGGCGGACGGCGATCATCACGGCTTCCATCCGGGAGTGGATCTGGAGCTTCTCCAGGATGTTCCGGACGTGGTTCTTCACCGTGTTCTCCGAGATGAACAGCTCCTTGGCGATGTCGCGGTTGTTCATGCCGCGGGCGACGAGCTTGAGCACTTCCATCTCGCGGTCGGTGAGCTTGGGCGGGGCGACGTGCTGCACCCGCTCTTCCTCGGTGTCGCGCTTGGCCAGGGTGGCGAACTCGGTGAGCAGCTTGCCCGCCATCGAGGGGTTGATCAGCGACTGGCCGCCGTGCACCGAGCGGACCGCCTCGGCCACCTCGTCCAGCGGGATGTCCTTCAGCAGGTAGCCGCTAGCGCCCGCGCGGATCGCCTCGAACAGGTCCTCTTCCTCGTCGCTGATCGTCAGCATGACGATCTTCGCGCTCGGCGCGACCTCCTTGGTCGCCCGGCATGCCTCGATGCCGCTGATCTTCGGCATCCGGATGTCCATGAGCACGACATCGGGCAGCGACTCGCCGGCGACGGTCACCGCTTCGGTCCCGTCGCTGGCCTGCCCGACGACGTCGATGTCGTCCTCTTCGGCGAGAACCATCTCCAGGCCACGCCGGAACAGCGCGTGATCATCGGCGATCAGCACCCGGATGGGATCCGGGCGCTTGGCCGCCCCCGGCCGCCGGGCAGCCGTGGCCGACCTGTCGCTCATGGCGCTCACTTCGTTGCCTCCCTCGGGGAACACCGCCCGCCTCCACCGCACCAGGCCGCCAGGCTGACCATGATCGGCATGTGATCAGACTCTTACCGACCTGGGCCCGCGATGCAAGCCGGGCACCTCGTGCCCGGCTTGCATCGCGCCTTCGCGGCCGGGAATCCGGTCCTGGCCGGCCACCATGCTTCAGCGCGCGTACCGCGCATCCCACGATAGAACGGCGGGACCACTCGGACATACGCGCCGTCACCGCACGGGACGCGGGCCAGCGCCGGAACCAGGTCCGGCGCGTCCGGGAATTACTCCTCGACCAGGCGGATCACCCCGTAGTCGTAACCGCGGCGGCGGTAAACCACGCTGAAGCGGTCGCACTCGCGGTCGTGGAAAAGGTAGAAGTCGTGGCCGACGAGCTCCATCTCGAGCAGCGCCTGGTCGATGGTCATCGGGCTCGCCGCATGCACCTTCTCGCGCAAGATCAGCGGGCCGTCCCCCTCCATCTTGATCGGGACCAGGCCGACCTGCCGTTCGGACTCGTCGAAGTCGGAGGCGTCCAGGTCGTCGGCATGGCCGGCCCGCGGCCTGACGACCCCCTGCGTCCCGTTCACCGTCGGCGGTGGCTGGCCATCCGGTCCCGCTCCGTTCAGGCCCGCTCGGTTGCGCCCCGCCCCGTCCAGCTCGGCTCCGGCCAGCACGCCCGGCGATCGCACCGAGACGGTGTCCTTGACCTTGCGCCGGTCGGCCATCCGGCGCAGGCGCGACTCGAGCTTGGCGAAGGCGAGGTCGAGGGCGGCGTACCGGTCGTCCGCCGCCGCCTCGGCCCTGATCGCGGGACCACGGGACCGTATGGTCAGCTCGACGCGCTCGCGGCGGTCGGCCTGCCGGGGGTTACGTTCCTCGGAGACCTCCACGTCGATCCGTACCGCCTTCTGGTCAAGCTTCTCCAGCTTGGCTAGCTTGGCGGTCGCGTGCTGACGGAAACGTGCCGGGACGGTGATGTGACGCCCCTTGACTATGACTTCCATCTCGATCCCCCTTCCAGTCCGGTTGCGCCCAATCCACAGGGAATTCGACCCGATTGGGCGACGCTGTGTGAGGTGGGTGGCACTCGCCCGGCCGACCTGGTCTTCGACCCCACATTCGCCTGCTGAGGGGTTCGCGGCTTTCTGTGTGCCACTACTGCCCTTCTCTCTACCCGGGAGACTCGGTATCTCCCGTCGAGGCAGGACTTACTCCTAAGCCGCACCGTGATCGGTCGACGAGAAGTCGCCTTACGTGGGCCGTTTCGCCTGCGGCTGGCATCGGCTTGCCTGGCGTGACGCCCCGGAGGGAAGCCACGCCGGGCGCAACCACGGGCCCGGGCGAGTGCCATGTCTGAACGCTAGCTCTCCGGAGCGTGAATGTCAGGAGGGACTTGTAGGCGATCAGTAACATTTCGTTACATAACGACTGCATAACGTTGACTTGGCTGCTCGGGGAAGGCCGCAAACCCGGGCTTACAAGGTGGTCAGGTCACAACAACCTGGGATTTCGCGTCATATCTGGCGAAGCTGCGATAGCGGGCGCGGGACTCAGGGGGCCAGCGTTACTGAAGCCCGATTCCTGTAACCCGGGCGTGTCCGGCAGCCGAAAGGTGTTCGGGCAAACCGGGGCAAGGCGCGCGGAGACGGCCGGAGCGGCAGGGCTGCAGCGGGCTGAGCGTCAGGACTGGGCGGCGGGCTGAGCAGGCCGGCGTCAGGACTGGGCGGCGGCGGGGAAGGCGGGGGTCTGGAAGGCCGGGTTCTGCCCGATGCCGCCGAGCAGCTGCCAGGGTCCCGCCAGGCCCGCTGAGACCTCCAGCAGGTTGCCGGTGAGCCCGGCGACCAGAATGTTCTGCGCCTTGTTGGCGGTGATGGAGATCGCGCCGGGCAGCACGCCCGACAGCCTCGTGGCGGACTGCCCGTCGACCGGGACCTCCCACAGCGAGGTCTGCGACCCCGGCTCCGTCGATGACAAGCAGGTTGTCCGCGTCGTACCAGGTCAGCGCGACCGGGTGGGAGACGTTGGGGCCGAGCTGCACGGTCACCCCGATGGACATCCGGTCGAACGGGGCGGACAGCTGCCCGGCGAGCGGCGTGCCGCTGTCGATGGCCGCGAGCTCCACCTCGTTACCTGAGCTCGCACCCGAGCCGGTCTGCACGATGGCGGCGATCCGGACGCCGTCCGGGGCGATGCCGAGACCGAGGATCTTCCCGGGGAAGTTGTTCTCGATCGGAGCGGGCTTGTTGCCGCTGGTGGCCGGCGCGACCACCGTGGTGGCGTTGCCCTCGGCCACCCACAGGTAGTCCCGGCGATCCCAGCCGATCGAGGTGACGCCCGACAGCGGCGTCGTGCTCACCGGCTTGGCCTGGCCGGCGGACCCACACGATGACGGAGTTCCCGCTCGGAGAGTACCCGGCCAGGTACTTGCCGTCGGGCGACACGGTGACCATGGTCAGCGGGGGCCCTTGATGCGTCTGGGACGGCGGCGCGGCCTGCGCGCTGGCCTGTACCGAGCCCTGGCAGGCCGGTGTGAGCGAGGCCGCGCCCGTCTTGCCGAAGACGGGCTGGATCACCCCCACGTTTCCGGCCATCACCTGTGACTGAGGCGTGCACCGGGTAAACGCCTGCCCGCTGGCGGCGTAGTAGAACGCCGACGACGTGGCGGCCGGGTAGGGGTTCTTGCACCGGTACATGAACAGCTTCTGCGCTGGGCTCTGGCCCGGCGCGGCGGTGTTCGGGCAGGCGGCGGCGGACGGCGACCACGGCTTTCCGTTGATCTCCATCTGGACCGCCTGCATGATTCGGCGGGTTCCCGGCCTTCCCGGACTGGCCGGCCTGACCGGTCAGGGTCCACACCAGCTGGGTGGCCATCAGCTGGCGCTGGGCGGGCGTGGCGCTCGCGGCGGCGCCGCCGAGGTCGACCGTGGCGGTGGTCCCGTCCACCGCCACGTCGTTGAGCTTGGTGTGGGCGGGAAACGCGGTGACGGCCGGCGGGGTCTGGCTGCCCGGGGCCTGCAGCCATTGCGGCTGCGGGTTGTTCAGCAACGCGGTGACCAGGTTGCCGACCAGCGAATTGGGCGAGGTCCCGGTCGGCACGAACACCGCGTCGGGCACCAGCACCTGGTCGGTCGGGTCGAAGAAGTACAGGTCCTGCGCCCGGTAGACCTTGATGAAGTCGGCCTGGGTCATCATCCGGAAACCGAAGTCAAGCGCGTTCGTGATCCGCCACTCGCCGTTGACCTTGGCCAGCGTGAACGTCTGGTCCGCGACCGGCGTCCCGGAGCCATCCGGCTGGCCCGCCGGAGCTTCCCTGCTGCGCTCCGACGTACTGACCCGACCCGTCGAACGACGCCTGGACCTGGCCGGTGACGTTCACCGTGGCTATCCTTCCGGTCCTGGCTGTAGTCGGCGTCGTGGGGCACGTCGACGCGCTGGACCACCTTGACGGACCAGCCCCCGCCCCAGAGCTGCCTGCCCGGCGACGTGGCCAGGTATTCGCGGGCGATGTCCTGATAGCCCGGGTAGCTGATGCTCGCGTTCAGGAACCCCTGCACGATGTCGCTCGGGCTCCAGCCCTTCTGCGGGCCGGCCGGGATGGCGCCGATGAAGTCGGAGTCCTGCGTGGTGTCGTGCGGGCTGGCGCCGACCGTGCCGGGCGAGCCGCTGTTCGGCATGCCCACGCAGCCCGCCACCGATGCGGCCGCGGCGGCCAGCACGAAGGCCAGGCGGCACCGTGCCAGCCAGGAAGGGGCCAGCCAGGAAGGGGCCAGCCGCGAAGGGGCCAGCCGCGAACGGCCCCGCCAGGAACGTCTCCCAGCCCAGCGGACTCTAGCCATGCGGGGTCACCCCGGTGATCTCGGTCACCGCCGGAAACGGGCCGGTGCTCGGGCTGGGCGCGATGACCTCCGCCTCGTCCGGGCCGAGCGGCAGCGGCGAGCCGGCCAGCTCGGCCCCGGCGATCCGGGGCAGGGTCAGCCGGAACACCGAGCCCTTGCCGCGCTCGCCCCAGGCCTGCAGCCAGCCGCCGTGCAGCCGGGCGTCCTCGAGCGAGATGGCCAGCCCCAGGCCGCTGCCGCCGATGGTCCGGGCCCGGGCCGGGTCGGCGCGCCAGAACCGGTCGAAGACCTTCAGCTCCTCGCCGGGCCGCAGCCCCACGCCGTAGTCCCGGACCGAGACGGCCACCGCGTCGCTGTCGATGGCGGTGGTGACCACCACGTCCTTGCCCTCGCCGTGCTCGACCGCGTTGACGAGGATATTGCGCAGGATGCGCTCGACCCGGCGGCGGTCCGCCTCGGCGAAGCAGCCCGTCGCGGGCAGCCGGAACTCGATCCGGCCGCCGCGGCGCTCGGCCAGCTGCTGTGCGTCATCGGCCGAACGCCGTACCAGGTCGCACATGTCCACGAGGTCGGCGTCCAGGGTGGCCGCGCCCGCGTCGAACCGGCTGATCTCGAGCAGGTCGACGAGCAGCGACTCGAATCGCTCCAGCTGGCTCTGCAGCAGCTCGACCGACCGGCTGGCGGCCGCGTCGAGCTCGGCGCGGGCCTCGAAGATGATCTCGGCGGCCATCTTGATGGTGGCCAGCGGCGTCCTGAGCTCGTGCGACACGTCCGAGACGAACTGACGCTGCACGTTGGAGAGTTCCTCCAGCTCGTGGAGCTTGCCCTGCAAGCTGCCCGCCATCCCGTTGAACGAGGTCGCCAGCGCGGCCAGGTCGTCCACGCCGCGCACCTGCATCCGCTCCCCCAGGTGCCCGTCCGACACCCGCTGGGCGGCCTGGGCGGCGTGCCGGACCGGCAGCACCACCCACCGGGTGACCAGCGACGCGATCGCGGCCAGCAGCGCCACCAGCGCGAGGCCCACGCCGACCAGGATGCGCTGCACCAGCAGCAGGGTGGCCTGCTGCTGGGTGAACGGGAACACGTAGTAGAGCTGGTAGTAACGGCCCAGCGGGACGCCGACGGCCAGGGCCGGCACCGAGGTGCCGGAGTTATAGACCAGCGTGGTCGGCTCGTAGAGCGGCGGCGCGGTGATCTCGTTGTCGAACTTCTCGGGGCTCTGCTCGCCGTTCACCTTGCCGATCAGGGTCGGCGGGATCGTGGCCGAGATGTTGACGTTGGTCTGGCCGACCCAGTGGACGACGGCCGGGTCGATGTCGGTCAGCTGGATGAAGACGAGATAGCTGCCCGTGCTTCCGCTCGGCTGCTGCAGCAGCGTGCGGGCCGTGGTCGTGGCCACGCTCACGATGGTGGCCGTGTCGCTGGGCTCGGCCGGGCCGAGCACGTTCACGCTCGATAGCCCGAGCGCGGCGGTCCGGCCGTTCCTGACCTGGGAGTCGGCCGCGTTCTCGGCGCTGGTCAGCAGCCCGGCCGCGACCGACTGGATCAGGAAGAAGCCGAGCACGGCGATGACCAGGACGGACAGCAGCAAGGTGGTGGAGACCACCCGCAGCTGCAGCGACCGGTGCCAGCGGAACTTGACCCCCGCCAGCGCCTTGCGCTGCCACCGGCGGCCCACCCGCAGCCAGCGCTTGGCCCGGACCGGCAGCCGCCGGCCGACGGCCCGCCCGACGGCGGACCGCCGGAAGGTCGTGACCCAGTTACGCTTCCTGCCCGCGCGCGCCGATGCCACCTTCACCCTGGACTCAGCCAGGGCCCGCCTTGTAGCCGACACCGCGCACCGTCACCACGATCTCGGGGTGCTCCGGATCCTTCTCGATCTTCGCGCGCAGCCGCTGCACGTGCACGTTGACCAAGCGGGTATCCGCGGCGTGCCGGTAACCCCAGACCTGCTCGAGCAGCACCTCGCGGGTGAAGACCTGCCGCGGCTTGCGGGCCAGCGCCACCAGCAGGTCGAACTCGAGCGGGGTGAGGTTGAGCGTCTCGCCGTCGCGCTTGACCGAATGGCCGGCCACGTCGATGACGATGTCGCCGATCTGGAGCATCTCGGGCGCTGGCTCGTCGGTCCGGCGCAGCCGGGCCCGGACGCGGGCGACCAGCTCCTTGGACTTGAACGGCTTCATGATGTAGTCGTCGGCGCCGGACTCCAGCCCGAGGACCACATCGACGGTGTTGGTCTTGGCCGTCAGCATCACGATCGGCACTCCGGACTCGGCGCGGATCTGACGGCACACGTCGATCCCGTCGGAGCCCGGAAGCATCAGGTCAAGGAGGACCAAGTTGGGCCGGGAATCCCGGAAAACCTCGACCGCCTTGTCGCCGTCGGAGACGAAAGTCGGCTCGAACCCCTCACCGCGAAGCACGATCCCGAGCATCTCGGCGAGGGCGGCGTCGTCATCGACGACAAGAACTCGTCCCTTCATGGGCCCCATCGTTCCATGTGATTGATACTGCGTGGACGCAGGCTACCCCCACTTACCAGGTCGCGGCACCGGTTCAGGGATAGCTTTTCCGGCAATTCCGGATATCAAACCCCAGCGGGGCGCGCGCCGGCCGCGTGACGGGCGGGCGGACCGGGGCGTGACAGCCGACTCGTTCGGGGTAAAAGGTCTTGACCGTCGTTTTGTCGGTGGGCGCCGCTACAGTGCTGCCCATGACCGAACCGCTGCGCAACATCATCGACCCGGGCTGGGCGCAGGCGCTCGAGCCGGTGGAGGGGCAGATCGCCGCGATGGGCGAGTTCCTGCGGGCCGAGATCGCCGCCGGGCGGCGGTACCTGCCCGCGGGCGAGAACGTGCTGCGGGCGTTCAAGCAGCCGTTCGAGGACGTCCGGGTGCTCATCGTCGGCCAGGACCCGTATCCCACCCCGGGGAACGCCATCGGCCTGAGTTTCTCGGTCGCGCCCGAGACCCGGCGGATACCGCCGAGCCTGGTCAACATCTTCACCGAGTACTCGGCGGACCTCGGCTACCCCAAGCCGGCCAACGGGGACCTGACCCCGTGGAGCGAGCGCGGCGTGCTGCTGCTCAACCGGGTGCTCACCGTCCAGCCGGGCAAGCCGGGCTCGCACCGGGGCAAGGGCTGGGAGCAGGTGACCGAGCAGGCCATCCGGGCGCTGGCGGCCCGGGCTTCCAGCGAGCACGGCACGCCGATGGTGGCGATCTTGTGGGGCCGGGACGCGCGGACGCTGGTGCCATTGCTCGACGGACGTTCCGTGCGTGGAATCGGCACATCCGAGCCCGAATTCGGCTCACAACGGATTTTTCGGAACCCGTCCGTTCAGCCGCGCCAATCATCTCCTGGAGCAGCAGGGGGCCGAGCCGGTCGACTGGAAGCTCCCCTAGGCACGCGTAGCTGAACGGTAGCTCAGTAACTCCTGGTGATAGGCTGATTTAACTGCTTTCGGGGGCAGTTCTACCGGTCTTAGCGATCACAGCTGGACAATACGGAATCACGGGTGGACGGGCGGGTACCGGCACAGTGGAAGGCACGCAGGCAGAGCACGCAGCGGTAGCGGAAGTTCGACAATCATCACCCAGTGCTATTCCATCAGCACTGGCTGAGCAGGAACCGGCTTCTCGCCGCCAACGGCGTATTTACCGTCTATGCCACGGTGCTGGCCGTGGTCACGGGACAGGCGGACCGGACCTGGGCCATCTGGGCGGCGGCCGCCTACGGGGTGACGACGCTGGTCATCTGGCTCACCCGGCACCGGAACGTGCCGGTCATCTGGCCGGTGCTGATCTCGCTGGCCGGGGCGCTGGCCGCGCCGGTGGCCTGGCTCGTCACCCGGGTGGCGCCGACGCCCGAGGTGCAGGTCATCTCGCGTTCGGCCGGGCTGCTGCTGCAGCACGGCACCCCGTACCTGGCGACCGGGCAGCTCGCCGACTGGCTGTCTTACAACCCGTACCTGCCGGTCATGGCGCTGTTCGGGCTGCCCCGGGCGCTCGGCGCGACCGGCATCCTCGGCGACCCGCGGCTCTGGCTCAGCCTCACCTCGATCGTGCTGATCTGGGCGGCGTTCACGGTGGCGGCGCCGCACCGGCGCTGCGCCGGGTGCCGGCGCGGCGTGCTGCTGTCCGCCCTGTTCCTGGCCGCCTCCCCGGTGATCGCCTTCCCGCTCACCGTCGGGATCACCGACCCGCCGGTGATCGCGCTGATGCTCCTCACGCTGGCGCTGATCGCCCGGCCGTCCGGGCTGGTTCCGCGCGGCCATCGCCCTCGGCGTGGCGTGCGCGATGAAGGCCACCGCCTGGCCCGCCGTGCCGGTCTTCGCCGCGATGCTGGCCGCGCGGGACGCGGCCCGGTCGGCCTGGCGCTTCGCCGGGGTCGCGTTCGGCCTGGCGGTGCTGCTCTCGGTGGCGTCCGCGCCGGCCGCGCTGGGCCACCCGTGGGCGTTCATGCAGAACACCGTGCTGTTCCCGCTCGGCCTGAGCAAGTACAAGACCCCGGCGGCCAGCCCGCTGCCCGGGCACCTGCTGGCCACGACCGGGATGGCGGGGCACTGGGCCGCGGTCGCGCTGCTGGCCGTGGCCGGGCTCGGCTTCGCCGGGTCGCTGGTGGTCCGGCCCCCGGCCGACGCGCGCGCCGCGGCCTGGCGCCTCGCGCTCGGCCTGGCGGTGCTGTTCACGCTGGCGCCGGCCACCCGGTGGGGGTACTTCATGTACCCGATCGGGCTGGCCGGGTGGCTGCTGCTGACCCGGCCGCCGGAGACGGCCCCGGACGCGGAACCGGTCCGCGGCGTGCCTGCCGGTTCCCGCGCAGTCCGGCGAGACCAAGCTGCCCGCGAGGACGGGCTAGCACGCCTGCGGGCGGGCGTTCAGGAGCCGATCCGCCAGGACTCCCGGTAGGCGAGCTGGGCCGGGGTGAGCGTGTCGATCGAGGTGCCGGTGGTGGCGAGCATCAGGCTGGCCGCCTCCGCGTCGATGCCCGCGGGCACCTCGTGCACGCCGGCGGGCAGCTTGTCCGTATTGCCCGCCAGCCAGGCCAGCGCGAGCGCCTCGAGGCCGAAGGCCAGGTCCATCACCTCGGGCGGATGCCCCTCGGCGGCCACCAGGTTCACCACGCGCCCCTCGGCCAGCAGGAGCAGCGTCCGGCCGTCGCCGAGGTCGTAGGCGTCCACGTGCGGCCGTACGCCGGGGTAGACGGCCAGCGCCAGCGCGGCCAGCGCCCGGACGTCGATCTCCGCGTCGAAGTGCCCCGCGTTGGCCAGGATCGCGCCGTCGCGCATGACCGCGAGATGCTCCGCGCCGATCACGTCGACCGACCCGGTGGCGGTGATGAAGATCTCGCCGACCGGCGCCGCCTGGGCCATCGGCAGCACCCGGAAGCCGCGCAGCGACGCGTCGAGCGCTTTTACCGGGTCCACTTCCGTGACGATGACCTGGGCACCGAAGCCGCGGGCGTACTCGGCCACGCCGCGTCCGCTGGACCCGAACCCGGCCACCACCACCGTCTTCCCGGCGAGCAGGGTGTTGGTGGCGCGCAGGATGCCGTCGATGGCGGACTGCCCGGTGCCGCAGGTGTTGTCGACCATCCGCTTGGTCGCGGTGTCGCTGGCCGCGATCACCGGGAAGGCCAGCGCGCCTTCGGCCGCCATCCGGCGCAGCCTGATCACGCCGGTGGCGGTGGACTCGCAGCCGCCCTTGACCCCCGGCAGCAGGGCGGCCGCCCGGGTGTGCAGGGTCTCGACCAGGTCGCCGCCGTCGTCGATGACGAAGTCGGGCTGCGCCTGGTTCAGGGCCAGCTCGATGTGCCGGTAGTAGCCCTTGCGGTCGACCCCGGCGCGGGCGAAGACCGCGATCCCGTACCGGTCCGCCAGCGCCGCCGCGATGTCGTCCTGGGTGGACAGCGGGTTGGAGGCGGCGAGCGCGACGGCCGCGCCGCCTGCCTGCAGCAGCCGGACCAGCATGGCGGTCTCGGCGGTGATGTGCAGGCAGGCGGCGATGCCGAGGTCTTTGAACGGCTGCTGGGCCGCGAAGCGTTCCATGAGGGCGGTGAGGAGGGGCATGGAACGCATCGCGTAACGGATGCGGGCCTCGCCCTCGGCGGCGAGGCCCGCGTCGGCGATGTCAGTAACGGTAGGTCTCCGGCTTGTACGGGCCGTCGACCGGGACGCCGATGTAGTCCGCCTGCTCCTTGGTCAGCTGGCTGAGCCGGATGCCGAGCGCGTCCAGGTGCAGCCGGGCGACCTTCTCGTCCAGGTGCTTGGGCAGCACGTACACGCCGACCGGGTACTCCTCGGTCTTGGTGAACAGCTCGACCTGCGCGATGACCTGGTTGGTGAAGCTGTTGGACATGACGAAGCTCGGGTGCCCGGTGGCGTTGCCCAGGTTCAGCAGGCGGCCCTCGGACAGCACGATGACGCCGTGGCCGTCTTCGAAGGTCCACTCGTCGACCTGCGGCTTGATGACCGTCCGCTTGACGCCCGGCCACTTGGCCAGGCCGGCCATGTCGATCTCGTTGTCGAAGTGGCCGATGTTGCCCACGATCGCCTGGTGCTTCATCTTGCTCATGTCTTCGGCGGTGATCACGTCACGGTTGCCGGTGGCGGTGACGAAGATGTCCACCGTGTCCACCACGTCCTCGAGGGTGGCTACCTGGTAGCCGTCCATCGCGGCCTGCAGCGCGCAGATCGGGTCGACCTCGGTGATGATCACCCGGGCGCCCTGGCCGCGCAGGCTCTCGGCGCAGCCCTTGCCGACGTCGCCGTAGCCGCAGACGAGCGCGACCTTGCCGCCGATCAGCACGTCGGTGCCGCGCTTGATGCCGTCGATGAGCGAGTGGCGGCAGCCGTACTTGTTGTCGAACTTGGACTTGGTCACCGAGTCGTTCACGTTGATCGCCGGGAACAGCAGCGAGCCGCTCTTGGCCATCTCGTAGAGGCGGTGCACGCCGGTGGTGGTCTCCTCGGTCACGCCCTTGATGTTCCCGGCGGCCCGGGTCCACTTGCCCGGGTGGTCGGCGAGGGAGTTGCGCAGGTGGTCGAGGATGATCACCATCTCTTCGACTTCGTCCGCGGCCGGCGACGGGACCCCGCCGGCCTTCTCGTACTCGGCGCCCTTGTGCACGAACAGGGTGGCGTCCCCGCCGTCGTCCAGGATCATGTTCGGCCCGTCACCGTCGGGCCAGGTCAGCGCGTTTACGGTGCAGTCCCAGTACTCCTCGAGGGTCTCGCCCTTCCAGGCGAAGACCGGGATGCCCTTCGGGTCGTCCGGGGTGCCGTCCGGGCCGACCGCGACCGCGGCGGCGGCGTGGTCCTGGGTGGAGAAGATGTTGCAGCTGGCCCAGCGGACCTCAGCGCCGATCGCGGTCAGCGTCTCGATCAGCACCGCCGTCTGGATCGTCATGTGCAGGGAGCCGGTGATCTTGGCGCCGCGCAGCGGCTGGCTCGCCGCGTACTCCTCGCGCACGGCCATCAGCCCGGGCATCTCGTGCTCGGCCAGTTGAATCTCCTTGCGCCCGAAGGCGGCCAGGGACAGGTCGGCAACCTGATACGGAAGCTGATCCGCGGACATTCGTTCTCCCTCGATTTTTCCGGCTTTTCGGCCGAACGGGTGGCGTGACTCGCCGTCTGCTCACAACCTACGGGACCCTCGGCGGTCGTCGCACTTTTAAAGGGGTGTTCTTGACGCGAAATTGTTAAGATCAGTGGCTATGCGCATCTCGGAGGCCGCCCGGCGGCTTGGCACGTCGGCTCGCATGCTCCGCTACCGCGAGGAACTCGGCCTGCTGCCCCAGGTCCGGGACCCGCTGGCGGGGCTGTCCTGGCGCGCTTCCGTGCCTGGCCGGGCCGTTGGTGTGCCTGGCCGGGCCGTTGGTGTGCCTGGCCGGGCCGTTGAGGGCGGCGGCGGGGCGGGCGGGCAGCCAGTTGAAGCGGGCGCCGGGGCGGCCGGGCGGCCAGCTGAGGCGGGCGCTGGGCACGGGCCGACGCACCGGCAGTTCAGCGAGGCCGACCTGGAGGCGGTCGCCGCGGCGCTCGAACTCGAGCGGCGGTACGACATCAGCCCCGCGTCGCTGGCCTTCGGCCTGCGGGTGCTGGCCGAGCCGCCGGTGCGGGCGGCGGTGGCCGATCTCGGCCGCCGCCTCGGGCGCATCGCGCCCACCCCCGGCCGCGCCCTCGACTTCGAGAAGGAGCGTGCCCTGCGCCTGCTCTCCCGCCGCTGAGCGTCTCCGCCGCTAGGAGCCGGGGGGCTCGGAGCCGGCGGGGGTCGGCGGCTGGGGAGGGGTTTTCGGGGTTGCCGGGTTTCATGGGGCCGCTGTCGTCGGACGGGCGCCGGTGAGTTGCCGCTCTGGGCGGAGCGGATGGAGGGGTCGGCCTGGTCGGCCTTGGCCGGCTGGTAGATGTCCGGTTCCAGGTAGATGGTCTTGGCGGTGGGGACGGCGGCGCGCACCCGGTCCTCGGCGGCGTTGATGCCCGCCGTGAGCTGAGCGGCGGAATCGCTCTCGCGGACGGCCACCTTGGCGGTGACCAGGACGGAGTCCGGGCCGATGTGGACGGTCCGCAGGTGGATGACTCCGGCGAGCTCCGGGCCGTCCTCGAGGGCGGCGACGATCCGCCGCTGGACGTCACTGCTGGCCGACTCGCCGATCAGCAGGCTCTTCATCTCGATCGCCAGGATGACGGCGGCCGTCGCCAGCAGCACGCCGATGCCCAGCGAGCCCACGCCGTCCCACCGGCCGTTGCCGGTGCCCACCGACAGCCCGACCCCGGCGAACGCGAACACCAGCCCGATCAGCGCGGCCGTGTCCTCGAGCAGGACCACGGGCAGCTCCGGCGACTTGGTCCGCCGGATGAACGTGCCCCAGTTGCGGTCGCCGCGCACCTCGTTCGCCTCGCGGATGGCGGTGCGCAGCGAGAACCCCTCCAGCACCATGGACGCGCCGAGCACGATGAACGCGATCAGCGAGTCGTGGATCTCCTGCGGCGTGATGACCTTGTGGACGCCGTCGTAGATCGAGAAGGCCGCGCCCACGGTGAACAGCATGACCGACACCACGAACCCGTAGAAGTACCGTTCGCGGCCGAAGCCGAACGGGTGGTCTTCCGACCGCGGCCGGTCGGAGCGGCCCCGGCCGACCAGCAGCAGTATCTCGTTGCCGGTGTCGGCGACCGAGTGCACCGACTCGGCCAGCATCGACGCCGACCCGGTGAGCAGGAAGGCGATGAACTTGGTGATGGCGATGCCGGTGTTGGCGGCCAGCGCCGCCAGCACCGATTTCATCTCGCGCCAGTTGACCTTCACCGGCGTTACTCGATCCTGGTCTTCAGGTCCCGGATCGCCACGGTCTGGCCGGGGTCGATGCCGGACGCGATGGCCAGGTAGACGCTCGCGTAGTCGGTCAGCTGGATGACGCCGGCCAGCCGCAGCAGCGGGTGCTCGCCGTCCATGCCCAGCTCGGACATCCCGACCCCGCGCTGCTCGGCGAGCTCGGTGACCGCCGCCCGCTGGGCGCTGACCCGCTGGTCCTCGCCGGGGTCGGCGATCAGGATCAGCCGGAGCGGGGTGAAGCCGGAGGACTGTTCGGCTTCTTCTTCCTCGAAGTCGAGATCCCAGCCGGACAGGTCATCCGGGGCGGCCAGCGGCGAGGCCGGCTCCGCGGATCCGCCCGGAGTCAGCCGGGACGAGCGCGGGGCGAACGGGCCGTCGAACGCGGCGACCTGGTGATACGCCGCCTCGGGGAGCACCCCGGCGAGCGCCGGGTACTTGGCGTTCTCCTGCAGCTGGCTGGCGAACCGCCGGGCCGCGACCCCGCTCAGCGGCGTGGTCCCCCAGACCAGCGGCACCGTGCCGACCAGGTCCAGGGCCAGCGACTTGCCCGGGTTGACGAACGACTCGCTGGCCGGGCGGCACTGGTGCGATATCTCCTCCAGGCGGCTGGCCGCCAGCTCGTAGACGTCCGGCTCGATCCGCGTCATCCCCACCCGGCCGGCGATCACCAGCAGCGGGATGGCGGTGGCCCACAGCATCGACCGCCGCAGGCCGCCCGCCACCGCCGGGACGAACGGGGCCCGCGCCTGCTCCGCGATCCGGTGCAGCGGGGATCCGGCGGCGCCGACGCCGGCCAGCCGGCAGCCGCGCCGGGCCGCCTCGGTCGCGACCGCCAGCGTCTCCGGGGTGGTGCCCGAGCAGGACACGGCGATGACCGCGTCGGCGGCACCGACCCAGCCCGGCAGCCGCCCGGTCTGCGTGGTCACCACCTGGACCGGGCTGCTGGCGCCGGTGATGGCGCCGAGCAGGTCGCCGACCAGGCCCGAGCCGCCCATGCCGGCCACCACGATGGCCCGTGGCCGGGTGTCCGGGGTGAAGGACGACAGGTCGGTCTCCGCGCACGACCGCAGCGCGGTGCGCACCTGGGCCGCGGCCGAGGCCACCTGCCGCAGCATGTCCGAGGGGTCGGCCGCCTCGACGACGTCGGGCGTGTCGAGCCGGTCGGCGGCGAGGACGAACTCGGCCCCGCCCCACCCGTCCAGGTCGTCGCTCACGATGTACCGGGGCGTCGGGCCTCTTCGACCAGGAGCACCGGGATGTCGTCGCGGACGGGGTAGGCCAGGCCGCAGGTGTCGCTGGTGCACACGAGCTCGCTGGCGTCCTCGTCGACGCGCAGCGGCGAGTGACATTCGGGGCAGGCCAGGATGTCGAGCAGCCAGCCGTCGATCTGCATGGGGTTCTCCCTATCCGGAATGGTCGCCGTTATCCCTGATCACGCCGATCCCTGACCACGCCGAGCACCTCGTCTCGCACGGCGGCCATGGTGGCTGCGTCTTCCGCCTCGACGTTGAGCCGCAGCAGCGGCTCGGTGTTGGACGGCCGCAGGTTGAACCACCAGGGTCCGGTGCTGACGGTGAGCCCGTCGAGCTCGTCGGTGCTGACCCCGGGCCGGTCAGCGAACGCCCGCCTGACCTGCTCGGTCGAGGCGGCCTGGTCCGCCACGTCGGAGTTGATCTCTCCGCTGGCGACGTACCGCGAGTACCGGGCGAGCAGCTGGGACAGCGGCCGCGGCTGCTCCCCCAGGGCGGCCAGCGTGTGCAGCGCGGCCAGCATGCCCGAGTCGGCGAACCAGAAGTCCCGGAAGTAGAAGTGACCCGAGTGCTCGCCGCCGAACACCGCGTTGTGCTCCGCCATCGTGGCCTTGATGAACGAGTGGCCGACCCGGCTGCGGACCGGGACCCCGCCGTTCTCGCTGATGATCTCCGGCACGGCGCGGGAGGTGATCAGGTTGTAGATGATCGCGCTGCCGGGCTCGCGGGCCAGCTCCCTGGTCGCGATCAGCGCGGTGATCACCGAGGGCGAGACCAGCTCGCCGTGCTCGTCCACCACGAAGCAGCGGTCGGCGTCGCCGTCGAAGGCGAGCCCGATGTCGGCCCGGTGCTCGGTCACCGCGCGCTGCAGGTCGACCAGGTTGGCCGGGTCGATGGGGTTGGCCTCGTGGTTCGGGAAGGTGCCGTCGAGCTCGAAATAGAGCGGGATCAGGGTGACCGGCAGGCCCTCGAAGACCTTCGGCACGGTGTGGCCCGCCATCCCGTTGCCCGCGTCCACGACCACCGTCAGCGGCCGGATCGAGGAGATGTCGACGAGCTTGCGCAGGTGCTCGGCGTACCCGGGAAGGAGGTCGCGCGGCGTGATGGTGCCGGGGACCGGGGCGGGATCGATACCCCGTTCGGTCAGATCTTTGATCTCTTGCAGGCCGGTCTGGATGCCGATGGGCTTGGCCCCGGCGCGGCACAGCTTGATGCCGTTGTAGCGGGCCGGGTTGTGGCTGGCCGTGATCATCGCGCCGGGAATGCCGAGGTCGCCGCTGGCGTAGTAGATCATGTCGGTCGAGCCCAGGCCGCCGGCGATCACGTCGGCCCCCTGCGCCGCCGCGCCGCGGCCGAACGCATCCGCCAGCGGGCCCGAGGACGTCCGCATGTCGTGCATGGTCACGACCGTCCCGGCGCCGGTGACCCGGACGAACGCCGCGCCGATCGCCTCCGCCACGCCCTCGTCGAGCTGGTCGGGCACGACTCCCCGGATGTCGTACGCCTTGAAGATGCTCGCGAGATCACCCAATGCGAGACCTGCCTCCCGTGACACGACTGGTGCGCCCGCTCCGTGCGGGCGGCACTGCCGAGCCTATCGGTCCTGCGGAGGACCCGAGCGCAGCACCCGCAGGTGACCCCGGCGGCCGATCTCGACGCCCTGGCCGACCGGCTCGGGGTTGAGCCGGCTGTCGGGGCGGGGCCGCGGCGGGATCTCCATCACCGCGTTGGCCAGCGCTTCCAGGTCATCGGCGCGATCCTGGGCCGGCTCGACCGGCAGCCGCACGACATCCCAGCCGCGCGGCGCGACGAGCCGGGCGGCATGCTTCTCGCACAGGTCATAGCTGTGCGGCTCCACGTAGGCGGCGAGCGGCCCGAGGACCGCCGTCGAGTCGCGGTACACGTACGTCAGCGTGTACACCGGAGGATGCTTGCATGCGGTGCGTGAGCAGCAACGGGAACGAGAACTCACCAGTCCACCTCGCTCACATCACCCTACGGACCCACGTCCCGGATCCGGGACGGTGACGATACAACCGTGACGGTATCTGTCCGCGGCCGGTAAAGCCATCACCCGGGGCATGATGCCGCGGTCGTGTCGCGCTTTGCGCGGCTTGCCCGAGTCAGGCCGCCTCCCCGGGCGGACCGCCCGGCTGGCGCGGGTATCCACTATAAGGGCTGATCAGATACGCTCGGTGACTATGCAGACCGGTGACGGCGGTGCCAGGCCAGATTCCGGTTCCGGCCCGAATCCGGGCTCGGGACCCGGACCTGGTTCCGGGCCCGGTTCCGGCGTCCGGCCGAAGCGGCGGGACCGGCACGGGCGCGGGCTGCGCGGGCTGCTGGTACCGCCTGGCGTCCCGCTCTACCGGAGCCGGTCCCAGCAGTTCGACGACCTGGTGCTCGAGGCGGTGGCGCGGCTCGAGCCGCGCTGGGAGACCGAGTTGTCCGACGTGGAATTCGCGGTCCAGGAAGTCCCCGACGCCGACATCATGGACGGCGAGGGCGTGCCGCTGGCCCGTATCGTCCGCGCCGCGCCCGGCATCAGCGACCCGGAGCACCCGGCTGCCGGGCCGCGCATCGTGCTGTTCCGGCGGCCGCTGCTGGCCCGGGCCGAAGACGAAGACGAACTCAGCGAGCTGCTCTACGACGTCGTGGTCGAGGAGTTCGCCGAGATCCTCGGCGTGGATCCCGAGGTCATCGACCCCACCTTCGGCGAGCTCGGCTAAGGCCGGACCGCGTCGTAGGAGTCGCGCACCGGGGGGAGGCTGATCGTGGTCAGGGCGCTGGCGGCCGGGATGATCGAGACGACGGAGTTCTGCCCGTGCGTCTCCACCCGGGCCGCGTAGAGCGGCCCGGAGCCGGCCAGCGGCGTGATGACGACCGCGAACGCCGCATCGTGCTTGGCTCCGTGCGGCGCGGTGACCGCCTGGGCCAGCGTCCGCCCGGCCTTGACCGCCACGACCTGGCTGGCGGTCACGCTGCCGCTGCCACCGCTAGCGGGGGCGATCTCGGTCAGCCGGGCCTGGGCGGCGGCCCCCGGCGCGGAGAGCACTATCGAGGCGGCCAGGCCGGAGCCGCTGGTGTTCCCGGCGATGACGGCCTGCTCGCTGATCGGCGCGGTGGCCGCGGTCCCGGTCGGCGCGGTGGCCGCGGTGGCGGCGGCGGTCGCGGTCGCCTCGGTGGCGGCGCTGCCGGGCACCACCACCCCGGCGACGACCGGGACGTCGGAGGTGATCTCGAGGGCGGCGGTGGTGCCGCCGAGCGGCGACAGGGCCACCGAGGAGGCCGACTGGCCGGGCAGGTCGACCGACGACTTGCCGAACGGCTGGAAGTTCTGCTGCGGCGTGATCGCGGTCACGGTCACCTTGGCGCTCAGGTCCCCCGGGTTGGCGACGAACAGCTCGGCGGCGGCGCCGGACGGCGGCACCCCGGGGATCACCAGCTTGGTGGACGGCGCGGCGGTGCCGGGCAGCCAGCTGGCCGGGCCGTCCGAGGAGCTTTCCGACACGTCGGCCGCGACCCGGCCGACGCTGGTGTGCACCTCGATGGCGACCACGCTGGACCCGCTAGCCACCGAGGACAGCGATTCGGTGACGGTCTGGTGCGCCGGGACCGTGATCCCGGTGTCGTTGCCCGCCTGGGACTGGCCGGCGTCGGTGATGACGCTGACGTCCACGCTCGCCGCCAGCGAGTCGACGTTCATCAGGTCGAGTGAGATCTTCGACGCGCCGTTCTGCTGCCCGGGGCCGACGAACCACAGGTCGGATCCGGGCGCGCCGCAGCGGACGCTGGCCATTCCGGTGGTGTCGGCGAGTTCGGCCTCCATGGCCCGTGCCATCGAGCCGTTGCCGGTCACCGACCAGCCCTGGGCGACCGGGCCGGACTTCTTCCCGGTGACGGTCCCGGCGGGCAGCGTCAGCACGGAGACCGCGCCGGGGCTCTGCGCGCGGACCGGGCTGGCGCCCTTCAGCGTCAGCCCGGCGGGGGGCAGCGCGGTCAGGTCGATGTGGTCCCCCGGGCCGGGTGCCCCGTCGCCCGCGCGGCCGCCCAGCAGGGCGACCGGGGCCGAGCCGCTGCCCGGAGCGGGCGGGCAGGCGCGGGCCGCGGAGGTGACCGCGACCTGCTGGGCCACGGTGGCCGCCGCCTTCGGGGCGGCCGGGTGATCGAGCTGGGCGACGCCGCCGATGGCGGCCAGCGCCACCACGACCACCCCGGCGGGCACCAGCTGGACGGCCCTCATCAGCCGTCACCGCCCCGCGAGCGGCGTGACGGCTTCCCGTGCTTGGCCGCGTGCTGGCCGCCGCGGGCACGGCGGGGAGCGGCCGGCGCCGGTTCGGCGCGGCGGGCGGTATCGGCGGGCTCGGCCTGATCGGGCCAGGGCGCGGTGCCGCCTTCGGGGGGCGCGGGGACCTCCGGGGTTCCGGGGTTATCCAGGACCAGGCCGGCCCAGGGCGGCGGCGTCTCTTCGGGCGGGGTGACGCCCAGCGCGGGCTCCGGTGGCCGGGAGCGGTGCCGGTGCCGGGGCTGCCGCGCGGTCCGTCCGCGCGGAGCTCTGCCAGGGGGCGGCGGGGGCACCGTAGCCAGAATCATGGGAACCGAACGGGTGGCCGGCTCCCCCGCCGGACGGCCCGACGCCGACCCTCAGGTCGTCGTTTTCCGGCCTGGCATCGGTGCCGTCGCTGGCGCCGACGGTGACCTCGGGACGATCGGCGACGTCGGTACGAGTCCGGCCGTCGGCGCGAGCGGCGCCGACCGTGACGTCGCCCGGCACCGGCAGCGGCCGCTGCCGGCGGCGGCCCGACCGGGTGCGCTCGGCGCGGTCCTGGCGCCGTCCGCCGGTCGCACTGCCCGCTCCGGTCACGGGAGCGGCCCTGGTTCCGGGGCCATCGGCCGTCGCGGGCTCGCTGTCCCGGCTGGCGGCCGGCGCCACGAGCCGATGACCGGCTGCCGGGCAGGGCGAGGACGAAGGCGGCGAGCAGGGCGGCGGCCTCGCCGCCGAGGCTGAGGTCGCGCGCCGCTGGTTACGCGCGATGACCAGGTGGCCGCCGCCCGCGGGGAGCCGGAAGCCCTGGGCCCACCCGTCGACCGGCGCCGTCACCGGCGTCAGCGGCTTGCCGTTCAGGGTGGCGGACCAGCCGCCCGCGGACTCCGCCAGCACCAGCGTGCCCGAGGTGCCCGGGGCGACGGTCGCGTTCACGCCGAGCGAGCCGGAGGGGACGGCGACAGTGGCGCCGGCCGGGGTGAGGACGCGGGCGCGCGCCACCGTCCCGGAGACCTGCCACAGGTCGTACGCGTTCGCCTTGGTCAGCGGCTGGAGCCCGGCGGCCCCGTTGAGCTGGCTGGCCAGCGTCTGGTCGACCGGGCCGGGCAGCAGCACGTAGCCGATGCCGAACTGGCTCAGCGCCCGCCCGGTGTCGCCCGCGTCGCCGCTGCCCGCGGCGGCCAGCGAGGCCACCACGTCTTCCATCGCGTCCACGGAGGCGCCGGTCTCGGCCAGCTCGGGCTCGCCGGGGACCGGATCGGCGGCGCGCAGCACGGTGTAGGTCATCCCGGTGCCGTCCTGGCGGATCACCAGCGTCCGGGGCCGGTCGGGACCGGTCGCGGCGGCCGCCACGAAGGGGGGCAGGAACGGCGTGCTCACCGCCGCCACCGGCCCGTTCAGCCCGTCGGTCAGCCAGTAACCGGCCGCGAGCGCGGGCGCCGAGACCGCGGCCGCCAGGCCGGCCAGGGTGGCGAGGAAGCGCCAGTCGGTACCGAGCCGGTGCCCGCGGCGGCCGGGCTCACGGCCGGCCAGCGCCCGGCCGACCAGCTCGAGCAGGGGCGTGGCCGCCAGCAGCAGGCCAGCCGCGGCGATCACGATCGCCAGGCCGGGCCAGGCGGGGACGGCGGTCCCGCCCTGCGGCGGGGTGATCCGGGCCCGGCTCACCACCAGGCCGAGGACCAGCCCGGCCAGCGCGACGCCCCATCCGGCCCGGACCAGCACGGCCCGCCGGCGCAGCAGCAGCGCGCCGAGCGCGGGCAGCACCAGGCCGGCCGTGACCCAGATCGGCGGCAGCCCGGGACCGCCCGGGCTGAGCAGCAGCAGCGACGCCGGCCGCAGGTCGGCGGCGGCCAGGCCCGGCTGGACCAGGCCCGCCTCGCCGAAGAACGCGGACGGGCTGGTGAGCAGGTGGAAGGTCCAGGGGATAAGGACGACGCCCGGCACCACGGCGATGATGGCCGCGTTGATGACGGTCCGCGGGGAAAGCCAGGACCACGCCGCCGCGGCCGCGACCGCCGCGATCACTGCGACCGGCCAGGCCAGCGGCACGAAGGCGGCGACGATGCCGGTCAGCAGCCCGGCCGCCCAGGCCGCCCGGCGAGCGGCCCGCGCCAGCGACGGCCGCAGCTGCCCGGCCACCACCCGGCCGGCCATGCTGGCGATCAGCGGGAGCAGGACCATGGCCACCACGGTGCCGATCCGGCCGGCCGCCACCGCCCCGGTCGCGACCGGGAGCAGCGCATAGCTGGCCGCGAGCCAGATCCGCGCGGCCAGCACGGGCGTCAGCCGCCGGGTGGCGATGAACGCCGTCAGCCCGGCCAGGGGCACTCCGCCGAGCAGCAGCACGTCCGTGGCGAGCCACGGCTTGCCGCCGAACAGGGTCGCGAGCACGGCCAGCACGCCGACGTAGGCCGGAGTGCTGGCGGCCGAGCCGATGCCGATGTCGTGGTAGCCGGCCAGGTACTCATGCCACAGGCCGCCCGCCCCGCTCCAGGCCGGCACCAGCGCGCCGCCGCCGAGCGTGGCCGTTCCGGAGAGCACCGAGCCGGTCAGCGACCGCTCCGCGACCAGCGCGACCACGAGCAGGCCGGCGAACAGCAGGACGGCCGGGTGCGTGAACACGCGCCGGGCGGCGGAGTCGGCGGCGGGCAGCGGCAGGTCATCTTCGGGCTCGTCGACCATGGCGTGGTGCGAGCCGCCGCTGTTGTAGCCCGAGCCGCTGGTCAGCACGCCCAGGATCGACTCCAGGAGCCGGCCGACCGGCCGGCCAGGCGGCAGCTGGCCGCGCAGGACCGCGTAGCCGTGCTTGCGGTCGGCGGCCCGGCGGCGGCGCTCGCGCCGCAGCAGCAGCGGGTGCCGCAGCAGCCAGGCCACCGCGCCGAGGTGGGCGGCCGCCTTGCGCTGCTGCTTGGTGAGGAGGAAGTAGGCCGCGCGCACCAGCGACCCGACGGCGCAGCCGGTCACGATCGCGAGCATGGGCCATAGCGGCAGGTTGACCGCGAAGACGTAGAGTGCGCTGCGCCGGTCCAGCATGCGCGGGTGGCCGCCGGTCGCGGGCGTCCGGCGGACCTGCCGGGCGGAGAGCTCGCGGTGGTAGACCACCGCGTCGGTGACCACCCGCACCTCGTAGCCGGCCGCGTACGCCCGCCAGCAGAAGTCGATGTCGTCGCGGAACAGCGGCAGGTGAGGGTCGAAGCCGCCGAGTGAGTCCCAGACGTCCCGGCGGACCAGCATGCCCGCCGAGCTGACCGCCAGCACGGCCCGGGTGCCGTCGTGCTGGCCCTGGTCGATCTCCCCGGGCTCGACCCCGGTGAGGCGCCGCCCCGCCCGGTCGGTGGTGATGCCCGCCTCGCGTACCACTCGCCGGCTGGACAGGTCCATCAGCTTGGGGCCGACGATCGCCACCGTCCGGCTGCGGCTGGCCACGACGAGCAGCTGCTCGAGCGCGTCGAGGGCAGGCTCGCAGTCGTCGTGCAGCAGCCAGACCCACTCGGTCCCGGCCGCGGGAGCGTCCCCGGGCCGGGCCTTCGGGGCCCGGGCCGCGGGGTGCTGCAGGGCGCTGCTGACGGCGGCGCCGAAGCCGGTGTCCGCGTCCATGCCGAAGACCGCGTCCGCACCGAGCAGCTCGGTCAGCACCGCACCGCTGCGGTCCTGGCTGCCGGTGTCCACCCCGACGACCCGCTGGGCCGGATAGGTCTGCTCGCGCACCGACTTGACCAGCCCCGGCAGCAGCCGGGCGGCGTCGTGGGCCACCACTACGGCGGTGACGACGTGACGAGGGTGCGCTGCGTTCTGTGACAAGGGTCCTGTCTGGCTGCCTGGGCGAGGGCGCCTCGCACGGCTACCTGCCCGGCAAGAGCGCGTGGACTGCGCGAACGGCTACCCGCCGCGCTCGCGCAGTCCTAAAGATACACAGCCCGAACTCACCTGGTGAGGAGAACGCGGGATGTGCGCCCGGCTAGACGGCCGCGCGCTTCAGCCTGCGGCGCTCTCGCTCCGACATGCCACCCCAGATGCCGAACCGCTCGTCGTGCTCGAGTGCGTACTCCAGGCACTCGGACCTGACCTCGCAGCTACGGCACACGCGCTTGGCCTCCCGGGTCGATCCGCCCTTTTCAGGGAAGAACGCCTCCGGATCCGTCTGCGCGCACAGCGCCTCATCCTGCCAGCCCAGTTCATCGACCTCTTCCGGACTGACGAAGACTTGCGCCAGTGGGACGACGACCTCAGTCATAGCGCATTCCTCCCTCCCCACTCGAGCCCCCGGTTCTCGCCGCCAACTCCCCCCGGAGGCGAGAATCACACCAATGAAATTACACCCGCGTGTCTTGCTTCAAGTCAAGCGGAAAAGGTGATAGAGGCCGCCCCATTGCCCGAGTTGCGAGATAAATAACTCAGAGTAATTACATGACTACCTAATGTCATCGCCACACGTGGCGCGGCGTGACCGGCAGTCACTCTTGGCTTATCCTGTCCCAATTTGACCAGCTGCGGTGACCAGCTGCCAACCGGAGGCTGGCGACCCGAACCGCGCCGGGCCGAGGGCATCCCGACGGACCTGCCACACTTTACAGTTATGCGCATCACCGTGCTCGCGGGCGGCGTGGGGGCCGCCCGCTACCTCCGGGGCCTGAAGCAAGCCGCGCCCGAGGCCGAGATCACCGTCGTCGGGAACACCGGCGACGACATCACCCTGTTCGGCCTGCGGGTCTGCCCGGACCTGGACACCGTCATGTACACCCTCGGCGGCGGCATCAACGAGGACCAGGGCTGGGGCCGGGAGGGCGAGACCTTCAGCATCCGGGCCGAGCTCGCCGCCTACGGGGCCAGCCCGGACTGGTTCACGCTCGGCGACCGGGACTTCGCCACCCACATCCTGCGCAGCCAGCTGCTGGCCGCCGGCCAGCCGCTGTCCGCCGTCACCGAGGTGCTCTGCCGCCGGTGGCAGCCGGGCGTGCGGCTGCTGCCGATGTCCGACGACCCGGTGGAGACCCACGTGACGCTGGCCGGGCCGGGCGGTCGCGAGATCCACTTCCAGGAGTGGTGGGTGCGCCTGCACGCCGCGACGCCCGCCGCGCGGATCATCGCGTCCGGCGCCGAGCGGGCCCGGCCCGCTCCCGGCGTGCTGGAGGCCATCAGCGACGCCGACGTGGTCGTGTTCCCGCCGTCCAACCCGGTGGTCAGCATCGGCACCATCCTGGCGGTGCCCGGCATCAGGGCGGCGGTCGCGGCCAAGACCGTGGTCGGGGTGTCGCCCATCATCGGCGGAGCGCCGGTGCGCGGGATGGCCGACGCCTGCCTGACCGCGATCGGGGTCGAGACCTCGGCCGCCGCGGTGGCCGCGCACTACGGCCCGGAGCTGATCGACGGCTGGCTGGTCGACGACCAGGACAAGGCGACAGTCGACTTATCGGGGATGACCCCGCGCTGGCCGGGATCGCGGTCCGCGCGCTCCCGCTGCTCATGCGCGACCTGCCGGCCACCACGGCGATCGCCCGCGCCACGCTCGACCTGGCCCAGGAGCTCAGCTGATGGCTGCCCCGGAGGACGCTGTCCCGGAGTTCCCCGCCCCTGAGATCGCCGCTCCCGAGATCTCCGTCCTGCCCGTCACCGGGCTGCCCGAGGTCGCCGCGGGCACCGACCTGGCCGCGCTGATCGCCGGGGCGGTCCCGGACCTGCGCGACGGCGACATCGTGGTGATCACCTCCAAGATCGTCAGCAAGGCCGAGGGCCGGGTGGTCACCGCCTCCCGGGACCAGGCCATCGAGGCGGAGACGGTGCGGGTGGTGGCCCGGCGGGGCGCCACCACGATCGCGCAGACCCGGCACGGCCTGGTCCTGGCCGCGGCCGGGGTGGACGAGTCCAACACCGCCCCGGGGACCGTCGTGCTGCTGCCGCAGGATCCGGACGACTCGGCCCGGCGGCTGCGCACGGCACTGCGCCAGCGCACCAGCCGCAGCGTGGGCGTGATCGTCACCGACACCATGGGCCGGCCGTGGCGGGCCGGGCAGACCGACAACGCCATCGGCGCGGCCGGGATCCTCCCGGTCGTCGACCACCGCGGCGAGACCGATACCTTCGGCAACCTCCTCGAGGTCACCGTGGCCGCGGTCGCGGACGAGATCGCCGCCGCCGCGGACCTGGTCAAGGGCAAATCCCGGCACGTCCCGGTGGCGCTGGTGCGCGGTCTGGCCGGATTGGTCACCGAGCCGGACGGCCCGGGCGCGCGCGCCCTCATCCGGCCGGCCGACGAGGACATGTTCCGGTTCGGCTCGGCGGACGTGCCGCTGGCCCGCCGCACCATCCGGGAGTTCAGCGCCGAGCCGGTCGACGCCGCGGCGGTCCGCCGGGCGGTCGCCACCGCGCTGACCGCGCCCGCCCCGCACCACAGCGAGCCGTGGCGGTTCGTGCTGCTGGAGACGGCCGCGGCCCGGACCCGGCTGCTCGACGCGATGCGCGCGGCGTGGACCGCCGACCTGCGCGGCGACGGGTTCACGCAGGAGCAGATCACCCGCCGGCTGCGCCGCGGGGACATGCTCCGGGCGGCTCCCCTGGTCATCGTGCCGTGCCTGGTCACCGACGCGGCGCACGACTACCCGGACGAACGGCGCCGCCAGTCGGAGCAGGCCATGTTTACCGTGTCGATGGGCGCGGCGGTGCAGAACCTGCTGATCGCGCTGGCCGTCGACGGGCTCGGCTCGGCCTGGATCTCCAGCACGCTGTTCTGCCAGGACGTCGCGGCCCGGGCCATGGACCTGCCGGACGGCTGGCGGCCGATGGGCGCGATCGCCGTCGGGCGCCCGGCCGGGCCGGCCAGGCCCCGCCCGCCGCGGGACCCGGCCGATTTCATCCTGACGCGCTGAGCTCCTTCGTCGATTGACCTGGTGGCGCTGGTTACCGGGTGGCGAGCAGCGGCAGGGAGCGCACCGACGCGCAGACGCCGTCGCTGGCCGCCGCGGCGGCCTGGCGCTCGGCCGTGACCTCGCCGTAGGTGGTGGTGCGCTGGACCAGCGGGCGGCCGAGCGGCTCGGTGATCGCGCGGAGCCCGCTGATCGTCTTGTACGAGCCGTGGTCGGCGCCGGCCATCCGGCTGATGGTCTCTTCCATCAGGGTGCCGCCCAGGTCGTTGCAGCCGCCCTGGAGGACGTCCCGGCACCCTTCCTCGCCGAGCTTGACCCAGGAGCACTGGATCGAGCCGATCGCCCCGTGCAGCAGCAGCCGGGACACCGCGTGCACGGCCCGGTTCTCCCGCCGGGTCGGCCCCGGCCGGGCCAGGCCGGCCAGGTAGATCGGCGCGTTCTCGTGGATGAACGGCAGCAGCACGAACTCGGTGAAGCCGCCGGTGCGCTCCTGGATGGACCGGATCACCCGCAGGTGCCCGACCCAGTGCGCGGGCGTGTCGACGTGCCCGTACATCATCGTGGCGGAGGTCCGCAGGCCGAGCTCGTGCGCCGAGCTGATCACCTCGATCCAGACCGAGGCCGGCAGCTTGCCCTTGGTCAGCACCCAGCGCACGTCGTCGTCGAGGATCTCCGCGGCCGTCCCCGGCAGCGAGTTGACGCCCGCCTCCTTGGCCCGGATCAGCCACTCCCGGATCGGCAGGCCGGTCCGGGACGCGCCGTTCACCACCTCCATCGGGGAGAACGCATGGACGTGAAGGTCCGGGCGGCGGCGCTTGACTTCGGAAGCGATTTCGAAATAGGCTGTTCCCGGCAGATCGGGATGGATGCCGCCCTGCATGCACACTTCCGTGGCACCGGCGTCCCAGGCTTCGGCGGCCCGGTCGCCGATCTGCTTCAGCGAGAGGGTGTACGCGTCGGCATCGGTGCGGCGCTGCGCGAACGCGCAGAAACGGCAGCCGGTGTAGCAGACGTTGGTGAAGTTGATGTTGCGGGTGACCACGTAGGTGACGTCGTCCCCGTTCACCTCGCGGCGCAGCCCGTCGGCGATCCTGGCCAGCTCCTCCAGGTCCGCGCCGTCGGCGGAGAGGAGGGCGACGGCCTGGCTGTCGGTGAGGGCGGCCGGGTCCCGTTCGGCCTGACGGAGCGCGGCGGCGATATCGCCACCGCTCAGGACGGCCGGGGCGCCCGCGACTGGGGTACCTGCAGTCGTGACTGGGGCGCCTGTGACCGGGGCGGCCGTGACCGCGCTGCCCGGGGGGGTGACCGGGGCGGGGACGTTACTCCGTTCGGCGATTTCTTTCCAGTCGCCGTAGACCTCAGCGAAGTCCTCCCGGCGGTCATGGGTACGGCCGGTGGTGTCGATCGAGGTGTGCAGGTCGGTACGGCCGGAATCGCCCCAGCCGCCGTCCGGCTCCTGCCACGGCAGGCCGTGCGGCATGGCGCCGTCGGCGGCCAGGCCGGTCGCCGGGTCGGCCAGCGCGGCCACGTGCCGGGCCAGCCGCGGGTCCAGCCACGGCTCGCCCAGGTACGGCGGGTAGACGGTGAGCCGCTCGCGCAGCGTGAAGCCCGCGCTCGCGGTGCGGTCGGCGAGCTCGTCGATGGCCGGCCACGGGCGCTCGGGGTTGACGTGGTCCGGGGTCAGCGGGGAGACGCCGCCCCAGTCGTCGATGCCGGCCCGCAGGATC
Organism: uncultured Actinomycetota bacterium; assembly: GCA_963839095.1. GTDB lineage: Bacteria > Actinomycetota > Actinomycetes > Streptosporangiales > Streptosporangiaceae > Palsa-504. Next base: position 82,498 of record CAWIUF010000050.1, on the reverse strand, counting down.
AGGTCGTACTGCGCGCCGACCAGGTTGGGCGGCGCCTGGATGCGGGCCTTGGCCCCGAGGACGAGCCGGGTCACGGCGATCGTGGCGGCCAGGTCGTCGAGCTCGGCGTCCGGGGTGTCGCGCATCTTGGTGTCCGGCTTGGCCCGGAAGTTCTGCACGATGACTTCCTGGATGCCGCGGTACTCCCGGGCGACCTTCCTGATGGCGAAGACCGAATCGGCCCGCTCGGCCAGCGTCTCGCCGATGCCGATGAGGATGCCGGTGGTGAACGGGACGTTGCTGCGGCCCGCGTCCTCCAGCACGCGCAGCCGCACCGCCGGGTCCTTGTCCGGGCTGCCGAAGTGCGGGGCGCCCTTCTCGGTGAACAGGCGGCTGGCGGTCGTCTCCAGCATCATGCCCATGGACGGGGCGACCGGCTTCAGCCGCTGGAAGTCCTGCCAGCTCAGCACGCCCGGGTTCAGGTGCGGGAGCAGGCCGGTCTCCTCCAGCACGCGGATGGCCATGGCCCGGACGTAGGACAGGGTGTCGTCGTAGCCGTGCGCGTCCAGCCATTCCTGCGCCTGGTGCCAGCGGTCCTCCGGCCGGTCCCCCAGGGTGAACAGGGCTTCCTTGCAGCCGAGGGCGGCGCCCTGGCGGGCGATCTCGAGGACCTGGTCCGGTTCCAGGTACAGGTGCTCCAGGCGGTGCGGGACGGTGGCGAACGTGCAGTAGCCGCAGCGGTCCCGGCACAGCCGGGTCAGCGGGATGAAGACCTTGCGCGAGTAGGTGATGACCCCGGGCCGCCCGGCGGCCTCCAGGCCCGCGTCGCGGGTGCGGCCGGCGTAGCCCAGCAGGGTGTCCAGGTCCTCGCCGCGGGCGTGCAGCAGGACCGTCGCCTCGGCGGCGTCGAGCGGCTTGCCGTCCCGGGCCCGCGCCAGCGCCCGTCGCATGGCCGACGCCGTCGGTGCCGTGGTCGCTGCGGCCGTGGCCGCGGGCGCCGGCGTGGGTGCTTCGGTCCCAGGCGTCTCGTTGACCTGCGTGGTTCCGCTGGCTTCGCTGCCCTCCTCCGGCTCAGTGGCCTCGTCGTTACCAGAGTCGCCGCGGAAAACAGTCATGTTCGCACCTTACGTGGCTAGCTTGTCCCGCTTGCGCGGCCCCCGTCTGCGGGCAGTGGCAGCCGGGGCGGTGCGAGCGAGCAGCGTGGAACCTGGTCTCAAGGCGTGTGAACACCGTGGAAGGCGGGTTCATGCCGCCGCCGGCAGGTAATGGCCCTTCATGATCGTGTAGTCAGGATCCTGTCGGTCGATCATGACGTGGCAGGGCGCGGGCGCGAGGGCGACGGCTAGAAGGAGCGGTAGTCGCGGATGGACATGCGGGGGCCGTGGCGTTCGGGGCGGGTGCCGCCGAGTTCGATGAGGCGGGTCACGCGGTAGCGGTGGCCGGCGTAGGGGGCGAGCAGTTCGAGCATGCCCGCGTCGTCCGTCTTGCGGCGGGCCAGGGTCCAGCCCACCGCGTTCGGCAGATGGTAGTCGCCGACGGACACCGCGTCCGGATCGCCCATGGCCCGCTGCCTGATCTCGGCCGAGGTCCAGACGCCGATGCCGGGTAGTGAGCGCAGGCGGCGGTCAGCCTCGGGCGGGTCCAGGGCGGCCGCTTCCTCCAGCCGGGCCGCGACCGCGGCGGCATTGATGATCGTCCGGGCGCGCACGCCCTCGACGCCGGCCCGGTGCCAGTCCCAGGAGGGTATGCGGGCCCAGGTGCGCGGGGCCGGGGGCACCCGCATCCCGGGCGGGGCCGGGCCGGGCGCGGGCTCGCCGTGCTTGACCAGCAGGAACCGCCAGGCGCGGTGGGCCTCCGGGGTGACCACCTTCTGTTCCAGGACGGCGGGCACCAGCGCCTCGAAGACCCGGGCGCTGCGGCCGACCCGGAAGCCCTCGTACCGCAGCATCAGCTCGCCGACCACCGGGTGGCAGGCGCTGAGCCCGGCCCGGTCGTCGTGGAAGCCGAGCCAGCCGGGCAGGCGGTCGAGCAGCCAGCCCGCGCCCGGCCCCCAGGCCTGGCCGGTGACGTAGCGCTGGCCGGCTGTCCGTTGGGCTGGCCGGTGACGTGAAGCTGTCTCGGGTCCTGGGGCTGGCCGGCCGCGGGCGCGCGGCGGGTGGTGACCCGGAGGGTGCCGGGGCCGTCCGGGGTCAGCGAGGTACGCCAGATCGCCCCGCCGCGGTCGGTGGCGTACGCGGGGTCACCGGGGCCGCGGCGGTGCACCGACAGGGTGAGCGGGACGTCCAGGGTGAACGGCAGGGGCCACTCGCGGGCCTGTCCCGCGCCGGCCGCCAGGTCCGGGTGCGGGCCGGCTCAGCCGGCCGGTCCGGGCGCGCGTCCGGGGCGTCGCGGAGCGGGGCCGCGGTCATGGCGTCAGCTGTCGGAGGAGAAGCGGACCGAGGTCGGCTCGAGGCGGGTCCCGGGCCACACCCGGATGCCGCGGGCCAGTTCGTTGCCGGTGCCGATGTAGGCGCCGTCGCCGATCACCGCGTTGTCGAGCACGGCACCGGGGGCGACCACGGCCCCGGCGCCGAGGATGGAGTCACGCACCACCGCGCCCTCTCCCACCATGGCGCCGTCGAAGAGCACGCTGCCGGTGACGGTGGCGCCGGCGCCGATGCTCGCGCCCGCGCCCACCGTGGTCCCGCCGGATACCTCCGCGCCGTCGGTCACGGTCGCGCCCGCCAGCACCAGCGAGGGGCCGGATGGCCCGGGGACGGCCGGGGCGGGCAGCCGCCCGAGCACCAGGTCGCAGGAGCCGCGCACGAACGCCTGCGGCGTCCCGACGTCGAGCCAGTAGGCCGTCTCGTGGTAGCCCATGACGAGCGCCCCGGCCGCGATGAGCCCCGGGAACGTCTCCCGCTCGACCGACACCCGGCGCCCGGCCGGGATCTGCTCGATGACGTCGCGGCGGAACACGTAGCAGCCGGCGTTGATCAGGTTGGTCACCGGGTCCGGCGTCTTCTCCAGGAACGCGGTCACCCGGCCGGTCTCGTCGACCGGCACGCAGCCGAACCGGCTCGGGTCCTCCACCTCGGTCAGGTGCAGGGTCACCGCGGCGTCGGCCTTGATGTGCAGGTCGACCTGCGCGCGCAGGTCGTGGCCGGACAAGATGTCGCAGTTCAGCACCACGACGGGGTCGGCCGCGCCGGTGCCGCGCAGGGACGAGGCGGCGTTGCGGATGCCGCCGCCGGTGTCCAGCGGCTGCTCCTCCTGCACGTAGTCGATGGCCAGCCCGAAGGCCGACCCGTCACCCAGGACCGACGCGAACATGTCCGCCTTGTAGCAGGTCGCCAGCACCACGCGGGTGACCCCGCCGGCCGCGGCATGGGCCAGCAGGTGGGCCAGGAACGGCACGCCCGCGGTGGGCAGCAGCGGCTTGGGCGCGGACAGGGTCAGCGGCCGCAGCCGGGTGCCCTGACCGCCGACGAGGACGATCGCCTCTAGTGGTTCACGCGGCATGACAGACGAGGTTACACGGCGCTCACGTCAGCGGCGGTCTGCTCGGCGGCCCGCCGGTAACACGCCATGTGCGCCTCGGCCGAGGCGGCCCAGGTGAACTCCTGCGACCGGGCGTAGCCGGCCTCGCCCAGCGATTCCCGCCGGGCGGCGTCGCCGAGCAGGGCGCGCAGGGCGTCGCGGATGCTGTCGGAGTCCGGCTCGGTGTAGGCGACGGCCTCGCCGCCGACCTCCGGCAGCGAGGTGCAGTGGGTCGTCAGCACCGGCGCCCCGCAGGCCATCGCCTCGAGCACCGGCAGCCCGAACCCCTCCCCGCGGCTCGGGAACGCCACCACCGTCGCGCCGCCGAGGAAGCCGGGCAGGTCCGAGAAGCGCAGGTAGCCGGGGCGGATCAGGCGCAGGTGGGGCGGGATCGAGGCCACCGCGGCGTCGACTTCCTCGCTCCAGCCCCCGCCGCCGCCCAGCACCAGGGCGGGCGGGTTCTCCAGCTCGGCCACCGCGCCGGCCCAGCCGGTGATCAGCGAGGCGACGTTCTTGCGCGGCTCGAGCAGGCCGAGGAACGCGACGTACGGCTTGCCGTGCAGGCCCAGCCGGTTGGATACCTGCAGCACCTGCTGCGGATCGGGCCGGTGGAAGAGCCGGTGGTCCACGCCGTGGTAGGCGACGTCGATCTTGGTCGGGTCGGCGCCCAGGACCCGCTCGAGCTCGTCCCTGGTGGCCTTGGACGGCACGATCAGCCGCGCCGCGCGGCGGGCCGCGGTCCTGATCGCCGACTTGAAGAACATCGCGCCGACCGGGCTGTAGAGCTCGGGCTCGGTGAAGAACGTGACGTCGTGCACGGTCACCACGGTGGGCCGGCCCGGCCGCAGCGGCATCGAGTAGTAGGGAACGTGGATGACGTCGGCGTTGACCTGCTGGGCCACCACCGGGAGCCCGCTCTGCTCCCAGGCCAGCCGGGCGGACCGGTGGGAAAGCGCCGTCGGCCCGGCGACCACCCGCGCCCCCGGGGCGAGCCGCTCGTAACGTTCCTCGTCGGCCCGCTGGCAGACCACGGCGAGGTCCGCGCCCGCAGCGTCGAGCGCGCCGATCAGACCGTCAACGTACCGGCCGAGCGCCCCCCGGTCGGCTGGCACGTCGGTCGCATCAACTAGTACGCGAGGTGCCACGACCGCACTTGCTCCTTCCCTGGGCCACCCGGGCAGGCAGGCAACGCAGAGCTCGCGTCAACCGCACGGCCCCGGCACGCCTTCGTGGATGTCCCGTCAACTATGAAGCCTACGCCCTGCGCCAAGTCACCGGTTAAGCACTTCCCCCCTGGCTGGCCGCGCTCCGACCTTCACGCCGGGCGCGCACCAGCACGATCGCTCCCCCGTCGCCGCGCGCGCCGCGATCGGCCGCGGCGACCAGCGGCACCGCTGGCGCCGCCGCGTTGAATCCGAACTTACCCCCGTAGGCCGACAGGCCGAGGTACATTCGCTGCGCCCAGCGGCTCCGGAACTGGTACTGGTACTCGATCACCTCGAGCCCGCGCGCGCCGAGCAACGCGGCCAGCTCGGCGTGCGAGTAGGTCCGCTGCACGTGATAGCGCTGGCAGTGGGCCTGGTACAGGCCCGGCCACTGCCCGGCCAGGGTGAGCGCGTCGGCGGACATGACCAGCTCGCCGCCGGGGGCCAGCACCCGGGTCATCTCGTCGAGCGCCCGGGCGCCATCGTCGAAATGCTCGATCGCGCAGATGGACATCACCCGGTCGAAGCTGGCGTCCGCGAACGGCAGCTCGAGCGCGTCGCCCATGATCAGCGCGGGCGGATCGGTGAGCCGGTCGCCGTATTTCAGCTTGGCGCCGGCGAGGTCGAGCGCGACCGCGCGGGCGCCCCGCGCGCGGGCCCGGCCCGCCCAGTAGCCGTCGCCGCCCGCCACGTCGAGCACCCGCAGGCCGTCCAGGTCCTCGCCGAGCCACCGCAGCAGCGTGTGCGCCTCGCGGTAGCGGCACACGTGCACCTCGTGTCCCGCCAGTGCTACCGCGTCAGCCATCTTCATGCCACAAAATCTATTAGCCCGAACGGGCTGGGGTGTCCGGGGCACGTAACCGCGGACTCTCGTTCATGAGCATGTAAGGAACGGGTCAGCAGGAGGGGACGGAGCGGCCGGCCTTGAGGTCCTGGAGGTAACTGGACGGCCTGGTCCAGCGTGCTCACCTTGACCAGGCGCATCCCGGCCGGGACCGCGCCCTTGGTATCCGCGCAGTTGGAGGCGGGGGTCAGGAAGACGGTGGCGCCGGCGTTGCGCGCGCCGACCATCTTCTGCTGGATGCCGCCGATGGGATCCACCTTCCCGCTGGCCTCGATCTCCCCGGTCCCGGCGATGAACTTGCCGCCGGTCAGGTTCATCGTGGTGAGCTTGTCGATGATGCCGAGCGCGAACATCATGCCCGCGCTCGGGCCGCCGATGTCGCCCACGCTGATCGTCACCGCGAACGGGAACTTGTACCGCCCGGTGATCTCCACGCCCATCACCGGGTGGCCGCCCGATTCCCTGGTCCCCACCTTGACCTGCTTGTCCTGGCCGTCCCGGGTGATGGACACCGTGAGCGTGCTGCCCGCCGGGTGGGCGGCGATCAGGCTGGTCAGGCCGGCCTGGCTGGTCACCTTCGTCCCGTCCACGGCGGTGATCACGTCCCCGGCCCGGAGCACGCCGTAGGCGGGCAGGCCCTTCTCGGCCTGGGCCACGACCACCTGGGTGGAGTAGGGGATGCGCAGCTCGGTCAGCGCGGCGGCCGTCGCGCTCTGCTGCGAGCCGGTCATCTCCTGCGTGTCCTGCTGCTGGGTCTGCTGCTGGGTCTGCCCGGCCGGGCAGATCTCGCTCTCCGGCACGACCGCCTGGTGCGGGTTCAGCCAGGCCACCAGCGCGGTGAAGATGTTGAAGCGGTCACCCTGGCAGCCCTGGTAGCTCACCGTCACCAGGTTCAGGTGCCCGGTGGTCTGGTGGGTGGCCCGGCCCGAGATCGTGATGAGCGGCTTGCCGGACGAGTCCTTGCCCAGCGTGTTCAGCGTCGGCCCGGGGCCCAGGATGACGTAGGGCACCGGCACGAGGACGCTGACCGCGATCGCCACGGCCGTGCCGATCGCGGCGATCAGCAGCGTCAGGGAACGTCTGGACATGAGCTGCACATTACGCGGGGAAGCTGAATGTTTCCCGCGTCACGGGGTGCCGACCCACTCGGCGCTGCCGTCGTCGAACCGCTGGTGCTTCCAGATCGGCACCGAGGCCTTGAGCAGGTCGATCAGTTCCCGGCAGGCGTCGAACGCCTCGGTCCGGTGCGGGCAGGACACGGCCAGGACCACCGCCAGGTCGCCGATGGCCAGGTCGCCCACCCGGTGCACGGCCGCGATGCCGATGACGGCGGGGAACTTCTCGGCGATCACCCCGGCCACCCGCCCGAGCTCGTCCGCCGCCGACGGGTGCCCGCTGTAGGACAGCCCGGTGACGCCCTTGTCGTGGTCGGAGTCCCGGACCGCGCCGGCGAACAGCGCGATGCCTCCCGCCGCCGGATCCGCGACCGCCGCCCGGACCTCGTCCAGCGACAATTCGGACTCGCGCACGTCAACCAGCCGCACTCTGTTCATCGGTTCGCTCGCCTCCGGGCGCCTTTGAGGCGCTGCCTTCCCTCGTCGCTCGTCGCAGGCTCCTCGCTCCTCAGTCCAGGCAGCGCCGGCGCCCTTTGGCTCGCTCACACAACAACGGTACCAATCGCCGGCTAATCACCACGGTGGCGGCGGCGGGCCCGGCGGACGATGGCGGCGGTGCCGATCACGGCGACGGTCGCCCCGGCGGCGGTGATCGTGGCCTCCTTGCGCGCGATCCGGCGGCCAGCCAGGGCGTGCCTGCCCTTGCGCTGCTCGAGCAGGATGCGCAGGACCTCCTCGTTGCCGAACGCGGGGCGCCAGCCGGCCGCGCGGAGCGCGGCGCCGTCCACCACCCACGGGTACGTCATGTACCGCAGGTCGATGGCCGGGGCCGGGGTCACCCCGACCCGGTGCAGCCGCTGCGCGGCGCCGAAGGTCAGCCGGGCCGGCAGCTCGATGCTCTTCAGCCCGCTGATCCGCTCCACCTCGTCCTGCTCCAGCCAGCCGTCGCTGCCCACCGCGAAATCGCCCGCGATCCCGCCGGTCACGGTGAACTCGAGCGCGGAGACGAGGTCGTCGACGTGGCAGAACTGCCAGCGCGGGGCGCAGCCCTTGACCGTGAGCAGGCGCGGCGCCTCGAAGTGCCGGGTGACGAGGGTGTCGATGCCCTCCCCGACCAGCGCCGCGGGCCGCACCACGGTGACCTCCACGCCCGGGTTGGCCCGTGGCGAGCGCCGCGCCACCTGCTCGATCTCCAGCAGGTCGCCCGCCACGCTGCTGTCCGCTTCCGCGGCGAGCGGCGCGTCCTCGGCCAGCGGGACCGGGTTGTCGGGGCGGGCGCCGTAGACCATGGCGCTGGTCACCAGCACCACCCGCCCGACCCGCCCGGCGGCGGCGGTGGTGAGCACCGTCTGCGCCCCGCGCACGTTGTAGGCCCGGCGGGGCCGGGCGTCGGAGTCGGGGGTCAGGTCGTAGTCGGCGTGCACCACGACGTCGGCGCCGGCCAGCCGCCCGGCCAGCGCCGGGTCGCGCACGTCGGCCACCCGCCAGGTCACGCCCGCGATGTCACCCCGGTCGCTGTCGATCGCGATGACCTTCTTGACGCCGGGCGACGCGGCCAGCCGCAGGGTCAGGGCCCGGCCGAGCCCGTGAGCGGCGCCCGGTGACCGCCACCACGGGCATAGGCTGGCCCTGTGTGCTGCCGCTGCGCTCATGGCGAACCGGGCGCCGGGCGTTTGTCACAGTGTGCTTCCTCCGAGATAACGTGACGGTCATGACCCTTCCATCCTGCCGCAGAGCCAACGATGGCTGATCGCCCGTTCGGTTTCGGCCTGCCAGATAAGCCGGAAGACCAGGGCGGCCAGGGTTCCGGATCCGGCGGCCCGGGCGGCGCCGGCGGCTTCCCGGGCGGCGCGGGGGGCCCGTTCGGCGGTATGGGCAACCCGCAGCAGTTCGCCGACGCGCTGCGGCAGTTCGCCGACATGCTGTCCTGGCAGGGCGGCCCGGTCAACTGGGACCTGGCCAAGAACGTGGCCCGGCACGCGATCGTGGCGGCCGGTGACCCGAGCGTGCTGGACGCGCAGCGGCGCGACATCACCGAGGCGGTCCGGCTGGCCGACCTGTGGCTGGACGAGGCGGCGGCGTTCCCCTCCGGCATCCGCAAGATCGAGGCCTGGAGCCGCTCGGAGTGGCTGGAGGCCACCTTCGGAGTCTGGGCGAAGCTCTTCGACCCGATCGCGGCCAAGGGCGTCGAGGCCATGAGCGGGATGTTCAATACCGACCTCTCGCAGCTCGGGGACGACGTCCCCGAGGAGATGCGGCAGGCCCTGGGTGCCCTCGGCGGCGCCGGCGGCCTCGGGCCGATGATGCGCCAGATGGGCGGCGCGATGATCGGCAGCCAGACCGGCACGGCGCTCGGCGAGCTCGCCCGCGAGGTGATCGGCTCCGCCGACGTCGGGCTGCCGCTCGGCCCGGAGGGCACGGCCGCGCTGCTGCCCGCGGGCGTGGCCGACTTCAGCCAGGGGCTGTCCGTCGACGCCGGCGAGGTCCGGCTCTTCCTGGCCCTGCGCGAGGCCGCCCACCAGCGGCTGTTCGCGCACGTCCCGTGGCTGCGGGCGCACCTGCTCCGCGCGGTCGAGCAGTACGCGGCCGGCGTCTCGGTGGACATGGCCCGGCTGCAGCAGGCCAGCCAGGAAATCGACATCACCAATCCGGAGGCGCTGCAGGAAGCGCTGGCCGGGGAGGGGCTGTTCCGGCCGGAGGACACGCCTGCCCAGAAGGCCGCGCTGAGCCGCCTCGAGACCGCGCTCGCGCTGGTCGAGGGCTGGGTGGCCACCGTGGTGAGCGCGGTCGCGCGGGAACGCCTCACCCACGCCGACGCGCTGGCCGAGGCGATCAGGCGGCGCCGGGCCACTGGCGGCCCGGCCGAGCGCACCTTCGCCACCCTGGTCGGCCTGGAGTTGCGGCCGCGGCGGCTGCGCGAGGCCGCGGCGATCTGGCAGGGCCTGACCGAGGCCCGGGGCATCGACGGCCGGGACGCGCTGTGGGCGCACCCGGACCTGCTGCCCGCCGCCGACGACCTGGAAAACCCGGACACGTTCGTGCACGGCCAGCCGGAACTGGATATCTCCGACCTGGAAGCCGACGGCACCGGCGATGATTCCGGCGACGGTAACTGAGCCGCTATTATCACCGCGCGAAATCGCACGCCCACTCGCTAAGAAACCCCGCTCCGGAATGCCGGCCTCGCGCCGCTGGGCCCCCGGATGAATTACCACGAAAAGGTATGCCTGACCGGGCCGGGGCTCGCATGATGGGTAGCCACACAGGGCAGGAGTCCGGCATGGGCGAACCAGAGCATACGGATGTGGTGGTAATCGGCCTAGGGCCGGGCGGCGAATACGCGGCCGGGACGCTGGCCGAAGCGGGGCTGCACGTTACCGGGGTCGAATCCCGCCTGGTCGGCGGGGAATGTCCTTATTTCGGATGCGTGCCATCGAAGATGATGATCCGGGCCGCCAATCTGATCGCCGAGACCAGGCGGGTGCCCGGCCTGGCCGGGACGTCGCAGATCACTCCCGACTGGACTCCGGTCGCCCGGCGGATCAGGGACGAGGCCACCGATAACTGGGACGACAAGGTGGCGGCCGACCGGTTCGCCGGCAAGGGCGGCCACCTGGTCCGCGGCCGCGGGAAGATCACCGCTCCCGGCCAGGTGACGGTCACCGGCGCCGGGGGCACGCGGGTTTTCCAGGCGCGGACCGGCATCGTGATCAACACCGGCACGGATCCCGCGGTCCCGCCCTTGGACGGCCTGGCCGGCACCCCGTTCTGGACCAACCGGGAGATCGTCCAGGCCGAGCAGGTGCCGCCGTCGCTGATCGTGCTGGGCGGCGGGGCGATCGGCGCGGAACTCGCCCAGGTCTTCGCCCGCTTCGGTACCGCCGTCACCATCGTCGAGGCCCAGCCCCGGCTGCTCTCGTTCGAGGAGCCCGAGGCCAGCGAACTGGTCGAGCGGATTTTCAAGGCCGAGGGCATCACGGTCTGCACGGACGCCCCGGCCTCGCGGATCCGCCACGACGGCCACCGGTTCACCGTGGACATCGGCCGCGAGATCCACACCGCCGAACGGCTGCTGGTCAGCACCGGGCGCCGCACCGACCTGGGCGCCCTCGGGGTCGCCGCGGTCGGGCTGGATCCGGGGGCGCGCACCATCGCGACCGACGGCCGGATGCGCGCCGCGGACGGGGTGTGGGCCATCGGCGACGTGACCGGGAAGGGCGCCTTCACGCACATGTCCATGTACCAGGCCGCCATCGCGGTGCGGGACATCCTGGGTCAGGACGGTGAGCCCGCCGACTACCGGGCCGTGCCGCGGGTCACCTTCACCGACCCGGAGATCGGCCAGGTGGGCCTGACCGAGGAGCAGGCCCGCGCGGCCGGCCTGCGGGTCCGCACCGGGATCACGCAGATTCCGGCGTCCGCGCGCGGCTGGATCCACAAGGCCGGCAACGACGGGTTCATCAAGGTCATCGCCGACGCCGACCGGTCGGTGCTGGTGGGCGCCAGCTCGGCCGGGCCCTGCGGCGGCGAGGTCCTGTCCGCGCTGGCGGTCGCGGTCCGGGCCGAGGTGCCGCTGGCCACCTTGCGCAACATGCCGTACGCGTACCCGACGTTCTACCGGGCCATCGAGGACGCGCTGGCCACGCTCGCCCCGGCGCAGGCGTCATGACGCGCCGGCCGGCCGTGGTGGCCTTCGACGTGATCGGCACGCTGATGTCGCTCGAGCCGCTGCGCGAGCGGCTGACCGCGATCGGCCAGCCCCCGCACCTGCTCGAGGCGTGGTACACCAGCACGCTCCGGGACGGCATGGCGCTGTCCGCGACCGGGGACTACGTGCCCTTCGCCGACGTCGCCGAGTCCGCGCTGCGCGGGCTGACCGGCTATACGATCAGCCCCGAGCAGGTGGCCCAGGTCATGGCGGGCTTCGCCGACCTGCCCGCCTTCCCCGACGCGCTGCCCGCGATCACCGCCCTGACCGACGCGGGCATCCGGGTGGCCTGCCTGACGAACGGGTCGGCGGAGCTGGTCACGTCGTTCGTGGAGCGGGCCGGGTTCGGTCCGCGGATCGACCGGGTGATCTCGGTCGCCGAGGTCTACCGGTGGAAGCCGTCCGGGATGGTGTACCGGTACGCCGCGGAGGTACTCGACGTCCCGCCGCAGTGGCTGGCCCTGGTCGCGGCGCACGACTGGGACTGCCACGGGGCCAAGCGGGCAGGCCTGACCGCCGGCTGGGTGAGCCGCAAATCCGGCGGGTACGGCGCGCCGTTCGAGCCGGCCGACGTGACCGGCGAGGACCTGACCGAGGTGGCCGCGAAGCTGCTCGCCCTGACCGCGTGAGCAGCCGCGTAGCCGGATCACGGCACCAGATGGATCATCCGTGCCCGCTGATCCGAAGAGGACGGCGGGGTCTGGCCTGGATTCGGACGGTCGGATCCGCGTCCGGATCCGGTCCGGGTCCGGCGTCCGGGGACGGTGAGCGCGCCGGATCTGGCGGCGGCGCGGCCGGGCGGACGGCCGACCGGGCGGCGGGGGACGCCCTGGTGTTCCAGCACCGCGGCGACGCGGCGCTCGCTGATCGCCGAACCGCGCGGCGCACTCGCGCAGGCTCAGCCCGTCCCGGTAGGCGGCCGCCACGGCCGGCTCGTCGAGGACACGGCCCGGCTGCGCGGCGCGACCCCTTCGGCGGCCAGGAACTTCATGATCGTGGTCCGGGACACCCCGAACCGGACGGCGCACTGCTGCATCGTCATCCGCCGGTCGCGGTAGGCGGCGGCCACCGCCGCGGGCCGCAGCCGCACCGGGCGTCCGCTCGCCACGGCCAGCATGTCCGCCAGGACAGCCGGGCTCCGGGCCGCCACCAGCGGCACCTCGGCCGCGAGCGCACCCCCGGACGAGACACCGGATGGCGCATCACCGGAGTGGCGGGCCTCGGCCAGGTAGCACGGCACGCCGCGGAGGTGCGGCGGCGGAAGCGGTAGCCGGGAAACGCCTGCCGCAGGGCCGCCAGTTCACCGGCCTCATCGTTCACCGCGCCCATTGTGGCCGCGGCGGACGGCGGGATGAGCCGGCAAGAACCCCTGCAAAACGCGACAGGACGTCACACCCAGGCGAGCAGGCCGGCCAGCGGTCCTGGCACCCGGGTGAGGTCGAGGGCGGCGGCGAGCAGGTGGCCGTAGCGGATCTTGCGGCCGGAGCGGGTGCCCAGGAAGCGGTGCAGCTGCTGCTCGCGCGGCTCGCCCCGGTGGGCGGGCTGCTTGAGCGAAGGTCTGGAACGGGGTGAGCTCGCCCTGCTCCGCGACCAGGCGCTCCACCGTGCTGGCACCGAGCGCGCGGATGAGCTCGTCCTCCAGGTCGGCGACGCAGACGAAGAAGCCGAGCGTGGCCAGGTCGAAGGGGCCGGTCCCGAGGCCGGCGCGTTCCAGGCCACGCCGGAAGTCGTGCTCCTCCGCCTCGTCGCACAGGCCGGCCAGGCGGACGCCGAACCCGTTCGGGCCGAACATGGCGAGGAAGTGGGCGATGTTGGTCGCGCCGCCCATCGGGACCACGAAGATGTTCTCGCCGGGCAGGTCACGACCGCGGCGCGCGGCCAGGGTCTGCACGGCGGCCTGGTCGCTCATGCCCTCCACCAGCACGACCGTGCAGGAACCGGGGGCTTCCCGGGCCCGCGCCGCCGCCGCCATCAGGGCCGCGCTGCTGCCCCCGGCCGCCTCGGTCACCGCCGCGAGCCACTCCAGCGTCTTGCCGTCCACGTTCCCTGATCTTGCCCGGCAGTCACGCAGTCCTCGATGCACGCCCACCGCCTACCTGGCCGCCATCGCGCTCCGTCGAATCGTCGGACGGCAGTTTTCGGTCGTCGGGTGATAGCAGCCAAAACTGCAGACAAAGCGGGGGCGCGGGAATCGCGGGCGGGGGGTGGAGATATCAAGGGTTATGCAGCGAAGCACTGATCGCATCCGTACCACGCACGTGGGCAGCCTGGCCCGGCCGGCCGCGCTGCTCGACCTGATGAAGGCGGCGGCCGCCGGGGAGCGGCCCGATCCGGAGGAACTGGCCGGCGCGGAACGCCGGGCCGTGGCGGACATGGTGGCGTGGCAGCGCGCGGCCGGGCTGGACGTGATATCCGACGGCGAGCAGTCCAAGCCGGGCTTCTTCGCCTACATCGGCGAGCGGCTGAGCGGGTTCGAGCCCCGCCCGGACCGCGATCCGCTGGCCGGGTTCCGGGCCGAGATCGAGGCTTTCCCCGAGTACTACGAGCAGTACCTCAAGGGGGCGATGACCGGCGGGATGGCCGCTCCGGCGGTTCCGCTCGGCTGCACCGGGCCGGTGTCCTACACCGGGCACCAGCGGCTCCAGCGGGACCTGGACAACCTCCGGCAGGCGGTCGGCGACGCCGGGCCGGACGAGGTGTTCGTCTGCGCGGTGGCGCCGAGCGGGGTCGGCGGCAACGAGTACTACCCGACCGAGGCCGCCTACCTGGACGCGGTGGCCGACGCGCTGCACGAGGAGTACGCGGCGATCGTGGCGGCGGGCTTCACCTTGCAGGTCGACGACCCGTTCCTCACCGACGTGTACAGCTACCACCCCGGGACCGCGCAGGAGAAGCTGGAGAAGGCCCGGCTGTACGTGAACGCGATCAACCGCGGCCTGCGCGGCATCCCGCGGGAGCGGGTACGGCTGCACACCTGCTACGGCATCAACGAGGGTCCCCGGGTGCACGACGCCGCGCTGGCCGACATGGCGGACACGCTGTTCACCATCGAGGCGGGGGCGTTCTCCTTCGAGGCGGCCAACCCGCGGCACGAGCACGTCTACCACGTGTTCGAGTCGGTCCGGCTGCCGGACGGCGCGGTGATCCTGCCCGGGGTCATCAGCCACGCCACCAACATCGTGGAGCATCCCGACACGATCGCCGACCGGATCATCCGGTTCGCCGGGCTCGTCGGCCGGGAGAACGTGCTGGCCAGCGCCGACTGCGGCTTCTCGTCGCAGGCCACCTACACGCCGGAGATCGGTCCGCGGATCGTGCAGGCCAAGTTCGAGGCGCTGGCCGAGGGCGCCCGCCGGGCCACCGCCCGGCTCTGGGACGGGCACGAGAGATAGGAACTCGGTAAAGAAATAGGGACTAGGTAAAGAAATGACGGAAGGGCGCCTCAGGCGAGGGAAGGGAGGGGACCGGCGGAGGAAGGGAACCGGCGGAGAGAAGGGGAAGTCGCTTAGCCGAAGAACGCGGTCAGCAGCGCCGCGAGCTCGGCTGGGGCTTCCTCGGCGATGTGGTGGCCGCAGTCGACGGGCTGGCCGCGGAGACGTCGCCGGCCCAGTCGCGCCAGATCGCGAGCGGGTCGCCGTACAGGTCTTCCAGGTCGTCGCGGCTGGCCCACAGGAACAGCAGCGGGCAGCCGATCCGGCGGCCCGCGGCGCGGTCGGCCTCGTCGTGCTGCCGGTCGAGGCCGAGACCGGCGCGGTAGTCCTCCATCATGGCGTGCACGGTGGCCGGGTCGTGGATGGCGCGGCGGTAGTCCTCGTACGCCTCGGCGCCCATGTGCTCGGCGGTGGCGGTGTACCAGGCTTCCGGGTCCGCGCTGATGAACCGCTCGGCGGGCTTGTCGGTCTGGCCGAAGAAGAACCAGTGGAACCAGCGGGCCGCGAACCGGGCGTCGCAGCGGGCCAGGGCCTCGGCGATGGGGATCCCCTCCATCAGGCACAGCCGCCGCACCGAGCCGGGGAAATCGAGCGCCAGGCGCTGCGCCACGTAGCTGCCGCGGTCGTGCCCGGCCAGGCAGAACCGCTCGTGCCCGAGCGCCCGCATCAGCGCGACGCAGTCGCCGGCCATCGCCCGCTTGGAGTACGGGGCGTGGTCGGGGGTGGTGGCGGGCTTGGACGACTCACCGTAGCCGCGCAGGTCCGGGCAGACCACGGTGAACCGCCCGGCCAGCCGGGGCGCGACCTGGTTCCAGGTGGCGTGGGTGCGGGGATGACCGTGCAGCAGCAGGACCGGCGGTCCCGAGCCGCCGTGGCGGACCCGGAGCACGGCGTCGCCGACGTCGACGCGATCCAGCGTGAAACCCTCGAACATGCCCGGCTGCTACCCGGCGGGGCGCCGCTAACCCAGGCTGCGCTAATCCAGGCTTCCGTGCCGGACCTCGCCGCCGACGATGGTGGCCAGGACCTCCAGGCCGGCGATGCGCTCCGGGCTGACCGCGGTGGGGTCCTCGGACAGCACCACCAGGTCGGCGAGCATGCCGGGGGCGATCATGCCCTTGACGTGCTCCTGGCGGCTGGCGTAGGCCGACCCCCAGGTCCAGGCGCGCAGCGCCTGCCCGGCGGTGACGGCCTCGTCCGGGTTGAACGGCGCGCCGGAACTGGTCCGCCGGTTCACCATGTCGGCGATGCCGAGCAGCGGCGCCCCGGCCACCACCGGCCGGTCCGAGCTGCCCGGCAGGACCATGCCCGCCTCGAGCAGCGAGCGCTGCCGGTACAGCCAGCCGTGCCGGTCAGGCCCGACCGCGGCGAGCATGCCGTCGCCCAGTTCGGAGGCGAACCGGCCCTGCGGCACGCCGATCACGCCGAGGGCGGCGGCCCGGGCGAGCTGCTCCGGGCCGACCATGGCGAAGTGCTCGATCCGGTGCCTCGGGTCGCGCCGCGGGTATTGCGCCAGCGCCTGCTCGTACGCGTCGAGCACCACGTCGATGGCCCGGTCGCCGATCGCGTGGGTGGCGACCTGCCAGCCGGAGCGGTGCGCGGCGATGATCATCGCCTGCAGGCTGGCCTCGTCGGTCTGGAGGTAGCCGCGGTTGTCCGCGTCCCCGGCGTAGGGATCGTTGACCGCGGCGGTCCGGCCGACCAGGGAGCCGTCGGCGAAGATCTTGGTCGCGCCGAGGCGGAGCCAGTCGTCGCCGAAGCCGGACCTGATGCCCAGGTCGAGCCCGACCGGCAGGTTGTCGCCGGCGTGCGCGCCGAGCGGGTGCAGCACCTCGCCGGCCGTCATCAGCTCGACCCGGACGCCGAGCCTGCCCTGGTCCCGCGCGAGCTGGTAGGCGGCCAGCTCGGCCGGGCTGTGCGCGACCCAGCCGCCGCCGATGCCGGCCTCGGTGCAGCTGGTGACGCCCTCCTTCAGGTACTCGGTGGCGGCCCGGGCGATCGCGTCGGCCAGCTCGGCCAGCGGGTACGGGTAGACCAGGCTGCCCACCAGCAGCTGGGCCCGCTCCTCGAGCAGGCCGGTGGGGCGGCCGGCGGCGTCGACGGCGACCCGGCCGCCCGGTATCTCGGGGACGGCGGTGTCCACCCCGAGGTCGGCCAGGACCTGGCTGTTCACCACGCACATATGCCCGGAGGTGTGCCGCAGCCAGACCCGGCGCCCGGGCGCGGCCCGGTCCAGCGCGTCGCGGTGCGGGTGGCCGCCGAGCTTGTTCTGGTCGTAGCCGGAGCCGACCACCCACTCCCCCGGCGCCGTCGACTCGGCCCGGCGGGCGATCGCCGCGTACACCTCGTCCAGCGTGCCCGCCGCGTCCGCACGCAGGTCGACCTCGGCCAGCGTCATGCCGAAGCCGGTCATGTGGTTGTGCGCGTCGTGGAACCCGGGCAGCACGGTCGCGCCGCGCAGGTCCACGACCCGTTGCGCCCCTTCGGGGACGGAGTCCAGGGCGGTGATCCGGCCGCCCGCGACGGCGACCGCCGAGGCCCGCGGCCGGGCCGGGTCCATGGTGAGCACGCTGGCGTTGACCAGCACCAGGTCGGCCACTGGGGCTCGGTTGTCACCGAGGCGGGAACCGGCGGGACCGCCAGCAGGTCGGTGACCGGGGTGCGGGCGAGCCGGTAGCGGACCACCCGGCCGTCGCGCTCGGCGATGACCGTCTGGCTGGCGCGCAGGTAGCGCAGCGTCTGGGAGACGGTGGTGTCGTTGATCCCGGTCGCCGCGGCCAGGTCGGAGACGCTGATCGGGCCCGCGGCCTTGATGGCCATCAGCAGCGTGAGCCGGGTCGGGTCGCCGAGCACGGCGAACTGCCGGGCCCGGGCCGCGATCGCCTCGGGCGGGTCCAGGGCGGCGATGGCCTGGCAGATCCGTTCGGCGTCGATGACCCGGTGATCGGACCGGTCGGCGGGCAGCAGGTGCACCGCATCAGGATTCCACACCGGAGCGTGGCCGTCCCGTCCACCCTGATACCTGGCCAGGGTCGGGCGGCCGGGACGGCCGGACGCCGGGCCCGCCAGGCCAGGGCGGCGGTGACGCCCAGCGCGGCCACGCAGACCGCCTGGGTCAGCCCGAAGACCGCGGCCGCGCCCAGGTGCCCGGCGGCGGCCCCGGCCGCGAGCGGGCCGATGACCGCGGTCGCCGCCCAGATGAGGTTGAGCAGCCCGACCGAGGCGCCCAGGCCCGCGCCGTCCTGGCCGGCCGCGGCGGCCAGCGGGTAGCTGACCGTCCACAGCACGGCCCGGGCGGCGGTCGTGACGCACAGCATGACGACGAGCGCCAGCGGCGCCGAGCTGAGCACGGCCAGCGAGAGCGCGGCCGCCAGGACGCCGATGCCGCCGCAGGTCACCGGCAGGTTCACCGCCCGCCGCCCGGCCGCGGCGGTCAGCGCGCTCCCGACCGCGAACAAGATCCCGCTGGCCGCGAAGGCCAGGCCGATCTGCCCGGTAGACGCCCCGGCGGCGTGCAGCAGGACCGGCACCAGCAAGGCGCAGACCCCGGTGCTCAGCCCGGCGGTGACGACCGCGGCGCTGGCGCCGATGAGGTCGCGGTTGGCCCCGGTCGCCGCGCAGGCTGAGCAGGCTCCGCAGGCCCCCGCCCGCGGCGCGGCCGGACCGGGCGCGACCCGCAGGACAGCGAGCCCGGCGGTGATCGCGGCGAAGGCCGCCGCGGTGACCAGCAGCGGGACGGCCAGCCCGAGATGCTGGGCGAGCGCGCCCGCGGCGGCCGGGCCCGGCCACGCCGCCGACCCCGGCGCTGGCCACCGAACCGCCCAGGGCAGGCGGGCCGCCGGCCGCGGCGCCGGCCAGCCAGCACAGGCCCGCGGTCCACACCATGCCGTAGCCGGCCCCGAACAGCGAGCCGGGCGGCCAGCAGCGCGGGAAAGCCGCCCGGCCAGCGCCTGCCCGGCGGTCGGCGGCCGCCATCAGCAGGCCCGCGGCCAGGGTGATCCGCCGGGCGCCGAACCGGTCGGACAGCGTTCCGGCCGGCAGCGACACGACCAGGCTGGCGAGCCCGGTCGCGCCGAGGATCATCCCCTGCTCGAAGCCGGACAGGCCGAACCGGCGGGCGTAAGCGGGCATGACCGGTACCAGCGCGAACTGGGCGGCCGCACTGACCAGGATCAGGCCGCCGATCAGCAGGCGGAACAGCCGGCCTCCGGCGCCGGTCCTGGTAGCGAGCATGACGATGTCCTCCCGTAAGCGCGGAGTGAGATGGCACTCGCCAGTTTAATATGAGAAAAACTGAAGTAAAGTGAAGAAATGTCGCAGCTACGATCGATACAGCCGATCAAAAGCGGACTCGGCCTGCGCGAGCTTCAGGCGGTCCTCGCGATCGCCGAACTCGGCTCGTTCCGGCGCGCCGCGGCCGCCCTCGGCTTTACCCAGTCCGCGCTGTCGCACCAGGTCTCGGCGCTGGAGGCGGCGCTGGGACAGCCCCTGTTCCACCGCCCGGGCGGCCGGGCCCAGGTTACCCTGACCCCGGCGGGCGAGGCGGTCTGCCGCCGGGCCCGGCGGGTGCTCAGCGAGGTCGAGGCGGTCGCCGCCGACGCCGAGCAGGCGGCCCGCGGCGAGAGCGTGCGGGTGCGGGTCGGCGTCACCCAGACCTCGGCCGCCGAGATCATGCCGGGCGCCCTGCGCACCTTCCGCGACGACTACCCCGGCGTCGAGGTGGTGCTCGTCGCGGCCGACGACCCGGAGGACTCGCGGGATGCCCTGCGCCGGGGCGAGCTCGACCTCGCGTTCTCCTACAACTCCGAGACCGACACCTACGTCGAGGCCATCGGCGTGGTGGAGGATCCCTGGGTGATCCTGACCCGCCGCGACAGCGACATCGCGAGCCTGGACCGCGCCGGGTTCGGCGTGCTCGACCAGCAGGACCTGGTGGCCTGGACCCGCCGGTGGCGCGGGCAGGCCGAACTCGAGGACACCTGGGCCCGGCGCGGCATCACGCCGAAGATCGTCTACCGCACCGACGACAACCTGGCCCTGCAACGGCTGGTGGCGGCCGGGCTCGGCCACGCCTGCATCGGGCGGGTGGTCGCCCGCCGGGGCCGTCGACCCGTCGCTGACCTGGCTGGAGCCGCACGACGCGGGACGCCCGCGGACGATAGCCGTGTGCTACCCCCGGGACCGCCCGGTGACCGCGACCGCCCGCACGCTGATCAGCGCCATCCGCGCCCAGGCGAGCTGACGACCGGGCCGGTCCAGCGCGGCGGGGAGCCGGGCGGGGTGGGGTGTAAGCTGGGCCCGTTCGGGAGAATTTTAAAGAATGAAGCCGAACGGGGTGGCATCCTGCATGACCTGGCTCGTCCCCGCCCCGGGACCGGAGCGGGACCGGCTGGCGCGCGTGATCGCGGACCTCGCCGCGGGCCACGGCGGGCCGGTGTTCGCGCCGCACGTCACCCTGGCCGGGGTGACCGAGGCGGCGCCGGACGCGGTGGCGGGGGTGCTCGCGCGGCTGGCGGACGGGGTGCCGCCGTTCGCGGTGACGCTGACCGGGATCGGCTACGAGCCGGTCTTCTTCCGCTCGCTGTACCTGCGGGCCGAGCCGTCCGCGCGGCTCACCGCGCTGCGCGAGGCGGCCGAGCAGGCCCTCGGCCTCGAGCCGGAGCCCCGGACCGCACCTCAGCCTGCTCTACGCCGACCTGGACGCCGGACCGCAAGCCCGCCATCGCGGCCGGCCTCGGGCTGGACCTGCCGATGACGATCCGCGTCGACGCGGCCGAGGTGTGGGGGGACTTCCGCGCGCCGGTGCCGCAGTGGCGCCGCCTGGCCCGGGTGGCGCTGGCCGGCTAGGCCGCGCGGGCGATGTATCAGGTCGCCGGGGGGCGGCTCTTTACCGGTGATAACCCGCGCCGCCGCGTTTCAGGGCCGCGGCGGCGCGGGTTTGCCAGCCGGGAGTTACTTCAGGGGGATGCTGAGGTCGCAGACGGGGGTGTCCGGCTGGGCGGTGCGCTGGTCGCCGATCAGGACCTGGCGCAGGGCCCCGGCCGGCTCGCGCTGCTGGCCGCGCACCCAGGCCTCGAGCGCGTCGACCGCGGGGGCCAGCGCGGGCCAGCCCATGTCCTTCATGGCCACCCGGATGTAGGCCTCCTGATGGGCGGGTTCCTCCCGGACCTCGACGCCTTCCGCCAGCCTGGTCCGGGGCGGTGAGCCACCGGGCGGCACAGCTCCAGCGGGCCGTCGCTGTCGTCGCTGACCTCCCCGTAGAAGATCAGGTACGGGCAGCCGGCGATGCCCTCCAGGCCGGGCGCGGCGGACCGCAGCCGGCCGAACGCGTCGGCGAAGAAGGCGCCCGTCTCGGCCGTGTGCAGGTGCCTCGAGATGGACACGATGGTGCGCTGCGGGAGAGCGCGGGTGGTGATGTCGTAGCTCGGCATGTCGCCTCCAGTGAGCTTCGCCTGGATGTAAGAGGCCAGGACCCGGCGGTCCGCCGTGACCGACTCGACGTCCGACCAGTACGCGCCGACCGCCGCGGCCGCCGCGCCGGGCGGCTTCGCCGCGATGTCCGCGATGGCGGGCAGCGGCATGCCCAGGCGCCGCAGCAGGGCGATGAGCCGGGCCGTGGCCACCTGGTCCTCGCTGTAGAACCGGTAGCCGCTGTCCGGGTCGACCCGGGCCGGCGGCAGCAGCCCCAGCCGGTCGTACAGCCGCAGCGCCTTGGCGGACAGCCGGGTCCGCCCGGCGAACGTGCCGATCGTCATCAAGTCCATCGGTCTCCTCCAGGACCGGGCGACCTGCCCGGTGCCATGAGCTTGCGGCCTGACCCAAGGGAAAGGTCAAGCAGCCCGAGCCTACGGTCCGGGGGGATACTGGTTTCATGCGTCAGGCCTACGCGCACGAGGCGGTCCTGGCCCTGCCGCCCGGCGCCGACGAGCGGGCTCCCGGGGCCGCGGTCACGGCCGCGCTGTGCGGGCACTGGGAGCATGAGCCGCCCTGCCCGCTGGCGCCGCACCATGTGCGCGCGACCCGGGCCGAGGGCGCGGCCGGGGACGAGCTGCGCGTGCGGATCTTGTTCGCGGCCGAGCCGGAGGCCGAACGCGAGGTCCGCCACCGGATCGACCTGGCCCTCGCCGGCCAGTGGCCGCTGCCGGGCGACCTGACCGCCGCCTGGCGGCTGACCGGGAGCGGGCCCAGCGACGTCACCCGCGGCTCCGCGCACGGAAGGCTCGAACATGTCGACCGAGATCTGAGCCTGGCATCCCTGGCGCCCGGAGGAATTCCAGCCACGCCAGCTGCTGCTCAGGGGCGCGGATCACCAGGTGCACGTGGCTGGCCTCGCCGAACTAGGACGCCGGGAACCGATTCGAAGCCCGGCTCGGCCGCGACGCCCAGGTCGGAGCGGAACGACAGGCGTCCGTCGCCGAGGACTGCTCGATGCGGAACCGGGCCGTCGCACCGGGCCGGACCGCGACTCGGCCTCCAGGCCGATCCGGAGAGGCTTGAGGTCGCCGAGATCGAAATCCTCACCCACCTGCGCGACGAGGCCGACGCCATCGAGGAGCGCGGCCGCGGCGGAGGCCGCGGCCAAGCCGGATCCGCCCGGGTAGGTGACGGAGCCGCGGGCGGTCCGGTCAGTGGCGAAACCGACGTGGCCGATGATGACCAGGGCGGGCGATGATGCCGACTGCATGTCGAATTCCGGCTGAACTCCGCAATGACCGTTACGCTGAGGACGGAGAGCCAGCGCTTATTGCTGACGATGGCCGACTGGGCCGACCTTTCTGCCCAGATGCGGTCCAGCGGTTCGGTGAGGCAGTTTCCGAGCCGGAAGTAACCGGCGCCGCTGGGCTGGAGGACATTGCCGGCCGGGTCGACGATGAGGCAGCCCGCCGTCTCGGCTTCGTTCGACGGCGCCGTCGGCACCGGCGACGCCAGTTCTGCGACCTCGGCGGCCAGGCGCCGGAACTCGCCCTCCGGCAGCCAGTGCCGGTGCTGGCCGGTGTTCTGGTCGCCCCGGCCGCTGTACTGGTACAGGCGCCAGATGTCCGGGGCCAGCTCATGGACGATCCGGGCGAGCGCGGGCAGGTCGCTCGGGTTGACGGCGCTCACCACGGTGCCGAACTTGAGGCTGACGCCCGGTTCGGCGGCCACCAGCCGGGCGGCCGCGAGCACCTCGTCCGAGATCGGCCTTCTCACCGCGCATCGCGCGGTGGACCTCCGGTGTCGAGCCCTCGACGGAGATGCCGACCATAGGTGAAGTTGCGTCGAGCCTGAACCCCTGGTCAAGGCGCCTGCGCAGGAGCTCGCCGTTGGTGTTGAGCACGGTCGACTTACCGTGCTGCCGCAGGATGGCCGCCTACTCGTCGACCTTCTTGACCAGGAGCGGCTCCCCGCCGCAGAAGGTCACGACGCGCGCGGAGGAAGCCGGATGGCCTGGAGGATGTCGTACCGGAGCTCGACCGGATCCTTGCCGGGCACCGGCCCGTAGCAGAAGTCACAGCAGGTTGCAGTGGCTCGTTGTCCACCAGTCGACCGACGGAATCCCGGTCTCTCGACCCTGCCACGGGCGGGGTATCCACCGCCTCGGCCAAGGTTCCGCCAGCGCTCAACGAGCGTCCTTCCTCAACGAGAAAACCCATCGACCGCTTTGCATCAGCGTAACTCGATGGACATACGGGCGAATCAGGGACTTTTAGTCGACCGGTATTCGCCATTTTCGGGAACTTTGTCCGGATTGTTGAGGCTATGGGCCTTTCTTGATCCGGAGAGGCCGCCCCGCAGCGCTGTCCGCCGGGTATACCTCGCACCAGGTACGCGGATCTTAGCGCCCAGAGCAGCGAGAATGGTAATCGCTCGCTAACGCGACGATTAAAAATTGGCTTCAATGCCGGAAGGGTTGTCTTGCCGGAAATTCCGGGTCTGCGGCTGATTGGCCGGGCTCCGGGCCTGGGTCGCGGCGTCACGGCGGGGACCAGCCGGGGCGGAACGGGACGGCCAGGCTGGCGAGCTTCAGCGCCTCGATCGCGTCGAAGGTCATCCAGATCGGCAGGTCGCCGTTGTCCCAGGCCCACAGGGCGGCGGCGTCGCCGCCGTAGCTCTTCCAGACCTGGGCCAGCGCGTTGCTCACCGCGGGGTGGGTCGCCGGTATGCCCGCCGAGACCAGGGCCTTCACCACCCACGCCGACGTGAAGTGCCGGATGTGCACCATCTCGAGCCCGCGCTCGGTGGCCTCGTACGCGTTGTGCAGGTCACGCTGCTCGAGCAGCCAGGCCGTGGCCTGCTCCAGGGCCTCCTGCACCGGGCTGGACGGCCGGATCGCCTGCACGCTGGCCAGCACCCGCACGGCCCGGGCGGTGTGCGCCACCGACGGATTGGGATCGATGAGCAGCGGCTCGGCCTTCTCCGGCCACAGCAGCAGTTCGCCGTAGGGGCGCCGGGCGGCCAGCAGGCTCTCGATGAGGGTCTCCACGAGCCTGCTGCCGGGCTCGAGCAGCAGGCTGGTCTCCAGGATCGTGGTGAGGATGAACGGCCGGGACTTCTCGAAGTCACCCAGGTCGTTCTCCATCGCGGTCGGCGTGTTCCCCGAAGTCTTCCGCGACGGCGATCCGGCGGAGGGCGCTCAGCACCACCGCGATCGTCTCCGGCCGCAGCGGGTACTGCTTGCGGCGCGTCGTCTTCCTGTCCGGGAAAGGCCATGTTCTTCAGGTTTTCCGCGACCGGAACCAGGTCGGCGGCCAGGCCGTCCTCCAGCAGCAGCATCGTCCTGATGCCGTAAGCGGTCGATGCCACCGTCACCCCGCCTGGCAGTTCGCGCAGGTCGCGCGGCCACCCCAGGGGCGTGCCGTCGGCGTCCCTGACCAGGCAGTCCCGCAGCGCCCGGGCGACATCGGCGAACGTCTGGAACAAGGTGGGCGCGGCCGGGCTCGGCCGCGGCACCGGGACGAGCCGGGGGCCGGGGCGCTCCGGCCGGGAACGCAGGTCAGTGACCAGGCTCTGGATCGCGCCCCGGGCCGTGAGGTAATCGTCCAGCGAGCGGGCCTCCGGCTCCGACGGCAGCTCCTGCCCGGCTGCCCACCGGGCCACGTCGGCGAGCGGGACGGCCAGGTCGGCCGCGGCCTGCTCGACGGTCGTCTGGCGCATGCGCAGTGTCCGGGTGAGCTCCGCCGCGAAGACCCGCAGCTCAGCCCGGCTGACCGGAGACGAGCCGGACCGCTGCTCGCCGGCCCGCGGCTCGGTCCGCTCCGCCATGCCGGCGTCGCCGGGCCGGCCCCCGCCGTCAGCGCGAACGCGAGCGCCGTGAGCGCCTCGGCTTCGACGTCCAGCCGGAGCGCCCGGGGCGACGGCGCCTTACCGGGCGGCGCGGACCGCAGTTCGTGCAGCCGGTTCCAGTTCCGCAGCAGCGCCTCCCGGCGCTGGCCCAGGTCCTGACCGTAAAGGTCGGCGTCCGGTACCTGGTCGGCGAAAAGCTCCAGTCCGAGGCTCACGTCGGCGACGATGCTCATCGTCGGCGCCAGCGTGCCGGCCGCCGCCCGGACGGCGCGCACGATGGCCCGTTCGGTGGATTCTCCGGCGCTGACCAGGGCCTGGACGGTGGCCAGGCCCTCGAGGGTATCGAGCACGAGCTCGGTACCCTGCAGCCGTTCCTCCCGCAGGCCGGTCCGCGTCCGGAGGCTCTTCAGAGCGGACGCTACGCCGAGGGCGGCGGGATCAAGTGGCTCGGCCATCAACGACAGCCTAGTCGACCTGTCCGACAAATGTCGCGGATAAACGTATGGCAGTTGTCAAGTCGGGTATGACACAATCGTCAGTTGTCAGGGACAACAGATAGAAGCACACGACAAACACCGACAACGGAGTTGGTGGCAGTTGTCGCACCCGCCAGTCAGCAGGGAGAAGCGATGACCACCAACAGGGCCGCGGCGCACTCGCCGCGGGCTGCCGGTCCTCGTGTCTCGTCGTTTCCCCCTCATCGGCCGCGCAGGACCCGGCGTCAACCGCCGAGACCTGCACGGGCTTCTCGTCGCCGCCGGACCGTATCCCGGTCGGCGGCCAGCGTGCCCAGTCACTCCCTACAGGGAGGAACGATGTCTACCCATGCCCAGGTATGCCCGATCGGGTCGCACCTGACAGTTGTCGCCACTGGTTCTGGTTCCCGTCAGGAGAACGCTGATGGGACCGAGCCAAGCGCCAGGCCTGCCTCTCTACCGTGCCATCGTGGCACTGGACATCGAGAGTTCCACGACCCGCCCGAATCCCGTCAAGGGCGAGCTCAGGAACAAGGCCTACGAGCTGTTCGACATGGCGCTGTGCACGGCAGGAATCGACAAGCGCTACCGCGACCGGTTCATCGACCGGGGCGACGGCATCCTGGCGCTCATCCACCCGGTCGACCAGGCCCCCAAGGCGCTCCTGCTGAACCGCGTCGTCCCCTTGCTCAGCCGGCTCCTCGCCGAGTACAACACCAGCCTTCCGCGCCACAGCCAGCCGCAGCGGCAACTGCGGATCCGGGTTGTCATCCATGCGGGAGAGGTCCACTACGACGCCAACGGGTGCTTCGGCGAGGCCCTGGACGTCGCCTTCCGGCTGCTCGACGCCGCCCGGGTCAAGCGGGCCCTGCGGGACGCGGCCGACCCGCTGGTGCTGGTCATCTCCGGGGATATCCACAGCACGGTCGTGCGCCACGGCTACGACGGCATCGACCACCAGGCCTTCCAGTCGCTCGTGCGGGTGCACGTCGCCGGCAGGCGCTACCCGGGCTGGATCCACCTCGCCGAGCCCGTCACGCGCCACCACGTGCCCCAACTGGACAGCGTGACCCAGATAGCCAGCTACCGGCGCCCCGCCTGACGAGCCGGCCGCCAGCGGGGGCCGGAGGTCACCGGGTTCACGGGGCGGGCTCGAGCTGGAGCGGGCCGCCGCCGCTGCTGATACTGGATCGAGGGACGGGCGGCCGGGTCGGTGGCGATCCCGATCAGTTCCGGGCCGCCGTCGCTGTCCGCGGTCAGCGCGTAGGGGCCGCCGGGCACCCGCAGCGTCGCCGGGCCGCCGTCAGTGCTGACCGTCACCGCATCCGGGTCGGCGGAGAAGGCGACCTGACGGCCGGACCGCCGCCGGTGCTGAGGATGGCCGTGGCGGCGGTGATCTCCCGGGCGGCCAGCGTCCCGCCGCTGG
Source organism: uncultured Actinomycetota bacterium (assembly GCA_963839095.1). Taxonomy (GTDB): domain Bacteria; phylum Actinomycetota; class Actinomycetes; order Streptosporangiales; family Streptosporangiaceae; genus Palsa-504. The sequence continues at coordinate 55,532 of CAWIUF010000050.1, read as the reverse complement.
TGTCGGCCCGAAGCGGGCCCGCCACCTCGTTCAGCATCAAGGGGCCACCGCCGGTGCGGACCGTGAGCGGGCCTGCGGTCTGCGTGATCTGCACCGGTCCCCCGCCGGAATCCACGGTGGTGCCCGCGGCGCCCGCGACAGCCACCGGACCGCCCTGGGTGTCGACGGTGACGCCGATGGCCGACGGCACCGTCACGGTGAAGTCGACGACGCAGTCCGTCCTGGCGCAGCCGCGTCGCCCAGGCTGAGACGGCCGCCGGAGACCGACTCGGCGACGGCGGGCAGGCCGGCCGGCGGGTCGTAGACGATCCTCTCGGTGACCTGGACGTGGCTGACCGTCCCGGCCGTCACCCGCACCTGGCCGCCGTAGCTCCGCACGCTCAGGCTGGTGACCGGCTGCGGCACGGTCACGGTCCTGGTCGTGATGGCGACCGGCCGCGCCTGGTCCCGGGGGACGTCGGCCATGGTGATGAGGTAGGTGCCGGGGATCGCGAGCGCCGCCGCGGCCGCCAGGCCGGACACGGCCCAGACCCAGCGGGCGGGCCGCCGGGCGGTTACCGCGCGCATGGCAGGTCCACGGAGAGCAGGGTCGGCCCGCCCAGCGGGCTGGTGATCGTCGAGGGTGCCGTCGACCGACTCGGCCCGGCGGGCCAGGCCGGCCAGGCCGGTGCCGCGGGCCGGGTCGGCGCCGCCCACGCCGTCGTCGGTGACGATGATGTGCAGCCGGTCGCCCGCCTGTTCCACGAATACCTCCGCCTGGGACGGCCTGGGAGTGCTTGGTGATGTTGGTGAGGCCCTCGGAGACCACGAAGTAGGCGACGGCCTCGATCGTGGGCGACGGGCGGCGCGGCACGTTCACGGTCAGCCGGACCGGGATCGGCATCCGCGCCGCGATCCCGGACAGGGCCGCGTCCAGGCCGCGGTCCTCCAGCACCGGCGGGTGCAGGCCGCGGATCAGGTTGCGCAGCTCGGCCAGGGCCGCCTTGGTCTCCACGTGCGCCTCGGCGATGGCCTGGTGCGCCTGCTCCACCGTGCGTGGTCTGGGCCCGGGCCATGCCCAGGTTCATGGCCAGCGAGACCAGCCGCTGCTGGGTGCCGTCGTGCAGGTTCCGTTCCAGCCGGCGCCGCTCGGCGTCGGCCGCGTCGACCGCCCCGGCCCGGGTCTGGGTCAGCCGCTCCACCCGGTGCTCGAGCTCCTCGGCCCGGCTCGGGCCGAGCAGCGCCCGGGTCACCCGGACGTCGAGGGCCGCGACCCCGGCGGTGACGAACGGCGCGGCGGCCAGCAGCAGCGACGCCGCCCACGGTCAGCCACGCGTCCAGCGGGATCCGGCCCAGCACCGGTGCAGGTGGCCGGGCCGGCGCCGGCCGACTGGCCGCGGTGCGAGCAGGCGCTCCCGGGGCAGCGCCCACGCGTAGGCGTACACCAGCGTGTACAGCAGGCCTGCCAGCCACAGGCCGAAGGCGGCGATCGCCGCCGCGGCCAGGGCGGGCGCGGCCAGGAAGTGGTAGCCGAGCTGGCGCCAGGTCGTGCCGGTGCGGGCCGCGGTGAGGAGCCCGGTCACAGCTCAGCCCGTTCGGGAGAAAGGTTGCGGCGGTATTCGACTCCGGCCGTCACCCGCAGCCGGTGGCGGTGCAGCCGGGTGAGCAGCGGTACGCGCGAGCAGCGCCAGCACCAGGCCGGGCACGCGAGCAGCACCGCCGCCGGATGCCGGCCGCCGCGTACGGCGCGAGCACGACGATGAGCGGCACGGCCAGCAGGGCCGGGATGCCGCCGGTGAGGTACAGGGCCTGGCTCCAGGCTCGCGGCGACCACGGCACCCGGCGGTGCCGCCGGGCCGGCCGGTCGTCGGGCGGCGAGTGCGGTCATGACAGCCACGGTAGGCCCGCGGCGCGGGCCTGCCCATCCGGCAGGGTTCACGATCGGTGGTGGGGCTAGCTTCACCCCCGATTCGGGCTCCTGGGCCACTGCGCGCGCGCCGCCCGGGTGGGTCATCCTGACGGCGACACCACTACGGGGAAGGTTCCGATGATGACGAAGCCACGACGACGTGATCCGGCTGGACGGCGTGACCAAGACCTACCAGGCGGGCGCGCCGCCCGCGCTGGACGACGTCAGCCTGGGCGTGGCGGCCGGGGAGGTGGTGGCCGTCATGGGCCCCTCCGGCAGCGGCAAGTCCACCCTGCTCAACCTGATCGCCGGGCTCGACCGGCCCAGCCGGGCACGGTCACCGTGGCCGGGCGGCGGATCGACACCCTGGGCGAGAGCGGCGCTGGCCCGGTTCCGGGCCCGGCACGTCGGGATCATCTTCCAGTTCTTCAACCTGCTCGACGACCTCACCGTCGAGGACAACGTGCTGCTGCCCGCCCAGCTGGCCGGGGCGTCCCGGCGGACAGGCCCGCGCGCGGGCGGCGGAACTGCTGGCCCGGCTGGGCCTCGAGCGGCTACCGCGACGACTACCCGGCCCGGCTGTCCGGCGGCCAGCGGCAGCGGGTGGCGATCGCCCGGGCCCTGGTCAACTCGCCCGAGCTGCTGCTGGCCGACGAGCCGACCGGCGCGCTCGACACCGCCACCGGGCAGGAGATCGGGCGGCTGCTGCAGGAGCTCAACGCGGCCGGGCAGACCCTGGTCCTGGTCACCCACGACCCGGCGCTGGCCCGAGCGGTACGCGGCCCGCACCGTGCAGCATCGTGGACGGGCGGCTGGCCGGACGCCGGCGTGCGGGCGTGCCGGCGTGAGCCGGCTCGCTGGCTGGCTGCGATCAGGACCGCCACCGGCGGCCTGCGGCGGCACAAGTGCAGGCCGTGGCGATCGGGCTGGTGGTGCTGATCGTCCACCGCCTCGGCCACGCTCGGGCTGGCGCTGCTGGCGGCGAGCAACGCCCCGTTCCAGCACGCGTTCGGCGCCCAGCGCGGCGCGGACGTGGCCGTCACGGTGAACACCGCGCAGGCCAGCCCGGCGCGCGCTGGCCGCTACCACGCGCGCTGCCGGGGTCACCGCGGCGGCCGGGCCGTTCGCCACGTCGACGGTGCAGGTCGCAGTGGGACGGCCAGCCGTTCGGGCAGCTCACGCTGGCGGGGCGGTCCATCGGCCGGCGGCCCGGTCGACGACGTGGTGCTGAGCGCCGGGGCACTGGCCCGACGGCCCCGGCCAGCTGGTGCTGGACGGCAGCGCGGGCGGCGGGGGCCCCGCGCTCGGCAGCACCATCACCGTCACCGGCTGCGCGGCCACCCGCGCTGACCGTGGTCGGCTTCGGCAACTCGGTCACCACACCGCCGATGGCTGGGTGACGCCGGGCGAGGTCGGCCGGCTGCGGGCGCCGGGGGTGCCGCCGAGCGCGCAGATGCTCTACCGGTTCGCCCAGGCCGGCAGCGCGGCGCAGGTCCGCGCCGACGTGGCCGCGGTGACGCGGGCGCTGCCGCCGGACGCGGTGACCGGCGCCGCCTCCTGGCTGGCGGCGCAGGACGCGGCGACCGGCAACGGCGCCATCATGGAGCCCTTCGTGGTCGCGTTCGCGCTGATCGGCCTGGTCATGGCGGTGCTCATCGTGGGCAACGTGGTCAGCGGGGCGGTGGTCGCCGGGTACCAGCGGATCGGCGTGCTGAAGAGCATCGGCCTGACCCCGGCCCAGGTCGTGCTGGCCTACCTGAGCCGGGTCGGCTGGCCGGCGCTGGCCGGCTGCGCTGGCCGGGGTGGTGGCGGGCAACGTGCTCGCCGCTTCCGGTGCTGAGCGACTCGGCCGGCGCCTACGGGGTCGGCCGCCAGCACGTGCCGTGGTGGGCGTCGGTGGCTCGCGCCGGCCGGGATGCTGGTCCTGATCGCTGCTGGCCGCGGTTCGGGCCGGCGCTGCGGGCCGGGCGGCTGTCGGCCGCGCAGGCGATCGCGGCCGGGCGGGCGCCCGCGGGCGGGCCACGGGTACGCCGCGCACCGGCTCGCGTCCCGGCTGCGGCTGCCGCGCCCGGCCGGCCTCGGGCTGGCCGCGCCGTTCGCCCGGCCGGCCCGGACCGCTGGTGACGCTGGCCGCGATCGCGTTCGGGGCCACCGCGGTGATCTTCGCGTTCGGGCTGCACGCCTCGCTGGGCCGGGCCGCGGCGCAGCCAGACCCATCGCCGGCCGACGCGTCCCGGTGCAGCATGCCAGGGCGGCCGGGCCGGCGGCGGCCGGCGGGCCGCCGCCAGTGCCCACCGCGGCGCAGGACGCCGCGGTGGTGGCCGCGCTGCGCGCCCAGCCGGGCACGCTGCACGCCGTGGCGCGATTACGACAACCAGGTCAAGGTGGCGGGCATCGCCGGCTGGCGTCAACGCCCAGGCGTTCGGCGGTGACGCGTCCTGGACCGGGTTCGGGATCATCGCCGGGCACTGGTACAGCGGGCCGGGCGAGGTGGACGTGAACACCGCGTTCCTGACCGCCAGCGGCCTGGCCGTCGGGCGACACCGCCACGGTGAACACCGGTACGGCCCAGGTGACGGTGCGGATCGTCGGGTGAGGTGTTCCACCCCAGTCCAGCGACCCGCTGCTGTTCGGCAGCAGCGGGACGCTGCCCGGCGTGGCCACCCGGCCGAACCTGCAGGATTACGACGTGGCGCTGCGGCCCGGCACCATGCCGGCCGGCGTACGTCCAGGCGGTCAACCGGGCCCTGGGCTCGGCAGCCCGTGGCAGGCCACCACCGCAGCACGGCGGCGGCCAGTTCTACACGATCGCCAGCGGCCTGGTCGGCCTGCTCGCGCTCATGGTCGCGATCGCCGCCGGGCTCGGCGTGCTCAACACGGTGCTGATGACGACCCGGGACCGGGTCCACGACCTGGGCGTCTTCAAGGCGCTCGGCATGCGGCCGCGGCCAGGTGCTCGTCATGGTCGTGGGCTGGATCGCCGGTCCCGGCCGTGGTCGCCGCGGTGATCGCGGCGCCCGCCGCGGTCGCGCTGAACACGGCCACCGTGCGCGCCATGGCCGGGCACCGCGCACACCGGCATCCCGGCCAGCTTCACCCAGGTGTTCCCGCCGTCCCGGCTGGCGCTGCTGTCGCTGGCCGCGCTGGTCATCGCGGTGGCCGGGGCGCTGCTGCCCGCGACGCTGGGCGGCCCGGGCCCGGCCCGGCCACGGCCCTGCGGGCCGAGTGAGCGCGCGGCGTAGCGTGGCCGCCGTGACGGGCGTGGCCCGGCGGGCCGGCCAGCGCGTGGTGATCGCCGAGGATTCGGTGCTGCTGCTGGCCGGGCTGACCAAGCTGCTGGAGAGCGCCGGGTTCGAGGTGGCGGCCACCGCCGGGGACGCGGCCGCCCTGCTGGCGGCGGTGGAGCGGGAACAGCCCGACGTGGTGATCGCCGACGTGCGGATGCCGCCCTCCTACACCGACGAGGGCATCAGGGCCGCGCTGGTGATCCGGAGCCAGTGGCCGGACATCGCCATCTTGGTGCTGTCGCAGTACGTCGAGGAGCGCTACGCCGCCGACCTGCTGTCGGCCAACACCCGGAGCGTCGGCTACCTGCTCAAGGACCGGGTGGCGGACGTGGCCGAGTTCCTCGACGCGCTGCGCCGGGTGGCCGCGGGCGGCACCGCGCTGGACCCGGAGGTGGTCGCGCAGCTGCTGGTGCGCCGGGGCGCCCGGGGCGGCGACCCGCTCGGCGACCTGACCGAACGGGAGCGCGACGTGCTGGCGCTGATGGCCGAGGGCCGCTCCAACGCGGAGATCGGAGCGGCCCTGGTGATCACCGACAGCGCGGTGGGCAAGCACATCAACTCGATATTCGCCAAGCTCGGGCTGCACCCGGGGGACGCGGGCCACCGCCGGGTGCTGGCGGTGCTGCGCTACCTCGGGGCGGGGCCCACGGGGTCGCCCTGAGATGGGCCTTGGACGGGCGCGGAGCATCGCACGGCCCGGAGCATGGTCGGCCGGGGCGGCAGCTTGCCGCTCCGGTACGGCGTCGGCTGCGCTCGGCCAGCTGGGTGGCGGCCAGGGCGGCCTGCTCCACTTCGATGAAGGAATCGGTGCGCAGCCTCGCCTCGTAGGCCCGCTTGCGCCCCGCGGCGAACAGCGGTACGCCAGCAGCGGATGCGCCCCGCCCGCAGCCAGGCGATCTTCACGGTCAGGTCGTAGGCCTCGTAGGGCAGGAAGACCGAGGTCGCCACCATGGCGAAGTACTCGTCCCCACCGCTGGCCCAGCCATAGCCCGACGCCTTCCGCCAGCTCGATGAGGGAGTAGAGCACCAGGCCGATCGCCAGGTAGGTGAGCGTGCGCGCGTTGAGCGTGAACGAGTGCTGGATCAGCCCGATCAGCTTGGAGTGGTCGAAGTTGAAGCCGAGGTCGGTGTAGAGCTCGCGGATCGCGGGCAAGTCGTGGTTGAACGCCTGCTGGATGTGGCCCCGGTCGGACTTGAACCGCCACACCCCGTAAGCCGCGGCGGCGAAGACCGCGAAGCGGATAAACCGCTCCACGGCGAACACGCGCAGGATCAGCTCGTCCCGCAGTTCCTTGCCCCGGCGCAGCAGCGGCGCCGCCTCGGCCGGGCCGCGGCCGTGCTCGGTACCCGGCTGCCCCTCGGGCACGAACGCGCCGCAGCGCAGGCACCGCCAGGCGGTCCCGCCCGCGGTCGGCGCCATCAGCCGGTCCCGCAGCTCGGGTTCGTCCGGCGCGTAGGTCACGTGTCCCTTACGGGCACAGCCGAACAGGCTCCATTCCACAACCCGCTCCTTATCGCTCGACGTGTCGTCCGGTGGCCCAACTCCGCCCCTTCAGAGGGGTCTCAGAGCGCTCAGATACACCCGGTGCGGCGCCGGTGTATCAGCGCCGTCGCCCGGCGCTCTGCACGGTGACGGCGAGGACGGCGCCTGCGATTTCCAGGCATCTCGATCGAGCGAGGGAAAGAGAAGTGACGGACCGCAGGAATCCGATCCACAGCCAGTCGGCCACGTTTTACGTCGGCGGGACCAAACGGGGGCAGGGCGCGCTGCTGCTCTACCCGGACGAACTGGCCGCCGTGACCACCCCCGCCGGGACCTGGGGTTACCTCGCCGGGCCCGCTCTTCTCCTGGCCATCACCATCCCGCTGTTCCACACCGTCGGGTGGCAGGGCATTTTCGCCACGTCGCTGGTCGGCGGATGGGCCGGGGAGGCCCTGGCCCGGAGGCGGGCGGCCAGGAAGGCGGCGGCCGGCGGCGAGGGCGTGACGGTGATCCCGCTCGAGCTGGTCACCGGCGTCGAGGCCCGCGAAGCCCACCAAGGCGGCCGGCTGGCTGGGGCTGCGGAACATCACCGTGACGGCGGGCGGAACGCAGTACGAGTTCCGCGGGACGACGGAGAAGTGGATGGCCCACCTCACCGCGCCCTGACCGAATACGGCCGCGAGGTTCACATCGCGGCCGAGACCATCACCGTCCTGCCGTGGGCCACGCTCGAGGAAAGCTGACGGGACGGGCTTACGGCGCGGGTCGGCCGGCAACCACCGCGATGTGACGCAGCGGTGGCTAGGACCACAACGATGTGGCATCTGCTGTGGTCAGACGGCATGCCCCGCGGGCGGCCTGCGGCCTGGTGCCACGACCCCTCAAGCTGGGGCAGGCGTATAACGCTGGGTCAGGGGTCGGGTTCGGGGATGTAGTGGCGGGACTGGTCGGCGGGGTCGATCCAGACGCGCATGACGGCGCGGCTGGTGGGGTCGCGGAACCGCTCGTCGGTGGGGATCCAGCCGGCGGCGGGCTGGTCGGCGTGGCCGTGGCCGCGCCTGACCCGCCGGGGCGAGGAGCGGCCCGACATGATGCCGGGCTCCCCCGCGCGGCCCGCCGCCGGCCGCCCGACCGCCGGGCCCGAGCCGAGGCGGCAGCGCCCGCGGCCGGGACGGCGGGCAGGTCCGCGACCGCGGCGGCGGCCTCGTCCAGGTACTGGGCGGCGAGCACGACGCCGACCCGGCGATCGAGCTCCTCGGGGCCGAACAATCCCACCGCGTAGTGCTCGCGCAGCAGGGCGAGCAGCCGCTCGCGGTCGGCCTCGGCGGCCAGGAGGCGCGGGCCCGCGGGACCGCCGGGACCGGTCATGGTTACTGCGCGGGCCGGACGACGACCGCGGTCCCGTAGGCCACGATCTCCGTCAGCTGCTGGCTGATCTCGGAGGAGTCGAAGCGCATCGCGACGACCGCGTTCGCGCCGAGCAGCTGCGCGTTGTCGATCATGCGGTCGATGGCGTGGCGGCGGCTGTCCTCGAGCAGCTGGGTGTACTGCGGCACCTCACCCTGGCGCAGCGCGGTGAGCCCGGCGCCGAACGACTTGGCGAAGCCCATGCTGCGCACCACGACGCCGAAGATCAGCCCCAGGTCCCGTTCGATGATCATCCCCGGCAGGCCGAGGCCGGTGGTGACGGGAAGCCGGGCAGGCGGCGGAGGCTGTGACATGACGGCATCATACGGAAGAACCCGGTTCCGGGCCGCTGAACGCCGGAAGCGGTATTAGGCCGAACGAGGACGGTTCACGCCCACCTGCCATCGCGATCGCGATCATTTCGTTACCATCACGACCCCCGGTTTCGGCGTCCTACTGATCAAACGCTGACTACCGGGGGTACGAATGACACGCGTACGTTTCATCAGCCTGATCATCGCGCTGGCCACCGCGCTGACCAGTGCGGTTCTTACCATCGGCACGGGTACTGCGTTCGCGCAGCCGGCCGGCCACTCGCTCAACCTGCACCACGTGAAGTGGGGCAACGTCGCCGTCCCGGGCTGGCTGTGCCGGGTCAACGGCCCGATCCAGCTGCACCACGGTGACGCCAGGCTCCGGCACAGCGGCTTCGGCCCGCTCGACGTGTCCGAGCAGGGCCCCGTCTACGGGAACCTGGGTAACGGCCAGCAGGTCGCCGCGCTCCAGGTGTGGTGCAGCAACCAGGGCGGGACCGCGGCCGGGGAACTCGCCGAGGGGCTCGTGGTGTTCAGCGGGGCCGGCGGCCGGCTGCACGTGCTCGGCACGCTCACGCCGCAGTACCGACCCGCACACCAGGGTGCACATCCCGTTCGTCGCGGTCAAGTCCATCGGCGCGGAGCACATCGTCACCACCGAGTTCTTCTACAACGGCTCCGACGCCGACTGCTGCCCGGGCGGCCGCGCCCTCACCAGCTGGCACTGGAACGGCCACTCCTTCAAGCCGGGCCGGACCACGATCGTCAGGTCCTGAGTATCCCGGCCTGAGTTAGTCCTTCGGCGCCACCCCACCGAGGTCCCACACGCCCTCGGTGGCGGTGGTGCCGGGGTTGACGGGCCAGGGCCAGCCCGGCGGGCTCGGGCTCGGGCTCGGGGACGGGGACGGGGGCGGCGGGACCGGGGCCGGCACCGGGACGGCGAACCGGTAATAGCCCAGGACCTGCTGGCCGACGGGATCGACGCGGGCGTAGGCGTGCGTCCAGTGGCCGGAGGGGCTAGCCGGGCGGTCGTAGGTCTGCGGCTCGTCGACCATGGTGCCGTTGCCCGCGTAGATCCCGACGTGGCCGGGGAAGAAGACGAGGTCGCCGGGCTGCTGCTGGCCGGCCGGGATCTTGGTCAGGGCGGGCTGGGACTGCTGGTCCGTCGTGGTCCCCGGCCCCAGCACGTCCTGGCCGTAGACCAGGGCGTAGACCCAGCGGACGAAACCGGAGCAGTCGAGCCCGTACGTCCCGTTGTCGCCGTAGCCGTACTTATGGGCCTTGGTGACCGAGGCGGCGCAGGCCGGGCCGGCGAACAGGGTCTTGGGTGCTGCCGGCGGACCGGCTCCAGCCCTGGCAGATGCCATCGGTGGGCCCCGGCTGGGCACCGTGCCCGCCGCCCCACGAATAGGGGACGCAGTGCGGCCCGCCGGTACCCGGCACGCATCCGCCCGTCCACGGGCGCCCGCCCAGCGCGAGCTGCTTCGCCTCGCTGACCAGGGCCTGCCCGGTCGCCGAGTTATAGGGAACCGGCAGGCGGCGGGCTGGCGCCGAGCGCGGTCGCGGCGGGACCGGTAATGCCAAGAATTGCGCCGGATGCCACCGCTGCGAGCAGCACAAAAGAAGACTTCAAGGACGCCCCCGTCCCTACGTAATTATTGCCGCGGCCTTTTATTACCCGGCCGGCTGCGGAAATAAACCTGGGCTCGCGCTCGCACAATTCGCGCGGTAAATGCCACGAAAGGGTCGGAAAACGACGGCGCGACCGGCGACTGAGATCTGCGTCCGCGTTACCATCGGCTGGTGCTGACATTCTCCGCGCGGACCCGCACGGACAGCCTGGCCCGGATGGCCGAGGACACCTTCGACGTGCTGGTGATCGGGGGCGGGATCACCGGCGCCGGCATCGCGCTCGACGCGGCGGCCCGCGGGCTGTCGGTGGCCCTGGTGGAGAAGGACGACTTCGCCGCCGGGACCTCGGGGCGGTCCTCCCGGCTGGTCCACGGCGGCCTGCGCTACCTGGAGCACGGCGAGCTCGGGCTGGTGCGGGAGTCGCTGCGGGAGCGGGGCATCCTGTACCGGCTGGCGCCGCACCTGGTCCGGCCGGTCCCGATGTACATGCTGGCCGGCGACCTCGCGGCACCGGGCGACCTACCGGGCCGGGCTGACCGTCTACGAGGCGCTCGCGGCCGGGCGGAACATCGGCTACCACCAGGCGGCGAGCGCGGACCAGGTCGCGGCGGCCATCCCCGGGCTCGGCGGGCGGACGCGCGGGGTGCGGTACTTCGAGTGCCAGACCGACGACGCCCGGCTGACGATCGAGGTGGCCCGCACGGCTCACGCCTACGGGGCCCAGCTGGCCAACCACGCCCGGGTCACCGGCGCTGCTCGGCGCGGGCCGGGTGACCGGCGCGGCGGTGACCGACGAGCTGACCGGCGAGCGGTTCGAGGTCCGGGCCACGGTGGTGGTCAACGCGACCGGGGTCTGGGCGGCGGAGGTCGCGGCGCTGGCTGGCCGGGCGGCGGGGCCGGCCGGGACGGCGCCGAGGTCAGCCTGTCCCCCAGCAAGGGCGTGCACCTGGTCTTCGCGCCGGGCGCGGTGCGGACCACGGCGGCCATGGTGGCACCCGCGGCCGACGGGCGGTACGTCTTCATCGTCCCGTGGGAGGACCGGGTCTACGCCGGGACCACCGACACTCCCTACGACGGTGACCTATCCCAGCCAGCAGTCACCGACGCCGACCGGGACTACATCCTGTCCGCGGTGACCCCGCTGTTCCCCGGCGTGACCGGGCGCGACGTGGTGGCGTCCTGGGCCGGGCTGCGTCCGCTGCTCGGGAACGGCGAGCGCCAAGACGGCCGACCTGTCCCGGAGGCACAAGATCTTCGACGAGCCGCCGGGGCTGTTCACCATCACCGGCGGCAAGCTGACCACGTACCGGGCCATGGCGCAGGACCTGGTGGACCGGGTCGCCGCTGCCCTGCGGCGCAGCGGCAGACCCGTGCCGGACCAGGGACATCCCGCTCGGGCTGCACGGGTCGGCCGCCGCGGCGGTGGAGCTGGCCCGGGACGAGGTGACCCGGCTGGGCCTGCCGCCGCGGGTCGCGGCCCGGCTGGTGCAGCGCTACGGCGACGACTGGCGCGAGGCCGTCCGGCTGATCCGCGCGGACCCGTCGCTGGGCGAGCCGGCCGTGGCCGGGCTGCGCGTCCTGGGCGTCGAGCTGGCCCTGGCCCGCAGCCGCGAGATGGCCCTGACCGACGACGACGTGCTGGTCCGGCGGACCCGGCTGACCACCCGCGACGCGTCCGTCCGGCTCACACCTTCAGCCTGATCACCGCGGGAATGATGCCGAACGAGGCCGGCGTCGAGCCCAGGATCTCCCCGTCTGCCTCGACCGGGAAGGGCGTGTCCGCCTCCACGCGCAGCTGGCCGGCCCGCAGCTCGGCGATGTGGCGGTGCGGCAGGTGGGTGCCTTTGTAGACCTTGGGGAGGGTGGTGAACGAGTCGGATTTCGGCCCGGTCATGACGAGCACGTCGAGCAGGCAGTCGCCGGGGTCGGACTTCGGCGAGATGTGCATGCCGCCGCCGTAGAACCGGCAGTTCGCCACGACCACGTTGAACGCCCGCCAGGCGTAGGCGTGGCCGTCGGCGTCGATCCGGACCGGCGCCGGGCGGAACCGCGGCAGGGTCAGCCAGAACCCGGCGGCGTACTTGGCCCCGCCCAGGAACCGCCCCGCCCGGGTGAGCCCGGCCGTCCGGGCCACCACCGCCCCGCCCAGGCCGGCCTCGGCGATGTTGACGAAGTACCGCGGCTTATCGTCCCCGGCGCAGGTCACGCTGCCCACGTCGATCGTCGTGACCTGGTCCCCGGCCAGGTGCCCGGCGGCTTGCGCCGCATCGCCGGGCAACCCGAATGACCGCACGAAGTCGCACCCGGAGCCGGCCGCCACCACCCCGAGCACGGCGTCCGGCGCGACCGCCTGGCCGTCCTCGATCATCCCGTTGACCACCTCGTGCACGGTGCCGTCGCCGCCGACCGCGACCAGGAAGCGCTCGCCGCCGCGCAGGGCCTGGCGGGCCGCTTCGGTGGCGTGGCCGGGATGGGTGGTGCGCACGATCCGGTAGTCCAGCCCGTGGTCGCGCAGGACGCGCTCGACCTGCGGGCAGCGCCGCGTCCACCTTGCCCCGTCCGGCCCGGGGGTTGGCGATGAGCACCAGCGGGCCGAAGGGACTGGTCATGGCCGCAGGCCGCCCGGGTTCATGATCTGGGCCGGATCCAGGGCCGCCCGGATCCGGTCCAGCACGGCGACCCCTTCCGGGCCGAGCTCCTGCGCCAGGTAGGGGGCCTTCAGCCGCCCGACGCCGTGGTGGTGGGTGATCGTGCCGCCCGCCGCGGCGCAGCTCGCCGCGGCCTGGTCCCAGGCCTGCCGGTACTTGGCCTCGGCGTCGTGTTCGTCGGCGCCGTTGATCAGGAACGTGAAGTACAGCGAGGACCCGGACGGGTACAGGTGGGACAGGTGGCAGCCGACCAGCTCCGTGAACGGGGCCAGGGCGCCTCTGATCTCCTCGTGCAGCCGGGGCACGGCCGACCAGAGCCCGGCGACCTCCATGGTGTCCACGATCGCCCCCGCGCCGAACGCGCGCTCGGGCCCCATGACCTGCGCGTAGGTCTGCACGGCGTCGTTGCGGTGCTGTTCCCAGTGCTCGCCGTAGCGGGCCCCGAGCTCGGTCCCGGTCTTCGTCATGATCGCGGCGGCCGCCTGCTTGCGGGCCTCGAGCCCCGGCAGCTCCGCCGGGAACCCGGCCAGCCCCACGCAGCCCGGTGAATCGGTCCAGGGCGCCGAAGTTGAACTGGGCGTCGGTCTCGTCGTAGCCGCGCAGCACGGCCACGCCGGTCCCGGCTCGCCGCACTTCCCGCAGGGCGCCGGCCATGATCTCGAAGTCCGGGAATCCCGCGGCCAGCCATTCCCACCCGGCCGGGCGCCGACGGCAGGCCAGCGTCGCCTCGGTCACCACCGCCAGCGTGCCCTCGGACCCGATCAGGAGCCGCCGCAGGTCGGGCCCGGCGGCCGAGCGCGGCACGGCCCGGCAGCGCAGGATCTCCCCGGTCGGCAGCACCGCGGTCAGCCCGAGCAGGATGTCCTCGATCGCGCCGAACCCGGTGGAGGCCTGCCCGGCCGACGACGCCGCGATCCAGCCGCCCACGGTGGAGATCGCGATCGACTGCGGGTAGTGGCCGGTGGTCAGGCCCTGCTCGGCCAGGGCGTCCTCGAGCCGGTCACCGCGCACCCCGGCCTGGGCGTCACCGTCTGGGAGACCAGGTCGACGTCGCCGATCCGGTCCATCCGGGACAGGTCCAGGATCACCGCGCCCGCCCGCGCCTGCGCGCCGCCGCACACCCCGGACCCGGCGCCGCGCGGGATCACCGCCGTGCCGGTCTCGGTCGCCCAGGCCAGCACCGTGGCCACGTCCTCGGTGCGGGCGGGGAAGGCGACCGCGGCCGGCTCAGCGAGTTCGTCGCCCCGGACCCGGCGTAGCAGGTCGAGCGTCCAGGAGTCGGTGGCTCGTTCGGTCAAAGTCTTGGGGTTGGTGCTGACCGTGTCCGCGGGCAGGCGGCTGACCAGAAGATCCAGGGCGCTCACCAGGCGGATAGTAGACCCCGGGGCCGGCCGGCAGCTAGACCCCGTTGCCGACGGCCTGCGGGGTGACCGCCAGGCCCAGCGGGGTGGCGCGGACCTCGCGGCCATGGCTCGGCAAGGGCGCCGGCGATCTCGGCCGGCAGGGATCCGGTCCGGCCGCGGAACCCGTACTCGGTCCCGTCCGCCGTCGTCACGACCATGGTCTCGATGGCGAACAGGCCGCCCAGCCGGGTGGACCGGTCGGTCCGCAGGCTGTCGACGGTACCGAGCGGGATGATCGTCGCCCCCGCGCCGCCCGCCGCCATCTTCCTGGCCGCCCGCTGCCGGTCGATGAACCGCCCGATGGTCGAGCCCGCCAGAACCCCGATGATGGCGTTCAGTTCCGCCAGGGACTGAGTGACGGGCCAGCCGGCCGCGACCATCACGATGGGCCCGAAGAAGCAGCCCCACAGCTCGGCCCGGGTGTTCACGCTGGCCAGCCGGTCCGGGTAGAGCAGCACGACGCCCCAGCGTCCGCCGCCCCCGTCGACGTACCGCCGGGCTGATTCGATCCGGATGGGTGATGATCTTTCCGTCGTTTCCATGGCTTCCTCGCTCCGTCGATGCCTCGGTGACAGGCGCCTTCCTCGCCGTCACCGGGCAGAGCGCGGGGAACCGGATCTGATACAGCCTTTGTCAGCCGCGGCGGTGCTTCCCGGAGGAGGCGTCCATGGGCTCGCGATCGGCCGATGGCGGAGCGGGCGGGCCGGCGTCGCCTGGCCACCAGGCGGCGCGGCCGGCCAGGGCGGTGACGCTGGGGGTGAAGAACGTGGCGACCACGAACGCGGCCAGCACGATGCCGCTGGAGACCGCGAAGCCGAGCTGGGCCAGGATGCTGTTGCCGGCCAGCGCCAGCGAGGCGAACGTCCCGGCCAGGATCAGGCCGGCCGCGCCGACCGTCGGGCCGGCGTGCCGCAGGGCCAGGGCCGCGGCCTCCCGCGGCGACCGGCCCTCGGCGGTCTCCTCCCGCAGCCGCGCGACCATCAAGATGTTGTAGTCGGTGCCCAGCGCGACGACGAACACGTAGATGTAGACGGGCAGCAGGAAGACCAGCCCGGCCTGGCCGCGCACGTCCTGGAAGAACAGCACGGTCGCGCCGAGGGCGGCGCCGAAGCCCAGGCCGACCGAGGCCATCAGGTACCACGGCGCCACCAGGCTGCGCAGCATCAGCCCGAGCATGACCAAGATGATGGCCGCCGCCACCGGGAAGACCAGCGCGTAGTCGTGGTTGACCGCCTTGGCGATGTCGGCGAACACGGCGGTGGTGCCGCCGACCAGCGCGTAGGTGCCGGCCGGGGCGGCCGCGTGGGCGCCGGTCCTGATCGGGCCCTCGACCGCGTGGACGGCCGCGGTGGCGGTCGGGTCGAGGGTGAGCGTGACCGTGTAGGCGGCGGTGGCCTTTCCGCGCCCAGCTGCGGCGCCGATACCGCACCCACGTCAGGCAGGCCCTTCAGCTTCGCCTGGTAGGCGCTCAGGTCCGCCGTGCTCAGCGGCTGCCCGGACCGGGCGTGCAGCAGGACCACGGTCGGGTCGGTGGCGCCGGGCGGCAGCCCCTTCTCCAGGGTCGTCAGCGCGGTCTGCGACTCGGCGTTGGCCGGGATGCCGGCCGAGCCCAGGTCGAACGTGGCCTTGAAGCTGAACGCCGCGACCGAGAGCGCGGCCAGCACCACGCCGGCCACGACCGCGTAGACCACCGGACGGCGGCGCATGGACGAGCCGATCGCGGCGTACCGGGCGCTGGACGGCTCGCGCTGCCACGCCTTGGACGGCCAGAACACCTTGGTGCCGAGCAGGGACACGACGGCCGGGATCAGGGTGAGGTTGGCGATGAGGGTCACGGCCACCGCGATCGCGAGCGCCGGGCCGATCGACCGCAGCACGCTGAGGGTGGACAGCAGCAGCGCGAGGAAGGCGACGATGACCACGCCGGCCGCGGTGGCGATGGCCCGCCCGGCCCGGCTGACCGCGCTGACCATCGCCTGCTTGCTGTCCTCGCCGGCCCGCAGCGCCTCGCGGTAGCGGAACATCAGGAACAAGATGTAGTCGGTCCCGATGCCGAACAGGACCACGATGAGGATGGTCGAGACCGAGCTGTCGGTGCCCAGGTTGAGGGCCTTGTTGACGTCCGCGATCAGTCCGGTCGCCACCTGCGAGACGATCGCGATCAAGATCAGCGGCATGAACGCGATGACCGGGCTGCGGAAGATCACGAGCAGCAGGACCAGGATCAGGATGAGCGTGGCCAGCAGGACGATCTGGTCGGCCCGGTTACTCGATTGCTGGCTGTCGAGTTGCTGGGCGGCCGAGCCGGTGATGCCCTCGGTCAGGCCCGTCCCGGCCACCAGCGGCTTGATGTCGGCACGCAGCACCTTGATGGCGTCACCGGCGTCGTTGCCGTTGCCGTTGACCACGCTGTTCGGCATGGCGACGGTGGCCGCCTGGACCAGGTGGTTCGACGACGGCGGGGCCGCGGTGATCGAGAGGATGTTCTTGACGTGCCTCGCCTGCAGGGCCTGGACGACCGACTTCACCTTGGCCGAGTCGGCCGCGGTCAGCGGCGCGCCGCCGGCCTTCGCGAACACGATGATGGCGGCGTTGGCGGTCACGTTGCTGGCCTGCGGGAAGGCCTGGTCCTGCAGGTTCGAGGCCCGGATGGACTCGTAGCTGCTGGGCAGGAAGCTGCTCTCGTTGCTGGTCGTGGGCAGGCCGGGAGAGGTGGCGATGACCGCGACCGCGGCCACGATCCACAGCGCGATCACCCGCCACGGATGTCGCACCGCTACCTGGCCGAGCCAGGCGAACACCCCGTTCCCGTTTCCGTTCCGAGCCTGCCGCGTCGCGCTGTCATGGCGCACCATGCCGTTGTTTCCCCGTCCGTTGGCATCCGCTGCGCGCCTATGCTACGAAAATCCCTTTCTGGCAGCTACTTATTTAGGACGTCGTCGAGCGGGGAAAGCTCGTCGTCGGCCAGGCCCTCGTACGGGTCCGGGTGCAGCCGGGCGCGGCGGCGGTCGTTGGACCACACGATGAGCTCGGCCACCTCCACCAGCACGACGCACGCGCCGCCCAGGATGAGCATCGTGATCGGGTCCGGGCTCGGGTTGGCGACCCCCGCGATCAGGAAGATCCCGAAGATCATCATCCGGCGCCACTTCCTGAACCGCTGGTGGGTCACGATGCCGGCCAGGTTCAGCATGATGATCAGCAGCGGCAGCTCGAACGCGATCCCGAACGCCAGCATGATCGTCATCACGAAGCTCATGTACAGGTCGACCTGGATGAAGTTCCCCACGCCGTGCGGCGTCAGGCCCAGCAGGTAGTGCATCGACCGGCCCAGCGACAGGTAGGCCAGCACGTTCCCGGCGGCGAACAGCGGCACCGCCGTGCCCAGGAAGATCCGGCCCCACCGCTTCTCCCGGGCGTGCAGCCCGGGCGCGATGAAGGACCACAGCTGGTAGAGCCAGACCGGGGAGGACAGCAGGATCCCGACGATCAGGGCGACCTTGACCCGCAGGTAGAACGCGTCCAGCGGCCCGTTCAGCACCAGCTGGTTGACGCCCAGGGTCAGGCACCCGCTGTGGCCGCGGATGGAGGTCCGGCACAGCGGCCGCTCGATGAAATGCCAGACCGGGTTGAAGAACACGAACCCGACGATCATCCCCGCGATCAGGGCGAGCGCCGACTTCACGACCCGGTTGCGCAGCTCCCGCAGGTGATCGAACAGGGGCATCCGCCCGTCCGGGTTCTGCTGCCGCTGCTGGTGCACGTAGCGCTGGCCGACGATGCGGGCACCTTGAACGGCACCGGGAAGTTTCGCCATGATCCTGTCCGGTGGTTACGAGCTCTGCGTGGGCTGCATGTCCCGGATCTGCTGCTGCAGCGCGTCGATCTGCGCCTGCTGGTCGACCGGGGCCGGCGTCGCGGCCAGCTGAGGCTGCGCGAGCTTGGGCGCGGCCGCACTGTCCGGCGCGGGCGATTCCTGCTCGTCCTCGTGCAGGCTGCCGACCTCGCGCTTGAGGATGCGCATCGACTGGCCGAGCGAGCGGGCCGCGCCGGGCAGCTTCTTCGACCCGAACAGCACGATGATCACCACCGCGACGATCAGGATCTTCCACGGGCTGTCGAAAAGGTCCCCAACCATGTCTGTTTTCCCTTCAGCTGCTGGCGGAGCAGGTGGCCTCGCCTACGGGCCAGATGTTCCATCCCCGCCTGGACAGGTCCGGCCAGAGCCGGTTCGCGCAATGCTTGCACAGGTAGAGCTCGCCTTGCCGTTGCACGCGGTAGGCCGCGCGGACGGCGGGTCCGCACCGGTCGCACGTCTGGTCCGGGTCCGGCTGGTCCGGTCTCGTCTGGTTCGGCCAGGGCTGCGCGTCCGTCATCGCGAGCCGGCTACGGGTAGGCGCCTCACACCCCTTATTCGCCGCCGTAGCCTGAGCGGTTTGGTCCCGGATGCGGCTTTCTACAGGCCGTAGGCCTCGAGCAGGCGGAGCCAGACCTCGCTGATGGTGGGGAACGAGGGAACCGCGTGCCACAGCCGCCCCAGCGGCACCTCCCCCACCACGGCGATGGTGGCGGCGTGCAGCAGCTCGGCCGTGCCCGGGCCGGCGAACGTGGCCCCGACCAGGACCTTGCGTTCCTCGTCGACGACGAACCGGGCCTGGCCCGGATAGCCGTCCGCGGCCAGGGCCGCCCCGGCGACGTGGCCGAGCTCGTAGTCGACGGCGCGGACCGGCAGGCCCTGGCCGAGCGCCTGCGCCTCGGTCAGCCCGACCGCGGCCACCTCGGGGTCGGTAAAGACCACCTGCGGGGCGCCCAGGTGGTCGGCGCTGGCCGCCAGCGGGGTCCACGGCCGCGGCGGCCCGTCGAGCTCGCCGCGGGACCGGGCGACGATCGCGTCGCCGCAGGCCCGGGCCTGGTACTTACCCATGTGGGTGAGCAGGTTGCGGTGGTTGACGTCACCCACCGCGTACAGCCAGCCGCCGGGCACTGCCTCGACCAGGCCGCTGTCGTCCACGGTCAGCCAGTCGCCGGCCCGCAGCCCGACGGACTCCAGCCCCAGTCCGGTGGTGCGCGGCGTCCGGCCGGCCGCGACCAGCAGTTCGTCGGCGACCAGGTCGGCGGGGTGGGCGGGGTGGGCGGGACCGGCCGGGCCGGGATCGGGGTCGCCGGTCCAGAGCTCCACCGGGGTGGCGCGGGAGAGCCGGCGCACCTGGGACACGCGGGTGTCCAGGCGGACGTCCACGCCGGCCGACCGCAGCGCCGCGGCGACCAGCTCGCCCGCGAACGGCTCCAGCTTGTCGAGCAGCCCGCCGCCCCGGACCAGCATCGTGACCTCGGCGCCGAGCGCCCGCCAGGCGGTGGCCATCTCGCAGGCCACCACGCCGCCGCCGATGATGGCCAGGCGGCCGGGGACGATCTCGGAGCTGGTCGCCTCGCGGCTGGTCCACACCAGCGACTCGGCCAGCCCGCGGACCGGCGGGATGGCCGCCGCGCTGCCGGTGGCGACGACCACCGCGCGCCGGGCGGCCAGGGTGACGGTAGCGCCGTCCGGGCCGGTGACCTCGACGGTGCGCTCGCCGGCCAGCCGGGCGCGGCCGCGGACGAACGTGCTGCCGGTCCCTTCCACCCACTTGACCTGCCCGGAGTCGTCGGACCAGCCGTGCGTGAACGTGGTCCGGCGGGCCAGCACGGCCGCGACGTCCAGCTCGCCGGTCACCGCCTGCCGGGCCCCGCCCACCGCCCGCGCCGCGGCGAGCGCGGCGGCCGGGCGCAGCAGCGCCTTGCTCGGGATACAGGCCCAGTACGAGCACTCGCCGCCGGCCAGCTCGGACTCGACCACCGCCACCGACAGGCCGCCGCGCCGGGCCCGGTCGGCGACGTTCTCGCCGGTCGGCCCGGCCCCGATCACGACGACGTCGTACTCCTGGTCACTCATGCTTCCCCCAGTTCGCGGCTGCGCCAGTGATGCGTGCAGGGCGGGATGACTCCTAGCCCACTCGTTAGGTCCGATGTGGGGCGCGGACGTTACAGGTCCCCTTGACCTTAGCGGGGCACGGGCGGACGCTCGGGCTGACCGGCCGGGGGCCTGGCGCGGACCCGGGCCAGGGTACGGGCCAGGGACATCACTGGTGCGAGGTCCGGCCGGCCGGCGAGATGGTGGGACCAGGCTCAACGCGCGGGAGAGGAACAACGTTATGGATCTCAGGCTCGAGGTCGTGGTGCTGCCGGTCTCCGACGTGGACCGGGCCAAGGCTTTCTATACCGGTCTGGGCTGGCGCCTGGACGCCGACTTCGCGACCGGCCCGGACTTCCGGGTGATCCAGGTGACGCCGCCCGGCTCGGCCTGCTCGGTCATCTTCGGCACCGGGCTCACCGACGCCGCGCCCGGCTCGGCCGAGGGCATGCAGCTGGTCGCGGACGATATCGAGGCGGCCCGGGCTTCGCTGGCCGGGCTCGGGGCCCCGGTGAGTGAGGTCTTCCACGACGCGGGCGGGGTGTTCCACCACGGCGGGACCGCGGGGCGGGCTTCCGGTCCAGCGCCGGAGAACAAGACCTACGGCTCGTGGCTGTCGTTCCCCGACCCGGACGGCAACCTGTGGTTCGTCCAGGAGGTCACCACCCGGCTGCCCGGCCGGGTGACGTCCGCGCTGGCGGCCTTCGACTCGGTGTCCGGCCTGGCCGACGCGCTGCGCCGGGCGGCGGCGGCGCACGGCAAGCACGAAGAGGAGATCGGGCACGCCGACGCGGACTGGCCGGACTGGTACGCGCAGTACATGGCGGACGAGTCGGCCCGGCAGGCGGATGCCAAGTGACCAGCGGTTTCGACTACGACGTCATCATCGTCGGGGCCGGCTCGCCGGGCGAGCACTGCGCCGGCGAGCTGGTGGACGGCGGCCTGCACGTCGCCGTGGTCGAGCGGGAACTGGCCGGGGGCGAGTGCTCGTACTGGGCCTGCATCCCGTCCAAGACGCTGCTGCGGCCCGGCGAGGCGGTGCACGGCGCGCTCCAGGCAGCGGCCTCTGCGCAGGTCGACGTGGCGGCGGCGCTGGCGTACCGGGACTTCATGGTCTCGGACCACACCGACGCCGGGGCGGCGGCCTGGCTGGCGGGCAAGGGCATTGACCTTCTTCGCGGGACTGGCGGCTTGGACGGACCGGGCGTGGTCGTGGTCGGCGGCACGCGCTATACCGCGCGGGATGTGGTGCTGGCCAACGGGTCGGATCCGGTGGTGCCGCCGGTGCCGGGGCTGCGCGAGCTTGACGGGCTGTGGAGCAACCGTGAGGTGACCGCGATGAAGGAGGTCCCGCGGCGGCTGCTGATCCTGGGCGGCGGGCCGGTCGGGGCCGAGATGGCCCAGGCGGTGCACCGCCTGGGCGGTTCGGTGGCCCTGGTGGAGGGCGCGTCGCATGTGCTGGCGCGGGAGCCGGAGCCGCTCGGCAACGCGCTCGGTGCTTCGTTGCGTTCCGAGGGCATCGAGCTGTACCTGGGTATCCACGCGACGGCGGCGCGCCGGGACGGCTCGGACTATGTCCTGGAGCTCGACGACGGTACTTCGCTGCGCGGGGACCGGCTGCTGATCGCTACCGGGCGGCGGCCGCGGACTTCCGGGGTCGGGCTGGAGACGACCGGGGCTACCTTCGACGCGCACGGCGTGCACGTCGATGGGCGGCTGCGGGCGGCGGACCGGCTGTGGGCCATCGGCGACGTGACCGGCATCCGGCTGCTGACCCATGTGGGCAAGTACCAGGGCGAGGTGGTGGCCTCGAACCTTCTCGGCGAGGTCCGGGAAGCCAACTACTCGGCGGTGCCGGACGTCGTCTACACCGACCCGCAGGCGGCCGCGGTCGGCGAGACCGAGGGGCGGTTCAGCGTGACCGTCCCGATGGCCGATGTGGCCAAGGCGGCTACTTATGCCCATGACTACGCCTCGTCGGGCGGGTTCCTGACCCTGGTGTCCGACGGCTCGCGGCTGACCGGGGGGTACGCGCTCGGGCCGGAGGCGGGCGAGTGGATGCAGCAGGCCACGCTGGCGGTCCGGGCCCAGGTGCCGCTGGACGTGCTGCGTGACGTGATCCAGCCGTTCCCCACCTTCTCGGAGATCTTCGTGGCCGGGCTGAAGGCGCTGCGGGCGCAGATCGCGGCGTCGCGTGAGACGGCTGAGGTCGGCGGTCTGTTGGGGCTGACGGTCCTGCTGGGGCCGGCGGGCCGTGAGCGTCTCTCGCCTTTCCCGGCCTGGTACTTCCCCGGCCGCGGCGAGCCCTTGGTAGCGTTGCGCAGCGGGACCGGGGCCGCGCTGATCACGGCCACGGTCCTCGCCTCGGCGGTCACCGCGGTCGACGCCAACGTCATCAAGGTGGCGGTGCCGGCCATCGGGCGCAGCCTGCACCTGGGGACCGCCGCCCTGCAGTGGACGCTGACCAGCTACCTGCTGACCGTCGCGGCGCTGCTGCTGCTGGCCGGGGCGCTGTCCGACCGGTTCGGCCGGCGGCGGCTGCTGGCGGTCGGCCTGCTGGTGATGCTGGCGGCCTCGGGGCTGTGCGCGGCCGCGCCGTCGGGCGGCCTGCTGATCGCGGGCCGGGTGGTGCAGGGCATCGGCGCCGCCCTGGTCGTGCCGACCAGCCTGGCGCTGCTCAACGGCACGCTGAGCCCGGCCGACCGGGCCCGGGGCATCGGGGTCTGGGCGGGCCTGGAAACCCTCGGGACCACGGTCGGCCCGTATGCCGGCGGCTGGCTGGTCGACGCGGGCTCCTGGCGGCTGGTGTTCCTGCTCAACGTGCCGCTGATCCTCGGTAGCCTCGCCGCCTTGTGGTACGTCCCGGAGAGCGCCCGGACGACCGGGGCGTTCTCGCTTGATGTCCGGGGCGGGCTGCTGGCCGTGGCCGGCCTCGGCGGCGTGATCTCCGCGCTGACCCTCGGCCCGGACTCGGGCTGGCTGAGCGCGCCGGTCCTGATCGCAGCGGTGATCGGGGTCGTCTGCCTGGTCCTGCTGGTGCCCGCCGAACGTAAGCCGACCGCCCCGATGCTGCGGCTCGCGCTGTTCGCCTCGCGCCAGTTCGACGCGATCAACGTGATGACGCTGGTGTTCTACGGCGCCCTCGGCGCGGCGAGCTACCTGGTCATCTTGCAGTGCGAACTGCGGCTCGGCTATTCGCCGGCCCAGGCCGGGGCGGCGCTGATCCCGGAGTCGGTGGTCTTCCTGCTGCTCGCCCCGGTCAGCGGGGCGCTGGTGGCGCGGGTCGGCCCGCGGTGGCTGATGACGGGCGGGATCTTGTTCGTGGCGGCCGGATTCGGGTGGCTGTCGGCGGCGGAGCCCGGCCAGGGTTACGCTTTTTCGCTCTTGCCCGGGGTGCTGCTGTGGGGGCTCGGCATCGGGCTGGCCGTGACCCCGCTGACCGCCGCGGTGCTGGCTGCGGTGGGTGATGCCGATCTCGGCGAGGCCTCGGGGATCAACGACGCCGCGTCCCGGATCGGCGGGGTGGTCGTCATCGCCATCGTGCCGGTGCTGATCGGTGCGACCGGCAGCCGGGGTTACGCCGGCGCGCTCGCCAGCGGCTATCAGCCGGCGATGATCGTCATGGCTGGGCTGTGCGTGGCGGCGGCGCTCATTACTGCTGTCTTCGTTACCGACGAGCGTCGCCCGGCTGGTGCTTCGGGCGGTGCCTTGGCCGGTGCTTTGGCCGGTGCGGTGGACCAGTCACTGGGCTGGTCACCGGCTGGTGCCGCGTGCGCCGGAGAATGGCTGTCCCCCGCCCGTCCCGGCTCCGACGCCTCAGGAGGAATCATGACCACCGCATCCGACGTCTCCGCCCTGCACCGCGAGCCCGGGCTGACCGGGCAGACCGTCGTCGTGATCGGCGGCAGCGCCGGTATCGGGCTCGAGACGGCCCGGCTGGCCCGCACCGAGGGCGCTGACGTCATCCTGGCCGCCCGCAACCCCGAGCGTCTCTCCGCGGCTGCGGCGGAAGTCGGCGCGGTGCGCACCGCCGCCTTCGACGTCACCGACTGGGCGGCCCTCGACCGGTTCTTCGGCGAGCTGCCCGAGGTGATCGACCACGTCCTGGTCACCGGTCCCGGGCCGTACTACGCGCCCCTGGCCGAGCTGGACCGCGAGCGGGCGCACCAGGACTGGGACGTCCATCTGTGGCTGCCCGTCGCCATCGGGCAGCACGCCGTCGGCCGGGTGCGGCCGGGGGGCACGCTGCTGTTCATGGGCGGCACCGGCGGCCGCAGCCGCGGGCCTGGCATGTCCCTCATCGCCGCCGGGACCGCCGCCCTGCCGGCCCTGGTCGCCAACCTGGCGGTCGAGGTGGCGCCGATCCGGGTCAACCTCATCGCGGCCGGCTTCGTCGACACGCCGCTGTCCGCGTCGCTGCTCGGCGACGGCCTCGAGGCGCGCCGGGCCGAGCTGCGGGCCACGCTGCCCATCGGCCGCGTGGTCGGGCCGGCCGATATCGCCGCGCTGGCCGTGCACATCATGATCAACACGGCGCTCACCGGCGCGACCTACGACATCGACGGCGGCCAGCAGCTCGTCTCCGGCCGGTGAGTCGTGAACGACCTGCTGAAGCTGGCCATCGAGGGTCACGGCCTCGCTTGCCTTATTGCCTAGTTCGCCCTGGGAGGCCCCTTTCATGGAGTACCTGGTCAGCATGACGACCCGGGTCCCGGACGGGACGCCGGAGCAGGCGGTGGACGACGTCCGTGCCCGCGAGGCCGCGCACTCGCGCGACCTCGTCGCCCAGGGACACCTGCTGCGGCTGTGGCGCCCGCCGCTGCAGCCGGGCGAATGGCGTACCTTCGGGCTGTTCGCCGCGGCCAGCGACGACGAACTGGAGAAGGTCCTGGCCTCGATGCCGCTGCGGATCTGGCGCACGGACGAGGTGACGCCGCTCGCCTTCCACCCGAACGACCCGGTACCGCCGCCCGCGCCCGGGCCACCCGAGTTCCTGACCACGTTCGACCTGGTGATCCCGGCGGGCACGCCGGATGCGGTGGCCGAGGACACCACCGCGCGCGAGGCGGTGGCGGCGCGGGAGCTGGCCGGGCAGGGGCACTTGCTGCGGCTGTGGCGGCTGCCGCCGGGCGGTCCCGGCGCGCTGGGCCTGTGGCGGGCCCGGGACGAGGCCGAGATGCAGGCGATCGTTCGGTCGCTGCCGTTGGATGCCTGGATGACGACGGTGATCACGCCGCTGAGTACGCATCCGAGCGATCCGGTGCTGGCTTCGCCATGATCTTGGCTGCCAAAGTCGTTGTGGTCGCCGGCGGATCTTCAGGGATCGGCGTCGGCTTGATGCCGGGGCGCTGACGTCGGCTTGGCTGCCGGGGGCACTGGCGCCGGGTTGGTTGCTGGGCACTGGCGCCGCGTTGGTCCGGGGGCACTGGCGCCGGGTTGGTTGCTGGGCACTCAGGCTTGCGGTTGGTCTTGGCCTGTCCGTCCCGCCCCTGTCCGCCCCGGCCCGCCCGGCCCCGGCCGGCCGGCCTCAGGCGGACGATCTCGGAACGGGGTCGCCTTGACTCGTAAAGATCTTGCAATTCTTGTTCGATATTAACTGGTTGTCGATCTTGTTAGGTGATAGATTGTTCTCTAGCGGAAGTCTCCGCGGAACCCCTTTCCTTAGCCGGCCAGGTGAGTCATGTCTGCTGCGCTGTCCTCCGAGCCCGACGAGCCTGCGGGCTCCGGGCTGCCCGAGGACGCGGAAGAGGGCACGCCGCAAGGGCTGTACGTCAGCCTGCCGGCCGGGGAGCTGTCCCTGGAGGGGTTCGCGGCGGACGGCCGGGCCGACACCATGGCGCCGGGCCCGCTGCTGGCCATGGTCCTGGGCACGGTGGCCGGGGAGAGCGGGGAAGGACTGGCGGGGCTGTCCGATGACCAGCTGATCGGGTTCCTGTCGGGTACCCGGCGGATGGAGTCGCGGATGGCGTGGGCCAGGATGGCGGCGCTGGCGGAGTTCGCGTCCCGCCCGCGGCGCACCGATTTCGCCGCCGACGAGATCGCCGCGGCGTTCCGGCCTGGCCTGGCTGTCGGCGGCGGGGGAGATCGAGTACGCCCGCACCGTGGCCCGGCGGCTGCCGGTCACCTTCGCCGCCCTGGCCGCCGGGAAGCTCGACCCGGTGCACGTCAAGATCATCGAGGACGTCACCAGCATCTTGTCCGACGAGGACGCCGCCATCGCCGATGCGAAGCTCGCCGAGGCGGCGCAGTCCAAGACCTACGGGGAGCTGCGCCGGGCCGCTACCCGGCTGGTCCTGCGGCTCGATCCCGAGGCGGTCCGCAAGCGCAAGGAGAAGGCCCGGCGGGAGGCGCGGGTGCGGTCGTTCCGGGAGGAGTCGGGGAACGCCGGGATCTCCGGCCGGGAGCTGCCCTCGGTGGAGGTGCTGGCCTCGATGCAGCACGTCGAGGACCGGGCCCGTGCCCTGCGCGACGCCGGCGTCCCCGGCACCTGGGAAGACCTCAAGGTCCGCGCCACCCTGGACCTGCTGCAAGAACGCGACTCCCGCCCCATCCCGGGCGAACCGCCCGCGCGCGAAGGCGGCGAGGGTGCCGATGGTCCCGGCGGACGCGACGGCCCGGCACTGGCGGCTCCAGCCCTCGCGGCACCGGCCCTGGCGGCCCGCACGCCGGGCCCGCGTCCGGGGTCAGCGCTGGCGGTACCAGTATCGGCGCGCTGATCACCATCACCGTCCCCCACACCGCCCTGACCGGCGACACCGGCCCGCCCGGCGAAGTCGACGGGTTCGGGATCCTGGACCACGCCGACACCCGCGACCTGATCGCCGCGGCCGCGGCGAACCCGGCCACCCGGTGGTGCGTCACCACCCTGCACCCCGACGGAACCGCCGCCACCCACAACTGCGCCACCGGACCCCACCCCTGGCCACCCGGACAAGGATCACCCGGACCGGGACCACCGGGACCCGTTACCTTGCGCTGGCTCCAGGACTTCTTGAAGATCAAGAAACTCACTCCGGTCGCCCGCGGACCGTGCCAGCACGAGCAGGCGGAGCATCGCTACCGGCCCAGCCGCAACCTTCAGCACCTGATCAAGGCCCGCAATACGACCTGCACCGCACCCGGCTGCGGCCGCCGTGCCGCCAGCTGCGACCTGGACCACACCGACCCCCACCACGACGGCGGCCTGACCTGCGAATGCAACCTGTCCCCGCTCTGCCGGCACCACCATCGCTGTAAGCAAGCCGAGGGCTGGTGGCTGGAACAGCTCGAACCCGGTGTGCTGGTCTGGCACACTCCGGCGGGCCGCACTTACACCACGGGCCCCACCCAGTACGCCGTCTGAGCGGCGCGCGAGGGCGTCTAAGCGGCGGGCGACGCCGTGGTGGGCGGCGTGGTGGCGGCGTGCGCCAGCCGGGCCTAAGCAGCGTGCGCTGGCCGCGTCGCTACCAGGTCTGCTCGCTGGCGCGGACGAGCATCTCGTTGACCGCCACCCGGCGGTCGCGGGTCACGATGTAGGCCACTGCGTCGGCGATGTCCTCGGGCCGCAGCGCCTCGATCGTGGAGACCTGGTTCTGCGCGGCCTCCCTGATCCCGGTCCGCAGGTGCGTAGTCAGCTCGGTGTCGACCGTGCCCGGCTCGACCACGCTCACCCGGACCCGCTGGCTGAGCAATTCCTGGCGGAGCGCCTCGGAGAACGCGACCACGCCAAACTTGGTCAGGTTGTACACGCTGCTGCCGGCCCGGGCTACCCGCCCGGCGGTGGAGCTGATGCTGACCACGTCGGCGACCTGCCGCGGCTGCCCCTGAGCGGCTCGCACCAGGTGCGGTAGGGCGGCGTGGGTCAGGTAGAGCATGCCCTGGACGTTGACCGCCACCATCTGGTCCCATTCGGCCACCGGAGTGTCCAGGGCGGGGCCGAGCAGCATGATCCCGGCGTTGTTGATCACGATGTCGAGCCGGCCAAGCCCGGCCACGGCCTGCTCGACCGCTTGCGCCGACTGCTCCTCGCTGGTCACGTCGGCCTCGACGACGAGCGCGGTCCCGCCCTCACCGCTGATAGCCGCGGCCAGTTCCTCGAGCCGGTCCCGGCGCCGCGCCACCAGGGCCACGGCCGCTCCCTCGGCGGCCAGCCTGCGCGCGGTCGCGGCTCCGATCCCGCTACTCGCCCCAGTGATCAAGGCGACGGTGTTCTTCAGAGGCATGATCATGACCGTATCGCCTGCCTTCTCGGCTGGCGGGGCTGGTGTCGGCTGCGGGCACCGTGCCATGCCTTAAGCCGCGTGGTCAGAGCCATGCCTGAAGCCGCGTGGTCAGGCGGACGGCATCAGCTCGCGCTGGAGCTGGAGAATCTGACTTTTGCTCTGCATCCACATCCCGAACTGCCCGTTCGTGAGTGGCCCGGCCGTCATCGTGACGTCCCAGGTCTTGCCGGCGGTGCTGATAGCCACCGGGTCCCGGGAGACGAATGACTGCTGGGTGATCGCCGCCAGCGCCGGCGCCTCGGCGGCAGACACGGTCAGATTGAGTCCGTACACGGCGGGCTGCTGGTTCACGGAGGGCTGGTAGGACATGCTGACCGCCGCGGATGTGATCGTTACCGGCTGGCCGGTCTTGCGGAAGCACGCGTCCGGGACCTGGGGGTCATTGGCGAACGGGGCGGGGAGCGTAGCGGATCCGGCCGGGCAGGTGCCCGCCGTTGACGGCGGCTGGGTGAGAACGAGTTGCAGGGTGACCGCTGACCCAAGATGGCGTGGGGCGGCTGGCGCCGGCCCGAGCGGGAGGATGTGGCCGCAGCCGGCGCAGGCGAGCGCGAGGATTGTGAGGGCGATGCCGGCGCGGGCCCGGTCACCGGCGCGGACGCAGAGGCCGACGCGGGCACGGGCGCCGACACGGGTACGGGCGCCGACGGGGGCACGGGATGAGTGCTGGCCGGATCCTTGCACAGTGCCTCCCCCTTGACGGGTCATCGCTGGTTTCATCCCAGCTGCGGATGTGGCGGCGGTGACGGCAGGGCCGCCTGGGCGCGGATGGCGTCCGGGACGACCAGCGCGACGGCGGCCACCATGATGAGCAACTCCCCCAGGCCGACATCGATCAGGTGGGGGCCTTGCAGGTAATAGATCAGGTAGGGGTCTTGCCGGTAGTCGCCGAGCGCGATGATCCGGTACACCCCGGCGACTGCGGCGAGCAGCACCAGGGTCAGCGACCACACGCCCGTGCCGGCCTGGCTGGACCAGGCCCGCGGCATGTGGGCCAGGCAGAGGAGGGCGACCAGGATGCAGCCCAATCCGGGAGTGTCCGGCACCCAGGCGAAGTGATCAGTCAGCTTGGCCGCCAGCAGCGGTGTGAGCACGATCAGGTAGTACCCGGGCATCGCCAGCAGCCAGAGCCGTCGCGCGGGCGGCGGGGCGTCCCGGTGGAACGCGGCCATGGCCAGGACCGGGGTCAGGTCGAGCAGGAACCAGTAGGACCATGACGCGAAGGGCGACAGCAGGCTGCCGGTGAGCTGCCCGCGCAGCAGCCAGACCAGGGCCGGGACAATGGCCAGCACCGCGGTGACCCGGGCCACCCGGTAATGCCCCAGGACCAGCGCCACGAAGATCACGATCCAGACGTAGCCAACCGCGTACCACACCGTGGCCGGCCAGACGGTGCCCGGCAGGCCCGCCATGGTCGCGGGCGGCGCGGGGACGGGCCGGCGGCCATTCCCGGACACGAATACCGACACGAGCCCGTCAAGGCCGGCCGCCGCGTGAACCAGCAGCACGACGAGCACCGCGCCCCGCAGGGCCTGTCCCCAGGCGAAGTAGCGGCGCGGAGTTCCGGCGGCGCCCAGGTATAGCCGGGTGGCCAGGGCGGCCACGCTCGCGACCTCCTGCCAGCCGGGCCGGTCGAACTCCATGGTGACCGAGTCTTCGTCCGGGTCGCCGGTCAGCCAGCCGTCCAGGAAGGCGGCGACCATGTCCTCTTCCCACTTGTCCCGGTAGTAGCCGGGCAGCAGCCGCAGCACCCGCCGGTACCGCTGCTCCAGATCCAGGTCGCCGCTCATCCGGCTGTCTCCGCACCGGGCAGGCCCAGCCTCGCCCGCACCACGCGGGCGGTGGCGGCGCGAAGCTCGGCCTCGGCGGCCAGCGCCCGCCGCCCGTCCCGGGTCAGCCGGTAGTAGCGGCGGAGCCGGCCGTCGTGCGCTTCCTCCCGGTCGGGCTCGATCAGCCCGTCGGCCGAGAGCCGGTCCAGCACCCCGTACAGGCTGCCGATCTTCAGCTTGACCCGCCCCTGTGACAGCTCGGCCACCTCGCCCACGATGCCGTACCCGTGCCGCGGGCTATCGGCCAGCGCGGTGAGCACGAAGAACGCCTGCCCCGTCATCGACCTGTCTGCCATGACAATAATATAATGAAAAAAAAGATATCTTGCTAGACGACGATCGGGCGATTGGGCGGCGGAGGTGCAGGGATAACTGGGCGGGTGTCGGGTTCGGGCGGGGTGCCGGGCTTCGGGACGCGGGATGCCCGGGGCCACAGGACGCGGAGATGCCCGGGGCCACAGGACGCGGAGATGCCCGGGGCTACGGGGCGGGGGTAGCGGCAGCGGAAAGCGCGGCGCGGAGTTCGCGGCGGGAGGTGATGCCGAGCTTGGCGAAGACCTTGCGGAGGTGCCACTCGACGGTGCGGGCGGACAGGAAGAGCTGGGCGCCGATCTCGGGGTTGGTACGGCCTTCGACGGCGAGCCGGGCGATCGAGGCCTCCTGCGCGGTGAGCTCGGACGAGGACGCCGCGGTGCGCTTGCGGACGGTCTCGCCGGTGGCGGCCAGCTCGCGCTGGGCGCGGTCGGCGAAGGCGGCGGCGCCGATCGCGGACAGCAGCTCGTGGGCGGTGCGCAGCTGCTCGCGGGCGTTCGTGCGGCGGTTCTCGCGGCGCAGCCACTCGCCGTAGAGCAGGTGGGCGCGGCCGAGCTCGGTCCGCAGCCGGGTGCGGCCGAGCCGGGCGATCGCCTCGTGGTAACAGGTCTCGGCCGCCTGGCCGGCCGACACCAGAGCCCGCGAGCGCGCCTCGATCCCGAGGCCGAAGTCGGTCAGGCTGGCCTGGGTGAACTCGGTCAGCCGGGCCAGGGCGGCATGCGCGGTGGCATCATCCCCGCTGCGCACGGCGGCCTCGATCAGCTCGGGCAGGGCCCACATGGAGATGAAGACCGTCGAGGTGTCCTCGGCCGCCTGGGCGGCGGCGGCCTGGGCCTCGGCGTAGCGGCCGAGGCCGTTGCCGAGGATGGCGGCGACCCAGCGGGCGTACGCGACGGCGATGCCCTGGCCCGCGGCCGTGGCGTCGGCGACGGTGGCCTCGACCAGCGGGGCCGCCTCGGCCGCCTCGCCGCGGAAGGCCGCCAGGATCATCGCGGCGAATGGGGCCGACCGGGTCCCGGTCGCGGCGCAGACCGCGTCGGTCTCCGTGATCAGGGCCGCCGCCTCGGCGAAGTCACCGCTCCAGACCACGGCGGTGCCCAGCGCGCCCAGCAGGATCGGCAGCTGGTCGAGCGCGCCGGCGTCCCGGGCCAGCTGGACCTGCCGGGTGAGCATGGCCCGCCAGGCGTCGTCGTCCCACAGGGCGCTGGCGGCCGCCTGCGCCAGCCAGCCCCACCGGAGCTCGTCGGCCACCGCGATGTCGGCGCCGACGTAGCCGCTGACCGCCTGCCGCAGCGTCGGCGCCGCGGCCCGCGGCCCGTCGGTGACCAGCAGGGTCAGGCCGTCCAGGACCAGGTCGACCGGACGCGGCGGCTCGGCCGGCGCGGGCAGCGCCCGGGCGGCGCGGGAGACCTCGAGCAGGTCGCCGGCGCCCGCCAGGCGCCCGGCGAACATGGCCGCCATCCAGGCGGTCAGGTAGGTCTCGCGGGCCAGGTCGGGGTCGAGGGCCTCGAGCCGCTTGGCCGCCTTGAGCAGCAGCGGCGGGGCGTCGCCGCCCAGGCCGGAGGCGAACATGATCTGCCCGCGCAGCAGGTCCACCCGGGCACTGGCGAGCTCGTCGAGCGGGGCGGCCCCCAGGTCCCCGCCGTCCTCCGCGGTCACGAGCAGCCCGAGGGCCTGGCCGAACTCGCCCGCCTCCAGGCTGACCTGGGCCGCCGCCAGCGTGCGCTCGACCCGCCGCACCGGGTCGAGCGTCAGCCGCACCGCGCGCTCGAGGAACGCCGCCGCCGCGGCCAGCCCGCCGCGGCTCAGGGCCCGGCCGGCCGAGCGCTCGAGCTCCGCCGCGACCTCCTCGTCCGGGCCCGGTGCGGCCTGGGCCCGGTGCCAGGCCCGGCGATCCGGGTCGGCCAGCGGATCGGTCGCCTCGGCCAGCGCGAGGTGCACGGCCTGCCGGTCCCGCGCCGTGGCCGACCGGTAGGCCGCCGAGCGCAGCAGCGGATGCCGGAACCGCACCCGCGTGCCGAACTCCGCCAGGCCGGCCTCGGCGGCCGGCGTGCCCGCCTGGAACGGGATCCCCAGCCGCCCGGCCGCCCGCCAGGCCAGCGCCGGGTCGCCGGACGGATCCGCCGCCGCCAGCAGGAGCAGTTGCTGTGTTTCCCGGGGTAGTGCATCGAGCTGGCGCCGGAAGCTCTCCTCGATCCGCCCCGACAGTGACACCGCGCCCGGCAGCCCGAACCCGCCCGCCAGCTGCCCCGCCGCCAGTCCCCGGGGCAGCTCGAGCAGCGCCAGCGGGTTGCCGCCCGCCTCGGCCACGATCTGATCGCGGACCCGCGTGTCCAGCGGCCCGGGCAGCACCGAGCCGAGCAGCGCCCGCGCGTCGTCGTCGCGCAGCCCGGCCACCGGCAGCTCGGGCAGGCCCGCCAGCTCCGCGCCGGGCACCCGGGTGCCGAAGACCAGGCCGACCGGGTCCGCTCCCAGCCGCCGCGCCACGAAGCCGAACGCCTGGGCCGACGCCCGGTCCAGCCACTGCTGGTCGTCGATCACGCAGACCAGCGGGCGCTCCCCGGCCGTCAGGAGGCCGAGCACGGCCAGGCCCACCAGGAACCGGTCCGGCACCGGCCCGGCGCTCATGCCGAACGCGGTCCGCAGCGCCTCCTGCTGGGGTTCCGGCAGTCGCCCGAGCCGGTCCAGCATCGGCGCGCACAGCTGGTGCAGCCCGGCGAAGGGCAGCTCCATCTCCGATTGCACGCCCGCCGCGCGCACCACCTGGCAGTCTTTGGCCCTGCTGCCCAGGTAATCGAGCAGCACGGTCTTGCCCACGCCCGGCTCGCCGTACAGGACCAGTACCCGGCTCTGGCCGCCGCGCACCGCGGCGGCGAGCCGGTCGAGCACGCCGCGCTCGCTGCGCCGCCCGCGCAGCATGGCCGCCGGGCTCGCCGAACCAGGGCCAACCAAACCACACCTCCTCGCGGCGTTGTATGAGGATGAGCTCAGGTGCTGGTGGCCGGTTTTCCAGCCGATTTTAACGCTTTTGCATCCCTCGCGATACGGGCGCCGCGGCGGCGGGTCCGAGACCGGGTGGTATACCTGTTGCCCCTGGAAGGGGTGGCCGATGAGCGAGGCGAGCACGACCGCGCCGGAAGGCCCGCTCGAGCTGTCCCGGGTCCAGATGAACGTCGTGTTCGTCACGATCCTGCTCGGGCTGCTGCTGTCCGCGCTCGACCAGACCATCGTGTCCACCGCGCTGCCCACCATCGTCGGCGACCTGGGCGGGGCGGGCCACGTGAGCTGGGTGGTCACCGCGTACATGCTGGCCGAGACGGTGTCGACCGTGCTGGCCGGGAAGTTCGGCGACCTGTTCGGCCGCAAGCGGGTCTTCCAGATCGGCGTGGCCGTGTCATCACGTCCATCGGCTATCGCCACTGTCATCCCGCTGCGGCTGCGCGGCCAGTACCAGGGCGCGCTGGGCGCCGTGTTCGGCGTCACGACGGTGATCGGGCCGCTGCTGGGCGGGGTGTTCACCGACGACCTGTCCTGGCGGTGGGTGTTCTACGTGAACGTCCCGATCGCGGTGATCGTCATCGCGCTCGCGGCCCGGACCATCCCGCAGATCAGGAGAGGCGACAAGCCCAGGATCGACTACCTGGGCTGCCTGTTCGTGGCGCTCGGCGCCACCGGCCTGACCCTGGCCACCTCCTGGGGCGGCACCCAGTACGCGTGGGGGTCCGCCACCATCATCGGCCTGTTCGCCGCGTCGGTCGTGGCCCTGGCCATCTTCGTGGCGGTGGAACTGCGCGCGGCCGAGCCCATCTTGCCGATGCGGCTGTTCCGCAGCCGGGTGTTCAGCGTCTGCTCGATCCTCAGCTTCATCGTCGGCTTCGCGATGATCGGCTCGATCACCTTCATGCCCACGTTCCTGCAGTACGTGAACGGGGTCTCGGCCACCAGTTCCGGGCTGCGGATGCTGCCGATGGTGCTCGGCCTGCTGGCCACCGCGCTGGCCAGCGGCACGATCGTGAGCCGGACCGGCCAGTACCGGGTGTTCCCGATCGCCGGCTCGGCGGTCACCGCCATCGGCCTGTTCCTGCTGTCCCGGATGGACTCGCACACCAGCTTCTGGCTGACCTCGCTGTTCCTGCTGGTGCTCGGGGCCGGGATCGGGCTCATCATGCAGATCCTGACGCTGGTCGTGCAGAACACGGTGGCCTACGGCGTGCTGGTGCTGACCGAACGCGGCGAGGCCGAGGTCAGCAAGCTCACCGCGGCCTGGAAGGCGTGGCTGATGGGCGAGCTGAGCGGCTGGCTCGAGGCCCACGAGGTCAACTCGGAGCAGCGGCAGGAAGTCGAGGAGGCCATCGGCCGGATCACGCTGCGCCTGGTGCGCGAGGCGGACCTCGAGGCGAGGCGGGCGGGCCTGCCGGGCGGACGGCCGGCGACCGCTGCTGCACAATGACGTCATGGACACCGATGTCGTAGTGATCGGGGCCGGCGCGCTCGGCCTGAGCACCGCCCTGCACCTCGCGCGGGCCGGGCGGTCGGTGACGGTGCTGGAGCGGCTGACGGCCGGGTCGCAGGCGTCCGGGCGGGCGGCCGGCCTGTTCAAGTCGGTGCAGGCCGACGAGCTGCGGACGCGGCTGGCGCGGCGCAGCATCACCTTGGCCGCGACCTTCGCCGAGTGGGCCGGGGAGCCGCTGCCGGTGGCTTCGCCTGGCAGCTTCCTGATCGCGCGGACCCGGGAGCACGGCGATTACCTGCGCCGGGAGCTGGCGCAGTCCCGGGGCTGGGGCGCCGACGTGCGCGAGGCGGAAGCGAGCCGGCTGGCCGCCGTGAGCTTTTACCGGCCGAACGAGTCGGACTTCGCGCTGTGGTGCCCGGAAGACATTTATATCGAGGAGCCGGCCAGCCTCATCACGGCGCTGCTATCGGCTGGCCGGCGATGCGGGGCAATGGTGGCGGAGAACGAGCCGGTCACCGGGATTCTCGTGGATGGCGGCCAGGTGGCGGGGGTGGAGACCGGGCGGCGGACGATCACGGCGCTGGTGGTAGTGGACGCGGCCGGCGCGTGGGTGCGGCCGGTGGGCGCGCTGGCCGGGGCGCGGGTGCCGGTCGCCACGGTCCGGCACCAGCTACTGATCACCGAACCCGATGCCGGGATCGACCCGGCCGACCCGATCGTCCGGGTGGTGGACGCCGCCGTCTACCTGCGGCCGGCGCGGGGCGGGCTGATGGCCGGCGGGTTCGAGCCGGATCCGCTGCCACTCGACCCGGCCGGGCAGGGCGCTTCCTTCAGCACCGACGACGTGCCGCTGGACCTGGACGTGCTGCACAAGCTGGCGGGCCAAGTGGCGACGGAGGTGTCGGTGGCGCGTGGCGTCCCGGTGGCTGAGCACCGGGGCGGCCTGTTCACCATGAGCCCGGACGGGCGGTTCGTGGCCGGGCCGGTGCCGGAACTTGCCGGATTCTGGCTGGCGAGCGGGTGCAACGGGTCGGGGTTCTCCTCCGCGCTGGGAATCGGCGAGGCGCTGGCGGGGTGGATCACCTCGGGTAACGCGAGGGGGATGGAGGCGCTGGCGCCGGAGAGGTTCGGTCCGCTGGGGGACGGGGAACTGGTCGATCGCGGAATCTGGCAGTACGCGCATTATTACGACCCGGCCCCAGCATAATCCGCGCGGCCGAGCCAGGTGGCTAGGGGCGGGGCGGCGTCGGGGGCGTCGGTGGCCCAGGCGAGGTAACCGTCGGGGCGGATGAGGACGGCGCGCAGGCCGGTCCAGGCGGGGTGGTCTGCGGCTAGTTCGGCGGTCACGACGTCCAGGCGGTCCGCGTAACCAGCGGGTACCGGGGCGGCTGGGGTCGTGGGGGCCGCTGGGGTCGTGGAGACCAGGTGGAGCAGGACGAACTTCGCGGGAGGGAGGAGAGCGAAGATCGTGGTGACGGGGGCGCCCTTGAGTTCCAGGTCGGGGGCGCGGTCGCCGGCGGGGGCGGTGTCCGCGGTTGGGTAGCGGATGGCCAGGCCGGACAGGCGCAGGGACAGGTCGTGGGCGAGGGCGGGGTAGGCGCCGAGGATGGTGTTGAAGCGCTCGCGCAGGACGACGCCTTCGCGGGTGGGGTTGGCGATCAGGCCGCACTGGGCGAGGGAGTCGTCGATGACGTCCAGGCCGACGGGATAGCGTTCGGCGTGGTAGCTGTCGAGCAGGCCGGGGGGCGCCCAGCCGCGGATCTCGGCCGCGAGCTTCCAGGCCAGGTTGGCGGCGTCCTGCAGGCCGAGGTTCAGGCCCTGGCCGCCGGCCGGGTAGTGGATGTGGGCCGCGTCGCCGGCCAGCAGGATGCGGCCGGACCGGTACTGCTCGGCCTGCCGGGCGGCGTTGCCGACCCGGCTCAGCCACATGTCTTGGCCGGGATGCATGCCGAAGTCGGTCCCGGCCAGGCGCCGGGTACTGGCTCGCAGCTCCTCGAACGTGGCCGGGGCGTCGAGCGGGTCGCCCAGCGTCGCGTGGTCGATGGTGGCGATCCGGTACCGGCCGCCGCCGATCGCGACCATGTACATCGAGCCGCCCGGCTCGTTCAGGCTGAGCGCGGGGCCCGGTGGCGGGTCGGTCAGGTCGACATCGCCGAGGATGGTCCGCCAGGTGTCCGGGGTGCCGGCGAAGTCGATCCCGGCCGCGGTGCGGACCACGCTGGAGGCGCCGTCGCAGCCGACCGCGAAGGCGGCCCGCAGGGTCGTCGTCCCGCCGGGGGTATCCACGTCGAGTTCCACGCCGGACTCGTCCTGGCGCAGGCCGGTGACGGCGTGCTCGCGCAGGTACGGGACGCCGAGCTCGGCTAGGTGGGCTTCGAGGAGTTCCTCGGTGCGGCGCTGCGGCAGGAACAGCGTGTACGGGTAGCGGGTGGGCAGGACCGAGAAGTCCAGCCGGTTCTTCAGCAGCGCGAAGTGCGAGGACGGCACCGGGGTGCCCTCGCCCAGGACGAAGCCGCGCATGGCGAACACTTCCAGCGTACGCGGGTAGAGGGTAAGCGCCTTGGAGTAGGGCGGACGCTGCGCGCGCCGCTCCAGGACCACTGGGCGCACTCCCCCGCGGTGCAGTTCGGCGGCCAGCCACATGCCGACCGGGCCGCCGCCGACGACCGCGACGTCGAATGGGCCGTCGACCACGGGGCTGCCCATCACAGGTACGAGTAGTCGACGGCGGTTTCGAGGGGGTCCGGCCGTCCGTCGGGCGGAATCTGGCCGTTGGCCCGCAGGGCCTCGACGGCGGCGCCGATGGCGGCGGGGGCGGAACGCTGGTCGAGCGGGATCACGCCGTCGGCGGCCAGCTTCTGGCAGGCGCCGAGGGCGTAGCGCGGGTCCGTGCCGGTGCGCGCGGCGGCGAGTGCCGCGGATTCCTCGACGTGGTCGCGGAACCACTGCGTCGCTTCGGCAAGGGCCTGAAGGAAAGCGGAGACCATATCCCGTTCGGCCGGAAGCTTGATGCAGACGGTGCTCAGGGCAAATTCCTCGGTCACCGGCCCGAGGTCGGTGAAGCCGGCGTTGACCGCCATGGCGTCGTACGGGATCATCTGCAGGGCCGCGTCGATCGTGCCGGCCTGCAGCGCCTTCCACCGCTCGACGTGCGAGCCCTCCAGCGCCCATGTCGTAGTCGGCCGGGTAGGTCAGGCCGTGCGCGGCGAGCATCCGTTCGGCGACGTGGCGGGTGCCTTCGGTCAGGGACGAGGTGCCGATCCGGCCGCCGCGCAGATCGGCGAAGGTCTTGTGCTTCGGGATGGCGATCATGGACAGCGGGGGGCGGTCGATCAGGCCTGCCACCACGCGAAGAGGGCCGCCGGCCACCGCGTCGGCGATGCTGCCCTCCGGGGAGCCCAGCGCGATGTCGACGGTGCCGTCGCGGAGCGCCTGGGTCACGCCGTGGGTGGTGCCGAGGATGTTTTCGGTGGCGGCGAGGCCGTGGTGTTCGAGGAAACCGCGCTCCTGCGCGATCCAGAGCGGGACGTTGACGTAGGCCGGGGCGACGACGCCGACCGTTATCTCCCTCATGAGCGGATCATAGTGAGGCGGCGGCCGCTAGCCGGCAGAGGTAGGCATATCCGGCGTTGTACTGGGATTCCGGCCAGACCTCGGCCTTCTTCTTCTCGATCTCGGCCGGGTCGGACCAGGTCTTGATCTCCCCGGCCGCCAGCGCCTGGAGCTGTACCTGGCAGGCCCGGGCGAGCAGCACCGCGCGCATGACCGCCCGGGCCGGGTCGGGGCCGACGGTTACCAGACCGTGTCTCGGGAGGAGGGCGCCGTTGCCGTCGCCGATCGCGTCGGCCAGGGCTTTCCCGAGGTCAGCGGAGCTGATCAGGCTGCCGGTGCGGGTGAACCGGCCGACCGGCGGGTCGGCGAACTCGACCCCGTCGTGGGACAGCGCCAGCAGCGGCTGGTCCAGCGCGGCGAACGCGCACGCGGCCGGGGCGTGGGTGTGCACCACGCAGCCGACGTCGGGGCGGGCCAGCATCACCTCGGTGTGGATGGGGTACTCGATGTGCCGCGGCCCGTGGCCCGCCAGCACCTCCCCCGCGGGCGAGACCAGCGCGACCCGGTCCTCGGTCACTTCGCCGAACGACCAGCCCGACGCCTTCATCCAGACGCCACGGCCCTCGGGGTCGCGAACGGAGGCGTGGCCCCACACCATGTCCGACTGGCCGCTGGCGGCCAGGGCCCGGTTCGCCTGGGCGGTCGCCGCGATGAGCTGTTCCTGCGTTTCCATCCCTCTCCTGTTCGCTCAAAGCCTGCTCGACCTGCTGCTGGCCGGCCGCCGCCCAGCTACTCACGGTGTCCCAGGGGGGCAGGCTGGTCACGGGCGGACCGGTTCGGAGACCGCGTTGCGGTAAAGGTTCAGGACCTCGAGGATGCGGTGGTCGTTAAAGGTGAACAGGTCCAGCTGGGTATCCGCGGTGAAGCGCAGCGGGGCCCAGGCCGGCACGGTGATCAGGTCGCCCTCGGCCAGCTCCAAGCGCTGACCGGCCAGCTCGGCGGTGCCGCGGCCGCGGAACGTCTGCCAGACCGCCGAACCGGTGCTGCGCTGGGTGCTGGTGGTGGTGCCGGCCCGCAGCCGGTGCATCTCGGTGCGCAGCGTCGGCAGGGCGTCCCCGCCGGTCATCGGGTTGGTGAAGCGCAGGGCCGCGTGCCCGGGCTCGTACACGCCGGGGTAGCCCTCGTCCTCCAGCTCGAGCTGAGCGGCCAGCGCCGCGTCGGTGTCGGCCCAGCGATACGCCATCAACGGGGAATTCGGCTTGTTTTCCAGTTCGGCCAGGGGGCGCCGGCCCGCGTGCCCCCACAGTCGCTCGGAGCGGGACTGCTCGGGGGTCGCCTTGTCCTCGATGCCGTCGTCGCCGAACTCGAAGAAGCTGGCGTCCAGCTTCTTCACCAGCGGGATGTCCAGGCCGTCGAGCCAGGCCATCGGCTCGTCGCCGACGTGGTGGTGGCCGTGCCAGTGCCACGACGGGGTGAGCAGCAGGTCCCCGGCCCGCATCTGCACCGGGTCGCCGTTCACCACGGTCCAGACCGCCTCGCCGCGGACGACAAACCGGAACGCGCCCTGCGCGTGCCGGTGCGACGGCGCGACCTCGCCGGCCCCGAGGTACTGGATGGCGGCCCACAGCGTGGGGGTGGCGAACGGCTGGCCGCCGAGTCCCGGGTTGGCCAGCGCGATGGCCCGGCGTTCGCCGCCGCGGCCGACCGGGACCAGGTCCCCGGCCCGTTCGGCCAGCGGGAGCAGGTCGGCCCAGGCCCAGCGGTGCGGGAGGGCGTCGGGCTGGGGGAACTCGGGCTGCAGGTTGCCGATCTCGGTCCACAGCGGCTTCAGGTCGGCCGCGGCGAAGTCGTCGTAGAGCTGACGCAGCGCGCCTTCGTCGATCACGTCGGTCATGACGTGCTCCTAATGAGTGTTAGCGGGTTCGCCGTCCGGCAGACTCGTTAGCTGGTGGCCGCCGGCAGGTGAGCACTGTTGTCTCGCCGGGCCTGGAGTCCTGTGAAAAGATCGTGCCCCTGCCGGTGACCGGGAGAGTTGATCGCTGCTGGGATGTCGTGCCCGCCTGCTGGCGTGAGCACTGTTTCATTAGGGCGCTGATTGTTCTCCCGCAGGCTGCTGACCGGATCCGGCATGTTCCGGACGGGAGAATTGATGCGGCTTGTTCGTAGGCGATGACTGGGCTGAGGACCATCACGACGTGGAGCTGATGGACGAGCGCGGGCCGGGTGCTGGCCCGCAGGGCGGCTGCCGGAGGGGGTGGCCGGGATGGCCCGGCTGCATGAGCTGATCGGGGAGCAGCTGGGCGAGGACGCCGATGATGCGGAGGTGGTGATCGGGATCGAGACCGACCGCGGCCCGTGGGTGGCCGCGCTGGTCGCGGCCGGGTACACGGTCTTCGGGGTGAACCCGCTGCAGGCCTCGCGGTACCGGGAACGGCACGGCGTGTCCGGCGCCAAGAGCGATCGCGGTGACGCGCACATGCTGACCGACATGGTGCGCACCGATTCCCACCAGCTGCGCGCGGTGGCGGGCGACAGCGCCGGGCGCGGGGGCGGTCAAGGTGGTGGCGCGGACCCATAAGACGCTGATCTGGGAGCGGACCCGGCAGGTCCAGCGGCTGCGGCACCAGCTGCGGGAGTACTTCCCGGCCGCGCTGGAGGCCTTCGCCGACCTGGACGCGCCCGATGCGCTGGAGCTGCTGGGCAAGGCACCGGACCCGGCGCGGGCCGCGAAGCTGACCCGCGCGCAGATCTCCGCGGCGCTCAAGCGCGCCCGCCGCCGCGACATCCCCGGCAAGGCCACCGCGATCCTGGCCGCGCTGCGCAGCGCGCAGCTGGGCCAGCCGCCGGCCGTCACCGCCGCCTACGCCGTCACCGTCCGCTCCCTGATCGCGGTGATCACCGTCCTGAACGAGCAGGTCAAGACCCTGCAGGGGCAGGTGGAGGCGGATTTTGGCCGTCACCCGGACGCTGAGATCTACCTGTCCCAGCCCGGCCTGGGACCCATCCTCGGCGCCCGGGTCCTCGGCGAGTTCGGCGACGACCCGCACCGCTACGCCAGCGGCAAGGCCCGCAAGAACTACGCCGGCACCTGCCCCGCTCACCCGCGCGTCCGGGAAGAAGAAGATCGTCACCGCCCGGTTCATCCGCAACGACCGGCTCATCGACGCGCTGATGGCCCAGGCCTTCGCGCGCCCTCAGAGCCTCGCCCGGCGCCCGCGCCCTCTACGACGCCGCAGCGCGCCCGCGGCACCGAGCACAACGCCGCCCTGCGCAAGCTCGCCAACCGGCTCGTCGGCATCCTGCACGGATGCCTCAAGACCCGCACCCTCTACGACGAGGCAACCGCCTGGCCGCACCGGGAAAAGACCCCTCAATCTGACATCGCCGCTTGACACCTAAGCTCCTGGGATGTCTTTCCAGCGGGGCCTCATCGTAAAGCCACGCCACATGTCTATGGTCGGCCACGTCCCGGTCGGTCAGCAGCTCGTCCCGGATGAGCTTGGCCACGCCGTCTACGTGCCAGATCTCGCCCCAGGTGCGGGCGGTGCGCTGGACGCGGTTCGCGCGCGGGGAACGGCGAGCCGCGTACGCGGCCAGCCCCTCGGCGGGCGGGCGGCCCGCGTTGCCCGCCGCCGCCAGCTCGGCGGCCAGCGCGTCGGAGTCCTCCAGGGCCTGGCAGGCCCCCTGGGCCAGGTACTGCAGCATGGGGTGGGCGGCGTCGCCGAGCAGGGCCAGCCGGCCGTAGGCCCAGCCCGGTATCGGCGGCCGGTCGAGCATCGGCCAGCGGTTCTCGATGCTGAGGGTGCCCAGCGATTCCCGGACGTGCTCGCTGCAGCCGGCGAAGGCCTCCTTCAGTTCGGCGGGGTTTCCGTAGTCAGGGTCCCCGCTCAGGAAGGAGGGGCTGCGGAACACCGCCACCTGGTTGTACATCCGGCCCGAGCGCAGCGGGTACTGCACCAGGTGCAGGCCGGGGCCGAGCCAGGCCACCACGTCGCGCAGGTCGGCGTGCCGTTCGACCTGCTCCATCGGGACCGCGCCGCGGTAGGCCACGAAGCCCGAGTTGACCGGCTCGTCGTCGGTAAATAGTTTTCTGATCCGCGAATGAAGGCCATCCGCGCCGACGGCGATCTCCGGCGCGTGAACACGCGGCCGTCGGCGCAGGTGGCCGTCACGCCGTCGCCAGTGTCCTCCAGGCTGGTCACATGGGCATCGGTGTGCAGCTTGACGCCGCTGCGCTGGCAGCCTTCGAGCAGCGCGCTGAGCAGGTCATTGCGGTGGAGCACCAGGTAGGGCGCGCCGTAGCGGGCCGGGAAGTCGGTCAGGTCGAGCGAGGTGAGCTCTCTCGAGCTGATCGCGTCGGCCAGCACCAGCCGCCGCGGGTGCACGGCGACCGGCTCGATCTTCTCGAGCACGCCGAGGCGACGCAGGATACGGGTCGCGTTCGGGGCCAGCTGGATGCCGGCACCTACCTCGGCGAAGCTCTTCGAGCGCTCGACCAGGGTGACGGTCCCGCCCCGGAGCGCGAGGCACAGCGCGGCCGAGAGCCCCCCGATGCCGCCGCCGATGACCAGCGTCTCGGGAAGTACGTCTGATGACATGGCGTTCACGCTAGGCCGGAATTGCGGAGAGCGGAACAGTTTGCAGTTATAGTTCTGTAATGGAGAATCAAGCCCCGCCTTATCCGATTCAGTCCGTCGACTACGCGCTGCAGCTGCTGCTGATCCTGAAGCGCGATGGCGTGCTGCGGGTGAGCGAGGCGGCGGCCGAGCTCGGCGTGGCCAGGTCCACCGCGCACCGGCTCATCTCCATGCTCAGGTTCCGCGGCTTCGTCGAGCAGGCCCGCGACCGCACCTACCGGGCCGGCAGCGCGTTCGCCGACCTGGGCGGCGGTCCCAGTTCCGCGACCGCGCTGCTCGGCATCGCCCGGCCGCACCTGGTCCGGCTGACCGAGAAGGCGGGCGAGACGTCCAACCTGATGATCCGGGTCGGCGCGGATGTCCAGTTCATCGACTCGATCGAGTCGAAGAAGGCGCTGCGGGTGGGCAGCCGGGTCGGCGTCCGGCTGGCCGCCCGGCTGACCTCGGGCGGCAAGGTGCTGCTGGCCGACCTGCCGTTCGAGGAGGTCGCCCTGCTTCATCCCGAACTGGCCGACGACGAGGCCGCGCTCAGCACGCTGAAGCGGACGCTGGCGGCGGTGCGGCGGCAGGGGTTCGGCACCAACGTCCAGGAGAGCGAGCGCGGCGTGGTCGCGGTCGGCATGGCCGTCCGCGGGGTGAACGGCTCGGCGATCGCGGCCGTGACGATCTCCGCGCCGACGGTGC
This sequence comes from uncultured Actinomycetota bacterium, assembly GCA_963839095.1. Classification (GTDB taxonomy): domain Bacteria; phylum Actinomycetota; class Actinomycetes; order Streptosporangiales; family Streptosporangiaceae; genus Palsa-504. Next base: position 11,795 of record CAWIUF010000050.1, on the reverse strand, counting down.
GGTTCAGCCGGGGCAAGATCGCCGACCTGCTGCCGCCGCTGACCGAGACGACCGAAGGTATCCGCTCGGACATCATCCGCCGGCTCCCGGGCTGGTGAGATGGGCCTTGATGCCCCGCACGTAGGCGCCCGATCGTCAGCTCCAGGTCCACGCGGCGCAGGAACCTGGCCAAGGTGCACCTGCTGCTCGAGCACCTCGACGGTGCGCGTCGCCGACCGGCGATGAAGCTGCCGCTGGCCACCAGCGCCACCTTCAGCGGGCTCGTCCCAGGCCTCGATGACGGCCCGCACGTCGAGCTCCTAGGCGCCTGGCAACTGTTTGCGAGGATGCTGGCCCGGAATCCGGCGTCGACCGAGAGGTCGAGGAAATGTAACGGCACCATGACCGAATGAGTCCATGGTCAGGACCTCGGCGTCGAGCGGGAGGGTAGTAGCCCTTTTCGACCACGCTGAAGCCACCCGTGAACGGTGCCAGACGAAGGCATGGCGCTGGCACAGCATGACCTGCAGCGGGTCCGGCAGGCCCGCTACGTCGAAGGCTGGCCAGCAGCCGCATACCGTGGCTGAGTCCCGCTTCGCGGTCTCCATAAGAAGCGGATGTTGACGCTCTTGAGCTGGGTGTAGGACTCGATTTCCTCGAGATCCTCCTCCCGCCCGACGCCGCTGTTCTTGACGCCGCCGAAGGGCGCCCCGATGAAGTGCCTGGCCGTCTCGTTCACCCACACGTAGCCCGCGTCGACGTCGCGGGCGAAGGCCAGCGCGGTACGCAGGTCGCGGGTGAAGACGCTCGCGGTGAGCCCGTACTCGACGCTGTTGGCGATGGCGATCGCCTCGTCGTAGGTGCCGAACGGGATGGCCGCCAGCACCGGGCCGAAGATCTCCTCGGTGGCCAGGCGGCCGGCCGGGTCCACGTCGGCGAACAGCGCCGGGGTGACGAAGTTGCCCTGCGCCAGGTCTCCGTCGGTCAGCCGCTCGCCGCCGGTGACCAGCCGGGCCTGCTCGCTCTTGCCGATCTCGATGTAGGACAGCACCTTGTCCAGCTGCTGCGGGGTGACGATGGCGCCGGTGTCGCTTTGGCGGGTCGAGCGGCGGGCCGGGGCGCATGGCGGCGAGCCGCTCCCCTACCTTGGCGACCACGTCGTCGTAGCAGTCCCGGTGGACGAGCAGCCGCGAGGTCGAGCCGCAGGACTGGCCCTGCCAGGTGAAGTTCATCCCCCGGATGGCGCCCTCGACGGCCAGGTCCAGGTCGGCGTCGGGGAACACGACGATCGGGTTCTTGCCGCCCAGCTCGAGCGTGACGGTCTTGACGCCGCCGGCTGCCGCCGAGGCCTGGATGCGGCGCCCGGTGGCGGCGCTGCCGATGAACGCGACCCGCGGGATACCGGGGTGCCGGACCAGCGCGTCGCCCACCTCCGAGCCCAGGCCGGTCAGGACCTGGACCACGCCGGGCGGGAACAGGCGGGCGAAGTCGTCGGCCATGGCCAGGGCCGACAGCGAGGTGAACTCGGACGGCTTGAGGATCACGCAGTTGCCCGCGACGAGCGGGGCGGCGATCTTGGTGGCGGCGAACATCAGCGGGTGGTTGAACGCGATGATCCTGGCCACCACGCCGAACGGCTGGCGCATCGTGTAGTGCAGGTGGCCCGGCGTCTCGGGCATGGTCCGGCCGCGGATCTCGAGCGCCAGCCCGGCCAGGTACCTGATCTGGCTGGTGGCCAGGCCGATGTCGTTGCGCATCTCGTGCAGCGGGCTGCCGTTGTCGAGGGAGTCCAGGCGGGCGAGTTCCTCACCGCGTTCGGCCACCGCGTCGGCGAAGGCCAGCAGCGCGGCCGCGCGCAGCTGCGGCTCGGCCGCCCGCCAGCCGGGCGCGGCCCGCTGCGCGGCGGCGACGGCCTTCTCGACGTCACGCTCGTCGCACCGGGGAATCTGCCCGATCACGGCGTTCGTCGCGGGGTTGACCACGTCCAGGGTGGCCCCGGAGAGCGCGCCGACGCGCTCGCCGTTCACCAGGGCACGATGCAGGGTGGATTCCACCCGCCGAGATTACCGCCCCCCGTCCTGCATCCCAGATCACGTCCCCGCCATATTCTGCGTGCCAGAACTGGGTGGGGCCGAGCCAAGGCGTCTGTGTGCCACCGGATACGTAAGAGCGTAGGCAGGGTGCCACACGAGTACGTTCGGGGACAAGGAGTGGCGAGCGGTTAGCCGGCCGATGGACAGGTAGTTGTCGGGGCGGACTTGGACGTCGAGGAGGACGCACTGGCCGGAGCGGGCGGCGGCGACGGCTTCGGCGAGGGCGGCGGGGAGGGCGGAGCGGTCGCGTACCTGGTCGGGGGCCTGGAAGCCGAGGGAGCGGGCCATCGCGGGCAGGTCGGGCTGGGGGTCGGTGATGGCCTGGCCGATCCAGGAGTTCCTGGCCGGGCGGTGGCGCTGGGCGGCGACGCGTTCCTGGTGGACCACGTCGTTGTAGAAGAAGGCGTTGTTCGCGACCACGATGAGCAGCGGGAGCTGGTAGTGGGCGGCGGTCCAGACGGCGGTGCCGCCCATCAGGAAGTCGCCGTCGCCGAGGACCGCGACCGGGAGGCGGCCGGTGCCCTCCAGCGCCAGCGCGGCGCCGACGGCCATACCGGGACCCGAGCCGATGCCGGCGCCGCCGTCCATGCCGAGGAAATCGAGCGGGTGGGCGGCCTCGAGATCGGCGCCGGCCCAGCCGAGCGGGAGCCGGACCAGGCAGGCGGGTTCGTCGCCGAGGGCGTCCCGCAGTGCCCCGGCCAGGTCATGCATGAAGATATCGGGGCCGGTCGCCGTAGCGGACGGAGCGGGGGCGGGGGCGGGGAGGGCCCACTCGTTCGGCTTGATGGGTTCGTCGGCGGCCAGCAGGGCACGGACCAGCAGGTCCGGGTCGGCGGGGACGGTCAGGTCGACCGGCTCGCGGCCGAAGGAGTCCTTGGACCAGCCGTTGTGCAGGGCGGCGTCGGTGGTGCAGGAGACGATCTGGGCCTGGGTGGGGTGGCCATGGTCTTTGGCTGCGGAAAGGGTGCCGGCCAGGTCCACCCAGTCCAGGCTGATGATCAGGTCGGCGGCGCCGATCAGCTCGGCCGACGATTTGGGCAGGAAAATGCCGGGCGGGGTGGGGTGCAGCGGGTGGCTGGTCGGGAAGACGGCGCCGTTCTTGAGGTCGGAGATGACGCGTGCGTCGTACCGTTCGGCCAGGGCGATCCGGTGGTCCCAGTCCTGCTCGTCGCGGCTGAGCCGGCCGAGCAGGAACAGCGGGCGGCGGGCGTCGCGGAGCAGTTCCAGCGTGGCCGCGACCGCGGCCGCGTCCGGGCCGTGCGTGCGGGGCGACCGGTCCCGGGTGACGTCGGGGATCGCGGGCGGTTCCGGGCAGGGGTGCTTCCTGCAGGCTCACGTCGAGGCAGACGTAGACCGGGGCGCAGGGCGACTTCTGGGTGATCGAGTAGGCGCGGGCCAGTGAGTCCAGGGCCGCCTCGACCGAGGCGGGCTGGTCGTCCCACTTGGAGTACGCCCTGATCAGCGCGCCCTGGTCGGTGGAGGTGTGGATCCAGTCGATCCAGGGCCGCCGCTGAGCGGCGTCGACCGGGCCGGTGGCCCCGATGATCAGCATCGGGACGCGGTCGCACCAGGCGTTGTAGACGGCCATGGTGGCGTGCATCAGGCCGACGTTGCTGTGGATGGCCACGCCCATCGGGCGCCCGGTCACCTTGGCGTAGCCGTGGGCGATGGCGACCGCGTGCTCCTCGTGCAGGCAGACCAGCAGCTGCGGGTCGCGGTTGCCGGCGTAGTTGACCAGGCTGTCGTGCAGGCCGCGGTAGCTGGAGCCGGGGACGAGCGCCAGGTACTTCAGGTCCAGGCGGCTCAGGAGCTCGGCCAGCGCGTCGCTGCCCCACTCCATCGCGATCTCGCCGCGCTCGATGCCCTCGGGGTCTTCCGCCCGCACGCTGCCTCCCTGTTTCGGTGGCACCCGAGACTATGTGACCGAGCGTGACGTCATCCGGTGGCAAGGCCCGGATTCTGGCTGGCAGAACCGTGCGGGCCGTTCGTACTGATCGCTGGTCTCAGGCCTCTCTTCCCGGGGCGGGTGAGCCCAGCGCGTCGCCCAGGACCCGGAGCAGGCCGAGCCATCCGGCGAACTGGATTTCCTCGTGCCCCTCCTGACCGGGTACCCGGACCCGGCCAGCCGGGGGGTCGGTGACGTCAAGGACGATGAGAATTTCCATCAGCTCATCATGGCCAGAGCGGGTCAGTGCGGACATCCGCTGACTGGCGGATGTGCGCGAACCCGAGCGGCGTCATCGTAGAACCATGACGGATCTGCTGACGTCCGGAGCGAAGACGGGGCTGACAGTGGCGGACCGGGCCCGGGAGAACCGGTCCTTCGTCCGCCGGCTGCTCGCGGGCAGGCAGCCGGCCTTCGCCGCCGCGCTCGAGGCCGCAGTGGCTGAGCTCACGCCGGCGGAGATGGCACGGGCGGACCGGCCACACCGCCGTCCTTTGTGCGCTGGGCCATGAACACGTACTCGCGGCCGGGGCGGTCGGGGGCTTCCCGGACGTCCAGGATCTGGTAGCCCGCGGCGGCCAGGCTCGCGGCGACCTCGTCGCGGCGGCGGAAGCGGAGGGTGGACTCGGAGGTGACGACGGCGCCGTCGGTGCCGAAGGTGTAGGTGTCGCGGAAGGAGACGAACGGGAGGTCGACCGTGGTGACCTCGCTGCGGTGCTCGACCGGGCCGGTGCCCGGGACGTCGAGGGTGACCGGGGCGGTGTCGGCGGCCCATTCCTCCCAGGCCCGGCGCTCGGGGCGGCGGGTCTCGAACACCAGGTGGCCGCGCGGGCGCAGGGCGGTTCTGATCGCCCGCAGGGTCCGCTCCCAGTCCTCGTCGGTGAGGAAGACCTGGGCGACGTTCCCGGTCATCAGGGCGAGGTCGGCGCAGGCGGGCGGGGCCGCGGTAGCGTCGCCGTGGATCCAGGTGACGGTGGCGTCCTTATCTTTGCTCGTTGCTACGGCGAGGGAGGCCGCGGCCGGGTCGACCGCCACCACCGTGTGGCCGGCCCGGGCCAGCGCGATGGCCAGGGACCCAGTGCCGCAGCCGACGTCGAGCACGTGGCCGGCGTTCAGTTCCTGCGCGATGGCGAGGTAGGCGGGCAGGTCATCGCGCGGGCCGTCGAAGGCGTCGTAGACCGGGGCCAGGCGGGGATGGGCGAAGATCGCGTCCGGCATGTCAGGGCGCCTCGGTCAGCTGCTCTTCGATCTCGCGGTGCTCGTCTCGCCGGACCCGGAGGAGGATGAGGGTAGCTAGGCAGGCGGCGGCGAGCAGGGCGTAAGGGACCAGGTCGGAGGTGGCCTGGGCCAGCGTGCCGCTGCCGGCCGCGGCGATGGCCTGGCCCGCGGCCCAGACCAGGTTGCCCAGGCCGAAGGCCAGGCCCTGGTCCAGGCCCTGGTCGATGGCGCCCTCGCTGACCAGGGTCATGGCCGGGGTGAACAGCGTGCCGAACGCGGGCATGCCCACGATCAGGACCGGGATAAGCAGGCCGGCTGGCGCCAGGGTGGGGGCCAGCAGGCTGATCGCCACCGCGCCGAGCAGCGAGAACCGGACCGACGCGATGGCGCCGTGCCGGTCGGCGGCCCGCCCCGCGACCGGGGACAGGGCCGCCTCCACCGCGGCCGAGACCAGGAAGGTCCCGGCGATGATCAGGGCGCTGACCCCGAGGCGGGACATCCGCAGCGGCGTGAGCACGTCGATCACGCCGAACCCCAGGCCCGCCAGCATCGTCAGCCACAGCCCGGTGAGCAGCCGCCGGTCGCTGACCGCGCGGAACGCCTGCCGCAGCCCCTGCGGAACACCGGGACGCGGCGGCGGCACGGCGAACGCCACCGCCATCAGCACCGCGCCTGCCACCGCGGCGCTGGCGAAGGCTGGCCCGGTGCCGGCCTCGGACCCGATCGCGCCCACGACCGGCCCGAACAGCGCGCCGCCGACGGCCGCGCCCATGGCCGTCCCGATCAGCTCGCCGCGCCGTTCGGGGGGAGCCTCGGTGGCCAGCCAGGCCATGCCGCCCGCCCAGGTGCACGCGCCGCCGAGACCTTGCACGAACCGGGCCGCGTCGAGCACCAGCTCGGCCGAGGCGAACCCGAACACCAGCGTGGACACGCCCATCAGGGCCAGGCCGAACAGCACGGTCCCGCGGTAGCCGAGACGCCCGGTGAGCAGCCCGCCCGGGAGCGCGCCGATCAGGGTGCCCAGCGGGTAGCTCGCGACCAGGATCCCCGCACCCGCCTTGGACAGGTGCGCCACCTGCGTGTAGTGCGGCAGCAGCGGTGTCAGCGCGGTGAAGAAAATCGTGTCGACCAGCACGAGCACGCACACGAACAGCAGCAGGGCCCGCAGCGGCCTGGTCAGCGGCAAGCCGCCTCACGCCCCCACGGTCACGGTCAGCATATTGTGATCATGGCACAGCCCTGGCTTACGGAGCGGCCCCGAGTTGCTGGGTGCCGACGACGGTCAGCGGACACGACCGCTACGCGCGGCCTCGCGGCATGCCGGGCTCACCTGAACCACTGGGCTCACTGGCAGCACTGGCCGCCAGCGCCGCGTTCCTGAGCTCCTCCAGACGGCGCCGGGACGGCAGCAGCAGGACGGCGGCCAGCGCCCGACCCGAACACACGCCAACGGCACCCACCGTTAGCTGACCGAGGTGGACCGCAGCCAGCCCCAGTGCCGATGACACGGCGAATCCGGTCAGGCCGTCGTGAAAACGTGCTTGCGGCTTACATGCGGCCCCGACGGCCGCGACCAGCAGCAGGCCTTCCAGAACGCCAGCCGGCCACAGGCGCCGACCACGCCGATCGCCCGGCCGCGCTCGCGCGGTTCGCGGAACGTGCTGACCAGCGTGCCCAGGGCGGCGGGGGCGAGGATGGCCCCGAACACGCCCTGCAAGGTCCGGGCCGTCACGAGCATGCCGAACGAGGTGGCCGCGCCGCCCAGTGCCGATGACACGGCGAATCCGGTCAGGCCGGTAATTTATTTCCGGGCGCGAGGGGCCGCGTCAGAGTTCGATGCGGGAGCCCATGATGACGGTGCGCTCGCGGGGCAGCCCGAAATACTCGGCGGCGTCGGCGGTGATCCGCGACGTCGCGATGAACAGGCGCTTGCGCCAGCGGCTCATGCCGGGGTCATGACCCTGGACGAGCTCGATGCGCGACACGAAGTACGACAGCTTGTCGTCGGCCAGGGCGCTTTCGGTGTCGGCGGCGCGGATCAGCGGGAGAAGGTCCGGGATGTTCGTCTGGTCCAGGTAGCCGAACCGGGCCGTGACGTGGGTGATCCGGTCGTCTCGGTACCCGAGGTCGTCGATCGCCAGCCGTTCCGCCTCGGGCACGTGCGGGGCGGGCATCGTCTCGACCGACAGGATGAGGACCTCGGCGTGGAGGATCTCGTTGTGCTCGACGTTGGCCCGCAGGGCCAGCGGGGCGGTCGCCTTGCCACGGTTGAGGAAGACGGCGGTGCCCGGCACCCGGGGCAGCGGCGGCTTCATCGCGTGCAACTGCGTGATGAACTCCGGCAGCGGCCCCTCCTCGCGGACCCGGGCCCGGGTGACGAGTTCGCGGCCGCGCTGCCAGGTGGTGAGGATGGTGAACGCGGTGATGCCGATCAGCAGCGGCAGCCACGCGCCGTGGGTCAGCTTGGTCAGGTTGGCGGCGAAGAAGAGCAGGTCGATGACGAGCAGGACGCCGCCGCCGGCCAGCACGATCCACAGCGGCCACCGCCACTGATGACGGGCGTAGTAGAAGAACAGCAGCGTCGTGATCGTGATCGTGCCGGTCACGGCGGTGCCGTAGGCGTAGGCCAGCGCGGCCGAGCTCCGGAACGCGAGGACGAGGGCGACGACCGATACCAGCAGCAGCCAGTTGATCCACGGAATGTAGATCTGGCCCATGATCTCTTCCGAGGTGTACTGGATGCGCAGGCGCGGCAGGTAGCCGAGCTGCGCGGCCTGATGGGCGACGGAGAAGGCGCCGCTGATGACCGCCTGCGAGGCGATGACGGTCGCCACGGTGGCGAGGAGCACCATCGGGAGCCGGGCCCAGCCCGGGGCCAGCAGGAAGAACGGGTTGCTGATGCTGGCCGGGTGGCCCAGGATCAGGGCGCCCTGCCCCAGGTAGTTCAGGATGCAGGCCGGGAAGACGACCAGCAGCCAGGCCCGCCGGACCGGCTCGCGGCCGAAATGCCCCATGTCCGCGTACAGCGCCTCGGCGCCGGTGACGGCCAGGACGACCGCGGTCAGGGAGAAGAACGCCGCGCCGAAGTGGCCGGCCAGGTAGCCGAGCGCATAGGTGGGCGACAGCGCCTCCAGGATCACCGGATGGGCGGCGATGCCCTTGACGCCGAGCGCGGCCAGCACGGTGAACCACACGACCATGACCGGCCCGAATACCCGCCCCACGGCGCTCGTGCCCAGCCGCTGGGCCATGAACAGGACCACGATGATCACCACCGTGATGGGGATGACCAGGCCCGACACCGACGGCGCGGCGACCTTGACGCCCTCGACGGCGGACAGCACCGAGATGGCGGGCGTGATCATGCTGTCGCCGAAGAACAGCGAGGCCCCGAAGATCCCGAGCGCCGCCAGCACCGCCTTCGCCCGGCGCCCGCCGGGCAGGGCCCGGCGGCGGATCAGGGCGATCAGCGCCATGATCCCGCCCTCGCCGTCGTTGTCGGCCCGCATCACCAGCAGGACGTAGGTGAGGGTGACGATGATCGTCACCGCCCAGAAGATCAGCGAGATGACCCCGAAGATGCTGTCGTGCGAGACCTTGACCGGGTGCGGGTCGCTCGGGCTGAAAATCGTCTGCACCGTGTACAGCGGGCTCGTCCCGATGTCCCCGAAGACGACCCCGAGGGCACCGAGTGCGAGAGCCCCCTGAGCAGTAGCGCGGCGGTTCATGCTCACAGTATCCGCCTGCTGGGCCGCCAGCCGGCCGCGGGTGCGGTGTGCGCGCCGGTTACTTCCGTTCCTGGTCAGGGGCCTGGTCCGGCCAGACGCCGATATGGTCGGGTTCCTCCTGCAGTTCGACCCGGTTCCGCAGGCCGAGGCGCCTGGTCATCTCGCGCGGCAGCTGAACCCGGCCCGCCCGGTCCAGCGTCGCGTACTCGCGTGCGTGCATCGTGGTCTCGCCCTGCTCGTCGGTGGCCGCGTGCCGTATCGTCTCGCTGCTCGTCTTGCCGTCCCTGATCGCGATCGTCCGGCGGACCTGCGACGACACGGCCGGGTCATGGGTGACCACCAGCATCGTGACGCCGAGCTCGGTGTTGGCGGTCCGCAGCGCCGCGAACACGTCCTGGGCGGTCGAGGAATCCAGCTCGCCGGTCGGCTCGTCGGCCAGCAGCAGCTTCGGCTGGTTAGCCAGCGCCGTGGCGATGGCGGCACGCTGCTGCTCGCCGCCGGACATCCGGTCCGGGGTCCGGTCGGCGCAGTGCGTGATACCCAGGGTGTCGAGGAGGAAAGCGGCGCGCTGCCGCCGCTCCCGGCCGCGGACCGAGCGCAGCCGCATCGGCAGCAGCACGTTCTGCCGGGCGGTCATGTAGGGCAGCAGGTTCCGCGCCGTCTGCTGCCAGATGAAGCCGACCAGGCTCCGCCGGTAGGCCAGCCGCTCGTGCGCGTTCATCACGCCCAGGTTCTGGCCGGCTACCCACGCCGCCCCCGCGGTCGGCGTGTCCAGCCCGGCGAGGATGTTGATCAGCGTGGATTTACCGCTGCCGGCCGCGCCGATCAGGGCGGTCAGCTCCCCCTCGGCGATCAGCAGGTCCAGCCCCTGCAGGGCCTGGACTTCGATGCCCTCGCCGGAGTAGATCCGGACCAGCCGGTCACAGACGATCATCCCGTCCGCGCCGGTCGGGGGCTGGTCAGGCGGGGTACGCGCGGTCATCTTCTGGCCTCCTTCAGTCGGCGATCCGCAGCGCCCGGGCGCTGCCGCGGTAGTAGGTGATCACGGCCTGGCCGGCCAGGACGAGCAGCGCGACCAGCACCAGGCCGGCCGCGGAAGCGGCCAGCGGGAAGGCGGCGGGAGTCACCACGATGGCCGACCCGGTCCCGCTGTACGCCGCCAGGTTCAGCGCTGGCCCGACGAGCGGCGCGAGCAGCCAGGCGCACGCGACACCGCCGAGGGCGGCGGCCACGACCGGGGGAAGCGCCTCGGCCGCCAGCAGCAGCTGGGCCTGCCAGCGCCGCAGCCCCATCGTCGCCAGGCTGGCCAGCGTCAGCTCGCGGGTCTGGGCGGTGAGCAGCAGCGACAGCAGCAGGACGAGCACGCCGAACCCGGCCGCGGCCGCCAGCCCCTGGGTCAGGGCCGTCTGCGCCGCCTGCAGTACCGGCGCCGACCTCAGCGCGGCGAGGACCGAGCTGCGCACCGTCACCGACGCGTCCGGCAGCACCCGGCGGACAGTCGCGGTCAGCCGCGCCGCATCCAGCCGCGGCCCGGCGACCAGCATGAGGTCCGGCCCGAGGTGGCTGCTGCCGAGCGAGCCCTGCGGCACCAGCACGGCGGCGTCCGTGGTCGCGGCGGGGATGCTGCCGATCCGTCCGGCCAGCCGGATCGCGATGGTGCCGCTCCCCACGCTGACGTCGGCCGGCGCCCGGCCGACGAGCGAGGCGGCGGCCGCGTTGGCGAGGGCGGGGAGGCCCGCCGCGGTGCTCCCCGACAGCGCGGCCAGCGGGAACGGCGGGCCGGGGGCCCGGTCGGCCACGGCCGCGTACCGGGCCGGATCGACGTAGACCACGGACAGCGTGGACCCGGAGGGCAGCGACCCGGTTTCGGCCGCCGCGGTGGCGGTGGCCACGACGCCCGGCAGGGAAGCGACCTGCTGCTGGAGCGCCAGGGGGATTCCCTCGAGGGGGGGCTTGACCGCGATGACGGCGTCGGCGCCCACCTGCTGCCAGGACGCGGCCACCTGGGCGCGGTCCACCGACGTGCTGATCAGGTCGGGGAACGCCACCAGGGCCAGCACCAGCACCAGGGCGAACGACGGCAGGACGGTACCGGGCGGAGTCCGGGTGGCCCGGGCCAGGCCGACGAACGCCACCACCCCGCGCGACCGGCCCGCGAGCCGGGCCAGCTGGCGGGCAAGGGCAGGGTAGCCGCGCAGCATGACGACGGCCACGCCGACCGCGATGAGCACCGGCGCCGTGCTCGCGTAGAGGCCGTTGCTCCCGGAGCTGAAGCCTTCGTTCCTGAGCACGACCAGGCCGCCGACAGCCAGGGCGAGCAGCATCGTCTCGGCGACGATCCGCCGGGCCCGGTGCCGGCGCCCGCCGGCCCAGCGTTCCGGCCGGCCGGCGGCGGGCGCCGCCACCCGCTGCGGGACCACGCTGATCAGCACCGGGCCGGCCAGCGCGACGGCGATCGCGAGGCCCGCCAGCCACCAGCCCACCGCGTCGCCGTCACCAGGAGTAAGGCCGAGGGCGAGGCCCCCGGCCGCCGCTCCGGCCGCCCCGGCGATGATCACGTTGGCGCGCAGCACCAGCCAGCCGAGCTGATACAGCGCCGCGCCCCGGGCGCGCATGAGCGTGAACTCCGCGGCGCGACGCTGCGCCACCAGCCGGGCGCCGAGCAGCACGACCACCGTCCCCAGGACGGCCAGGCTGACGTCCAGCAGCCCGAGCACGGGGGCGGCGGCGTTTTCGGCGGTGACGAACGGTGACAGGACCGCGGGAAGCTGAGAGGTGACCGCTACCGTGATCGGCTCCGGGTAGCCGCGGGCGGTAAAGGTGACCCCGGCC
>CAWIUF010000049.1:0-14787 GCA_963839095.1 uncultured Actinomycetota bacterium | reverse complement strand
AGCGACTACGTCACCAAGCCGGTCGATACCGACGAACTGCTCGCCTGCATGGAACGCTGGCTCGCCCGCCGGTTAGGCGGCTAAGCCGGCAGGTCGGCTGAAGCGGTTGGCCGGCTGAACCGCCGGCGGCGAGACCGGCCGGCGGCGGTCAGGCGGCGACGGTCCGCTTGGCCGCCGAGGCCGCGGCGCGCCGCTTGCGGCGGCGGTCCCGCTGCCGGTCCTCGGGGGTGGTGCCGCCCCAGATGCCGTAGGACAGCTCGTGGCTGAGCGCGAACTCCAGGCACTTCTCCCGCACCGGGCACCCGCCGCAGATCCGCTTGGCCCGCGTGACCTGGCGCTCCGCCGGGCCGACCGGGGAGATCGGGAAGAACAGGTCGGGGTCCGCCCGCAGGCAGGCGGCGGCTGATCGCCAGTTAGCGGCGCTCCCGGTCGCGGTCATCGCACGTCCTTCAGGGGTCGGAGCCTCACAGGGGTCTGAAGCTGATGTCATGATCGGTGCCCACAGAGCAGCGGCCATTCGGGTTCCCGTCGGCGCGTCGTCTACACCTCGCCGGCCGCATGAATTTCACCCGGCTGGCACGCGGGTCGCGCAGGATGCGGCGACGGCGGCGGTTTGTCAACCGGGGAACCCGTCGGATGTGACGAGCGTCACACATCACGACGTTTATTCGCCCAGGACAGGGCACACCCTACTCGTCCGTAATTCCCAGGGTCTTAAGGAGGCCACCGTGACGAGGGGAACCCTCCAGAAGCCGGCCGCAGGCACGACCGCCGCCGACGCCACGGCTCCCGGCACCGCCCCGGACACCGGCCTCATCTCGGGGTCGCGCGCGGAGCTCAAGGAGCTCTCCGACAACGCCCTGCTCTCCCAGATCCGCGCGCTGCCGAGAGACAGCGAGGAGCGCGCCGCCGCCTGCGAGATCATCGTGGATCGCTATCAGCGGCTGGTCCGCTCCTGCGTCAGGCAGTACCGCGGCAGCCCGGAGCCGACCGAGGATCTCATGCAGGTCGGGTACGTCGGCCTGCTCAAGGCGATCAACAACTACAACCCCGAGGTCGGCGACAGCCTCTCGGCCTACGCGCAGCCCTGTATCAGCGGCGAGATCAAGCGCCACTTCCGGGACAAGCGCTGGCAGATCCACGTCCGCCGCTCGGCCCAGGAACTCCTGCTCGCGCTGCGCAAGGCCTCCGAGGACCTCACCCAGCAGTTCGGCCGGCCGCCCACCGAGGCGGAACTGGCCGAGCGGCTCGGGGTCAGCGCGGACGACATGCAGGAAGCCCGTCAGGCGGACCTGGTGTTCAGCACCTACTCACTCGACGCCCCGCTATCCGACCGGGACGACCCGGCCCTGCTGGCCGACATGCTCGGCGACGACGACCCCGCCATGACCCACACCATCGACATGGAGGCGGTCAACGCGCACTGGGAGGAACTGCCCGAGCGTGAGCAGCGCATCCTGGTCATGCGCTTCTACGGCAACCTCACCCAGACCGAGATCGGCGACCGGCTCGGCATCTCGCAGATGCACGTGTCCCGGCTCCTGACCCGGGCGCTCACCCACCTGAAGAGCCGGCTGCTCGATACCACCGAGAACGGCACTCCCCCGACAGCCGCTACGGCCTGACGAACTACGGCGTCCTGCCAGCGAAAGGACCACCATGAAAACCGGAGTGGGACTAGCACTGATCGCGGTCGGCGCGATCCTCGCGTTCGCCGTGACCACCAACACCTCCGTCTTCAACCTGCACACGGCCGGCTGGGTGCTGATCATCATCGGCATCATCGGGGTCGCGATCCCGCGGCGCGGCTATGCCCTGGTCGGACAGCGGGTGCGGACCCGGCGCACGCGGGCAGCCCGGGTCGAGGACATCACCTATCCGGCCTACGTGAACCGGAACCCGGCCAGCACCCGCGTCCAGGCGGGCCTGCCCGCGGGCACGGCGGGCAGCGCGGCCGCGGCCGATCACGCCGAGACGGCCCCGGTCACCCGTGACCTCGGCACCGAGGTGCGGCCCGTTACCGAGACGGAGGTCATCGAAGACGTCTACGACGAGTAACGCCGGCGCCACGAGCGCCGGCGCCCTGAGGCGACGCGGTAGGGGGGCCTCGTCCCGGCAAGCTCACAAAGCGAACCCAACCGTAAGGCTCAATAGGAGAAAGTCATGACCATCACACTTGCTGTCATCCTCTGGTGGATTCTCATCGGACTCGTCGTGGGCGCGGTCGCCCGCCTGGTGATCCCCGGCCGCCAGCACATCGGCATCATCGTGACGATCCTCATCGGCATCGTGGCCGCCATCGTCGGCGGGATCTTGACCGCTGCCATCCTCGGCGCCGGGCATACCATCATCACGTTCATCGTGGCCGTGCTGCTCGCGGCGCTGGTCGTCAGCTTGTTCACCACCCGGGGCTACGGTTACAGCCGCGGCCGCACCCGCACCCGCACCCGGTCCCGCGCCCGCTACCGCCGGCCGGCCTGGCGCCGCTAGCAGGCAGGCCGCCAGCGGCTAGCATCAGCGACTAACAGCTCAGCAAGGCAGATCCGCCGGGGTATGCCCCCGGCGGATCTGCGCGTCTGAACGCCGGGATTCCTGCCTCTAGGATGGGGCCGGGAACCTCTGCGGCGACAGGCGTTTACCGGGGACGATGATCTGGAGAGATGTCGCAAGACACCTGGCCGAATGGCTCTTACACCGATTCCGCCGAGCTAGCCGGGCGGCGTGACGCGCTGCGCCAGGCCGCCGGGCGGCCGGGCGCCGACGCGCACATGCTCCTCGAGGCCGCGTTCGCGGAACTGGATGCCGCGGTGGACAGCACCGCCTCGGTGACCCGCCGGATGGACATGATCACCGCGGTGACCCGGCTGCTGCTGGACAACAGCACGTTCAGCGAGGCGGTTACCGTGCAGCGCTGTGCCCGGCTGCTGGCGGGCGAGATCGCCAGCTGGGTCATCGTCGACATCGACCGGTCCGGGCAGCTGCGGCGCCAGTTCGCGATCGGCCCGAACGGCGAGCAGCCGGACGAGCTGGCCAGGAAGGTCCGCGATATCGACCCGCCGCCCGGGTCGGTGCCCGACCGGGTTCACGCCACCGCGCGTCCCGTCGTGCTGCCGGATGCGGCGCTGCCGGATGCGGCCCGGCCGGGTGCCGCGCTGCCGGACCTGGGCGGCGGGATCCTCGGTGCCGCCCCGGACGGGACGCCGCTGACCGCGCTGCTCGAGGTGGCCGCGCTGCTGAGCGTCCCGGTGTCGGACGGTGACGACGGCTACGGCGTGCTGACCCTGGCCCGGCAGCCGGCCGAGGGCCGGTTCACGGCCGCCGACGTGGCCCTGGCCACCGAGCTCGGCCGGCACCTGGGCGTCGCGATCCGGGTGGACCGCATGTTCCGGCACCGCTCGGCGGTGGCCGAGGCGCTGCAGAGCAGCCTGCTCCCGGCCCGGCTGCCGGACGTACCCGGGCTCGAGCTGTCCGCGGCCTATATCCCGGCCGGGGAGAACCTGGAGGTCAGCGGCGACTTCTACGACGTCTTCCCGGTCCAGGACGGCTGGGCGGTGGCCGTCGGCGACGTGTGCGGCAAGGGACAGGAGGCCGCCGCGATGACCGCGGCCGCCCGCCACGCGATCCGGGCGATCGCGCACTGGAACCCGGACCCGGTCGACGTCCTCGCCAAGGCGAACGAGGTCATCCTGGACGGCGACTACGAGGACCGTTTCGTGACCGTCAAGCTCGCCTACCTGCGACGCGACGGCGACCATGGAAAGTGGGCGGCAGAGGTGGCCAGCTCCGGCCACCCGGGCCCGGCGGTCATCCGCCCGGACGGCCAGATCGACATGATGAGCGGCGGCGGCCTCCCGCTCGGGCTGTTCCCGGACGCCGAGCCCGAACGGGAGAGCGTCGAGCTCGGCCCCGGGGACCAGCTGTTCTTCTTCTCGGACGGGGTCACCGAGGCCCGCAGCCCCGATCAGCGGTATTTCGAGGACGACCTGGCCGACGGGCTGGCCGGCGCGGCCGGGCGTCCCGCCGCCGAGACCGTCAAGATGGTGCAGGACCTCGTGTCCCGTTTCTCCCAGGACGACCTGCGCGACGACATGACGATCCTGGTCGCCAGGATCCTGCCGGACCCGGATAGGGCCTTAACGACCCGGCCGGGGCCTGGCGTCCTCGCCGCCGTAGGAGGCCACGACCTCGGTCGCCACTTCGGTGACCTTGACGTGGCGGCGCTGTGATTCCTGGCGCAGGCGCTTGAGCGCCTCCTCGGCGTCACAGCCGAGCGCGTGCATCAAGATGCCCTTGGCCTGATCCACGACCGATCGCGCCACCACCGCGTCCTTGAGCTGGCTGGCGGTCCGCTGGGCCTGGTCGTAGGCCGTGGCGTTGGTGAGCATCGCCCCGCCGAACGCGGCCAGCATGTCGGCCACGGGAACGGACTCGGCGTCCAGCACCCCGGGACGCACACCGAACAGCGCGAGCACCAGGGCGCCGCGCGGCAGTTCCCGCACCAGGTGAACCGAGCACCGGACACCGCGTCGCAGCGCCGCCTCGGCAAACTCGGGCCAGCGGGTCTCTTCTAGCGTGTCCGGGCAGCTCACGGATACACCGGCGCGGGCCGCCTCCACCAGCGGGCCGGATCCGGCGGTCAGCTGGAGGTCGGCGAGCTCGGCTAGGTCGGGATGGGTGGCCGCGGCGCCGGCCAGCTCGCCGTCGAGCCATACGGCGGCGTGCGCCCCCGAGCACGAGGGCACCTGCCAGGCGGCGAGCTCGGCCAGCTTGTTCAGCGACCTCGCCTCGCCGCCGCTGGTGAGGCTCAGCAGTTCCGCCGCCTCATGCCCGAGCTGCTCGATCGGCACCAGATCCTCCTAGTTCATTCCTAGCACGCTCCGGGTGGGCCCGCGGCTAGCGCGCCGATCCGGATGGCCGGGGGAAACGCCTGACGGCCGACGGCCAGCGTAGTGAACCGGGTCGCGGCCTGCCCGCTGGTGCCGCAGGCCAGCCGGGCGGTGGCGGAGATCGTCTTGCGCACCGCGTTCTTCGCGACCGCGGTTTTGGCCGGGCAGGAGGGCCGGGTGGTCAGCGGCGAGACGCCGCCCACCGAGTAGCTGGCCTCGCAGGCGGTCGCGTTGCGCGCGCCGCCGCCGAGCAGCGCGCCCACGATGATCGCGGCGAACATCACGGGAATCAGCACGATCGCGTACATGGCCGTGCCCGGCTGGACCCACCGCAGCCGCTTGCGCGTCAGCTGCTCGGTCCGGACGGGCTCGGTGGCGTTGAGCCGGGTGAAGATGGCGTACATGGAGGTCAGATGAGGCTCGCTGGCCCGCAGGGCGCCTTCCATCCGATCTAGTACGCGCTGCTGGCAAACGGGCAGGCTCATTCTGACAGTCACATCCTTACCAAGGATCCTGCGCCGTAAGGATCGCGGCCGCGGGAAACCATCGCCTACCCGTGCTTACCGGCAGCAAACAACCCGGGCAGAGGTGGTATCAGACCGCATACGGCAGGGTCTCAGTAGTGTAACGGGCGCCAGCGGCCAGTCGCGCACGGAACGGGATTAGTCACGCACCGATGCGGTGACTTCGCTGGCCGCCCGCTGGCTCAGCGACACGCGGACCAGCGCGGCGGCGAGCCGGGCGGGCTGGCCGCTGGCCGCGAGCAGCCCGGCGAGGGTCTCGCGGTCGCCGGGCAGCCGGACCCGGTGGGCTCCGCTGGTCACCCGGGCGTCCACGTAGGGCGCCACGGCCGGCCAGACCTCCTGGGCCTCCCGCAGGAAGATGCCCGCGCCCACCGGCCCGACCCCGGGAAACTCGGTGAGCCGGGACGCGATGCCGGCCGCGTCGCCCCCGGCCTCGTCGCGCAGCTTGCGCAGGTCCCCGTGCCACTTGCTGGTCAGCAGGTCGGCGCCGTCGCCGAGCATGGTCGCGGTACGCTCGTCGTACCGCCGGTAATGGCCGCGGTCCAGCGCGTCCACCCGGTCCTGCCAGCTCGCCTCGCTCATCGCCTTCGGGCTCCGGTAGCCCGCCGCGAACAGCTCGCCGGCGGCCGCCACCGCGGTCTCGGCCGGGATCGGCGCGCTCAGCAGCGTCGCCAGCACGAGCAGCTGGTAGAGCGGCCCGGGGCGGTCAGCGAGGCGGAGGCCGGCGTCCTCGGCGTACAGCCGCCCGTGCCGGGCGAGCAGCTCCGCGACGATCAGTTCGTTTCGTCCTGGCATGCGCGGACCTCACCTCACGATGGCGCGGGCCAGGTACGCGTGGCCGCGTCCGCCGCCAGGGCGAGATCACCGGCCGACACCACGCCCACCGGGATCCCGTCCTCCAGGACCGGGATGCGGCGTACCGCCTGCTCGCGGACCAGCCGCCGGGCTTCGTCCAGGTCGTCGTCGGGACCGAGGCGTGGCCACCTCGCCGCGGCAGAGGTCGCCGATCAGCGTGGTCCCCGGGTCGCGGTTTTCCGCCAGCACCCGGACCGCGATGTCCCGGTCGGTCACCAGGCCGCGGAGCTCGCCGTCGGCCAGCACCAGCACCGTGCCGGTGGAGTGCCGCTTCATCGCCCGGGCGGCGGCCAGCGCTGACTGGCCCGGCGCCATGTACACCGGCGCGGCCGACATGATGTCGCGCAGCTTCTTCGTCACGGCGCACCTCCTGTGTTGGTCCGGTCCGCTGTCGCTACCCGCTGGGGCCGAGCGCAAACGAGCGGGCCAGGACGGCCCGGTCGGGACGTTTAGCTCAGCGTGCCGGGGTAAGACATCACCAAGTTCATCAGATGTATTAGGTATTGTTCATCATGAACGGCAGGGATCCGTGTTCGACGATGGCCGGCCAGGTTCATGCCTGAGCGTGCATCTGCGACGGCGGCCGGATCCGTAGGAGCCGGTCATGAGGTACAAGGGGGTTTTCGATGTCAACGTCCACGGCCGGAATCTGGATCATCTGCATGGTCGGGGTGCTCGGGCTGATCACGGCGGTCGTCGTCGTCAGGCTGGCGGGCCGGCGCCCGCATGCCGCGAACCCGCAGCGGGGCCAGATGCGCGGTCTGGTCCAGGGCGGGGCGCACGTGGGCGGCGGCCGCAGCGTCGGCCCGACCCGGGACGCGCCCGTTCCCGAAGGCGGCGGCGAGCCGCCGTCGATCGAGGAGGAAGTGGCCGCGCACGACGGGCGCCAGGCCCGGGCGGACCAGCCCGGCGCAAAGCACGGATCCGGCCCGATGGACCTGTGATGCTGGCGTTGCCTGGGTGCTGTTACCTCCGCGCTCCGCTGTCGGCGCCCTCCGGTCTCAGCGCTCCAGGCGGGCCAGGCGCTTGCTCGCGGCGCCCAGGCCGCGCCGGCTGCCCGCGAAGGCAGCCCAGGGTTCCCGGCCGCTGCCGAGCCTGGCCCGAACCGCCTTCATCGTGAACTGACCGGGATCGAGGCTCGAGTCCTCGACTTCGTCCCAGCTCAGCGGGACCGCGGCCGCCGCGCCCGGCCGGGCCCGCAGGCTATAGCTGGCCACCACGGTCTGCGCGTAGGCGTTCCGCATGACGTCGGCGTAGATGCGGTGACCGCGCTTGTCCTTGCGCTGCTCGGTGGTGATGGCATCGGGGTACCGGCGGGCCAGCGCATCGGATGCCCGGCGGCTGAACTCGCGGACCGTGTCGAAATCGGCCCGGCGGATCAGCGGCACGTGGACGTGCAGGCCGCGGCCGCCGGTGGTCCGGACGAAGGTGGTCAGGCCCAGGTCGTGCTCCAGCAGGTCGCGGGCCCGCAGCGCGGCCTGCCGCACCTCGGCGAACCGCTCGCCGTCCGGCGGGTCGAAGTCGAGCACCAGCTGATCGGGCACCCCGGGCTTGTCCGCGCGGCTGGTGAACGCGTGGATCTCGATGCACGCCTGGTTCGCCAGGTACACCAGGGTGGCGGGCTTGTCGCAGACGACGTGCTCCACCTGCCCGCCCTCCTTGCCCATGGTGGCGCGGCGGATCCAGCCGGGGAAGTAGGACGAGGCGTTCTTCTGGAAGAACCGCTCGCCGCCCAGCCCGTCCGGGTACCGCACCATGGTGACCGGCCGGTCCCTGAGCCAGGGCAGCATCGCGTCCGCGACATCGGCGTAATACCGGGCCAGGTCCGCCTTGGTGATCCCCGCGTCAGGGAACAGGATCTTGTCCGGGTGGGTCAGCGGCACCGTGATGCCGCCGGCCGTGATTTCCTCGGCCATCACGCGGGCCGCGTCAGGCGGCGGCCACGGTGAGCATCGTGCCGACCCAGGCGAGCTCGGCGGCCAGGACGTCGGGCTCGGGCAGGTCCAGATCGGCCAGCGCCGGATCGGGCAGCGCCAGGTCGGGCAGGGCCAGATCGCCCTGGGACACGATCCCCGTTACCTGCCCGTCCTCGAGGACGGGCAGCCTGCGCACGGCGTGCTCGCGCATCAGCCGCGCGGCCACGCCGATGTCCGCGTCGGCGTCCACGCCGATCACGTTCGTACTGCATACCGAGCCGACCGGCGCGTCGGGCCCCCTCGCCTCGGCGAGGACCCTGACGACCAGGTCCCGGTCGGTCACCAGGCCGTAGAGCGATTCGTCGCGTACCACCAGGACCGCGCCGACACCCCAGTCGCGCATGGTGCGGGCGGCGTCTCCGATCGACTGGCCGTAATCCACCCCGATTGGCCCCGGAGTCATCACGTCACGCACCTTGGCGAACATGATGCCTGCCACCTCCTGTAGTCGCGGACGTTTGCGTTTGTTCTGTATCCGCGTACCTGGGAAGGGCGAGGTTAAACGCTTAGCGGCGCCCTAACGACGACCGAGGAGCCGGTCCAGCGCGCGGCCGACCTCCTCCGCCAGCCCGGTATCCGGGCGGTCCTTCAGATCCTGGGCCCCGGCGGCCACCAGGGCGGCGGGCTCGCGGACCAGGCCGCAGTCGAGGCACTCGACCTGGCCGAGCCGCCGGATCAGGTGCACGCTGGCGCACCGGGAGCACGATTCGAGCTCGGCGGTCCAGTCACCTGATTCCTGGCACGCCGGGCAGACCAGGATCAGCTCGTCGCGCAGCACACCACGGCGCCAGGGGCTCTTGCCCCGCTCCGGGTCTGTCTGCCGCACGCCGCAGCGATAACACGGCAATCCCCCAGGCCTCCCTCTGGGCGCGGCGCTAGCCGAGCGCGGCGAGCGCCTTCGAGTACTCGGCAAGGTCACGCGCCTGCGGGATCGGGTTGACCACCTTCCACCGCACCACGCCGTCCTTGTCGATGATGAACGTGCCCCGCGTCGCGAGACCGCGCTCGGAGTCGAACACACCGTACAGCCTGGCCACGTCACCGTGCGGCCAGAAGTCCGACAGCAGCCCGAACTGGAAATGCTCGGCGTCAGCCCAGGCCCGGTGGGCGAAGGTGGAGTCCACCGAGATCGTCAGCAACTCGACGTCCTCGCGGTTGATCTCGGGGAACTCGTCACGCAGGGCGCACAGCTCGCCGGTGCACACCCCGCTGAAGTCCAGCGGGTAGAAGACGAGCACGACGTGGCGACGCCCGCGGAAGCCGGACAGCCGCACGGGCGTGCCGTGCTGGTCCTTCAGCTCGAAGTCGGGCGCCTGGTCGCCTACTTCCACCGCCATGCCTGGTCCCTCCGCCGGATCGCCGAGCGTGCCTTACACCCCCCAAGTGTGCCACTGTCCCGGGGGCGCGAAAGCCACGCCGTTCGGCACGAAAAACCGGCGGACGGCGGGTCAGCGGCGGGCTGGCGCCGGCCCCCTCAGACCCTCATCGGCGCGCCTTCGGAGCGACGAGACGCGAGCCCGACCAATCACGGGCTGCGCTCACGCTCGAGGTCTGCGACAGGCCCGCCGTAGGCGCGGCCTCGCCGATATCGCTCGGCTCGACGTGTCCTGACCGGCCCGCCTTCGGCGTGAGCAGCCAGATGTAACCCCCGTCGGCAAGCGGCGTGAGGGCGTCGACCAGCGAGTCGACGAGGTCTCCGTCGCCGTCCCGCCACCACAGCAGGACCACGTTGACCACGTCGTCGTAATCCTCGTCGACTAGCTCCACACCGTCTATCCGGGTGATCGCGTCGCGCAGCTGCTCGTCGCAATCATCGTCGTAGCCGATCTCCTGCACCACCTGGCCCGGTTTGATACCGAGCCGCTCGGCCTGGCCGCGTTCGTCCTGCGCCTGGCCCGCGGTCGCGCTCACTGACGTCCTCCTTGAATCCCTCCCCGCGTCGCCTCGCCCGGAGCCTGAGGATCCCACGAGAACAGTGGGCCGATCCCCTGACGGCGACGACACGTCAGCACTTCTTGTTGGGACAGTTCACACTGGGTCGGCCCGGTGCGCAAGTGGCAATCGCTCCAGCCTGGAAAACCGCCGCCATAAATTGACCTGCCTGCTTCCTGTTCTGGTTACTTACCGCAGTATCAATCACGTAGGGTAACGAACAGATCCGCCCAGGGCGAAACGGCCCCTAGCCTGGCCTCCCCCGGCGTCAGCAAGGCCCGGGCGGTGCGTGCTGTCCCCCGCGTTCGGTTACCGTCGAGTAGAGATGCGCGATCGACCAGTTCGTACGACGATTGGTCTGGACAACACATCGAGGGATCCGTACATGCGGCCGACCGGCCGCCCGAACCGCAAGCGGAAGGCGAGGCTACCCCGTGGCTTCCGGACGTCAGCAATTCTCCATCATCAGCGACGGGTTGCCGACCCAGTTGCCCGACATCGACCCCGACGAGACGCGTGAGTGGGTCGAGTCGTTCGATTCGGTCGTGCGCACCAGAGGCCGGGCCCGCGCCAGGTACGTCATGCTCCGCCTGCTCGAGCGGGCGCGCGAGCAGCAGGTCGGGGTGCCCGGCCTGCGCAGTACCGATTTCATCAACACCATCGCGCCGGAGCGCGAGCCGTGGTTCCCCGGCGACGAGCACGTCGAGCGCCGGATCAGGGCCTATATCCGGTGGAACGCGGCCGTCATGGTCTCCCGGGCGAACCGGCCGGGAATGGGCGTGGGCGGGCACATCGCCACCTACGCGAGCGCGGCCTCGCTGTACGAGGTCGGCTTCAACCACTTCTTCCGTGGCAAGGACCACGGCGAGTCCGGCGACCAGGTCTTCTTCCAGGGGCACGCGGCGCCCGGCATCTACGCCCGCGCGTTCCTCGAGGGCCGGCTGACCGAAGACCAGCTCAACGGGTTCCGGCAGGAGCTGTCGCACCCCGGCGGCGGGCTGCCGTCCTACCCGCACCCGCGCCTGATGCCCGAGTTCTGGGAGTTCCCCACGGTGTCGATGGGGCTCGGCCCGCTGAACTCCATCTACCAGGCCAGGTTCAACCGGTACCTGCTGGCCCGGGAGATCCACGACACGTCGCGCTCGCACGTGTGGGCCTTCCTGGGCGACGGCGAGATGGACGAGCCGGAGGCGCTCGGCGCGATCGGCCTGGCGTCCCGCGAGGAGCTGGACAACCTCACCTTCGTCATCAACTGCAACCTGCAGCGGCTCGACGGCCCGGTCCGCGGCAACGGCAAGGTCATCCAGGAGCTCGAGGCGTTCTTCCGCGGCGCGGGCTGGAACGTGATCAAGGTCATCTGGGGCCGTGACTGGGACCCGCTGCTGGCCCAGGACACCGACGGCGTGCTGGTCAACAAGATGAACACCACGCCGGACGGGCAGTTCCAGACCTACAGCGTCGAGACCGGCGCGTACATCAGGGAGAACTTCTTCGGCGGCGACCCGCGGCTGCGGGCGATGGTGGCGCACCTGTCCGACGACGAGCTGCGCGGCCTGTCCCGCGGCGGCCACGACTACCGCAAGGTGTACGCGGCGTTCAAGGCGGCCCGCGAGCACACCGGCCAGCCCACCGTCATCCTGGCGCACACGATCAAGGGCTGGACGCTGGGCAAGGACTTCGAGGCCCGCAACGCCACGCACCAGATGAAGAAGCTCACCGTGGCCGAGCTGAAGGAGTTCCGGGACCGGCTGTACCTGCCGATCCCCGACTCGGCGCTGGAGGCGGAGCTACCGCCGTACTACCACCCGGGCGAGGACTCCGACGAGATCCAGTACATGCGCGAGCGGCGGGCCGCGCTCGGCGGGGTCCTCCCCCGCCGGGTGATCCGGGCCAAGTCGCTGCCGCAGCCGCCCGACTCGGTCTACGACGAGCTGCGCAAGGGCTCGGGCAAGCAGGCCGTGGCCACCACGATGGCGTTCGTCCGGCTGCTCAAGGAGCTGATGAAGGACTCCGCCATCGGGGATCGCTTCGTGCCGATCGTCCCGGACGAGGCCAGGACGTTCGGCATGGACTCGCTGTTCCCGACGGCCAAGATCTATTCCCCGTCCGGGCAGACCTACGACGCGGTGGACCGGAACCTGCTGCTGGGCTACAAGGAGTCGGAAAAGGGCCAGATCCTGCACGAGGGCATCAGCGAGTCCGGCGCGATGGGCTCGGTGATCGCCGCGGGCTCGGCCTACGCCACGCACGGCACGCACATGATCCCGGTGTACGTGTTCTACTCGATGTTCGGCTGGCAGCGGACCGGCGACGAGATGTGGCTGATGGGCGACCAGCTCGCCCGCGGGTTCATGCTGGGCGCGACGGCCGGCCGGACCACGCTGACCGGCGAGGGCCTGCAGCACAACGACGGGCACTCGCTGCTGCTGGCCTCGGTCAGCGAGGCGTGCGTGTCGTACGACTGCGCGTGGGCGTTCGAGCTGGCCTACGTCATCCGGGACGCGCTGCGCCGGATGTACGAGGGCACCTCCGAGCACCCGGACGGCGAGAACATCTTCTACTACCTCACCGTCTACAACGAGCCGTACCCGCAGCCCGCCGAGCCCGCCGATTTCCCCGGCGGCACGGCCGCGCTCGAGGACGGCATCCTGCGTGGCCTCTACCTGTCCTCGGCGGCGGCCGCGGCCGAGCCGGCGGCCGCGGCGGACCCCGCCGCACCGAGCTGGCGGTCCGGGCTGGCGCGCGCCTCCGATGAGGCCGAACGGGCCAGGGTCTCCGCCCCGCGGGCCCAGATCCTGGCTTCCGGGGTGGCGCTGCGGTCGGCGCTGCGAGCTCAGGACATGCTCGCTGCGGACTGGGGCGTGTCCGCCGACGTGTGGTCGGCCACGTCCTGGACCGAGCTGCGCCGGGACGCGCTGGCCTGCGAGTCGTGGAACATGCTGAACCCCGGCGAGCCGTCGCGGGTGCCGTACGTGACCTCGGCGCTGGCCGACGCGTCCGGGCCCGTGGTGGCCGTGTCCGACTGGATCAAGGCGGTGCCCGACCAGATCGCCCGGTGGGTGCCGGGCACGTACACCTCGCTCGGCACCGACGGGTTCGGCTTCTCCGACACCCGCCCGGCGGCCCGGCGGTTCTTCCACGTGGACGCCGAGTCCATCACCGTCGCGGTGCTGTGGGAACTGGCCCGCGGCGGCGCCGTCGACGCCGACCTGCCCGCCCAGGCGATCAGCAAGTACCGTCTCGACCTGCCCGTCAGCGAGGCGCTTTCGTAGGGGATGCCCCTGGCAGACGAGGCCCCGGTGGACGCGCTACGGCCACGGGTGCACGGGGAGACCGTGCGCCGGCTGGAACGCGCCACCGGGGCCCTCGGCACGGCGGCCATCGCCGCCATGGACGCGCGGCTGCCGTGGTTCCGCAACATGTCGGCCGAGAACCGGTCCTGGCTCGGCCTGGTCGCCCAGGCGGGCATCGCCGCGTTTCTCGACTGGATCAGGCACCCGGAACGCAACCGGCCGGCGCTGACCGAGGTGTTCGGCACCGCGCCGCGTGAGCTGGCCCGCGCGGTCAGCCTGCAGCACGCGGTGGAGATGGTCCGGGTCATCATCGACGTGGTGGAGGCCCAGGTCGACGACCTGGCCGCTCCGGGTGGCGAGGCGGAGCTGCGCGAGGCGGTGCTGACCTACGCCCGCGAGATCGCGTTCAGCGCGGCGCAGGTGTACGCGCGGACGGCCGAGGCGCGCGGAGCCTGGGACGCCCGGCTCGAGGCGCTGGTCGTGGACTCGCTCGTCCGCGGCGAGACCGAGGACTCGCTGCATTCCTGGGCCTCGGCGCTGAACTGGTCCTCCTCCCCCGTCGTGGTCGTGGCCGGCACGATTAGCGACGAGGACATGGCAGGCGGGACGGAACCGCACATCGAGGAGATCCGCACCCAGGCCCGGCGGGCCCGGCTCGACCTGCTGGCCGGCGTACAGGGAAACCGGCTGATCCTGGTCCTGGGCGGCAGTGACGACCCGATCGCCGCGGCCGAGCGCTTCGCCGGGCGGTTCGGGCCGGGACCGGTGATCGCCGGCCCGCTGGTCCGCGACCTGCGGGCCGCGTCGGTCTCGGCCCGCGCCGCGCTGGCCGCGCTGCGGGCCGCCCCGGCCTGGCCCGAGGCACCCCGGCCGGCCGGGGCGGACGACCTGCTCCCCGAGCGCGCCCTCGACGGCGACCCCGAGGCCAGGGCCGCGCTGATCGCCGACGTCTACGAGCCGCTGGCCGGCGGCGGGCACGCGCTGCTCGACACGCTCACCACCTATCTGGAGCAGGGCTCATCGCTCGAGGCCACCGCTCGGCTACTATTCGTGCACACGAATACGGTCCGCTACCGCCTGCGCCGCGTCGCAGAGCTCACCGACTACCAGCCGTCGTCCGGCCGGGATGGTTTCACCCTCTGGGTCGCCGTCGCCCTGGGTCGCCTGGCGGCGAAGCGAGCCGAGGGCTCGCACCGGCGAATGGACTAGCCTCCCGCGAGCCAAAGGGCGCCGCCGGCGCCTGGACTGAGGAGCGAGGAGCCTGCGACGAGCGACGAGGGAAGGCGTCGGCTCAAGGGCGCCCGGAGGCGAGTGGAAAGGT
>CAWIUF010000048.1:0-19455 GCA_963839095.1 uncultured Actinomycetota bacterium | reverse complement strand
CAGCTGTTCGGGGTGATGGCGGCGCTGCGGGCGGCCGGGGTGGAGGTACCCGGGCAGATGTCGGTGGTGAGCTTTGACGAGGACGAGTGCCTGGCGTTCCTCGAGGTGCCGGTGACCAGCGTGGCCATGCCGCTGGCCGAGCTCGGCGGCGCGGCCGTGGACCAGCTGATCGCCCGGATCGAGGGGCAGCCGGTCCGGGATGTGATGATCCGGGAGCCGATGAAACTGGTGCCGCGGCGGTCGGTGGCACCCCCTTAGGTAGTCCGGACGGCGCGGACGACGCGGCCGTGCTCGCGCATGGTCTCGGTGCCGTCGGCGCCCGGCTGGCGGCCGAACCCGCAGTACATCGCCACGCCGAAGTTCTCGAGGTAGCGGGCGGCGGTGTCCTGCCGCCGGCGCAGCCCGGCCTCCCCGTCGACCGGCAGCACGATGCCGAGGAAGACGCGGGCGTCGCCCGGTTCCAGGTCGGCCAGCGGCCGGAAGAAGCTCCGGTCCTCGCTGCGCAGGTAGCGCGGGCCGGCCAGGTGCAGCCAGTCGACGGTGCGGCCGGAGTTCGCGACGGCGAAGTTCGCCATGCGCACCAGCAGGCCCATGTCGCGCGCCTCGTACATCGGCCATTCGGGGAAGGTGCCGTAGCACAGGTGGTAGCCGACCAGGACCTCGGGCGGGATCAGCCGGGTAAGCCGGGTGACCGGGCCCGCGAAGCGCTCCCAGGCGCCTTCCGGGGTCCAGGCCAGGACCCGCTCGATGTCCTGAGTCTCGTACGCCAGGTCCCACTGGATGGCCAGGTCGGCGGGCGGGATGGCCGCGGTCAGCCGGACCAGCTCACGGGCCACCAGGTCCTCGAACGCCCGCGCCGCGACCGGGTAGTCGGCCGCGAAGTCGGCCTTGAAGCCGTTCAGCGCGCTGGCCGGGAACGGGAGCCCGACCTGGAACCTTATCCCGTCCGGGATGACCCCCTCGGCTTTGAGCGCGCGGAACACCTGATAGCCCGCGATCGCGTCGTCGATGCGCGGCCAGGAGTCCCAGTGCAGCTCGGTGACGCCGGGCTTGAGGCCGAACACCGGGGTCTCGTAGGCGTGCCGCGGTATCCCGGTCGGCGAGGCGGTCTCCTCGGTCACCATCACGCCCGGGTTCGGCCGGACCAGCCGCTCCCGTTCATAACCCACCCAGGCCGAACGGGGGCCGGTTTCCCCGTCGGGCAACGCGAACACGAGTCCTTGGTAGAACGCCGCGGCGGTGCGCAGCGCCGTGTCCGGGGAGTCGGCCGGCAGGCTCCCCACCAGCAGCAGCTCACTGTCCGCCCGCGGTGCCATCGCTGCCTCCTTCGGTGGTCCCGGGTCTCCGGCGGCCCACGATACCGCGCGGACCGTTCAACCTCAGCTGAGCCCGCGCCCGGCCCAGGACGCGATGTAGTCGCGCAGGTCCTGGTCGCTGGCCAGGTCGGCGGCCTGCCGCCCGGCACTGTCCGGCAGTTGCGGGTCGGCGCCGCCGCGGAGCATCACGCGCACCGTCGCGGCCTGGCCGAGGCGGGCCGCCTCGTGCAGCGGCCGGGTGCCGTCCGGCGCCGGGGCGTTGTAGTCCGGCGGTTCGAGGCCGAGCCGCCGCCCCGCCATGAAGACGCGGTTCCCGCCGCGCTCGCCCCAGGTCCGTGGCGCGTCCTCGCGGACCATGGCCACCAGGTGCGCGGCCGAGGGCCAGCCGCCCAGGAACGCCCGGACCTCGCCGGCCAGGGCTCCGGGCACGTAGGTGATCGCCAGCTCGCCCTCGCCGGGGTTGCGGATGATGAACTCGCCGGGCAGGTGGTCCCGGCCGAACTCCTCGACGCAGCCCAGGTAGCCCTGGGTCAGCCCGTCGTACGGAGCCTGGTACAGCTCCCAGTGGTGCGGCCGGCCCGCGTGCTCGAATTCGACATGGACCCGGCTGTCGTGGCCGTCAGGCTGAATCGTATGGCTCGTCCGCAACCCGGCGGGCTGCCAGTCGCCGCCGGTCACCCCGATGAACGGGATCACCAGGCGGACGAAGTCCGCGCCTTCCCGCGGCCGGTCGGAGCCGTCGCCGTACACGATGACGGCCCGCGCGCCGGCGCCGACCGCGACCGAGCCGGCGAATACCTCCGGGCCCCATTCCTGGAGCCGCTCGGGGTCGCCGGCGCCGGCGAACCGGGCCGGGGCCGCGGGATCGAGCAGGCCGTGCCGGGTCAGGATCGCGAAGATGCCGTCCCTGATCCCCTCCGGGGTGGGCGCACCCCAGCGCCGCTCCCATTCCGGTTGCTCGCTGCGCCACTGGTCATGATCGGCCCCGGCCGAGGCGGCCTGCTCGCGGAGGACATAGGCGCGAACTCGGTCCCGGAGTGAATCCACTGCAATAGCATCCCGCACCACGGTCACCGCTCGTGGGACGTCAGGAAAACCGATTGCGTCATTCCCCGCACGGCCGTCGCGTGACCGGTTCTCCATATGGTCACCACACGATCGCCAGACGGCCTGCACAGCCGCGCGGTGTTCTGTAGCTAGCTGTTGCGGCGCGACGGACGTGAACACGTCCGGTCCGCCACGGCTCCGGTCACCCCCGGACGGCCTCCGCCGTGCCGCTTCGGGGGTGGCCGGCATTTTGCTGTGGGTCCCGACCGGAGGGGCATCCCGGTCGGGACCCACAGCGACAAGTGCCCGGGCTCCTGACGTCTGGACGTTCCGTCCAGCCAGTGGCACATGAGGATCAGGTGACCGCTGAGGCGGGACTGACGCCTTCAGTAGCCACCGGGCAGCATTAACGAGGTGGATCCGCACTATCCGGTGGATCCGATACCCCCCAGGGGTCACAATCCACCGGGCAATGCGGATCCACCGTGCTATTTGGGACTGACGGGGCGGGGCGGTCGAGAGGGACGCTTGGGATCAGGTGGCGCGGGGGCCAGGGGACGCGGCGGTCAGCGCGGGGGTCAGGTAGCGCGGCGGTCAGGTGGCGCGGGGGCAGGGGGCGCGGCGGTCAGAGGCGCGGGGGCAGGGGGCGCGGCGGTCAGAGGCGCGGGGGCAGGGGGCGCGGCGGTCAGGGGCGCGGCGGTCAGGTAACGCGGGGGGCAGGGGGCGGATGCGGAGGGCTAGCTGGAGCTCGAAGCGGCAGTCGGGGTCGCGGAGCTGGTCGCCGAAGAGCTCGGTGATCTGGCGCAGGCGGTAGCGGACGGTCTGCGGGTGGACGTGGATCCGCTGCGCCACTTCGGCGGCGTTCTCGCCGAGTTGCAGCCAGGCCAGGAGCGTCTCGGCGATCCGGTCCCGCTGGGCGGGGCGCAGCCGGGCCAGCGGGGCGAGGCGGCGGTCGCGCAGCGTGGCGGCCAAGTCCTCGTCGGCCAGGATCAGCAGGGTGGACAGGTGCTGGTCGCAGCGGACCGGACCACGGCCGTCGCGTCCGTTCGGGAGGGCGCCGACCTGCGCGAGGGTCCGCGCCTGGCGGGCCCAGCGCAGCGACTGGGCGGCGCGGGCCAGCGGGACGGACGGGCCGATCACGGCGGGGTGGCCGCGCAGGGCCCGGTCCAGTGCTGCCTGCCGACCCGGCCCGTCGGGATCCGGCACGAGCAGGCACGGGTCGGCGGCGGTCCAGTCGGCGAGGACGCCGGGCGGCAGCAGGAGCGTCTGCGGTCCGGCCGCGGCCGACGCGGGGCCGGGCGACGCGGGGCCGGGCGACGCGGGGCCGGGCGAGGTAGGGGCGGGCGAGGTGGGAGTGGTGGGGTGGTGGCCGGTCAGGAGGACGGCGGCTACTTGGTTGGGGAGAGGCCAGTTGGCGGCGCGGGCTACGGTGGCTAGCTGGCCGGGAGGGGGCGGGGGGTCGGCCAGGATGACGGCGAGGAGCTGGCGGTGCTGGTCGCCGGCGGCCTGGACGCGGGCCTCGGCGTAGCCGCGGGCGCAGGCGGCGGCCAGGTCGTCCAGGTAGCAGAAGACGGCCTCGCCGACCCGGCTGAGCTCGCGGCGGTCGAGGACGGCGCCGGCCTCGCACAGCCAGCGCCAGGCCACCCGCGCGCCGAGGCGCAGCGCGTCCTGGAGGCCGTCGAGGGTGCGTTCTTCGCGGGCCGCAGTCGCCCCGATGGCCTGGAATTCCGCCAGGACGGGCCGCATCGAGCGGTCCGGCTGGGCGACGTGGGCGATGAAGCTGGCCACCGCGCCGGTCACCGCGTCGGCCAGGCGCTGCTGGTCATCGGGCCGGGCCGGGCTCGCGTACTCGGGGACGCCGCGCCCGATGACCTCGATCATCTCCGGGATGGCGCCGCCGAGCCGGGCCCGGACGACGGCCGCGGTCGCGGCGGAAAACGCCGGACCAGCCTCCGGCCTCGTCCCCGAGAGCTCTAGCACCATCGTTCACCGCCCGGACGCCGATTCCGCCCCGCGCTCCGGTCCTTATGTTACCAGTAGGTAACTTTGTCGCGGAAGGGGCGAGCAGGGCCTGGGTGGCCTGGACGGCGACCTCGGTGATGCCGCCGATGTCGCCGCCGTCCTCGCCGGTGGTGGCGATCAGCTCGCGCAGACCGCCGAGCAGCATGATCATGAGCTGGCGGGACGGCGGGGTGACGCCGGCGGCGCGCAGTCCCGGGCCGGCCGAGAGGTCCTCGATCAGCACGATGAACGCCTCGAGCCATTCGCGCTGCAAGTGGCGGGCGTCCGCGCCGAGCGCGGGGAGGTCCCTGATCCAGCTCAGCGTGAGCGCGAGGTCCGACTGGGCCACCGCGATCCACGCCTCGACCGCCTGCCGGATCTGCGCGTCCCAGGGCGCGTGCCGGTCGACCGCGGCGGCGATCTGCCGGACCATGGCCGCGTTGGCCTCCTGCAGCAGCGCGATGAAGCAGGCCTGCTTGTCCGGGAAGTACGCATAGAAGGTACGGCGCGAGGTCCGGGCGTGGCGGACCACGTCGGCGACGGTCGAGTCGCGGAAGCCGCGCTCGCGGACGGCCGCGGCCATGGCCTCGAGCAGCCGCTGCCGGAAGTCGGCCGGGGCAGGCCCCTGGCCTGCGTGAGTGAGCGCCTCAGACTGCGCGGTCCTGGCCATCGTCACGCGCCTCCTCGGCTCTTGCGGTGGAAATTACTCCCGCGTAACGTTTGCCTGGTACGTAAGCGTACCGCCGATGAGTTTTCCAGCACAGCGCCGTGGAGGACAGATGGCCAGGAAGCGCAGGTCCATCGCCGGCCAGCCCGCGATGATCACCGGGGCCGCCTCGGGTATCGGCCGGAGCCTGGCCCGGCTGCTGTCGCGGACGGGCGCGCCGGTGGCCATCGCCGACATCGACGAGGCCGGCCTGAAGGAGACCGCGCGGTCGCTGCCCAGTCCGGTCCTGGTCCGGGTGCTGGACGTGCGGGACGCCGAGGCCCAGCGCCGCTTCGCGGCCGAGGTACGCGAGTGGCTGCCCACGCTGCCGGGGGCGCCGCCGCTGGCCGCGGTGTTCAACAACGCCGGCGTCGCGGTCGCCTCGTCGGTGCTCGACGCCGATCCCGACGACGACGAATGGCTGCGCCAGATCAACTTCGACGGGGTGGTCAACGGCACCCGCGCCTTCCTGCCGATCCTGGTCGAGCAGGACCTGGGGGTCATCGTCAACACCTCGAGCGTGTTCGGCCTGTGCGGGATGCCCTATCAGAGCGCCTACTGCGCGTCGAAGTTCGCGGTGCGCGGCTTCACCGACTCGCTGCGGCAAGAACTGCGCGGCACCGGCGTCCGCGCGGTGACCGTCCACCCGGGCGGCGTCAAGACCAGCATCGCCCGCAGCGCGCGGGTGCGGAAGGACCCGACCGGGGCCGGACGCAGCGCCGATCAGATGGCGACCGAGTTCGAGGCGCTGCTGCGGACCACCCCGGCCCAGGCGGCCGCGATCATCTGCCGCGGCATCGACCAGGGCAAGGCCCGGATCCTGGTCGGTCCGGACGCCTACGTCTTCGACGCGCTGGCCCGGGTCACGCCCACCCACTACTACGACATCATGGTGCGGCTGGAGAAGCGGATGCAGCGGAGGCCGGCGTGACCGACCATGTCGATGTCCTGATCGTGGGGGCGGGGCTGTCCGGCATCGGGGCCGCCCATCACCTGCAGGACGCCTTCCCGGGCCGGACCTACATGATCCTCGAGTCCCGCGACGCCATCGGCGGCACCTGGGACCTGTTCCGCTACCCGGGCGTGCGGTCCGACTCGGACATGTACACGCTCGGCTACCGGTTCCGGCCGTGGACCGAGGCGCAGGCGATCGCGGACGGCCCGGCCATCCTGGAGTACGTCCGCGCGACCGCCGCCGAGGCCGGGATCGACAAGCACATCCGCTTCGGCCACCGGGTGAAGCGGGCTTCCTGGTCAGGCGACGACGCCCGCTGGACCGTCGAGGCCACCGGCCCCGATGGCCAGGCGGTGACGCTGACCTGCGGCTTCCTCCTGCTGTGCAGCGGCTACTACAACTACGACCACGGCTACCAGCCGGAACTCCCCGGCATCGGGAACTTCGGCGGGCAGGTCGTGCATCCGCAGTTCTGGCCGCCGGACCTGGACTACGCGGGCAAGCGGGTGGTGGTCATCGGCAGCGGGGCGACCGCGGTGACCCTGGTGCCGGCCATGGCGCCGACGGCGGCGCACGTGACCATGCTGCAGCGCTCCCCCACCTACGTCCTGGCCATGCCGTCCGAGGACGGCCTGGCCAACCGGCTGCGCAAGCTGCTCGGCACCCGGCGCGGGTACACCGCCACCCGGTGGAAGAACGTCGCGGTGACCACGCTGATCTACCGGCTCAGCCGGCGCAGGCCGGACATGATCCGCGGCTGGATCCGCAAGCTGGCGATCGGCCAGCTGCCGGCCGGGTACGACGTCGACACCCACTTCAAGCCGGCCTATAACCCGTGGGACCAGCGGCTGTGCCTGGTGCCGGACGGCGACCTGTTCAAAGCGATCAAGGACGGGCGGGCCTCGGTGGCCACCGGCCGGATCGCCACCTTCACCGAGCACGGGATCCAGCTCGAATCCGGCGACGATCTCGAGGCCGACATCGTGGTCACCGCGACCGGCCTGCAGCTGCTCGCCCTAGGCGGCATCGAGCTCATCGTGGACGGCAAGGCGGTGCGGCTGCCGGAGACGATGGCCTACAAGGGCATGATGCTGAGCGGCGTGCCGAACTTCGCGTTCACCATCGGCTACACCAACGCGTCGTGGACGCTGAAGGCGGACCTGGTGAGCGAGTTCGTCTGCCGGCTGCTGAAGCACATGGACGCCCGCGGGTACGACACGTGCGTCCCGGTCAACGACGACCCGGCCATTACCGAGCAGCCACTGCTCGATTTCGCGGCCGGCTACGTGCTGCGGTCCATCGACGAGTTCCCGAAGGCCGGGTCGCGGGCACCGTGGCGGCTGGCCCAGAACTACGCCCGGGACGTGGTGACGCTGCGGCTGGGCAAGATCGACGACGGCTCGATGCGCTTCAAGGCCAGCAGGCGGCGGGTGGCGGGGCGGGAACGAGAACCCGTTAGGGATTAAAGTTTTGTCGGCGGGTGACAAACGGGGGCGCTGAATCGTTGCGCGGGCCGCTAGCCGGCTACGGCGGTGCGGTCTTTAATCCGGGTATGCCCTCTCATCGGTTCCGTGCGGCGGCCGTCCTGCTGGCGGCCGGGGCCGCGCTGCTCGCGACCGCCCTGCCCGCCCAGGCGCGGGCGCTGCCGGTCGACTACGACTTCGCGCTGGGCGCGCTGGCCGGCTTCGCCCATCCGCAGACGCCGCCGCCCGGGGCGGACAACGGCTGCCGGCCGTCGGCCGCCCATCCCGAGCCGGTGATCCTGGTGAACGGGACGTTCGCGAACCAGGACGACAACTGGCAGGCCGCCTCGCCGCTGCTGGCCAACCACGGCTACTGCGTCTTCACCTTCAACTACGGCGGGCCGTCGGGTTCCTCGATCGTGCAGGGCACCGGTGACATCGCTACGTCCGCGGGGCAGCTGGGGACGTTCGTGACCCAGGTGCTGGCGTCGACCGGTGCGGCGAAGGTCGACCTGGTGGGGCACTCGCAGGGTGGCATGATGCCGCGGTACTACCTGAAGTTCTTGGGCGGCGCCGCGCACGTGGACAAGCTGGTGGCGCTGGCGCCGAGCAACCACGGCACCACCCTAGGCGGGCTGACCGCCCTGGTCACCGCGCTGGGCCAGGCCGGGCTGGTGAACGGCGCGATCAACGCGCTGTGCACCGCGTGCGGGCAGCAGGAGGCGGGATCGTCGTTCCTGACTCACCTGAACGCGGGCGGCGAGACGGTGGCCGGGGTGAGCTACACGGTCATCGAGTCCCGTTACGACGAGGTGGTGACGCCGTACACGTCGGCGTTCCTGTCCGGCGCCACCAACATCGTGCTGCAGAACCAGTGCCCGCTCGACCTGACCGACCACCTGGAGATCGCGGCCGACCCGGTCGCGCTGGCCGACGTGCTGAACGCGCTCGACCCGGCGCACCCGGTACGCGTCCCCTGCCTGAGCGTGCTGCCGATCACCGGCCCGGTGGGACCGGTGCCTTCTTTCTAGGCGCCGTCATTCTGAGCGGCTGGTTAGCTCCTCGACGGGCTTGACGCCGGCGGTGCCCTTCTTCAGCCGCCAGAGCAGGCCGCCGAAGTACCACAGCGCGGCCAGGATCACGCCGTAGCCGACCACCTTGTCGGCCCCGTGGAACGGCGCCGGCAGCGACAGCACGACCAATGATCAGCAGCGAGTAGGCGAGCACGAAGATGATCACCGGCCAGGCCCAGCGGCCGAGGTTGAACGCGCCGGGCAGGCTGTCGGTGGTGCGCCGCTTGACCGCGTAGGCCACCGTGATCAGGAAGTAGATGATGTAGGGGATGATCGCGGTCGCGCCCACCAGGGTGCCGAACGCGCTGGGCTGGTTGTACCCGTACAGCATCACGCCCAGGTCGATGACGCCGAAGACCAGGAGCGCCACGATCGGGGTCTGGCTGCGCACGTTGATCTTCTTCAGCCAGCCGGAGAACGGCAGCATGTTGTCGCGCGCCATCGAGTAGACCAGCCGCGCCTGGGCGCCCGAGCCGACGACCAAGATCGCGAACATCGAGAAGACCACGAACGCGACGAACACCTTGACCAGCCAGGACGGCAGCCAGTAGCCAGCGATGACGAGCAGCGGGAGCGGGGCTGCCTCGACCGTCTTGAGGTCGGGGATAGCCACCGTAAAGCCGATCAGGGCGACCATGCCGAGGACGGCGGAGGCGCCGACCGCCCACAGCACGCCGCGGGGCACGCTGCGGACCGGGTTGACCGCGTCCTCGGACATGTCGGCGGCCAGCTCAAAGCCGACCAGGGTGAAGGCGCCGAGCAGGCCCGCCAGGGCGAAGGCGTACCAGGTCGGGTTGTGGTTGACCGACTGCGTGCTGACCAGGATGCCGTGCCCGTGGCTGGTGGGCTTGGCGTGCACGCCCCACAGGATGAACAGCAGCACCCCGAACAGGACGGTGCCGACGATCTCGGTGAACACGGCGACGTTGTTGACCCGCGCCGCGACCTGGATGCTGATGATGTTGATCACCACCGGCAGCAGCATCAAGATGACCGCCACCGTGAGCACCAGGCTGCGGGCTCGGGTTGTTCACGTTGAACTCGCTGAGCAGCAGCGGGGACGCCACCTCGAGCATGATCGCGCCGCCGCCGACGGCCATGTAGAGCAGCCCGGCGAAGCCGACGAACCAGCCGTAGGTGGGGTTCACCAGCCGGGCGCTCCACTGGTAGGCGTAGCCGGCCAGCGGGATGCGGGTGCCGAGCTCGGCCACGACCAGGGCGATCGCCATGTTGCCGACGCCGACGATGGGCCAGGTCCAGATCGAGGCCGGGCCCCAGTAGGACAGGCCGAACCCGTAGTTCAGGAAGATGCCGGTGGTGATGGAGATGATCGAGAACGCGATCGCGAACATGGAGAAGAACCGCAGCGACCGCCGCAGCTCCGGCTTGTAGCCGGCCCGCTCGAGCACCTCCTCCCCGGACTCCGACGTTGCTGGGCGCGCGGTGACGGGTCGGCCGGGTTCGGCGGCGGTGCTCGACATGGGGGGTCCTCCTTGGTTACTGGCCTGGCGAGTGGCCCTCTCTATGTGCCTAGGTGCTTGCGGACGGCGGCGAACGCCTGGTCGGTGGCCTCGAGCGACCAGGGCCAGGTCGTCCTCGGTCATGGCGGCGGACACGAACCAGTTGTGCCGGGGGTGCAGGTAGGCGCCGCCGCGCAGCGCCTGCGCGGCGAACACGCTGCCGAGCTCGTAATCGTGGTCGCCGGCGAAGGTGAGGTAGGGCATGGCGGGCGGCCCGGTGTAGTTCACGGCCAGGTCCCAGGAATTGGCCTGGTCCACGATCCCGTCGCGCAACTGGGTGCCCATCCGGTGCATGGCCTCGATGGCGTTCTCTTCCTTCAGCGCCTTGATGGTGGCGATGGCGGCCGCCATCGGGACGGCGGCGAACCAGAACGAGCCGGTGACGAAGACGTTCTTAGCGCCGTCGCGGAACTTGTCGTTGCCCAGGACGGCGGCCAGCGCCCGGCCGTTGGCGATCGCCTTGCTCCAGGCCGACAGGTCGGGCTCCACCCCGACCGGCTCCCAGCTCGAGCCCAGGTGCAGCCGGAACCCGCAGCGCACGTCGTCCAGGATCAGCGCGGCTTGCTGCTGGTCGCACAGGGCCCGCAGGCCGCGGGCGAAGCCGTGGTCGACCAGCTCGGAGTCGAAGCCGGCGTCGTGCTTGAACGGGCTGACCAGGATGCCGGCCAGGTCGTCGCCGGCCTGCCTGACGGCTTCTTCGACACTGGTCAGGTCGTTGTAGGTGTAGCGGATGAGGTTCTCGTGGTCGGCTTTGGTCGTGCCCGCGGGGCGCGGCGTGCACCAGGGCGCGGCGCCGTGGTAGGCGCCCTTGGCCACCAGGATCTTGTTCTTCCCGGTCTGCGCCCGGGCGATCGTGCAGCACATGGTGGTGGCGTCGGTGCCGTTCTTGGCGAAGATGGACCAGTCGGCGTGGCGCACGGTCGCCACCAGCAGCTCGGCCAGGTCCACCATGACCGGGCCGGGGCCGTTCTGGCAGTCGCCCTGTTCGTTCTGCACGGCGGCGGCGGCCTCCACCGCCGGGTGCCGGTGGCCGAGCACGACCGGGCCGTAGCTGCACATCAGGTCGACGTACTCGTGCCCGTCCACGTCCCAGACCCTCGCCCCGCGGCCGCCCCGCATGAACTGCGGGTAGCCGGCGCCCGGGGCGGCCTGGTGCCCGTACATCCCGCCGGGGATCACGGCCCGGGCCCGTTCCCGCAGCTGCTGGTCGGTGCTCTTGGGGTCGGTGCTCTGGCTCGGGGCGTGCTCATGTCATCAGCTCCTTGATCCGGCCGGCCGTGGCCGGCTGTGCGCCGTCGAGGAAGTCCAGGACCTGCGCGAGGCTCTCGATGCCGGCGTCGGAGCCCAGCCCGGTGGCGACCAGGGCGCCGCAGGCGAGGCCGAGCCAGGCCGCGTCGAGCGGGTCGGCTCGGGGTTGGCCGCCTTGTCGGCCAGCAGCAGGCCGGCCAGCATCCCGGCGGTGAAGCCGTCGCCGCAGCCGGTGGTGTCGACCACGTCGACCGGCAGGGCGGGCAGCGCCGCCGACCCGCTGGCGCCGCGCCAGGCGACCAGGCAGCCGTCCGCGCCCTGGGTCACGGCCACGCCGTAGGTGCCGAGCGCGAGCACGTCCTCGATGGCGTCGGCGAGGTCGGCCCGGCCGGTGAGGTTGAGGAGCTGGTCGGCGTTCGGCAGGAACCAGTCGGTCTGGGCGAGCAGCGGGGCGAGCCGCTCCAGGTCTTCCGGGCGGCCGGGGTGCAGGACGTCGACGGCGACGAGGGCGCCTGCGTCTTTGGCTGCTTTCGCTACCTGGGCCAGTTCCTCGCCGGTCATCCCGGCCAGGGCGTCCGGGGCGCCGATGAGGAGGGCGCGGCTGTTCGTGATGTGCCCCAGCTCGATGTCGGCGCGGCCGAAGAGGCGGGTCGCGCCGGGTACGTGGAGCGCCGGGCGCTCGCCGTTCGGCCTGATCGGGAGGATGGTGGCCGAGGTCTGAACACCTTTTTTCCGAACGAGGCCGGTGCCATCCACGCCGTGCCGGGTCATCGCGGCGGTGACGATGTCGCCCAGCAGGTCGTCGCCCAGGGCGCCGAGGACCCGGACCCGGGCGCCCAGCTTGGCCAGGTCGACGGCGGGACCGGCGGCAGTGCCGGCGGCGGTGGCCTTGATCTCGGCCAGCCGGGCGCTGCCCTGGCCGGGCGGGATCGCCTCGACCGGGCGGCCCAGGACGTCCAGGATGCAGGCACCCAGCACTGTTACCTGGCCCAGGTGCCCGTCGTTCATGGCTGGCTGCTGCCGGGCGGGCCCGTGTTCGGCGAACTGGTGCGGCGTTCGCCGTAGCGGCGGCGGCGGGACTCGGCGGTGACCTCGTCGAGTTCGGCGGCCGACAGGATCGCGGGCTCGCCATAGCTCAGCGCCAGCCGGTAGGTGCGGGCCAGCCACTCGAGCAGCAGCGCCCGGTCGTAGGCCTGGGCCAGGTCGCGGCCGTAGGTCACCGCGCCGTGGTTGCGCAGGATGACCGCGCTGCGGCCGTCCAGCGCTTTTACGGCCGCTTCGGCCAGGCCGTCCGAACCGAACCGCACGTACGGCGCGACGCGGACCGGGCCGCCGAGGCCGGTGATCGCGTAGTGGATGGCGGGCAGTTCCTTCCGCGTGGCCGACAGCGCGATGACCTCGGGCGAGTGGGTGTGCACGACGGCCCCGGCCTTGGTCGCCGCGTAGATGGCCAGGTGCATCGGGGTCTCCGAGGACGGCGTCTCCGGGTTGCCTTCCTCGGGTTCGCCGCCGTCCAGGCCGACGAGGCAGATGTCCGCGGGCCGCAGCTCGGCGTAGCTGACCCCGGACGGGGTGATCGCCACCACGTCGGCCGCGCGCACGCTCATGTTGCCCGCGCTGCCGACGGCCAGTCCGTCGTCGAGCAGGCGGGCGCTGTAGCTGACGAGCTGGCCGCGAACCGCCTGCAAGCCCGTCCGAATCGTCGCGGTACACTATTTTCGGATATTAGACGGACGTCCGACAAAAAAACAGACCCGGTGATTGGGTGGGGGTGATCATGCCCAAGATCGTCGACTGGGACGCCCGGCGGGACGAGATCCTCTCCGCCACCTGGCGGGTCATCGCGCGCGACGGCATCGCCCGCGCCACCATCAGGGCCATCGCCCGCGAGGCGGGCTGCTCCCGCGGCATCCTGGCGCACTACTTCGACGACAAGGCCGACATCCTCGGCTCGGCGTTGCTGATGTCGCACCGCCGGGTGGTAGCCCGGATGGAGGCCGGGGCGGCCGGGCTGACCGGGCTGGACGCGTTGCGCGTCATCATGGAAGAGGCGCTGCCGCTGGACTCCCAGCGCGACCTCGAGGCGCAGATCGAGATCAGCTTCTGGGGCCGGGCGCTCGGCAACCCGGCGCTGCGCGAGCTGCAGCACGCCGAGTTCGACCGCTTCGCCGAGCGGCTGCGCGGCCACCTGGCCGAAGCCGAGAAGGCGGGCGAGCTCCGCGACGGGGTGGACATCGCGCTGGCCGCCCACCAGCTGCTCGTCCTGATCGACGGGCTCAGCGCCGAGCGGGTGCTCTACCCGGACCGGGTCAGCCCGGACCGCCAGCGGCAGATGCTCGACGCCCTGCTGGACAGCCTGCGCCCCTGACCCGTAATCGGAGAGCTGACAATGAGCGTCGGGAACAGGCCAGCCGGGCGTTAGCTGATAGTCGAGGCGGGGACTTCGGTCTCGGGGTGGTCGCCCCAGCGGCCGGCGCTGGCGATCACCTCGGGGCGGCGGGACTTGATCATGAAGTACCAGACCAGGCCGACCGCGGCCCAGACCAGGAAGACGTACGGCAGGATCCACAGCGGCCAGGTCAGGGCGGCGAAGATGTCGTTCGGGATCAGCTGCGGAATCCAGCTGACGTAGAAGACGAAGGACATCGTGAGCACGCCCAGGCCGCCGAGGATGGCCGCCAGCCGCCACGATTCGCTGCGGCGGAACAAGAAGTAGGGCGCGGCGATGCAGACCAGGACGTAGGCCAGCATGAAGCCATAGGTGGCGAGCGTGCCCATCTCGGAGCTGAGGATCGTGTCGGTGCTGCCGACCGCGATGTAGATGACGGGGATCAGGGTCATCGGGATGGCCACCGCCCAGATGGCGAAGTCCGGGGCCGCGGTCTTCGGCGACGTGTGCGCCAGTGCCTTGGGAGCCAGTCCGTCGTGGGCGAAGCTCAGCAGCATCCGCGAGCCCGCGTTGAGGCAGGCCAGCGTGCAGGCGAACATGCTGAAGGTGATGCCGATGGCGATGAAGTGGCTGAGCGGGCCGAGGCCGACCCGGTTGGCGAGCTCGGGCAGCGGCGCGCTGGCCTTGGCGAAGCCGGCCGCGCCGAAGCCGTCCAGCTGCGCGTACGACACGATCAGGTAGAACACGCCGACCGCGGCGCAGCTCCACAAGATGGCGCGGGGCACGCTGCGTTCCGGGTCCTTGGCTTCCTGTCCCAGGGCGCCGGCGCTCTCGAACCCGACGAAGGCGAAGATGGCCAGCACCATCCCGACCACCAGGCCGCCCGGCTTGAATCCCTTCAGGGTGAGCTGGTTGTGGTCGAAGACGCCGCCGTTGTGCACGTAGACGGCGATGCACAGGATCAGGATGATCGTCACCGAGATGGCTTCGAGGATGAATGCCGCCCGCTGTGAGATCCGGATGTCCAGCACCGAGACCAGCGCCGGGGTCAGCCCGCCGACGATGTACAAGATGGCCCGGACGGCGTGGTTGCCCGGCGACAGGCCCAGGCCGACCAGGAACTGGTCGCCGTAGATCTCGAACCCGAGCACGCAGGCGATGCCGGTGAACAGGTAGCCGAGCACCAGCCCCCAGCCGGCCGCGTGGCCCGCGCCCGGGCCGAGGCCCCGGGTGACCCACACGTAGAACGAGCCGGCCGAGTTGATCCGCTTGCCGAACTGGGCCGCGCAGTAGCCGACCAGGAGCATGACGACCAGTCCGAGGCCGAACGACAGCCACAGCGCGTTGCCGGCCGAGAAGAACACGAACAGCGGAAGCAGCGCCATCGCCGCGCTCGGCGCCATGTTGGCGACCGACTGAGCGAGCACCTCGGGCGTGGACAGCACCCTCTCCTTGAGGGCGGTGTCAGAGCCGACTTCCGGTCCTGCCGTAGTGGCCATCGCGTCTCCCCTTTTATCTGTCAGCGTTAGTGGCAGTGCTTGGGCGGCGGGTTGTCCAGCGCCGGGTTGCCGGCGAAGAACCCGCACGGGACGAGGCGGAATCCGATCGGCATCACGGGCATCACCGGCCAGTCCTCCGCCCGGACCACGTGATTGGAGCCGAACGTGTACCAGAGCACGACATCGGTATCGACCAGCGAGCGGTCCTGCTCGACGAAGGCGGGCAGGCCGCCGCCGCCCGCCGACTGGTTCGGGTAGTCACCGGTGGCGAACAGCTCGTCGCGGTCGTAGGCGGTCACCCACAGCTGGCGGGTGATGAAGGCGGCCCGCCGGGCCACCGGCGAGCCGGGGTGGCAGAACGCGGCGACCGAGTGCTCCGGCAGCAGCTTGTAGCCGGTCGCCTGGCCGAGCTCGTTGCGGACGCCGTCGTTGACGACCTTCCAGAACCGGCCGCCCAGCGGGTCGGCGTCACGGCCGCCCGCCGCCTCGCTCTCGATCAGGGTCTCCTGCGCCTGCCAGGCGTTGCCGACCGGGTTGCCCGGGCCCTCGGGCAGCGCGACCGGGCTGACCTCGTAGACCCGGTTGGCCGGGCCGTCCACGGCCATGTCCAGCCGCACGTTGAAGAAGTGCTGGTGGTGCGGGCCGTACATGCCGGGTGCGATCATCGTCCCGTGGGCGGGCGCGGGCGCGCCCGGCGGGAGGGCCCCGGTGGACATGACGCCGGTCAGCTTGACCTGGTACTCCAGGCTGCCGTCCTGGTACAGGTACCAGAAGTAGCCGTACTCGTAGTTGCCCACGGTGACGATCGAGGAGATGACCATCCGGCGCATCCGGCGGACCTCGGCGTAACCGGTCCGGAAGTCGGTGTGCTTCCAGGCGATGCCGCTGTCCTCCTCGTGCAGGCAGATGGCATTGGGGATGATCATGGCCTTGCCGTCGTTGTCGTTGACCACGCCGTCGAGGTAGCGGATCTCCCCCAGGCAGTCGCAGCCCAGCTCGAGGGAGTTGGTGAGCATGCCGATGCCGTACTCGCCCTCGTCCAGGACCAGCTTGCGGTAGTGGGTGGGCGCCGGGTCGGCGTAGGGCACGAACATCTCCGACAGCGACGCGCGGTGGATGACCGAGCGGACGCCGCCGCCGTCGTCGTAGCCGATCCGGTGCAGGACCAGCCCTTCGCGGGCGGTGAAGCCGATCCGCAGGTCCCACTTCTGCCAGCGCAGGTGGTGGCCGTCCAGGGTGAAGCTCGGGCCGTCGGGCTGGACGATGTTGAACGGGCGGACGTCCTGGCGCGGCCCGGCCGGGAAGGCGGGGACGTTGCCCGGCGCGGTGATCGCCTCGGCGGAGTAGTTCCCGGGCCGTTCCGGCAGCGGCACCACGCCGAGGTCGGTGACCTCGGTGACCTCCATCGTGTCCAGGTTGACCACCGTCAGCAGGCCCTCGACCGGGCGGGCGTAGCCGTTGTCGCCCGGCTCGGACCTGACGAAGGTGAGCGGCCGGACGAAGCGGCCGTCCTGCGGGTCCATGCCCGGCTCCACGTTGGGCGCGGACCACGGGTCGATCATGCAGAGCTCGAAATCCGTGACGCCGCGCCGCCGCATGGCTTCCTGCCAGCGCGGATCGGCCCGTACCACGGCCTCGGCGCCGAGGAACTCCTCGAACATCACCGGCGGCTGGACCCCGTCCACCCGCCGCCACGACAGCACCGCCGCGCGGTCGACCGCGACGATCGCCTCGTAGCTCGCCCGTTCGGCGCGCTCCCTGATCACCAGCTTGACCTGGCGCTCCGGAGCGGGACCGCCCGCCTCGAAGGCGATCACGTCGGCCTTGGCCGGCTCGTACAGGCTGATGTAGACAAAGCGGGCCAGCGGGCCGAGCCCGGCCGAGGCCGTGACCGCCCGCGCGGCCGCTTCCACCTCCCCGGGGGTGAGCGGATCGAGCGGGTGAGAGCGT
Organism: uncultured Actinomycetota bacterium; assembly: GCA_963839095.1. Taxonomy (GTDB): domain Bacteria; phylum Actinomycetota; class Actinomycetes; order Streptosporangiales; family Streptosporangiaceae; genus Palsa-504. Next base: position 2,288 of record CAWIUF010000048.1, on the reverse strand, counting down.
GACGCGGCCGCATCGTGCACAGCCGCCTCGTCCAGAACAGCCATACCGATCATGGGACAATCCGGACGTTACGCGGAGATAACGCTAAGGTTACGAATAGGTCACGTGCGACCTTTTTACCCAGCTTGCAGGCCGGTGATGGTCTGGCTGATGAGGTAGCGCCATTCCTCGCGCTGCCGGAGGCGGTCGGCCTCGGGCGCCTCGGCCAGGGCGAGGCCCGCCCCGCCGAGCATCCAGAAGCAGAACTTGACCAGGCTGCCCAGCGCCCGGTCGGGCAGGTAGTCCGCGTCGACCAGCGCGGTGATGAACCGCTCGACCAGGCCGAACGCGTACTGCTGCTCGCACTCCCGCCAGCGGAGCCAGCCGAGCGCGGCCGGCCCCTCCAGCCACACCAGCCTCCCGTAGATCGGGTCGCAGCACTGGTCGAGGAACGCGTCCAGGGCCTGGCGGGCCGCCTCCAGCGGGTCGGCGGCGGTGGCCGCGGCGGTGATCTGGGCGATCGCCCGGGTCTCCTGCGCCTCCAGCACCGCCTCGAACAGGGCCTGCTTGCCGTCGAAGTGGTGGTAGACCGCACCCCGGGTGACCTGGCTGGCGGCCGCGACGTCCTCCAGCGAGGTCCCGGCGTACCCGCTCGTGCCGAACAGCCGGGTCGCCTCTTCGAGCAGCGCCGCCCGGGTCGCCTCGGAGTACGGCTCCCGCCGGCTCCTGAGTTGGGACATGCGTAGAGTGTAGTAACATACACGGAGTATGTGAAAAGCACGGTGTATGTGAATGACAGGCTGCGTGATCTCAGGCTGGAAGGAGCCGCCGTCGTGTCCCAGACCATGCCCCCGCTGGTATTCGACCCGTTCGCCCCGGGCTTCACCGATGATCCCTATCCGCAGTACGCGGCGCTGCGGGCCGGCGCGCCGGCCGGGCGCAACCCGTTCGGGTTCTGGCTGCTGACCCGCTACGACGACATCTCCGGGCTGCTCCGGGCGGCCATGTCGGTCGAGGACGGCAACATCACCGACCGCGAGCTGATCTCGCTGCGCGAGCAGGTGTACGGCGAGGCGCGGGAGGGCTCCCGGGCCCGGTCCATGCTCGACCGCGACCCGCCGGACCACACCCGGCTGCGCCGGCTGGTGTCGAAGGCGTTCACGCCGCGGGCGGTCCAGGCGCTGCGCCCGCGCATCGCCGGCCTGGTCGACGAGATGCTCGACGCGGCCGGGCGCCAGGGCCGGGTCGACCTGGTGGACGCGCTGGCCTTCCCGCTGCCGTTCGCCGTGATCGGCGAGATGCTCGGCACGCCGCCGGCCGACCACGAGCGGATCAGGCAGCTGAGCGGCCTCGTGGTCCGCTCGCTCGAGCCGGTCAACGACCCGGCCACGGCCGCGGCCATCGTCGAGGCCGACGCCGAGCTGACCCAGATCGCGGCCGAGATGATCGCCTGGAAGCGCACCCACCCGGCCGATGACCTGCTCACCGCGCTCATCGACGCCGAGGACGACGGCGACGTGCTCGGCGACGACGAGCTGATCTCGCAGACGCTGCTGCTGTACATCGCCGGGCACGAGACCACCGTCAACCTCATCGCGGGCGGCACGCTCGCGCTGCTGCGGCACCCGGACCAGCTGGCGCGGCTGCGGGCCGAGCCCGCGCTGATCGGCAACGCGGTGGAGGAGATGCTGCGCTATGACAGCCCGGTCCAGGCCACCCGGCGGATCACCCTGGCGCCCGCGAGCATCGCAGGCATGACGATCCCGCCCGGGTCGTTCGTCCTGGCCCTGCTCGGCTCGGCCAACCGGGACGAGAGCTACTTCGGGCCCGACGCCGGCGAGTTCAGGCTGGACCGGGAGAACGCGCGGCAGCACGTCTCGTTCGGCGCCGGGCCGCACCACTGCCTGGGCGCGTCGCTGGCCCGGATGGAGGCGGCGATCGCGGTGGGCCAGCTGACCAGCCGGTTCCCCGGGCTCGCGCTGGACGGCGAGCCCACCTGGAACGGCCGGATCAACCTGCGCGGCCCGGCGCACCTGCCAGTGTCACTGTCTCCGTCTCGCTGAGGCTGGCCGGGTAGAACCGGCGGGCCGTCTCGATCACCTGGTCCAGGCCCGGCCACCAGGGGCCATGCCGCAGCGCCCCGAGGGCGTGCAGGACGCCGGCCGCCTGCTGGGCGGGCTCGGTCGCGGGGACGAGGACCACCCGGTGCGGCCGCGACGGGGACCGGCACCGGGGCGGCCCCGGTGCCGGTGACGCCAGGGCCGGTGACGCCAGGGCCGGGAACGACGCAGCCCGCATGATCCTTGCGG
>CAWIUF010000047.1:0-120085 GCA_963839095.1 uncultured Actinomycetota bacterium | reverse complement strand
AACCCGCGACCGGCGGATTACGAGAAGTGCGGCTTCGTGCATTGTGCGCGCTAGCTGCACGGATACCACGAAGCCGTGCCGCCGATGACCCTAAGCGCACTGGTTGCACCGATGGCTCGGTCCACGAACCGGTCCACGCATTCCATAGTGATTACCGGATGCCAGCTACATAACGTTACCGTTGATAGCGCAGCATGATGCCCTGGGCAGCGCCAGGTGCGATCGGGGTATCTCGGGCACGTGCTTAACGTCTCGCGAGTGCGCTCCGCGCGGCTCATGTGTGCCGTGAGCACTCCGCCGTATGACCCGAGTATGAGCGACCGGAAGACGCGTCTGACCGTGACCGTGGATCCTCGTCTCGCCGCGTACGCCGAGCAGCTGGTGGAAGCGGGTAAAGCGCCGTCAGTGTCGGCCGTGTTCAACGACGCCCTCGCTGAGCGCCTCGAACGCGACAGGCGCATCCGGCGGCGGTGGAAAGAGGCGGCCGAGCACGCTGATCGGGCCAAGGTGGACCGGATGAAAGCGCATATCGATGCGCAGCTCGCCCAGCTCGACACGTGAGCAAGGACGGCAGAGGCGTCCCTGCGTCACTCATCCCCGATGTCAGCGTGCTCATCGAGATCGCCCGCGGGGACCCGGACATCATGACTCTCATCCAGGATTACGACGCAGCGGGGCAGCCCATGGTCGTACCCGCCCTGGCGGTAACCGCAGCATCGATTGACATGCGCAACGAGGAAGCTGCCGATCTCCTCGGAGGCCTTGAACTGTTCGAGAGCATCGAGATCGCGTCGCTGCAGGGCGTGCACCAGGCCCTCGCGCTGGCAGCGGTCATGGCCAGGACCGGGCTGGAACCCTGGGACGCGCACGTCGCCGCTATCGCGGACGCATTGGTCTGCCCGATTCAGACCCTGGATGCCGCGAAGTGGCGGCAGCACTCCGAAGACCTAGATGATCACCTACACACCGTAGAGATCGCCGACCCGGACGAGCAGGGATGACGGAGCGGGAACTGAGCCAGAGCCAGAAACGATCCGACTAGGGATGATGCGAGGCCACAGGGCTCATTCGTGAACACTGGTGGGGCGGTGTGACCTTGCCCCCGTTCGCCGGACACTTCGGGTGTGGGGTCAGGCGCCGTGGTCTGGCGGCCTGAGTCGCATCTCGTAGTCGGCGGGGCTGAGCATCCCGAGGCTGGAATGCCTTCGCTTGGGGTTATACCAGCATTCTATCCATTCGAAGATCGCATTCGCCAGCTCTTTCCGTGATCTCCATACTTTCCGGTCGAGAAGTTCTATCTGCATGGTGCCCCAGAACGATTCCATCATCGAATTGTCGTAGCAGTCGCCGACGGTCCCCATGGAGCCGGGCAGCCCGGCCTCGCGAAGCCGCTTCCCGAAAGCCCACGAGGTATATTGCGTGCCGTGATCGGAATGCAGGATCGTCGAGTCACCGCCCGGGCGGCGCCGGAGAATGGCCATGCCGAGCGCGTCGATGACCAGCTCCGTTTTCTGGCTGGCATCAATGGACCAGCCGATGATCCGCCGCGAGCAGGCATCCATCACGGCCGCGCAGTACACCTTCCCTTCTGCCGTCGGGTGCTCGGTGATATCGGTCAGCCACAGCCGGTCCAGCCCCTCGACCGTGAACTGCCGGTGCACCAGGTCCTCCTCAGTCGCGGCGTTGACCAGGTTCTTCCGGCCCTTCCGGCGGTAGATGCCCTGCAGCCCGGCCTGCCGCATCAGCCGGGCGACCCGCTTGCGGTTCACCTGCTCGCCCACGCCGAGCACCAGCTCGGCGTGCACCCGCGGCCAGCCGTACGTGCCGCGGGATTCCTTATGGATCGCGGCAATCAGTTTCGCCAGCTCCTCGTTACGCATTTCCCGCGGCGATGCCGGACGGCCGAGCCATTCGTAATATCCTGAGGCAGACACGCTCAGCACCCGGCAGGCCACCGCGACGGGAATACCGTCACCGGCGAGCTCGCGGACCAGCCGGAATGTTACTTTGGGAGGACGCTCTCCCGGGCGAAATAAGCGGCCGCGCGCTTGAGGATCTCGTTTTCCATCTCAAGCTGCCGGTTCTTGCGGCGCAGCTCGGCCAGCTCCTTTTTCTCCGTGCTGGTCAGCTTTACCTGGCTGCCGTTATCGTCGGCGTCGGACCGGGCCATCCAGTTCCGCAGGCACGACTCGCTGATGCCCAGGTCCTTCGCGATCCTGGACACTGGTGCGGTGCCCTGGCGGGCCAGCTCGACGGCGCGCTGCCGGAACTCCGGAGGGTGCGGTGCAGGCATGAGGACATCCTTCCTGATGGCCGAGGCCACCTCAGGTCAGGTGTCCGGGAAACGGGGGCAAGCTCAGTCTGCCTGAGCTGCGGGCTGGCTGGCCGTACTGCCCGTCGAGGACGGATCGGGGCGGTGACGCTGGCTTTTGATGCCCGCGGCGAACAGGGAACGGCCCGGGGCCGCGTCCGGCGTAGCGTGGCGGTGTGGTCCATGCAGGTGCTGAGTTCTGGGATGGGTTCTTCCGGCAGCGGCTGGAGTCTGGCGATGACCTGGACTGGGCAGGCTTGTGGACCAGCCCGTTCCTGGTCCCGCTGCGGCAGGCGGGCGTGCGGACCGTGCTGGAGCTGGGATGCGGGACCGGCAACGACGCGGCCCGGCTGGCAGGCGAGGGCTATGAGGTCACGGCGGTCGACGTGTCCGGGGAGGCTATCGGGCAGGCGCGGGCCAGGTTCGGGTCGCTGGCCAGGTTCGCGGTGGCTGACATGACCCGGCCGCTTCCCTTCCCGGACGCGGGCTTCGACGCGGTCATGTCCAACGTCGCCCTGCACATGTTTCCCGACGGCGTGACCCGTGCGGTGTTCGCGGAGGTCGGGCGGCTTGTCCGTCCGGGGGGGCTGTTCGTGTTCCACGTCAACTCGCTGGCGGACCGCCCGCTGCGCGCCCGCGGGCTGCCCGCCCGCGAGCTTGAGCCGGATTACGTGGCCGAGGAGTCGGGCCAGACGGTGCACTTCTTCTCCGAGCCTTACCTGCGCGAGCTCCTGACCGGATGGCAGCAGGTGCAGCTGGTCCCGGTCCCGGTCCGGCACCGTAAAACGGGTGAGCCGTTCAAGCATGTATGGCGCGGCATAGCCCGCCGCTGAGCCGGCGCGGAGGCCGTCGGCGGTCTTTCGCCGGCTGGGATCAGCGCGTAACTTGAGCGATCACGAGAGGCGGGCTCGCAGGTCAGCTGCTTGTGAAGTGATCAAGGCTCAGCGGTGGCCAAAGCCGGGTCGGCTGGTTCCCTGGCGGCGCGGCGGCGGGTGACGTAGCTGCGGAGGGTCGGGTAGGCGACAGTCGTGCCGTGGTTGTCGGCGAGGCGCTGCCAGATCGCGGCGGTGGCGATCGCGGGGTCCGCCTCGATCATCGCGTCGATGCGGTCGTGCAGGCCGTTGAGGGCGGCCGGCTCGCGGTGGATTTTCTTCCTCGCGGGCGGGTCCGCGGAGTCGATGGCCTTGATGATGGTGCGGCGGCCGACGTGGTGCTTGCGCTCGATCGCCCGCTCGGACATGCCCGAGTCGAAGTCGCGGCGGATCACCGCGTATCTCTCGAGTTTTGCGGCGTAGGCATGCTGGATGTCTTCCCTGGTGTAGCGGCGTCCGGTCTTGGGCTGCCGGAGAGCGGCCGGGCCCAGTTCGGGGAAGGCGCGCAGGATCGCGTGCGGCTTGCGGCCTGCCAGGACGGCCAGCCCCGCGGCGTCGACGGGGCCGTAGCTGCCGCGGGGCGTGGCGAGGTATCGGCGCAGGTAGCTGAAGCGCAGGTGGTTCGCGGCGGCCAGCCGCCGCAGGTAGGAGTCGGCGGTCTCGCCCTGGCGCGGGCGGGGCCGGACCGGGAGCGGGGTCCCCGAGGGGCTGTTTCGGCTGGTCACGGCTTTCCCCGGCTGATCCTGCTCGTCCTGGGAGGCGATGTCGACGGGGATGACGTCCATGGACTTGCGGGTGATCTTCTCGGTGCCGTCGATGACGGCCTGGATGGCGGCGGAGCGGATCAGCCAGAGCAGGCTGCCGATCATCCCGCTGGTCCGCTGGTGGAGGTAGCCGGCCAGTTCCGGGAGGGTCCCGGGCTGGTGGCGGTGCAGCCGCAGGCTGCCCTCGACGGCGGAGACCAGGGTGGCCCACTGGCCGCCGCGGGGGGAAGGGGCCGGTCCGGATCATGGAGTAGCGCCCGGCGATCTGCTCGCCCCTGGGGCCGGACAGCAGGCCGGCCCGCTCGACGTTGATCCCGGCGAGCACGAAGGTCGCGGGGATGCGCTCAGAGAAGTACTTCAGGGTGTCGGACGCCTCGGCGCCGGTGCGGGTGGCGATGTTGAGGTTGTGGATCTCGTCGACGCAGATGGCGGTCGTCCTGGTGTCGGTGCAGACGCCGCAGACGGCCTCGATGATGTCGGTGATGTTGGCCTGCCGGGTCACGGGAATGCCGAGGAACCGGGCGAACTCGGCCGCGATCATCCTGGCGGTGGCGGCGGGCGGGACGGTGATGTAGACGACCGGGATGTCATCGCCGCAGCCGGGGTAGCGACGTCGGTGGAACACCTCGATTGTCTTGCCGAGCTGGGTGATCGCGGTGGTCTTCCCGGTTCGGGCGGGACCGGAGACGATCAGCCCGGACCGGCCGTAAGGGGCGGACCGGTTCATGTGGGCCAGCCGCCGCCCGGTGGTGACGACGTCACGGACGGCCGGGGTCTACACGACCAGCAGCCTGGAGTGGTGGGCGATCCGGTCATCGTCGTAGGCGGCCCGCTTGTCCTGGCCCAGGTCCTTCCAGGTCCTGCTGTCGAGTAGTCCGGGGATGGCGGGTATCTCGCTCGCGAACTGGCGCCACCCCGCCAGCGTGGTCAGCGCCGCGACCCGGGAGTCGTCTTCGGGGCCGGCCGGTCGGCTCACCATGGCTTGTTGGCCTCCGCGAACGGGTCGAAGATCGGCATCGGGATCACCTTCGCCAGTGGTTCGCTCTCTTCGGGCCGCTCTGCCGCCAGGTCCGGCTGAGGGGGTCCGGTCTCGGCCGGGGCCGGCTGCGCCCCCTTCGGGGCGGCGACCTTCGTGCGGGCGGCGACCCGGCGGTCCCGCTTGCTCAGGACGGGTCTCCCGCCCTCCTGGGGGCCCTTGCCCGCGCGGCGGAGCAGGGCCGCGACCGCGTCGGCGATCTCCTCCTCGCCGCCCCCCGGGCCGAGACCGCGGCGGGCGTGGTCCCAGGCGAGCTCGCCGAACGGCATGGGCACCCGGTTCAGGTGCTTCCAGAACGCGGTGATCCAGCCGCCCGGGCCGCGAACATGGATGCGGGAGACGTCGTAGGGATCATGGCGGATTTCCCAGAGGTTCCGGCGCTCCTTGACACCGGACCGCGCCAGCCGCGGCTGGTCCAGCCCGCCGTCCTCGCGATCGTAGGTGCGCCAGTTCAGCTTAATGCCGTAGGCGTTGACCGCCCTCCACTCGGCGGGCAGCAGCTCGACGTAGTCATCCGGGCCGAGCGCGACCGGGACATACCCGGCCGCTCCACCAGGGCGGCGTACTTCTCGTTCGGGGTGAACACCCGGCCCGGGTGCTCGGGATCGCGGAGCCCGTCGTGGGGCCGGTTCAGCCAGAGCAGGAGCCACTCCTCGAGGAGCTCCTGCAGCTCGGCCATCGACCACAGCGGCTGGTCCTCGACATGGCGGCCGCGGCGGTCCGGGCTGCGCCCGGCATAGCCGGACGCGAACTGGGAGAACAGCGAGGCGACCGTCCCGAAGTACCGCTCGATGTGGCCCTTCTCCGCCCCGCTGCCCAGGTGAGCGGGCTGGATCGAGATGCCCAGGTGCCGGCAGGCGGACCGGAACGCGGCCGAGACGAACACGCTGCCGTGGTCGATCACGATGGTGTCCGGGACGATGACCGGCCGGGCAGCGGCATGCTCCAGGCGCTCGTCAATCGCGAGCAGCCGCTCGTAGGGTAGCGCTGACGGGGCCATCTTCAGTGCCTCGGGCCAGCCCGGCCGCACCGGCTCGGGAGTCAGGGCGCGCGCCAGCAGCACGCTCGCGTCAACGGACTCCGTCGTGGGGCGCAGCACCGCGGCGGGCACCACCCTGGTGGCGACGTCGATCATCCCGGTCAGCTCCACCCGCCCGGGGACCCCGTCGTCCAGCAGCACCAGGACGTCCAGCGGGGTGGAGTCGATCTGCACGACCTCGCCGGGCGCCGCCACCGCCAGTGACCCGAACGTGCCCTCCGGCCGCCCGGCCAGCGACCGGCGGGTGGACGCCGATCCCGTCACGTGCCAGGCCGTGCGACAGGGTGCCGAACAGCCGGTAGAACGTCCGGTCCGACGGCACGGGACCCTCGTAGCCGGCCCCGGCCAGGATCTCCCTTGCCCGCCAGATGATGAAGCCCGTCGTCCGGGAGGACGCCTGTTCCGCTTCCCTGATCGCCTGCCGCATCGCGTCAACGACCCGCTCGTCAGCACGGCCGGCAGGCCGTGTCCGCCGGGCGGCCCGCCGGTCGACGAGTCCGGCCAGGCCGTGCGATTCCCACCGCTGACGGCGGTGCTTGACGGTGCTGCTGATGAACGCAGTCCGCGCTGGCGGCAGGCAGGTGCAGGGTTTCGATGTCATGCTGCCAGTAGCGCACGCGCGGGTGGGGCTGGCGGGCGGCGAGGGCGAGCATCCGCTGAGCCGAATCCACGGCGAGTACATCCCTGGCCCCGGCACTGGCCAGGCGTCTGGCCAGTGCGCCGTCGCCGCAGCCGAGCTCGACGACGCTGGCGCCGTGCACGGGGAGCAGCAGGCGGGCGAGCGCGGGCTGTTCCAGTTCGTCGTTCAGCCCGCTGCGAGCGGCGCGCATGAGCTGGTACCGGGCGAAGAACGATGGATCGTCATACAGGTCGCTGCCGGGCCGCGGATCCCTGTCCGGGGTCATAGCCAGGCCTTCAGGTCAGGCAGCTCGACCAGGGGCAGTCCCCAGCGCAGTGCGGCCACTTCCAGGTCGGCGGCGTCGGCCATCGTGCCGTCGCGGTTCATGACCTCGCAGCACACCCCTACCGGGGGCAGCCCGGCCGCGATGCAGAGCGCGACGGTGGCCTCGGTGTGCCCGGTGCGCTCGGCCAGCAGCCCCGGCCGGGCCCGGAGCGGGTAAACGTGGCCTGGCCGCAGGAAGTCCGCTGGGACGGCCGACGGATTCGCGAGCCGCCGAACCACGGCCGCGCGTTCCGCTGCCGATACCCCGGTTCCGGTACCCGCGGCCAGGTCGACCGGGATATGGAAGGCGGTGCCCTGCCGGTCGCCAGGGCCCGGCATCGGGTCGATGCCCAGCCGGTCGAGTACCGCTGGCGCGCAGGGAACGGTCGGGTGCCCGCACACTTCGGTCAGCAGGAACCGGAACGCTTCAGGACGCAGCCGCGCGCCGGCGAAGATCACATCGCCTTCGTTTTCGGCCTCCGGATCCCATACCGCCACCGCGCCGCCAGCCGCGAGCCGGGACAGGACCTTGTCCAGGCCGGCCCGGCCGCTGACGTGACCGGCGCTGGCCAGTGCGAAGGTCACCTGCGTCAGGTCGGCCCGGGCGGCCCGGGCGCGGCGGGGCAACCAGGCGGCTCACCAGATCCAGCTCCAGGTTTACCCGCACGCCTGGCCGCAGCCGATCCAGCGTGGTGGCCTGGCGGGTGACTGGCAGGACGACGATCGAGAACCGGTCGTGGAGCCGTTCGGCGATGGTGACGCTGGCGCCGTCGACGGCGACGGGCGCCTTGGCGACAAGCTGGGAAATCAGCCGGCCGGGGGCCTTATCCAGGCCCGAAGGCACTCGCCTTCGTCCTCGACTCGCGCGACCTTCCCGACAGCGTCGGCATACCCCTGCACGAGATGGCCGTCCAGCGTGCCGCCGGCGGTCAGCGGCAGCTCGACATTGACGCGGTCACCCGCCCCGAGCGAATCAAAGGTCGAGCGCCGCCGGGTCTCGGCGGTGACCGTAGCGCCGAACACCTCGTCGCCGAGATCCTGCACGGTGAGCCGGACCCCGCTGACGCAGACCGAGCTGCCTGTGCTGATCGCCGGTGCGCTCCCGGGCACCCGTACCTGGATGCGCTCGCCGTCGAAGCTGTCGATGAGGCCGAGCTCGCGAATGTGCCCAGTAAACATAGTCAGGCTGCCCCTCAGCATCACGACACTGGCTGACCAGCGTCACTGACATCCCAGAACGCCCGCGCGGGCGGGCGGGGCGGGGTCTGACCGCGTGGCCCCGGAATCACACCGGGTCGCTCCGCCCCGTCGGCGGAACCTGGCCAGCTATAGGGCCGCACCGTGGAATTGCACCAGGAAAAACTAACACGCCCAGACCATCTCGGGAAGCGGCCGCATCCTGACATCAGCCAGTTCCGCGATCGGCCTCCGGCGAAAGGGCCGGGTCGGTGGCCGCGGTCGGGGCGGGGCGGTCGAGCAGCAGGTCGGCAGCGCGGGCGAGAACCTGGGCTCGGGTGCGGTGGCCATGGTCGGCGGCGAGGAAGTGCGCGCCGATCGCCACGCAGAAGGCGAGCAGGCTGCGGGCCTCGACCTCGTCGGCATCGGGACAGAAGGTGCCGATCATCTCGCGGAGCAGCGCCATGCGCCGGTTATCCACTCGTCGCAGGCGCTCGGCGACCGCCTTGTCGCGCCGGGCCCAGTCCCGGATCGCGAGGTCGATCGGCAGCAGGCGGTCGCTGGAGAAAGTGAGCACACCGGCGTGCTGGATCTTGGTCCTCGGATCGCCACCCTCGCGCTCGACGCGATCGATCACCTCGTCGATGCTTTCCCGCTCCCAGTCGTCCAGCATCGCCGCCAGCAGCGCGTCACGGTCCGCGAAGTACCCGTAGAACCCGCCCTTCGTGACGCCGAGCTTCTTCGCCAGCGCCTCGACGCGAACGGCATCCGGGCCGCCGATAGCCAGTGCCGCCAGCCCGGCCTCGACCCAGCTGTCACGCGGCGTTCGAGTCGCGCCCACGAAGCGCCCCACTTTCATGTATACGCTACCGTATAGATGTGTTAGCCTGCTCTTTATACGATACCGTATACATATTAGGAGCATCGTGAAATGGCCGTCAGCCTGGTCGAGAGTTTCGTTGGGGCGAACGATATCCCCGAGTCCGTCCGCGTGCTTAGCTCATTGCCCGGGGTCGACTACGCCGACCTGTTCACCCTGACCACGGACACCGAGGCAACGCCGGAGCAATGGGCCCGCGCGATGTTCGGCGACATCCCCAGCCTTCCGGAGCTGCTGATCTGGCGCGGACTGCTCGGTCTGCGACTGTGCTGGGGACGATCACCGGTCACCGTGGCCGGATGGCAGATCGGCGAACGCGGCGGGGACTGGATCCGGCTCGAGGCCGCTTCGGCGTTTCTGGCCTGCAACCTCGTTGTCCAGACAGCCGAAGGGCGGGTGTCGCTGGCAACCCTGCTGCACTACGACCGGCGCCTGGGCCGCAGCCTATGGCCCCCGCTGTCCGCCATCCATCGCTGGATGGTCCCCGGACTGCTCCGCGACGCCGCGACCCGGACGATCGCCTCGCCGTGCGCAGAAAGGACGAGCCCGTGAAGCGGCTCTTGCTGCCAGTCGCCGCCGTGCAAGGGAAGTGGATGCGCGCCACGATAAGGCCGGCCCCCCCGGCGACCGGTCCGACCAGCGGCACCGTGGGGACAACCTCGGACGCGCCGTTGCGGATCGCCGTGGTGGGCGAGTCCACCGCGGCCGGGTCTGGGGTCGACAACCACGACGAGGGGTTCACGGGGTGCTTGGCCCGCGAGATCAATGCGCATACCGGACGGCCCGTCCAGTGGCAGGTGGTCGGTCAGTTCGGTGCCACCGCCCGCCGAATCCGCTACCGACTCCTACCGCAGCTCGACGAGGACCTAGACGTTGCCGTGCTCCTGGCCGGCGGCAACGACGTCATGACCAGACGCAGCCCCGACCAGTGGCGTGACGACCTCTCCGCCATCGTGGACGACCTCACGAAACGCGCCGACCACGTAGTGGTCGCCGGTATACCGCCGTTCGCGCTATTCCCGTCAATGCCGACCACCCTCGGTCGCTACCTGAGCGAACGGGCCGCCGCCCTCGACGATGTTTCCCGGCAGATCTGCGCGGCGCACCCTGGCACGACATGGGTCACCATGCCCGGAACTCCGCCTCCGTACTTCTTCGCATCCGACCGCTTCCACCTGTCCGCCGCCGGGTACCAGCGATGGAGCAAGGTCATTGCCGACCATCTTGTGCCCTGGGCGGGTCCACCGACCGTAATCGTTGAGGCGCCCGTCTCCGCCACCAACCTCGGAGACCACGCGGCGGCGATCGTGTGGACCTGGCTCTGGTCGACCTGGCCATAGCACTAATGAGTTGCGGGATCTTCCGTACCGCCGACGTGCGCGGAGCGGTGGAATGTGCTGCGGTACGTGCTGGGCGGGACGCCTGTATGGCGTTTGAACAGGGTCCGCAGGTTCGCCGGGGTGCCCAGTCCGGATAGTCGGGCCACGATCTCCATGGGCGCGTCGGAGGCTTCGAGCAGTTCTCGTGCGCGGTCGATGCGGGCGTTGAGCAGCCAGCGCATCGGCGGCAGTCCGGCCTCGTCGTGAAACCGGCGGATGAGCGTGCGACGGGACAGGCACGCCCGGCGTGCCATTCGATCGACGGTGAGCGGCTCAGCGAGGTGACGTAGGGCCCACGCGCGCAGCTCATCGAGCGCGCCGGTCCGCTGGGACAGGGCCGGGCGGTCGATGTACTGGGCCTGGCCACCAGTACGATGCGGTGCCGCGACGAGTGCCCGCGCGCGCTGGTTGGCAGCCACGGCTCCGGCGTCGGTGCGGATGATGTGCAGGCACAGGTCGATTCCGGCGGCCACGCCTGCCGAGGTCAGGACGTTGCCTTCGTCAACGTAGAGCACATGCGGATCCACCGTCACCGCTGGATAGTCGCGAGCCAGCGCTGCGGTCTGCTGCCAGTGGGTGGTGGCGCGCCGGCCGTCGAGCAGGCCCGCGGCAGCGAGCACGAACGCACCCGTGCAAATGGAGACCATGCGGGTACCACGGGCTGCAGCCGCGGCCAAAGCCGCGCGCACCCCCTCCGATGGTGGGACCGGGCATGCCTGGCCGGGCACGATGATCGTGTCAGCCTCTGCGAGCGCTTCGAGGCCGTGCTCGATGAGCAGTGCGGGAGCGCCCTCGACCCGCAGGGGGCCTGGGATCTCGGTGCACACCGTCACCGTGTACGGGCCGCCGTCCCAGTTACCGAACGCATGGACTGGGATGCCGAAATCCAGCGCCAGAAGACCAGGCAGCGCCAGCACAGCCACCTGGTGCAGTCGGGGAGGCGCGGGCATGGCATGATCCTATCGACTGATGGCATCCGTGCCACTGACAGTAATGTGTCCCGCTGGCTACGGTCATGCCATGAATACAGTTCCCACCCTCCCCACCACACCGCTGGCCGTCCGCGCGGTCGAGTACGTCCGTGCATGCGAAGCCGAGCCGGTGGCCAACCACAGCCTGCGCAGCTACCTGTTCGCGGTGTTGCTCGCGGAACATGAGGGGTTGCGGCCCTCGGCGGACTTTGAGCTCGACCTGCTGTTCTTCGCGTGTGTCCTGCACGATCTCGGTACGTCGCCGGCGGCTGGCGGCACCCAGCGATTCGAGGTCGACGGCGCTGACATGGCCGCGAAGTTCCTTACCGACGACGGAGTCGACGCACGCGGCGTGGACCTGGTGTGGGAGGCGATAGCCCTGCACTCCTCGCCCGGCATCGCCGAGCGGCGCGGCACCCTTGCCTACCTGACCAGGCGAGGCGTAGGCATCGACTTCGGCTCCGGTTCGGAGTCCATCACCGACGCCCAGGGGCAGGCAGTCCACGCCCGCTACCCCAGGCTGCGGATGGTCACCTCGCTGATCGACGAGATCATCCGCCACGCCGAGCGCGGCCCCCAGAACGCACCCCGCTATAGCATCGCCGGCGAACTGGTGCGAGAACGTGGCCAGGAGGGGCACCCGACGACGATCGAACAGGCGGCGCTGACCTCGCGGTGGGGTGAGTGAACCACTTCCATCCTGGTTATGCTTCGCGGATCTGCGATGCGTGGATGGCCCTGGCGAGCTCCCCGGCGCGCCAGGCAGCAGCAGAGCTTGTCGGAGGATGCGCCAATTCTTGAGCTGGGGCGTTCGCGCGCTCGCCCTCTCTGCCGGGTGGCGGAGCCTCGCGTGAGCCTTGTTGGCCTCCTGCTGCGATTCCGCCTGGTTCCTTCCCGATACGGATCACGTGTCCGCACGTCAGGGGAGCTTTACGCTGGCTTGGGAGCGGTAGGGCGGGTGGGGCTCGAACCCACGACCGGCGGATTATGAGAAGCATGGCCCGGTGCATCGTACGCACTACCTGCACGGATGCCACGGAGTCTTGCCTCCGATGGCTCTGATTGCACCGATTGCACGGGTGACTCGGTCCACGAACCGGTCCACGCCTCACCAAGGCGATCGCCGGATGCCAGCTACAGAACGTTACCGCCGCCCGGCCGATCAGCGCGTGCCCGTGCCTGATGGCATAAGGTCGGCCGAGGAGAGCCAGATGGTTTTACTTGCGACTTCCGACCGCGCTTGTTCATCAGCAGCGACCGCGCCGACGGTCAGCGCAAGCTGATGTTCACCGGTTCTGACCGCACCCAGGTGTCACGTCCTGGCCGGGTTCAGGCGCAGCTTAACGGGGTGACTGGCCGGAGCCGACGGGGCATCATGGCCAGGTGGATGCCGGTTCCTTCCTACGCGATGGGTTCGTAGCCGTCCGCCAGGCGGTGGACGCGGGCACAGCGGCGGCGTGCCGCGAGCTGATCTGGCAGTCGATGGGCCAGCGCGGCGTGCGCCAGTCCGATCCCGCGACCTGGCCTGCGCTGGTGCGCATCGATGACCTGGACGCCGGGCCATTCACCGCGGCCGGGCTTGCGCCGGCGCTGACCGCCGCCTACGACGAGCTGATCGGACCGGGCCGGTGGAGGTCACCGGTCGATGCCGGCCGCGCGGTGATGGTCCGGTTCCCGTCGCAGGACCACGCGGGCGCCGGGTACCACATCGAGGCCAGCTATCCAGGGCCAGGTGGCCAGGGCTGGCGGGTCAACGTCCGTTCCCGGGCACGCGGGCTGCTGGCGCTGTTCCTGCTCACCGATGTCGGCCCCGACGACGCCCCCACCCGGCTGGTATGCGGCTCGCACCTGACCGCCGCACGGTTCCTGGCACCGTACGGCGAAGCAGGCACGGACGCCGACGCCCAGCTGTGGCACCCCTCGACGCTGTGCCGTCCCGTCGCGCACGCGACAGGGACGGCCGGGGATGTGTTCCTGTGCCACCCTTTCATCGTGCACACCGCGACCTGGCCGCACCGCGGCACCGGCCCGCGGATGATCGCCCAGCCCGCCGTCAGCGCCCCGGCCGGCTTCACGCTCGACGGCACCGACCCCTCGCCCGTCGCCCAGGCCATCACCAACGCCCTGGCAATGACGGAATGAGCCACGCTGAACCGCGCAAAGCCGCAGGCAGTTGCGCCCGCCTGAAGCCCTGCCCCTAATCGGCGTGGCCAGAGCCCGCTGACCGCGGTCAGTTCCCCCGAACGAAGCCGGCCAGACGTTGCTAACCGCCGAGCCACTGGATCTTGACCACGAGCACGAGATCATCAGGCGGGTACACCAGGAACGTAACCAGGCCCCCGCCATCAGGGCCGAAATGCAGTGAGCGCAGCGGCATGGAGACGTCATCACGCTCGTCACGGCGACGCTGGTACTGCACCGGATCCACGATCACGACCGCGTCCATGAACGCCGCCAGGGATGCCCGCGCGGCCAGAGGCAGATCGGCGAACTCCTGCTGAGCCGGGCCCCAGCTCCCACCGGTACACGCGTCAGACGCCGAACTGGGTCCGGATCTCATCCCGGCTCATCCGCTGATCCGCGGGCGGCGGACCCCCGGCCCGGTAGCTGTCGATGCGAGCCAGGAGCTCCCCCTGCGCTTGAGGATCACGCCAGGCGTCCGCCTCGAACCACCAGCGCTTGACCGTCTGCACCAGCGGTGTCACGTCCCCTTGCTCGCGGGCCTGTTCGAACGCTGCATCCAGATCCTGGTCGTACCGCTGAAGAGTGCCGCTGTCGGCGTTGGCGGCGAGCACGGCCCGGATCGCCGTCGGCGTGCAGGCCGGGCGAGGCAGGACCTTAGGTTGCCTGGCATGCGGCGCGGTCATCAGCAGCTCTCCTATTGGTCGCCGTTTCGCCCAGCATAAGCGCGTCCCCCGACAGACAGCAGCCACACCACGTTCCCGGCGCGCGAGTCGTGGGTAACGACGAGACAAGCCCAATCACCACCCCGGACCGCCGGGCACTACATCCACCTCGATGACCCGAGCTGCTCATCAAGGCGATCCGCGACCTCGTCCTGCGCTGCCGGTTACGAGGGATTACCGCATGAGCGCACAAAGGACGCCTTCAGCTTCTCCGCCTGTGATGGCGTGTAGATGGAGGCGAGCCGCAAGATGGCCGCGTGGTACAGGAAGTCGTACCCGTCGCCGATCGGCGGCCGGAATGCGCGCAGGTAGGCATAACGAAGCTTGGCGTCCGCCGCGTCCGGGAAGGCCTCGATTCCGCTGTTCTCGCCAGATATCGTCCACTCGACCTTCGACGTGTACTCTCCCTGCCGCCCGAGCAGGTGATTCTGATCGGACGTGGCCGTGTACACCGTGACGTGCTTCATGCCCATCCGGCGCGCCACCACATCTGCCGGGCCGCAGACGGACGAACCGGAGCCGGAGCCATGTACGGCCGCCGGGCTGGCACTCGAGGTGAGCGGGCTGGCCGAGGCCGGAGAAGCCGAGGCGGGATTTAAGGTCGCCGAAGATCCGCACCCGGTCAGGGCCACAACGACCCCGGGTCCCGCTAGCGCGGCCAGCAGAAGGCGATTCACTGCTTCCCCTCTTGGGCCTTCGCCACCAGGTAACCGACGCCAAGCACGGCTAGCAGAATCCACCAGGGGGCCGCGATTGCCCACACCCCCGGATGCCACCCCCCGCTTGCCTTCTGGCCGAGCATCAGAGGCCAGAAGACCGCCAGCAGCCCGACTACCGCCTTAACGGCCAGACCGATAAGCGACGTAGTGCTTCCGACACCCGTCGATACATAGAACGGCCCGACCCTCGTCCCCACCCTCATAACGATCCCCTCCAAGTCGACGGGGATTGGACGCCGGACCACCCGTCTCGGTTAACGGCAGCGAGACACACGGCGATAACAGGATCGCCACGATTCGGTGCGCACAGTAACATCAGCGCGGTCAGCCGTTGCCGCATCGAAGCGGAAGACACGCCGCCAGCCATCGCGTTGCGCGAGTTGGCGGCGGCCGGGCCGACCTCCTGGCCGAGGTGGCCGCTTTGCTTGAGGGAGCCAGCGAGGGCGAGCTCGAGGAGCCACTGGCCCGCCAGGCGGCCGTTTTGTACTGGCTGGCCGGGAGGACCGGGAAGGTCGCGCAATGACTGGATGCGTACGGCCTGCGTCCGTCCGGTATGACCTTCCGGCCTCGGATTGGACCGGACGATCAAGTATTACCAGGTCAAACTGGCGGGCTCGAACCCACGACCGGCGGATTACGAGAAGTACGGCCTCGTGCGCACCACCTGCACGGATACCACGGAGCCGTGCCGCCAATGGCGCTAATTGCACCGATTGCTCGGGTGTCCCGGTCCACGCCTGACCATGGCGATCGTCGGGTGCCGACTACAGAACGGTGTCACGTCACCTTGCTCGCGGGCCTGTTCGAACGCCGTATCCAGATCCTCGCCGTACCGCCGGAGGATGTCGCCATCGGCGTTGGCGGCTAGCACGGCCCGGATCGCCGTCGGCGCACAGGCCGGGCGAGGCAGCACCTGAGGCTGCCTGGCATGCGGCGCGGTCATCAGCAGCTCGCCCGTAGGTCGCCGTTTCGCCCAGCATAAGCGCGTCCGCCGACAGACAGCAGCCACATCACGTCCCCGGGGCTTCGGGCGGGCTGCTCTGGGTCGGCCCGATAGAGCCCTGGGCGCTCCGGCTTCACGGCCGGGGCTCTACGGAGCCGGCCCTGACGGCTCGCTGGAGCCGGGCGCCGCTCAGGCGGCGCAGGAGAGGTGCGCACGCCGGGCGGCGAGCAGGCATGCCGGTTCGGCGCGGACGCCGCCGGAGGTGCCGGCCACCGTCGCGCGGGCCCAGCGCATCCGCAGCACCGCGGTCTCCGGGTGCTCGCCGTAGGCCTGCGCGACCCGCGCCGCGCAGCCCCGGATGCCGAACGTCACGACCGCCGCTGCGATGGCCTGGCGCACCTGGACCGGGCTGGGCTCGTCGGAGCGCTGCAGCGGCGAGGCGAACAGCGCGTCGGCCCGGGCGGAGCTGATGGTGAGGTCGTATGTCGCTGACCGCATCGTGGGCCTCCTTGACTGAGGACATTTCCTGTATACGCCTTGGGTCTGACATTTCCGGCGCCCCGGATGCCGGGCCCGTACTTGAGACGCCGCAGCGCCGCCGGACTCATCTGCCGCGCCGGGTCTTACCAGCCGAGTTCGGCGAGCCGGTCGTCGTTGATGCCGAAATGGTGGGCGATCTCGTGCACGACCGTTCGGCGCACCTGGTCGGCGACCTCCTGCTCGGTGCGGCAGATCGCACAGATCGCCCCGCGGTAGATAGTGATCCGGTCGGGCAACACCCCCGCGTAGTCCGACGTCCGGCTGGTGAGCGGGATGCCCTCGTAGAGGCCGAGCAGGCCGGGCGGCCCCGGATCGTGCTCGACGGTCACTGCCACGTTGCGCATCAGCCGGCCGAGTTCCTCGGGCAGCCCGTCCAGCGCCGTGACAACCATGTCCTCGAAGCGTCCGGGCTCGACGTCGTATGCCACGCGGCCAGATTACGGCCGGTGGACCCGGCGAAACGGGCTGCGGACCGTTCGGCCCGGAATTCGCCTTGCGGCGGCGGAATGGCTGAGACGTCCGCCGTCGCGTCGCGGGTTCTCGCCCTCGGACAGGCTTGTGCTGGCAAGGAAAAGGCTTTGCGGGAGCGGCCCTGGCCGTGCGCAGACTTGAGGCATGAGTGGTTCGGTGGAATCCCGTGCGGACCTCCTGCTCGGCGGCCGACGCGGGCGGGCGATGCTCGCCGATCTGGCCGGGCTGGATTCGCTCGTGTTGCTGGCCGCGGAGGGCAAGCCTCCCCCGGCAGGCGTTACCTTCCTGGAGTCGTCGTCCAGCGGTCTCAGTGCACGGCTCCGGAGGCTGCTTCGCCCGCGTTGCGCTCACGGTGACGCGGGAACCTGGCCGGAGTGGATAAACCCGGGCGGGAACGACGCGGCCACGATCATCGGGGCGGCCGTGGCCAGCACGGTCCAGGCACCGGCCGAACGGTCTTGGTTCACCGACCCGCTGGCCCTGCTGGCATCGGTGGCGCGGGCGGCTCAGCAGTGGGAACCTCCGCTGCCGGATGGTCAGGCCGAACTGCTGCGGCCGATGGCTGAGGCGGTGGCCAGCGCGCCAGCCGCCAGCTGGTGGTGGGAGTCGGCCGACCTGCGGAATCAGCGCTGGCTGGGCTGCGATCACCACCGGACGCTGGCCCGCGGCGGTGATGTCGCAGGTGCGGTCGAGGCGGCGGAGGAAGACACGGCGGCCGAGGAACAGGCCATGGCGAGGGACCGGGCGCTGGCACCGCCGGGGCGGCGGGGCGGCGCCGAGGTGATCGTTACCGGGACCTGGTGGTCGGGCCCACTTGGCGGCACGGTGTGGACCAGCCGAGGGAACATCGGTGACCTGCCCGCGGTCGGGCTCGCCTGCGCCGAGGATCCGCTGGGGGAGGAAGAGTTCGAGGTCTGGGCGGTGGGGATAGACCCAGCCGCCCGGGTGTACGAGGTGCACGAACCCGGCGACTGGGGGCGGCTGGCCGCTACCCACCCTAAGGATGTCACCGCCTCGCGGCGGCATGACTGGAGCAGGTGGACCGGGCGCGAGGGGCAGTGGATCCTGCCGGACTGGCGGTCGGTGGCCGCCCAGTGGGATGGCGTGCACGTCAGCGTGGCAGGCTACCTGAGCACCGCCCGGATGGCGGTAGACACCGGAGGCGGGGCCGCGACGCTGCTGGCAGGATGGGACGCCGACCAGACCCTCTGGCTGCGAGACGTGTTCGCCGGCACCCGGCAGCTGACGACCTGGCACGGCACCCCAGGACCCGAGGCCCTCGATGACGACGGCGCCAGCACCACATGACCAGGCTCAGCGGCTGCCGGCAGGCTGGCACGTGAATGATGAGTTGATGCCCGCGTCGGAGGCCATCATCCGCTCGGCCCGCGCACCGTCGGGGACGCGCTGACCGCGGCCTGACGCACCTGCCCGAAGGTTGCCTCGATGAGCGGGATTCAATAGCCACCTCGCCTGCGGTGAAGGCACAGCTCGACCGAAACGGCCCGCTGGGAGCGATCCGGGCGTCCGGGCGGGAAGCTCCTCACACAGCGAAGTGATGTCGCGCACCGGAATCCTGACCACGCCATGCTGGCTGCCATCGCCGGAGTGCTCAGACGGGTGCAGCACAGCCTCAGATCGCGAGACCTGCGCATACGGCGGCAGCCTCGGCTCGAACTGGTGCTTCCAGTCCAAGGTGAAGCCCAGGCACCCGAGTTAGAACGGCGACGCTTACCCGACAGACATCACCCGCAGCACCGGAACGGGCGGCCAGGATGGACATTTGAGGCTAAATCCGTCGGTAGGGTCCAGGGTAACTTGGTTCGGCGCGACATCTAGGCGGGTCCTTATGCCCGCCCTGTCGCTCCCGCTCTGCGCCAGGCAGTCGCCACGGTCGCGCCGTCCGGCTGCCAGAGTTCTTCCAGGAAATCCAGGCAATCCGGGACGCTGCCGAGATCGTCCAGGCGGCCTACCGCGAGGTCGCGAGTCGCTGAGTGGCACTGGGACTCGTCACCGATGACCTGCTCGACGGGCTTCCACCTGCCGCCCTGGCAGCGATCCGTCAGGTAGCCGAGTCGCGACTCGGGGCTTGCGGCGCTTAGGCCACCCGAGCTGGGCTTACCCGTCCCTCTCGTCCCGCCAGCCGCCGGGTTCGGGATGGTAGCCGTAAGCGGCGGACCGCACTGTCTCCTCGTCCTCCAGTCCGGAGCCGATCGCTCCGCCGACGGTGGCCAGCGAGCTGATGATCCACGCGAGCGTCAGGTAGTCGGTGAAATTGATCGGCCGCTGCAGGGTCTGTTTCAGCACGGATGTGTCGATCAGCAGCGCCGCGGCGAGCAGCGTTCCGGCGAACAGCACCAGGTAGGACGCCACCGTGGCCAGGGTGAGGGTGAGGATCGTACCTAGGTTGAACATCCGGGCCAGCTCGGCCGGTGTCTCCCGGTCTGGTTTCTCCCACAGGTCGTGCGCGACGATCAGCCAGGCCACCAAAGCGATCAGCCCGAGCAGCATGATCACTGTGAGCCGGAATCCGTCGAGTGCATCACCCATCTGCCAGATGGTGTTCGTGGTGAGCGCGAACGCGGCCGTGCCGAACGCGCCGACCAGCAGCTTGGACAGGCCCAAAAAAGCGCGCCCCGGGCGGTTGGCCCGGACCATTCCGGTCAGCAGGCGCGCTCGGCCGATCAGCCGCGAGGCGACGTAGCGCAGTTCCCCGGCGTCGCCCTCACTGACCATCCGGCGGATGGCGACCCGACCTGCCAGCTCGCCCGGTTCCCAGCCGGCCGGCGGCACCCGCTGGTCGGAAGCGTCGGTAAGTCGCCGGCCCACGAGATCCGGAACGACCGCGCGGACCGCTCGCAGCTGACGCAGTCCCAGCGCGGGCAGGGACACCATCGCGACTCGGCGCTGGGCGGAGGTCTGCGCGACCAGCGGCATCCGCCCGCTGTGCAGCGGCAGGTCGGTCAGGCAGATCGCGACGTCCCACCGGTCGCCGGTGCACCGGCTAGCGAGATCGTCGAGCAGCGCCTCAGCACCGCCGTCGCGGCGCGGCGCCACCTCACCCCAGCCTTCCCGGACGGTCCATCGCACGTCCGTCCACCCGCTCGGCGAGCCGGCCGGCCAGCTCGGCCGTGAGCCGCGCGGCGACCCGCGCCGGGTAGTCCGGCGGGGTTGCCACCAGTCCGACGACGATCTCCAGGCGGCGCTGTTCACTGTGGGTCATCGGAGCTCCTCACCGGTAGCCGATAAAATCCCGCACCCACATTCCCTGTCCGGGCGCACACATACCTCGGTGTACCCAGGGATGCCGAAACCCTATGGTCGGCGCGGCTGGTGTCGGGGTCGGCAAAGGAAGCCTGTACGGGCTGCGGTCGTACCGCCAGTAGATAAGTAGCCGCGTGACCAGCGGCAGCGCCGCGGGAACCCCGAGCCTCCTGCCGCCGTTACACGGCGGCCTGGTTAGGCGGTGCAATCTCCACGCAGCGGCCGATTGGCGGGTTTAGGTGGTTTCCCGGGGGGAAGCGCGGCCCGAACTGACCGCGCCCCGGGGTCGCCGTGGACCGGGACGCTCGGCCGGAAGCGATCGGATACGGAGGCTACCTGTGACTCGACTGACAACCCGAGAGGCAGCGAAGGTCAGGCAGGACAAGGTGCAGCGCCGGGGGCGCGGGCTCGGCTGGATGAGTCTCGGTCTGGGTGTGGCACAGCTGGCGGCGCCGGGCGCGGTGCGCCAGCTCAGCGGCGTGGACGACTCCCCGAGGTCCCGGGCGGTGGTGCCGCTTGTCGGGGCGCGGGAGCTGGTACACGCGGCCGGGCTTCTGACGAGCCGGCGGAAGAGCGTCTGGGCGTGGACCCGGGTCGCGGGCGACGCGATGGACCTGACAACGCTGGGGATGACCATCGCCCACCGTGGCGGCCGCCGCCGGCGGTGGCTCGTCGGTGTCACCGGCGCCGTCGTCGGGATCACGGCGGTGGACCTGCTGACCGCCGTGCAGGCCACCCGGGCAAAGGAGATCGGCTCCGTGCCGGCGGCGCGGGGCTCACGCAAAGGAGGATCCATGGAACTGACGGCCACGACAACCATCCGCAAACCCACGCCGGAGGTCTACGCGTTCTGGCGCGATCTGGAGAACCTCCCGACGTTCATGGCTCATCTCGATGAGGTCCGCGCCACCGGTGACCGTACAAGCCACTGGTGCGCCGGTGCCCCGTTCGGCAAGAACGTCGAGTGGGACGCGGAGATCCTCGACGAGGCGCCCGGCGAGAAGATCGCGTGGCGGTCGACCGGGAAAGCCGACGTGCCGAACGCCGGTACGGTCCGGTTCATGCCCGCCCCGGATGGTATGAGCACCGAGGTGCACGTCGTCCTGGTGTATGACATTCCGGGCGGCACGGTCGGCAAAGCGGTCGCCAGGTACTTCGGCGAGGAACCGCACCAGCAGCTCGACGACGACCTGCGTCGGCTCAAGCAGGTGCTGGAGACCGGCGAGGTGGTCCGGTCCGACGGCGCCCCGTGGGGCAAGAGGGCCCGAAAGGAATTCCCGCAGCGTCCGGCACAGCCGCTGTCGGACGCCGAACTCGAGAAGGGAGCAGACGCATGAGGGCGAACACCTGGGCAGGCCGCAACAAGGTCGAGGTGCGGGACGTGCCGGACCCGAAGATCCTGAACAACCGCGATGCCATCGTACGGATCACCTCCACCGCGATCTGCGGCTCGGACCTGCACCTGGTCGACGGGTATGTACCCACGATGCAGGACGGCGACGTCATGGGCCACGAGTTCATGGGTGAGGTGATCGAGATCGGCCCGGGCGTCGATCCCGATCGTTTGCGCGTCGGGGACCGGGTCGTCGTGCCGTTCCCGATCGCCTGCGGCGCGTGCGCCGCCTGCGCCGCCGAGCTTTATTCCTGCTGCGAGAACTCCAACCCCAACGCCGGGATCGCGGAGAAGATGTTCGGTCACCCGGTCGCCGGGCTTTTCGGCTATTCGCATCTGACCGGCGGCTTCGCGGGCGGTCAGGCGCAGTACGCGCGGGTGCCGTTCGCCGACGTCGGTCCCCTGAAGATCGAGTCCGATCTGACCGACGAGCAGGTGCTGTTCTTGTCCGACATCCTGCCCACCGGCTATATGGGTGCCGAGATGTGCGACATCCAGTCCGGCGATGTGGTGGCGGTGTGGGGCGCCGGCCCGGTCGGCCAGTTCGCCATGGACAGCGCCCGGGTGCTCGGCGCCGCGCTGGTCATCGCCATCGACAAGGAGCCGTACCGGCTGCAGATGGCGGAACGGGCGGGCCACATGCCGGTGAACTTCGAGGAGGCCGACGTGCGGTCCCGGCTGCTGGAACTGACCGGTGGGCGGGGACCGGACAAGTGCATCGACGCAGTCGGCCTAGAGGCCAGTCACGGCAGCGCGCACGTCGCCGCGTACGACCGGGCCAAGCAGGCCGTACGGTCTGAGACCGAACGCCCGCACGCGCTGCGCCAGGCGATCATGTCGTGCCGCAGCGGCGGCGTGGTCTCGGTGATCGGCGTGTACGGCGGTCTGCTGGACAAGTTCCCGGCCGGCGCGTGGATGAACCGGGCGCTGACCCTGCGTACCGGGCAATGCCACGTGCAGCGCTACATGAGGCCGCTGCTGCAGCGTATCGAGCGCGGTGAGATCGATCCGACCCGGGTCATCACCCACACCCTGCCGCTCGACGAAGCCGAACGCGGTTTTGAGATTTTCAAGAACAAGCAGGACAACTGCGAAAAGGTCGTCCTCAAACCCTGACGGCCACCCGCATCCGGCGGCGCCGGTCCGTGATGCCTGTCCGGCCGAGCCTGGCCCGGATCTCGGCGACGGCGCGGTAGGTGACGTCTGCGGGCACGCTGTCCAGGTTGGCCAGAACATCGCCGGGGCTTGCAACGTCTCAGTGCTGCACTGCCGGGCGTCTCGGTCGCCCGGCAGTGCGGACGGGCCGATAAAGCGTCCGAAGCGGCTAAGGTCGTCCGCCGTCGCGGTGTCGACCGTAGGCGTCGGCTCGGGCTGGTCCTCGCGGCCCGGTTCGGCCCCCTTCCTGCTCCCTCGAGACGACGAATCCCCGCCGACACGATCTCGACGGGGGTAGAAGAACCACCGTTCCGCACGAGGATACGGCCGGTGGGGCGGGTGGGGCTCGAACCCGCGACCGGCGGATTATGAGAAGTACGGCCCGGCGCTCCCGACGCACTACCTGCACGGATACCACGGAGCCGTGCCGCTGATGGCCCTCATTGCATTGTCTACACGGATAACTCGGTCCACGACCACCACAGCGCGCGCCTGGAGTCAACTACGGAGCGTAACCACGCCGAGCGAGATCCGCCGTTCTGATCGGCGGCTCCGCCGTTGAATGAGGGCTTTGACGGTGTCCCCGAATGGGTGTTCTGCGCCAGGCTCATGCGCGGCGATCCGTTATGGGCGCCGGATTTGCGCGGGACGCATCGGCTTCGCGCCGGACGGCCGAATCTGCGCCTGGTCCTTTGCTTTCTCGCCAGTCAGTGCCCGGCTGGCGCAGGGCCAGGGGGGAACTCCGGGGCATAGTCGCGCCGGTCCGTCTTGTGGGTCTTGGCATCGGCGACCGGCGCGTCCAGCGGCCCGCCCTCGGTGACCCCGGCTGGTTGCGGGTGGCTGATGCCCAGTCGGTCTGCCAGTGCCATCGTCTCGGCCGCGCCCTCGATAAGGACGGACATGCAGGCGTTGACGACCAGCTTGACCTGGCTGCCTCGGCCGGCCTCGCCCAGCCGCACGGTCTTGCGTCCGATGATGCCGGACACCGGACCCGCCGTGCCGGGCGCTGCGGCGGGCCCGGACGCTATTATCAGCAGCTGGCCGGCGGCCCGGCCCGGCCGGGTCCTTGCTGCCCGGCACCGGCGCGTCCGCGAACACCGCACCGGGCGTGCGCGCGGCCAGGCGGTCATGGATGCAGGGCGTCTGTGTGACGCCGATCGTGGCCATCTGCACCTTCCGCGGCCGTGGTCCTCGTAGTAGATCTCGTTCCGGCGGAGTTTCCTCGCCGGCCCTGACGTAGGGCATGAGCTTTCCTTCCCCCCGGGCGTGCTGTCTGCGATGCGGCCGCCGACGGCCTTGCCCGGTTGCCCGCCGGCTAAAGCCGGGTCCGGCCGCGGAGGGTCTAGGTGGGCGGCGACGACCCGGGTGATCTCCTCGGGGTCGTCGCCGAGCTGCGCTGGCAGGTTCCCGTTGAGCCAGAGCGTGGCCAGCCCGTGCACGATCGACCAGGCGGCGACCCCGTAGGCCATTCGCTCCCGGGTGATCTCCCCGGTGCCGTAGAGCAGGGTGGCTGCGGCCTCCCGGGCGCGCCCGAGCTCGGCGTCGTCGCGGTGGTACAGCTCCGGCCGGTACATGACCTCGAAATGGGCCCGGTGGGTCACCGCGAAGCGCACGTACGCCACGCCGACCTCCAGGAAGCTGCCGCGAGTCTCCTGGGCCCCGCGCAGCGCTTCGGCTAGCAGGCGGTAGCCCTCGGCCGCCACGGCGGTGAGCAGGCCGGCCCGGTCGCCGAAGTGGTAGGTGGCAGCCGCGTGGGTGACCCCGGCGCGGCGCGCCACCGCGCGCAGGCTCATCGCCGCGGGCCCGGACTCCTCGATCTCGCCGATGGCGGCGGAGATGAGGGCCGGGCGGAGGTTGCCGTGGTGGTAGGGACGGCTGCCGGATGCCACACCCGCAATCATAGTTGCGATCTTACCGGTGGCTAGATTATCTTTCCAGTGGACAGATCACCTGAATCCTAGGAGGACCCCGATGCCGGCCCTGCCCTGGCTCGAGCGCCAGCCCATCGACCCGCAGCGCCAGTACGCCGCGATGGCGTCGCGGCTACCGCTGAAGTCCTACCGGTTCATCCCCGGCTTCATGCGCGACACCATGCGGATCCGCCGCCAGCTCGGGCAGGCCGCCGGGCTGGCCGGCTACACGCTGAACGCCGGCCTGGCCCGAAAGACGTTCTGGACGTTCTCGGTCTGGGAGGACCAGGCCAGCCTGGAGGAGTTCGCAGCCAGCGACCCCCACCGCGCCATCATCGGGCGGCTGCGCCCGCGGATGAGCCCGACACGATTCGAGTTCTTCCCGATCTCCGGGTCCGACCTGCCGCTGACGTGGGCGCAGATCACCGCGCGGGTCAGCTGACGGGCGGGAGGCCCAGGCAGTCGCGCAGCGCGGCCTCCAGGGCGCCGGCCCGGCCGAAGCGGCCGGGTTCCTGCGCGCCGGTCGGAGTGCCGACGGCCCGCCGGTACAGGCCCGGCCGGCCCACGGCGCCGGCCGCGCATGAGCCATTCCCCGGCACCCTGACCGCGCTGCACCCCGACAAGCACTCGCCACCGGCCCCGGCCGAGATCACGGCAGGGCTCCCGCCATCACGCCTCCCAGAGGGAAATAACCAGATGATCTGCGCATGCACACCAACGCCGTCGGCAAGTACCCAGACGCCCCAATTCAGCGATCTGCTCCGCTGGTCGCTATGCAACTGCGGAGAGCGCTGTCGGTTACGGACTTCAGGGCGGAAGGATCAGCGCATCCGCGTGCTCGGCCGGACCACCGTGGGGTGACGGCGGCCCAGCGCCGCCACGTCGGTTGACCCCGAACGGTTCGGCGATAGCGAAACCCGAGGCATCAGCGGTTTCCAGCGGAGGCTCTTGTACATATTCGCCAGGTCGACCATCCGCGCATAGTCGGTGCTCGTCAAGTCGACGGGCACAATGTCCCCATCGGCCAACGCCGAGCCGGAAGGCTGCTCACCGCGAGTCTTCTGCTTCCGAGTCAAGCTCGGCAAGGATCCTGGTGACAGATTCCTGGAGTTTCGGTAGGTCGCGCGTCACTGTGTTCCATACGACGTCGAGATCGATATCGAAGTAGCCGTGGCTCACCCGATTGCGCATGTCGATGATCGCGCGCCACGGCACTTCGGGATGCGCGGTCCGAACCTTATCGCCTACGCCTCGTGCCGCTTCGCCGATAATCTCTAGCCAATGAAGCACCGCGCTCTGCAGCAGTTCGTCGGTGTCGAAGCGCGTCCGGTCGTCCTGGACGTAGCGCCTGATCCTATCGATCGCGGCCAAGACGTCCGCCAGACGTTCACGGTCGTCTCTCACAAGGCGATGGCCTCCGCCAGGACCCGGTCCCGGATGCGCGCCTTCAGCCCACGCGGCGTAGCCACATCCACATGACGCCCGACGATCTCCTCGACGTCAAGCGCGAAACCGCTGAGGTCGAACAGCGTAGTGTCCGGACCCGGAGCTACCAGGAGATCCACATCACTCGTCTCGACCGCTTCCCCGCGAGCTACCGAACCGAACACACGCACATCACGCAAGCCGCGCTGGGACGCGGCCGCGAGAATCTCGCCCCGAGTCGCCCGAAGGGACCCGAGATCCGGCGGCCGTTCCTGCTGCGGTGGACCTGGCACTAGTGAGTCCTTTCCCAACACATATGCTACTCGTGTCCTCGGCCACTTACGGAACCCCAGGTCAGACCATCCACGGCGCGTCATGCCAGGCTGGCCAGCTGGCGGCAACATCCGTTGTCCAGTCCCACATACTCTTGGCGAGCCACGCAAGCAGCCGGTCCGGTCCTTCCAGTCGTACGCCTTGGTACGCCAGACCCGCTCGACAACTACCCTATGTGACCAGGTGCGCTCGACGGTTTGAACATCGCCCCGCCCACACCGGTATGCAATCCGGTCCACGGCTCGCCGACCACGGGTATCAACTGCTGGTGGGGCGGGTGGGGCTCGAACCCACGACCGGCGGATTATGAGTAGTACGGCCCGATGCATCGCACGCACTACCTGCACGGATAGCACGAGGCAATGCCGAAAATTGCCCTGATTGCACCGTTTGCACGGGTCACCCGGTCCACGAACCGGTCCACGGCTCAACATGGCGATCACCGGGCGCCAGCTACAGAATGTTACCGTCGACACCGCGGCTTGATGCTCTGGAACCGCCCTTCGAGGAGCCTGCCCGAGCCCGATATGTGGCCTGTATTCGGTCTTGACGAAGGACTTAAGGCGGCCCTCTGCATGGCAGCGAATATCCGCAGTTCAGGGTTCCAGCAGCGTCTTGATGGCGCGGCACGCGTCCATGGCCTTGTAACCCTCGGCGATCTGATCGAGGGGCAGGGTGAGGTCGAAGACCTTGCCGGGGTCGATCTGCTGGGTCCAGACGCGGTTTATCAGGTCGGGCAGGAAACGGCGCACGAGGGCGGGGCCGCCGTGCAGATGGGCGTGGCTGTAGAACAGTTCCTGGCCGGGCAGTGACACGTCGTGGGAGACGCCGACGTAGCCGACGTGCCCACCCGGGCGGGTCGAGCGGATGGCCTGCATCATTGACTGCTGGGTGCCGACCGCCTCGATCACGCAGTGGGCACCCAGGCCGCTTGTGAGGTCCTTAATCGTGGCTACGCCGTCGTCGCCGCGTTCGGCGCCGTCGCCGAACTGGTCGCCGCAGGCAAGGTGCGCCACTTCGGCCTGTCCGAAGCCGCCGCGGCCACCATCCGCCGGGCCCACGCCGTGCACCCCGTTACCGCGGTACAGAGCGAATACTCCCTGTGGACCCGCGACCCCGAACCCGAGGTGCTGCCGACCTGCTCCGAATTCGGCATCGGGTTCGTCCCGTTCAGCCCGCTCGGCAAAGGCTTCCTCACCGGCACCGTCGACCGGAGCAATCACTTCGCCGACGGCGACATCCGCGCCACCATCCCGCGATTCAGCGATCAGAAGCGCGACACCAACCAGGCCCTGGTCGACCACGTCCGCACCCTCGCCAGCGCACGAGACGCGACGCCCGGGCAAGTCGCCCTGGCCTGGCTACTTGCCCGGCACCCTTCGATCGTGCCCATCCCGGGAACCCGCAGCATCAAGCGCATCGACGAGAACGCGCACGCCGCATCCCTGCCGCTGTCGGCCGACGACATCGCAGACCTCAACGCCCTCACCGACCGCGTCCGAGTCCACGGCAACCGCTACAACGACCAGCACATGGCCCTCGTCGGACGATGACCCGTACCCGTCCGGCCGGGGAGCCTGGCAAGCGGATTCGACTAGCTGACCTGCCGCTCCCAAAAGTACGGCCTCATGCACCATGCGCTCTAGCTGCACCGATGACACAGGTTATCGCACTGATGGCACTGGCGGCGCTGGGATTATCTGGTGCGTCGGTCCACGATCCGGTCCACGGTAGCGGCACCCGATCGCCCGGCCGGATTCATGGCCAGGCTTGATGGCTCGGCTCGTGGCCGAGTATCGCGTCCACTACCTGGTCGAGAGGCTGACTGGCGTCAATGGCAATTGCCCCGAACGCGCGCAAGCGGTCCTGATATCCCGGCCGGAGGCGGCGTATGTACTCGCGAGAATCCCCGGCCCGGCCCCACTCGTTGTCCTGGCGCGCATCCAGTCGTGCCAGCATGGTGGGCTCGTCGATCTCCAGCAAGAACACCTGGATGAAGCGGTCGGCCAGCTCCAGTTCATTGTCCGCACCGCCGCACAGATACAGCGTCTCGGGTTCTGCGGCACGGATCAGTTCGTCGAGGCGGGCTGGATCCCATTCCCAGCTATGCCGGGAAAGCCAGGCGAAGTCCGGTTGTTCCGGCTCTTCTACCACTGCGGCGCCGTCAGAGTCAACGAACCGCGCCAGGAACGGGTCCTCGTCGTCATCGATGCATGCCAGGCCCCGTCGGGCAAGCACGGCGGCGATCGCGGACTTCCCGGCACCAGCACTACCGGTGATCAACACTGCACTCATCAGTGCCTATCATCGGCAAATCCTGAAGGCGGCGCAACGAGTTTGCAGTCCCACACGGGCGATGGATGACCTGACAACGGGCGCGGGTACCCAAGGATACTTAACCTGCCTTCTCCGGAAGCCGGTGAGCGGGATCGAACCGCTGACCTGCCATTTACAAGAAGTACTTCTGGTGCTGGACGGGAGAGGAGGCGGGCTGGATGACTGCCGAGTACCCGCAGGGTGACGAGCCGTTGATTCCCATGCCTGCCCTGTCGCTCCCCGCTCTGCGTCAGGCGGTCGCCGCGGTCGCGCCGTCCCGGCTGCCGGAGTTCTTCCAGGAAATCCAGGACGCCTTCACCCAGGCCGGCGAGGAAGACAGCGTCTTCCCCATCCGCCACTTCTACCAGCGCTGGGGCGCCGCCATCGCCATCGGGCGGCGACCCTCAGCCGCCGCCCGACTCCACGCCGCCGAACGAGCCCTCGCCGACCCCAACCCCGCTGCCCGGGACCAGGCAGTCCGGGAAGCCGCCGAGATCATCCAGGCCGTCCACCGCGAGGTCGCGGGTAGCTGAATGGTACCGGGAACTCCCGAAGTTGAATGCACTATGCAGTCAGAGACTGTAATATGCATTCATGACCGCACTTACCATCCGGGACGTGCCCGAGGACGCCGTGCGCATCATGAAGATCCGCGCGGCTCAGGCCGGCCAGTCTTTGCAGGCTTACCTCCGGAGCCTGATTGAGCGCGAGGCGGCCCGGCCCACCGTGGCGGAGGCCGTGGAGCAGGCCCGCAGGCAGGCGACCGCCGACATCAGCACCGCCGACATCCTCGCCGCAATCGACGAGGGACGAACCAGGCGTTGACCGTCATCGACTGCTCGGCCATGATCGAACTGCTGGCAGCAAAGACGCCTACGGGAGATGCCATCGCTCGCCGGGTGACCTCAGCGCAGACCCTGGATGCGCCATACGTGCTCGACGCAGAGGTCATCTCAGCCCTTCTCCGGCTCCGGCGCGGACAGAAAATCTCAGACCGAGAAGCCGACGCCGCGCTCTCCAGCTACCGCGCGTTCCCCGTCGACCGGCAGGACGTGCTGCCCCTGTGGCCACGCCTGAAGAGCCTTCACGCCAACCTGTCCGCCTACGACGCCCAGTACGTCGCCCTGGCCGAAGCCCTCCACGTCCCCTTGATCACCGCCGACGCACGGATCGGACGCAGCGGCGCAGCACGATGCGAAGTCGAAGTCTTCGACGCACGCACTTGACCAGGCGGAGTTGGCGGACGGCCGCGCGTGGCTGGTGGGGCGGGTGGGGCTCGAAACCACGACCGGCGGATTATGAGAAGTATGACCCAACGCTCTGGCTGCACTACCTGCACGGATGCCATAGAGCCGAGCCACCGATAGCCCTGATCGCACTGTCTGCACAGATGGCTCGGTCCACGAACCGGTCCACGGCACCAGCGTCCGATCCCGTAATCCTGCTACTGTGCGTAACGTCGATAGCAGCGCTAGGCCGGTGCCAGGAGCCTAGGCTCGGCCGAAATCTAACTAACCGTGGGATCTCGCCGTGCCCGCATCGTCCGGACGGCAGGTTGACGGTGCGGCGGGCTAGCATCGTGGTATGAGCGCGCAGCCTTCAGAACACGACAGCCACGACGTCATCCGTCTCGGTGGCGAAACGGCTGTCGTGGTTCCGGTGCACGAATATCGCCTGCTGAAGGCTCTGCGGGACCGCGCATCCGCCGAGCAGGTAGAGGAAGCCGAGATCGACGCCGCCATCACCGAGCACGAGGCATGGAAGGCGGCCGGGCGGCCGGGCGGGAAGTCGCACGACGAGTTCATGGGTGAGGTGTTCGCCGGCCCGCGGTGAGGATCATCTGGTCAGAGATCGCGCAGGCGACCTTCGTCTGCTTCCTGGCCGACCAGGCCGGGATGATGGCCGTCAACCGCGCCGTGGAAGCTTCAGCTGACGATCCGGCTCCTCGAGGGAGCGTTGGTCCGCGGTTCCTGCCGTAGGCTGCGCGTCGGCCCTTACCGAGTGCTGTATGAGGTCGAAGACAACCTGATCACCATCGTGCGGATAGACCGGGTATAACCTACCGAGCTAGCCGCCCCAGCTGACTCCAGACAGCGTCGGTGTGGTCCGGCTCATCGCAGTCGCCTGCGGTCGAGTGCGGCAGTTCCAGACCGTCATGGACCCGCTTGGCGTGCCGGTCGTAGAGCACCGTTCTTTTGGATCCACGCATGCGCTCCTCGCGCGGCGGCCGCTGCCGTCTGGCACCGTCGAGCCGCACCCGGTCGCCGCTCGCCAAAAAGCGCTGCCTGCATCGAAGCGCGACTTAGGCATGCCGTCTAGGAAAAGCACCAGCTCACGGAGCTCGGATGGGTGCCGAGCTTCGGGTTTTTCCTGGAGTTCCGAGACTGACAGCGGGATCTCCCGGCCGTGCTGTGGCCGCCCGCGTGCGATAACGGCCACGCCCGGCGCTCCGTGCGGGATGTGACCGCGACTTCGCCCGCGCCTTTGCTGTGGGGTCGTAGGCGTCGCCGTCCGCCCGGCGATCGCGGCCGTTCTGGTCCCGGCCGTCCCGCGCAAGCCGGCCGATCAGGGCGCCGGGTTGCCGTGGCGGGAGGAACGAGCGCCTCGAGCGCGCGGCCGGTCAGTGGATGAACGCCGGGGCCCGGCCTCGTGGTGAGGCGGGCCCCGGCGAGGGCGGGTCGCCGCCGGAGGGGCGGCTTGGATCGGTCGTGTCTAGTGACTCATAGAGGCTTCGACGGTGAATGGGGCGGTGATGACCTGGCCGCTGCCGAGCCGGAACTGTCCCCACAACCGGTAGGTGCCGGCCGTGTCGAAGTGGACGTGTACGGGCAGGTCGGGTCCGAACGTAGTGCCGGGGAGCGCGAAGACCGGGGCGCCGGAGCTGTCGCGGACATCGGCGTGCTCGTGGGCGAAGGTCTGCCCGTCGGCGCGCATGATGACGACGTGGCCGGCGGCGGCCAGGTAGGGCTGGAGGTTGTGAAGCGGCTGGCCCGTGCGTGCATCGGTGAGGCTGAAGGTCAGGTCGCTGGTCGTGCCGGCCTGTGCCCGGCCGTGCAGCTCGACGCGGACGCCGTCGACGGTGATGGACCGCGGCCCGGGGGCGACCGGTTGCCGGGCCGGTGCCGGGCCGGCGATCGTGACGAGTTGCCGGTCGTGGATGTCGGCCATCTGCCCGTTGCGGCGGAACTCGGTGTTCACGATGTACCGGCCGGGGGTGGGGAAGGTCATCTCCACGGCGAGCTCGCCCGCGGTCCCGGTGGGTTCGGGGTGCACGTGGGTGAAGGTGGCGAGATCGGCGCGGGTGGCGATCAGGTGCATGAACACGCTGTGGGTCAGGGCGAGGTCGCCGACCGGGCGGCCGGTGCGGGCGTCGGTCACCGTGACGATGACGCGGGCGGGCAGGCCGGGGCGGGTGCCGGCCGGCACGCTGATCTGCACGTGCACGCCGGCTTCGGCGGCGTCTGCCGGCGGGATCTCGGTGGTCATCATCGTGCTCATCGTGGGACGCATCGGCATGCCGGCGGATTCGGTCCAGGCGAGCGTGCCGTTCATGCCGCGCTGGGCGGTGGTGGTGTAGCTGGCTTCGGTCAGCCCGATGCCGATGGCGATGGCGGCCGCCGCCACCGTAGCGAGATAGCTGTACTGGCCGAGCCGGGCGCGCAGCGGCGGGTGCAGGATCTCGTGCGCGTCCGCGGGCCGGCGGAAGCGGCGCAGCCGCTGCGCGTTGGTGACCACGCTCACCGAACTCATCGCCATGGCGGCGGCGGCGAGGACCGGGTTGAGCAGGATGCCGTGCCAGGCGTACAGGGCTCCGGCGGCCACCGGGATGAGCAGGGTGTTGTAGGCGAAGGCCCATCCGAGGCCCTGCTTGATGGTGGTGACGGTGCGCCGGGATAGCGCGATCGCGGCGACGACGCCGCGCAGGTCGCCGCCGACGAGGGTGATGTCGGAGGCGGCGATGGCGACGTCGGCGCCGGTGCCGATGGCGACGCCGACGTCCGCGCTGGCCAGTGCGGGGGCGTCGTTGATGCCGTCGCCGACCATGGCGACCACGTGCCCGGCGGCCTGCAGCGCGCGGACCTGCTCGGCCTTCTGGTGCGGCAGCACCTCGGCGAGGACGTGGTCGATGGCGACGTCGGCGGCGACCGCCTGCGCGGTGGCGGCGTTGTCGCCGGTGAGCATCCACACCTCCAGGCCGAGCGCCTTCAGCTGGGCGACCGCGTCGGCGGAATCGGGCTTGACGGGGTCGGCCACGACGATCAGGCCGGCCGCTTCGGCATCGACGGCGGCGAACATCGGGGTCTGGCCGCTGGCGGCCGCCTGGCCGGCCTGCAGCGTCAGCGTCGTGACGTCGATGCCTGCGTCGGTGAGGAGCGCGGCGTTGCCGACCAGGACGCGGCGGCCCTCGACGGTGGCGTCGATGCCCCGGCCGGGGATGGCGGTGAAGCGCTCGAGCGGCGGCAGCGCCAGGCCGCGGTCGCGGGCCGCGGTGACGATCGCGGCGCCCAGCGGGTGTTCGCTGCCGGTCTCGGCGGCCGCGACGATCGCGAGCAGGGACGCCGCGTCCCAGCTGGCCGGCGGTCTGGATCCGGGTCACGGCGGGCCGGCCCTGGGTGATCGTGCCGGTCTTGTCCAGGACGATCGCGGTCAGCCGGCGGGATTGCTCGAGCGCGTCGCCGTTGCCGATCAGGATGCCGAGCTCGGCGGCCTTGCCGGTGCCGACCATGACCGCGGTCGGGGTGGCCAGGCCGAGGGCGCAGGGGCAGGCGATGATGAGCACCGCGATGGCGGTGCCGATCGCCATGGTCCAGTGGTTGCCGGCCGACCCGGCCAGGGCCCAGACGGTGAACGTGACGGCGGCGGCGAGAGGACGCCGGGCACGAACCACGCCGAGACGGTGTCGGCCAGGCGCTGCATCGGCGGCTTGGCGCCCTGCGCGTCCTCGACGAGCCGGACGATCTGGGCGAGGGCGGTGTCCTGGCCCACGGCCGTCGCGCGGAACACGAACGTGCCGGTGCCGTTGATCGTCGCGCCGATGACCTGGTCGCCGGGCGCCTTGTCCGACCGGAGCGCTCTCGCCGGTGAGCATGCTCTCGTCGATCGTCGACGCGCCGTCGACGATGATCCCGTCGACCGGGATCTTCTCCCCGGGCCGGACCCGGACCACGTCTCCGGCGAGGACCTCCTCGACCGGGATGTCCTGCTCACTGCCGTCGCGGATCACCCGGGCGGTCTTCGGGGCCAGCCCGACGAGGGCGGTGATGGCGGCGGCCGTGCGCTTCCTGGCGCGCAGTTCCATCCACCGGCCCATCAGGATCAGGGCGATGATCACCAGGGAGGTCTCGAAGTACAGGTGCAGCGGCAGCCCGGCTCGTTCGGCGATGCCGGGCCACAAGGTGACGAAGGTGCTGTAGCCCCAGGCCACGCCGGTGCCGAGTGCGACCAGGGTGTTCATGTTGGTCGCGCCGTGCCTGGCGGCCGCCCACGCGGCGGCGTAGAAGCCGCGGCCGGCCCAGAACTGCAGGACGGTGGCGACGGCGAAGATGGCCGGCATCAGCCAGTCCATGGTGTCCAGGTTCAGCGGCAGGTACATCAGCGCCATCAGCCCGAGACCGGCCGTCAGGGTGACCTGCCATTTGCGCTTGAGGTCACGCAGCTGCGCGTCCTGCGCGGTGCCGGCCGTGGTCGCCGCGTCCTGGTCGTCCCGCGGCGCCGGCTGGGGGCCGGCGGCATGGCGGGGGGTGGCGGTGTAGCCGGCCGCGGCGACCGCGGCGGTGAGCTCGCTCAGTCCCGCGGTCTGCGGGTCGAAGCTGACCGTAGCGGCCTCGGTGGCCAGGTTCACCTCGGCACTGCGGACTCCGTCGATACGCGACAGCGCCTTCTCGACGTGCCGCACGCAGGAGGCGCAGGTCATGCCGCCGATGTCGAGGGTGCAGGTGGAGCCGGTGGCGGTGGCGGTGGTCATCGTCGTTCCTTAAGGGATGAGGGTGTAGCCGGCCTCGCCGACGGCGTGGGCGACGTCGACGCGATCGACCGGTTGCGTGGCGGTGACCGTGACGCTGCCGCTGGCCAGGTCGACGGCGACGCCCTGGATGCCGGGGATCCGGCTGATCTCCTCGGTCACGGCGCGCTGGCAGTGGCCGCAGGTCATGCCGGTGACCTGGAACGTGGTGGCGCCGACGAAGGTGCGTGGCGTGTTCTCGAGCATGTCGTTCTCCTTGAGGTCGGCGATCGGCGTAGCTGTCACTGTCGCCGCCCGGGCCGCCTGCTCACACCGGCGAAATCGCCGGGTTCGGGCACGGTCATCCGGCGACCCGGGCTCGGTACCATGGCTCAGGTGCTGGTCGGCCGGGATGCCGAACGGGCGGCGATCGCCGCCTTGCTCGAGGCTGCCCGTGGTTCCTCCGGCGGTGCGCTCGTGATCCGCGGCGTGGCGGGCAGCGGGAAGTCGGCGCTGCTGGCCGATGCGGCCGCGGCGGCCGCGGACATGACGGTGCTCCGCACCCAGGGTGTCGAGTCGGAGTCCCCGCTGGCGTTCGCCGCGCTGCAGCGGCTGCTGTGGCCGCTGCGCAAGGGCGCGGGCGGCCTTCCGGCGCCGCAGCGGGCCGCGTTGCAGGCCGCCTTCGGTGAGGTCGAGGGCGAGGGCGACCGGTTTCTCGCCTTCCTCGGAACCCTCAGCCTGCTCGCCGACGCCGCCGAGGAGCGCCCGGTCCTCGTGATCGCCGACGATGCCCACTGGCTCGACGAGGCCTCGGCCAATGCGCTGTTGTTCGTCGCCCGCCGCCTGCAAGCCGAACGGGTCGCGCTGCTGTTCGCCGCGCGCGACGGCGTCGCGTCCGGCTTCGACGCCGGCGAGCTGCCGTGTCTCACCCTTGGCGGGCTGAGCGGCGAGTCTGCCGGTCAGTTGCTCCGCGGCCACGCGCCGGGGGACGTGGACGCCGCGGTGCGGGATCAGCTCGTCGCCGCCACCGCGGGCAATCCGCTGGCGCTCGGCGAGCTGGCCGAGGTGCTGTCCGGCGACCAGCTGTCCGGCCGGGACCCGCTGCCGGAACAGCTACCGCTCACCGGCGGCGTCGAACGGGCGTTCCTGGACCGGTACCGGAGGCTACCCGAGGCCGCGCAGCGGTTTCTGCTGGTGGCCGCGGCCGATGACACCGCCCGGCTGCCCGTGGTCCGGGACGCCTCCGACCGCCTCGACGCCGGTGACGATGCCCTCGACGCGGTCGAGCAAGCCGGCCTGCTGCGCGTCGACGGCGACGTGGTCACCCTGTACCACCCGCTGGTGCGCTCGGCGGTCTACCGCGCGGCCACCAGCGCGCAGCGCCGCGCCGCCCACCGAGCCCTAGCCGGCGCCCTCGGCGGCGACGCCGACCGACGCGCCTGGCACCTCGCCGCCGCCTCCGACCGCCCGGACGATGCCGTGGCCGGCGCGCTTGATGCCGTGGCCGGGCGGGCCACCGCCCGCGGCGGCCACGAGGCAGCCGCGGCGGCGTGGTCGCGCGCATCCGAGCTCACCGCCGACCCGGCGGCCCGGGCCCGGCGACTGGGCGCCGCCGCGCACGCGGCGTGGCACGCGGCGCAGCCGGCCCGCGCCCGCGCCCTGGCCGACGCGGCCCGTCCGGATGCCGCCGACCCGCTGCTGCGCGCCGACCTGGACCGGCTGCGCGCCCGCGTGGACTGGAACGTCGGCTCGACCCTGGTCGGCCACCGGATCCTGCTGCAGGCCGCCCGCGACGTGGCTCCGGTCGACGCCGAGCGCGCCCGGGCGATGACGATGGTCGCCGCCGCGCTCGTCACCTTCGTCGGCGAGGGCGCGGACGACATGTCCGGGCAGGCCGCGACGCTCGGCGACGTCACCGCGGCGACCAGCGACAGCGCGCGCTGCTACGCCCGGCTGCTGGCCGGGTTCGTGCACGTCAGGAACGGGCAGTTCGCCGAGGCAGCAGCGCAGTTCCGCCCGGCCCTGGCGGATTGCGACCCCCGCGAGGACACCGACCTGCGCGCCAACCTGGGCATCGCCGCCTTTCACCTCGGCGACGACCGCGATGGTGCAGGCTCACCACACGCGGCTGCTCACCGACGCCCGCGAGTCCGGGGCGCTCGCGCTGATCGTCCACGCGCTCACCCGGCGTGCGTGCGGCGACGTGGCCGCCGGCGACTGGGACGCGCTCGCCGCCGGCGCCGCCGAGGCCCTCGACCTGGCCGGCAGCAGCGGCCAGCCCGCCCTGACCCGGTTCCCGCACGGCTGGCTGGCGCTGCTGGCCGCGCTGCGCGACCAGCGCGAGCAACTCGCCGGGCACCTGCAGGCGATCGAGGCCCTGCCCAGCGCCGGGGTCACCGGCCCCCTGGTCGACGACCTCGCCCGGTGGGCTCGCGCCCTGACCGCGGAGACGCCGGCCCTCACGCTGCACCACCTCGAGCAGATGACCACCCCCATGGCACGACTGGCGGCGCTCGACCGCATCGAGGCCGCCGTCCGCGCCGATCGCGCCGACCTGGCTCGCGACTGGTCAGCAGAACTCGACCAGTTCGGCGCGGCGGTCGAGTCGGGCTGGGCGCGCGCCGCCGCCGCCTACGGACGCGCGCTGCTATCCGACGACACGCACGCGTCAGAGCAGTTCGAGCACGCGATCCAGCACGCTGGCACCGCCGCGCGCCGGTTCGACCGGGCCCGCATCCACCTCGGCTACGGCGAGTACCTGCGCCGCGCCCGCCGCCGGGTCGATGCCCGCGCCCACCTGCGCACCGCGCTCGAGGTGTTCGAGGACCTCGGGGCCGCGCGGTGGGCCACTCGCGCCGCGCAAGAGCTGCGCGCCTCCGGCGAGACCGCCCGCCGCCGTGACGTCACCACCGCGACCCAGCTCACCGCCCAGGAACGGCAGGTCGCCACGCTCGTTCGGCAGGGCCTGTCCAACCGGGACGCCGCCGCCCAGCTGTTCCTCAGCCCCCGCACCGTCGACTTCCACCTGCGCAACGTGTTCAGCAAGCTCGGCCTCAGCTCGCGCGCCGAACTTGCCGCGCTCCAGCTCGGCTGAGCGCCGCGGCGGCGCGGCCGGTGAACCTGGCGATTCTCCCGGTGCGACGCCTTCCCGGCGGCTCATAGCGTCCCGGTAGCAACCGGACATAAAGGGAGCCACCGATGACCAGCATCGCCGCCACCGCCCAGCCCGAGCGCGCCTCCGGCAGACAGCGCCCCAGAGGGCGACTGCGTGCCCTGCGCGGACCCGCTCATCTGCGGCGCTGCCACAGGCGCTCTCCAGGCGGCGTCACCGCTCGCCTTCTG
Source organism: uncultured Actinomycetota bacterium (assembly GCA_963839095.1). Classification (GTDB taxonomy): domain Bacteria; phylum Actinomycetota; class Actinomycetes; order Streptosporangiales; family Streptosporangiaceae; genus Palsa-504. The sequence continues at coordinate 82,056 of CAWIUF010000047.1, read as the reverse complement.
GTGGCTGGAGCCCAGGACCGTCTACGCGCTCGGGCTCGTCCTCATCGCGGCGGTCTACATCGGGTTCAGCGTGGCCGATGGACGCTGGAAAGTCATCGCCACCGAGAGCAGCGTGGCCGGAATTTTCGTAGTCGTGGCCGCGGTGAGTGTCACCGGATCGGCCTGGCTGCTCGTGCTCGGGCTGGCCGGCCACGGCCTGAAGGATCTGTGGCAGCACCGCACGCACTTCGTCCGGAACACGCGCTGGTGGCCACCGTTCTGCGCCACCGTCGACTGGGTCGCCGCCGGAATCCTCACCGGCGCACTGTTGATGGGAGTTTCCTTCCATGGCTAGGAATGATGTTCGGCTCCACGGTCAGCCCTGAGCTCCTGGATGTGGTCGTGATCGGCGGCAGCCAGGCCGGCCTGGCCATGGCCTGGCACCTGGCCCGTCAGCACCTGCGGTTCGTGGTGCTGGAGGCGGGCCCCGAACCCGGGCACATCTGGCGCTCACGCTGGGACTCCCTCACCCTGTTCACCCCCGCCCAGTACGACGCCCTCCCCGGCATGCCGTTTCCCGGACCGCCCGACACCTACCCGGCTAAAGAGCAGGTCGCCGACTACCTCAACGCCTATGCAGCGGAGTTCAACCTGCCGGTCAGGCTGAACACCCGGGTCACCGCCCTGATCCGTACGGCGGAGGGCTTCGAGGCCCGGACCGATGATGGCGTCTTCCGCGCCCGCCAGGTGGTGGTGGCGACCGGTCCGTTCCAGGTGCCCTATGTGCCGCCGGCCGCGCAGCGGCTCGACGACTCGGTGACTCAATTGCACAGCGCCGGATACCGCAATCCGCGAACGCTGCCGCCTGGGCCGGTACTGGTCGTGGGCGGCGGCAACTCCGGGTTCCAGATCGCCGAAGAGCTCGCCGCGACCCGCCAGGTCGACCTGTCGATCGCCGCCAATGCGCCGGTGCTGCCGCAGCGACTGGCGGGCAAAGATCTGTTCTGGTGGCTCACCCGGATCGGCCTGATGCGGGTCACCGCCGAGTCCCGGCCGGGACGCCGACTGCGGACCCGGCCCGATTTCACCATCGGCAGCAGCCGCCGCCGGCTCCGGGCGGCCGGGGTCCGGTTCCGGCCCGCGGTGGCCGACGCGGAAGGGCGCACCGTCCGGTTCGCCGACGGCACCAGCCTGAACGCCCGCATCGTGATCTGGACGACCGGTTACCGCTCGGACTACTCCTGGATACACATCCCCGGCCTAGTCGGTGACGGGCAGGTAATCCACCGGCGGGGCGTCACCGATGTCCCCGGCCTGTACTTCCTCGGCCTGCCCTGGCAGCACAGCCGCGGCTCGGCCCTGCTCGGCTTCGTCCACGAAGACGCCGCCTACCTGGTCGGCCGCATCACCAGCGGCGCCACCGCCAGGCAACCCGCCGCCCGGCTCGCTTCCCAGCAGCCTGAGTGAGCGGTCCACAGTTCGACCCGGAATTCTAGTAAGACTGCTGGTGGGGCGGGTGGGGCTCGAACCCACGACCGGCGGATTATGAGTCCGCTGCTCTGACCGGCTGAGCTACCGCCCCGGGCGTCGGGAGCACATTACCATCAGAGCGGCGCGGACCGGCGCGGCTCAGGTCGGGGCGGGGGCAGGCGGCGGGCCGAGGGTCCGGGCCGGGCCGGGGGGCAGGATCTGGGTCAGGGTGAGGGGACGGTCGGGGTGGCGGTCCTGCTCGCGGGGGTAGCCGAGGGAGACCTCCTCGAAGCGGACGCCGTCTTCCCAGGTGGTGCGCGGGATGTGCAGGTGGCCGTAGACGACGGTCTGGGCGCGGAAGCGCAGGTGCCAGTCGGCCGTTTGCTCGGTGCCGCACCACTGGGCGAAGGCGGGGTAGCGCAGGATCCGGGTGGGGGTCCGGGTCAGGGGGAAGTGGTTGACCAGGATGGTCGGGAGCCCGGGGTGGAGGGCGGCCAGGCGGGGCAGGGTGGCGTCGATCCTCGCCTGGCACCAGGCTTCGCGGCTCGGGTACGGGTCGGGGTACAGGTGGCGCTCGTCGGTGCCGATGATCCCGGAGCGGTAGGCGAGTTCCAGGCCCTCTTCCTTGGTGCGCGCGCCGTCGGGACGGAACGAGTAGTCGTACAGGACGAACAGGGGGACGATCACCGCCGGGCCACCGGGGCCTTCCCAGACCGGGTAGGGGTCCTCGGGGGTCAGCACGCCGAGGCCGCGGCAGACGCTGACCAGGTGCTGATAGCGGGCCTCGCCGCGCAGAATCACCGGGTCGCGGGGGTGAGCCCACAGGTCGTGGTTACCTGGGACCCAGATCACGGTGCTAAAACGGCCGCGGAGGGTGCGCAGGACCCACTCGATGTCTTCGGCCTTCTCCCCCACATCGCCGACCACCAGCAGCCAGTCCCCCGGCTCGCCGGGCGGCAGGTCCGCGACCCACTGCCGGTTGCGCGGGTAGGAAACGTGCAGGTCGCTAATCGCTAGGAGTCTCATCCGCGCTCAGGGTGACCAGGAGGTCGTTGAGGCGGCCGACGAACGCGGCGGGCTCGTCGATCCGTGCCCCCATGGTCAGCACGGCCTGGTCGAACAGGACGTGGGCCCACTCGGCCAGGTTCGGGTCGGCGGGCTCGCGGTTGAGGCGGCGGACCAGGGGGTGGTCCGGGTTGATCTCGAGGACCGGCTGGCTGGGCACGCCGGAGCCGCGCAGGCGGCGGGCCAGGTTGATGTCGATGTCGGCTTCGTTGGCCACGATGCAGGCGGGCGAGGTGGTCAGGCGGCTGCTGACCCGGACGTCGTAGGCCCGCTCCCCCAGGACCGCCTTGAGCTGGGCGACCAGGCCGGCGAGTTCGGTGCTGGCCTGTTCCTTGGCCTTGGTCTCGGCTTCGTCCTCGAGCTCGGACAGGTCGCCGCTGCCCTGGGCGACCGACTGGAGCTGCTTGCCGTCGAACTCGCGCAGGCTGGCGACGACCCAGTTGTCGATGCCCTCGCCGTCGCCCAGCAGCAGGACCTCGATGCCCTTCTTCCGGAACGCTTCCAGGTGCGGACTGGCCTTGGCCGCGGCCAGGCCGGGGGCCAGCAGGTAGTAGATGTGCTGCTGGCTCTCCTTCATCCGGCCCACGTAGTCGGCCAGCGAGACATCCGGCTCGTCGGAGGCGGACTTGGTGGTGGTGAACCGGAGCAGCTTGGCGATGTCGTCCTTGTTGCCGAAGTCCTCGGCCAGGCCCTCCTTGAGGACGGCGCCGAACTCCTTCCAGAACGCGGCGTACTTCTCCGGCTCCTTCTCGGCGGTGTCGGCCAGCAGCCGCAGCACCTTCTTGGTCGCGTTGGACCGGATGCTGTCGACCACGCGGCTGCCCTGGAGCAGCTCGCGGGAGACGTTCAGCGGCAGGTCGGCCGAGTCGATCACGCCGCGGATGAACCGCAGGTACTGCGGCATCAGCTGGCCGGAGTCCTCCAGCACGAAGACCCGCCTGATGTGCAGCTTGACGCCCCGGCCGGCCTGCGGCATGTACAGGTCGAAGGGCGCGCGGGACGGGATGAACAGCAGCAGGGTGTACTCGTAGGTGCCCTCGATCTTGCTGTGCACCCAGGCCAGCGGGTCGGTGAAGTCGCCGGCGACGTGCTTGTAGAAGTCTTTGTAGTCCTGGTCGGTGAGCTCGCTCTTGGGGCGCGCCCACAGCGCCGAGGCCTGGTTGACGGGAGATTCTTCGGCGGACTCGTCCTCGGACGGCATCAGGATGGGCAGGCTGATGTGGTCGGAGTACTTCTTGATGATGCCGCGCAGCCGGTAGTCGCTGAGCAGGTCGTCTTCGCCCTCGCGCAGGTGCAGCACGATCGTGGTGCCGCGGTCGGCCTGCTCGGCGGCCTCCAGCGTGTAGGCGCCGCGGCCGTCGGACTCCCAGCGGACGGCCTCGCCGGCCTCCAGGCCGGACCGGCGGGTGGTCAGCGTGACCTTGTCGGCCACGATGAAGGCGGAGTAGAAGCCGACGCCGAACTGCCCGATGAGGGACGCGTCCTTGCGCTGGTCACCGGTCAGGGCCGACAGGAACTCCCGGGTGCCGGACTTGGCGATGGTGCCGATGTGGTCGATGACCTCCTGGCGGCTCATCCCGATCCCGTTGTCGGCCACGGTGATCGTCCGCGCGCCGGAATCGAAGCTGACCCGGATCCGCAGCGGGCCCTCGGCCTCGGGGAGCTCGGACTTGGCGAGCAGTTCCAGCCGCAGCCGGTCGATCGCGTCCGAGGCGTTGGAGATCAGCTCGCGCAGGAAGATCTCCTTGTTGCTGTACAGCGAGTGAACCATCAGGTCCAGGATCTGGACCACTTCCGCTTGGAAGGTGAAGGACTCCGGGTCGGCCTGCCCCGTTTGGTCCGTTTGATTGGTTTCCGCGCTCACCGCTGTCTCCGATCCTGCCCCGGCTTCGTCGTTCCGCTGGGAACTCTAAAACATTTTGACCGAACGGGTGGGTGCTAGCCTCCTGAGATGCCATTCCCGCCTGGATTCCGCTGGGGCGTGGCCACCTCGGGGCATCAGATCGAGGGTGGCAACTCCAACAGCGACACGTGGTTCCTCGAGCAGGTGCGGCCGTCGGTGTTCCGGGAGCCGTCGGGCCGGGCCTGCAACAGCTACGAGCTGTGGCGGGAAGACATCGACCTGGTGGCCGGGCTCGGGCTCGATACCTACCGTTTCTCGGTGGAGTGGGCCCGGGTCGAGCCGGAGGAGGGCCACTTCTCGGACCAGGCCCTCGAGCACTACCAGGCGATCACCGGCTACTGCCTGGCCCAGGGCATCGCGCCGGTGGTCACCTACAACCATTTCACCGCGCCGCACTGGTTCGCCAAGCGCGGCGGGTGGCTCGACCCGGAGGCGCCGGCGTTGTTCGCCCGGTACTGCGGCATGGTCACCGAGGCCCTGGGGGACGGCGCCGCCTGGGCGGTGACGCTGAACGAGCCGAACCTGCCGCGGCTGCTGACCTGGCTCGGCCTTCCCCCCGAGATACGGGAGCTGGAGCGCGCGACCCTGGCGGCCGCGAGCCAGCAGGCCGGGGTGCCGCGCTACCGGCCGTCCAACCTGGTGCTCCCGGAGGAGATGGACGCCATGGCCGCGGGCATGGCGGCCGGGCACCGGGCGGCGCGGGCGGCTATCAAGGCCCGCCGGCCCAGCCTGCCGGTGGGGCTCAGCCTGGCCATCGTGGACGACCAGGTGGTGGGCGACGACCCGTCGGTCCGGGACCGCAAGCGCGCCGAGGTGTACGGCATGTGGCTGGACCTGGCGCGGGACGACGACTTCATCGGCGTGCAGAACTACGAGCGGGCGCGGTACGACGCCGACGGCGAGGTGCCGCCGCCGGCGGGAGCGCAGCTGAACCAGCTGAGCTCGTCGGATATCTACCCGCTGTCGCTGGCCGGGGCGGTCCGGTACGCGCACGCGGCGACCGGGGTGCCGGTGCTGGTGACCGAGCACGGGCTCGGGCACAGCGACGACACGCTGCGGGCGGCCTTGATCCCGCCGGCCCTGGAAGGGCTGCTCGGGGTCATCGAGGATGGGCGTGCCGGTGCTGGGGTACCTGCACTGGACGCTGATGGACAACTTCGAGTGGATCTTCGGTTACGACGTGAAGTTCGGGCTGCACGAGGTGGACCGGGAGACGTTCGTTCGCACGCCCAAGCCGAGCGCGGCCGTCTACTCGGCGATCGCCCGCGCCAACGCGGTCGGCGCGGGCTAGAGTTCACCGCGCTCAAGGTCATCCGCGAACCTAATGCGCATCAGGCGGGGCGCCGCCGAAGCTGATCTCGTTGCCTTCTGGGTCCCGGTAGATCACCTTGGTCACGCCGTTGTCGTAGGTCTCGCGCTTCGCGGGCTCGATGCCCCGCTCGGTCATCTTGGCGACCCGGTCGTCGAGATCGTCGACGAAGGACAGGATCAGGGCGTTCCCCGCCCGTTCGGGCTGCTGGACGATGTAGATGTAGCGGTGCTCGGCCACTTCCCATACGGCCTCGGTGTCGTTCGGCAGGAACGAGGGCTGACCGCCGAAGAACCGCTCGTACCAGGGCAGCGCCGCGGTGTAGTCGGTGACGGGGATGCCAGCGAAGAGGTCCAGTGCCATCTCGTCCTCCAGGTGTCGTGGCTGTGTCGTCTTACTGACCTTGGCAGCGCTGGTAACTCATCGGGACCCGGGCGTGGAAAGGTGAGCGGCAACGCACTTCTCGGGTCGGCTTGGAGGATCGCCGTGCGTATCAGCCTTGGCGATGTGTCCCTGTTCTTCGATGTGTCCGGGCCGTCGGTGGTTCTGCGGGAGGATGCGGCGGTGGAGCGCCCGGTCCTGGTGGCGCTCCACGGCGGTCCCGGCCTGGACCACACCTCGGTGAAGTCCGCTCTCGAGCCGCTGGCGGAGGACTTCCAGGTCCTGTACGTCGACCTGCCGGCGTCATGGCCGCAGCGACCGCAGCAGCGCCGAGTTCTGGAACCTGCGGACGTGGGCCGATGACCTGCGGCGGCATGCTCCGACGGGCTCGGGCTGGGCAAGCCGGTCGTCCTCGGCAGCAGCTTCGGCGGGGACGTCGCCCTCACCTACGCGGCACTGTTCCCCGACCACCCCGGCGGTATCATCCTGGCCAACTCGACCGGGGGCCACTGGGCGGGACCGCGCGTCGTCGAGGCGTTCGGCCGCCTCGGCGGCCCCGAGGCAGCCGACATCGTCCGGCGCATCTATGCCAAGGACCCCGCCGAGAACCTACCTGCCGAGTTCAACCGCGTCTGCTACCCGCTCTACAGCGGCACGCCCGGCTGGGACGAGGAAGCCCGCCGGTGGCGCGCCCGGGCGATCATGAACATGGATGTCAACGAGCACTACAGTCAAGAGCGCGCGCGCTTCGATCCCTGGAGCGTGGTCGGCGCCGTGAGGTGTCCCGTGCTGGTTCTCAACGGCGAGGACGACCCCATCAGCCCGCTGCCCGTGGTCGAGGAGCTCGTCAGCCAGCTGCCGGCGGACACCACCCGCTTCGTGCGGCTTCCCGGTGCGCACCACACCATCTTCCGGGACCGCCCGGACCTCGCGTTCCCGGCCGTGAGGAACTTCGTCGCCCAGATCAAGGGAGGCCTGCCCGCCAGCTGAACAGCGGCCAGCGCGCTCTCGCCGGTGACCGGGGCGCGCTATAACGTGGTGTGTCGGTGGCGCGGTGCCACCCTTCGCCGCCGGGAGGATCGAGATGCCGGCAGATCCGTCTAGTTCACCGGCGCTGCGCGCGTCTGATGCGGACCGCGACCAGGTTATCGAGCTGCTGCGGGCCGCCGTGACTGACGGCCGGCTCGACTCCGGCGAGTTCGACGAGCGGATGGGCGCGGCGCTGGCCGCCCGCACCGTCGATGCGCTGACCCCGCTGACCGCCGATCTGATCGCGGCGCCAGGCAGCGGCGATGCGCTCGCGGTGCCGCGGGCCGCGGGGCGGCCGAGCCGGCCGCCGAGCTGGTCACCATCAAGGCGAAGCACGGCCCGGTGCGCCGCGCTGGCGATCAGCACCGACGCGGGCGACGATACGCCGGAGACGCTGCACGTCCGCCTGGTCGGCAAGATGAAACACGGCCGGATCGGCGCCCGGTGGGTGCCGCCGCGCGGCCGATCAGCTGGTCATAGGCCGCGGGCGACGGGGTGGCTGTTGTGCCAGAAGACCAGGATCGCCTTGCCGACGATGGTGGAGCCCTGGATGGGGCCCCAGTAGCGGCTGTCGCAGGAGTCGGAGCGGTTGTCGCCCATGACGTAGAACTCGCCGGGCGGGACGCGGTAGGGATGCTTGCTGCTGGCGATCGCCGGGCCGAGCGGGTCGTCGGCCGGCAGGTAGGGCTCGGCCAGCCGGTGCCCGTTGATGTAGATGGTGTTGCCTGAGGAGTAGATCGTCTGGCCGGGCAGCGCGATGACGCGCTTGATGAGGTCGCCGGCCGGGCCGGGGCAGTCGTCGCGCGGCGGGTGGGTGAACACCACGATGTTGCCCTCGCGTACGTCGTGCCAGCTGAAGAAGGCCTTCTGGACCAGGAGCCGGTCGTACACCGACAGCGTCGGGACCATCGACGCCGACGGGATCCAGAAGGTCTGGAGGACGAACGTCCGCAGCAGGAAGGACGCCAGCCCTACCACGAGGAGCGTGCCGATCGTCTCGCGCAGGACCCGCTTCCACCGGCTCCGCGGCGAGGGCGGCGGGGGGCCGGGGTCAGCAGGTCCGGTCATGCGCGGTTCCCTGGGTGCTCCGGCACGGGATGGCGTGGTGCGGGGATGGCGACTGGGTCGAGGTACTGGCCGCCCGGGCGGGCGTGGTCTCGGCGGCCAGGGCCGCCGCGAAGCCGACCAGGCAGGCCGCGGCCAGCAGGGCCGCGGCCACGGCGCTCAGTGACCGGCCGGGACGCGGGGTCAGCCACGCGCGGGCCGCGCCGAGGAGGTAGCTCCAGGCGATCGAGGTCGCGGAGCGGCCGTCGCGGATGAGGAGCGCGGCCAGTTCGGCGGCCTCGGTTCCGTGACGCCGCCGCCAGCGGGCCGGGTAGCAGCGGAGCGCGGCGTCGACCAGCCGACGGTCCCGGGCGGCGGGGGTGCCCATCAGGCGCCGCCGAGTTGCAGGCGCAGGCGTCCGGCCGCGCTAACGCGCTCCAGCGAATCGAGGTGCGCTTTGAGTGCCGCCGCGCCCGGTGCGGTGATGCGGTAGGGATGCCGTCGTTCGTCGGCGGGCAGCGGCTCGATGAGGCCGAGCCGCTCCAGCCGGTCCAGCGCGCCGTAGAGGCTGCCGGGGCCGAGATCGACGCCGGAGAACTCCTTGACGTCCTGGATCAGCGCGTAGCCGTGCTTCGGCCCGTCGGCCAGGCTGACCAGGATCAGCACCGACACCTCGCCGGCCCGGCGCAGCACGTCCTGCTCTCGTGCGGTCATCTGCCCTCCTATTACGTTGGCCAATATATCAGCCAACGTAATAGGAGAACCCGGAGACGGGTCAGGTGGTGAGCCCGTCGAACAGCGCTTCCGGAGAGGACTTGACGCGGATCGTCTTCTGGTAGTCCGCGCCCGCGCGCCGCCTGATCGCCGCCTCGAGGTTGTCGAGTTCTTCGTCGCGATGGGCGCGATGCTGCTGCGACCAGGTTTCGTCGTGGAGGGGATCGATCGTCATGACCACCTTCGTCCGGTCACCGGCGGGCTCGATGTCGACGGTCGTCAGGTGCTCATACGGCTCGTGGCCGGGTACGAAGTCGATCAGTGACAGGTAGGCGAGGCGCCCCGGCGGCGTGACTTCGGTGAACGTCTTGCACACCTCCGCCGAGAGCTGGTTACCGGTGTCCCGCATGAACGCGACCTGCTCCGGCGCGGTCGCGGTCATGGTGTACCGCAGCTGACCGCCGGGCCTGAGCTCGAGCTCGCTCACCCGGCTTTCGAAGCCGCCGGGGGCGAACCACTCCTCAAGGCCGGCGGCGGTGGTCCAGAGCTCCCAGATGAGCTCCGCCGGAGCGTCGTACGTGCGCTCGATCCGCGCGGCGTCCGGGCTGGGCGTGGGTTGAATGGTCATCGATCCTCCTCGGTCAGGCCGCCTCCTTCGGGGCGTACCTACCGCAGTGACGAACTGCCAGGTGCCGGACGGACATCACCGGGGCGGAATTTCCGCGGTGGTCTCGGTCAGGATCGGCAGGTCGAGGGTGGAGTGGCCGTCGAGCTGGACGGTGAAGGTCTCGCCTGGGGGTCCGTACCGGTCGAAGCAGGCGGCGTCGTGGCCGGCCAGCGCGACGCGGAGCTGGTGGCCGGCCCGGAGCAGCGCGGCTAGCGGCAGCAGTTCCACGGTGACGTCGAGGTCCTGACCGGGCTCGACGGGCAGCTGGTCGGCCCGGGCGAAGCTGCGGGGTACGCCGAGCCGGGTGGGATCGGCGGGGCCGTTCGTCGCGCGGTGGAGGAACCGCAGGCCGCCTTCGGTCAGGTACGTCACGGTGCCGTCCGGCGCGACGTCCTCGAGGTAGGCGTAGAGCGCGCCGTCGGATCCGGTGGTGGCCAGGCGCAGGGAGAGCACGGGGAAGCCGGCGACGTGGAGGTCGGCGGGCAACGATTCCGAAGTGAACGTCAGCAGCGCCCTGTCGGCGTTCCGGCGATCGGGGTACGCCGTGCCCCGGCCGAGGTCGACCGCGAGCCAGCGGTTGGCGGGGCCGGTCGACGCCGTGCGCTCGACGACGTAGCGCAGGTTCGCGGCTGGGCCGGGCTCCGGTGCCGCGTGCGTCGGCGATGACCAGCGCGAATCCGGCGCTGTTCCACAGCTCGGCGGCCGCGTAGTTGCTGTCCGCCGCGGGCTCCGGGCCGGGTGGCTGCTCGGCCCGCCAGTAGCGGGTGGCCCGGAACGCGGTGCCGACCCGTTCGGCCCGGGCGATCCGTTTGACCGGGAGCCAGACGTCGACGGCCAGGCGGACGCCGTCGCTGACGGGCACGTACAGGGCCTGGACGCGGCGCGCCGGATCGACCGCATGACCTCAACCGGGGAGGGTCCGGGGTAGTCCGAAGCGCGTCATGACGTTGGTGCTGAAGCCGGTGATGGCGGTGATGTGGTCGCCGGCGGTGGTGATGACCAGGAGAGAGTAGGCGCGGTAGACACTGGCGTGGGGGTCGGCGAGGTACAAGCCGAAGGCGGGCTGGCCGTTGGCGCGGGTGGGTACCACGCGGTAGCTGCGGCCGGGGCGGAAGGTGACGGCGGCCAAGAGGCGCCGGGCTGATTCGATGCCACGGTATTCCAGCATGGCCGGGGGCATGGAGAATCTCACGTCGGTGACGAGCAGGCCGATCAGGGTGTCCAGGTCGGCGCGTTCCATGGCGTCGGTGAGCCGGGCGACGAGCCGGTGTTCGGCGGCGGTGTCGGGTTGGCGTGCAGTCCTGCGGCTGCCGACGTCGCTGCCGCTGCCGGTGCCGGTGCCGTTGGAGTCGGCGAGGTGGCTGTCGACGGTGGCGCGGGCGCGTTTGAGGGCGCTGCTGACGGCTTCGGTGGTGGTGTCGAGCAGCTGGGCGACTTCGGCGGCGTGGTAGCCGAGGACGTCGCGGAGGACGAGCGCGGCGCGCTGGCGCGGGGGCAGCAGTTGCAGGGCGGTGATGAAGGCCAGGGAGATGGCCTCGGTGCTCTCGTAGCGGGCCTCCGGTCCGGGGCCCTGGTCGACGAGGTGGTCGAGCAGGACGTCGGGGTAGGGTTCCAGCCAGGGCGGGGCGTCGCCGGCGCCGGCGGGTTCGGGCAGGGGGGCCTCGGGCAGCGGGGCGGCGATGCGGGGGCGCCGGCTGCCGGCCCTTCAGCATGCTCAGGCACCGGTTGGTCGCGATCTGGTAGAGCCAGGTCCGGAGCGAGGACCGCTGGCCGAACTCGCCGAGGTTACGCCAGGCGGACACGAGGGTCTCCTGTAGTGCGTCCTCGGCGTCCTGCAGGGATCCCAGGATGCGGTAGCAGTGCACCTGCAACTCGTGGGAGTGGCCCTGGACCAGGTCGCGGAACGCGTCGTGGTCGCCCGCCCGGGCCCGGGCGATCAGGTCCGTCGTGTCCATCTCCATCGGCATGCATCCTCGCCCTTCTTCTTCCCGCCGGGCGCGTTCGGCTCGCCCAACGATAAAAACGCCGTCGGCTCGGCAAATTGGGCGGCATCGCGCCGCCCGATTCGGGCGGACGGGCGGCGTCTACCCGGTTGGAGGCGGCCCCAGCCCGGGGCGCGCCCCGGATACAGAACAGGACCACAGATCATGGCTAAGTACGTATTCTCCTTCCGGGTGCCCGCAGGCTACGCACCCGGCGCCGGGACGCCGGCCGAGTGGCAGGCCTGGTTCGGCGGCCTGGGCACGGCCCTGCTGGACGTCGGTAACGCGGTGACCGATTACGCCTCGCTCGGCGAGGTCGGCGGCAGCGGCTCCCGGATGATCGCCTACTCGGTGATATCCGCCGCGGACATGGACTCCGCGCTGGCGCTGGCCAAGGACTGCCCGGTGATGCGGGCCGGCGGCGGGGTCGAGGTCGGCCCGGTGATGGAAGCCGCCGGGTCGTGAGCGACGCCATGACCGCATCGACGGCGCCGCCGGAGGGGTCGGTCCTGGCGACCAGGCACGGCAAGGCCATACTGGCGGTGCTGTGCCTGGCGACGTTCCTGGACGTCATGGACGGCGCGATCGTGAACGTCGCGATGCCGACCATCCGGACGCAGCTGGGGTTCTCGGTGCAGAACCTGCAGTGGGTGCTCAGCGGCTATATGGTCACCTACGGCGGGTTCCTGCTGCTGGGCGGCCGGGCCGGGGACCTGATCGGGCGCCGGCGGCTGCTGGTCGCCGGGACCGCCCTGTTCGCGGTCGCCTCGCTAGCCTGCGGGCTGGCCGGCAGCCAGGGGCTGCTGGTCAGCAGCAGGCTCGCCCAGGGCTTCGGGGCGGCGATGATGACGCCGGCCGCGCTGTCCATCTTGACCACCACCTTCCGGGACTCCGACCGGCACAAGGCGCTGGGCGTGTGGGCCGGGATCAGCGGAATAGCCTCGATGGTCGGGCTGGTCCTCGGCGGGGTGCTCACCCAGGAGTTCGGCTGGCGCTGGGTGTTCTTCATCAGCCTGCCGCTGGCCGCGGTAGTGCTGTTCGGGACGTTCCGGCTCCTGGCGGCCGACCACGGCCGGTCCGCGCCGGGTGGTTTCGACACGGCCGGCGCGGTGCTGGTCACCGCCAGCATGCTGCTGCTGATCTTCACGCTGGTGAAGGCGCCGGACGTGGGCTGGGGTACGGGCCGCACCATCGGCGGGCTGGCCGCCGCGGCGGTGCTGATGGCCGCGTTCGTCATCAACGAGCAGCGGCGCGGCCATCCGCTGGTCCCGCTGTCGATCTTCCGGGTCAAGGGCCTGGCCGCGGCCGATGCCACCCAGATGATCGCCTGGGCCGGGTTCTGGTCGATGTTCTTCTTCGTCACCCTGTACATGCAGAACGTCCTGGGCTTCACTCAGTTGGAGACCGGCCTGGCGTATGTGCCGGTGAGCGTCGGCATCGGGGTCGGCTCGACCATGGCGACGAAGATGTTCATGCGGACCGGGACCCGTCCGATCATCGTCGGCGGTTCGCTGCTCTCCGCTGGGGGCATCTGGTGGCTGTCTCGCATCCCGGTGGATGGCAGCTATCTCACCAACCTGCTCGCCCCGCTGGTGATCATGGGGCTCGGGCTGGGGCTGCTGTACGCCGGCGTGCAGACGGCCGCGAACGCGGGCGTGCCGGCCGATCAGGCCGGGCTGGCCGCGGCCCTGATCACCGCCTCCTTCCAGCTCGGGTCGGCACTCGGCCTGGCGGTGTTCATCGGGATCGCGACCAGCCGCACCAGCCACCTGCTGGCCGCCGGCACCCCGCCCCCGGAGGCACTCACCGCCGGATTCCAGCGGGGCCTGCTCATCAGCGCCCTGTGCCTGGTGGCGGCCGGAGCCATCGCGCTGCGCGCCGCCAACACCCGTGGCCACCCCGCCGCCACACCAGAAACCCGGCAGAACCTGGAACCCTCCTACGATCCCGCCTAATCCAGCACAACGAAATCCCGGGATGGCGTTCCGCGCCATCCCGGGATTCTCCTTACCGTCGGCGGACACCTCGCCGGATGACCATGGTGATGGCGGGCAGGGCCGTGGCGAGAGCCGCGGTGACGAGGAAGCCGAGGCGCCAGCCGCCGAGCTGGGCGGCTAGCCCGGTCAAGGGGGCGGCAACCGCGATGCCGGCTGCGCTGGCCGAGTTCATCCAGGTGCTCGCCTGGGTGTAGACGCGCGGATCGATGGTGCGCTGGAGCAGGACCGCCGACGGGATCAGGATGGGCGCGACGGATCCGCCCACCACGGCGTAGCAGATGAACATCACCGGCACGTCCGGCACCAGGCTGAGCGCCGCCGTGCCGAGGACGAGGAAGCCCGAGACGACGAGCATGACCGTCAGGGGCTGCCCCCGGTGCGTGCGGGCGCCGTAAACGAGGCCGGCCGAAAGGCTCGTCAGGCTGCTGACCGCGGCGATCGGCCCGGCCAGCCCCGGGGCGTGATGGGCGAACGCGAACGCGGTGATCGCGACCGTGATCCCGCCGAAGAAGAACCCCATCGCCAGGTTGATCCCGAACAGGGCCACGACGTCCGGCGTGAGCAGGCGGCGGTCGACCAGCCGGCGATCGCCGCGTCCGTACGCGGGCGGTTCGGAGCGACGCTGCCAGATGAACGCCGCCATCCCGATGGCCACCAGGGTGCCGGCCAGCGTCAGCCCGGCCGCCGGGTACAGCGCCGTGCTCAGCGTGCTCACGAGAACCGGGCCGCACAGGAACGTCACGTCGTTGAGCGCGGCTTCCAGTGACAGCGCCGCCGCGACCTGGTCCGGCGTACGGACGGCGTGCCGCCAGCGCGCCGCCGACAGCGATCCCACCTGCGGGACGCTGGCGCCCGCCGTCATCGCCGTGACCGCGAGCGCCGGGAGAGAGACGTGCAGGCCCGCGCCGGTGATCAGTCCGGCGACGGCGAGGACATAGGCGGCTACCGACCAGGGCAGGATGCGCCGCTGGCCGCGATTCTCCACCAGCCGGGCGACCTGCGGGCCAGCCGTCGCCTCGGCCACGGCGAACACGGCCGTGGTAACACCCGCCGCGGCGAACGAGCCGGTCGCGCCGCGGACCGCCCACAGGACCGCGAGACTCGACATCGCGACGCCGAGCCGCGCGACCGCGGCCGGGCCGAAGAAAGCCGCCGCGCCGGGCAGGCTCAGCACCGCGCGATAGCGCGCCGTTCCTTGGCGGAAATGGTCAAGCAGACCTGTAAAGCCACGCTGCCGTGGCATAGGAGACCGGTACCTTCCCGTGCGAACGGGTTAGGCGAGCCGCCAGACAGGTCGGACTGGGCCATCAGCTCGCGCCATGCACCTGATAGGTGACATCGCACGTCGTTCGGCGCCTGCATGGACGCCTGAAGTCACTATAACAGCGGACCAGGCGCAGGAATCCGGCGAGAACGTGCGGTTCGCTCGCTCGCTACTTCGGCACCGTGCGGATGGCCGGGCGCCTGGTATCGACGTTGCCGGTCAGGGTGGTGAGAACGTCGGGCAGTTCGGCCACCGTGCGGGCCGGCAAGCCGGTCACGGTCTCCTCCGCGAGGGCGCACCATACCTGCTTGACCTTGCCGACGTGCGCCTGGCGCTCTCGGTCCGTTCGACGATGCTGGCGCGCTTGTCGGAGGGAGCGAGTTTTCGGCGGATATGGCCCTTGGCTTCGAGCTTACGGTCATGAGCGTGACGCTGGGCGGCTCGCAGCCGACGCCTCGCTGAGCTGGGCCTGGATCATCGGTCCGGTCCGGGCGAGTTCGAGCAGGAGCGCCTCCTGGCCAGGGTGCAGTCCGAGCGGGGCCAGGAGCGCCGCAGCCCGGGCCCGGTGGCGCAGGCTCAGCAGGCGGATGGCTTGGTTGAGGGCGTCGGCCTGCTCGAAGTTCATGGCCCCTCCTTGACGGCAAATTAGTTATGCGCATAACGTTATGCGCATAACTAATTCTACACGACATCGAGGGAGCCGGACATGGCCGTGCAGGTCGCCGTCATCTACTACAGCGCGACAGGCGCTGTACACGCACTCGCGCAGGCCGTCGCCGAGGGAGCCGCCTCGGCCGGGGCCACGGTGCGGCTGCGACGGGTCGCCGAGCTGGCGCCCGACAGCGCGATCGACCAGAATCCGCGGTGGCGGCGGCACGCGGACGCCACAGCGTCGATCGCCCAGGCCTCGGTCGAGGACCTGGCATGGGCGGACGCGTTCGCGTTCGGGACGCCGACCCGGTTCGGCGCGCCCGCCGCGCAGCTCAAGCAGTTCATCGACCAGGCCGACGGCCTGTGGCGGGAAGGCGGCCTGGCCGACAAGCCGGTGACGGCATTCACCTCGGCGTTCAACCGGCATGGCGGCAGCGAGGCCACGATCTTGTCGCTGGCCAACGTCTTCTACCACTGGGGAGCGCTGATCGTCCCGCCCGGATACACCGATCCGGCCTTCTCCGCCGCCGGCGGCAACCCCTAGGCACCTCGTTCGTGACCGGTCCGCTGGATCCGGCCCAGACGCCGCGGCGCTGGAAGCGGCCAGCTACCAGGGACGGCGGCTAGCTCAGGTCACGATCCGGCTCCTGGTGGACGGCCGTGTCACCGAGGCAGCAAAAACCTCCCAGGCCGCGTGAGCGGCAGGCTGGCCGGGGAACTCATGACAACCACGAGCACGGCAACGCGGCGGGCCGGGCCGCAGGCCGGCCCCGCCTGGCTCATCCTGTCGCTGGCGTGCAGCTGCCAGTTCATGGTGATCCTGGACGCAGCCATCGTCAACGTCGCCCTGCCTTCGATCCAGCGAGACCTCGGCTTTGCGCCCGCCGGCCTGGCCTGGGTGGTGAACGGCTACCTGCTCACCTTCGCCGGCTTCATGCTGCTGGGTGGCCGCGCCGCTGACCTGTTCGGCCGTCGCCGGATGCTGGCCGCCGGGCTGTTCGTGTTCTCCGCCGCGAGCCTGGCCGGCGGCCTGGCCACAGCTCCGGGAATCCTGGTGGCAGCCCGCATCACGCAGGGCACGGGAGCCGCCCTGCTGGCCCCGGCGACCCTGGCCGTGATCAACACCTGCTTCACCGGGACACATGAGCGCGCCCGGGCGTTCGGCGCATGGTCGGCGGCGGGCGGCGTCGGCGGCATGGCCGGCGCCGTCGCGGGCGGCGCCCTCACGACCGGCCTGTCGTGGCGATGGGTCTTCCTGATCAACGTGCCGATCGGCGCGGTGCTGATCGCGGTGGCCATGATGTCGCTGGCAGGCCCGCGAGCCGGCCGGCGGGAACCGCTCGACCTCGCTGGCGCCGTTACGGGGACAGCAGGGCTGGCCGCACTGATCTACGGGGTCATGCAAAGCGCCGATCATGGCTGGGCCTCTGTCCCGGTCGTCGGGCAGGCCGTCGCCGGCTTGCTCCTGCTCGCCGTCTTCGCCGTGGTAGAGGCGCGTTTCGCCACCAGGCCGATGATGCCCGTGCGGCTGTTCGGAATGCGGCACGTGGCCGTCGGCAATGGCATGCTGCTGCTGTCCGGCGCGATTGCCATCGCGATGTGGTATTTCACGTCGCTATTCCTGCAGGATGTACTCGGCTACAGCGCGCTTGGAGCCGGACTCGGACAGACACCCGCGGCGATCACATTCCTGATGACCGCGCGCCTGGCCGCCGGCCTGCTGCCGCGAACCGGCGTGCGCCTGCTGGTGCTGGCCAGCGCCGGCGGTCTCGTGGCCGGTTTCGGCTGGCTCGCCCAGGCGCACGCCAGCAGCGGCTACATCACCAGCGTGCTCGGGCCTACGCTGCTCGTCGCGGTCGGCATCGGGCTGACCTTCCCCACCCTCATGGCCGCGGCGACCGCCGGCGTTCCCGAGGGCGACGCGGGGATCACCGGCGGCCTGGCCAGCACCGCCAGTCAGGTGGGCGGATCGGTCGGCCTGGCAGTGCTCGCGACGGCCGCGACCGCCAGGACCCGGATAGAGGCCGCCGGAAGGTCCCCCGCCGCCGCCCTCGCGGCCGGCTACGACCTGGTCTTCTTGGTGGCGGCCGGGCTAGGCCTCGCCATCGCGGTCATCAGTGTCCTGCTGCCGGCCTACCAGCGAGCACGCACGGTCCGCTCATGAAGCCAGCAGGTCGTCCAGGCCGCCGGTGCGGACCCAGCCGTCGTCGATGATGGCAGCCGCGGTTTCCGCCGGGTTCTTGTAGTAGGCCCGGAAGGCGTTGATTCCGCGGAACTGGATCTCGCCGGGCATGTCGTTCGGTTGATTGGTCTTGGGGTCTTCTGGGTTGGTGACGCGGACCTCGATGCCGGGGAGCGGGGCCGCCGACGTGGCCGCCGGGCTTGATCCCTGCGGCTATGAGTCCGCGGGCCAGCGCGGTGGCTCGGTCGTGCAGCTCCCCGTAGGAGAGGTCTTCGCCGGGGAATGAGACGAACAGGTGGGCGGGGCGCTCGGAGGCCCGGGCCGACAGCAGCGCGGCCAGGGTGCGGTTGCCTGGATCCTCGTGCTGGCCAGGCCGTTCGGTCACTGGGGTCACCTCATCGTCGCTGCTGGTGCCGGAGCTGGCGCGGTGCGTAGGGTCGTTCTGCCAACCGATCGGCAGATTGGCAAGCGTTACCTGGGTGCCCATGAGCGACCGGCTGGTCACGTGCTGCACGTTTTACTTATCTTGTGTGACAAGGCATCATGTGAGGCATGGCAGCAGAGGGAGGCATCACCGAGCTCCGCCGGGGCGTGCTCGGGCCGTGCGTCCTCGCGCTGCTTGACCTCCGGCCCCGCTTCGGGCTAGAACTCGTCCGCGACCTCGCCGCGGCCGACGGCCTGCTGACCAGTGATGGCACCGTTTACCCGCTGCTTAACCGGCTGCGTGACGCGGGCCTGGTCACCAGCCAGTGGCGGGATCAGGACGGCGAGCGCGCGCGGCGCTACTACTCGATCACCGACGCCGGGCGGGAGAGCCTGACGGCCTTCCGCGCCGACTGGGCCCGGTTCTCCGCGACTGTGACAGGCGTGCTGAACCACGCCGCCGTAGACACCGGCACCAGCGGGAAAGGACGGCATCAATGAACGGCACCGCGCTCGGCCACCGGCTGGTCCGCGACTACCTGCGTGAGCTCGACAAGGCCATGCGCAGCCTGCCGGACACCCAGGCACGCGAGCTCAAAGAGCAGATCACCGCGCATCTGGACGACGCCCTCCAGCCAGGTGCCGACGATCGCGAGGTGGCCGCAACCCTGAGCCGGCTCGGCTCTCCCTCCGACCTCGCCGCCGAGGCCGGGGCGGCGAGCGGCTCATCCGGGCAGGGGCTCGCCCTGAGCGGCCGGCGGGTGCACTGGCGGCTCGCCGCGATCATCGCGGTCCCGGCGGTAATCGCCGCCGTGCTCGGCGCGCTGCAGATCAGCGGCGACGTGAGCAGTTACGCGGCGTCCGGCCGGGTGCAGCATCTCGCCCAGCTCGACGCCGCCGTGATCAATCTCACCCAGAAGCTGGACGACGAGCGCGACCTGTCCGCCGCCTACGCGGCCCGCGAAGACAACGGGACGCTGACCCGTGCGCGTGCGGCCACCGACGCGGCGGCCAGCGCCGTACGGGCAGACGCGGCCGGGGTCGGCGCGGGTTACTCACCTGGCACTGTGCAGGACCTGAAGGCCCTGCTGGATGGCTTGACCGTCCTCGGGGACATCCGCAGGACGCTGCCGGCGCCGGGGATCATCCCGCTGTATAGCCTCGGCGTCATCCTCCCCGCGATCAGGTTCAGCACCGCGGCCGGCGACGGCACCGGCGACGCGCGTTTGCAGGCCCGCGTCACTGCCGTGGCCGCGCTGCTCAGGTTCGAGAACGAGATGTCGGTACAGCGAGCTATCTTGTACGCCGCGCTGAGCGCGCGGCTGCCCGTACTCGCCCCCGCTGACCGGACCAGCCTGCTGCAGGCCTATCAGCAGCAGAAGGCCGACCTGGGCGACTTCAACGCCGCCGCGACCACGACCCAGCAGCGGCTGTTCTGGAACACCTGGTCCCCTGCGACAGACCGCGCGGTCACCGGGGAAGTGCGCGCCCAGGCGCTCCCGGTAGCGCAGCTGACGAGCCGTTTCGGGGTGGACGCCGCGACGTGGTACGCCGACATGAGCGCGGGAATCGGTAACACGCGTAAGGTCGCTAACCAGCTCGTCGGCCAGGTCACCGCCCGGGCCGGGGCGCTGAGGTCGCACGCGACCAGAAGACTGGTGCTGACCAGCATCCTCACGCTCGGACTGCTGCTCCTCGTGCTGCTGATCTCGGCCGCAGTAGGCCGGTCACTGACCCGCCCGCCGCGCCGCTAGATTGCCGGGTAAGGGTCTCCTACCGACCGATCGGCAGATTGGCATGCTGCGGTTCGCCGTACCAGTAGAACCCGATGCGGAGCAGTACGCGTGACTGAGACGCTCACTGTATCTACGTGGGGCAGCCCTGGCCGTTCAGTTTCGCGGTTGACCGTACCGGTGGAATGACGGGGGCGGGCGGCTGCGCTGTCGCCCCGTCCGGCTCCCTAAATTCCGTTAGCGGCGCTAAAATTTCCCGCTCGCCTGAATGGACTGGTCGCCTGGGACGGACGTACCGTCGAAGCCATGGCCGCTCCAACACCCCCGCCTCGCTTTCTACAGACGACATCTTCTGGGCCGATGCCGACCGGTACCTTATCCGCTATGCCGGTGCCAGTGCGTTTACCCGCGAGATTATCGACCACGCGGCCGGAAGCTTCCTGTTCACCGAGAACGGCCGCCAGATCCTCGACTTCACCTCCGGCCAGATGAGCGCGATCCTGGGCCATTCGCACCCGGAGATCGTCGCCACCGTCACGCGGCAGGCGGCCAAGCTCGACCACCTCTTCAGCGGCATGCTCAGCCGCCCCGTTGTCGACCTGGCACGTCGGCTCGCCGAGACACTGCCGGAACCGCTGGAGAAGGCACTGCTGCTGACCACCGGCGCCGAGTCGAACGAAGCAGCCATCCGGATGGCGAAGCTCGTTACCGGCAAACATGAGATCGTCTCGTTCGCCCGTTCCTGGCACGGTATGACACAAGCGGCCGCGGGCGCCACCTACAGCGCCGGCCGGAAGGGCTACGGCCCGGCCGCGCCCGGCAACTTCGCCATCCCCGCGCCCAACCGCTACCGGCCCGATTTCACTACCGCCGACGGCGAGCTTGACTGGCAGCGTCAGCTGGACTTCGGTTTCGACCTGATCGACGCGCAGTCGGTCGGCAGCCTGGCCGCGGCCATCGTCGAGCCGATCCTCAGCTCCGGCGGCATCATCGAGCCGCCACCCGGCTACCTCACGGCGTTGCGGGACAAGTGCGCCGAACGCGGAATGCTGCTGATCCTGGATGAGGCCCAGACCGGACTGTGCCGCACCGGCACCTGGTACGCCTTCGAGCGCGACGGCGTCGTCCCCGACATACTGACCCTGTCCAAGACCCTCGGGGCCGGCCTTCCGCTGGCCGCCGTGCTGACCAGCGCGGAACTCGAAAAGGCGGCGCACGACCGGGGATTCCTGTTCTTCACCACGCATGTCGCGGACCCGCTGCCCGCCGCGGTCGGCGCCACCGTCCTGGACGTGCTGCAACGCGACCGGCTCGACGAGCGCGCCTTGCACCTAGGCGGCTTCCTCCGGCGTGGCCTCGAACAGATCGCGGGCCGGCACGAGGTCGTGGGCGATATCCGGGGACGGGGCCTGCTGGCCGGCCTTGAGCTGGTCGTCGACCGTCAGACCAAACGCAGCTCCGACGAACTGGGGGCGCTCGTCACCAGCCGCTGCCTCGAACTGGGCCTGCACATGAACATCGTGCAGCTGCCCGGCATGGGCGGCGTCTTCCGGATCGCCCCGCCACTGACCGCCACCGAGGACGAGCTCTCGCTTGGCCTGGCGATCCTCGACCAAGCCATCAGCGACGCCACCGGACTGCTCTGATACCCGTCTACCGCTGACCGGCGACCGCGCGGCGGTCCGGTGGCTCTCCTATCCGTCCACGACGACAACCTCGTCTGCCTGGCGGATCACCGTAGGGTCGTGCGTGGCGCAGATCACCGTCTGGCCCTCTTCATGGGCGGCGGCCGCCAGCAGCGCCGCGACGGCCCGGGCGTTGTTCTCGTCCTGCCGGGAGGTCGGCTCGTCGACGATCAGCAACCCGCTCGCACTCGCGAGCGCCCTGGCCAGGGCCAGGCGCTGCGCTTCCCCGGCCGAGAGCCGGTGGACGCGCTGGCGGGCGCGGTCGGCGAGCCCGGCCCGGGTCAGGGTCCGGGCTGCGCGCTCGGCGGCGGCGTCCGCGTCCCAGCCGCGTATCCGCAGTGCCAGCACGATGTTCTCCTCGGCGCTCAGGAACCCGATCGGCACGGGCTCCTGCGGGAGGTATCCGGTCCGTTCCCGGCGCAGGCTCGCGAGCTGCTCACCGTTACAGTCGCCGAGCGAGCGGCCGTCGAGCATGACCTGGCCAGAACTTGGGCGGTCGAGCCCGGCTACCAGCTTCAGCAGCGTCGTTTTCCCCGCGCCCGAGCGACCCGTGATCACGGTCATCTGGCCGGGCACGAAGTCGTGCGTGAGCCCGCCGAGCACATCGCGCGTGGTGAGCCCATACCCGTAGGTGCGGGCTACGGCACGCAGCCCGACCTGGGCGGGAACCCAGGGGACGGGCGGCTGCGGCCGGGCGCCGGCGACGGACGACCCCACCGGCCCGGCCGACCCGATCGGGCCGGAATCGCTGTCCGCCCGCGTCACTATCACCCCGTCCGGGGTTGGCCGCACGCGGGCGCGGCGCCCCATCCCCGCCTGCGTGAGCACATCGGAAGGAAGCCGCAGCCAGCCTCCGTCGATCACGAGCGCCTCCTCGGCGTCGCGGCGCTCGCCGACGATCCGCCCGTCCCGGATCCGGAGTGTGCGGTCGGCGACCTCAGCGGTCGCCGGGTCGTGGGTCACCAGGATGACGCTCGCGCCGTTGATGCGGGCGAGCTCGACGATCAGCGCGCGGGTGCCGTCGGCGCTGGCCTCGTCGAGCTCGCCGGTCGGCTCATCGGCGAGCAGCAGCGCCGGCCGGTGGGCGAGCGCAGCGCACAGCGCGAACCGCTGGCGCTCGCCGCCCGACAGCTCCCCGGGCAGCGCGTCAGCCCGGCCGGCCAGCGTCGTGGCCTCAAGCAGTTCATCGACTCGAATACGGCGCTCCCGCCTCGGAACTCCGCGAAGCACGAGCGGTAGCGTAATAGCGTCGCGCACACGAAGACCGGGACTCAGCGCCGTCTCGGTGTCCTGCCCGAGGAACCCGATCAGCTCGTGACGGAGCCGCGACCGGGAGCCCGCTGACATCCGGCCGATGTCGCGGCCGAGCACGCGGACGACCCCGGCTGACGGCGGCTGGATTCCGGCTATCACCCGCAGCAGCGTGCTCTTCCCTGCCCCACTCGGACCGAGCACGCCCAGCACCTCGCCGCGGGCCAGCTCGAGGTTCGTCCCCGCCAGGGCCGCCGCGTCCCCCTCATTCGTGCGATGCACGCAGAACACGTCGCACAGCTCGACCACCGCTTCGCTCAACGAACGACACTCCCCCTGGGTACCAGCCATCCCGCCAGCGTGAGGACCGCGAACGTGCCAACGCTCCAGGCTGCGAGCGCTGCCCACGGAACCACCGTCACCACCGGCGGCATGGGATCAGCGACAGCGCCCGCGCCGCGAACGCTCGCGACAGCCAGCCGGGTCAGCAGCACCGCGATGCCGAGGCCGACGATCACACCCAGCAGGCTCGCCAGCGCGAACCGGACGCGCAGCTCGGCCCGGAGTCCGCGCGGACCGACGCCCTGCTCCTCGAGGTCTGCCTCAATCCGCTCGTCGCGGCCGCCGAGCAGCGCCGCCAGCAACCCGACGACAGCCAGGAGCACGGACAGCGCTGTCGCCGCGATCAGCGTTCCGAGCACCCCGCGCGCAACCGGCGCGTCCCGGAGCTGATGCTCGATGTCGACGCGGAACGAGGAGTCAAGCTGGGCGAGCGCTCCGCTCCCCAACGCGGCGCGCAGATTCGCGAGGTGCCCGGTTCCGATCCACAGCTCGTCCGCCCGGCCCTGACCGGGAAGTTGCGCATCAAGGGCCGCCGCCAGCGTGGGCTCGTCGGCGATAACGAAGCCGGCCGGGTCGGAGGGAAGCGCCGGGAAGCGGCTGATGACCCCGACCACGCGCGCGATCACCGGGAGACCGTCGACCGTCAGGGCAACCTGCCCATCAGGCCCGGCGGAGGCGGCAGTCGCCGGATCAGCGAGTACCGGGACCGGGTGAGTGTCGGTCGGCTGCGCTGGCCGGAGCACGCCGGGTGTTCCGATCGCGTCGAAGCCGACCATCGCGACGGCACCGCCGCGCACGGGCGCAGTCGTAGCCGCCGCGCCCACCCCTCGCCAGGCGCCGAGCGGCACGCGCAGCAGCGATCCCCCGCGGGCAGGCAGCGCCAGCAGTGGCCCGAGCGCAAGGCGCGTGTGAGTCTGAGTTGCGGCGGCCGGGTTCTCGCCGTTCTGATGACCGTTCGTAATGGCGACACCGGTAGGCTCGTCGAGCTCCAGAGCCGCCAGCTCCCACCGTCCGGGCGGCACGGCGGCACGCAGGAATGAGACGCCAGGGCCCGCCGTCCCGAAGGTCACCGGCACGATCGTTCCCCGCGGATCGCGCAGGTCGGCGAGCACGTCGACCGCGAGGCCCGGCAAGGAAGCGCGCAGCGACAGCCAGCGCGTGCCGACCGGGAGCATCGGCCCGGGCAGCCGGACCGGACCGGTCGGCTCGATGCGCCGGGCCAGCACTGTCAGTGGCGCCGAGCCGTCGCCTGGCCGCCAGCCGTGTATCTGGGTCAGCCCGTCGGCGGGAACGCCGAGGGCGGGAACCGTCACGGTCCCCCCGCCACTGGCATAGTTCGCCTCGGTCCGGCGGATGGGCAGTACGGGCCCGGCCGCGAGCGCTTGCCAGCGCTGGAGCGAAGCCAGCTCGAGCGGGGTACGGAAATCTGGCCCAGGCGAGACAAGGGCGTCGAGCGGGACGCGGTCCGCCGCCTGATCTGCTGCGCTGCGGATCAGCGTCGAGCGGTAGGCGAGGGCGAAGCCGCCCAGGCCGACGGCGACGGCCAGGAACGCGATGGCCAGTGCCGGCAACCAGGGTGAGCGGGCGAGGTTGACGAGCGCGAGGCGGGTGAGCACCGGGCCGCCCCGCGCCACGCGCTCGGCTCCCCGCAGCACGAGCCCCGCGGTGCGAAACGTCAGCACCCCGGCAGCCGCACAGCACAGCGGCGCGAGCAGCAGCGCCAGCGCGTGATCGCTGCCCGTGCCCCCGGCCAGCGTCGCGACTAGGGCCGCCGCCGCCGCGACCGCCAGCAGGTCAGTCAGCCTCGCGTTGCGCACCA
This sequence comes from uncultured Actinomycetota bacterium, assembly GCA_963839095.1. Classification (GTDB taxonomy): domain Bacteria; phylum Actinomycetota; class Actinomycetes; order Streptosporangiales; family Streptosporangiaceae; genus Palsa-504. The sequence goes on along the minus strand of CAWIUF010000047.1, from coordinate 57,166 downwards.
GTACCAGCGTGGCGAGCAGCGCAGTCGCCGCGAGCCACCCGGCGCCTAGCGCTATCGCCCCCGCGGCGTTGATCAGGCTGTGTGTCAGGATCGCGCCAGCCGGTTCTCCCTGGGCCCTCGCGAGCAGCGCCGCGGCCCCGATCCCGGCGACCGCGCCGACGCTCAGTGCCCCGGCGCACAGCCATCCGGATTCCGCGGTGACGAACAGGACGCAGTGACGCGTACGGGCGCCTGCGTTGCGGAGCCGGACAAGCTCGGCCCGCTGATTGCGGCGAAGACCGCCGCCGGCCAAGACGATGAACAGTGCCAGCGCCGCGATCGCGCCGCCGCCCGCGAGCAGCAGCCGCTGCGGCGCGGCGCTCGCCTCAGCACGCGCTTCGTCCAGGGTGGTAAACGGCGCGCTCAGGCTGAACTGGCTCCCGGCCAGCAGCAGGCGGCCCTGCGAGCGGGCCAGCCGGTCCTCGGCGCCGGCCAGCTGCCACCCGTGCAGCCGGGTAATCGCGAGCGGCGCCAGCCAGCTGTACGTCCGGTAGACGCCGCTCAGTCCCGGCAGCGATTCCAATCCGGCGACATCGGTGGTCACGAGCACCGGCGCGGCACCCACGTCTGACGGCACGAACCCGAGGGGGACCGCCGAGCGCAGCGGCGCCGAGCCGACGACCTGGATACGGACGCCGATCGCGGCCAGGGTCGAAGGGACCTGACCACTCCCGGCCAGCAGCATCGGGCAGCGTTCCGGGCGGCAGGGCCCCAGCCGGCCGAGCGCCGCGCCGGGGAGCCACTGGCCCAGTGGGGCGATCGCGGCGGGACGCACGATCACTCCCCGGAGCCGCACCGGGTTCATCAGCACCACTTCGGTCTGCGACCCCACGCCGAGCCCGCGCAGCAGCGCCCGCGCTTGGTCCGCAACGCCCGGACTGACTGCTCCCTGCCAAGTGACGCGGACTTCGGTAGCTAGCGGCGATGCCCGGTCAAGCACCGATCGGGCGCTTTCATCGCTCGCGATTTGCGACTCGGCCGCCACGCCCGCGGCGAACGCCGCCGCGAGCGCGATACCCAGCACGGGCAGCAGCCACCGGGCCGGACGCCGCCGGGCGCGCGCAGCGGCCAGCATCAGCGGCGCAAACCAGCCCCGCAAGCTACGGAGGGGGCGCGAATAGCGCTGGACGGGGAGCGGCACGGCTCACGGGTGGTATCACGGGGCGGCGCGGCCGGCAACGGCGGGACATCGCACGAGCTCATTGTCGCACGCACGGGGACGCGGGCGGCGAGGGTGGATCCCGGGCATTATTGCTGTAATCCTTTCGTGACCCTGAGGTTAATCTCCGCGATACAGGAATCTGTCATGCTCTTCCGCGTGCCGGAACGGCCAGATCGGAACGAGCTCACCGCCGCGGGACCGAACGCATGACGGGGAGCGACTTAACCTGGCCCCGTGTGAGAGGGGCGGAGCCGGTTTCTGCCGCGGCACGCTGGCGGACCGGCTACGGGCCGGCCCGGGTGAGATCGGCAGGATGTCAGCCGGCGCAAAGGACGTGGTCAGACTGTTTCATCCCTCGGCTGTCGCACTACTGAAGCCCGGACCAGTCGGTCGGTGCGCTCCGTGGCGCCGGGGGGCGTTCAGATCAACGAGAGGAAGATAATGAGACGAACTCCTGCGATCGCGGCCTTGGCCGCGATCGCCCTCGCGGTTGTCGGCTGCAGCAGTAGCGGCAGTAGCAGCAGCGCCGGCGGTGGTTCATCCAGCAGCGCGTCCGGCGGCACGGTCGACGTCTACTCGAGCCTGCCCCTGCAGGGAGCCTCGACCGCGCAGACCGATCCGATGGTCAACGGAATCAAGCTCGCACTGTCGCAGGCAAACAACAAGGCCGGGCAGTGGACGGTGAACTACCAGTCGCTCGACGACTCGACCGCCGCGGCCGGCAAGTGGGACCCCGGCCAGACGGCGGCCAACGCGCGCAAGGCGGCTACCGACCCGAAGGCCGTCTACTACATCGGCGAGTTCAACTCGGGCGCCAGCGAGGTGTCGATCCCGATCCTCAACCAGGCGGGACTCCCCCAGGTGAGCCCGGCGAACACCTATGTCGGCCTGACGACGAGCCTGCCCGGCAGTGCCCCCGGTGAACCGCAGAAGTACTACCCGAGCGGGACCCGTACCTACCTGCGGATCGTGCCGATCGACTCGATCCAGGCCGCCTCCGACCTGATCGCGATGAAGCAGGCCGGCTGCACGAAGGTCGCCGTGGCCAATGACAAGGAGGCATACGGCGCCGGCCTGGCGACGCTGCTCGGGCTGGAGAAGGGCTTTTACGGGGTCAACATCGTGAGCAACACGGGAATCGACCCGACCGCACCCAACTTCCGCTCCTACGCGTCGACGGTCCAGGGCGAGGGAGCCGACTGCTTCTTCTTCGCCGGCATCGTCTCCAACGGTGCCGTCCAGATCACCAAGGACGTCAACTCGGCGCTGCCCAAGGCCAAGGTCTTCGGCGGCGACGGCGTCTGCACCGACTCCTACACCAGCGCGACGAAGGGCGGCGTCCCGGCCGTGCTCTACCCGCTGACGGAGTGCACGGTCGCGACGCAGGACCTGGCCGCTTACCCGGGCGGCAAGGACTTCCTCGCCGCCTACAAGGCCAAGTACGGCACAGCGAACCCTGACCCGTACGCGATTTACGGCTACGAGGCGATGAAGCTCGGGCTCGACACGATCGCGAAGCTCGGCGCGCAGGGCAACAGCAAGGCGGCCGTGCTCAAGGCGCTGTTCGCGACCACCGCGCGTAACTCGGTGCTCGGCACCTACGGGTTCGACAAGAACGGCGACACGACCTTGAAGGCCTACGGCCTGTACAAGGTGGGGTCCGACGGCGAGCCGGTCTTCCTCAAGACGATCACGCCGACCAAGACCGTCCAGGGTTAGGGAATCGTGGAGGGGGCGCGCCGCGCCCCCTCCACGACCGCTAGGCTGCATCGACACTCTGCCGTACTGCACAGGGACCCGTGGAAACCACAACGATTTCACCTCCGCCCAGCCCGCCCGCGGTGGCGGCACGCTCGCTCGCGGCGGTGCGCCGCTATGCCGGCCGCTGGGGCCTGATCGCGGCGCTCGCGGCGCTGCCTATCTACTACGGCATCAGCGATCTGACCCACGGCTACCAGGCCGGCGTCGTGGCTGGTCATGCGCTGATCCATCACGATCTGTCGAAGCTGGGCTTCAACTTCGCCGAGGGCCTGTCCAACGGCGCCATCTGGGCGCTGATCGCGATCGGCTACACCCTCGTCTACGGCATCATCGAGCTGATCAACTTCGCCCACGGCGACGTGTTCATGATCGGCTCCTTCACCGCCGTCGGCCTGTGGGCGACGCTCGGGCTCGGGCTCACCACTAGCGCGCTGGGCCTGGTCGGGGGCCTGCTGGTGGCGCTGATCATCGCGATGATCGTGACGGGGTCGCTGAATGCCCTGATCGAGCGGGTCGCCTACCGGCCGCTGCGGAGCGCGCCCAAGCTCGCATCGCTGATCACAGCGGTCGGCTTCTCGTTCATCCTGCAGAACGTCGGCCTGCTCTGGCGCGGGGGCTCACCGCAGAGCGTGCCCGATCTGATCCACTCGCAGCAAACGGTGTTCACCATCGGCGGGGTGCATATCCTGCGCGGATACATTCTCGCGTTCGCCGTGATGATCCCGCTGGTATTCGCGCTGACCTGGTTCATCAACACCACCCGGGCCGGCCGGGCGATGCGCGCCACCGCCCAGGACCCCGAGGCCGCCCGCCTGATGGGCATCAACGTCAACTCCACGATCTCGCTCACCTTCCTGCTCGGCGGCATGCTGGCCGGCGCGGCCGGGCTCGTGTACGCGCTCTACGAGACGAACGTCTGGTACTTCCAGGGCTTCAAGGCCGGACTGATCGCGTTCACGGCGGCGGTCATGGGCGGCATCGGCAACGTCCGCGGTGCCGTGCTCGGCGGCCTGATCATCGGCGTCATCCAGTCGCTGTCCGATTCCCGCCTGGGACCGCAGTGGACCGAGGCGGTCGTCTTCGGCTACCTGATCGCCATCATGGTCCTGCGCCCGCGCGGTCTGCTCGGCGAGGAGACGAGGGAGGCAGGGTGAGCGAGTTGCGCGCGCAGCTGCGGGAGTGGCGCGAGGCGGTGGACAAGCGGGTCCCGCCGTGGTGGAGCCGGGCGCTGGTGGGATTGCTCCTCGTGATCGGGATCGTGCTGCCGTTCCCGTTCTCCTCGTCCAGCGCGTTCATGAACGCGACGATCATCGCGCTGGCCTACGCGGTGATGTCGCTGGGCCTGAACATCGTCGTGGGGTTCGCCGGGTTGCTCGATCTCGGGTACGTCGCCTTCTATGCTCTCGGCGCGTACTCGCTCGGCTGGTTCGGATCCGGGTTCTTCTTCAAGGCTCACATCCATGCGCTCGTCTCCCCGGTCGCGAGCACGCTGCCCGGTATCCACCTCAACTTCATACTGATCCTGATCGCGGCCACGCTCATCTGCGCCGCGGCCGGCATCGTGATCGGCCTGCCGACGCTACGGCTGCGCGGCGACTACATCGCGATCGTCACGCTCGCGTTCGGCGAGATCATCGCCGACGTGGCGGTCAACGGCCAGAGCGTCCACGTCGGCGGCGGCATGACGCTGACCGCGGGCAACCTCGGCATCAGCGCGGTGGACTCGCCGTACTTCCCCGGGATCGGGTCGTTCAACCTGCTGAACCTCCGGCCGTGGTACTGGCTGATCTTCGCCATCTTGCTGGTCGTCCTGTTCGTCAACCTGCGGCTGCGCGACTCCCGGCTCGGCCGGGCCTGGGTCGCGCTGCGTGAGGACGAGGTTGCGGCCGTATCGATGGGCATTCCGCTGGTGAAGACGAAGCTGCTCGCGTACGCGATCGGCGCCGCGTTCGGCGGTATGTCGGGGGCGTTCTTCGGTACGTACTACACCGTGGTCAACGCCGGGCAGTTCCAGTTCGGGTTCTCTATCTTCATCCTCGCCATGGTGATCATCGGCGGGCTCGGGTCGATCTGGGGCGCGGTCGTGGGAGGCCTGGCGCTGGGCTACATCAACAACTACCTGATCCCCGACGTGCTGAACGGCATCCCCGCCAAGCTGGGCTTCCACTTCCAGCTCACCGCGGTGGAATTCGGGATCTTCGGTTTCCTGCTGGTGATCATGATGGTGCTCCGGCCGCAGGGCCTGATCCCGGAGCGGCGACGCCGGCTCGAGCTCACGGCCGAGATCGCCCCGGCGGACGCCCAGCTCGCGGAGGCTCCGGGTACGCCGGGAGGTGGGACGTGAGCGCGACCGAGACGCCCACGCCGCCAGCCGCCGCCGTCCTGCGCGCGGAGCACGTCACGAAGACGTTCGGCGGCCTGGTCGCCGTCAACGACGTCTCTTTCGACGTTCCCGAGCACTCGATCGTGTCGCTGATCGGCCCGAACGGCGCCGGGAAGACCACCTTGTTCAACATGCTGACCGGGCTGTACCGGCCGACCGAGGGCAGGATCCTGCTCGGCGAGCGGGACACCACTCACTCGCGGCCGGACGTGATCACCAAGCACGGCGTCGCGCGGACCTTCCAGAACATCCGGCTGTTCGGCGCGATGACGGCCGTCGAGAACGTCATGGTCGGACACCATGCGCGGATGCGATCCGGGCTCTTCGGGTCGATCTTCCGGCCGCCCTGGGTGCGCCGCGAGGAGCGGGAAACGCGCGAGCGCGCCCGCGAGCTGCTGGCCTACGCCGGCTTGCGCGAGCCCGTCTTCGACCGGCTGGCCGCGCAGCTGCCGTACGGAGACCAGCGCCGGGTGGAGATCGCCCGGGCCCTGGCGTCCCAGCCGAAACTGCTGCTGCTCGACGAGCCGACGGCTGGCATGAACCCGCAGGAATCCCAGGCCCTGACGGAGTTCATGCGGGCCATGCGGGACGACCTGAACCTGACCATCCTGCTGATCGAACACGACATGAAGGTCGTGATGGGCGTCTCCGAGCGTGTCACCGTGCTCGACTACGGCAAGAAGATCGCCGAAGGGGAACCGGCCGTGGTCCGGGCGGACCCCGGGGTGATCGAGGCGTATCTCGGAAAGCAGGCCTGATGACCCTGCTCGAAGTTTCGGACATCCATACCCACTACGGGGCGATCGAGGCGCTGAAGGGCATCTCGCTGACCGTCGACGCGGGCGAGGTGGTCACGCTGATCGGCTCGAACGGGGCCGGCAAGTCCACCACCCTGCGTTCCATCTCCGGACTCACCCCGGCCAGCTCCGGGAAGATCACCTTCGCCGGGGAGGACATCACGCGCGTGCCGGCCCACGAGATACCCATCCGCGGCGTAGCGCTCGCCCCCGAGGGCCGCCACTGCTTCCCGCGGATGACCGTGCGGGAGAACCTGGACCTCGGCGCGCACCGGCGGCGCGGCCCCGGGATCGCTGAAGACCTCGACCGCGTCTACGACCTTTTCCCCCGGCTCAAGGAGCGCGAGAGCCAGAAGGCCGGGACGATGTCCGGCGGTGAACAGCAGATGCTCGCGATCGGGCGCGCGCTGATGGCCCGGCCGAAGCTGCTGCTGCTGGACGAGCCATCGCTCGGGATCGCCCCGATCCTCGTCGACCGGATCTACCAGACAATCGGCGAGATCAACCGCTCCGGAGTCGCGATCTTGCTGGTCGAGCAAAATGCCAACCGGGCGCTCGACGCCGCCAGCCGCGGCTACGTGCTGGAGACCGGGCGGGTGGCCCTGGCCAGCGATTCGGCGAGCCTTCAGAATGACCCCGCGGTTCAGAAAGCGTACCTGGGGACATGACCGGATACGGAGCGGCCAGATGATCGGCGTCGATGCGCTGTACTTCCTGTTCGCGTGGCTGATCTCGGCGGCGGCCGCGTCGTGGCTGTCGGAGCGCAAAGGTTACGGTGAGCGGGTCGGGCTGACGTTCGGCCTGATCCTGTCGGCCCTGGGCCTGCTGATCGTGCTGCTGTTGCCCGCCCGCCCCAACTCGAAATGGCGGGCCGACGGCTGGCGGCCACGGCGAGCGCAAAGTAGCGCTTCAGGACGATCCGGGCGATACCCGCCAGTCTAGACAGCGGTCCTCACGACTAGACTGCGGCAGTCGCAGAGCTCGACGGCGGGCGGCCAGGGCGCCGAACGGCCAGACGGGCCGGCGCCGCACCTCAGGCTTGGCCTGGGCCAGGCTACTGACCCGCGCTTCAATCTGGCGGATCTCGGCGAAGGTCTTGGCTCGTTCCATCTGCTGTGTCTGGTAGCCCAGGTAAGCGTTCATCGGACTTGCTCCTTGACTGGCGAGTGCTTATATCCGCAACTTATGGCTAAGGTGCGCGCCGCCACATTGGACGAAAACCGTATTCGAGTGCCGCTCGCGGGCCGGCCGGGGCTAAGAGATGGCTTAGGACCGCTGAGGTCACTGACCGTCGAGGGCAGGCCCGTCCCCGGTCTCCTGTCCGTGGTGGCCGTGGAATGTAGTCATGAGGAGGTTTTCGTGACCGGTTATACGGCCCCGTCGACGGGCCGGACGGTGCGGGCAGTCCTGTTCGACACGTTCGGTACCGTGGTCGACTGGCGGTCCGGCATAGCTTCGGCTGTCCGTGTCTTCGCGGCCGACAGTGCGCTGACGCTTGATCCTGAGGAATTCGCCGACGCGTGGAGAGCGCAGTACGAGCCAGCCAAGGAGCGGGTGCGTTCCGGTCAGCGCCCTTACGTTTCTCTCGACACGCTTCACCGCGAGAACCTGGACACCGTCCTGCGGGCGCACGACATCGATCCAGGTACCTTCGCGCCAGGCGAGCTGACGTCTCTGGCCGCCGCCTGGCACCTCCTTCCGCCCTGGCCAGACAGCGTGGAAGGGATCCGCCAGATCAGGCGGCACTTCACCGTCGGGCCGCTGTCCAATGGCAATACCGCACTCCTGGTAGACATGGCGAAGGCGGCTGGGCTCCCGTGGGACGTGATCCTCGGCTCGGACGTCAGCTGTGCTTACAAGCCAACGCCGGATGCCTACCAGAAACCCGCTGCCCTGCTCGGCCTCGATCCGGGCGAGGTCATGCTGGTCGCGGCGCACAACAATGACCTGAAGGGAGCCAGAAGAGCAGGCCTCGCGACCGCGTTCATCGCCCGTCCTACCGAATATGGCCCTCATCAAGTCACGGATCTGACCGCCTCTGACGACTGGGACCTGACCGCCGAATCGATCACCGGCCTCGCCAGCCAACTGCTGGATGGTCGGCCGGGGAATGAAAGCCGTCATCAGTAAGCAGCTCTGCTCCAAGAGCCGATCCCGGCCTATCTCCTCGACCAGACGCGCGAGGCCTGGCCACTCTCAGGGCCGAGACGATCGGGGTCGGTGGCGCACAGACCACGTAAGACCGTAGGCGGGGGCACACAGACTCCGTAGGCGGTAGCGGGGGCTGGCTGTGGTTGACACGGAATGTAGTCATGACGAGACGCTTACGATCTTGGGGCGGGCTGGTCTTCACTGCTTCTCGGCGGAAAAATCGTCACATCTCGTGCGGATATGAACACACGAGGCAGCCGGGGCTTGCGTTACTTCAGGAGAGCGGAGAGGGCTTTGACTACGCAAGCGCACGATACTGCCACGCCCGTGAAGGCTCGGCTGCCGCGGCGGGGTGGCACCGAGGCGATCCGGCTGACGCAGCGGGACATCGACGGGCTCCTGCTGTGCGGGGAGCACGGCGTGGTGCCGTTTGACCTGCTGGCGATGGCGCTGCGGGTAAGCGAGCAGCGGGTGCACTCGATTACCGCGCGGTGGCGGCGGATCGGGTTCGCCGAGACCGGGCGGCTGGGGCCGGGGCCGGGGTGGTGCTGGCTGACGCGGGAGGGGATGACGGCGACCGGGCTGGGGTTCCCGGTGGTGCGGCCGTCGGTGGGGCGGCTGGCTCATACCCGGGCGGTGCTGGCGGTCTGGGTCTGGATGCGGGATAGCGAGGCCTGGCAACGGTGGCAGCCGTGGTGGGAGTCGGAGCGGCGGCTGCGTTCTCGTACGTCCGCGGCGGGGCGGGGCGGGCATGTGCCGGATGCGGAGGTGCACTGGCCGTCGCTGGACGGGTGCTCCTACGCGGGGCAGGTGTGGGCGATCGAGGCGGAGCTGACGCCTAAGGCCGCCGCGCGGACGGCGCGGATCATGAGTGAGCTGCTGGCTTCGGCGCGGTACGAGCGGGTGATTTACCTGACCGCGCCGGCGGCGCGGCCGGTGGTGCTGCGGGCGGCGGAGTCGCTGCCGCCTGGGGAACGGGCGCGGGTGGTGGTGCGGGACCTGCCTGGCTACGCCTTCGGTGAGGAGGCGCGGTGACTATCTGGTCGTGGCTCAAGCTCTTCGTCGCCGTATGGCTGCTCCGCAAGCTCGTCAGGATCATCGGGTGGCTGCTGGTCGTGGCGGTCGTGATCGCGGCGTGGCCGGTCACGCTGACGGCCGCCGTCGCGGGTGTGTCCGCGTGGCTGAGGGGGTGGCCTCCGGTCAGGTTGTACCGGACTGCGGCCTGGACGCTGGTCCTTACGGGCGTCTGGCTGGCCGTGCTGGAGGTCCGCAGCCCGGGGTGGGCGGCGGCGCGGGTGCCGGTCCGGGTCTGGGCGGGCGGGTGGCACCAGTCGGCGGCCGTGTCCGTGATCCGGGTGTTCGCGCGGGTGGCTCCGGTGGCGGTCCCGGCCGGGCTGGGACTGGGCGGACTGCTGTGGAACTGGCGGATCTACTCCATCACGACGGGGCTGGGCGGGTTCACGGCGTCGGCGTCGATCACGTTCGATGCCAAGCAGTGGCGGCGGCAGGTCCGCACGGCCATGGGGCGGATCGCGGCGCCTGGTGCGGTACCGCTGCTGGGACGGGGCGGGGCCATTCCGGTCGGCGGGACTATCCGGGCGATCGGGCATCGCTGGCATCCCGTGTTCAGCATTCCTTATACGGCGTGTGCGCGGCACATGGTGGTGGTGGGTTCTACGGGGAGCGGGAAGACGAACCTGATGATCCGGCTGTGGGCGGGCTGGTTCACCGCCGCCCTTCAGGCTTCCCGGAAAGGGAACGGGCACCGGCCGCTGCTGATCGTGCTGGACTGCAAGGGCGGGCGGGACGCCCGGAGCAAGGCGGAGCGCACCCGGCGGCTGCTCTACGGGGCGGGGGCGCGGCGGGTGGCGATCTGGCCGGATGAGGCGCGGCTGAACCTGTGGGAGCTGCCGCCTCCGGATCTGGCTGTGCTGCTGTACCAGATGATCGATACCGGGACCGGGAACGCGGCTTACTACGCGGACATCCTGCAGGCGGCCGTTTCCCTGGCGGTTACCGCGCCGTGCGGGCCGCCGCTGAACACGGCGGGGTTCCTGGACCGGCTCAACGCGCGCTGGCTGCAAGAGGCCTGGGGTGACGGGCGCTACCCGGGGCAGCTCGAGCACGTGCGGGCGGCGGCGCGGCACCTGCCGGATATCCAGCTGCGGTACTCCACCTTGCTGGGCAGGCTCGGTCAGGCGCTGGACGGGCCCGGGCGGCTGGACGAGGCGGATGCCTGGTACTGCGTGCTGGAGGGGACCCGCGAGCCGTCGGTGGCGGAGGCGCAGGCGATGGCGCTGACGGAGCTGGCCGCGCACGCCGCTACCAGCCTGGACGGGGAGGAGCGGGCGATGCTGCTGGCGGCCGACGACTACTCGGCGGTGTCGGCCCGGGTGCCGTTGTCGAACCTGTACGAGCGGGGGCGGTCGCTGGGGATCGGGGTGCAGGTCTCGGCGCAGTCGTGGCAGGGACTCGGGGCCAATGAGGACGAGCGGTACCGGATCGCGGCGACGGCCGACGGCGGCGTGTTCGTCCTGCACACTCCTTATCCGGAGCCGCTGACGGGCCTGGCCGGGAAGCGGCGGGTGCTGGAGACGGCGCACAAGGTCGTCGGGAACGCGTGGGGTGACGAGGGAACGACCCGGGAGCAGCGGGCGTGGAATGCCGACCCGGAGCTGATCCGCAGCCTGGAGGTCGGGCAGGCCTGCTATATCCACCGGGGCGCGGCGACCTTTGTCCAGGTGGCCCGGCCGAAGCCGTCGCCGCTGACCCTGATGCCGCCGACACCGGCGGAGGAGGAACGGCCGGGCTGGGTGCCTGAGCCCCGGCGCGAACCGGTCCCCGTGCCCGACGCCTGGCCGGAACCGCAGAATCTCGATGACGTCTTCGGCCCTGGAGGATCGCTGTGAACCCATTCGAGGCGCTGGGGCTGCCGGCCCGGCCGGACCTTACCGATGAGCAGGTCCGGGCGGCGTGGCGGGCGATCGCGGCGGCTACTCATCCGGACCGGCCGGATGGCGGTGACCTGGCCGTCTATACCGCCGCTGCGGCTGCCTACGCCGAGCTGCGGACGCCCTGGGCGCGCAGCGAGGCCTACGCCGACCTGGCCGAGCGCGCGGCGCAGGCCGGGAAAGATCCGGATACCTCGCCGCTGCCCGTTATCCGTGACGCCGAGGCCGCTTCTCCCCCGCCGTGGCAGCCGCTGCTGGCGTTGTGGCAGCTGCCGGCCCGGGTCCGGCGCGGGCGGCCGCTGCACCTGGCGATCCGGGCCATCCTGGCGGCGGTGCTGGCCGTGCTGGTGCTGCAGCTGATCCCGGGCGACGCGGCGGCTCCGGCCGACGTGATCGGGATGGGGCTGTGGTTCGTGCTGACCGGGCGCCGGGACCTGGCACCTCCGCCGGAACGGTAGCGAGCGGTCAGTGGAGCAGGCCGAGGATGACGGCGATCAGCAGCAGTTTGATCAGCCAGTCGCCGGCGTGCATCGCTGCCGTGGCGGGGTGGACTTTCTCCCAGATCACCGAGCCGGTGAGCAGGACCAGCGGGAAGCCGGCCCACATGATCAGCGCGAGCACGAGTCCGTGCCTGATGTCGAGGTCATCGCTGCGATGGGCGATCCAGGCGAAGGCGGAGGCCACGATCGCGGTGCGCAGCAGCTCGGTCAGTATTTTCCACGGCCGCGGTCGTCCGCGGTCCAGTGCCGCGGCGCCGACAGCGCGGCGTTCCAGGGGAGTCGCCACGGCGTAGTACACCGAGCTGACGATGAACGCGACGACCGCCGCGACGGCGATCCCGAGACCGGTCATGATGCCCTCCAACATTTAGTACCGATGAGTACTATAATGCTAGATGACTTCCGTACTGTCAAGTACTAAAATAAGAGAATGCCGACGACACCTACCTCCGCCCGCCGTGGCCGGCCTCGCGGCAGCGAGGCCCCCGAACTGCTGTCCATCGCCAGGCAGATGTTCGTCGCTCGCGGTTACCAGGGGACGACGATGGATGCGGTCGCCGCGCAGGCCCACGTCTCCAAGCAGTCGCTCTACCGCGAGTACCCGGCGAAGGATGTGCTTTATGCCGCCGTCGTGCGGGACTGGGTGGACCGCGGCTACGATGCGATGCGCCCGCACGCCGCTGCCCTGGCCGAGGCGCGCGAGGCCCGCGCGGGGCTGCTCGGCTTCGCCCGCGTCCTGCAAGCCGGACTGCTGAGTCCGCCGGTCCTGCAGATGCGCACCCTGATCACCGCGGAAGCACGCCAGTTCCCTGACGTCGCCGCCGACTACGTCACCCGCAGCTGGACCCGCAACATCGGCATCCTCGCCGAGGCACTCAGCGCCCTGGCGGCCCGCGGGCTGCTGCGTGTCGATGAGCCCGGTCTCGCCGCCGAACAGCTCACCTGGCTCGTGGTCGCCGCGCCCCTCAACCGGCTCACGCTGCAAGCCGGCGCCTACCTCTACAGCGCCGGCGAACTCGAGTCACTGGCGGCCCAGGGCGTCACCACCTTCCTGAGCCGCTACGGAGCCTAAGGAGCGGGCGGAGACCCAGCGGAACGTGTTGACCATGGTGACGGTACCGTCGGCGGGGTCCTGGAACTGGGCCAGGGCGGGTATCAGGGCCTCGCGGACAGCGTCGGGGCCGGCTGCTTCGGCGGCGCGGGCGCCGCCGGCCGAGCACAGCAGGGCGCGGAGGGCTTCGTCCATGGAGGCGTAGTGCCAGGAGCACACCACCTCGCCGCTGGCGTCGAGGATCAGGCCGGCGGATACCAGCGCCGACTCCAGGTTGCCGGGGGCGGAGAGGGCATAGGGGGCGTGATCGGCCACCCGTTCGGCTGGAATTAGGGCGGTCATGGCTTCGTGGGCCACCGTGCCCTGGGACCTTTCCGGCTCGGCGAACAGGCTGGCCACCACGCGGCCGCCGGGGCGCAGGACCCTGGCCGCCTCGGACAGCGCCCGGCGCGGGTCGCCGGCGAACTGGAAAGCGTTGACGCCGGTTACGGCGTCGAAGGAGGCGTCGGCGAACGGGAGGGATTCCATGTCGCCGTCGCGCAGGTCGGCTTTGGGGAGCCGGTCGCGGGCGATGGCGAGCAGGCCGGGGCTGACGTCGAGGCCGGACGGGATCGCGCCGCGCTGGGTGGCGAGGACGAGGGTGAGGCCGGTGCCGCAGCCGACGTCGAGCAGGCGGGTGCCGGAGCCGACGCGGGCGGCGTCGAGGACCGCCTCGAACAGGGGCTGGTTGTGGGATTCGGCCAGGTCGGCCCAGGCCTGCGGGTCGGTGCCCCACAGGCGGCGCTGGACCTCGGCGGCCGGGCTGATGCTAGTCATGGGGCTTGATGTTCTGGTGGTCGCTGTCGGTGTCGCGCAGGGCGGCCAGGCGGGCGTGCATGCCGGCGATGACGTCGTTGTGCTGGTGCAGCTCGATGGGGTGCGGGAACAGCGGGCCGCCGTCGTGCCAGGCGACCTGGATCGGGCCGGTGCGGGCGGTGTTGATCAGGCGGCAGCCCAGCCGGGTCAGCTTCTCGCTCTCGTGCTCGATGTCGGGGACGACCCAGGAGACGTGGCTGATCGCGCCGGGGGCGACCCGGTACGCGGCCAGCAGGCGCTCGTCGGCCGCGTGGACCTGGCCGAGCTCGACGACGACCGGCCCCCAGGCGGCGAAGGCCGCGGTGTGGTCGAAGATGATGCCGCTGGTGCAGGGCTGGCCGCCGTCGAACAGCGTGAACTCGTCGAACGGCACATGCTCGATGACATCGAACGGGCCGACATCGAGTTCTCGCTGCCAGCGTTTTGTCTCGGTGTCCAGGTCGCCCACCCAGTATCCGATGTGGTGCAGTGCGTGCATCAGCGCGGCCCGCGGTCCTCGAGGGCGCCGCCGCCGAACTGCCGGTCGTGGTCCATGGCGGTCAGCTCGTCGAGGAGTAGAGGTCGGTGGAGTAGGGCGGGGTATCGTGGGCGGCGGCCCAGGGGACGACGTGGTTGCGGAGGATGCCGACGCCCTCGATCTCGGCCTCGATGCTGTCGCCGGGCTGGAGGTAGAACTCGAACGGGTTGGGCTGGACCGCGGCCACGCCCGAGATCGTCCCGGTGGTGAGGATGTCGCCGGCCGAGTAGCCCTGGGCCGAGTGGTGGGCGACCAGGTGCGGGATGTCGATGAGCATCTTGGCGGTGTTGCCGCTCTGCCGGACCTGGCCGTTGACCCGCAGTTCCATCGCCAGCGCCTGGGCGTCGGGTATCTCGTCCCTGGTCACGATCCACGGGCCGATCGGGCAGAACGTGTCGATCGACTTGGAGAACGAGAACACGCCGGACTGCATCTCGCGGCGCTGGATGTCGCGGGCGGTGATGTCGTTGAAGACGGTGTACCCGGCGATGTAATCGGCGGCCTCGCCGGGACCGAAGAACTTGCCGGACTTGCCGATGATGATGGCGAGCTCGAGCTCGTAGTCCAGTTCCTTGGTCAGGCCTTCGGGATAGACGATGGCGTCATCCGGGCCGATGATCGCGTCGACGTTCTGGAAGAACACGATCCCCTTATGCACCGGGTGCGACCAGTCGACGGCCTGGAGTTCTTCGTGGTGGTCGATGAAGTTGCCCGCGGTGTGGAAGAACTTCTTCGGCACGATGGGCGCGCGCAGCCGGACGCCCGTCAGCGGGAGGTGCTCCCCCGTCTCATTGACCTGGCCGCCACGCTCGAAGTACTGGCGGGTGGAGGCGCAGTCGAGCTCCACGACGGTCTCGCCTTCCAGGCGGCCCACCCGGCCGGCGTCGAAGGTGACCAGCTTCATCGGCGGCAACCCGCTTTCGTTGTGCGAAAGTGACTTTCGCCCATCATCGGCCGCGGGCGGGGGCGGTGTCAAGCGGGCCAGGACCGGGCGCCGACGGACTAGGGCCGGGCGCTGGCGGCGTACGCGAGCGCCCGGCCGCGGGGCCGATCGGGCGCCGGTTCAGCTCCAGGTCATGAGCGCCTGCCGGATGGTGGACCGGGCTGCTTCCGCCGCGACGCCCTGCAGCAGGTTGCCGGCGTTCCTGGCGGCGGCGCAGTCACGGCACGGAAGGTACAGGTCGTTGACGAAGTCCCCGAACTCGTAGCCCTGGAATGCGAGCGTGCCGTCCCTTACGAACGGGATGCTCATCCAGCCAGTGATGGCCAGATCCTGCTTGTACGGGGTGCACGTGCCGTCGTCGGTCATGCAGAAGGTGTAGGAGCCGGCCTTCCAGCGGACAGCGAGCTGGGCCAGGAACCGCGGGACGACCGCCGACTTGCCGAGGCTGGCGGCCTCCTGCGCGACGACCTGGCCCCACGCATCCGTGGCCGACCTCGGCCCGCCCAGCAGGATGGCGAAGAACAGTCCCCGCGCCGAGCCCGACAGGGCGGTGCCGTTGTCAACGGCGGCATAGAGCCTGGCCGCGTCGGCCAGGGTGAGCTGGTTGCGCACCCCGCCGGGCACGCCACGGAAGCCGCATCCGATATAAGGCTGGGCCAGGGACGTGCTCGACATGCCGAGCCCGGTCGCCATGGCCTGGACCGGGCCCAGCCCCCAGCGCAGCGCGAAGGCCCGCGTGTACACGTTGTTCGACGCCTGCATCATGCCGGCCAGGGCGGTGCCGATGGTCGTCTGGTGGGCGTTGGCGGGAGTTTCCCCGATGTCCGCGGGGCAGGCGTTGGGATCGGGCGTGTTCGAGTCGGTCCAGTAATAGGTGATGGGGCTGTTCAGGGAAACACCCTGCCGCAGCGTGTACAGCAGGTACAGCACCTTGATGGAGCTGGCCGGCTCGTAGCGGAAACCGGAGTTGGCCGCCACGATCGGGGCGGCGCCGGGAGCCGACGGGATGAAGTAGGCGCCGTGGAAGCCGCCGGCCCAGCCGTTGGTGTCGGCGTAATCCTGGATCCGGCCGCTCTCGGCGTTGACCGGCGGCTGCGCCGGGTTGTCGTCACCGAGTTCGACCGCGGTGTACTTGCGGGCGCCGTTCACGACGTAGCTCGACAGGTCGATGAGGCGGGTTCCGTGCCTGGTCACGTTATCCCCGACGGTCTTCGGGTCCTGGCCGTACCACCAGTACCATTTCTCCCCTTCGCTGGCCACGAGGATGGCGTCCCAGCCGCCCAGCGGGTCTGGCGCCAGCGCGGTGACCCGCATGTCGTCGGCGGTGACATGACCGGCGATGTCGTCGGCGGAGGAGCCGACCCACCACTGGGACGGCTTGTAGTCGGCGCCGGTATTGGACACCATGATCATCGCGAACAGGCGCCCCCCGGAAACCGGGTAGGGCCGCAGCGCCACCAGCCGGGCGTGGTTCTGGGCCAGCAGGTCCTTGATCTGGTCAGGAGTCTTGCCGTAGTACCACCACCAGCCCCGCTGCTGCGGGCCGGTATTCGGCACCATGACCACGGCGAACCTCAGGCCGCCCGGGGTCTGATAGGGATCGATGCTGATCAGCCGGGCATCGTGCTGATCCAGCAGCGCGTTCACCTGGTCCGCCGTCTGGCCGTAGTACCACCACCAGCCGCTCGCGTAATCTCCTGTGTCCGCGACCATCGTGACGGCAAACCTCGGGCCCGACGAGCTTTCGACCCGGACCTGGGTCAGCCGGGCGTGGTGCTGCCTGACAAGATCATTGACCTGCTGTTCGGTCTGGCCGTAGTACCACCACCAGCCGGTGGAGGTCGTAGTGGAATGATCGTCAGTACGGGGAAACGCATCCGTGGCCCGGGCCGATGGCATCAGCGTCAGCAGCAATCCGGCCGCGATAAGGCAACTCAGCAATAGCCGGCCAGCAGGCCGGCGCGACAATCTCGATCGTCTCTTCATCAGGGCTCTCCGTCCTAGCGGCCCCGCGCGGGCCCCCATCCGGGCAGAGGAGCAGGCGGCGCCCCAGATACACCTACGGGGCGGGGACGCGGAAGACGCGGAGCTGGAGGGCGAGGGTGGCGTAGTAGCCGACCAGGGTGAGCAGCTCGAAGAGGCCATCCGGGCCGAGGTGACCGGCCGCCTCGCGGTACTCGGCGTCGTCGAGGTCACCGCGGGCGGCCAGGGCGGCAGCGGTGCGGGCGACGACGGCCTCGCGGCCGGTCAGCGTACGGTGGTCGCCGTCGCGGATGGCGGTGAGGTCGGTGTCGGTGAGGCCGGCGGCGCGGCCGACGGCTTCGTGGGCGTACTGCTCGAAGTCGGAGCGCCAGTGGGCGGCGACGACGAGGATGGCGATCTCGCGGGAGCGGTCGTCGAGGGCGGTCTCGTAGCGGACGGCGGCGCCGAGGGCTTGCAGGGCGGAGCCGAGGCGCGGCTGGAGGAGGAAGGCGTTGAACGGGCCCTCGAGGCAGCCGCCGGCGTCGGCCAGGCGGAATAGCTGCGGGCCCTGGGCGCGGCGGCCGCCGGCGATGGCGTCGTAGAGGGTGCGCTGATCGTCGTCCAGCTCGGCGGGGGGAGCTTGGGGATGCGGGCGCCGTGGCTCACCGGGCTCGATTCGCGGGGCTTTGTTTCACAGGGAACCGGCGCTGGTGTCGGAGACCAGGGCGGAGATCTCCGCGCAGGTCGCCAGCACGGCGGGGCGCAGCTCGCGGATGATCCGCTGGGTCGACCAGTCCTGAGCCTGGACGGCCAGGTTGACGCCGGCCAGCACGCGGCCGTCCGGTCCGGTGATCGGCGCGGCGACGGACCGCAGGCCGTAGGCCAGCTCCTCGTCCTGCATGGACCAGCCCTGGTCGCGGATGGTGCGGAGCTCGTCGCGCAGCTCGGCCAGGGAGACCTTCGCGTTCGGCCCGGAGTTCTTCGCGAACGAGTCGTCGGTGATGCGCCTGGCCAGCTCGTCCTCGTCGAGGTGGGCCAGCAGCAGCTTGCCGATCGAGGTGTGCACGGCGGGCAGGGTGGAGCCGACCTGGATGTTCGCGGTCACCAGGTCGGAGTTGCGCAGCCGGATCAGGTAGAGGACGCGGTCGCCGCTGAGCACGGCCAGGTTCACCGTCTCCCCCGTCCGCTCGCCGAGCTGGGTGAGTTTCGGCGTGGCGATGGCCACCAGGTCCAGGCTGCGCAGCGCGGCGGTGCCGAGGGTCAGGGTGCGCACCCCGGGCCGGTAGTCGCCGTTGGGCAGGTGGTCCAGGTATCCCTCGGACGCCAGCGTCATCACCACCCGGTACACCGTCGGCATCGGCAGGCCGGAGGCGGTGGCCAGGTCGCTGACCCGCCAGGTCGGGCGCTGCTCGTCGAACAGCGACAGGATGCGCAGGCCCTTGGCGAGGGCCTCCACCCGGTACTCGGGCCGGTCCGGTGCCGCCGGGCCGGGGCCCGCGGGAGCGTCGCTGAGCGTCGCGGATGAGGAGCTGGCGGGGCGGCGAGGCATGGGCGGCCTTTCCTCCTCGGTGACGGTATACGACCTCAGCCTAGTGTGGCCTGGGCCGATGGTCGCGGTGGCCCGGGCGGACCTGGACAGCCGCGCGACGGGTCGGCTACGGTATTCAGAAAGCGACTTTCATAGTACGAGAACTTAATCGTGAAGGATAGGCCTCATGCAGGACTGGCTCACGCTCGACGGACGGCCGACCCTGGTCTGCGGAGCCGGGGGGCTCGGCAAGGCCAGCGCGCTGAGCCTGGCCGCCCAGGGCGCGCGCGTCGCGCTCGTCGACGTGAACTCCGAGAACCTCGACGCCGTGGTGCGCGCGGCCAAGGAGGCCGGTCACGAGATCAAGCCGCTGGTCGCCGACCTGCGGACCGCGCAGGCCTGCCGGGCGGCCGTCAGCGAGGCGACCGCCCTGGTCGGGACGCCGCAGATCTTCCTGCACGCGGTCGGGCGCAACGTGCGCAAGCCGGTGCTGGAACTGGCGGACGGCGACTGGGAGGACACCCTCACCCTGAACCTGTCGTCGGCGTACTGGCTCGGCCAGGCCGTCGGGCGGCTCATGGTCGGGCAGCAGTACGGCCGGATGGTCTTCGTGTCGTCGGTCTCCGGGCTCCTCGCCCACGCCCACCACGGGCCGTACGCGGCGACCAAGGGCGGGATGAACCAGATGTTCCGGGTCATGGCGCGCGAGTGGGCCCGGTACGGCGTCACCGTCAACGCCGTGGCCCCCGGCTACATCGAGACCGACCTGACCAAGGACTACCTGGACAAGGACAACCACCGGGCCGACCTGGAATCGCTGGTCCCGGCCGAGCGGCTCGGCCGGCCCGAGGAGGTGGCCGACGCGGTCACGTTCCTGGCCTCGGACCGGGCCCGCTTCATCACCGGCCAGATCCTGTACGTGGACGGCGGCCGGGTCCTGGTCTGACCTTCACGTATCCGAACTGCACAGAAAGGACATTTCGTGTCTCTCGCCCCTGTACCTGTCCCGCGCCGTTTCGAGGGCCGGTCGGTGGTCGTCACCGGCGCCGGCACCGGCTTCGGCGCCGAGATCGCGGTCCGCGCCGCCCAGGAGGGGGCGCGCGCCGTGGGCGTCCACTACCGCAGCTCGGCCGACGGCGCCAAGCGCACGGCCGACCGGGTGGAGGCGGCGGGCAGCACCCCGGTGCTGCTCCAGGCCGACATCGTGGACTGGGAGCAGATCAAGGCCATGGCCGACGCCGCCTTCGAGCGGCTCGGCGGCGTGGACGTCCTGATCAACAACGTCGGCGACGTGGCCCGCGAGCAGATGTCCTGGCGCGACATCACCGAGGAGTCGATCGACCACGTCCTGAACGTGGACATCAAGGGCACGATGCTGTGCGTGCACGAGTTCGGCGCGCGGATGCTGGAGCAGGGGCACGGCGCCATCGTGAACATCGGGTCCACCGTCATCGTCCGCGGCAGCGCGCGGGCGCCGCAGTACGCGGCGGCCAAGTACGGGCTGCTGGGCGTGACGAAGTCCTACGCGCACGCGTTCGCGCCGACCGTCCGGGTCAACGTCTTCGCCCCCGGGTTCATCGAGACCGAGGCCACCCTGGGCCGCCAGGACTGGCAGTCCGGGCGGCGCGAGCAGCTGACCGCGATGACCCCGATGGGCCGGATCCCGGCCCCGGCCGAGCTGGCCGGCACGGCGCTGTTCCTGGCCAGCGACGACGCCGCGCACATGACCGGCGGCTACATGGTGGCCGACGGCGGCTACAACATGGTCGGAGCCTGACCATGGGCGGCTCCGGGAGCCCGCATCCGCGGGACCTCGGCCTGGCCGAGGCGCGCGAGCTGGTGCAGCGGGCCGTGGACAAGGCCGAGCAGCTCGGGCTGCGCGGCGGGATCGCCGTCGTCGGGGCGTCGGGCACGCTGATCACGGCGTCCCGGATGGACGGCGGCGGCCCGGGCGGGATGACGCGGGCGCGGTCCAAGGCCTGGATCTCGGCCACCCAGCAGATCCCGAGCGCCGAGCACCTGCACCGGATGACGGTGATCGCGCCGCCGGTCGCCACCGGGTTCGCCCAGGCCTCCCCGGAGGCGCTGTTCCCGGGCGCGGGCGGGATGCCGATCTGGGCCGGCGGCGCAGCGGGCGGGCTGGCGTGGTGGTGGCCGGCATCGCGGCCTCCGGCGCGACCGTGAGCCCGTTCTTCCCCGAAGGCGTGGAGCCGCGGGCGCTCAGCGCGGACGGCAAGCCGGCCAACCCGGAGGACCTGCTGATCGCCTACGCCCTGCAGATCCCGTACGCGGGACAGCACGGCGACGACCAGAAGCGGTGGGAGCAGCGATTCGGCGACCTGGTCATCGACCCGGCCGACAGCCTGGGCATGGCGGCCGCGCCGCCGGCCAGCCGCCAGGCCCAGCTCGACTGGGCCCGGGCGCTGTGCGACGCCGCCATGGCCGAGGCGGAGCGGCGGGGCCTGCAGGTGGCGGTGGCCGTGCTGGACCGCGGCGGCGATCCGGTCCAGCAGGACCTGATGGACGGCGCCCCGGCCGGCGGGGTGGCGGTGGCGCAGGCGGTGGCGGGCGCGGCGGCCCTGTTCGGCTTTGACAGCGGCGCCCTCGGGGCCCGGTTCGGCCACGCCCCCGGGACCGCCGCGACACCGGACGTCCCGCCCGCGCTGGCTATCCCGGCGGGCCTGGTCGTGCCGCCGGTGCTCGGCGTGCCCGGCGGCGTGCCGGTCCGTGACGACGGCTGGGTCGTGGCCGGCCTCGGCGTCGGCGGGGCGCCCCCGGCCAGCTGCGCCGACATCGCGCGCACGGCGCTGGCGTCGCTATGACCGGGGTCTCGCGGTGACGGGCCAGGTCCGGGTCGCGGTCATCGGCTGCGGGGCGATCGGGAGCCTGTACGCGGCGCACCTCGCGCGGGTGCCCGGGGTCGAGGTGTGGGCGGTCGATCCGTGGGCCGCGCACATGGCCGCCATCGAGGCGGACGGGCTGCGGGTCACCGGGCAGGCGGACTTCACCGTGACGGTGCGGGCCCGGACCGACGCGCGCGAGCTGCCCGCCTGCGACTTCGGCGTGGTGGCGACCAAGGCGCTGCACACCCGGGAGGCCGTCGCGGGCGCGCGGGCGGCGCTGGCGGGCGCCGCCGTGGTCAGCGTGCAGAACGGCCTCGGGAACGAGGAGGTCATCGCCGAAGTGGTGCCGCGCGTGATCCGCGGCAGCATCGTCACGGCCGGCACGGTGGTGGCGCCCGGCGTGGTCCGCTACGACGCGCCGGGCGACTCCTGGTTCGGGCCGTTCGAGCCGCGGCCCGCGACGATGGACGAGGTGACGCGGCTGGCCGGGCTGCTCACCGCGGGCGGGCTGCGGACGCACGCGCTCGAGGACGCGCGGGGCCCGCAGTGGACGAAAGTCATTTTCAATGCCGCGACGAGCCCCGTGTCGGCCCTCACCGGGCTCGCGGTGGGCCCCGTCTGTACCGACGCCGGGCTCCGCTCGCAGGTAGATGGCCTGCTCAGCGAGGCCCTGGCGGTCTGCGAGCGGACCGGGATCGCGCTGCTGCGTGACCCGCGGGAGTCGGTGGACGAGGCCATCGCGGAGGCCTACGACCACCAGCCGAGCATGCTCCAGGACGTGCTGGCCCGGCGGGCCACCGAGATCGGCGTGCTGAACGGCGGCATCGCCGCCGAGGGACGCCGCGCGGGCCTGCCCACACCGCTCCACGATTGCATGGTTGCCCTGGTCAGAGGCCTCGAGCAGTCCTGGTCGGCGGCGCCTCACTAGACGCGGTTCCGGCCTCGTGCGGTCATCCATTTGTGACCTCGCAGGTGTGGACAATCTGCCACCGCATCCCGTAACGTAATCGAAATGAAAATAACTTTCATTAGATGAAAGTAAGGGAACCATGACCACACCGACCGCCGGACAGCCGCTGCTCGACGTAGCCGGCCTGCGCGTGACCTACGGCGGGGTCGTGGCGGTCGCGGACGTCGACCTGCGGATCGGCGAGGGCACCATCTACGGGCTGATCGGCCCCAACGGCGCCGGCAAGACCTCGATGGTGGACGCCCTGACCGGGTACACCCGGCCCGCCGCCGGGCAGATCACCTTTGGCGGCCGCGACATCGGCGGGCTGCGCCCCTACCGGCGGGCGCGGCTGGGCCTGGCCCGGACGTTCCAGTCGGTCGAGCTGTTCGACGACCTGACCGTCGAGGAGAACCTGCTCGTGGCGAGCGAGCACGTGACCGTCGCCTCCGCGCTCAGGGACCTGTTCCTGCCCCAGCGGCCGCCGGACCGCACCGGCGTGGACTGGGCCATCTCGGTCTGCGGCCTGGAAGACGTGACGGACCGCTACCCGGGCGAGATCTCGCTGGGCAAGCGCAAGCTGGTGGGCATCGGCCGGGCGCTGGCCCGCCAGCCCCGGCTGGTCCTGCTGGACGAGCCCGCGGCGGGCCTGGACACCGACGAGAGCCTCGAGCTGGGACGCAAGCTGCGGACCCTGCCGGAAGAGCACGGCGTGACGGTCTTCCTCATCGACCACGACATGGGGCTGGTCCTGTCCGTCTGCGATCAGCTCATGGTCCTGGACTTCGGCCGGCCGATCGCCGGCGGGACCCCGGCCGAGATCCGCGACAACCCGCGCGTGATCGAGGCCTACCTGGGAGGGCACCATGCCGGAAGCCACTAGCCCGCCGGGAACCACTGGCACTGCCGCCGGTCACGCCCTGGTGCTGCGGGACGTGTCGGCCGGCTACAAGGGGATCCCGGTCGTCCGCGAGCTCAACCTGGAGGTCCGCCCGGGTGAGGTGGTGGCCCTGCTCGGCCCGAACGGCGCCGGGAAGACCACCACCCTGGAGACGATCGCCGGGCTCAACCGCCCGATCGCGGGCACGGTCGAGCTGTCGGGCGAGGCCGTCGGCGGACGGCCCGCCCACCTGCTCGCCCGCCAGGGCCTCGCGCTGGTGCCCGAGGGCCGCGCCCTGTTCCCCGGCCTCACCGTCCGCGAGCACCTGCGGCTGGCGGGCGGCCGGGCCAGCAAGAAGGGGGCCAGGAAAAAGGTAGCCAGCAGCGAGGAGGAACTGCTCGAGATGCTGCCCGAGCTGCGCAAGTGCCTCGGGCGCAAGGCCGGCCTGCTGTCCGGCGGCGAGCAGCAGATGCTGGCCCTGGGCCGGGCGCTGGTGACCCGGCCGCGGCTGCTGCTGGTCGACGAGATGAGCCTGGGCCTGGCCCCGGTGATCGTCGAGCGGCTGGTCCCGATCCTGCGCCGGGCGGCCGACGAGCTCGGCGCGAGCGTGCTGTTCGTCGAGCAGCACGTGGCGCTGGCGCTGGAGGTCTCCGACCGCGCCTACGTCCTGACCCACGGCCGGATCGGGCTCGAGGGCCCGGCCGCCGAACTCCGCGAGCGGCGCGAGCTGCTCGCGGCCAGTTACCTCGGGGAGTCGGCCGCCTGAGGCGGCCGTCGCCCCGCTCGTCCTGATCCGAGAGATTCCCTATAACGAAAGAAGCGCTAGATGAGACGTCACCTATGGGCTAGTGCGGTCGCGCTCGCCGTCACCGGTCTTGTCGCGGCGGGTTGCAGTTCGAGCGGCTCGAGCAGCGGCACGGGCGGTTCCAGCACGCCCGCGGCCGGCAGCACGACGACCGCGGCCAGCGGCAACGTGTTCGGCACGGCCAAGAAGGCCACCGGCACCCCGTACGTCTTCGGGATGATCAACGACGAGACCGGCGCGGTCACCTTCCCCGAGGCGCGCCAGGGCGCGATCGCGGCCGAGAACTACGTCAACAACTACCTCGGCGGCATCAACGGCCATCCGATCCAGATCGACAGCTGCACCGGCGACGGCACGCCGGCCACCGCCGCGCGGTGCGCCAATCAGCTGGTGGCCTCCAAGCCGATCGCGATCCTCGGCGCCGCCGACGTCGGCGCGCCCGCCTCGATCCCCATCTACGCAGCACGCCAACCTGGCCTACCTGGGCGGCATCCCGTTCACCCCGGTGCCCGAGACCGCGCCGAACTCGGTCCAGTTCTGGTCGGTCAGCGTCGGTGACAACGCGGCGGCCGCCGTGTACGCGGGCAAGACGCTGGGGATCAAGAGCGTCGCGATCGTCTACTTCAGCAACGCGCAGGGCGAGTCGCTGCTCCCCCAGATCACGCCGGTGTTCAAGGCCGCCGGGGTGACGACGATCAAGGACATCCCGCTGTCGCCGACCTCGCCTGACCCGAGCCCGCAGGCGGCCCTGGTCGAGAGCAGCGGCGCCCAGCTCGTCTATGTCGACGTCCCGAACGGCTGCGGCAACGTGCTCAAGGCGCTGAAGTCCGTCGGCTACAGCGGCAAGGTCATGGGCATCGACCCGTGCGGCGCGCCGCCGGTGATCGAGGCGGCCGCGGGCGGGGCCCAGGGCATGTACATCGCCTCGCCGTTCACGCTGCAAAGCGGGAGCAGCCACGACGCGCAGCTGTTCCAGGCGGCGATGAAGAAGTGGGCCGCGCCGGGCTCGCTGGTCGACTCCATCTCGACGGCCGGCTTCGCCACCGTGATGAACGTCCAGCAGGTGCTGAGCACGATCTCGGGCACGCCGACCACCGCGAGCATCCTGTCCGCGTTCAAGTCGGGCACCCACCAGAACTTCCTGTCGCATCCGTACACGTGCGACGGGCAAGCCCTGAAGGGCGCCACGGCGATCTGCAACGACTACTACCTGATGAACCAGATCAACAACGGGGCGCTCACCCAGCCGAATTCCACCGACTGGGTGACCTCGAAGGGGTACTTCCCCGGCCTCACCGGCTGATCAGCGCGGCCGGGTCCGCCCCCGGGCGGGCCCGGCCGCCGCTTTCGTAACCGACCAGACAGAGACGCCATGTCCAGCTACTTTCTCTTCCTGATCCTCGGGCTCGGTTCCGGCGCCACCTACGCCGTCCTGGGCCAGGGGCTCGTCCTCAAGTACCGCAGCGCTGGCGTCGTCGACTTCGCCCACGGCGCGGTGGCGATGTTCATCGCCTACGTGTTCGTCAACCTCCGCAGCTTCGGCCAGCTCGAGCTGCCGGTGGTGCTGATCCCGCACCAGATCTCGCTGAACGGCGGGACCGGGCTCAACACCGGGCTCGCCATCATCATCTCGCTGGTCTACGCGGCGGTCCTCGGGCTGGTGCTCTACGTGCTCATCTACCGGCCGATCCGGAGCGCCTCGCCGCTCACCCGGGTCTGCGCCTCGGTCGGCGTCATGCTCGGCCTCGAGGCCATCGCAGTACTGAACTTCAGCACCCAGCCGGTCGCCACCAACCCGATCTTTCCCAGCTCGGCGCTGTCGCTGGCCGGGATCACGTTCCCCGAGGACCGGCTGTACTTCACCGGCGTGGTCGTGATCATCGCGGTCGCGCTCGCGCTGGCCTACCGCTTCTCCCGGTTCGGCCTGGCTACCCGGGCCGGCGCGGAGAACGACCGGGGCGCCGCGCTGACCGGGATCTCGGCCAACCAGATCGCGGGCCAGAACTGGATCATCGCCACCGTGCTGGCGGGCGCGGCCGGCATCCTGATCGCCCCGGTGGCCAGCCTCGACCCCAACTCCTACACGCTGTTCGTGGTGCCCGCCCTGGCGGCCGCGCTGATCGGGCGGTTCCAGTCGTTCTGGCTCACCGCGCTGGCCGGGCTGCTGATCGGCTGCGCCCAGTCGGAGATCACCAAGCTGATCACCGTGTGGACCTGGCTGCCCCAGCAGGGCCTCGGAGACGCCATCCCGTTCGTCGTCATCATCGTGGTGATGGCCGCCCGCTCGCGCACGGTGCTCGCCCGGGGCGGCGAGACGGCCGAGCGCAACCCGTCGATCGGCCGTCCGCAGGCTCCGCTGCGGACCGCGGCGGCCTGCTTCGTGGCCGGGCTGATCCTGCTGTTCGTGCTGAGCAGCGTCCTGCGGTTCGCCTTCATCTCGTCCCTGACGGTCACCTGCATCGCCCTGTCGGTGGTGGTGCTGACCGGCTACGTGGGCCAGGTGTCGCTGGCCCAGATGTCGCTGGCCGGGATCGGCGGCTTCATGATCGGGCACATCGCCAGCGACTGGGGCATCGGCTTCCCGTGGTCGCTGATCCTGGCCGGCCTGTGCTCGGTGCCGGTCGGGCTGGTCATCGGGCTGCCCGCGCTGCGGCTGCGCGGCGTGAACCTGGCGGTGGTGACACTCGGGTTCGCCGCGGCGATGGACGCCGTCGTGTTCAACAGCGGCTCGTTCACCGGCGGCACCGCCGGCCTGCCGATCAAGGCCCCGCGGCTGCCCGGGCTGAACCTGGGGATCACCCAGGGCAAGACCTATCCCACGGTGATCTTCGGCGTGCTCGTGCTGGTGGTGGTGATCCTGCTCGGGCTGCTGGTGGCGCGGCTGCGGCGCGGCCCGGCCGGGCGGATGCTGCTGGCGATCCGGTCCAACGAGCGCGCGGCCGGCTCGGTCGGAATCAACGTCGCCCAGGGCAAGCTGATGGCGTTCGGGCTGGCCGCGTTTATCGCCGGCATCGGCGGCGCCCTCACCGGCTACATGCAGGGCGAGCTGACCGCGGACAGCTTCGCGGCCTTCACCTCGATCGCCCTGCTGGCCATCGTGTTCGTGGCCGGGGTCGGGCGGATCGCCGGAGCGGTCGTGGCCGGGATCATGTTCTCCGCCGCCGGCCTGTTCGTGACCTTCCTCAACATCCACCTCAGCGTGGGCAAGTACCAGGCCATCGTGGCCGGCATCGCGCTGGTGCTCACCGCCGTGCAGAACCCCGACGGGATCACCAGCACCTCGACCGGCAAGGGACCCGCGGTGGCGATCGAGAAGCTCCAGGGCCGCCTGGCCGGGCAGTACCGTAAGCGGCGGGGTGACCCGGCCGGGGAGGAAGCGGCGGTCCATGACGACCAGCAGACCCGCGCGGGTCTGGGCTGAGGTCACCGGCGGGGACGCGCTCGGTCGGGGGCAGCAGCCCGCGCTGAGCTGGTGGCTGCCGGAGGGGTCCTCGGTGCAGCGCGCGTACCAGGTGCGCACCGACGACGGCTTCGACACCGGCCGGACGGAGAGCGCGGTCCAGTCGTTCGTCCGGGTGCCGGTCTTCGACCGGTCGCGCCGCTTCGCCGGCGCGCAGGTCAGGGTGTGGACCGACCGGGGCGAGAGCGAGTGGAGCGATCCGGTCGCGCTGGAGTCGGGGCTGCTCGGGGAGGACGACTGGACGGCTCGCTGGATCGGCGGGGCGGAGGAGACCCGGGCGGCGCCGGGGTCCCGGGGCGCCTGGTGGGTCAGGACCAGCTTCGAGCTTGCCCCGTTTGGTAGATCGCGGTTGTATGTCACGGCCCTGGGGCTGTACGAGGCGTTCATCGACGGGCAGCGGGTCGGGGACGCCGAGCTCACGCCCGGGTATACGCAGTACCGGGCGCGGGTGCAGTACCAGGCCTTCGATGTGGGGCCGCTGCTGCGGCCGGGGCCCGGGCCTCATGTGCTCGCGGTGCTGCTGGCGGACGGGTGGTACCGGGGTCAGGTCGGGTTGCCGCGGGCGGCGGACCAGTACGGCACGGACGTGGCGGTGCGGGCGCAGGTCGAGGTGGAGTCGCCGGACGGGGCGGTCTGGCGGGTGGCGGCGGCGACCGGTGCGGGCTGGCGGACCGCGCCGTCGCACGTCACGGCGGCCGACCTTATCGGCGGGCAGCGTGAGGACCGGCGGCGGCTCGACCCGGCCGTGCACGATCCGGCGTTCGATGACGCGGCGCTCGACGATCTCGGCTGGCGCCCGGCGGTGCCGCGGGAGACCGGCGTGGCCGTGGTCCGGTCGATCGCGCCGCCGGTGCGGCGGGTGGCGGAGATCCCGGCGGTGGCGGTGCGGCCGGTGCGGGGCGGGGACGCCTTCGTGGCGGACTTCGGGCAGAACTTCAACGGGTGGGTGCGGCTGGCGATGCCGGGCCCCGTCGTGCCCGCGGGACGGCGGCTGACGCTGTCGCACGGCGAGTGGCTCGACCGGGACGGGGACCTGACGACGCGGCACCTGGACGTCGACCTGCCGGTGCTGCCGGAGCGGCTGCCGCTGGGCCAGGTGGACGAGGTCGTCTCGGCGCGCGACGGGGACGTGTTCGAGCCGCGGTTCACCACGCACGGCTTCCGGTACGTCCGGGTCGAGGGTCATCCCGGGCCGCTGGAACCAGGCGATGTCACCGGCGTAGTGGTGCATTCGGACCTGCGCCGGACCGGCTGGTTCGCGTGCAGCGACGACCGGGTGAGCAGGCTCCATGAGGCGGCGGTGTGGTCGCTTCGGTCCAACATCTGCGAAATCCCGACCGACTGCCCGCAGCGCGAGCGGGCGGGCTGGACCGGTGACTGGCAGATCTTCGCGCCGACGGCCGCGTACCTGTACGACGTGCTCGCGTTCACCCGCAAGTGGCTGGGGGACGTGGCGCTGGATCAGCGGGCCGACGGGTGCGTGGCCAACATCTCGCCGTGCTCGCCGGCGGAGGGCTTCGACGGATCTTTCGGCCCGCTGCACGGCTCGGCGGGCTGGGGGACGCGGTCGTGTCGGTGCCCTGGGATCTGTACGAGGCGTACGGGGACGCCTCGCTGCTGGGCGAGATGTGGGACGTCATGACGGCGTGGGTGGGGTTCGCGGCGAGGGCGGCGGCGGGCGGGCGCCATCCGGACCGGGTCGCGGCGCGGCCGGCGCCGTTGCCGTATGAACGTTACTTGTGGGATACCGGGTTCCACTGGGGTGAGTGGCTGGAGCCGGGCGGGGCGCCTGGTGACTTCGGGGCGTTCGTGCGGGCGGACAAGTCCGAGGTGGCTACGGCGTACCTGTACCGGTCGGCGGCGACGCTGGTGCGGATCGCGGGGGTACTCGGGCTGCCGGAGGGCTCATGGGCGCCTTACCGGGATATCGCGGCGGGGGCGCTGGACGCGTGGCGGCGGGAGTTCGTCCGGGAAGACGGGACGCTGGCGGTGCAGACCCAGGCGTCGCATGTGCGGGCGCTGGCATTCGGGCTGGTGCCCGCCGGGTTGCGGCCCGCAGTCGCGTCCCGGCTCGCAGGGCTGGTCGCGGAGGCGGGAGATCACCTCGCGACCGGCTTCCTTTCCACTTCCTACTTGCTGCCGGTGCTGGCGGATCACGGGTATCTCGAGCTGGCCTATGAGCTGCTGCGGCAGGACACGCCGCCGTCGTGGCTGACGATGGTGGACCGGGGGGCGACGACGGTGTGGGAGCTGTGGGAGGGGGTGGACGCGGGCGGGGCGCCGCATGCGTCGCTCAATCACTACAGCAAGGGGACGGTGGCGTCGTTCCTGCATCGCTACGTGGCGGGGCTCCGTCCGGTGGGGGCGGGATACCGCACCTTCGAGGTGCGGCCGCTTCCCGGGGGCGGGATCACGTCGGCGACGGCGCGGCACATCAGCCCGTTTGGTCCGATCGAGGTGTCGTGGCAGATGCGGGACGGGGTGTTCGAGCTGGACGTGCTGGTGCCGCCGGGGACCACGGCCAGTGTGGTCCTGCCTGGGGAGGCGCCGCGGGATGCGCACCCCGGTCGCCACCGCTGGACCGGCCGGACGCTGTTCTGCTTCATCTCATTTTTCCCGGTTACGGACGCGTGTCACGCTGCCCCATGTAATGAGCGCGACATCCCAGGCACCGCCCCCGTTACCCGTCAGGTCGTTATCCTCGAACACCCCTTGTCCGCTTCGATAGATCTGTATCGCCGCTTGCCTGTTCCGGTTGATCCGGTTGCGGCGCAGAGTGGGTTTGCCGCCGGTCTTGACCGTCACTCCGGAGTGGTAATTAGCGGTGATGTCGTTGTCTTCGAGGATCCCCCGGCCGCGGTCATGGACGTAGACGCCACGCTGCTTGTTGTCGTGGATGGTATTACGGCGCAGGGTGGGATTGCCGTCGGTCTCGACCGTCACACCAGGGAAGGTGTTGGCGGCGATGTCATTGTCTTCGAAGATCCCCAGGCCCCGGTTATAGACGTGGACGCCGCCCTGCTTACCGTCGTGGATGATATTGCGGCGCAGCCGGGGGTCGGCGCCGTCATGGATGGCCACGCAGGCGCCGCTGTGACTGGTGATGTCGCAGCCTTGCTACGGCCTTGCGAGCGGGCGAGGAGGTAGCCGGCTCGAACCGCAGCTCGCGCCAGTCAGCGTATTGCCGGGCTGCCAGCACAGTCGCGAGCAGGTCACTGTCGCGCCGACCAGGGTCGTCGATCTGCGGGGTACTGACGTAGTAGACGGGCAGGATGAGATCGTCACGACCGAGTTCACGTTCGCGTTCGAGGAATTTCTCGACTTCGGCGCGACAGCGAGGGCTACGGAAAAAGCCCGGGGTGATGATGACCAGTAGTAAGGTAACCGTGCCTAGCGCTTGGTCGATGCGCTGCTGCCAGTTCTGGCCCCAGGCGATATCGGCGCGGTCCTGGAAGATGGCGAATTCGTCGCCGGTCTGTACCTGGATCTCAGCGGCGAGGCGTTCCCGGAACGCTGTGAGCTGGCCGTCGTCGTGCTGGTCGTTGAACCGGGCATAGCTCATGAACGCGGCCGGCTGGCCTTCCATATTGATCATCTCCCGCCCCTTACTGTCAGCGCACCGCACCCCGGCCCTTGCAGGACGGGTATTAGGGTACTGGCACGATACTGGCCGACGGCGGGCGCGGCCATACGGTCTAAGCCAAGACAATGGTCGGCGACTATACGTCCGAAAGGCATTGCCCATAGGCACCGTTCACCGAGGGCAATGTTCCTCACCTGAATACTCGGCGAAGATCTCGCTGAGGACGCGTTGCGCGGCCTGCTCCTCGGGCGTGCCCAGGGCGCGGGCACCGGTGACGAGCGCCTTCCACAGGGCCCAGCCTCGACCCCGCGCCCATGTCGCCTCGTCGGCGAACAGCCGCGCGCGGAACGCCGGCCGGCCGTCGACGGTCAGCAACGTCCATGCGATCGCCAGGTCACAGGCCGGATCGCCGACACCGCAGGTCCCGAAGTCGATGACAGCGGCCAGGTTCCCGTCGCGGAGCAGGAGGTTTCCCTGGGCGACGTCGCCATGGAACCAGGTCTGCGTTCCGTCCCACGGAGCGTCCAGCGCCGTCGTCCAGATCTCGGCGGCCAGGCCGGTATCGATGTGACCGTCCAGCGCCATCAGCGCGCGTCGCGCTTCCCCGTCGTAGGTGCGCAGCGGGCCGCCGCGGTACCAGTTGTGCAACCCGGGGCGGGGACCACCGGTGGTATCGATGCCTTGCACGGCCGACAGGAATCCGGCCAGGTCGAGGGCGAACCGGACCGGGTCGGCGATGGAGTCCGGGCTCGCGGGCTCACCGTCGAGCCACGCGTAGACCGACCATGAGAACGGGTAGCCAGTGCCGGGTCCGCCTCGGGCCAGCGGGACGGGGATGGCCAGCGGGAGCCGGGGAGCGAGGACCGGCAGCCACCGGTGCTCCTTCTCGACCGCCAGGGCGTACTCCGATGCGCTCGGCATGCGCACCGTCATCCCGGAGCCCAGGTGGAAGGTCCAGTTATCCCAGCCGCCGTCGGCCACGGGCCTGACCGGCAGGCCCGCCCACTCGGGGAACTGCTCGGCCACGAGCCGGGCTCACCAGATCCGCGTCGACGGAAATGCGCTGAGGCGGGGGACCGAGCCGCGGGACGCCGCTCACTGAGACGTCCTCGTCTGAGCCCGGCGGGAGTGCTGGCGTTCGCGCCATCCGCAGGGGTCCTCGGCGTGCCAGCGCTGGGTTCTGGAACGGGTGGTGTCATAGAACAGCAGGGCGCATTGCTCCCGGGCGCAGCGGCGCAGCCGGGACGGGTCCAGGGCGGCTAGCTCCTCGATGAGGCGCCGGGCCAGTTGCCCGGTCGCGGACGCGTCTTCCCAGGTCAGCTGCTGCCGAAGGGAGCCGTTGGTGGCGGTGAGCTGGAGGCGGGCAGAACTATCTCGCGCGAGGTTATTCAGCATGCCGGTCTGGGGCAGGGTGCCTTCAAGGAGGGCGTCGGCCGCCTGGGCGGCGAAGCGCTGGAGGTCGCGCAGGGCGGGCAGGTCGGCTTCCCGGACGGGCAGCGTGATGACGGCTGCCAGCTGACGGGGTGCGGTCGCGGCGTCGGGCCGGGCGGGCTCGGTGATCCGGGCGGTGGCCCCAGACGTTTTCCTGGGGCTACCGAGGTTGGCCAGCAGGACCAGCGCGGCGGGAATCATGCGTGATCGCGGCCGGACCGGTGGGCGGTGAAACGGCGGCGCGGCTCGGCGACCAGGCGGCCGGCTTCGCGTGCGTTGGGGTGCGACCGGTAATCGCGGAGGACCGCATCGGCGTGTGGCCGGCTGGCCCACTGGCTGACTACGAGCAGGTGGCCGGGGTCGTCCTCGTCGACGAGGACGATGTGCTCCAGATAGCCGTCGCAGGCGGGCATATCGGCCCAGATGGCCTCGGTGACTGCTAGTCCGTCGGCAGCGGCCGGGCGCGGGAACCGGGATTCCCAGATCGAGTAGATCGCTATGGCGAAACCTCCTTGCCCTTAATCCGTCACGACCTATTTTATTTTAGACCGTGACATGTCGAGTCGCAATGGGCTCTACTTCATGATCGCGGGCAGTTCCGGTCGCTAGACGGTCGTAACTGCCCGCGATCATGGAACGGGGCGGGCACGCCGGGGAGGGTGAGGCGGGTTACGAGTTGGGGTGGATCACTGGGTCGTAGGTGTCCCAATCCTGGGCGAGGGTGTCGATTTCGCGGCGGAGGGGGGCGTGGTGGGCGGCGGTTTGCTGGATCTCGAGGGCATGGGAGCGTTTTTCGGCCATGGAGATGACGGAGGTGGTGAGGTCGGTCCAGGTCACCGTGAGGTCGGGGGTGAGGTGGCCGCGGGCGCCGCAGGTGGCGCACTCGACGTCGGTGCCGTGGAGGGCGATGACGTCCAGGTGGCACAGGGGGCACAGGCCGGGAGGGCCCAGGTAGCGGGCGTCGTCGAACGCCACCCCGAGCTGGCTGGCTACGTTGCGGCCGAGCTGGGCGGCGCGGTCGAGGGCGGCCGGGTCCAGGACGATGGAGCGGGGGGTGCCGGCGCCGCCGAACTGGGCCTGGTCGACGACGGCGATGTGCATCGAGAACGTGGTGGTGTGCAGCTGGGGCAGGGCCAGGGTCTTCCACTGCGGGGTCAGCGAGCCGCCGACGGCGAGGAAGCCGGCGACGCGGGGCCTGAGGACGCGTTCGTCGACGCGGAAGGGGACGGCGGGTTCCTGGCCCGGCCGGCGCAGCGCCAGCAGGCCCTCGATGATGGCGGCGTCGGCGTTCGGGCCGAGCATCCGGTCGCCGAACAGCTTCAGGCGGGCCGCCACCGTCCGGCTGATGATCGGGGTGCTCACGATGAGGCCGTCGCAGGCGATGAGCCGCTCCCACAGCCACCAGCCGTCGTCCGGCTCGGCGGCCTCGCCAGTGCTGTCCAGCCAGGCGCCGCTGGGCAGGCGGAGCTCGTCCAGGCGGACCAGGTCGACCGCGGCGCCCGCCGTCTCGGCGGCGCGCAGCGCCGACTTGAGGAGGATCTCGGCGCTGCCGTGCGGCTGGCCGCAGCCGATACCCAGGACCCGGTTGGCCGGCATCGCGGTCACCTCAGAAACCTTGTTGAGGGTACTCTCACTGTGAGATAGTAACTTCCGTAGAGTGAAGAAGCTACCGCGGATCGGAGGAGCCGCCTATGGGCCGGCTGGACGGCAAGCGGGCGCTCGTCTCTGGGACCGGCGGCGGGATCGGGCGGGCGACGGCCCTGCTCTGCGCGCGCGAGGGCGCCCACGTGAGCGGGGCCAACATCCCGGTCGACGGCGGGGCGGCGGTGGTCGGATGACGGCCGGCCGGGAGGCGACGCGGGAACGGCTCGCGGGGCGCCTGCTGATGCGCGGTGAGCCGGGGTACGAGCAGGCCCGGGTTGGCCGGATCTTCAACGCGCGCCGCCCGGACCGGTTCCCGGCGGCGGTGCTGCTGGCCGGGAGCGACGACGACGTGATGATGGGCGTGCGGCTGGCCGGCGAGCAGGGCTGGCCGGTCTCGGTCCGCTCCGGCGGGCACTCCTGGGCGGCGTGGAGCCTGCGCGACGACGCCCTGCTCATCGACCTGGGAAACCTGCGGGACATCGGGTACGACGCGGCCACCGGGATCGTCTCGGCCCGGCCGGCCGTGCAGGGCGGCCTGGAGCTGGCGCCGTTCCTGGCCGAGCGGGGGCGGGCATTTCCCGGCGGGCACTGCGCCACCGTCGGGCTTGGCGGCTTCCTGCTGCAGGGCGGGCAGGGCTGGGACAGCCGGGCCCGGGGCTGGGCCTGCCAGAGCGTGGTGGGCCTGGACGTGGTGACGGCCGAGGGCACGCTGGTCCGGGCGGACGAAGAGGAGAACCCCGACCTGCTGTGGGCGGCCCGCGGGGCCGGGCCGGGGTTCCCGGGGGTGATCACCCGGTTCCGGCTGCGGACGTACCCGGCGCCGGGGGCGATGTGGCAGGACACGTGGTCGTTCGGGCTGGACGACACGGTGGAACTGCTGACGTGGCTGCACGACGTGCTGCCGGGGCTCGACCGGCGGGTCGAGCCGGTGGTGGCGGCCACCCGGCTGCCGGATGTCCCGCTCTACGCGGGGACCCCGCGGCCGGAGGGGACGGTGCTGCTCCTGCACACCACGGTCATGGCCGGCTCGGACGACGAGGCGCGCGGGCTGCTGGCTCCGCTCCAGCACGGCCCGCTGGCCGGCCGTGCGCTCGGGCACGTCCAGGGCCGGACCACGGTGCTGGAGGAGAACGAGGCGCAGATCGCGCAGAACCCCGAGGGCCACCGGTACGTGGTGGACTGCACCTGGACGGACGCGCCGGCCGGGGTGCTGGCGCCGATGCTGCGTGAGCTGTGGGGAGAGCTGGACACCGAGCACTCGTTCTCGATCTGGTACGGCTGGTCCCCCCGCCGCGACCTGCCGGATATGGCGTTCTCGGTGGAGGCGGAGGTGTACGTGGCGACCTACGCGATCTACACCGGCCCGGCCGACGACGGCCGGTACGCCGGCTGGGTGCACGGCCGGACGGCGGCGCTGGCGGACGCGCACGGGGCGGGCGTCTACCTGGGCGACACCGACTTCACCCGGCGGCAGGACCGGTTCCTGTCGGACGAGGCGTACCGGCGGCTGGCCGCGGTCCGGGCCGCGCGTGACCCGGAGGGCCGGTTCGCGTCCTGGCTGACGGCCGATCCGGCGGGGCTGAACGTCCATGGCTGAGATCACCGCCCGGCTGGATCACGCCGGGCTCGCCGTGGCCGATCTCGGGGCGGCCGCCGCGTGGTTCTGCGACGTGTTCGGGCTGGTGCCCGAGCTGACGCTGACGGTCGACGCGATCGACCTGAGCATCGAGATGCTCATCCACCCGGTCTTCGGGTACCGGCTCGAGCTGCTGCACCGGCCCGGTACCGGAGCGGCCGGGACCGGCCGGCTCGGACGGGCGAAGCCGGCCAACCCGGCCGAGGCGGCGCTGCGGGCGGGCTACGGGCACGTGGCGTTTGACGTCACCGACCTCGACGGCGCCTTCGACCGGGCCGTGGCGCGCGGCGCGCGGCCGGTGATACCGCCGTGCCCGTCGCCGGAACCGGGAGTGCGGATGGCGTTCGTCGCCGACCCCGAGGGCAACCTCATCGAACTGCTGCACCGAGAACACACGGCTGTGAATAGGGAGTACCCATGAACCGGATCATCTTCACTGGCGGGCAGGTCTTCGACGGGACCGGCGCGCCGCCGGTGCCGGGCGACGTCGTGGTCCGGGGCGACCGGGTGGAGAGCGTACGGCCCGGCGGCGGCACCGAAGCCGAGCCGGGCGACCAGGTGGTCGACTGCGCCGGCGCCACGGTCATGCCCGGGCTGATCGAGTCGCACGCGCACCTGACGTTCCCGTCCGCCGTCGGGTACATCGACCCGTCGTTCAACCCGCCGCTGGACGTCAGCTTCTTCCGGCACATGCCGACCCCGGACGAGCACCTCGCGATCGCCCGGCGCAACGCCAAGATCCTGCTCGACCACGGCTTCACCAGCGCCTACTCGGCCGGATCGCTGACCCCGGTGCCGACCGAAGTACGGCTGCGGGGCGAGATCGCGGCGGGCGCCGCGCCGGGACCGCGGATGCGGGCCGCGTCGTTCGAGCGCGACAACAACCCGGTGCAGATGGGGCCGGACGGGCCGAAGCCGAAGAAGGTCGGCCCGGACGGGGTGCGCGAGTTCATCGCCGAGCAGGCCGCGATCGGCTTCGACGCGGTCAAGCTGCTGATGAGCAACGACGACGTCTTCACCGAGGGCGGGTCGATGGTGACCCAGTACAACCAGCAGGAAGCGGCGGCGGCCGGGGAGCAGGCGCGCGCGTCCGGGGTCTGGCTGAACTGCCACGCCCAGTCCCCCGAGTCGATCAAGCTGGCGGTCCGG
The DNA here is from genome assembly GCA_963839095.1 of uncultured Actinomycetota bacterium. Taxonomy (GTDB): domain Bacteria; phylum Actinomycetota; class Actinomycetes; order Streptosporangiales; family Streptosporangiaceae; genus Palsa-504. Next base: position 20,186 of record CAWIUF010000047.1, on the reverse strand, counting down.
AACGGGTTCCGGTCGGTCTACCACTGCACCTACGCCGACGCCGAGGCGATCGACCTGCTGGAAGAGCACAAGGACGCTATTTTCCTCTCCCCCGCCGTCGGCATCATGTGGGCCAACGTGTACGAGGGCGCCGAGTACGGCATCGACACCGCCATGGCGGAGAAGATGGGATCGGTCAAGGCGCTGCGGGCGATGACCGAGCTGTACCCCGAGCTGCGCAAGCGCGGGCTGCGGGTGCTGCCCGGCGGCGACTACGGCTTCCCCAACAACCCGATCGGGCGCAATGCCAGGGACCTGGAGCTGTTCGTCCGGCTCTTCGGCTACTCCCCCGCTGAGGTGCTGCGGGCGGCGACGGAGTTCGGCGGCCAGCTGATGGACATGCCGGTCGGGCGGCTGGCCCCGGATTACCTCGCCGACGTGCTCGTAGTGCGCGGTGAGCCGGCCGCCGACGTGGGCGTGCTGCAGGATCCGGCTAACCTGCTGGCGATCATGCAGGGCGGGGCGTTCTGGAAGATGGCTCCGCAGCTGACGGCCGCGTGATGCCACCCGTTCGGTATATTCCTGATCTTGTTTACGGCGAGGTGCCGGGCTTTCGTCCGCTGGAGCTCGACCTGTACCTGCCGGCGCAGGCTCCCGCGCCGGTGATCGTTTACCTGCACGGGGGCGGGTGGCGGCGCGGGTCACGGCGCGAGCCGCTGCCGGTGCTGGGCGCGGACTTCTACCGGTCGCTGGCCGCGCGGGGGTTCGCGGTGGCGGCGGCGGACTACCGGCTCAGCGGCGAGGCGCGCTTCCCGGCGCCGCTGGAGGACACCCGGGCCGCGTTCGGCTGGGTGCGGGAGCACGCGGCCGAGTACGGGCTCGACGCCGGGCGGGTGTACGCCTGGGGCGACTCGGCCGGCGGCCACCTCGCGCTGCTGGCCGCCCTGACCGGTGCCGTGGTGCACGGGGTGGTCGCCTGGTTCCCGGTCACCGACCTGGCCGGCCTGCCGGACGACGTGGCCGCGGCGGGCGGCGGGCGCGACGCCGGGCCGGACTCCCGCGAGGCGCTGCTGCTCGGCGCGCCGGCCGCCGAGGTACCCGACCTGGCCCGGCAGGCCAGCCCGGTGGCGGTCGCCCAGGCCGGGGCCGGTGGGTCGGCGCGGGCCCGGGGCGGGCCGGGCACGCCGCCGGTCCTGCTGATGCACGGGGAGGCGGACGACATGGTGCCGCCGGCCCAGAGCGTCCGGCTGGCCGAGGTCCTGCGGGCGGCCGGGACGACGGTGGAACTGGAGCTGGTGCCGGGCGCGACGCACATCTGGAAGGGCGCGAGCGACGTCGACGGCATCGTCCGGCGGTCGGTGGAGTTCCTGCGCTCCCTCGGCTAGACCGGCAGGGAGCTGGACGCTGACCACGGCGGAGCGGCCGCCCCGCACGACGGCCAGCGCGTCCTTGAGCACCAGCGGGAGCTCGTCCGGGTCGGATACGGTCACGCCGTAGGCGCCGCCGGCCGCCGCGGCGATACCGGGCAGGTCGGCCTCGGGCTCGAAGCTCGCGTGGAAGTCGTCGGCCTGGGCCGCGGCGCCGTCCGGATGGACCTTGAGGGTGGAGAACTTGGGCGCGGCATAGCCGCGGTTGTCGAAGATGACGGTCAGCGCGGGCGCCTTGTACCGCCGGGCCAGCCACTGGGCCGAGGACGGCACCCCGAAGAGGTACGAGCCGTCGCCGGTGAGGCACACGACCACCCGGCCGGGTGCGGCGAGCTTGGCCCCGACGACGGCGCCGCCGCCCCAGCCGAGGGAGCTGCCGCCGGACCCGATCAGTGACCCCGGCCGGCTGGCCCGCAGGTGGTCGGTCACCACCTGGTAGTTCGTGATCGCCTCGGTCAGCACCAGCGCGTCGGCGCCGGCCAGCAGCTCGCGCACGCACGCGGTCAGGTACCGGGGCGTGATCACCCCGGGCGGCGGCCGCTCGAGCTCGTCGAGGGCGGCCCGCCGGGCCTGCCCGGCCGCGGTCAGCGCGGCCCGCCTGGTCTCCACCCGGCTGGCGTCCACCAGGGCATTTTCCCGAACGAAGTCGGCGAGCTGCGTCACTGCCACCTTCGTGTCGGCCGCGGCGATACGCCGGGCGGGCACGTGCCACAGGGTCCGGTCGGCCTTGACCGGGTCGATGTCGACGACGTAGATGGCGGCACCGGGCGCGGGCCGGCTGGAGTCGGGGATCCACGGCACGTCGCTGTCCAGCACCAGGATCACGTCGGCGGCGGCCAGCGTCTCGTTCTGCCCGGAGGTGGTGAACTGGTAGCCGGCGTGCAGCGGGTGGTCGCCGGGGAAGTTGACGTGGGACGCGGCCGACTCGAGCACCGGGATCGCGAGCAGCTCGGCCAGCTCCACCAGCGCGGGCACCGCGTCCGGGTTGCGGCCCAGGTAGGAGGTGATGATCAGCGGGTGCTCGGCGCCGGCCAGCGCGGTGGCGATCTCGCGCGCCGCCTCGGCGGTGAGGGCGGCCGGGTCCACCGGGGGGTACTGCGCGTGGTCCACGGCGTAGGGCTCGACCGGCTCCTCCATCACCTCGCGCGGGCCGACCAGGTAGACGGGGCCGGCCGGCTCGCTGCGGGCGAGCTGGAGCGCGCGGTGCACGAGCTGCTTGACGTTGCGGCCGGTGCGGATCTCGTTGTCGTACTTGACGTAGCCGCGCAGGATGCCGCGCTGGTCGCGGACGTCCTGGATCCAGTGGATGAACTCGTTCCGCCCGCCCGGCAGCTCGCCGTTGGCGGTGAACGGGGCGGCGCCGGCGAAGATGAGCACCGGGACGCGGCCGCGCAGCGCGTTGCTGACCGCGCCGCCGAGGTTCTGGGTGCCCGCGTCGACGTGGACGAAGACGGCCTGCGGCTGCCGGGTCACGGTGGCGTAGGCGTGCGCGGCGCTCAGCGCGACGATCTCGTGCGGGCACACGATCAGGCGCGGGAACTCGTCCTCGCGGCCGTCGGCCCTGGCCACGGCGAATGCCTCGATCAGGGCCGGGTGGTCACTGCCGAGGTTCGCGAAGATGTACCTGACCCCGGCTTCGGCCAGGGCCTCGAGCAAAGCGGTGCTGGTCGTGTAGGACCCAGCGCCCACCTATCAGAACCGGCCGGCGGTCTGCATCGACATGGCGTGCTCGACCAGGGTGACCAGGGTCGCCTTGGTCGACTCGCGGTTACGCGCGTCACACGGGATCACCGGCACGTCCGGCGAGATGGCCAGGGCTTCGCTGACGTCCCTCGACCGGTGCGGGAACTGCCCGTGGAACCCGTTGATGCCGATCACGAACGGCAGGCCGGACGCCTCGAAGTAGTCCACCGCGGGGAACGAGTCGGCCAGGCGGCGGGTGTCCACCAGCACGACCGCGCCGATCGCGCCCTGGATCAGGTCGTCCCACATGAACCAGAACCGGTGCTGGCCCGGCGTTCCGAACATGTACAGGACCAGGTCCTTGTCCAGGGTGATGCGGCCGAAGTCCATCGCCACGGTGGTGGTCGACTTGTCCGGCACGTGCGACAGGTCGTCGACGTCCGTGCTGGCCACGGTCATGACAGCCTCGGTCGTCAGCGGGGTGATCTCCGACACCGAGCCCACGAATGTCGTCTTTCCTACGCCGAATCCACCAGCCACCACGATCTTGACCGACGTCATGGCGGGCGCGTCGGACCGGGGCTGGGCGACGCTAGATCTTACGGAGTCCACTAAGCACCCTTTCGAGCAAATTGAGGTCCGGACGTCCCTCAGAATCATCGCGCTGCTGAACGCGGACGAGGCCGTCCGCGCTCATGTCGGCGATGAGAATCCTGGCCACGCCTAGCGGTAGCCGGAGTACCGCTGACACCTCGGCCACCGACCTCCAGTCCCGGCAGAACTGCAGGATCGCCTGACATTCAGGCGCCAGCACCGAGAGGTCGCGCGGCTCGAGCACGGTCGCCGTGACCAGTGCCTCAATGGCGAGCTGGTACCTCGGCTGCGTCCGGCCACCTGTAACGGTATACGGCCGGACGAGCCTTGTCGCACCATCTTCCTCAGTCCCGAAGCCGAAACCAGAACGACCTGGTCCCGGCCCCTCGTCCCACAGACCGGCCCGTCCCTGCCAGGAACCGGGCAAGCCCACGAACGGCGACTGGTTGTCACCTCGCCCTTGGCCCGCCACTGAAACCTCCGGTCATCGTCGTCCATCACCCGGGATGGCTGCTTGCATGACACCTCGGGTGGCGGGGGTAAGGACCCGCCCAGCCCGCTCGACCAGCAGGGTCATCTCGTAGGCCACGAGCCCGAGATCGCAGGTGGACGCGGCGAGGACAGCAAGGCTCGAGCCGTTGCTGATCGCCATGACCACCAGCACGCCCCGCTGCATCTCCACCACAGTCTGCACGACCGCGCCGCCCTCGAACACCCGGGAGGCGCCCTGGGTCAGGCTGGTCAGCCCCGACGTCACCGCCGCCAGCTGATCGGCGCGCTCCTGCGGGAAGCCGGCGCTGAAGGCCAGCGGCAGGCCGTCCGAGGACACCACCACCGCGTGCGCCACGTCAGGCACGCGCTCCACGAAGTTGGTGATCAGCCAGTTAAGATCCTGCGCAGGGCGTCCTGGCGTGCTCATCCGCACTCCCCTCGTCGCCCGTCCATACAGGTTCCTCCTCGTTTCGCTATGCCTGTGCCTCGGCCTTGAGCTTTCATCGGGTCCTACGGCTCCTCGTTCTGGGGTGCGGCGGCGCGACCATCGCGTACGCCTCGCTGGAAGCTGGCCATGCGGGAACGGGCCGCGTCCGCCGACCGCGCGGGTGCCTCGACTTCTGCTTCGTGACTACTGGGACCTCCATTGCCGCCAACGGACCCAGGCACGAGATTAGCCCTCGGAACCCGCTTTGGCAGCCCTGCCTGGGTAGTATCGCCGGCCGCGGGCGACGCCACCACCTGAGCGGCGCGCCAGCCCTCGTCCGCGGGCGAGGTCCAGGCGTTCTTCGCCGCCTGCGGGGCGGCGGCCTGCGGCTGCGGGCCCTGGCCGCCGCGCTGGGGCGCGGTGAGGGTCTGGCCGCTGCGCCGGAACCAGTCCGATTCCAGCGAGTCGAAGATCGGCGACCGTGCTTCCGGTCCGGCCGGGGGGACCACGACCTGGCCGTCGTTCGCGTCGCCGCGCCCCCGGCCGGCCGTGGCCACGCCGTTCGCGGCGTCAGCGGCACTCGGGCCGTCGCTGCCGTGGACGTTCCGGCTGCCGAGCGGGAACTGCGGCGGCTGCGGGGCCAGGCCGGGCGCACCCGGGCCAGACGGGCCACCGCCCGGGCCGGGTGAGTCGGCCGCGCCCATGTCACCGAAGGAGGGCATCCGGCTCGGGCCTGCCGTGGTCCACGGATCGGCCGCCTCATTGGCGGGCCTGCCGTTGGACGGCGTGCCGTTAGACGTCCCGTTGCCGTTGCGGACGGGCAGCGACTGGGTGGGCGGCCCGTCATGGTCGGTCCGGCTGCTGCCGAGGTCCCACCCGTTGCCCGCGGGTTCCCAGTTGTTGCCGGCCGAGGTCCCGCCCTGGGGCGGCGCGGCCTGGCCAGGAACGCCGTTGGGGAGGCTGTTCCCGGGGAGGCTGTTCCCGGCGGCGCCGAGGCCGGCCGGGGCCGGGCCTGGCATCGCCGGGGCGCCGGGTGAGCCGGCGTTCGCGGCGGGGGTGAAAGACGGCGAGGGCGGGGCGGCCGGAGCACCCGGGCCGGTGGGCGAGAACCTGGGGATCCGCGCGGCCGCCGTGGCCTGGGAGGCCGCCGAGGGACCGGGGGCCGGGGCGGTCGCGGTGGGGGCGGACAGCGAGGCGGCGGGGCCGTAGTCGTCCGGCTCGAACTGGCGGAGCCGGCCGAGCGGCGGCGCGACCTCGGGGGCCGCTACCGTGTCCGGCAGCCAGATCAGCGCGGTGAGGCCGCCGGCCTGGGCGTGCCGCAGCCGGACCCGGACGCCGTGCCGCGCGGCCAGGCGGCCGACCACGAACAGGCCCATCCGGCGGGACACGGCCACGTCGACGACGGGCGGGTTGTCCAGGCGCCAGTTGGCGTGCGACATCTCCTGCTCCGAGATGCCCACGCCGTTATCGGTGATGTCGAGGAGCACCCCGCCGCTGCTCAGCGGCTGGCCGGACACGTAAACCTGGGTGTCTTCCGGTGAGAACGTGGTCGCGTTCTCCACGATCTCCGCGACCAGGTGAACCGCGTCGTTGACGGCCTGGCCGACCACCACGATCCCCGGCTGGACGTTGAGGACGACCCGCTCGTACTGCTCGATCTCGGAGATGGCCGCGCGGAGCACGTCCACCAGTGGCACCGGCTGGGTCCACCGCCTGGTCACTTCGTGACCAGCCAGGACCAGGAGGTTCTCGGAGTTACGGCGCATGCGGGTGGCCAGGTGGTCCAGCCGGAACAGGCTGGACAGACGGCCGGAGTCCTGCTCGCTCTGCTCCAGCGAGTCGATCAGCGACAGCTGCCGCTCGATCAGCGACTGGCTGCGGCGCGACAGGTTGATGAACATGGCGTTCAGGTTGCCGCGCAGCATGGCTTCGTCGGCCGCCAGCCGGACCGCTTCCCGGTGGACCTGGTTGAAGGCCCGTGCGACCTCACCGATCTCGTCGGTGGAGGTGACCCCGATCGGCTCGATCTCGACGTCCTCGTCGACGCCCTCGCTCTGGCTGAGCCGCCGCACCATCTCGGGCAGCCGGTGCCCGGCCACGTCGAGCGCGTCGGTACGCAGCTTGCGCAGCGGGCGGATCAGGGAGCGGGTCACGATCGTCGAGACCAGCACCACCATGAGCAGCAGCAGGAGCGTCACGAGGCTGGTGACCAGCAGGTCCGTGGTGGCATTGGTCCTGGACTTATTGGCCAGCGTGGAGATGTCGCCGGTCAGTCCGTCGATGACCTGCCGCATCTTGCCGATGGTGAAGGAAAAGTCGTCGTTAACGTTCGCGACGGCCAAGGTGCGCTGATTGGCCGGGGTGAGCCGGTGCGGCGGGGGGCCGATAAGCAACGCCTCCGCCTGTTGCAGCTGCTGCGCGGCCTCATCGACCCGCGGGCCGGTCACCGTGTCGCCGTAGTTCTGCTGCTCGGCGACACCCACGGAGGCGTTGAAGTTGGCCAGATCCACTATTCCCTGCCGCTTTGCCTGATCGAGGCTGGCAACGTCGTCGGACGTCAGCGTCGGCTGCGGCAAGCTGAGCGCCCTCAGCAGCAGGGCTCGCTCGACCGACGTGGAGTCTTCGGCCTGGAGCAGTGCGCCCAGGGCGGTGGCGTCGCTCCGGAGATCGGTATTGCTGGCCTCGCTCCCGACGACGCCGGTGAATGCGTTCGCAGGCTGAATGACGTTCACGGTGTAAACCTGCATGATCGCTGTCATGGGGAAGACCGGGTCCGCTACCACCTTGCGGACGAGCAGCAGCGAGTGCGCGCCATCTCGTACCGCGTCTCAGCGCCTGGACCGTGGCGAGCGGATAGCCCTCTCCGACCGTGATGCCATCGGCCAAGGCGGTGACCTGTGCGGCGGCGGCGTCGGAGACCTGCCGTGCGTTCTTCAGCCGGGCAGAAAAGCCAGCCCTGTTCGCCGTGGAGGCGACTGAATAGTCGCGTTCATCTTCCACGGCCTGGATGTACTTGACCACCGCGCCGTTGAGCTGGGCGAGGTGCTGAACACGGCCGTTCGTCTGCCAGTTCATGACGTCGCCGTTGATGGTCAGGCCGCCGAGCACCGCCGCGGTCAGCAACGGCACCGCGATCAAGGCGGCCAGCCGCCACCGGACGCGCCAGTTCTTCAGGGCGAACCGCGACCGGGCCGGGCTGGGCCGTCTCGGATGCGGATGGGTGGACCCGACCATTCCGGCCGCGGACAGGGGTTCCGCCAGGGGCTGGGCGGCGGCCCCGGGCGTCTGGCCGCTGGGAGCGGACGGGCCGATGGCGGACTGCGGTCCCGTGCTTGCCACGTCCCGTCTGCCGACGGCATCCGGGCCGCCGCCCGCGGCGCTTCCGCCCGCAGGAGGCACCGGGCCCTCCCCGCCGACTAGCCCTCCGCTGACGGCCGCGCCAGCTGGGTTGCCGGGATTCGCCACCGATCGTTTACGCACTACGTTCGCACCTCGTATCGGCAAGACATAAGCCAGCGCGCATGCCCGCTGAAGCGGCGCAAGCCGCCCTCCATACGCACCCTTTCTTTCGTTTCACAACGATCGCCGCTGCTCGGGCCAACATGGCGGGCGAGCCACACTCTCATGTCACAAGACAGCTAAGGACATATAATCATCTTCTGGGTGGCCACCATGGGACATTCGCCAGTAAACCGGCGAGATCTTCGCCGGGAAGGTTAACCGCGCCGTCTGACCTGGCCGGGACCGGGCCGCTCCGCACCTTCATATAGTGATTGTACAGTGACTCCTCGTACTTCCTCCGGCCAGGTATCGCATCCTGGTGACCGGCGCCGGGCGCCGGCCGATCGTGCGGCATACGGGACGTATCGGTCGCCGGGCGGCTGCGGCCCGGGTTACCATCCTCGGGGACCGGCGCGAGGCCGAAGCGGCAATCATCAGCTAATCAGTCTGTTATGACGATAATTACGTGCCGATTGCCGCCATATTAGGCACGCTCAATAGCATTCTCGTTATCGGGCACCCGAGGCTCCGAATCCGCCCGTATTCGAAATCACGCGACGGGACGCTGACGTCGCAGGGTTTCGACGCGCCGACGGATCATCGATGGTGGCGATCCCGGCCAGTGCGTCATCCAGCACTGCCAAGGGGCCCAGCCGACCTCAAAGGAAGCCTCACGACGGGCCGCCGATACCCAGCTGCTCCTACCAGGTCATCGCTGCGGTAGGTACTTAATGCTGCCGAGGACGTGGTCGCGGATTATGGCGGCCACTTGCTCCTCATTTCTGTGTTTGAGCGCCCTGACAAGCGCGTCGTGCTGCCGGACCGATTCGGAGTGCGGCCGCCCGGCTTGCGGGCCGTGCGGGAACGACCGCCACAGCAACCTCATGAGGAGAAGAAGCATCGGCGAGCGTGCGCATTCGTAGATCCGGAAGTGAAACTGCCGGTTGAGTTCGGTCAGCCGACTGTCATCCGGCAGGCACGCCGCAACCTCCCGGTAGAGAGCTTCGATATCAGCGATGTCAGCGTCGGTGATCTTGGCCACTGCCAGGCTTCCAGCCAGCGCCTCCAGAGCTGCCAGGATCCGGTAGTTCTCCTCCAGCTCCTGCGACTCCGTGCGCGCGACGGTGGCCCCCCGGTGCACGTCGGTAACCACCAGGCCTTCTGACTCGAGCCGCCGGAGCGCCTCACGCACCGGCGTGTTGCTCACGTCGAACCGTTCGGCCAGGTACTGCTGCCGGAGCGGCGTACCCGGCGACAGCTGACCGCCCGTAATGAGGTTCCTGAGTACGTCGGTGACCATGTCGCTCTTGCTGAGATAGGTGCCCCGGTGGCCGCGGTCCTGGCTGCCGTACCGTGGCGGAGGGATCGTCGCCCGTCTCGGTCATGGCTCTCGACCCGAAATCGGATGGGCCGGGGAATTGAGATCGCGCGCGGCCTGTCTCGGCGGGGACTGCACGACCGGGGAATCGGTTCCGGATCGGCCGAGAAAGACCTCGCGGATGTCGGGTCGGCCGAGAATCTCGCTAGCCGCGCCCGCGATCTCAACCCGTCCCGCAACCAGGATGTAAGCCCAGTCGGATACACCGAGCGCCTCGAATGCCTTCTGCTCGACCAGCAGCACGGCCGTCCCGGAATCGGCCAGACGCCGGACCTGGTCCCGCAGCACCGACCGGGACAGCTCTGGGGACAGGCCGGAGGTCGGTTCGTCGAGGACGAGAACGGCCGGCTCGACCATCAGCACCCGCGCCACCGCGAGCATCTTCCGTTCGCCGCCGCTGAGCTTGCTCGCCGTCCGCGACCGCATGTCAGCGAGTGCCGGGAACGTCGCCATCACCTTGTCGATCCTGGCGGCCAGCTGCGGTTTCTTGAGCAGGTAGCCGCCCATCTCCAGGTTCTCGGTGACCGTCAGGGTGTCGAACACGTCCTTGTTCTGCGGTACGAAACCCAGCCCCATCCGGGCGAGGAGATGCCCACGCGCAGTTCGTCACGTCCCGGTCCTTGAAGGTGACCGTGCCGGCCATCACCGGGAGCCGGCCGGTCACGGCCTTGAGCAAGGTGGACTTGCCCGCGCCGTTCGGCCCGATGACCGAGACCACCTCTCCTGGCCCGACGCTGATGCTCACGTCGGACACGATCGGGGCGCCGCCGTATCCCGCCGCGACGCCATCCAGGCGCAGGACCGCCGGGTGCCGCTCCCGCTCGCCCGGTACGCTATCCGATGAGATAGGCATCCAGCACCTCTTGATCGGAACGGATGTCGGCCATGGTTCCCTCCGAGATCACCCGTCCCTGGGCCATGACCACGATGGAATCGCACAGCCGCTCCACCACGGCCAGCTCGTGCTCGATCATCAGCATCGTGAGTCCCTCACCGACCAGGTCGGCCAGATGCTGCTCGATCCTGCGGGCCAGGGAGGGGTTCACGCCAGCCATCGGCTCATCGAGCAGCAACAGCGTGGGATTGGCCATCAGCCCGCGCATCAGCTCCAGCAGTCGTTTCTGGCCGCCGCTGAGGTTCCCGGCGTACTCATCTTCCTTGGCGGACATGTCGAAGCGGGCCATCAACTGCCGGGCGCGCTCGACCAGTGCCCGCTCCTGCGGCCGCCAGTACCGCTTGCCGAGCGCCGCCTGCCATAGCGTCTCGCCCCGCTGGGCAGGCGCCGCGACCAGCAGGTTCTCCAGTACGGTCAGCGCGGCGAACTCACTCGAGAGCTGGAAGGTGCGGATGATCCCGCGCCGGGCCACCCGGTAGGAGGGCAGTCCGGTGACGTCCTTCCCCTGGTAGGAAACCGTCCCAGCGCTCGGCTTCAGCGCACCGGCGATGATGTTGAGCGCGGTCGACTTCCCGGCACCGTTGGGCCCGATCAGGCCGGTGATCCGGCCCGGCGGGACGGTAAAGGACGCCCCGTTCACCGCGTGCACCCCGCCGAACTCGCGATGCAGGTCCTGAACGGCGAGCACGGGAGCGGAGAGGCCGCTCATCCCCCGGTCCTCACGGGCACCTCGTCCTTAGCGGCCATCGGGAAGCGCCGCCGCCGCTCGGGAATCACGCCACGGGGCCAGAACCACAAGAAGATGAGGGCGAGTGCACCGACGACGATCCACTGCAGGGCGTCGATGAGCCCGGCCGGGCCGAACTGGGGCAGGAACCGGGTGGCCTCGAGGAAGGCAACGGGCACGAGCAGCGCGCCGACCGTGACGCCCAGGTTGTTACCGGCCCCTCCCACGATGACGGCGGTGAAGTACACGAACGTTTCCGGGTACAGCCACGAACCGGGGGACCAGGCGGAGATGAACTCCACGAGGACGCCGCCGCTGATGCCGGCGATCACGCCGCCCAGGATGAACGCGAGCATCCGCAGCCCGGTAACGTTCTTGCCCAGCGCCGCCGCCGCCTGCTCGTTGTCGCGGACCGCGCGCAGCGTGCGCCCGAGCGGCGAGCTCGTCACGATGTGCACGAGCCAGTACACGCACACGGCGATCGCGGCCGTGATGCCCACGAACAGCCACTGGTAGCCGACCGGCGAGAGGTTGACCAGCGTGGCCAGGGGCTTGGGCACCAGGGCCAGCCCGTTCGGCCCGTTCACCAGCCCGATCTGGTTGGTGGCCACGCTGGTCGCGATCAGCGACACCACGAGCATGACCATGGCCTCGTAGTCACTGCGCAGCCGCCGGACGGTGACGCCGCTGACCAGCGCCGCGAGCAGGCCGCCGACCAGACCGGCCGCCAGGATCGGCAGCGGGAAGGGCCAGTGCGCGCCGCCGAGGTACTGCTGGAACCCGCCCTGGCTGGCGGGCTTGGCGGGCCCGAGGGTGAGGACCGCAGCCGTGTAGGCCCCCGCGGCCTGGAAGATGATGAAGGCGAAGTTGACCAGGCCGGCCACGCCGAACTGCAGGTTGAGCCCCCAGCACGCCATCACGTCGACGCCGAGGTAGATCAGTACCGTCGAGATGTAGAACTGCCAGGCGACGCTCACGCCGCGACCTCCTTGCGGGTGGCGATCTCCGACAGGATGCCCTGCGGCCGGGCCAGGAGCACGATCACCAGGATCACGAAGGCGACGACGTCCTTGTACTCGGGGTTGAAGATGGCCGCCGCCACCTCAGTGGCGATCCCGACGACCAGGGCGCCCAGCATGGCCCCGTAGGGCTGGCCGATCCCGCCGAGCACCGCGACGGCCACGACCGGGATCAGGAACTGCGAACCGGTCGTGTCGGTGAACGCGGTCACGTTCAGCACCAGGATGACGCCGGCCAGGCCGCACAGCGCGCCCGAGATGGCCCAGGCCAGGTCGATCACCCGGTCGGTGGCGATCCCGCAGTTGCGGGCGAGGTCGGGGTCGGCGGCGGTGGCGCGCATCGCCTTGCCCAGCTTGGTGTAGCGGAGCAGCAGGTGGATGAGGAGCATGACGACGACCGCGATGGCGATGATGGCGAGCTGATCGGTGGTGAACGTCATCCCGGCGATGTGCACCGACGTGGGGCGGGGCATCTTCAGGCTGAAGAAGTTGGCGCCGAAGATGGCCAGCAGACCGTTCTGCACGATGAGGCTGACCGCGATGGTCACGATGATCATGCCGAACAGCCGCGTCCCGCGCCCGACGAACGGAGTGTAGACGCACCGGTTCAACAGCACGGAGAACACGGACCCGAACGCCGCGCCCGCCACCAGTGCCAGCCACACGCTGAAGCCGGCCCTGGTGAGGAGGTAGGCGACGAACGCGGCGGCCGTCATGATGTCGCCATAGGCGAGGTTGAGGATGTTGGTCACCCCGAACTGAAGGGTGAAGCCGACACCGGCCACCGCCAGGATGGAGGCGGTGACGATGCCGAACCCGATCGCGGGAACGATCGTGTTCATGCCTGCCGCCCCGTCCGGACCCTGCAGCGGGCCGTCACGTCTTTGTCACTTGCTGATCGCCGCTATCTGAGCCGCCGATACCGAGCCGACCAGCACGGGATTCCCGTTGACCTGTTTCGCGGCCTCGAACGCTCCGGTCGAGTTGTGCCACTGGTCGAACACGATGGGGCCGCCCGCGCCCACGTACTGGATCTGCTTGCCCGCTGCCAGCGCGGCCTTCCCGGCGGCGAAGCTCGTCACGACCGTCTTGCCGGGCGCCGGCTCGGTGACCGTCATGATGTCCTTGTTGAAGACCGCCGGGCTGGTGCTCTTGGCCGCGAGCATCGCGAGCGCCATGACGTTGACGGCGTCGTAGTCGGTCATCGAGTACGGGTCAGTGCTCCACTGGTCGGGCTTGGGCACCTGTGACGCCGAGGCCAGCAGGGCCTTGTTGTAGGTCTGCCAGGCCGGGCCACTCGGCGGCGCGTACGGCTGCATCCCCTCGTAGTACTTGGCCATGGCCCCCGCGCCGATCGAACCGGTGACGGCCTTGAGCCACGGTGCTTGCAGGGTCACGTCGGTGCCGATCACCGGCATCAGCCCGTGCAGCTGCTGCAGCTCGGACAGGAAGGTCGCCCCGGTCTGCGGGTCCACCTCGGTAAAGATCACCTGGGGCTTGGCGGCGAGGATGCTCTCGACCTCGCTGCGATAAGAGCTCTGGTCGAGCGCGAAGGGCTTGTTGTAGACGACGGTCCCGCCGAGCTGGGTGAAGGCATGGGCCAGCGTCGGCACGTTCGACTGCGCGCCTGCGTCGTTGCCGAATACCGTGGCCGCGCGCGTATAACCCGCCTTGTGCGCCCAGAGCGCCATCGCGTAGCCCTTGACGTCGTTGGCCGGCGTGAGCCGGTAGAAGTAGGCGTCGGTCGTGTGATCAAAGGCGGCCTGGCCGGTGTCGCCGAACATCGGCACGTGGCCGTTGTTCAGCAGCGGGGCAGTGGCCAGCGCCTCGTCGGAGCTGGGCCCGAGCACGCCGACTAGCGATGTCTCGGTCGCCATCATCTTCTGCGCGGCCGGCACCGCGTCGGCCGGATCGCCCCGGGTGTCCTCCTGGACGCAGCTCATCTGATGGCCGAGCACCCCGCCGCCGGCGTTGATCAGCCGGATCGCGGGGATGCAGCCGCCGACTATTTCCGGCCCGAAGGCCGCGTCCGGCCCGGAGAACGGGTTGAATTCCCCGACCACCAGCTTCGCCCCCGAGGGGCTACCGCCGCCCGGGGAACTGCTCCCGCCGCTCGTGGAACTGCAGGCGGCGGACAGGAGTACGAGCGCCGCTGCCAGCGCTGTCACGGCGTGTCTCATTACGCTCCTCTTCGGTGGTGAGCCGCCAGCACGGCAGCGCGGGTCAGGATGGTCAGGCGTCCCGGCGGGGCAGCAGCGCGATGGCCTCGATCTCTATCAGTGCCTCGGGGAGGGCGAGCGCGCTGACCTCCACCAGCGTGCTCGCCGGCCGGGCGTCGCCGAAGTAGCGGTGGCGCACCGTGGTGACGGCTGGCCGGTCGGCCATGTTCAGCAGGTACACCCCGAGCCGCACGACGTCGTCGAAGGTGGCAGCGGCGGCGCGCAGGACCTCACCTATGTTGTCAAGCGCCTGTTCCGTCTGCCTGACCACGTCGCCGGCGCCCACGAGGTCTCCGTTGGCGTCGACCGGCAGCATGCCCGAGACGTAGAGGAACCCGCCCGCCTCGACCCCGTCTGTGTAGTGGCCGATGGGCTCCGCCAGCTGCCCGGCCAGCCGGATCCGCCTCATGCGGGATCTGGCGACGGTTCGAGGATGCGGATCATGAGCGGGCTCGGGTGGAACCCGTTGCACGGATTGAGGTCCTGCGGGCAGGCGGAGACCGAGACGATCGAATCCATCAGCGTCCGCAGCACCAGCTTGTCCCCGGCCTTCCCGGTGGGGATCTCGTTGCCGAACCTCCGGTCGGGGTGAATAGGGGCATTCTGGAAGAAGTTGAACGGATCGGGGATCTGCCACTCGGCGATCCCCCACGGCTCCAGCGCCTCGGCGAAATTCGTCCGGCAGCTGCGGTGGCCCTCGACCCCGTAGTCGAGCCGGTAGCGCCGGTCGTCGCACATCGACGTGATGATGTCGTTCCGGCCCACGTCATCGCGGATGATCTCGAACATCGGGTTCCGCCAGTTGCTCTCCAGGCGGTCCCCGACGACGGCGGTCAGCCGCAGCAGCGCGGACCGGGTATGGGTGGTGGACAGCCACTCGGTCCGGTTGCGCTCCGCGAACGCGACGAAGTCCGCGACTTGCTGCCCCTCCAGGTCGATGATCTCCACCAGCTGGCCCGCCCGGGCGGCAAAGGCCGCGCCGTGGCCGCCGGGAATCAGTATCTCCCGCCGCGTAAGATCGGGCCCCGGCGCTTCGGCCGCTGGCCCTGCCGCACCGTCTGCCTGCTCGGTCCGCACGGAAGCTTCATCACCCATGGCGAGGATTGTGCGTCATATACAACTCTGGGGTCAAGCCGGACATCGGCGCTTACTTGATGAGAGGTGCGAGCTGGGCGGCCGTGATCGAGCTCACCAGGCTGAGGTCCCCGTTCGGCTGGTAGGCGTCGATCTGGAAGCCGCCGCCCGAGTTGTGCCACTGGTTGAAGTCGATGATGCCTGCGGCGCCGATGTAATCGATCTTCTTGCCGGCGCGGAGGGCCGCGACGCCGGCCGCGTACGTACGCACCGTCACCGCCTCCGTGGAGGCCGTGGTGACCGCCGGGATGGACGCATTCCATACGGCCGGGCTGGTGCTCTTCGCCGCGGTCGCGGCCAGCGCCATGACGATGACCGAGTCGTAGTCCGTCATCGTGTACGAGTCAGTGCTCCACTGCGCCGGCTTGTCTACCGTGGCTGAGGCCAGCAGGTTCTTGTTAAACACCTGCCACGCGGCCCCCGACGCAGGGGCGTAGGGCTGCTCGGCCACGAAGTACTGGCTCAGCGCCGGCTTGCCGATCGCCCCGGCCATCGCGGTGAACCAGGTCGGCTGGATCGTCACGTCGGTGCCGATTACCGGGATCAGGTGGCCCAGCTGCTGCAGCTCGGCCAGGTACGTCGCGTTGGTCTGCGGCGAGGTTTCGGTAAAGATGACCTGCGGCTTCGCCGCGATGAGCTGCTGGACCTGCTGCTGATAGGAGCTCTGGCCCAGCACGATCTTCTGGTTGAGGACCATATGCCCGCCCTGCGCTTCGTAGCCCCTCAGCAGCGCCGGCACACCGGCCTGCGAGCCGACGTCGCTGCCGAACACCGCCGCGGCCCGGAGATAGCCCTTCTGCTTGGCGTACAGCGCCATCGCGTAGCTCCGCACGTCGTCAGCGGCGAGCATGCGCCAGAAATAAGGCAGCTTGTTGTGGTCAAACGACGACTCGCCGGTGTCGGCGAACATCGGGACCCTGGCCGCGTTGATCAGCGGGGCGGTCGCGTCCGCCTCATCCGAGCTCGGGCCGAGCACGCCGAGCAAATGCGGCGTGGCCACCAGCATTTTCGCCCCGCCGGTGACCGCGTTGGCCGGGTTGCCGGCCGTGTCCACGCTTGGCAGGCCACCGGGTGGGTCAGCACGCCGCCGGCCGCGTTGATCGCGGCCGCCGCCGCCTGGCAGCCCGCCAGCGCCTCCGGCCCGAACGAAGCATCATCGCCGGTGAACGGGTTAAACGTCAGACCTTGAGCGTCGGGTTCGCCGCGGCTCCGGTCTGCACGGATGAACATGCCGCCATCGTAGAAACCGCCAGGACAGCGGCTGCCGCGACCGCCGCGCGAGCGCGGGGCCGGCGGAATCTCCGGGAGTTCATGTGCGCATATCGTACTCGGTTCCGGTTTACGCCAAGGGTTCTCTCGCAAATGAGACCGACGGTGACATATCGGCACGCACTCTGGCAGAACCCGATACCTGGGCCAGCTCGCAGGCCTGACAGGCGCTGACCAGTAACCTCGGGCCGCCGATGACCGGGGCGACGAGCTAGCGGGCGAACTGGGCCACGGAGTGCCGCCGGTCTTGCTGCTCCGGTGCGAGCTGGTAACCGACCATGACTCCGCCTTCGCATAGCGCGGACGGCTGAGTCCTCTCTCCGGCTGTCCCATCTCCCGCTGCGAATCCGCTCCGGCGGCGGTAGTCTAACGGAGGTTGACTACCCCAACCTGAGAGCGAGAACATGGCCAGCCTGAGCTGCCCCGATTGCGGCGTCAAGGTCCAGCCGGAGGATCTGATCTGCTTCCGGTGCGGCGCTAACCTGCCGCACAGCCCTGGACCCGAGGACGACCTGCTGACGCCGACGATCTCGCAGCGCTTCATCGCGCCCGGGTCGGAGCAGGGATCCTTCTGCCCGAACTGCGGCGCCGGCGTCTCCGACGCGGCCGACGTGGTCTGCCCCACCTGCGGGACGCCGTTGCCGACGGGCCGCCGCCGCCGCATCTCGCCGGTCGTCATGCGCATCACCTTCCCCACCGGCAACGTGGACATCCCGGCCGGGACGTCGGTGATGCTCGGGCGGGATCCGGCCGAGTCGCTCGTGGCCGCGGCCTTCGCGCGCTTCGACAACGTCTCGCGGCGGCACGCCACGGTCCAGGTGGACGACGCGGGGCACGCCACGATCAGGGACGAGGGCTCCACCAACGGCACGTACGTCAACGACGACCGCGTGCTGCCCGGCACCGAGGTCCGGCTGGTCGACGGGGACCGGGTGCGGCTGGGCGCGGACGTGACCGGCGACGTGTCGCTGCCGCAGGCCGAGGCCGATCCCTCCGGGCTCAGCCGCAACAACATGCGCTTAGGCCACTCGCTGAACTGAACACCGCGCCTGAACACCGCGCCTGAACGCGGGGTGGCGCGGGGGCAAAGCGGAGGGTACCTCCCCGTTACGTATGATCATCAGTGGGATGGTTTCCCGGTGATCGGTTGACGATTCGGGGGCTCGGTCGTGCCGCATCTGATGCTGTCGTGGCAGTACGCCCTGGCGGCGGCCGGCGTCCTGGTGGTCGCCGCGGTCGTGCTCAGGTTGCTGCGAGTCCGCTGGGACGGCGTGGCCCGGGAGGCCGCGCTGCTGTTCGGGCTGTACGCGCTGTGGCAGTTCGCTGGCTCGTTCGCCGTGATGGGCACTTCCGGGGCGGTGCCGAGAGCTCGCTGGCTGTGGGACGCCGAGCGGTTCGTTCACCTGCCCAGCGAGGCCGCCGTGCAGCAGCCGGTGCTGTCGCACCCGCTGCTGATCCAGGCGTGCAACCTGTACTACGACATCCTGCACTTCCCGGCCCTGGGCATCTGCCTGGTCTGGCTCTACGCCCGCCACCGCGCGGCCTACCCGCGGATCAGGACCACCGTGGCCCTGTTCACCGGGGCCAGCCTGCTCATCCAGCTGATCCCGGTGGCGCCGCCGCGGCTGCTGCCGATGGCCCACATGGTCGATACGGCGGTGCGCTACGGCCAGTCGGTGTACTCCTGGAGCGGCGGCTTCGACGCGGATGAGTTCTCGGCCATGCCCTCGGTGCACGTCGGCTGGGCGCTGATCGTGGCCATCGCGGTCATCACCGTGTCGCGGAGCCGGTGGCGCTGGCTGGCCGCGGCCTACCCCGTGATGACGCTGCTCGTCGTCGTGGTAACAGCCAATCACTTCTGGCTGGACGGAGTTGCCGCCGCGCTGCTGGTGGTCCTGATCATGGCGGGACAGCGGGCGGTGCGCGGGCTACGTTCTGGTAAATCTTCCCAGGGGCCCCAGGCGGACCCTGTGCGCGGCGAAATGTCCATGCGATCATGACGCCATGGCGGCCCCAGAGAAAACCGTTTCCGGATCCGCGACCGGCCTGCGCCGCGACGCGATCGGCCTGCGTGAGGTGCTGTTCCAGTCGATCACCGACATGGCTCCCGGCGCCGCCATCGCGGCTTCCATCCCGGCCGGCGCTGCCCTGGCCGGCGGGGCGCTGCCGCTAGCGGTCGTCTTCGCGCTGGTGGCGTGCCTGCTCTGCGCCTGGTGCATCGGCCTGCTGGCCCGGGAGCTGCCCGCCTCGGGATCGCTGGCCACCTACGCGGCCCGCGGCCTGCACCCGTCGCTCGGCTTCCTGGTCGCCTGGGGCTACGTCCTGGTCGGCTGGCTGATCCCGCCGCTGGTGCTGCTGCAGCTCGGGTTCACCACCGCCGCCACGATCAACTCCGAGTTCGACGGCTACCCGGCGAACCTGTGGTGGCCGTGGTCGCTGGCCGGCGCGGTGATCGTGCTCGCGGCCGGCTACTACGGCGTCCGCGCCTCGGCCCGGCTCGGCACCATCCTCGGCATCTCCGAGATCGCGGTGTTCCTCGTGCTGGCGGTGTTCTTCCTGGTCCACGCGGGCGGCCACAACACCGGGCAGGTGTTCACCACGCACTACTCCCCCACCGGGCTGACCGGCGTGATCGGCGGCTCGGTGTTCACGCTGCTCGCGTTTGGCGGCTTCGAGGGCGCGGCGCCGCTGGCCGAGGAGGCCAGGGACCCGCGCCGCACCATCAGGCGGGCGGTGCTGCTGGCCACGCTGCTGATCGGCGCCCTGTACGTGTTCACCACCTACGCCGTCGACGTCGCCTACGGGCCGAAGGGCTTCGCCGCCTTCGCCACGTTCACCGGCAACGCGTCCTGGGAGGGCCTGGCCCGCGCGCTCTACGGCCTGTTCTGGTTCTTCGTGTTCCTGGCCATCGTCAACTCCACCATCGCCAACGCCAACGCGGGCGTGAACGTGTCGAGCCGGACCGCGTACGCGATGGGGCGGATCGGGGCGTTCCCGCGGTTCCTCGCGATCGTCAGCCCGCGGCACCGGTCCCCGGTCAACAGCGTCCTGGTCGCCTTCGTCATCACCGTCGCGGTGACGCTGGGACTCGGCCTGGGGTACGACCCGACGGTGGCTTTCGCGATGGTCGCCACGGGCCTGGTGATCGTGCTGGTGGCGATCTACATCCTGATGAACGCCGCCTGCATCGGGTTCTTCGCCCGCCGCGGCCGG
Organism: uncultured Actinomycetota bacterium; assembly: GCA_963839095.1. GTDB lineage: Bacteria > Actinomycetota > Actinomycetes > Streptosporangiales > Streptosporangiaceae > Palsa-504. The sequence goes on along the minus strand of CAWIUF010000047.1, from coordinate 229 downwards.
GCCGGGTTCAACTGGCTGTCGCACCTGGTCGTCCCGGTACTCGGCATCGCCGCGTTCGTCCCGGCCTGGCTGACGGCGGCGGGCATCAAGGTGTTCTCCTTCGTCACCCCGCTGGCCCCGCCGCTGTCCTACATGGGCCCGGGGTGGCCGGCTTCATGGTCCTCGGCGTGATCTACATGATCTACCTGTACCGGACGAACCCGCAGCGGGTCAGCGACGTCGGGCTGGT
>CAWIUF010000046.1:0-24398 GCA_963839095.1 uncultured Actinomycetota bacterium | reverse complement strand
GATCACCAGCCGGTCGATCTGGTCCTGGCTCGCGTTCGGCTTGGTCGACAAGACCGCTCGGGCGTACCCCTCGGTCTGCAGCAGGCCGGGGATGAGCGAGTGCTGCCAGGTCCGCAGCGTCCTGGCCTCGGCCTCGTACTCGGTGAACGGGGCGAAGCTGGCCGGGTAGACCGACCCGGACATCATCTCCTCGATCCGCTCGAACGTTCCGGGCAGTTCGAAACCTGGTCAAAGACCTTCGCGGACTTCGCCTGCGGCTTCAGCGCGCCTGTCTCGATCGACGCGATGGTCGACGGGGCGTAGTTGGTCCGCGCGGCCAGTTCCTCCTGGGTCCACCCGCGTGCCTCGCGCTGCGCCTTCAGCTCGCGGGCGAACAGTGCCGCGATCGCTCGGTTGTGCTCGCGCTTCCGGGTCATGTCCTCACCGGTCCTCAGCGGTTCGCGGGGTTCCTCACAGTTGGGGCGGCCACTCCCATAGGTGGCCGTTTCTCCTGGGAGCACGGTACCTCGCGCGGCCATGATCAGGAATGAATCCCAGGCCGGGCCGCGAGTCCGGAACCGGCCGGGATGCCCGCAGGAAAGGAGCCACAACGTGGTCGTAGTGCAGGCGAGCGCCCGGTACACAGGTACGTTCCACGGACGGGCGGAGGAAGTCCGCCAGGTCCGCCGCGAGATCGCCGACTACCTCGGCGGGTGTCCCGTCGCCGATGACATCGTGCTCATCGCCAGCGAGCTGGCTGGCAACGCCATCCTGCACACCCAGTCGCGAGGCAGCACCTTCACCGTCCGCTGCCACGCCAGCCTGGGCAGGTCCGGATCGAGGTCGAAGACCTCGGCGGGCCCTGGCGGCGCCGCAACCCCGGTGACCGGCCCCACGGCCTGGACATCATCGAGGCGCTCACCGGCCCGGACGGGTGGGGAACCGAGGCCGCCGGCACCGGGGGACGTACCGTCTGGGCCAGGCTCACATGGTGAGCATCGGCGTCGGCCCGGCCGACCCCCGCGCCTGGGTCCGGGCCGCGTACAAGCTCATCGAGGCCGCCGAAACCGCCGCCCCCGGCGACAAGCTGCCCGCCCAGGCCCAGATCACCGCCGAACTCGGCATCTCCGAAGCCACCGCCCGCCGCGCCTGCCGCGAACTCGCCCGCCTCGGCCTGATCCGCCTCGTCCCCGGCCACGGCTACTACCCCGGAACCCGGACATGACCGCCAGCCCAGACCTCGGCCCCTGGCTCCGCCAGCAGCGCGAGCAGCGATCCTGGACCCGCAACGAGATGGCCCGGCAGCTCATCAAGGTCGCCCAGGTCAGCGGCGACACCGCCATGCCCGCCGCCAACGACGTCGCCGCGAACATCTACCGGTGGGAACGCGGCACCGTCAGCCCTTCCGACCGGTACCGGCTCTACTACTGCCACACCCTGGGCATCCCGCCCGACCGGTTCGGCGACCCCAGCTAGGACCCCGCCCAGGATACCCCCGGGTGATCATCACCATCAGCCTGCCCGAAGGCACCGAAACCCAGCTCAGGCTCACCAGCCTGGACACCCCGCCCGGACCAGTCACAGGCACCTGAGCCTGGCTATGACGGCTTCAATTTGGGATCTCGCCCCAGCTGGCGATCGGATGACGCCTTGATCTGGCCCCACCGCCTGTCTTGTCTCGGTTGAGGTATGGGCGTCTCACCTATATGACGCGTCGGTCGTTACGGCACGAGCGGTCAGATCCTGGCATGGAGCGGGCGCATCAGGGTGAAGGCCGCTGCGGCGATGAGCATCCAGGCCGCGCTGGCTGCCAGGAACAGGTGCACACCAGCGGCTGCGGCGATAGGTCCTGCGAGTGCGTAGCCGATGGGCTGCCCGCCCTCGGAGCCCACGAGGTCGATGGCGGTCACCCGGGCCAGTACGGCGGCCGGGATACTGGCCTGCACGGCGGTCTGGAAGATCAACCCCTTCGCCCCCATCGCCAGCCCGGTGACCGCCGCCGGCCCAGGCCCCGACGGACAGCCGGCCGCCGAGCCCGAAGGCCAGGATCTGCCGCGGTCATCACCGGCAACAGGCAGGCGATGATGAATGCCTGCATCGCCCGCGGCCTGATCCGGCCCGCAGCGACCTGGCCGCCGACCGCGCCCAGCGCCAGGCAGCTGCAGATCGCTCCCCAGGCCCCCGCTCCGCCGAGGTCCCGCTCGGCGATGACCGGCCCGAGGACCGCGACCGGCGCGAGAATCATCAGGGAGAACACGGTCCACTGCCCGGTCGAGCAGCCACAGCCACCGGCTCCGGGCGAACTCCGCCCACCCTGCCTTGAGCTGGTGCAGCAGATTGACTCGGCGCGCCGGAGCCGGGCGGCTGGCAGGCAGCCGCGCAGCGGCCAGGACACCGGCCGCGACTGCGAGCATGGCTGCCTGGGCTGCGAAGCCAGCACCTGGCCCGAGGACAGTCACGATGATCCCGGCGAGCGCTGGGGCCGCAATCGCGGCCGACGACGTGGTGCCGCCGGTCGAGCGCATTCGCCGACGCAAGCTGTGCACGGGGAACGACATCGGGCAGCAGCGCGGTGCTCACCGGGCCGAAGAAACCATCCGCGCAGCCGTACACACCCGCCATGGCGAGCAGCAGGCCGAACGACGCCGTTCCGGTCAGCAGTGCCGCGGCCACGGCCGCCGCTACCGTCATCGCGAGGCTATAGGACGCGATCAAGATCCGCCCGCGCGGGAAGCGGTCGCCCGCCAACCCGCCGGCCAGCGTGACAAGCAGGGCTACCGCGCTCTGGCAGGCCAGGACAAAGCCGAGCTTGCCGACCGACCCGGTAACCCGCAACACCGCGAAGCTCAGCACCACAGGCAAGAAGCCGTCCGCCGAACCCGACGCCACCAGCGCCAGCAGGACACAGCGGATGCGGCGATCCGCCAGCAGGCGACGACCCTGTACACCCCGGGCAGCTTCGGGAGCTGCGTCTTCAGCGGAGGGAACCTGACGTGAACTATCTCTCCCGCACGCGGAGCATTGTCCACGAATCACCCGCCTGGGGCAACTGCCGCCCGGCAAGCACGCGAAGGCGAGACACCGCGTCTCGGCGCGGGGCCATTTCAAGCCGACATCGGACGTGTCTGATTTAGGTGGGCCAGTTCAGGCCGTCAAGGTGGGGCCAAGTGGAGGCGTCATAGCCAACACCTGAGCCCCCACCCCGTGCCTGAACCTGCCGCACCCTGCGCTTTCCGGATCATCGCCGCCGCGGCAGCGCGGGCGATCGCTAGCCGACGGCTGCGAACTCGGTGAGCCACGCCAGGGCGATATCTTCGTCCAGCCCGGCCTGCGGGCCGATGACGACGGCGAGGGCGGCGAGGCTGTCGCTCCCGGCGGCCGGCTGGTGCTGGTCGTACAGCTCGCGCAGGCGTTGCTTCTTGCGGAGTCCGTCGAGCTGGGCGGGGATCACCGCGGCGGCGCGCTGGTCGGCGGGCCTGGTGAACTGGGCGTAGAACTTCAGGGTGGTGGAGCCCTCCGCGTGCCCGAGGCGCCCGGCCACGGTGTTCAGGTCGGTGCCCGCGGCCAGGAGCTGGGTGGCCGAGTAGTGGCGCAGCTCCTTCAGCGAGCTGGCGATGCCGACCCGGCGGGCGTACCGGCGGTAGCGATGGGTCATCGTGTCGGGGTTCCACGGCTCGCGGCCGGCCGGGTCAGGAGAGAACGCGAACGCGTCCTCGGGCACCTGGACGCCGAGGGCGCGCGCCTCGGCGCGGCGGCGCCGGAAGTGCTCCTGGAACAGCTCGCAGGTCAGCAGGTCCAGCGACAGGACGCGGCCCTCCCCGTCCTTCGGTGCCTTCTCGATGTGCTGGCCCTGCTTGACCAGGTAGTTGCGGGCCAGGCGGACCTGCTGGCTCTTGAAGTCGAACCGGTTCTCCCGCAGCGCGCTGACCTCGCCGCGGCGCGCCCCGGTGGTGAACGCGGTCCACAGGTACAGGCCGAACTCCTCATCCTCGGCCCAGACCAAGTTGAGCAGCCGCGCCGCCTGCTCCGGCGACGGCGGGTCCGGCTCGCGCTTGCGCGGATGCGGCGGCCGGGCATTCTTCGCCACGTTGCGGTCCGCCCAGTCGTACCGCACGGCCAGGTCCAGCGCCGAGGAGATGATCGAGTGGATCCGCAGGATCGTCGCGGGCTTCATCGGCCTGGCATGCGTGCGGACGGCACCGGTCATCACACACGTGCGGCCGCGTGGTCCGGTGATCCCGTAGCGGCCCGCACCGCCCGTCGCAGGCATGCGACCCGTCCGCGTATGCTCGGTCCGCGGCAGCCGCCCGAGCGCCTGCGTGGGCGGCGGCCTCGTCGGGGCAGGTCTGCCTCAGCAGGCGTTCCTTGCCGGTGACCGGATCGGTTCCCGCGTACACCTTGACCCGGAACGAGCCGCTCGGCAGTCGCTGGATGTGACCCTTGCTGGTACTGGCCATAACAGCACGATGGACCGGATCACGGACATTCGGTCCACAACCCGGTCCACGCTATCGAACGACGGTGTTCGATTTACGACCTCTACCTGGGAGCCGCCTATCGGAATCGAACCGATGACCTACGCATTACGAGTGCGTCGCTCTAACCGACTGAGCTAAGGCGGCAACGCCGTCCGGCTGGACGACGCGATGAGTCTACCGGAAGCCGTGCCCGTGTCCGGCCCGGCCAGCAGGTTGCGGCTCGTAATATCCTCAGGCGTGAGGCTTGCCGCTCGAGCGGTGGACGGGCTGGACCGGGGCGGGCTGACCGCGCGGGCCACCGCCGGCCGCCTGACCGGGGTACTGCGCAGGCACTGGGTCTTCGCGGGGCTGGCGGTGCTCGCGGCGGCGCTGCGGGGCGTCGTGCTGGTGGCCTATCATCCGGCGCTGATCTTTCCGGACAGCGTTCGGTACCTGCAGTACGCGCACAACTTCACCGCCGGGCACTGGAGTCCGGACGCGCTGCGGCAGAGCGGGTACTCGGTCGCGATCATCCCGGTGATGCTGCTGCACGCCCTGTGGCTCATCCCGCTGGCGCAGCACCTGGCCGGGCTGGCCACCGCCGGGCTGGTGTACGCGGTGCTGATCCGCTCCGGGGCCCGGCCCTGGCTCGCGGCGGTCGCCGCCCTGCCGGTGCTGTTCGACCCGCTGCAGCTGGTGCTCGAGCAGTACGTGCTGACCGACATCGGGGCCATGCTGCTGATCATGGCGGCGCTGGTCGTCCTGGTCTGGCGGCCGGACGGGCCGCGGAAGCGGGAGGCGGCCGCGGCCGGGCTGCTGCTCGGGGTGGCGGTGACGTTCCGGGACCAGGACCTGATCATGATCGTCCCGGCCGCGCTGTTCGTGCTGGCGAGGGTGCGGCCGGGGCGCGTGCTGCTGACCCGGCTGGCCGCGGTGACCGGGTGCTTCCTCGATCCCGGTGATCGGCTACCTCGGCTGGTTCGCGGCCGCGCACGGCCAGTGGAACTTCACCACCTTCGACGGCGCGTTCCTCTACGGGCGGGTCGCGGACTTCGCCTCCTGCTCCGGGCTCGAGCTGCCCTCCTACGAGCAGCCGCTGTGCCCCACCCAGCCGGTCGCGCAGCGCAACGCGGACTTCTACACCTGGAACCCGCGGTCGCCGCAGTGGACGTTCACCCCGCCGGCCGGGATGTCCAGGGACGCGGTGGTGCGCGATTTCAGCCTGCGGATCCTGCGGCATCAGCCGGCCAGCTACGCCGAAGCCGTCGGCCGCGACCTGCTGTACGGCTTCTCGCCGGCCCGCGGGGCCGGCCCGGAACAGTACTCCCCCGTCTACCTGCAGTTCCACACCTCCGTCCGGCCCGACCAGGCGGCCTACGCCTCGATCGCGAAACTCGGCTACCCGGCCCCGGCGGTCGAGCCGGGACCGGCCGCCTTCCTGACCGACTACGGACGGTGGGTCTACCTGCCCGGGCCGGTGCTCGCGGCGGGCCTGGTGCTGGCCCTGGGCGGGCTGGTCGCCGGCCGGGTCAGGAGACGAGCCAGCGGACAGGACAGTGAGCGGGACAGCGACACCGCGACCCTGCTGTTCACCGCCAGCGCGATCTTGATCCTGCTTCCCCCGGCCCTGTTCGCCACCTTCGACTGGCGGTACCAGCTGCCGCAACTCAGCCTGATCCCGGTCGCGGCGGTGCTGGGCTCTCACGCAATCGTCAGGCGCCGGTCAGCAGCTATCCAGGCGGGCCGGCCAGCCTTACCTCGTGACGGCCACCAGGCAGACAGCGCATCCGCCTGCGCTGGGCCAGGAGGACGCCGGGGCCGCGCGGGCACGCGGGATGGGCGGGGCGGGATGGCGGCTCGTTCGGCGGCATTGGTTTTTTGCTTTCCTGCTGGCGGGCGGGGTGGGCCTGCGGGTGCTGGCTACGGTCGCCTACCGGCCGGCGCTGCTGTACATCGACTCGTCCAAGTACCTGGACGGGGTGACCGGCACCGCGCCGCAGGGGTACCGGGCGCTGCTGCGGCTGCTCGACCCGGTCGGCGGGTTCGCGCTGGTGGCGGCGGTCCAGCACCTGTTCGGGCTGGCCATGGGGGTGGCCCTGTACGCGCTGCTGCGCCGCCGGGGGGCGCCGCGGTGGGTGGCGGCGCTGGCCGCGGCGCCGGTGCTGCTCGACGCGTACCAGCTCCAGCTCGAGCAGACGATCATGCCGGACGTGCTGTTCGAGACCATGATCACGGCGGGCCTGGTGCTGCTGCTGTGGCGGCCGGCGGCGAGCGCGCGGCTGGTCGCGGCGGGGGCGCTGGTGCTGGGGGCGGCCGCTACGGTGCGGGAGATCGGCGCGGTGCTGGTGGTGCCCGCCGTGGTCTTTGCCGCGGCCGGGGCCGGGGCGGGCTGGCGGCGCCGGGCGGGCCGGGCCGCGCTGGCCGCGGGCTGCTTCGCGCTGCCGGTGCTGGCCTACATGACCGGGGCGTACCTCAGCGGGGAGCACTTCGGGCTGGGCAGCAACGGGCCGGGGCCCGAGTACGGGCGGGCGGCGGCCGCGGCGGACTGCGCCACCCTCGTGGTCCCGGCGGACGAACGGGCGCTGTGCCCCTCCCCCGCGCAGACGCTCGCCCTGGGCGGCATCGACGGGCTGCTGCACAGCCCGGCCTCGCCCGGTCACACCGTGCCGGTGCCGCCTGGCGTCACCCGGGGCGAGCTGCTCGACCGGTTCGCGCTGGCCGTCGTGCGGCAGCAGCCGGACCGGGTGGCCTGGTCGGTCGTCGCGGGACTCGGTCCGGCTCTTCGCGCTCACCCGGGACGGCAACCCGCAGGTCACCCCGATCACGCGCTGGCAGTTCCAGACCTCCTACCCGGTCTACCCGCGCCGGTACTCGCTGGCCTTCTTCACCCGGCTCGCGCAGCAGAACAACAGCGGCGGCGACCTGGTGGCGGTCCGGCCGGCCGCCGCCATCCTGCGCGGCTACCAGCTCGGCGGCGGTTACACCCCCGGGCCGCTGTACGCGGCCTTCCTGGCTGCCGGGGTGCTCGGCGCCGCGCTGGGCCGGCGGCGGGCCGCGCTGGGCCTGGCCGCGGGCCGGGCTGGCCGGGGCCTGCGTGCTGGTCACGCTGGCGGCCGTGATCCTGCTGGTCAGCTCGGACGCGTTCGAGTTCTCCTGGCGCTACCAGCTGCCCGCGGTGACCATGCTGCCGCTGGCCGGGGCGCTCGGGCTCACCGCGCTGGCGGCCAGATTTATCGTGCCTGCGACGGCACGGTCCGGCCCGAACGAGCCGACCGCCCCCTCATCCAGGGCTGCGGCCGGCTCATCCGGTTTCCTCGATCCGTTATCTCAGAAAACTGTTTCTCAGGTGTTGACGATGCCGGACGGCGCGGTGACCCCGGCGGGCAGCGGGGTCGGTGAGCTGGACACCTCGGTGAGGTTTCCGCCGTTGACGGCGAACACCGACACGATGTGCATGCCGGAGCCGTCGACCAGCAGGAACTTGCCGTTCGGGGACAGGCGGGCGTCGATGGCGGCGCCGCCGGACCTCATGGCAAAGCTGCCGACCAGGGTGAGGGAGCCATTGCGGTGGATGGCGTAGCTGGAGATGTTGCCCGAGCCGGTGTTGACGGTGAACAGGAACCGGCCGTCATGGCTGATCTCCACCCAGCACGGCGCGGTCTGCCCGTCCGCGTAAGGCGACGCTCCGACCGGGCTGAGCTGGCCGAACACGTTTTCCTGGTAGGCCGAGACGGTGCCGAGACCGGCGCCGTTGTGCGCGTTGCTGACGAACAGCTGGAAGGGGTTGGCAGGCGAGAATTCGGCGCCGAGCTGACCCAGGCCCTGCCCGGTGAAGGGAGAGCCGTGGGCGGCGAGCAGGCGGCCGCCGGGCAGCACCACGAAGCTGTCGATCATCGACGTGCCGGTGCGGGTGCCGATGAGGTGGGTCCCGAAGCCGTTGAAGAACACGTCGCCGACGCCGGAGCCGTCGGGGACGGTGACCGTGGAGCCCGCGATCGGGGTCAGGCGGCCGTCGCGGTGCAGGCGGAAGCCGGAGTAACCGCTGCCGCCATTACCCTGGTTCGCCACGTAGACCAGGCCGGACGGGGAGATCGCGACGCTGACCGGCTTGACGCCGCCGGAGGACACTGGCTGGCCGACCAGCACCGGTACGCCGCCGGAGGTGATGCGCAGGACCGAGATCTGGTTGCTGCCGGCGTCGACCGCCAGCAGGTACCGGCCGTTCCGGGTGACCTGGATCGCGCCCTGGGAGGCCAAACCTGAGCCGAGGCCCGCGCCGCCGGCGCTGAACGGAGAGGCGGCCAGCGGGGTGAGCGAGCCGTCGGCGTGCCGGGCGAACCCGTCGATGGTATTGGCCGGGGCGGTATTGCCGTCGAGGTAGGTGTAACCGACTACCGGGGATGAATGGGTCGAGGCGGACGCGGGACCAGCCGCCGCGGCGGCGGACGCCAGCGCCACGGCCGCGATGGCGGTCGTGACGGCAAAGCGCTTCGGTACTTTCACGGGAAAACTCCTCGTGCGTTCGGGGATGCGTCATTGCCCCTTGCAGTCCCCGGCGGGACATACGCGTTACATCACCAGAGTTGTCGCGGTTACGGGCACACCATCCCGCTGCGCGGCACCTTGAGGCTGACGAAGTAGTCGTTCACGATCGTGTCCACGCAGGAGCTGCCCTCGCCGTAGGCGGTGTGGCCGTCGCCGTTCCAGCCGAGCAGCACGCCGGAGGACAGGTCGGAGGACAGCGCCTGCGCCCACCGGTACGGCGTGGCCGGGTCGCGCAGCGTCCCCACGACCAGGATCGGCGGCGCGCCCGCGGCCCGGATGGCGGGCAGCGGAGAGGACTTCACCGGCCAGTACGCGCAGGCCAGGTTGCCCCACACGATCGGCGCGCCGAACAGCGGGGCCGCCTGCGTCGCCTGCCGGGCGGCCGCCTGCCAGGCGGCCAGGGACCGCGGGAAGGGCCGGTCCAGGCAGCTGATCGCGGTGTCGGCGTCGACCAGGTTGGAGTAGGTCCCGTTCGGGTTCCGTTCCAGCAGCAGGTCGGCTAGCTGGAGCAGCACCGAGCCGTCCCCCCGGACCGCGTCGGCCAGGCCCGTCTTCAGGTCCGGCCAGAAGGCCCGGCTGTACAGCGCGGCGGCCACCCCGTTCAGGAGCATGGCCCCGTCCGCGACCTGTCCGGTGCCCAGGTGACTGGTCAGGGGGCGGGAATTAGCCCGAACGACGAGGGCGTGCAGCTTCCCTTCCGCCGCTTCGACCGAGCTGCCCTGGGCGCCCAGCGGGCAGTCCGTCGCGGCCAGGCACGACGTCGTGAACGCCTTGAGCGCGACCTGGAAGCCCTGGGCCTGGATCATGTCGTCCGGCAGGGCCGGGGTGTCCGGGTCGAACGCGCCGTCCAGGACCAGGGCCCGCACCCGGTGCGGGAACAGCTGCGCGTACCAGGCGCCCAGGTAGGTGCCGTAGGACTTGCCCAGGTAGGTCAGCTTGGCCTGGCCGAGCGCGGCCCGGAGCACGTCCATGTCGCGGGCCGCGTTCTCGGTGCCGACGTAGGGCAGCAGCGGACCGGAGTTCTGCTGGCAGCGGGCCGCGTACTGCTTGCTCGCGCTCACGATCTGAGCCAGCTGCGCGGCGGTGGACGGCATGTCGTTGGTGGCCAGGAAGGTGTCGAGCTGCGGGCCGGTCAGGCACTGGCAGGGCCGGCTGGCTGCCCGCCACCCCGCGCGGGTCGAAGCCCACGATGTCGAACCGGGCCCGCAGCGCGGCCGGGAACTCGTTGCGCGCCCCGAGCGCGTACGACGCCCCGGAGCCGCCGGGGCCGCCCGGGTTGATGACCAGCGCGCCGACCCGGTCGGGCAGGATCGCTGGCGGCCAGCTTGACCACCGGCAGGGAGAACCGCTTCCCGGCGGGGTGGGCGTAGTCGAACGGCACCGCCAGGCGGGCGCACTGGAAGCCGTTGTCGCACGGCTGCCAGCTCAGGTGCTGCGCGTAGTACTGGGCCAGCGTGGCCGGGGCCGGGCCGGGCGGCGCCGTGATGGCCGGGACGGAGGTGCTGGTGGTGCTGCTTGTGCACGCGGCGGCCAGCAGGGCCAGCGCGACCGCGATCGCGACAGCCGGCCAGCGCCGCCGGGCCGGCCAGCGGTTCCGGCGGGGGCTCACTGGTCCTCCCGCGCCGCCTTTCCGGCTTTGCCGTGCATGGACTCGTAGGCCTTGCGGGACCCGCACACGCTCGCCTTGGGGCAGGCGCGGGCCTGGCCGTCGGCGTGCAGCTTCACCACCACGGTGTCGGACGGGACGTTGTGGCCGATGACCGTGCCCGGCCCGTCCGGCGAGGTGACGGTGGCGCCGACCGGCGGGGCGTCCTTGCGGAAGTCCTGGTACAGCGGGTGCTCGTACTTCAGGCAGCACATCAGCCGGCCGCACGCCCCCGCGATCCGCATCGGGTTGACCGGCAGGTCCTGGTCCTTGGCCATCCGGACCGAGACCGGCTCGAAGTCCTTCAGGAAGGTGGCGCAGCACAGGTCACGCCCGCACGGGCCGATCCCGCCCTGCAGCCGCGCCTCGTCCCGGGGGCCGATCTGGCGCAGCTCGACCCGGGCCTTGAGGCGGCCGCCCAGGTCGCGGACCAGCGCGCGGAAATCGACCCGGTGCGGCGCGCCGAAGTACACCACGAACACGTTCTCGGCGCTGAGGTAGTCCACCGCGGTGACCTTCATCGGCAGCTTGTGCTCCCGGATCAGCCGGCGCGCGGCCAGCCGCCCCTCGGCCCGCCGCCGGCGGTTCTCCTCGTCCCGGGCCAGGTCGCCCTCGCTGGCCAGGCCCGCGCAGACCGGCAGGCCGCCGATGTCATCGGAGATCCACTGCGGCGCCCACACGCATTCGGCCACCTCCGGGCCGGAGTCGGTCGGCACCAGCACCTTGTCGCCGATGGATGGCGTGCAGGCCCCGGGGTCGAGGTAGTAGAGCCGCCCGTACCGCTCGAAGCTCACCGCCATCATCATGCCCACAGGGTCAGACTACGTTGTCCGCCTTGCACCGATCCTTACCAGGCAGCGATCGCGCTCCGTTTGGTTGCCCGGGAGCGCGCCGACGGCACCCGGGCGCCGGCTGTCGCTGGCATCCTTGGGGTATGCCTTCCGACCGCCTGGGCAAGCTCCTCGGCCAGCAGCACGGCGTCGCCAGCCGCGCGCAGTTGCTCGCCATCGGCATGCCGGACCGGGCCATGCAGTACCGCCTGCGTACCGGCCCCTGGCAGGCGCTGCTGCCCGGCATCTACCTGAGCGTCGCCGAGCCGCCGAGCTTCGCGCAGAAGGAGATGGCGGCGCTGCTCTACGCCGGGCCGGACAGTGTCGTCACCGGCCCGGCCGCCCTCACGCATCACGGCATCCGGGAGCCCGGCCGGCGTGGGCGTCATCGACGTGCTGGTGCCGGTCAAGCGGCAACGCCTCGACATGAGCTTCGTCCGCCTGCACCGCACGGCCCGGATGCCGGCCAGGACGCTGTTGGCCGGGCCGGTCCGGGTGGCCCTGGCGCCCCGCGCCGTGACCGACACCGCCTGGCAGCTCACCAGCCCGGCCGACGTCCGCGCCGTCGTCACCGACGCGATCCGGTCCGGCCACTGCACCCTGGACGAACTGGCCCTCGAGCTCAACGAGGGCCCGATCCGCGGCTCCGCCGCCCTCCGTTCGGTCCTAGCTGACATGGCGGCGGAGATCAGGTCCACGGCTGGGTGAACACTGGCATCAGAGGGTTAGCCGTGGGCTAGGGAGAGGGTCATTTCCTCGACGGCGAGCAGGGGGGCGACGTTGAGGGTCAGGCGCTCGCGGCAGCGCATGATGGCCTGGATGCGGCGCAGGGTGGCCTCGGGGGAGGACGCGGCGGCGATCTTGCGCAGGTCGGCTTCGGGGTTGGCCAGTTCCACGCCCGCCCCGACCTGGAGCATCAGGACGTCGCGGTAGAACTGGGCCAGCTCGAGCAGGGCCTGGTCCAGGGTGTCGCGCTTGACCCGGGTGGCCCGCGACTTCTGCCGGTCCTCCAGGTCCTTCATGGCACCGGCCACGCCGCGCATCGCCTTGGCCACGCCCTTGCCCGTGGATCCCTCGCCGAACGCGCGGCGCAGCGACTCCTTCTCCGGCTCGTCGAGTTCCTCGGTGGCCGCCTTGGCTTCCTCCTCGGCCGTGCGGACCAGGGCGGCGGCCGCGGCCAGGGCGGGGCCGAGCGAGGTCGCCTGAGCCGGGATCCGCAGCACGTCGGCCCGGCGCTTGGCCGCGGCCGGGTCGGTGGCCAGGCGGCGGGCCCGGCCGATGTGCCCCTGGGCCGCGCGGGCCGCGGCCAGGGCGCGATCGGGCGCGATGCCGTCCCGCTCGGCCAGCACCTGGGCGACCGCGGCCGACGACGGCACGACCAGCGTGACCACCCGGCACCGGGACCTGATGGTGGGCACCATGTCCTGCGGCGGCGGGCGCGCACAGCAGCCAGACGGTCCGCGGCGCGGGCTCCTCGATCGCCTTGAGCAGCGCGTTGGCGGCCTGCTCGGTGCACCGGTCGGCGTCCTCGAACAGGACCACCTGCCAGCGGCCGCCGGTCGGCTTGCCCGCGGCGCGCAGCACCAGTTCCCGGGTCTGCTTCACCCCGTAGGACAGCCCCTGGGGCCGGACCAGCATCAGGTCGGCGTGGGTGCCCGCGTGGACCTGGAGGCAGGTGGCGCACCCGCCGCAGCCGCCGGACGGGCACAGCAGCGCGGTGGCGAACGCCCGCGCCGCCACCGAGCGGCCGGAACCGGGCGGCCCGGCGAACAGCCAGGCGTGCGTCATCGCCCCGGGTTCGGGCCGCTCCCCCGCCAGGATGGCGGCCGCCCCGGCCGCCGCCCGCCGGAGCTGCGACACCACCGCGTCCTGCCCCGGCAGGTCACCGAAAGGCGCTGCTCATGTCGTCGCCGGGCGTCCTCGGGCCGCTGGGGCGTCAGGACCTCTTCCCTGATGGCCGGGAACGACCCGGTGTTCGCCTCGGCGACGTCGGGCACCGGGTCGGGCAGCAGCCCGCGGATCCGGTCCTGGATGTCCCGGGTGATCCCGTCGGGGGCGCGGTCGGCGTCCAGCACCAGGTAGCGGCCCGGGTCCTTCTCGGCCAGGGCCCGGAAGCCCGCCCGGACCCGGAGGTGGAACTCGGCGGGCTCGGCCTCGAGCCGGTCGGCCGAACGGGCCCGGCGGCTCAGCCCGGCGATCGGGTCCATGTCGAGCAGCACGGTGAGCGCCGGGGTGCGGCCGCCGGTCGCCCACCAGTTGAACCGGGCGATCTCGTCGAGCGGCAGGTTCCGCCCGGCGCCCTGGTAGGCGAGGGAGGAGTCCACGTACCGGTCGGTGATGACGATCGCGCCGCGCTCCAGGGCGGGGGTGATGACCGAGGACACGTGCTCGGCCCGGTCGGCCGCGTACATCAGCGCCTCGGCCTTGGCCGACATGCCGGTGTGCGAGGTGTCCAGCAGCAGCGCGCGCAGCCGCATGCCGATCTTGGTGGCGCCGGGCTCGTGCGTGGTCACCACGTCGTAGCCGAGCTCGCGCAGCCAGATGGCGATCAGCCGGGCCTGGGTGGTCTTGCCGGAGCCCTCGCCGCCCTCGAACGCGATCAGCACGCCCGGCGCCGGCCCGGCCGGGACGGTCCCGTTGAGGTTGGGCGGCTCGATGAGCTGCCGGAGCGGCTCGTTCCTGATCGCCGCCCACAGGTCGTCCCGCAGCGGCACGCCCTTGCGGTCGTCCATCTGCCGGTAGGCCCGCACGCCGAAACCGAAGGCCACCACCGCGGCCAGCAGGATCACCGCGTTCTGGCCGGCCGAGGCGTAGGTGACGTTGCCGATCTTCACGTTCCCGGTGCCGTTGAGGCCGGCGATCAGCTTGGTGAAGGCGGCCGAGATGAACGGCACGACCGCGATGACGGCGAGCAGGATGACCTGGATGGAGGACTGGAAGAAGGCGAAGACGCGGCCCCGGGTACTGTCGTCCACCTCGAGCCCGACCAGGGTGAAGCCGGTCGAGTAGGCGATCCCGGACAGCGCGCCGAGCAGCACCACGAACAGCACGACCACGGCCAGGATCGGGATCAGGCCGATGAGCGCGAGCGAGACCGAGGCGGCCGTGATCGAGACGCCGAACAGCCGCCGCCGGCTGAAGTCGCCGAGCAGCTTGGTGCCCAGGCCCATGCCGAGCGCCATGCCGATGAAGATCGCGGCGAAGACCAGGCCCCAGCCGGCGCTGCCGCCGTGCAGCGTGGCGGTGATGTAGGAGTAGCCGAGGCCGACCACCACGCCGGCCGCGGCGAACGCGCCCACCATGCCGACGACCAGGCCGCGCACCGCCGGGGTCTGCCGGATGAACCGCCAGCCCTCCCAGATGGACTTGGCGGTGGACGGCACCGAGATCTTGTCGCAGGCGTTGCGCTTGGGGATCTCGCGGATGAAGTAGACGGTGAGCGCGGAGATGCCGTACGAGGCGGCGTTGAAGTACAGGGCCAGGTCCACGTTGGACGTGTGGAACAGCGGGGTGACCCGGCTGACGCCCTCGCTGACCAGCGCGAGCACGCTGAACACCCCGGCCGCGAGCGGCGCCGTGCCGTACGTGGTCAGCAGGCTGAGCTGGTTGGCCCGTTCCAGCTTGTCCTTGGGGACCAGGTTCGGCACCGAGGCGGAGGTGGCCGGATTCCAGAACTGGCTGGTCACCCCGGCCAGGAACTTCGCGATGTAGATCCAGGTCAGGTGGGGGAACAGGGGGATGGACAGGAACAGCAGGCCGCGGATCACGTCGCCGACGATCATCGTCATCCGGCGGTCCGAGCCGGTCGGCCAGCGCCCCGGCCAGCGGCCCGATCAGCAGCGCGGGCAGCAGCGTGGCCAGCCAGACGCCGCCGACGGCCGAGCTCTTGGCCACCGCGCCGCTGCCGGCCAGCGAGGGCGCCAGCGCGGTCAGCGCGACGATGCTCAGCCAGTCACCCAGGCTGGACAGGGACAGCGCGACCCACAGCCGGCGGAACGGCCGGATGGCCAGCACGCCGGGCTCGCGGGCATGGTGACGCCGCGCGGCGCCGTCCCCGAGCTTCCCCTGGTCGGCGTCGCCCCCGGATTCCCCTGATGTCCGGCGCGGAAGTTCACGGCGTAAGCGTATCGGCAGGTGCAGGCCGCATAACGGGTTAGTCCTTGATCGTGATTTTAGTCCCCGAAGGTCAAGATCATTTTTTCACCGAACGGGCGGGGCTCGCCGCCTTCTTCCCGGCCGTCGTGCTCTTCTTGGCCGGCGCCTTCTTGGCCGGAGCGCTGCGCCGCCGGGGCGACGGCGCCGCGGCGCGCCGGTCGGCGAGCAGCTCGGCCGCCCGCGCGATGGTGATCGAGGCCACCTCGTCGCCCTTGCGCAGCGACGCGTTGGTCTCCCCGTCGGTGACGTAGGGGCCGAACCGGCCGTCCTTGATCACCATCGGCTTGCCGCTGCCCGGGTCCTCGCCGAGCTCGCGCAGCGGCGGCGCGGCCGCGCCGGTACGCCGTCCCCGGGCCTTGGGCTGGGCGAACAGCTCCTTGGCCTCGGCCAGGGTGAAGGTGAACAGCTGCTCCTCGGACTCCAGCGAGCGGCTGTCGGTGCCCTTCTTGGCGTAGGGGCCGTACCGGCCGTTCTGCACCGTGACCGGCTCGCCGTCCAGCTCGCCCAGGGTGCGGGGCAGGCTGAGCAGCTTCAGCGCGTCGTCCAGGGTGACCGTGTCCAGCGCCATGGACTTCAGCAGCGAGGCGGTCCGCGGCTTGGCCGGTGGCGCCCTCGGGCAGCTGCTCGGTCACGTAGGGCCCGAACCGGCCCGCCTTGGCGATTATCGTAAGACCAGAGTCCGGGTCGGTGCCGAGAAGCACGTCCTCGTTCGGCTGGCTGAAAAGCTCTTCGGCTTTTTCTACGGTCAGCTCGTCCGGGGCGATGTCGTCGGGGACGTTGACCCGCTGGCCGTCCCGCTCCAGGTACGGCCCGTACCGGCCGACCCGCACCACGATGTCCGAGCCGGCCAGCGGGAACGAGCTGACCTCGCGCGCGTCGATGTCGCTGATGTCGCTGACCAGGGACTTCAGGCCCGGATCGGCGCTACCCCCGTTGCCGTTCCCGTCCTCCGGGGTGCCGAAGTAGAACCGGCGCAGCCAGGGCACCCGCTCGGCCTCGCCGCGGGAGATGTCGTCGAGGACGTCTTCCATGTGCGCGGTGAACTCGTAGTCGACCAGCTGGCCGAAGTGCCGCTCCAGCAGCGTGACCACGGCGAAGGCCAGGTACGAGGGGACCAGCGCGGTGCCCTTCTTGAACACGTAGCCGCGGTCCAGGATCGTGCCCATGATCGTCGCGTAGGTCGACGGGCGCCCGATCTCCCGGTCTTCCAGCTCCTTGACCAGCGAGGCCTCGGTGTAGCGGGCCGGCGGCCGGGTGGAGTGCTCGGCCGGGGCGAGCCGCAGCACGTCGAGCGGGTCGGCTTCGGCCATCGGCGGCAGCCGGCGCTCCCGGTCGTCCCGGTCGGTGGCGTCGTCGGTGTCCTCGACGTAGGCCTTGAGGAAGCCGTAGAAGTTGATGATCTTGCCGCTGGCGCCGAACTCGGCCCGCTCGTTCGCCGTCGAGGTGCCCGCCACCCGGACCGAGACCGACTCGCCGGTGGCGTCCTTCATCTGCGAGGCCACCGTGCGCTGCCAGATCAGCTCGTAGATGCGGCGCTCGTCGGAGGACAGCCGGTCCTTGGCCACCTGGGCCGGGGTGCGGAAGCTGTCCCCGGCCGGCCGGATGGCCTCGTGCGCCTCCTGCGCGTTCTTCACCTTGCTGGCGTAGGTGCGCGGGGCGTCCGGGACGTAGTTCGCGCCGTACAGCTCGGCCGCCTGCTTGCGGGCCGCGCTGATCGCGGTCTGGGACAGCGTCACCGAGTCGGTGCGCATATAGGTGATGTAGCCGTTCTCGTACAGCCGCTGCGCCACCGACATCGTGTGCTTGGCCGAGAAGCCCAGCTTGCGCGAGGCTTCCTGCTGCAGCGTGGTGGTGCGGAACGGCGCGTACGGCGAGCGCCGGTACGGCTTGCGCTCCACGCTGGACACGGCGAAGGCCGCGGTCTGCAGCCGCCCGGCGAGGGCGGCCGCGGCCTCGGCGTCCAGGTGCAGGACGTCGCTGCCCTTCAGGGTTCCGACGGAGGTGAAGTCGCGGCCCTGGGCCACCCGGCGGCCGTCGACGGTGACCAGGCTGGCGTTGAAGGTGGTCGGCTCTTCCGCGTTCGGCTTGCCGTGCTCCTTCGGTGGCGAACTCGGCCTCGAGGTCGGAGTAGACGGCGGCGCGGAACGCGATCCGCTCCCGCTCCCGGTCCACCACCAGGCGGGTCGCGACCGACTGCACGCGGCCGGCCGACAGCTTGGGCATGACCTTCTTCCACAGCACGGGCGAGACCTCGTACCCGTACAGCCGGTCCAGGACCCGGCGGGCCTGGTAGGCGTCGACCTTGCCCTCGTCGAGCTGCTGCGGGTTGGCGATGGCCCGGGCGATCGCCTCGGGGGTGATCTCGTGGAAGACCATCCGGCTGGTCGGGACCTTGGGCTTGAGCTCCTCGAGCAGGTGCCAGGCGATGGCCTCGCCCTCGCGGTCCTCGTCCGTTGCCAGGAAGAGTTCGTCGGCGTCCTTGAGCAGGCTCTTGAGCTTGGAGACCTGCTGCTTCTTGTCGTTGTGGACGACGTACAGGGCCTGGAAGTTGTCGTCGACGTTCACGCCGAGCCGGGCCCAGGGCTCGCCCTTGTACTTGGCCGGGATGTCGGCCGCGCTGTCCGGCATGTCGCGGATGTGGCCGACGCTGGACTCGACCACGTAACCCTGGCCGAGGTACCCGGCGATGGTCCGGGCCTTGGACGGCGACTCGACGATGACCAGCTTGGTACCGCCGCCGTTACCCGTGGCGCCCTTGCCGGCGCTGGCGCCCGTGGTGCGCGCAGCCTTCGCCGGGGCCTTGGCGGCTCCGGCCGCGGTCCCCGTCTTCGTTTTTGCCGTCCCTGTCCTTGGTGGCACTCTCTTCCCGTCCTCGCATCTGCGCCGTGACCGTCCTTACCGTACCCTCCCGGTCACACGCCGCCCTTCAGCTGAAACCACCGGCCCGGTTCGGTGTGTTCCCGACGGTTCGCCGGAATGCGCCGCGGATTTTGCTACCGCAGGTTGAATCACCGGTGAACGTGAGCACAATAAGACCGATGGCCGAGTACGCCTACCTCGTCGTGTACCTGCCACGCGGAACGTCCCGAGACGCTCGCGACGCCGCGCGGCGAATCCTGACCGACCACGCCGAGTACGGGGACTGGGAGTTGTCCAGGCTCTCGCTCAGCGCTGACGGCAGCAGGAAGGCTACCCTCCGAAGGCGAATCATACGCCCAGTCCGCACATTCTGAGGCATCATGCCCGCGCCAGCGTTCTCGCGGCCGGGCCGCCGCCGACGGCATCGCCGCTTCCGCCGGGCACCTCGGCGGCCCGGCGCCGAGGGTCCTGCGCTGATGCCATTCAGGACATTTCCCGCGCCCATTCCGGGGCCTTCGAGCTGAGCCGGGGCGCGGCGGTTGCTTGACCGTGACCGCGGCGGCAGAAGGAGAGGGCGGGCGGCTGCACCCGCGGAACCAGGAGATACGCCTCGCGACCAGAACCAGCCGCAAAACTAAGGGCAACCACGCGACAGCGTTACCCCGGTTAACTTCGAAGAGCGCATTCTGCCGACCTGTCGTGACTAGCAGAATCCCGTCTTCCAGGAAAGGTAAGCTCCCACCGGAATCGGCAGATCACACGCGATACTAAATCCGAATTAATGGTGGGTTCATGCTAGCTAATCCCGACTGCCCGCATATCGCCGTGGTGATGGGCACCCGTCCTGAAATCGTAAAGCTCTCACATATCGTGCGCATCCTGGGGCCGCGGGCGCGGCTATTCCACAGCGGCCAGCACACCGACCAGGAGCTGTCCGGCGTGTTCTTCGCCGCCGCGGGCATGCCCGTCCCCGAGCCGCTGGCCGGCATCCGCGGTGAGCCCCGGCACGTCCAGGTGGGCCGTATCACCGAGCAGCTAGGCGCGGCGTTCGCCCGGCGGAGGCCGGCGGCCGTGGTAGTCCAGGGCGACACGAATACGGCCATGGCCGCGGCGCAGGCCGCCAATTACTCGGGCGTTCCCGTCGTCCATGTCGAGGCCGGGCTCCGCTCCTTCGACCGGCGGATGCCCGAGGAGATCAACCGATGCGTGATCGGCGTCCTGGCCGACCTGCATTGCGCGCCGACCGAGCGGGCCGCGGCCAACCTGACCGCCGAGGGCGTGCCCGGCGGGCGGATCGCGCTGACCGGCAACACGATCGTCGAGGCCACCCTGGAGATGCTGCCCGGTGACGAGGCTTCCCGGTCGATCGTCGCCGCGGCGGGGGCCGAGCCCGGGCGGTACGTGCTGGCCACCATCCACCGGCCGGAGAACACCGACGACCCGCTCCGGCTGCGGGCCATCCTGGAGGAGCTGGCCAAGCTGGGCCTGCCGGTGCTGTTCCCGATGCACCCGCGGACCAGGCTGGCCGCCGGCGCGGCACGGCCTAACCGCGGCGCTCGACCGGCTGCGCGTCCTGCCGCCAGCCGACCACCGGACGTTCCTCGGCCTGGCCCGGCACGCCCGGCTGCTGGTCTCCGATTCCGGCGGCGTCCAGGAGGAGTGCACGGTGCTCAAGCGGCCGCTCATCGTGGTCAGGAACTCCACCGAGCGGCCCGAGTCCATCGAGGCCGGATTCGCCCACCTGGTCCAGCCGGGCCGGCCATCGGCGACCTCGGCCGGCGGCTGATCGGCGACGAGTCCCTGGCCGCGCGGCTGGCCGCGCTCGCCCTGCCCCTTCGGTGACGGAACGGCCAGCGAGCAGATCGCCCATCGTCTCGCGCCTACCTGGGCTGAGACGCCCAGACGGGACCCGGGCCTGCGGCCGGGATCCCGTTCGTCGCTCCTGATCAGGTGGTAGGCCGCGGCCGCGAACCGGCGCCGCTTGCTGAAGTAGTAGGCCACGCAGGCGACGCCGAGCAGTCCGGCCACTCCGAGGCCGATCGGCAGCGCCATGCCGGGCAGCGCCGCCACCGGGGCCAGGGTGGCCTTGTTGCAGATGCTGGTGCCGAGCGTCAGGGTCTGCGTGCTGCCGAGCAGCGTACACGGAGATGGCGTTCACGGTCAGCGTGCCGCTGACGTCCGTGCTCTGCTGGTTCAGCACGATGGTAGCGATCCCCGGCACGGAGACAGTGGTATTCGGGGCCGGGTTGGCCGCGAGGTGACGGTCGTCACGCCCACCACCGTGACTTTGCCGTTGGTGATGCTGGCGGTCCCGGTCACCGTGCCGCTGGTGGTGTCGAAGCTGCACGACGACGTTACCGCGTCGGCGGTCAGGCCGGCCGTCGGATCAGCGTCACCACGACGTTAGCGATTTCGACGAAGCGCTGGTGGGGCCGGCCGTGTCGTTGACCACGCCCGCGGTGAGCAGCCCGGCCACGTTGATGTTCGCAGCTTCGCCGGCGACGTGCCCGGGAACGTGGCGTCCGCCAGCGGCGGGCTGATGCTGATCAACCCGCTGGCGGCGGCGGCGTACGCCTCGTTGGTGCCAGTGGCCGCCAGGGCGGCAGCGCCGCCCCGGCGAGGATGACGCCCGCGACCGAAAGCAACGAGGCCGCCTTGACTAGACTTTTCATTTTGATCTTCCCCCTGTTATTGTCATTACCATTTCAGTGGCCTTCGGGATTTCCTTCCCGTTAGCTCGATATCGGATATGAATTCCGCATTACGGCGGGTCTTGAACCAGTCCTCGCGGTGCCGGATTATCCGGCTGAAAGCCCGCCAGGAAGTGATATAGAAGATAAGCACGAAAAGCGAGTAGGCAAGCCCGAGGCCGATGGCACGGGCCATGCTGATATTCCGCTCGCAGTGCCGCCGGTAGACCGGCCCCCATAGGACGAACGGGCCGAGGCCGGCAATCAGGTAGAAGATCAGGAGCATCCAGCCGCCGCCGAGGATCCATCCCCGCATCGCGGTGGGCCCGGCGGCGTAGTTGGCGAAGAAGATCGCGGCGGGAATCGGGTAGACGATGCTCCCCACCAGCTGGAGCCACGGCTGCAGCAGGTAATAGGTGGCCTCCAGCGCCCCGAGGGTGGTCACGTGCGGCGACCTCCATAGCTGGCGCAGGTAGACGCCGCATTGCATGGTGCCCTGGCCCCACCGGGTCCGCTGCCGTACCAGCGGCGGATGTCGGGCAGCCCCTCCTGGTCGACGTAGGTGTCCGGGGTGTACTCGTTACGGTGCCCGGTCATCATCAGGTGCAGGCTGAGCTCGTAGTCCTCAAGCAGCGCGCCGCGCCACGGCTCGCCATTCGTGTCGGCCAGCACGTCCAGCGCGAACAGCCGGCTGAACTGCCCGTTCCCGCCGAGCCCGACGCTCTTGGTCATCCGGCGCGCGGCCTGGATCGCTGATATCGGGACCCGGAACTCCAGGTCCTGGAGCCGGACGAGGATCTGCCCGAGGCTGTTCACCAGCCGCCCGCGATGCGGGAACGGGCGCGGGTCGTCCCGGTTGATCATCCGCACCTGGATCTGCACCGAGCCGACCGCCGGATCGCCGAACATGGCGATCCCGCGCACACGTCCAGGCAGTTGGCGGCCGGGCGGCCGTCCGCGTCGACCACCCCGATGATCACCTTCCGGCGGTCGGCCGAGGGGGCAGCCACGCGCTGAGCTGCCGGTAGGCATCGTTGAGCGCGCGCCCCTTCCCGGTCTGGGCGTCGGGGAGGCGGCGGGAGACCACGTGGACCATAGGGTCGGAGCGGGAGCGGCTAGCCGCGATGCCCCCGGTTCGGTCCTCGCTGGCGTCGTCGATGACCCAGACGTGCGCCAGCGGGAAGACGTGCCGCAAGTAGTCGATCGTGCCGCCGATCACCTGCTCCTCGTTCAGCGCGGGCACGAACAGGTGCCAGTTCAGGCTCCGCCCGTCACCGGGCGGGCTGGGCCGGTAACGGGCGAAAGGCACCACGATGATCAGGACGTAGGTGATGAAGGCCACGCTCATCAGCAGCGCGACCGCCTGGGCCAGTGCCACGCCGACCTGCACGAAGGTGTTGTCCATTAGCGCGCCCGCCGGTGCCGCGGGAGCATGGAGACGCCAGCTCCATGCTCTGCCTGGACGCGACCATGGCGGTGAGCAGGACCAGGCTGATGGCGATGCACGACGATGCTGACCGCCGACCCGAAGACCAGGTGGCCGACCTGGTAGCCGACCCCGACGCCGCGGCCACCCGGACGCAGATGGCGATCACCCCGATGCGCAGCAGGTTGCCGCCAACGAGCACGACGGCGGCGATCGCGAGAGCCTTTGACGACGCGGCCGACGGCGAGCTTGCGCGGGATCATCAGGAGCATGCCGAGGCCGCACAGCGGCACGATCAGCAGGGCGGAGCTGCAGTCGGGCGTGATCTTCAGCCCGTACGCCCGGGAGCGCCGAGCCCGAACCAGATGATGGGCGCCCGCGACGCGGCCAGGACCGGCGTGAACAGGCGGTACAGGTGCGCAGCCGCGTCCGCTTCCAGCTCGCGGAACTGATACTGGAAGACGATCAGGATCAGGGCGATCGCACCGAGGATGCTGATGGCCAGGATACGCCAGGCGCGGTTGGTGGTCCGGCGGCCAGGGGTACCGGCCTGGCCGTGCGGCCAGCCAGGCGGCCACGGAAACGGCGCGCTTCTCGCCCCGGCCTCTACGGTGGCTGCCAGCCGGCTCCTGGGACCGGCCCGCCGCATGGCGGCCCGGCGATCCAGGCACCTTGCGCACGCTGGGGTAACTCTGCACAGCTTTGGTCCTTGCCGGAAGAGTGAGAACGAGGGAGGCGGGCGGATCTGGCCCTGTGCCAGCTGAATGCTTAGAGGCACAGAGCGAAAGCGTAGCGTAGTACCTGCTGGTCCGAAGCCACTTTCAGATGGCTATGAGGTGATGAACCGACGACAGCCCGCTCCGGCAATGCTCCGGGAAACTGTCGAGGATCCGGGCGTCGAAGCGCAGCCAGGCGACGGGATGCTCGTCCGTCTCCTGATCTCTGCCCGGCGATACCCTCCAGCCCGGCAAGACGGCACCGGCAGGCTGGAGGGCCGCTGATCCTGGTCCCGGGCATACTCGTGTGAGGCTTCCGGGGAAGGGGACCAGGGAAGCCTTTAGCACGACGAACGTTAGCGATCCTTACGTTCACGCCCCGAAGATCGCTTAGGAGGCCTCACCACTCCCGGCGGCGCCGGGTCAGCGTGACGGCGCCCGCGCCGACACCGACGGTGCCGATCGCCGCGACCCCGAGCAGGAGCAGGTCCGCACCCGTGGTGGGCAGGCCGGTGCTAACCGGACCGGTCGCGTTGGTGACGGTGGTCTTACCCGTTGTGCGTTCGGGGGGTGCCGCCGTTCGGGTTCCCGCCGCCACCCCCGGCGTGCAGTCGCTGCCGTGGCAGCCGCCGGGCGGGGTGCAGTGGTCACCGTGGCAGGGACGGCGGGGTGCAGCGGTCACCGTGGCAGGTGCACTGGTTGCCGTGGCAGTGGCACATCTGGCCCTCGCACGGGGTTGCAGTTGTCGCCGTGGCAGTGGCACATCTGGCCCTCGCGCGGGTACAGAGTCGCCGTGGCAGTGGCACATCTGGCCCTCGCGCGGGTTGCAGTTGTCGCCGTGGCAGTGGCACATCTGGCCCTCGCACGGGTTGCAGTTGTCGCCGTGGCAGTGGCACATCTGGCCCTCGCACGGGTTGCAGTTGTCGCCGTGGCAGTGGCACATCTGGCCCTCGCACGGCGTTGCAGTTGTCACCGTGGCAGGACGGCTGGTTGCAGTCCTGGCCGATGCAGGACGAGGAGCCGCCCTCGCAGCCGGAGTTGGCGAAGCGGCCACGGCCACCGAGACGCTGCAGACGTTCACCGGGGCGCTGATCGG
>CAWIUF010000045.1:0-59083 GCA_963839095.1 uncultured Actinomycetota bacterium | reverse complement strand
AGCGCATCCACGTCTCGAGCATGGCCAGGTGCTCCGGGTTCTGCCGCGCCTCGGCCATCGGCACCTGATGCGCCCGCCAGGTCCCCTCGACCGGCAGGCCGTCCACTTCCTTGGGCCCGGTCCAGCCCTTGGGCGTCTTCAGCACGATAACCGGCCAGGCCGGGCGGCTCTGGTCGTCTTCTTCCCGGGCCCGGCGCTGGATGGCCTTGATCTCGCCGATGACGGTGTCCATGGTCGCGGCCAGCTGCTGGTGGACCAGCTTGGGGTCGTCGCCCTCGACGGTATGGACCCGGTAGCCGTAGCCGGTCAGCAGCGCTTCCAGCTCCTCGTCCGGGATCCGGGCCAGCACCGTCGGGTTGGCGATCTTGTAGCCGTTCAGGTGCAGGATCGGCAGCACCGCGCCGTCGTGGACCGGGTTGAGGAACTTGTTGGAGTGCCAGCTGGCGGCCAGCGGCCCGGTCTCGGCCTCCCCGTCGCCGATCACGCAGGCCACGATCAGGTCCGGGTTGTCGAACGCGGCCCCGTAGGCGTGCACCAGGGAGTAGCCGAGCTCGCCGCCCTCGTTGATGGAACCCGGGGTCTCCGGTGCGTTGTGCGACGGGATGCCGCCGGGGAAGGAGAACTGCTTGAACAGCCGGCCCATCCCGGCGGCGTCCGGGCTGACGCCGGGGTACAGCTCGCTGTAGGTGCCCTCCAGGTAGGTGTTGGCCACCATGCCGGGACCGCCGTGGCCGGGTCCGCAGACGTAGATCAGGTCCAGGTCCTGCGTCTTGATCACCCGGTTGAGGTGCGCGTAGACCAGGTTCAGCCCGGGCGTGGTGCCCCAGTGGCCGAGCAGCCGCGGCTTGACGTGCTCGGGCCGCAGCGGTTCGGTCAGCAGCGGGTTGGCCATGAGGTAGATCTGCCCCACCGAGAGGTAGTTGGCCGCCCGCCACCAGGCGTTGATCGCGTCGAGCTCCGCGTTGCTCAGCGGCTCCTGCTCTGCCATGCCCACAACCCCTTTTTCTTCCGAACGGGTCCGGTGCTTGCACCGGGACCAGGCTATTGGCCTTCCTCCGGCCGCGGCAGAGGAGGGGCCGGGTGTTAACGTGCGCGACGCCTCAGCGCCACCTGATCAGCGCAACTTACGCAGGAAGGGGTCCTGGGGCTGATACGGGCTTACCTGGATCCGCGCGTTCACCACGGCCGTCCCGTCCGGGCCGGCGATCACCGGGCTGAGCTCGAGCTCGGTGACCTCGGGGAGCTCGTCGGCCAGCCGCCCGACCCGGAGCAGCAGGTCGGCCAGCGGGCCGCTCGGCACGCGGTCGGCCAGGCCGGCCGCGGCGATGAGCTGGGCCGCGTCCCGGTCGGTGAGCGGGGTGAGGCGGGCCGCGTCCCGGTGGGCCGGCGGAGCGGGCCAGGCCGGTGATGGCGCTTCGTGGCGTCCGAGGGTGACCAGCGTGCCGAACATGTGGTCGTCGGTGACCCGGACGGTCAGCTCGGTGCCCGCCGGGGGCAGGTCGGCCAGCGGCAGCCCGTAGCAGCGGAGCAGCTCGGCGGTCTCCCCCGGGCCGAGCCAGCGCTGATGCTGTGAGTCTCGCAGCAGGGCGCGGGCGTCGGCCGTCCTGACGTCGGGGAACTCCGGCACGTGGCCGCGGGGTTCGGCGCGCCAGGCGCCGTAGCCGGCCGCGCGGGCCAGCGCCCGGACGGCGATCTCCGGGGTGCCGTAGGCCGGGATCGGCCGGTCCCCGGTTCCCGGCAGCATCCGGACCGATTCCGGCTGGGTCAGCAGGACGGCCACGACGGGGCGGCCGCGGGTGTCCGCGGCGGTGATCGCGGCGGACAGGTCGCCGGTGGCCCCGGTGGGCAGCGCGATCGCGACGAGGGCGTGGACGTCCTCGGCGGCCGCCTGCCGTTCCAGGCAGCGGCGGAAATCATCGGCGGTGACCGGGGCCGTGGTGTCGGTCACCGAGTGGACGGACAGGCCGAGATCGGCGCAGGCGTCGGCGGCCAGGGTCCCGGCGCTGCCGACGTTGGACACGATCGCGACCGTGCGCCCGGCCGGCACCGGCTGGGTGGCCAGCAGCGCGGTGGCCTGGATCAGCTCGCCGAAGGCGCGGGTGGTCACCACGCCGGCCTGCTCGAACAGCGCCTCCCGGGTGGGCGCGTCGCTGCTCTGCTCATCCCTGGCCGCCAGGACGGTGAGCACCGGCATGGTGGCGCTGACCCGGCGGGCGGTCCGGGCGAACTTGCGCGGGTTGCCGAACGACTCGATGTACAGCACGGCCAGCCGGGTCACGCCGTCCTGCTCCCACCACAGCAGCATGTCGTTGCTGGACACGTCGAGCTTGTCGCCCACCGACGCGAACGAGGAGATCCCGATGCCGAGCCGGGACAGGTGGTCGACCGTGGCGAAGCCGAGGCCGCCGGACTGCATGACCAGGCCCGCCACGCCCGGCCGGGCCGGGCGGGCGGCGAACGTGGCGTCCAGGCCGAGGCCGGGCACGGCCACCCCGAAGCAGTCCGGGCCGACCAGCCGCATGCCGTGCCGGCGGCAGGTGGCGAGCAGGGTGGCCTGGGCCTCGGCGCTGAGCCCGGCGGTGATCACCACCAGGGACCGCACGCCGCGCTGGCCGCACTGCTCCGCCACCTCGAGCACGCCCGCGGCGGGGACCGCGACCACGGCCAGGTCGACCCCGGCGGGCAGGTCGGTCACCGCGGCCAGGCACCGCTCGCCGTCGAGCTGCCCGTCGAGCCTGCGCCGCGTGCGGGTTCACCGTGTAGAGGCGGCCGGCGTAGCCGCCGCCCGGATGTTGTCCAGGATGGCCCGGCCCACCGCGCCGTGCCGCCGGCTGGCGCCGATCACCGCCACCGACTCGGGCGCGAAGACGTGCCGCAGGCTGGCGGCGTCGGCGCGGCGCTCGCGGGCGGCCACCGCGCTGAGGTAGCCGTCCAGCGTGGGCCCGAGGGGGTCGGCTTCCGGGCTGGGCAGCGGGAACGTCAGCCGGTAGACCCCTTCGGCGTAGCGCCGCCTGACCGGCAGCCCGGCGTCGGCGAACACGCCCAGCATGGCCTTGTTCTCGGTCAGGGTCTCGGCGACGAACGTGGTGATCTGGTGGCTCCGGGCGTAGGACACCAGGTGCTCGAGCAGCAGGGTGGCGATGCCGCGGTGGTGCATGTCGTCGGCCACCGCGAACGCCACCTCGGCCTGCTCGGGGTCCTCCCGCAGCGCGACGTAGCTGGCCACGCCGACCACCGCGCTCGTCAGCCAGGGCCAGCAGCGCGGCCCGGCCCGGCCCGGGGTCGCGGCTGATCCGCCGCGCCTCGGTCTCGGCCGCCAGCCGGCTGATGTTGAAGAACCGCAGGTAGGTGTTGTCCGGCGACATGGCCTGGTGCATGGCCTTGACCGCGTTGAAGTCACCGGGACCGGCCGGGCGGATCTCGACCGTGGTCCCGTCGGCCAGCAGCGCGTACACCGCGGAATGCGTCATGGTCATAGTGTTCCGTCATGAGCTTCAGCGTGCAGTCAGAGGTCGGCCAGCTCCGGCAGGTTATCGTGCACCGGCCCGGTCTCGAGCTGTCCCGGCTCACCCCCGGGAACGTCGGCGAGCTGCTCTTCGACGACGTGCTGTGGGCGGGCCGGGCCCGGGAGGAGCACGACGCCTTCGCCGAGGCGCTGCGCGGCCGGGGCGTGCAGGTGCACTACTTCGGGCAGCTGCTGGCCGAGGCGCTCGAGGTGCCGGAGGGGCGGGCCTTCGTGCTGGACCGGATCTGCGTCCCGGAGATGCTCGGCCCCGACCTGGCGGCCCCGGTCCGGCGGCTCTTCGATGACCTCGACGGATCGGCCCTGGCCGAGTTCCTGGTCGGCGGCGTGCTCAAGGCGGACCTGCACCCGGCCCGGCCGAACGGCCTGACCTGGGAGGTGCTGCACGCGGACGACTTCGTGCTGCCGCCGCTGCCGAACCACCTGTTCCAGCGGGACAACTCGTGCTGGCTCTACCACGGGGTCTCCGTCAACCCGATGGCCAAGCCCGCCCGGCAGCGCGAGTCGCTGCACAGCCGGGCCATCTACCGCTACCACCCGCTGTTCGCCGGGGCCGACTTCACCTGGCACTACGGCGACACCGACGCCAAGCACATGCTCGCCACCGTGGAAGGCGGCGACGTGCACGTGCTCGGCAACGGGGCGGTGATGATCGGGATGGGCGAGCGGACCACCCCGATGGCGGTGGAACTGCTGGCCCGGGCGCTGTTCCGCAGCGGGCAGGTCAGCGTGGTGATCGCGGTCGAGCTCCCGTTCTCGCGCGCCATGATGCACCTTGACACCGTGATGACCATGGTGGACCGGGGGACGTTCGTGCTGTACCCGTATCTCGATCCGCGGCTGCGGTCGTGGACGGTCACTCAGGAGGACGACAACCTGCGGGTGACGCTCAACGACAATCTGTGGGGGACGGTGGCCGAGGTTCTCGGCGTGGACAAGGTAACGGTGCTGACCACGGATGAGGACGTCCGGGCGGCCGAGCGGGAGCAGTGGGACGACGGCAACAACTACCTGGCCGTCGCCCCGGGCGTCATCGTCGGGTACGAGCGGAACGTGGCCACCAACACCATGCTGCGCCAGCACGGCATCGAGGTGATCTCGATCGCGGGCAGCGAGCTCGGCCGCGGCCGGGGCGGCCCGCGCTGCATGACCTGCCCGGTCGAGCGGGAGCCCTAGGAGGGCACGACAGCGATGGGGCCGTGGGCGTGGTTCAGCACGGCGTGCCGGACCGACCCCGGTCCTGGCTGGTGGCCGGCCTGCCGGCCGACGACCACCAGGTCGGCCCGGGCGGACAGGCCGATCAGGGCCCGGGCCGGGTGGCCGTGCACCACCTCCTGGGTGACCTGGACGTCGGGATACCGGGCCCGGCAGTCGCCGAGCAGGGCGTCGAGCTGGCCGGCGGCGTCCGCATCGATGCCGTCCGGGCCGAGGACCGCGGCCACCAGGCCGGCCCGGGAGATGTCGTCCGGCGGCGGCGTCCAGGCGTGCACCGCGGTCAGGGCGGCGCCGCGCAGGCTCGCCTCCTCGAACGCGAAGCCGAGCGCACCGCCGCAATGTCCGGGTCGCCGACGCCGACGGCGACCATGCCGTACGGGCTCGGCGCCTCGTCGCGGATGACCACCACCGGGCAGGTCGCGTGGCCGGCGGCGTACCGGCTGACCGAGCCGAGCAGCAGCGCGGCGAACGCGCCGCCCCCACGGGAGCCGAGCACCAGCATCAGCGCGCCCGATCCGGCCTCGGTGATCGCCTCGGCGGGCGCCCCGGTCAGCACGTCGGCGTCGATCAGCAGGCCGGCGTCCGCCTTGGCGGCCCGCTCGGCCGCGGCGGCCAGGGCCTGGTCGCGCTGGCCCAGCAGGACGTCGGTCACGGTCTGGTAGTGGCCCGGGGCCGAGCGGGTGGTCATCCGGGGCGGCGCCGCCGCGGCGGCCACGATGCGCAGCGGGACACCACGCAGGACGGCCTCCCGGGCCGCCCAGTCGACCGCCTGAAGCGCTTCCGCCGAGCCGTCCGTACCGACCACGATGGGCTTGGCTGCCATGAGGTGCCCTCCTTGCCTAGTGCCGACGTGAGGATGACGCTACTGGAGGAACCCCTGAAAATCATGCTACAGAGTTGACGGTTGCGGTCATTCCCGGCACGAAGCGCCGGGCGACATGAAATCGTTGCCGATTTCAGCCCTGTTGCGCGAGGTCCAGTGTGTCTAAGATCATCGGCAGAGGTACGGGCGTCGGCCGTGACTTAGCCAAAAGGAGACTGATATATGCCTGGCATCATCGTCGGAGTCGACGGTTCCGATCATTCCCGCAAGGCGCTGGAAAGGGCCATTCAGGAAGCGGCGGCCCACCACACGTCACTGACCGTGCTCACCGTGCACCAGGCCGTCCGCGACGTGTACGGCGGCGTCTCCACCTACCCCGGCGACGCGGACCTGACCGAGAAGGCCCGGCAGGCCGCCACGGCCGAGACCAACGAGGTCGTGGCCGCGCTCGGCGTCCAGCCGGAATCGGTCACGGTCACCGCGGTGCACGGCCTGCCGGCCGAGGAACTGGTCAAGGCGGCCCAGGGCGCCGACATGGTGGTCATGGGCTCGCGCGGCGCGGGCGGCTTCGCCCGGCTGCGGATGGGCTCGACCGCCACCCAGGTCGCGCAGCACGCGCACTGCGCGGTCCTGATCCTGCCGGCGGAAGAGCGCGACTAAGGCTAGCGGCCAGCGCCGGCCGGGCTGAACCAGCCGTCGGCGCCGGGCTCAGCTGGGCATGACTCCTTAGCCGGGGATGACCTCGAGTGCCGGCGCACCAGACGCGGCGGATGGCCTGGGTGGCCTTGATGTCGTGCAGCGGGTCGCCGTCGATCAGGACCAGGTCGGCCCGGCGGCCCGGTTCGACCACTCCGCGGTCGGCCAGCCCGAAGTAGCGGGCGGGCCGGGTGGTAGCCGCGCGCAGCGCGTCCACCGTGGTCAGCCCGGCGTCGACCAGGAGCTCGAGCTCGTGGTGCAGGCTGGACCCGTGCGGGACGGCGGCCGGGCCAGCGATGCCGTCGGCGCCCGTGTCGTGGCGCCCGTGTCGTGGGCATCGGTCCCGGCCAGGATCGGCACCCCGGCCCGGTACATGACGGTCACGCTGGCGCGCGCCGCGCCGTAGTCCATCCCCGGCCGGACCGCCGCCCGGGCCAGCCCCTCCATCATGACCAGGGTGGGGATCAGGATGCGGTCGTCGGCCCGGGCGCGCGCCGCCGCGGCCTCGTCCAGCGCCCGGTCCAGCGGCACGTGGGTGAGCACGCTGACCCGGGCCCGCTGCGCCTTCTCCGCGGCCTGGTACGACGCGGCGTGGGCCACGCTGAGCCGGCCGTGCTCGCGGGCGGCCGCGGTGAGCGCGTCCAGCGTGGCCTGGTCGTGATCGGCGCCCGGGCTGCCGACCACGATCTTGATGTAGTCCGAGCCCTCCGCGACCCGGTCGGCCACGAAGCCCGCGGCCTGGTCCGCGCCGTGAGATAGCACCGTGCCGGCCGATGACGGGGAAGCGGGCGTGCAGGCTGCCGGGCGCGATGGCGGGCGTGCCCGCGCTGCGGATGTCGGTCAGCCCGGCCACCCCGCGCAGCGAGTCGACCAGCGCGGGCGGCCCGCACGCCATGTCCAGGGCGGTCGTCACCCCGGCCACGGCCAGCCGCCCGAGAGTGTCCCGGTCCGTCAGGTGGACGTGCGCGTCGATGAGCCCGGGCAGCAGCACCCCGCCCTCGCCGTCGATGACCTCGACCTCGCCCCTGGGCCCGGACGGGTCGGTGCCGATCCGGGCGCCGTCGATCACGACCGTGCCGGGCGGCTGCAGCTGCCGCCCGTCGAACACGCGGACGTTGGTCAGGGCGACTTTAGGGCCCACGGGGGTCTCTCCTCGATGCGACGGGGTCTTTACCTACCCAGCCTGGTGACAGCTTCGATGTCAAGCCTCGAGAGGGGCCGGTGGC
Organism: uncultured Actinomycetota bacterium; assembly: GCA_963839095.1. Taxonomy (GTDB): domain Bacteria; phylum Actinomycetota; class Actinomycetes; order Streptosporangiales; family Streptosporangiaceae; genus Palsa-504. Next base: position 51,600 of record CAWIUF010000045.1, on the reverse strand, counting down.
GGGGGGCCGGGGCGGGGACGGAACTCGTTCGGGGGAAAGGTCTTGACTGGAATTTTTGGGTACGGGCTCTTGTCAATACCCCTGCAGGTATCAATGCGAGGAGGCAGCAATGGCGACGGTTGAGCTGACGGCCGAGAACTTCAACTCGACGGTGACCGGCGGCGGCCTTGTCCTGGTCGACTTCTGGGCGGAGTGGTGCGGCCCGTGCCGGATGTTCGGGCCGGTGTTCTCGAAGGCGTCCGAGCAGCACCCGGATGCGACCTTCGGCAAGGTCGACACCGAGGCGCAGCCCGAGGTGGCCGCCACCTTCAACATCTCGTCCATCCCCACGCTGATGATCATCCGCGACAACATCGTGCTGTACTCCCAGGCGGGCGCGCTGCCGGAGGCCGCGCTCGAGGAGCTCATCACCAAGGCCGAGGCGCTCGACATGGACGAGGTCCGGGCCCAGCATGGAGACCTCCGCCCAGGCGTGAGTCGTTAAACCGCTTGAAGTAGCGCGCGCGGCGCGCCGATGATGGCAGCCATGTCCATCGACATGTTCATCGATCCCGCCCAGGACCCCCGGACCGACCCGCCAGGCCAGGGCAGTGAGCTGGCCACGCTGACCGGCTTCCTCGACTGGTACCGCCAGACGCTGGTGCTCAAGTGCGCGGGCCTGGACGCGGCCGCGCTGGCCGCGCCGGTCCGTGGAGCCGTCCAAGATGTCGCTGCTCGGGCTGGTCCGGCATATGGCCGACGTCGAGCGGAACTGGTTCCGCCGGTTCATGGCCGGGGAAGACGTGCCGGACCGGTACTCCTCGAAGTCCGATCCCGACGGGGACTGGGACGGCGCGAAGCCCGACCCGGCCGTGGTCGAGGAAGCCTGGGCGGCGTGGCGGGAAGAGGTCGCGTTCGCGGATCAGTTCGTCGCCGCGGCGCCCGGCCTGGACCTGGTGGGCCTGCGGGTCGACAAGTGGCGCGGGAAGCTGTCGCTGCGCTGGGTGCTGAACCACATGATCGAGGAGTACGCGCGCCACATCGGGCACGCCGACCTGATCCGCGAGCGGATCGACGGCGCCGTCGGCCAGTAGCAGTTTCATGATCGTGAAGGATCTTTAGTCTGCCCGGACTAAGAACCCTTCGCGATCATGGGCGACAGCTAGCGGTGGGCGGCGACCAGGGCGGCGTGGATCGCGGCGGCGCTGGCGGGGGTGCCGATCTCGTCGGAGAACGGGCCGTAGGGGGTGCCGTAGGCGGGGGTGCCGGGTTCCTGGCGCCAGCTCTCGGCGACCGGGCCGGCGTCGACGGCGTCGTAGCCGATCGAGTCGAGGTAGGCCACCACTTGCGCTTTCGCCGTCTCGTTGTCGCCGGCGATGGGCAGGGCGGTGCGGTCGGGGGCGCCGGACGGGCGGGCCAGCGACTGCAGGTGCTTGAAGTAGATGTTGTTGAAGACCTTCACCACGTGCGCCTCGGGCAGGTCCCGCTGGAGCAGGCCGCTGCTGGTGAGGGCGCCGGTGTCGAGCTCCTCGAGCTGCCCGTCGCGCTGCGGGTAGTAGTTGCCGGTGTCCAGGACCGGCTTGCCGTCCAGGGGCTTGGCCACGATCTCGGCGAACGCCTTGACCGGGACGCTGACCACCACCAGGTCGCCTGCCTCGGCGGCCTGCTCGGCGGTGCCGGCGGTGGCGAGCGGGCCGAGCTCGGCCACCAGTTCCTGCAGCGTCTCGGGCCCCCGGGAGTTGCTCACTACGACCTGGTGCCCGGCGGCCACGCTCAGCCGGGCTACGGTGCCGCCGATCATTCCGCTGCCGATGATGCCTACGGTTGTCATGCACGCGCCAACCCCGGCCCGCTCCTGGTCATTCCGGGAGCGGGCCGGGGCCGGCGTTCGTTCGCTCAGCTCAGCGCGTGATCTTGTCGGCGGCGAGCAGGTCGGCGGCCAGTTCGTCGACGGTGGTGAGCTCGGCGACAGCTATTTTTTCCCGGGCCGCCGCCGGGACCGCGGCCGGCGCGATCTCGGTGCTCGGCCTGGGGTGGCGGTGCGCGGGCGCAGGGTCAGGTAGCTGACGGCGACGCCGGCCGCGAGCAGGGCGATGGTGACCCACAGGCCGAGGTGGTAGCCGTCCACGAAGGCGTGCACCGGGTCGGCGCCGGACCGCAGCGCCGCGCCCTGCCGGGTGCTCAGCACCGCCCCGATCACCGTGACGCCGAGCAGCCCGGCGACCTCGCGGGAGGCGTTCAGCAGCGCGGAGGCGACGCCGGCCCGGGACTGCGGGACGGCCTGCATGACGGCGTTGGTGAGCGGCACGTTCATCAGGCCGGCGCCGGCCCCGAAGAGCATGAAGCCGGGCAGCAGGCTGACGTAGGTGGTGTTCAGGCCGAGCCGGGCGAACAGGATCAGGCCGACCACCATGAAGGCCATGCCGGCCGCCACCGCGCGGTGCGCCCCGATCCGGGCCTCGATCCGCGGCGCGATCGCCGCGAACACCGCCACGCACAGCGCCATCGGCACGAAGGCCAGGCCGGCCTTGACCGGCGAGAAGCCGAGGGTCTGCTGCAGGTACAGCGAGGTGAAGAAGTAGATGCCGAGGATGCCGAAGGACCAGATCATCATGGTGCCGCTGCCCCCGCTGAACTCACGGCGGCGGAACATCGACAGGTCCACCATGGGCGTGGCGCTGCGGGATTCGATGGTCAGGAAGGCGGCGGCGGCCACCGCGGCCAGTGCGAACGCGCCGAGGATGAGCGGCGAGGTCCAGCCGCTCGCGCTGCCCTGGATCAGCGCGTAGGTCAGCGCGAACAGCGACATGGCCGAGGTTGCCAGGCCGGGGAGGTCGAGCCGGCGCGTCACCGCGGTGTCCCGTGACTCGTCGACGTAGCGCAGGGAGATGGCGAAGGTGACCACGCCGACCGGCACGTTGATGAGGAAGATCCAGCCCCAGTGGAGGTGCTGGCTGATCACGCCGCCGAGCGCCGGGCCCAGGGCCAGGGCCAGGGCGCCGACCGCGGCCCAGATGCCGATGGCCGTGGTGCGCTCCTTGACGTTGGTGAACGCGCCCATGATCACGGCCAGCGTGGCCGGCATCAGCAGCGCCGCGCCCACGCCCTGGATGGCCCGGCTGGCGATGAGCACCTCGCCGTTGCCGGCCAGCCCGGCGGCCAGCGAGGACACCGTGAACAGGGCCAGGCCGCCGAGGAAGATCCGGCGCCGCCCGTACACGTCGGCCAGCCTGCCGCCGGCCAGCAGCAGCCCGGCCACCGTGAGCAGGTAACTGCTGACCACCCACTCCAGCCCGGACACCGACAGGTGCAGGCTGTGCTGGATGGTCGGGATCGCCACGTTGACGATGTTGTTGTCCAGGTAGGTCATGAAGGTGGCCAGGCTGACCGCCGCCAGCGCCCACCACCGCCTGGAGTCCTTGCTGGGCGCTCTGCTGCCCCCGTACTAGCTGGGACTCCTGTGCTAGCTGACACAGCCCTCGTCCTTTCCCCAAGCCTCATGTACGTCGTACCTGTATCTTGTCCATGTACGTCGTACAGGTACGTTGTAAAGCATGAACTGTACGATGTACAGTTGTCAAGTGACGAAAACAGCGAACGGGTCAGCGGAGCCCGGGGGCGACAAGCCCCGGCTCAGCAAGCGCACCGTGACCGAGAACGCGCTCAAGCTCGCCGACGCCGACGGGCTCGACGCGCTGACCATCCGCAAGCTCGCCCTGCACCTGGGCGTCACCCCGATGGCCCTGTACTGGCACTTCCGCAGCAAGGAAGACCTGCTCGAGGGCGTGGCCGAGCAGGTCTGGGGCGAGCTCGACACGAACGTCGATCCGGCCGCGCCGTGGTGGGCCCAGCTCCAGAAGTTGCTGGAATCCCTGGTCAGCGTGCTGCGCGCGCACCCGGCGGCACCGCAGCTCTTCCTGGAGCACGAGAAGCGGAACGAGGCGGCGCTGCGCGCCACCGAGATCACCCTGGACATCCTGCGCACCGCGGGCTTCGATCCCCAGTACGCCAGCACGATCGCCCGCAGCGCGCTGTGGACCGGCATCACGCTGGTCATGAGCGAGCCGGGGTTCAAGCCCGACCTGCCCGCCGACGAGCGGGCCGAGTGGCTGCGGCGTAACCAGGTCGAGCTGGCCATGCTGCCCGCGGCCCGGTACCCGCGGCTGGTCGAGTGCGCGGTGCCGATGAGCGCGTGCGACGACCCGGATTTCCACTACCGGTTCGGTATCGAGCTGTTCATCGACGGTGTCCGCGCGGCCGCCACCCGGCTGGGGTCCTCGGGCCCCTAGAGCGGATACCCGTACCTGATGAACCCGGTGAAGCGCGCCACCTGGTCATACAGCAGGCGGGCCCGGGCGTTGCCTTCCTGGGTGTGCCAGTAGAACCGGTCGGCGCCGCGCTCGCGGGCGGCCGCGGCCACCGCCTCGATCAGGGCGCGCCCCGCCCCCTGCCCGCGCAGCGTCTCGTCGACGAACAGGTCCTGGAGGTAGCAGGCCTCGCCGGACCAGAACGCGGGGTGGAAGAAGTAATGCGCGAGGCCGGCCAGCCGCCCGTCGAGCCGGGCGCCCAGGCCGAGCAACTCGGTCCCGTCCGTCAGCCGGCGCCACGTCTGCTCGTACGCCTCGTCCGGCATCGGGTCCCGGTAGAACGCCTTGTAGCCGCGGGCCAGCGCTTCCCACGCGGCCCGGTCACCGGGACGAAGCGGACCGATCTCGATCATGGGGACATCCTCACACGGGGCGGTTTGTACGGTTTTGTTCGGGCTGCGATGGGGCTGTGATCGGGCCTCGCGCGGTCGCGGGCCCGGCTAGGGTGAAGCCATGACGGAGGACCGCCCATGAGGGCCACGATGATGCTTGCTGACTACGCGCAGATCGCCGACGGCAAGCTGTTCATTTCCGGCGGCGGCTGGACGACCTGCGGACCGGGCCCCACGCCGTGCGCGGTCGTGGCCATCTTCCACGTGCCCTGGGACGAGACCGACCAGAAGGTGAACTTCATGCTCCGGCTGGTCGACGAGGACGGCCACGGGGTCATGCAGCCCGGGAACACGGACAACATGCCGGTTCAGGTCGCCGGGGCGTTCGAGGCCCGCCGCCAGCCCGGCATGACGCCGGGCACCGACATCAACGTGCCGATGAGCTTCAACATCGTGCTGCACCTGCCGCCGAGCGGCCGGTACACCTGGCTGATCGAGGTGGAAGGGCAGGCCGACGAGTCCTGGTCGCTGCCGTTCGAGACCCGCCCGGCCCGTCTGTAGCTACGGCTTCACCGCCTGGCGGTGATCTCCCGCCGCGTCCTTGGTTTCACCGCCCGTAGGTGCAGATACAGCGGGATCCGCTGCCAGCGTCGCTGGCCCGGTGCGGCCGCGACCAGCGTGTCCGGTGCCCGGACCTCCCTGATCGCCTCGATCAGCAGTCCCGCGGCCTCCAGCGCGCGGCTGTAGGCCTCGAGCGGGCGGTGCTCGCTGTGGAAGGTCATCGTGACGTCGCCCCAGTCGGCTACCCAGTCGGCCGGGGCGGCGTCCAGGTACGAGCCCTCGATCAGGAACGGCGCGTCGGCGTCGCGCCCGGAGAACCGGCCCGCCGAGCTGACCGGATGCGGGATCGCCGCGCACAGCCGTCCGCCCGGCTCGAGCACCCGGGCCGCCTCGGCCACCGCGGCCGGCATCCGGTCGATATCGTGCAGGCACATGTACGCCACGACGAGGCCGAACGCCTCGTCGCGGTAGGGCAGCGCGGCCGCGTCGGCGATCACGGCCGGCGCCGCGTCCGGATGTCCGGCCGCCCGCCGCACCATGGTCGGCGCGGCGTCCGCTCCGGTCACCTGATAGCCCGCCGAGCGCAGGTACCGGCTGATCCGCCCCTCGCCGCAGCCCAGGTCCAGCGTCCGGCGGCCGGGGCCGGGCAGGAGCGCGCGCAGCGCGGGCAGGTTGATGTCTTCGTGCGAACTGTCCCGGCCCGGGGTGCCGGCGAACGTCGCCCACTTGTCCGCTTCGGCCTCCCAGCCGTCCCGCATCCTCACCCCAGCAGCGTGTCACACCGCACCGAGGCGAGCGTGACCGGTCACGCCGGGCGGGAAGGATGACCGGTCACGCCGGGCGGGAAGGATGACCGGTCACGCCGGGCGGGAAAAGATGAATTGTCACCAACACGCCGCAATTGATGTCATGACATCCATCTTGGCCATGATTTCTCAGGGATTCCCGGCGGCGCCGCCTGGCTCAGGACTTCACCGCAGCGGCGCGATCGCGACTGGATGGACGGAACATTGTGCCGCTTATTACCGGATCGACGGGACATGGGCGCGGCTCTTCTGCGGTGAGCGCCCTGATTCGCGGGACGGGTGATGTCCGTGGTGTGTCTGGTGTCAGGCCGCCATGTCCAGATGCGGCTTAAGACATTGAGTGCATGTGCGGCTAAGCGACATCAATGTGGCATTGATGTCGTTATGCGACATCAATGTGACATTGATGTGTGTTTGCCGGAGGGAGCGGGTGAGTGCGACTGCGTGCTGGGTGACAGGAATCCGGGCCTCGTGGTGACGCAGAGCGCCTCAGGACGGCGGGATGCTGAGGCATCAGACCGCATGAGCCGGCGGGCCTCAGGAGGCGGGACGGCTTCAGGAGGCGGGGAGGCTTCAGGAGGCGGGGAGGGGCTCAGGACGGTGACGGGAAGGGCCTCAGGAGGTGCGGAGCGGCGCTCAGGAGGCGGGGAGGGCTTCAGGAGGCGGGGAGGGCTTCAGGAGGCGGAGGGAGGGGGGTGAGCGGGGACTGGGGTTCAGGAGGTGGGGAGGGTGAGCTGGAATTCCAGGGTGACCTCGTCCTTGAGCTTGAGGGTGCCGAAGAAGCCCGAGTACGGCTTGATGCCGAACCCGGTCTGGGTCAGCGTGGCACTCCCCCGGTACTGCCCGTCGCCGGGCGCGGTGACCTGCAGCCGGGCGGGCTGCGGTTTGCCGTTGAGGGTGACCGTGCCCTCGACGGCCCCGCCCCCGCCGGCCCCGGCCGGGATGACCCGGGTCGAGGCGAAGGTCGCGGTGGCGGACCCCAGGATCTGGCCCATCTGCTTCTTGATCTCGCGGCGGTCGCGGTCGGTGAGCGGGAGGGCGCCGCCGGTCCCCTCGCGGACCTCGAGCGAGCCGAGGTCGAGGTCGGCGCTGACCGTGGCGGCGGCCGGGCCGCCGTCATCGTCGGCGGGCACCTGGACCTGCGCCGACCACCGGGTGACCTCGATGGTGAGGTCGTGACCGGCCCGGGCGGCCAGCCCGGCCCGGGTGGTCTTGATGACGACACGCCCGGCATCGGGCCCGAGCCGGTAATTTCCTGAGGTAGCAGCCACGGGGCTAACCGTAGGCGCTCCCGCGGGAAAGGTCTACGGGAGCGGGAACTCGCCGAACAGCTCGCGGATGCGGCGCAGGTCGCGCAGCCGGGGCTCGGTGCTACCGCCGACCCAGCGGCTGACCGTCTTGACCGAGACGCCGAGCTGCTTGGCGGCGGTCTCCATGGTCATGCCCTCGCGGCGCAGCACCCCGGACATCCAGTCGGCGAACGCCGTCTCGTCCCCGTTGACCGGGGCCCCGCCCGCCGTGGCGGCCATGCCCTGGGCCTGGTTCTTGAGCAGCGAGGCGAGCGCGTCGATGCCGGCCGGCGAGCTGACCTGCGCACCCGAGCGCAGCACGTCGACCTCGACGTGATCGGGGAAGATGCGGAAGGAGACGTTGATGGCGCCGGAGGGACCCGCCGCCTCGAGCAGCGCGTGGGCCACGGTCTCGCCCACCTCGCGGTTGTCATCCTCGGACAGCGGAGACTGAGCCAGGCAGCGCCGGACGAAATCGCGGACGTCCGGGATGGAGGACGGACGCGCGGGGAATGTCTGCGACAGGACCACGACAGGAACTACCTCAATGTTGTCGCTGATCAGGTCGGCGTGCTTCTCCATCCCCGCCCTCCGGGTCGCGCGCGGATGCCAGTCAACCTCCCGGCGCGCGCAGTCACCGGGGTATGACAATGAGAGTACGTGTAAATCAGCCTCTAAGACGACCCGGAACAGATAGACATATGTGTCTGGGCCCCCGACTCTTGTGTCTTGTTATCGCGACCCCGCAGGAATAGTCTGTGGTCACCGGTGATGGCGTTGTTGCCATCTGCCGGCCTATTGTGAACATGTGATGAGCGGTCAGCGGGCCGGCGCATCGCGCCGGGGACTTACTGAGGCACGCCGAGAACGGTCTCGCGTGGCCCAGTATCACCGCACAGCCCGATCCGGGTGGCGCCGGAGCGCGCCCTGCCCGGAGCCGCACCATGCACCGGCGCGATCCCGCCGCGGGCACCAGGCCATTTCGGCTTGCCCCGCGTCCCGCTCGCGCGTGACCTTAACCGAGGCGTCCGCAGACGCGGCTCGTCCAGCGAAGGGGTGGCGCTATGTCCCAGGCCGCAGATGATCCTGTCCTGCACATCCTCTGGATGAACGGGGGGCTGAGCTGCGACGGGGACTCGGTGGCGCTGACCGCCGCGACCCAGCCCAGCATCGAGGAGATCGTGCTCGGCGCCCTGCCCGGCCTGCCCAAGGTCGCGGTGCACTGGCCGCTGATCGACTTCGAGTGCGGCCCCGAACAGGGCGCCGACAACTTCATCGAGTGGTGGCACAAGGCCGACCGCGGTGAGCTCGACCCGTTCGTCCTGGTGGTCGAGGGTTCCATCCCGAACGAGGCGATCAAGTCCGAGGGCTACTGGTGCGGGTTCGGCAACAACCCGGCGACCGGGCAGCCGATGACGACCAGCGAGTGGCTGGACCGGCTGGCCCCGAAGGCCACCGGGCATCCTCGCGGTCGGGACCTGCGCCACCTACGGCGGCATCCATGCCATGGCGGGCAACCCGACCGGGGCCATGGGCGTACCCGACTACCTGGGCTGGGACTGGAAGTCCAAGGCCGGCCTGCCGATCGTCTGCGTGCCCGGCTGCCCCATCCAGCCCGACAACCTGTCCGAGACCATCCTGTACCTGCTCTACCAGGTGGCCGGGCAGGCGCCGATGATCCCGCTGGACGAGGCACTGCGGCCCAAGTGGCTGTTCGAGGCCACCGTGCACCAGGGCTGCGACCGGGCCGGCGTACTACGAGGAAGGCGAGTTCGCCACCGAGTACGGCGCGCCGAGCTGCCTGGTCAAGCTGGGCTGCTGGGGCCCCGTGGTCAAGTGCAACGTGCCCAAGCGCGGCTGGATCAACGGCGTGGGCGGCTGCCCGAACGTCGGCGGCATCTGCATCGCCTGCACCATGCCGGGCTTCCCGGACAAGTTCATGCCGTTCATGGACAAGCCACCGGGCGCGACCGTGTCCACCACCGCCAGCGGCATGTACGGGACGGTGATCCGCAGCCTGCGCAGCTTTACCGCCAAGACCGTGGACAAGGAACCGAAGTGGCGCGTGAAGGGCTCCGAACTCCGCACCGGCTACCAGAAGACGTGGTGATGAGATGACGACCGTAGACAACGAATCCCAGGCGGCCGAGCAGCCCGAGCTCACCGAGATGACCTGGGACCCGATCACCAGGATCGTCGGCAGCCTCGGCATCTACACCAAGATCGACTTCAAGGCCAAGCGGGTCGCGGAGTGCCACAGCACCTCGTCGATCTTCCGCGGCTACAGCATCTTCATGAAGGGCAAAGACCCCCGCGACGCGCACTTCATCACCAGCCGGATCTGCGGGATCTGCGGCGACAACCACGCCACCTGCTCGGTCTACGCCCAGAACATGGCCTACGGCGTCCGGCCGCCGCACCTGGGCGAGTGGATCCTCAACCTGGGCGAGGCCGCGGAGTACATGTTCGACCACAACATCTTCCAGGAGAACCTGGTCGGGGTGGACTTCTGCGAGCGGATGGTGGCCGAGACCAACCCGGGCGTGCTCGAGATGGCCAACTCGACCCAGGCGCCGCACGCGGGCGAGCACGGCTACCGCACCATCGGCGACATCATGCGCTCGCTGAACCCGCTCGAGGGCGAGTTCTACCGCGAGGCGCTCCAGGTCAGCCGGTCCACCCGGGAGATGTTCTGCCTGATGGAGGGGCGCCATGTGCACCCCTCCACGCTCTACCCGGGCGGCGTCGGCACGGTGGCCACGGTGCAGCTGTTCACCGACTACCTGACCCGGCTGATGCGCTACGTGGAGTTCATGAAGCGGGTCGTGCCGATGCACGACGACCTCTTCGACTTCTTCTACGAGGCGCTGCCCGGTTACGAGGAAGTCGGCCGGCGGCGGGTGCTGCTGGGCTGCTGGGGCAGCCTCAACAACCCCGAGTACTGCGACTTCACCTACCGGAACATGGCCGACTGGGGCCGCAAGATGTTCGTCACGCCGGGCGTGGTGGTGGACGGCAAGCTGGTCACCACGTCCCTGGTCGACATCAACCTGGGCATCCGGATCCTGCTCGGCCACTCGTTCTACGAGGACTGGGAAGACAAGGAGATGTTCGTCACCCACGACGAGCTCGGCAACCCGGTCGACCGGCGGCACCCGTGGAACCAGCACACCATCCCCAAGCCGGGCAAGCGCGACTTCGACAACAACTACAGCTGGACCATGTCGCCGCGCTGGTTCGACGGCAAGGACTACCTGCCGCTGGACACCGGCGGCGGCCCGATCGCCCGGCTGTGGACGACCGCGCTGGCCGGCCTGGTCGACTGCGGCTACGTGAAGTCCACCGGGCACAGCGTGCAGATCAACCTGCCGCGGACCATCTCCAAGCCGGAGACCACGTTCGAGTGGAAGATCCCGGTCGACAAGCAGGGCCAGCCGCTGTCCAACGCGATCGAGCGGGACCGGGCCCGGACCTACTTCCAGGCCTACTCCGCCGCCGTGGCGCTGTACTTCGTCGAGCAGGCGCTGGCCGAGATCCGCGCCGGGCGGACCAAGACCTGGGAATCCTTCACGGTGCCCCAGGACGCGTTCAGCTGCGGCTTCACCGAGGCGGTGCGCGGCGTGCTGTCGCACCACATGGTGATCAGGGACGGCAAGATCGCGAACTACCACCCGTACCCGCCCACCCCGTGGAACGGCAGCGTGCGGGACAGCTACGGGACCCCGGGCCCGTACGAGGACGCGGTGCAGAACACGCCGATCTTCGAGGAGAACGACAAGGACAACTTCAAGGGCATCGACATCATGCGCGCGGTCCGCAGCTTCGACCCGTGCCTGCCCTGCGGTGTCCACATGTACCTCGGCGGCGGCAAGGTCCTCAAGACCGCCCACTCCCCCACGGGTGTCACGCTGCGTCGCAGCCAGCGCGGTCCCGTCGACTGAGGAGCGACGAAGGAGTGAAAGGGGCTAAGCGCCTGATGCCCGAAGGGCAGGATGTGCAGGCGACCGGCGAGCGGGTCGAGGTGCTGCTGGCGGAGTTGCGCGCCCAGGCGGGGCCGCAGGCGGCGGCCACCGCCGAGGAGCTGGTGAGCTGCCTGGTGGAGCTGTACGGGGCCGGGCTGGCGCAGGTGGTCCAGCTCCTGGGCGAGGGCGAGGACGGCCCGCGGCTGATGGACAAGCTGGTCGCGGACCCGCTGGTGGAGAGCCTGCTGCTGGTGCACGACCTGCACCCGCTCGACACCAGCGCCCGCGTCCGGCGGGCCGTCGAGGAGATACTGCCCCAGCTCGGCTCGCACGCCGGCGACGTCGAGTACCTGGGCCTCGACGCCGACGGGGTGCTGCAGCTGCGGCTGGTGCAGGGCGGCTGCTCGGCGGCGACCGCCCGGGACCTGATCGAGAAGGCGGTGGCCGCGGCGGCGCCCGAGGCGGCCGGGGTCGGCATCGAGATGGTCTCACCGCCCGCGGAACTGCCGCTGCTGCAGATCGGCCGGCATCCGATGGGCTTGCAGGGCACGCGGTGAGTGCAGCGGGGGGCGGACCGGGAACCGGCGGGGTCACCGGGCTGCGCCGCTTCGTGAAGCGGCCGGCCGGGCCCCAAGGTGCCCCGGCTCCGGATATCCCGCTGCCCGGCCCGCAGAACACCAGCGCCAAGGCAGACCAGGACGCCGAGCGGTGCGAGCTGTGCAGCGAGGTCCTCGACGGGCGGCACGGGCACCTGGTCGACACCGAGAAGCGGTCGATCGCCTGCGCCTGCCGGGCCTGCTACCTGCTGTTCACCCACGGCGGGGCGGCGGGCGGCAAGTACCGGGCGATACCCGAGCGGATCTGCCACGACCCGGAGCGGCCGCTGGACCCGATGGACTGGAACGAGCTCCAGATCCCGGTCACGATGGCGTTCTTCTTCCGCAACTCGGCGCTGGACCGGGTGGTAGCGGGCTACCCGAGCCCGGGCGGGGTCACCGAATGCGAGCTCGACCTCGAGGCGTGGGACCGGCTCGCCGTCGCGTACCCGCTGCTCGCGGAGCTAGCGCCGGACACCGAGGCCATTTTCGTCAACAAGGAAGAGGTCTTCCTGATCCCGATCGACATGTGCTACTCGCTGGTCGGCGAGCTCCGGCTGTACTGGCAGGGGTTCGACGGCGGGGCGGAGGTCCGTGAGGCGCTGGATAAGTTCCTGACCGGCCTGCGGCGGCGCGCGGTCGTGCTCGCCCCCGCGTCCAGGGAAGGGGAGCGCTGACGTGGCTGACCTCATCTTCGGCTGTACCGGCACGACCGCGGACCGGTTCGCCGTGACGCCGAACCTGACCTTCCAGCTGGCCATCACCGAGCGGTCCGGCGTCAAGGTGCACGCGATCGCGCTGCGCTGCCAGATCCGCATCGAGCCGCACCGCCGCCGCTACTCCGCCTCCGAGGCGGAGCGGCTGCACGACCTGTTCGGCGACCCGTCCCGCTGGGCCGAGACGGTCAAGCCGATCCAGCTCGCCACGGTCACGGCGATGGTCCCCGGCTTCACCGCGGTGACCGAGATCGACCTCCCGGTGCCGGTCACCTACGACCTGGAGGTGTCCTCGGCCCGCTACCTGCAGGGCCTGGACGACGGCACGATCCCGATGCTGCTGCTGTTCAGCGGCACCGTGTTCATCGCCACCGAGACGGGCTTCTCGGTCGAGCTGGTGCCGTGGAGCGCCGAGGCCTCGTACCGGATGCCGGTATCGGTCTGGCGCGAGCTCGTCGACGCGCATTTCCCCGGCCGCGCCTGGCTGAGCTGTAACCGCGAGACGCTGGACGCACTGTCCGGGTTCAAGGCCCGGCACGCGCTGCCGACCTGGGACGCCACCCTCAACGCGCTGCTCGCCGCCGCGGAGCCGCCCGATCCCGCCCGGGCGCCCGAGCACGAGGGCGAGACGGGGGGGACGGTGCGGTGAACCTCGAACCCGTTCGGAAAATCGCGGACGCGGTGCTGTACGAGGGCTACATCCTGTACCCCTACCGGGCTTCGTCGCAGAAGAACCAGAGCCGCTGGCAGTGGGGCGTGATCATGGCGCCCGGGTACGCCGCGGCCGACGAATCGGAGCGCAGCGCGACCCGGGCCGAGGTCGTGCTGACCCAGACCGGGACAGCCGAGATCGGGGTGCTGCTGCGGTTCCTGCAGGTCCAGCGGCGGACCGCCGACGGGGCCGAGTGGGACGAAGCGGTGGAGCGCGAGGTGGAACTGACCGCGGACGCCGCCGCGCTGGCCGGGGCCGGGGTCACCCGCGCGTTCGCCATCGAGGGCGGCGAGGACCGCGAGGACGCGGTGGTGCGGCGCCGGGAGCCGCTGGCCGGCGCGATCACGGTGCGGACCGTAGAGGTCCCCGGACCGTGGCGGGCCGTACGGCTGCAGGTTTTCATCGAGAACCGAACGGAGGCAGGCTCGGTGCCTCGCCGCCGGGAAGACGCGCTCCCGACGGCGCTCGTCGCGGCGCACACCATCATCACCGTGACCGGCGGTGAGTTCATCTCGATGACCGACCCGCCGGAGTGGGCGCGCCCGGCCGTCGCGGACTGCCGCAACGAGGGCGGCTGGCCGGTGCTGGCCGACCCGGACGGCGGCCGCCAGGTCGTGCTGTCCTCGCCGATCATCCTGTACGACCATCCTGAACTGGCCGCGGAGAGCCCGGGCGAGCTCTACGACGGCACCGAGATCGACGAGATCCTCACGCTGCGCACGCTGGCGCTCTCCGACGCCGAGAAGGCCGAGGCCCGGGCCACCGACCCGCGGGCGGCCGCGCTGCTGGACCGGGTCGAGTCGATGGACGCGCAGACCATGGCGCAGCTGCACGGGACGATCCGGTCGCTGCGGCCGGTCCCCAGCCAGCCCGATCCGCTGACCGCGTTCGACGCCGGACCGGTGGACGCCTCGTACCTCGTGCCGGACGCGCCCTGGTGGAATCCGGAAGCGGACGCCTCGGTGTCACCGGACACCGACAGCGTGATCATCGACGGCCAGCCGATCGCCCGCGGCAGCCGGGTCCGGCTGCGGCCGGGCGCCCGCCGCACCGACGCCCAGGACATGTTCCTGGTGGGCAGGATCGCCGAGGTCCAGGCGGTCCTGCACGACGTGGACGACACCCCGTACCTGGCCGTGTCGCTGGCCGACCAGCCGGACGAGGACATCGCGATCGCGCACGGGCGGTTCCTGTACTTCATGACCGACGAAGTGGAGCCCGTGTCGTGACCGGGCGGACACTGGTGGCGGGCGTCGGCAACATCTTCCTGAGCGATGACGCCTTCGGGTGCGAGGTGGTCCGGATGATGGCCGGGCGGCCGGTGCCCGCGGGAGTGGAGGTCAAGGACTTCGGCATCCGCGGGGTGCACCTGGCGTACGACCTGCTCGACGGGTGCGACCTGTTCGTCCTGGTGGACGCGGCGGCGCGGGGCGAGGCGCCGGGCACCGTCAGCGTCATCGAGGTCGAGGTCCCGGAACCCGACCCGTCCGCCGGCCCGGTCATGGACGCGCACGACCTGACCCCGGACGCCATCTTCACGCTGCTCGGCTCGCTCGGCGGCCGCCCCGGCCGCAGCCTGCTGGTGGCGTGCGAGCCCGCCGACACCGGAGCCGGGATGGGGCTGTCCGGGCCGGTCACCGAAGCGTTGCCGCACGCGGTGCGGGCCATCGAGGAGATCATCGCGAAACAGTGAGGCCTGGAAAGGAGGTGCTAGGGGAATGCTGAGCACGCTAGTGAAGCTCGTCATCGTCGCCGCGGTGGTGGCGGTGGTCATCGATTCGCTACCGGATATCAAGCGGTACCGCGAGATGCGCGACATGTTAGCCCCGCACGCAAGCTCCAGGTAACGGACAACGAGGAGAACAATGCACGAGTACGGCTTGGCCGAAGGCGTGCTGGACTCAGTGCGCCAGCGGGCCGGCGGCCGCAAGGTGGCCGGCCTGCGGGTCCGGTTCGGCGTCCGGCACGCGGTCGACGAAGAGTCCCTGGCCCAGGCATTCGGCTTTGTCGCCGAGGGAACGGAGGCGGCCGGCGCCGAGGTCAAGCTGATCACGGTGCCGGCCACGCTCACCTGCCAGGACTGCGGCCAGACGGCGGAGACCAGCGACGTGCTGGCCGTCTGCCCGCACTGCGCCGGGGAGAACGTCGACATCACCGGCGGCGACGAGATGACCCTCGAATCGATCACCTACGAATCGGCTTCGTCTCCGAGTGCGGCCGGGAGGGGATAGCCATGTGCCTGGGGATCCCGGCCCAGCTGGTGGCGGGCGAGACCGGTCATGAGGACCTGGTCATGGCCACGGTCGGCGGCGTGCCCCGGCCGGTGAACATCGGCCTGCTGGAGAAACGGCCCGAGCCCGGCGAGTGGATCCTGGTGCACATGGGCTTCGCGCTCAACACCATGACGGAGGCCGAAGCCCAGGACGCGCTGGAGGCCCTGGGGGCCGAGCGCGCCGCCGAGGACCGTGAGATGGCCGCCATGCAGGCGGCCATGGACGCCGCGGCCCAGGCGGAGGAGGACGCCATCGCCGCGCGGTGGATGTCGTGACCGAGCCTGCCTCGACGGGTACTGCTCCGGCCCAGGGCGGGCCGCGGATGTTCGTCCGGTACGCCTACCCGCCGAACGCCCTGGGCTACTGCGGGCCGGACGGCTTCGCCGATTACGCCGCGGCCGGCGTGGTCGACCAGGGGCTGGTCAAGCAGGCCCAGGCCTTCTCCGGAGCCTGGCCGTACCTGGAGCTGATCGCGGCCAGCTGCGGCATCGCCGACCCGCTCGACCACCGGGTGGTCGAGGCCTACTGGGTCGGCAACGACCTGCTGGACCGGGTCCTGATCGGCCAGCTCGGCGACTCGATGGCCGAGCGGTTCCGCAAGCAGGTGGGGAACAAGTTCCAGTTCCTGGCCGAGGGCGTGCTGGCCGGCGGCGTGCCGCATCACAGCTTCCACGTGTTCGGCGTGTACCCGTGGGTGGGCCTGCTCAGCAACGACCGGATGACCAAGCACGCGCTGAACGTGCTGGACCGGTGCCGGGTCCGGTGGGGCAAGGTGACCGCCGTCCACGGCGACCAGGCCACCGTGGAGTCCCGGCCGCTGCTCTGGGACGGCCGGCTGCTGACGCTGGGCGAGCCCGGCCGCCGAGACGGCCCGGCTGGCCCTGGACGGCACGGCGCTTACCGCTGGTATCGCCCCGGGCGACTGGGTCGCGCTGCACTGGGACTGGATCTGCGACAAGCTCACCGACCGCCAGCTCCGGGCGCTGCGCGGCTACAGCCAGCGCCACCTGGACATGGTCAACCACCGCGTGGAGCACCCGGGCACCGTCGCCGCCCTGGGCTGAGGACCGTCCGGCGAGCGGGCCATACCGCCACCACGGCGCGCAGGCAGGTCGGCAGTCGGTCCGCCGGGCCGTCGGCGTGCAGCGCGCCCGGCAGCGACGTGCGGCGTGAGGTCTATCGCCGTGGACGGACCCCGGCCCCGTAGGCAGCGACGCAGGTGCGCGGCATTCCGCCGCGTCCTCGGCGACCAGAGCAATCTGTCGCGCATGCAGCGGTCAGCTGACCTCGATGTTTCACCGCTGGGCTGGCCCCGAGGCCACGCCGACACGTCAGCAGGTCCGCGAGCAGCTCGCCACGCTGTCGACCGCGCCCGGTCGCCTTCCAGACCACTGGCGACGAAGCGGAACCGGCACTCACGCGGCCCGGACCAGGTCGCCTTCGACTCGCCCAGCCAGCCGGCCGCCGGCGAGTCGGCGAGCGGCCGACCACCAGGTCGCGGTCAATGCTCCGGCGTCAAAGCGGTCACTCCATGCCGCGACGCCTTTGCCGTCGGCCGGTAGGACGCAGGCTGCCGATGATGCGCGCCGGCTGATCGCCCGCTGCCGCAGCCGTGCTCCGCTTCGCCAGCAAGCCCCGGGCCACGCTCGCATCCACCCGGCTTCATCTGCCAGCGGCCCGACTAGCACCGCTTCCATCGGTACGACGTCGCAGGACGGTTAGCGTAACCGCAAGCTAGTCATAAGCAGCGCCGCGCACGGCTACCAGTAGCGGGGCTGGCCGGGGATGGTTTCCAGGTCGGCGAGGACGAGTTCGCGCTCGTCGTCTTCGGCGATGGCCGTCGCGGCGGACAGGGCCTGGTCGGTGTAGTGCCGGGCCTGGGCGGCGTCGCCGGCGACGGCGTGGGCGCGGGCCAGCGCCTCGTAGGCGAAGGCGAGGTCCCAGTCGCCGATGCCGTTCTCCTGACACAGGTCCAGGACCCGGCGGGCGTGGTGCAGTGCGGGCTCGGGCCGGCCGAGGACCGCGTAGACGCGGGAGATCTGCCATTCGCCCCGGGCCAGGTGGGCCGGGGTCACGCCGGGCACCTGACCCCAGTGGTAACGGGAGGCGTGCGCCGTGTGGATCATGCGGTCGTCGTCGTCCCGGCTCCGGCCCTCGAGCTCCAGCAGCCGCCAGGTCTCGTTGAACAGCTGCGCCGCGAGCAGCCTGGCGTCGGTGACGCTGCGGTGACCGGCGCGCTCCTGGCGGTCGGCGTGGGCTCGCCGGGTCTGGTTGCGTCATGGCCGCGTGAAGTCCTTCCGCAAGGAGGTGGTCGATCTGGCGGCCGTCATACCGTGGTCAGGGAAATGTTATTTCTGACGTCCTTAAGGTCGGCTTGCGACATGCCGCTGCAACCGGTTGCGGGCCACGCTGCGCACGCAACGCGTATCACGGGACTATTTCGGTCTTTCCGTTAGCTCTCTGACCTGGCATGTAAGGACTTTGAAAGGAATTTCAGAGGTTCGGGCCATCGTGCCGCTAAACCTTATGGAAGCCTTACATGGAGCAAATCTTCGGAATTTACCAATCGTGCCGGAAGCGCAGGTCCTAGCGTGATCCATCGGGAGCGTCACAGGGGTCTTCCACATGGAGGTGGATCAAAATGCTCAGCGAGCATCGGTCCGCACCGCGTCGCCGGAAAAGCCGGGCGTCACGGTACGCGGTACCTCTCGCCATTCCGGTAGCACTGGCCGCGACTTTCGGGGTCGTCATCGCGATCTCGGGCGGCGGTGCTACCACGGTTGCGGAGTCCGCGACTGGGAACCTGCGCGTCGGCCAGCGCCAGCGCCGCGGCTAGCCCCGGCCGTGGCCGCGGCAAGCGCCAGTGCACCCGCTCCAGCCGTGGCGGCGCGGCGAGCGCGAGCGCTCCGGCTCCGGCCACCGCCGCCAGCGGCAGCGCCTCGGCCTCGGCCTCGGCCGCGCCCTGCCCGGCGGCATCCGCCTCGGCCTCAGCGCCGGCGACCACGACCCTCGCGATCGGCATCCCGCCCATCAACCCGCCGGGCCGGGCCGGCGCGGCCGGATCGAACGCGGTCGACGCGGCCGGCGCCGCGGTCAGCTTCACCCAGACGACCGCCGAGGCGGCGAACTCGACCAACTGCACGGTGTCGGTGCCCGCCAACCCGCTCACCGCCGCGGGCCTGGCCACGCCGTGGGAACTCGGCGACGGCTGCACCTGGGCCAACGGCGGTTCCGAGGGCGTGTTCATCGACGCCACCATCCTGTCCCCGAACGGCCAGCTCATGGTGTACAACCCGCTGGTGATCGACCAGGGCACCAAGCCGGCCGTAGCCCCGGTGGCGCCCACGATCGCGGCGGGCTCGCAGGTCATCCTCAGCCTCGGGTTACAACGGCAACGCGCTGGCCCTGGTCGGCCCCGGCGTCAGGCAGGGCAACTGCATCGACGCGCTCGGGAACTCGCTGATCAACCAGACCCCGCAGTGCAACGCGGCCAACTTCTACCGGATGGCCAACGCCGAGATCGCCCACGGCATCCTGAAGGTCCCGGCCACCGGCACCGGCCAGGACGGCCAGGCCTGCCAGACCACGCGTGACTTCGCGCTGATCGACCAGGACCAGAGCGACAACGCGCTGGCGAGCTACCTGTTCGACCCGGCCACCGGCCAGACCGCGCAGGCCACCGCGGCCAACCAGGCGGCCATGACCGACGGCACGGTCGAGAACAACGGCAGCGACAACGGCCTGCTTGACAAGTTCGTGGACGTGGCGCTCGGCTGCACGCCGTTCACCGCCCCCAACCCCACCAACCCGAACGGGTCGAGCTCCTCGCAGGCGCTGAACGAGCTGTCCGCCCGGGTGAACCAGAAGGGCACCATCGCGCTGCTCCCGGTCAACAACCCGCAGCTGCTGGTCGGCGGCCAGTTCAGCGTGAGCAAGACCAACCTGTACCGGATCGAGACCGATCAGCCGGCGCTGGGGTTCGGCGCCAACCTCGACCGGAACGCGGCCCGGTACTGCCAGAACATGGTGAACATCCAGACGCCCAGGCTGAAGCTGGACGCGGCCATGGAAGCCGGCACCGCCTCGCCCGTCCCGGCCCTGGGCAACAACCTGGCCACCTTCCTGGCTGCCCGGCTGGCCGGCTCGTTCACCAACCTGAACTGCACGAACTACGGCCTGACCAACCCCATCACCCTGACCACCGACGCCAACGGGGTCGCCACCGCGGCGACCTACAACACCACGCCGCAGAAGGCCCAGGTCAACGCCGCTGCGCGGCGGCCGTCACCACCGGCCCAACTACCGGCACCGGTTCATGCCGGGCCGGTTCGGCCACATGTAACCGCATAACCCACGGCGGGCCAGTCCTGACTGGCATCTCCTGAAGGACAAGCCCGCTGATCCACCCTCAGGCCGGGAGGCCCCGTGAACCGGGGCCTCCCAGTCTTTCGCCATGGTCAGGCGACGCGCCAGATACGCCACGGCGGTGGCGGTCGGGGACCGGGCCGCGGCATCAGGTGGCTGCCGGGGTGACCACGAACTGGCGCAGGTACAGGTCGCGGAAGGTCACCGGACCGCGCGGACCGGGCACGGCGTCGATGTTGATGCCGGTCTCCGGGACCGAGAACAGCTTGAAGCCGTCCAGCAGCCGGGTGGTGGCGTTCCAGAACGCGCCGGTGCCCGCGTAGGCTGCCGAGGAACTCGTCCGCGGCGGCCCGGTCCGCGGTGACGATCGAGGCGGCCAGGCCGGAGGTCTCGTCGTTGGCCAGCGTGGCGGCGGCGCGCGGGCCGTCGGCCGGGGCCACGGTGACGGTCGCCTCGTGGCCGGCGTCCAGCGCCCACTCGTGCCCGAGCGGGTGCGCGTGCGGCGGCAGCGAGACCTCGATGTCCAGCCGGGCGAGCAGCGCGCGGACCCGGGGCAGCACCCCGTCCCACACGGACGGGTGCACCAGCAGCAGGTTGAGCCGGTTGCACACGCCGAGCCGGTCCAGGCTGGCCTCGATGAGCTGCTCGGCCAGGTCCAGGTCGGCGGCGGCGTCGACGTACAGGACCGCGCCGCCGTCGGCGTGCGCCATCGTGCGCACCCCGTGCCGGGCCGCCTCGGCGGCCAGCGAGCGGGTGCTGTCCCCGCTGCCGCGCAGGATGACCAGCGGGATCAGGCCGGGCTGGCTGACCAGCGCCCGGGCCGATTCCTGGCCGGGCACCCGGACCAGCTGGATCATGGCCGGGTCGAGCCCGGACGCGGCCAGGGCGGGCGCGATGACCTCGTCCGCCAGCGCGACGGCCGAACGGATGGCCGCCGAGCCGGTCCGCAGCACGCCCGCGTTGCGCGACTTGACGAACTGGGAGGCCACGTCGACCACCACGTTGGGGCGGGCCTCGAAGTTGGCCCCGATCACGCCCACCGGGCGCCGCCGCTCGGTGAGGGTGAGGTGGTCCGGGAGCTCGCGGACCACCCGTTCGGTCGCTTCGTAGGGGACGTCGGCCAGGGCGCGGAGCTGGCCGGCGATGGCCTCGAGCCGGGCCTCGTCCAGCCGGAGCCGGTCGAGCAGGCCGGTGCCGAGGCCGGCCTCGCGGCCCGCCGTCATGTCCGCCTCGTTGGCCGCGAGCACCGGGGCGGCCTGGCGGCCGAGAGCGTCGGCGATCGCGCGCAGCGCCGCGTCGAGCCGCTCGTCCGGGACGCTGGCCAGGTCGGTGACGGTGCCACGGGCCGCCCGGGCGGCCTCCTCCACGGCCTTCATGGCGTCGTCAGTCATGGCTTGCCCTCCGTCGAAGTCGTCGGCTCCAGGTTACGCAGTCCGGGCTGACGCAGCGGCGGCGCTTCGACACCGCAATTGAAGCCCTGCGGGGTCGTTTTCCGCGCACTTGGCCGTGGACGGGTTGCGGATGGTGAGCGCGGCCAGGACGCCGCCGGCCGCGCAGAACACCGCCGCGATCCACGCGGCCTTCATGAAGCCGTGGCCGAGCTGGATCGGGTGCAGGTAGCTGTCCCCGGTGATGCCGGCCAGCGCGGGCAGCACCGCCACCGCGATCAGCCCGGCCGCCCGGGCCACGTCGTTGTTGACCGCGGAGGCGACGCCCGCGTGGTCGGCCGGGGCGGCCGACAGCGCGGTCGCGGTCAGCGGCGCCACCATGATCGCCACCCCGAACCCGAACACCAGCGCCGCGGGCAGCACCGCGGTCAGGTAGTCGCCGGAATCCCCGATCCGGGTGAACAGGGCCAGCGACGCGGCGATCACCAGCGGCCCGACCGACATCTGCAGCCGCGGCCCGATCCGGGCCGCCAGCGCGCCGGACCGGGAGGACAGCAGCAGCATGATGAACGTCACCGGCAGCAGCGCGGTGCCCGCCCAGATCGGTTCGTAGCCGTGCACCACCTGCAGCACGGTGGGCACCAGGAACAGCAGCCCGCCCAGCGCCGCGTAGACCACGAAGGTGACCGCGTTGGCCGCGGAGAACTGCCGGGACCCGAAGATCCCGAGCGGCAGCATCGGCTCCTTTTCGCGCGCCTCGACCAGGACGAACAGGCCGAGCAGGACCACGCCCGACGCCCAGCGGCACCAGCACGTCCAGCGACCCCCAGCCGTCCGCCGACGCCGCGATCAGGCCGTAGGTGATCCCGGCGAGCGCGCCGCTGATGGCCAGGGCGCCCTTGATGTCGAGCTTCGGCACCTTGCCGGGCGACTTGGTCTCGGGCACGTGCCGGGCCGAGACGGCGATCACCACCGCGGCCAGCGGCAGGTTGATGAAGAACACCAGCCGCCAGGAAACCGCGCTGATCAGCCAGCCGCCGACGAACGGGCCGATCGCGGTGGCCACGCCGCCCAGGCCGGACCAGGCGCCGATCGCCGCCATCCGGTCGTCCTGGGCGAACGACGCCTGCAAGATGGCCAGGCTGCCCGGGGTGAGCAGCGCCCCGCCGACGCCCTGCAGGGCGCGCGCCGCGATCAGCACCCCGGCGTTCGGCGCCAGCCCGCACAGCAGCGAGGCGAGCGCGAACCACACCGTCCCGTAGACGAACATCTTCCGCCGCCCGTAGCTGTCCCCCAGCGTGCCGCCGAGCAGCAGCAGGCCGGCCAGGGTCAGCGTGTAGGCGTCCACCACCCACTGCAGGCTGGCCACGCCGGAGTGGAATTCCCGGCCGATGGCGGGCAGCGCGATGCCGACCACGGTCGCGTCGAGGGCGGCCATCCCCGATCCCAGCACGGTGGCGGCGACGACCCACCGGCCCTGGGCGGTGGACAGCCGCAGGCCGGGGCTGGCTGGTACCGCTGCGGTTTCGCTCACAGAACTAAATTAGACCGAACGGGCTCGGTATCCCGCTCAGCACCCGTGCGAGCCTTGCGGGCCGAGCCGGGCCGGGTGGCCAGGATCGACCCGCCGAGGATCAGCACGAACGCGATGCCGATGGTCGGGGTGAGGTGCTCGTTCAGGACGATGACGCCGAGCGCGACCGCGATGGCGGGGTTGACGTAGGTGATGACGGTGGCCCGGGCCGGGCCGACCTCGGCGATGAGCCGGAAGAAGACCAGGAACGCGGCCGCGGTGCAGATCACGCCCAGCCCGGCCAGGGACAGCAGCACGTTGGCCGACGGCACGCTTATGCGGCCAGGTCAGCGCGGCGAACGGCGCGTAGATGACCGCGGCGGCGCCCAGGCAGACCGTGTTGACCGCGACCGGCGGCAAGTCGGCTAGCTTGCGGTTCGCGATCCACGGGCCCAGGGCGTAGCCGAGCGCGGTCAGCAGCACCTCGATGACCGGCAGGATGTCCCCGTGGCCCGCGTCCGGCCCGGCCAGCACGGCCACCCCGGCCAGGCCCACGGCCAGGCCGGCCCAGCGGATCAGGGTGAGCTGGTCGCCGTCGCGGGTCAGCCAGGCCAGCAACGCGGCGAAGATGGGCACCGCCGCGACCATCAGGCCGGTGGTGGAGCTGGGCAGGTGCTTCTCCGCGCTGGACAGCAGCGCCCACGGCCCGACGATCTCCACCAGGGTGAACGTGGCCAGCCAGCAGGCGTGCCCCTTGAGCGCGGGCAGGTAGCCGCCGCGCAGGGCCACCGGGAGGAACAGCAGCGCGCCGAGCGCGGTCCGGGTGAAGACCAGCACCGGCACCGACACGCCCTCGTCCGCCACCTTGATGAGCAGGTAGGGGATGCCCCAGATCACGCCCATCGCGGCGAACAGCAGCCAGCCGCGCTTGCTCAACCCCGCCTCCCTGGATCCGGATTACCGCCGGACCCAGGGTAAACCGGGATCGTTCGGAACTAAATGTTCAGGCAGACGCCCAGCGGCCCGACGTTCACGCAGACGCCGTTCGACGTGCCCGAGGACGAGCCCGAACTGGACGTGGCCGGGGTCGTCGCCGGGGCGGTGGCGGCCGGCGCGGGCGCCGGGGCCGAGGTGGCGGGCGTGCTCTGCGTGGGCGTCACCGGGGTCTGGTTCGCGCTCCCGCTGAGCGTGGTCCCGCCGCCGCTGCTCTTGCCGCTGCTATCGCTGCTGGTGGCGCTGCCACCCGATCCGGTACTGCCGGATCCGGTGCTGCCCGATCCGGTCGCTGATCCGGCTCCGCCGCCCCGCGCCGCCCGCGGCCAGGACGGGCGAGGTGGTCACCGGGGCGTCGCTCGGCCGGGTCAGCTGCCCGGTGTCGGATCCCGCGGCTCCCGCCGCCCGGGTCAGCCGTGCCCGTGCGGGTTTGCGGATCCGCCGCGGCCGTCCCGGCCGGCCCCGGGCCTGCGGCCCGCCGCCGAGCGCGATCGCGCTGGCCGAGACCACCGGCGACGTGCCCGCGCCGACTGGTCGGTGGCCTGCGGGCGCAGGACGTGGATCGAGACGGTGGAGAAGAGCAGGAACGCGATCGCCCCGCCGGACAGCACCATGATGGGCACGGTGCTGCCCGCCGGGTGCAGCCGCAGCACGGCGCCGGTCCGGCCGATGCCGGTCCTGATCCGGTCCATGAGCAGCGCGAACGCCAGCTGCCCGGCGGGCAGCCGCGGGCAGTGCCCCATCCGGGCCGTCAGCCGCAGCCGGCGCAGCGCCGACCGGCGCTGCGCGGCGGTCAGGCCGGACAGCAGGTAGACGGTGGTCCGGCGGCCATGCTGTTCGGCCTCAGCGTGTAATCCCGGCGAAAGCTCGTTCGAACCGCGGTACCGGATCCTAATCATGGCGCGGCCAACTGACGCGTGTCATCTGTGCACTACCTTTTAATGGAGCGGAAACGGCCAGTGCACGCCCCCCCACTGAGGCGTTCGCAATCCGTACTATAGCCCAGGGGAATACCTCGTTCACGCTAAACAGATCACTGATATCCCCTCGGTAACCGTTTCGCCCCGGAAGTTAGGCTGCCAGCGTGATCGTCCGCCCAGGAGAGCGCGATCCCCCCCGAGCCAGTGCGCGTCGGGACGCGGCCGGAGGCGAGCGGGGAACTGCGCAGGGCTTCCGGACGCGCTGGGCGCTTGCTGATCTCGGTGGCGGGCGGGCTGGCCCTGTTCGCGGCGTTTCCGCCGGTGGACGCGTGGCCGCTGGCGTTCGCCGGGCCGGGGCTGCTGGTGGTGGCGCTGACCGGGCGGAGCCTGCGGGCGTCGTTCGGCTGCGGGCTGGCGTTCGGCCTGGCCCTGTTCGTGCCCCTGATTTCCTGGCTGGTCAACGAGGCCTGGTACGCGTGGGTCATCCTGGCCGGGGTGCTGGCGCTCATCTTCGCGGTGCTCGCCATCGGGCAGCGGCTGCTGCTGAACCTGCCGTACTGGCCGGCCGCGGTGGCGGGCTGGTGGGTCCTGGTCGAGGGGATCAGGGACCGGTGGCCGTACGCCTTCCCCTGGGGCCGGCTGGCGATGAGCCAGTCCGTCGCCCCGGACGTCCGCTGGGTCGCGATCGGCGGCGCGCCGCTGCTCAGCTTCCTGGTCGCCCTGACCGGCGCGATGCTGGCCTGGGCCGTGCTGGCCCGGGGGGACGATCGCCCCCAGACCCCCCCTGCTCTGGGGGGGCTGGCCGCCCCCCAATCCCCCTGGCCCCCCCGGCGGGGGATTCACCGCTTCCGCGTACCCCCTGGGTGGCCGCGGTGGTGACGGCGGGCCGGTGCTGGCGGGCGGGCTGCTGCCGGTCGACCCGGTGGGGGGTGCGCCGACGGCTCAGCTGGCCGCGATCCAGGGGAACGTGCCGCGGGCCAGGAACCTGTCGCAGCAGCTGAGCGCCACCCAGGTCACGCAGAACCACGTCGAGGCCACGCTGAAGCTGGCCGCGCAGGTCAAGGCGGGCCAGCGGCCCGCGCCGGACCTGGTGATCTGGCCGGAGAACTCGACCGACCTGGACCCGTTCCAGAACCCCGTCATCTACGCCGAGCTGTCCACGGCGGTGAACGCGATCGGGCGCCCGGTCCTGGTCGGCGAGGTGCTGAACGACCCGCGGCGCAACGTCGGCCAGCTCTGGCTGCCCGGCCGCGGGCCGACCGACCTCCTACGTCAAGCGCCAGCTGGTGCCGTTCGGCGAGTACATCCCGTTCCGCGGCTTCATCTCCAGCTTCAGCGACCTGCCGGCGCTTGCAGCCGATCGACTTCACCCCCGGCCACCGGGCCGTCGTGTTCGGCGTCGGGCAGATCAGGCTGGGCGACGTGATCTGCTACGAGGTGGCCTTCGACAACCTGGTCCGGTCCGAGGTCACGGCCGGGGCGAACCTGCTCGCGGTGCAGTCCAACGACGCCGACTTCGAGATCGACGGCCAGCTGGGCGAGACCGAGCAGCAGACGGCGATGGCCCGGATCCGGGCGGTGGAAAGCGACCGCGCCGTGGTGTACGCCTCGACCACCGGCGAGAGCACGATCATCGCGCCGGACGGCGCGCTGATCGCGCACAGCGGCGTCTGGCAGCAGGCCATCCTGGACGCCCGGGTGCCGCTGGTGAGCTACCGCACGCTGGCGAGCCGGGTCGGGGCGTGGCCGGAGTACCTGATCATCGTGCTCACCGTGCTCGCGCTCGGCTGGGCGGTGCTGCGGGCCTGCGCGCCGGCCGGCCGGCGCCAGCCGGCGGACCGTGGCGGAACCGATATAAACCGCTGAGGCTCCCCGTGCGTCTGTATAGACGTGGGACGGATCGGGGCATCCGTTAGCAGACGTAAGTAAACTGCGTCCCAGGTGCGCAAGACGGGGCAAAGAGGAGGGTGGCCGTGCGTGCCACAGACCGCAGGCCGGCTAGGAGATTCGCCGCGGCGGCGGCCATCGCGGCCATCGGGCTGCTGGCCTCCGCGTGCAGCAGCGGCGCCAAGGCCCCGGCCGTCTCCCCCAGCCAGTCCAGGGCCCAGGCCTCCGCGTCGGCCAGCGCGCACGCGGCGGCGCTG
This sequence comes from uncultured Actinomycetota bacterium, assembly GCA_963839095.1. Classification (GTDB taxonomy): domain Bacteria; phylum Actinomycetota; class Actinomycetes; order Streptosporangiales; family Streptosporangiaceae; genus Palsa-504. Next base: position 24,684 of record CAWIUF010000045.1, on the reverse strand, counting down.
GCGAAGGACCTGAAGATCACGCCCGCGAACGGCAGCCACAACGTCGATCCCTCGGCCGGCATCACCGTGACCGCGGTCAAGGGCAAGGTCACGAACGTCACGGTGACCCCCGCGGGGAGCACGCGTCGCGGCGACGCCGTGTCCGGCAGCCTCAGCGGCGGCGGCACGAGCTGGCGCAGCGACGGGAACCTGGCCGTGTCGCAGTCCTACACGGTGACCGCCACCGGCACCGCCCCCAGCGGGGAGAAGATCACCACGACGAGCACGTTCAAGACGCTGACCCCGGCGCCGACCTTCTCGACCCACATCTTCGAGGGGTACAAGCAGAGCTACGGCGTCGGCATGCCGATCATCTTGAACTTCAGCCAGCCCGATCACGAACAAGGCGGCGGTCGAGCGGTCGCTCGAGCTGACCACGTCCAAGCCGGTCATCGGGTCCTGGTACTGGGACGGCGACGAGCAGCTGTACTTCCGGCCGCGGGACTACTGGCCGGCCAACACCACGGTGAGCTTCACCGGCCACTTCAACGGGGTGCAGGGCGCCAAGGGCGTGTACGGGCAGCCACGACCTGACCCAGACCTTCCTGATCGGCCGGTCGCTGATCGCGGTGGCCAGCACGACCACGCACCGGACGCAGATCTACCTCAACGGCAAGCTCGCCTACAACTGGCCGGCCAGCCTGGGCCGGGCCGAGCCTGCCGACGCCGGACGGGACGTACCTGAGCGTGGAGAAGGCCAACCCGGTGCGGATGATCGGCGGCGGCCCGGCGGGCAGCGCCGGGCACTACGACGAGCTGGTCAACTACGCGGTCCGGTTCACCTACAGCGGCAGCTACTACCACTCGGCCCCCTGGTCGGTCGGGGACCAGGGCATCGTCAACGTCAGTCACGGGTGCGTGAACCTGCCGCCCGCCGACGCGAAGATCTACTACAACATGTCCATCCCCGGCGACCCGATCACCGTCACCGCCAGCACGGCCGCGGGCAAGTGGGACGACGGCTTTACCGAGTGGTTCTTCCCCTGGTCGAAGTTCCTGAAGGGGAGCGCGACCGGCATGGCCGTGCAGGCCGGCCCGCAGGGCAGCACGTTCGTCGCGCCGGACTCGCTGCCCGCCGACACCGCCACCGCGCCGCTGCGAGACCTCCGCGGCCGGCAACTACTACGCCGGCGCGCCGAACATCAGCTGAGACGACGAACGTCGGCTAAGACCCGGCGGTGGCCTGCTGCGGGGTGGTGTCGAAGCTGGCCGACGTGACCGCCCCGGCCTGGTCGCGGACGACCGTGACCGGGTCGGTGAGGCCGAACTGACGGCAGCCGAGGCCGCCGAAGGACGCGCTCAGCCGGCTGGCCAGGAAGGTGAACAGGTTCGTGCCCGCGGCCGGCACCGGGGCGGCGGCGGCGGCGAGCACGTCCTGGTTGGCCGCCAGGAACGGGGCCTGCAGGTTGACCAGGTTCTGGCAGTAGGCGGCCAGGCCCGGCTGCGCCGGCCGGCCGGCAGCACCGGGCGGCGGCCTTCGGCTCGTTCCCGGCCGCCAGCAGCTCGTCGAGCGCCCGCGAGGTCGCCGGCGCGTTCTTGTCCCCAGGTCGGGCGCCGTGAACGGCTGGCAGCCGAAGCGCCGGGTCGATGAAGTCGTCGACCAGGGCGCCGGCCTGGTCCGGGCCGGCCACCTCGAAGTTCCGCACGTTCGGGCAGTCCCGGCCGGTCCCGAGCCGGCCGCCGGTCGCCACCATGTTGCGCCGAGGTGCCCTCGGACGGCACGTGCAGGCGGCCCTGGCGCATCAGGGCCAGCGCCGCCCGGAAGAACGCGGCGCCGTTGCAGGACGAGCGTGCCCGGCCGGAAGCGGTCCGGGCCGCTGACGCAGTGTCCCTGGGCCAGCGCGCCGGGCGTCGCGCCCACCGGGGTCAGGTTCATGGCCGCTGGAACCGAAGTCGATGGTGACGATCGCGTCCGGCGGCAGCCGGGGCACGGCCGGGCGGGCGGCCGGCCTGGTTCCCGGCGGTGACGACCGGGGGGTGTAGACCGACAGCGCCCCGGTGGCCGGGTCCAGGATGGTGGCCTGGACGACTCCCCCGGCGAGCTGGCCGCGCTGCTGCCGTGGTGCACCCCGGTGAGCTGGTACGGAGTCGACAGGCCGCGCGCGCTGAGCGGGTCGGCCGGGACGATGATGCCGCAGCTGGCGTGGCCCGGCGACGCGGCGTCGGGCGACGCGGCGGCGGAGCGGTGGCGGTGGACGGCCGGGGACGGGTCCGGGCGAGGAGCCCAGGGACGACTGGCTGACGTGCGTGCCGTTGCCGCCGGAGAGGGCGAGGATGATGCCGAGGGTCAGGCCCAGCGCCATCGGGACCCCGAGCGGAGCCGCGATCCGCGCCGCCCGGCGGTCACGCGGGCGGCGCCGGGCGGGCCGGTGCCCGCTGAGCAATTCCCATCCACCTCCGCGCGGTCCACTGTGCTCATCCCCGGTGATTCACCGTAGACGGGGACCGCGGGCCGCATCAGCGAATCGGGAAGATTAGCGCCATGTAAGGATTTCTTAAGCCTTTTCGCGCCCTGTGATCGTCCCGTGATAGGCGGAGAGATGGCGAAGGCGGCCCCGGTTTCCCGGGGCCGCCTTGGCCATGGAGCTTGACTGATTGAGGTTCCCGGCGAGTGCCGCCCTAGGCATTCGCCAGTCCGGATCGCGGGCTACACGTGCCCGGGCCTGCCCATCATGAAGTTGCCCCGGTTGCGCGCCCCGCCGCCGCCGCGGCCGGGGCTGGCGCCCGCCGTGGTCCCGGCGACCTTGGCCGTCTGCTGGGCAGTGTTGTAGGTGACGCGCGGTCGCCACGCCGTTCGCCGTCGAGTGGTGACGGTGACCGGGTTGGTCAGGCCGAAGTTCTGGCAGCCCAGGTTGGTGAACGAGCATGCTCAGCCGGGTGCCCAGGAACGTGGCCAGGTTGTTGCCGACGGCCGGGACCGGGCTGCGCGGGCCGGTTTCCATGGCCGCGTCCAGCTTGTGCCGGGCGGTCTGGATGTTGACCATGTTCTGGCAGTAGTCGGCCGCGACCTGGCCGCGGTTGGCGTTGCCGGCCAGCAGCGGCTGGTCGACCAGCGATCCGGTAGACGTTGGTCTTGGCGATGCTCATGTTGCCGCCGACCAGGGTCATCGCGTCGTTGGCCGGGACCATCGCGATGGTGCCCTTCTGGTTGACCCGGGCGCTCAGCTCGTTGAGCGCCTGCGACCCGCTCGGTACCGTTCGGGTTGGTGGCGTCGGGCGCGGTGAACGCCGTGCAGCCGTTGCGCCGGGTCGACGAACGCGGCCGAGCAGCTCGTCGTCGCTGCCGTTGACATCGACCGTGGCGCTGGCCATGGCCGCGGCGTTGGCCGCGGTGTCCTGCGCGGTCTGGCCGTTGGCCGGTGAGCAGGTACGTCGTGATCACGTTGTCGCTCTGGTCCTGGTCGATCAGGCCGAAGTCACGCGTGGTCTGGCAGGCCTGGCCGTCGTTGGCGGTGCCGGCCGCCGGGACCGTCAGGGTGCCGCGCGCGATCTCGGCGTTGGCCAGCCGGTAGAAGTTCGACCGCGTTGCACTGCGGAGTCCTGGCCGATCAGCGACTGGCCGAGCGCGTCGACGCAGTTGCCCTGCCGCGCGCCGGGCCCAGCAGGACCAGGTTGGTGCCGTTGAACCCGACGTGATGATCACCTGCGAGCCCGCGCGCGATCGTCGGCGCCACCGGCGCGACGGCCGGCGTGGTGCCCTGCGTTGATGACCAGCGGGTTGTACACCTGCAGCTGGCCGTTCGGCGACAGGATGGTGGCCTCGACGAACGGCCCTCGGTGCCGCCGTTCGCCATCGAGCAGCCGTCGCCGAGCTACCCACGGCGTGGCCAGGCCCTGGGCGCTCAGCGGGTTGGCCGGCACCGCGACGGTGCAGTTCATCGACGCGGCGGCCTGAGCCGCGTTCTGGTTCAAGCTGAACGCGTTGCCGGCCGCGTCCACCGCGTTCGCGCCCGCCAGCCCGGCCCGGTTCGCCGCGTTGACCGGCGGGACCGTGAAGTTGGCCGCGGTCGCGGCCGCCGCGGTGGCGCTGGCCGCCGCCGGTGGCACGCGCGGCCGGCGACGCGGCGCGCCGCCGCCGCGGCCGCGTGCGACCGAACCGCTGGCCGACGGGCTGGCCGAGGCGCCCAGGGCCGACTGGGCGATGTGCGTGGTGTTACCGCTCGAGATCGCGAGGACGATCCCGAGGGTCAGGCCCAATGCCATCGGAATGGCGAGAGGGACCGCAATACGCGCCGCGCGACTCCGACTGCGGCGGCGCCATGCGGACCGATGACCGCTGAGCATTCAATCCACCTCCATGGATGTCCGCTGTGCCGCTCCCGGTGAGTCAACGTAAACCCGGCGCACGGGCGAGTTTCGCGGATTTGAGAAGATTCGCGTTTTGTCCGTTTTTCTGCGCGAAACGGCACCGGAACCTGGGAAATTCGTTGCTAAGTCATTACGCCGCAGGTAACGGGGGAATCGAGGCAAACCGCGAGTGAGCCGGGACGGGCGGCCGCGGTCACGGGCGCACGGCGGAGCCGGAAATGGAGACGGAATGTAGTTATTACGGCTCTCACCGTGATCAGCAGTTATTGCGATCAGGTTACGGACACGCCGCCGGCGGACAATGCGATCGGCAGCACATTGACCTGGGCACGCATTTGGGCGCGGCTTTATGAATGTCCGGCCGGTAACCCGAAGGGCCGCCGGGCGACCCGGGGGGACGGGAAGGACGGTCGGCGGGGCGGAGCTGCCCGGCTCGTTCGGCGGCAGGAAAGACGGGATCCGGCGCGCCCGGCCGGCCGGACCACCCGGCCGGCCGGTGGCCGGGCTGGGTAAGCTTTTCCTAGCGTCAGCCGGCCCCGGCCGACGTGATCACCTGACTACGGACAGCGGCACGCTGTGGCCTGGGCCAGCGTGTTTCACGGGCGAGCGGGGTCGCCGGGTACGGCTTCAGCGGGCGGAGCTGAGGGCGGCAACCTTTCTCCTCCTCCGCGCGTCTGTCTGTAGGAGGAACCGTTTTCTGATCTTGTCCGGTTCGAGAGTTGCTGTTTTCAGTTTGTCCAATTGTGAATCGTGTGGAGGGATGGCGCTGTGTCAGGTCCCGGCTGGTTCCGGAGAAAGCCAACCAAGAAGCGGGGGCTGGTCCTCACCGGCACCAGCGCCGCGCTCGTGCTGGCCGCCGGCGTGGTCTTTGCGACCGTCGCCGTCGCCGGGGAGCCACGCCTCCCTGGTGGCGTCGGAGGGCCCGGCTCACGCGACCAAGCCGCTGGAGCCCGCGGCCAGCCTGCAACTGGTATCGATGACCCCGGCCGCCGGGGCCAAGAACGTCAACGGCGCCAGCCCGATCCGGGTGCAGTTCTCCTCGCCGCTGGCTCCCGACTCCCCGATGCCGACGCTGTCGCCGTCGATCCCGGGCACCTGGGCCGTCCAGGGCAACGCCGCGGTGTTCACTCCTAAAGTCGGTTATTTCGAGAACACCAAGGTCACCGTGAAGATCCCGGGCGGCCTGGCCGGGATGGTCTCGGTCGCGGGGGCAACGCGCCGGTAACGGCGGCACCCTCGGCTCCAACGTGACCCGGAGCTTCACCACCCGCTCGTTCAGCACCATGCGGCTGCAGCAGCTGATGACCCAGCTCGGGTACCTGCCGATGACCTGGAAGTCCGACGTCCGCCGCGGTGATCAGCCCGGCCGACGCCAAGGCCCAGCTCTCCGCCGCCTACAGCGCGCCGGCCGGGACGTTCAGCTGGAAGGGCAGCTGGCCGTGGACGCTGAGGTCGCAGTGGAAGGCCGGCAAGTACAACATCCTGAACGTCGGCGCGGTCCGCGCGTTCGAGTCGGTGAACGGCATGACCATGGACGGCAGCGCGGGCAAGGCGGTCTGGACCAAGCTGTTCAAGCAGGTGGCCAAGGGCCAGCAGAACCCGAACGGGTACACCTACGCGCTGGCCAACCAGCACTACCCGATCAACCTGACCATCTGGCACAACGGCAAGGAAGTGCTGCACTCCCTGGCCAACACCGGCATCCCGGCCTCCGCGACCGCGGACGGCACCTTCCCGGTCTACCTGAAGTACGTGTTCAGCCACATGAAGGGGACCAACCCGGACGGCTCGAAGTACGACGACCCGGTCTGGTACGCGTCCTACTTCAACGGCGGCGACGCGGTGCACCAGTTCGACCGGTACAGCTACGGCTCCTACCAGAGCCTGGGCTGCGTCGAGGTTCCCTACAGCGTGGCCAAGAAGGCCTACCCCTACCTCACCTACGGCAGCCTGGTCACGGTCGAGGGCCCGGTGGCCTGAGGATCGCTAGTCGAAACACCGCGGGGCGGCCCCTTCGTGAGAAGGGACCGCCCCGCGGCTGGTTTTTCGTGACGTGTCTTACAGCGGGCGAACTTCCTCCGCCTGGATCCCCTTGGGGCCGCGGCCAGCGGTGTACTCGACACGCTGGTTCTCGGTCAGGGTGCGGAAGCCGTCGATCTTGATGGTGGAGTGGTGGACGAAGACGTCGGCGGTGCCGTCGTCCGGGGCGATGAAGCCGTAGCCCTTGTCCGAGTTGAACCACTTCACGGTGCCCTGAGGCATGTACTTCTCCTACATATGACGATTTCGGGAACCCACGGGCGTGCGTCCCGGGTTGCCGCGACTGCTGTCCTTTTTCGCCGTGGCGCTGCTCGCTGCGAGCAGCGCCCCGGCGGACTGCCCGGCCGGGCCGGGCGCTGCATGATGCGGACGCCCGCAGTCGGAATTTCGCTGGCGCTGTGACACGTACACGAAGTTCGTACAACCGGAACCATTTAACCACTCTCGGCTACGGCGTGTTCCCGGCTACCGGAATTACCATCTACCGGACCGCCGCCACCGGCTGCCCGGCACCTTCCCGCAACCTGGCCATACACGCCGCGAAGCGCGATCCGGGGGTCAGCGCGGCCACTTGCTGGGCCTCGCGGACCGTGTCCACATCGGTGAGTTCGGGCAGCTGGGTCACGCGCAGGCCGGCCTGTTCGAGCCGGGCCAGCTGGCGGGCTCCGGTGTCGCCCTGTGACATCGTGACGCCGAGGATGAGGTCCGGGTCGACCTCGCGCAGGCCGAGCAGCCAGAAGCCGCCGTCCTCGGCCATGCCGAAGGTGGCGTCCGCGGTCCGGGACACCAGCGGCTCGGCCGCCGCGGCCAGCAGGGCCGGGGTCACCTGCGGGGTGTCCATCCCGATCAGCACCACCGGCAGCGGCAGCGTCATCCGCGCGTCGGACAGGGCCCAGGCGATCCGCTCGTCCAGGCCTTTGCCGCGCTGGCCGATCACGTCGAAGCTCTTCGGCAGCCAGGGGCCCGGGCGTCCGTCGAGGGCGAGCACGCGGCGGGCGACGGTGGTCTGCGCTACCGCCGCCAGGGTGTCGGCCAGGCTCGCCTCGGCCAGCGCGGCCGCCTGGAGCGGCGTGAAGGCCGGCGTCAGGCGGGTCTTTACCCGGCCGGGCACCGGCTCCTTGGCGATCACCACGACCTGCGCCGGCAGCAGGCGGCTGGCCTTGCTCCAGGCGGGCGGGGCGGGGGGTGCCGTGGCGCGGCGCCCTCGCGGCGGTGCCGGCCGGTGTAGACCTCGGCGGTCCTGCGTCGGCGGTCAGCTCGGCGGTCGTCCCGGTGGTCAGCTTGGCAGTCAGTTCGGCGGTCATGAGGTGGCCTGCGTGGCGAAGGCGGCTGCTGGTCGCGGCCGGTTTCGCGGGTCGGTGTCGCGGCTCGGTTCGGGGTCGCGGCTGGTTTCGGGGCGGGGGTGATGGAGGCGAGCACGCGGCGCATGTCCCTGACGGCGCGGGCGGTGCCGCGGACCGTGCCGGTGACCTTCGACTTGCCGGTCCGCGGGTAGTACGGCACGGCCGTCTCCTGGATCCGCCAGCCGGCCTCGGCGGCGCGCACCACCATCTCCAGCGGGTAGCCGAACCGCCGGTCTTCCAGCGCCAGGGCGAGCAGGTCTCCCGCCGGGCGGCCCGCATGGGGCCCAGGTCGTGGACGGGGACGCCGATCCGGCGGCGGAGCTCGGCGGCCAGGACGCGGTTGCCGATCCGGGCGTGCAGCGGCCAGGCGCCCTTGCCCTGGGTGGCGCGCCGGCCCAGCATCAGGTCGACCTCGTCCGCTGCTACCGGATCCGCCACCCGCGGGCAGGTCACCGGGGTCGAACGAGGCGTCGGCATCCATCACGCAGACGATGTCGCTGCTGGCCGCGAGCAGCCCGGCGTGGCAGGCGGCGCCGAAGCCGCGCTGCGGTACGTGCACGACGCGCGCGCCGTAGGCCGCGGCGACGGCGGCCGAGTCATCGGTCGAGCCGTTGTCCGCGACGATGGGCCGGTAGCCGTTCGGCATCCGGGACAGTACCCAGGGCAGTGCGCCCGCCTCGTTGAGGCAGGGCAGGACGACATCGATTTCCATGACGACTGACAGTACTTCCGTGATTGCGCTTTTTCGGCGGGAAAAGGCCTGGTGGGGCCTTACGAAGGTGTGACGGCGCGGTGGCGCGCTTCCGCGTAGCCGGGGCGGGGTCTTACAATGGTGTAACGGCGGCCTGTTTTGCGGCCCTTCTCGGTCGTGAGGGCGGCGGGCGCGTGGTTGTCTGTCCGGCATGCGCGTACTAGTGACGGGTGCGGCCGGCTTCATCGGCTCGCACATTGCCTCGGTGTTGCAGGAGGCGGGCCACGAGGTCCGCGGCCTGGACTCGCTCACGCCCGCCGTGCACAACGGCAGGCCCGCCGACTGTGACCTCGACCTGATCGTCGGCGACGTGCGCGACCCGGCGGCGGTGGACCAGGCGCTGGCCGGGATGGACGCGGTCTGCCACCAGGCCGCCATGGTCGGGCTCGGCGTGGACCTGTCCGACCTGCCCCTCTACTCGGACGTCAACGTCACCGGCACCGCGGTGCTGCTCGAGGCGATGGGCCGGCACGGCATCGGCCGGCTGGTCTTCGCGTCCTCGATGGTCGTGTACGGCGAGGGCGCCTACGACTGCGCCGCGCATGGCCGGGTGCGGCCGTCGCCGCGGGATCCCGCCGACCTGGCCGCGGGCGTCTTCGAGCCGCGCTGCCCGGTGTGCGGGTCGTCACTGGAGATGGGGACGGTTACCGAGGAAGCGCCGCTGGATCCGCGTAACGCCTACGCCATGAGCAAGGTGGCGCAGGAGCACCTGGCGGCCAGCTGGGCCCGGCTCACCGCGGGGACCGCGGTGGGGCTGCGCTACCACAACGTGTACGGGCCGCGGATGCCGCGCGACACCCCCTACTCCGGCGTGGCCGCGATCTTCCGTTCCCGGCTGGAGAATACCGGGGGATGGCGGTGGGGCTGCGCTATCACAACGTGTACGGGCCGCGGATGCCGCGCGACACGCCTTACTCCGGCGTGGCCGCGATCTTCCGGTCCCGGCTGGAGAGCGGCAGGCCGCCGCTGGTGTTCGAGGACGGCGGACAGCGTCGGGACTTCGTGCACGTCCGCGACGTGGCGCGGGCGAACCTGCTGGCGCTGGAGGGGATTTCCGGCGTGGCTGGCGGGCTGGCGCCGGGGTCGGGGTCGGTTGGCGGGCGGCGGGCTCGCCCCGGGGCTTGCTGGCGGGCTGGCGGGGGGTGGGTTGCGGTGCTGCAATGTGGCCAGCGGGGAGCCGCATACGGTGGGCGAGATGGCTTTTGCGCTGGCGGAGGCGTTTGGCGCTGTCGAGCCGGTGGTGACGGGTGAATACCGTCTGGGGGACGTCAGGCACATCGTGGCCTCGCCTGCGGGGGCAGCCCGAGACCTGGGCTTCCGGGCGCAGATCGGGTTCGCCGCGGGCATGGCCGAGTTCGCCCGGGCCCCGCTGCGCGAGCCCGCCTTGGCCCGCGCCTTACGGGGTTATCGAGGCGAGGGGGCGTGGCGCGCTGCGGCGGCGGTACGGCGGGTCAGCTGCCGGTGGCTTACCCACGCCATGAACAGCCACGCCGGGCCCCGACAGCAGGCCGAGGCAGGATGAAGTGAAGACCAGACCTTGGTCGATCCGTGATAGAGTAGACGGGGCCGCGATCAGGCCGCCACGGCCAGGAGCGAGCAACGGCGCTCGTGACGGCCAGCCGCTGAGCCGCCCCGCGCGCAGCGTGGCGACGCCGAGCACGGCGAGCCCGACGAACATGAGCATGATGCTGACCACGATCGGCAGGTCGACGTCGGCGTCCGGGCGCGCCTCGAGGACCACGGACACGGCGATGCGGACGAGATGGCCGCTGATGGCCAGCCCGCCGCCGGCTAGGGCCAGCCGCGGCCGCGCCACCTCGAGCGACAGCCAGGCCACCAGGTTGGCGATCATGCCGGCGTTCGCGATCGCCCACAGGGCCTCGAACGGCCGGTCGCTGATCTGCGGGTACCGGAACACGCACGCCAGCACCCCGTACACGATCTGCAGGGCCGCCCCCGCCACCGCGATCCGGCTCGCCCACCTGCCGATGTCGTTCCCGTGCATGGCCTCTCCTCTGGCGAAACGCTACCTACTAGTGGTTACCACTAGTGATAGCCACTAGTAATTAGGCCTAGTAAAGTCTTGATTCGTGGTGGCTGTCAACCGCCGGGCCAAGGCCGAGGCGACGCGTGCGCGGATCATCGCCAGCGCCTACGAGCTGTTCTGCGAGAGCGGATACCGGGCCACCACGATGGGCCTCATCGCGCAGCGGGCCGGGGTCGCGGTCCAGACCGTCTACTTCACCTTCCACACCAAGGACGACCTGCTCAAGGCGGTCTTCGAGTGGACGGTCCTCGGGGATGAGGGAGTGCCGCCGGTGCTGCAATCCTGGCACGTCGAGGCGCTGGCCGAGCCGGACGCGTACCGTGCGCTCCCCAAGATCGTCGCCGGGACCGGCACGATCCACGGCCGCATGGCGCCGATGACCGGCGTCTTCAGCGCCGTGGCACAGGATCCGGCCGGGGCGATCTACCAGCAGTCCGAGGAACTCCGGCGGGCCGATATGGGCCGCCTGGCTGACACGCTGGCGAAGAAGACGCCACTACGCAAGGGCGTGACCCGGCGCCGGGCCGCCGAGCTGCTGTTCGTGCTCACCGGGCCGACGCTGTACCGGGACTTCGTCCTGGAGGCCGGGTGGACACCACGGGAGTGGGCGCGCTGGGTCAGCGACACCCTCATTCGGGACCTGCTCCCGGACCGGTGACCCGGCCTGCCCGCGGGCAGGCCGACCGGGTCGGTGATCGCTTAACGGGCGGGCATGACCCGCGGCTGGCCGGGTCCCGCTGCCTGAATAGGGCCCGAGGGCGGCCCGGTCGGGATGGGGCCGGTGGGCGGACCGGCCGGGACGCCGGCGTGGCGCCGGGGGACGGTGCGGTTGATGGCCGGTACGCCCGGGCGGGCCAGCGGCATCCTGATCAGGAACTGGCAGCCAGGCCCGGCGTTGCGCACCGCGATCTGGCCCGAGTGTGCCTCGACGATGCCGCGGGCGATGGACAGGCCCAGGCCGCCGCCCGACTGCGGGCCCGGGGTCCGGGCCGACTCGCCGCGGAACGCCACGTCGAACACGCGCGGCAGGTCATCGGGCGGGATCCCGCCGCAGGCATCGGAGACGGTGACGCAGGCCAGGCCGCCCTGTACTTCGGCCAGGACGTCCACGCCGCCGTCGGCCGGCGTGTGCCTGATCGCGTTGGTGACCAGATTGCGCAGCGCCCGGCCCATCTCGGCCGAGTCGACGTACACTGGCATGCCGCGCACCGCGGCCCCGGTGAGCCGGACTCGCTTGGCCCGGGCCACCGGCTCGGCGCTGGCCACTACCTCGGCGACCAGGTCCTCGAGCCCGGTCATCCGCCGGGACAGCCGCAGGGCGCCCGCGTGGATACGGGACAGCTCGAACAGGTCGTCGATCATGAGGGTGAGCCGGTCCACCTCGCGGCGGATCTGCGAGTGGTACTGGGACACCTCGCGCGGGTCGATGACAACCTGGTCTTCCAGCGCCTCGGCCATGGCCCGCAGGCCGGCCAGCGGGGTGCGCAGGTCGTGGCTGACCCAGGCGACGAGCTCGCGGCGGCTGGCTTCCAGCGCCCGCTCCCGGGACCGGGCCTGAGCCAGCCGTTCGTGCGTGGCGGAGAGCTCCTTGTCCAGGTCGCGGAGCTCCGCGGGCAGGATCATCTGCGGCGGCACGTAGACACCGCCGTCGGTGACCCCTTGCACCGCCGAGGACAGCGCCCGGCTGGCCCGGATGAGCCGCCGCCCGACGAACACGGCTACCACCAGCCCGGCCACGCCGGCGATGGCCGCCAGGTCGAGCATGGCGTCGCGCTCCGGCGCGGTGCCGATCATGCGAATGGCGATGACGACGATCGCGGCCATCGTGGTCAGGGTGCACACGGCGACCGTGACGCCCACCATGAAGCCGATCGAGCGGCCCGCGAGCCTGCGCAGCAGCAGGATGCCGATCGCGGCGAAGACCACCGCGATGACCGCGACGCGCTCGGAGATCCAGGCCATGTCCGACCAGTGAATACCGGCCGGCAATACAGACGTGCCTTCCGCCAGCGATCTCACGCTCTACCTCCCAGGCCTCGCCGGGCGCGCTCACGCGGCCTCCGGCTCGTAGCGGTAGCCGACACCCCACACGGTCACGATGCGCCGCGGCATGGTCGGGTCGGGCTCGAGCTTCTCGCGCAGCCGCCGCACATGGACGGTGACCGTCGAGGTGTCGCCGAACGTCCAGCTCCATACCTCGGTCAGCAACTGCTCGCGGGTAAAGGCCTTGCGCGGATTCCGCATCAGGAAGACCAGCAGGTCGTACTCGCGGGAGGTCAGCTGGATCAGCTTGCCGTCGACCCTGACCTCGTGCGCGGACAGGTCCACGACCAGGTTTCCGTCGGTCATGGCGCCGAGGTCGAGCTTGTCGGGCAGTCCGGCGCCCCGGGACCTGCGCAGCACCGAGCGCACCCGCAGGGCCAGCTCACGCGGGCTGAAGGGCTTGGTGACGTAGTCGTCCGCCCCGGTCTCGAAGCCGACCAGGCGATCGGTCTCGTCGCCGAGGGCGGTCAGCATGACCACCGGAATCGGCCAGCGTGCCCGCAGCCGGCGGCATACCTCGAGGCCGTCCATCCCGGGCAGCATGAGGTCGAGGACGATGAGGTCCGGCGGTTGCTCGGCCACCAGGCGCAGCGCCTCGTACCCGTCGTGCACGCACTCGACCGTGTGCCCGTCGCGCACCAGATAACGCCCGACAACATCCGCCACGGTGGGATCGTCATCGACGACGACGATCCGCCCGGGCGGATCGGGGTTGCTCACCAAAGGATTTTCCGTTCTTGGACAAAAGAAAATGGTTACGCCCCCACGGTAAGACGTAAACAGCCGGTGAAGCCAGTAAACAGATCGAAAGCGTCATGACTCCGTAAGCACAGTGACGATTGTGTGAGATCCACCCCTGATCGGCCCCGAACCGGCCCGCGAGATTCCGCCCTCGGTTAACACTGAGGAGTGCTTCGCGCCGCCTGGCACGGCAGGCGCGGCGAGCGATCGCGGCCGAGCGTCATACCTGCCCCGCGGTCATCCATGGTCGAACGGTAGGAGGTCCGCGTGATCGGGGAACTTTACGAGCACGCGCTCGCAGGCCGGGCGCGGCCGGAGATCGAGCACGCCGACGGCAGCCGCAGCCCGCTCCCGGTCGAGGGCTGGCTGAACGAGAGCCCCGGCGACAGGTCGATCCTCGACCGCTGTGAGGGCCCGACCCTCGACATCGGCTCGGGTCCGGGCCGGCTGACCGTCGCTTTGTCCGAACGAGGTATCCCCGCGCTCGGCATCGACATCACGCCTTACGCGGTCGACCTGGCCCGCTCCTCGGGTGCGCTGGTCATGCTGCGCGACGTCTTCGACCGCGTGCCGGGCACCGGCCGGTGGACCACGGTCCTGCTCGCGGACGGGAACATCGGGATCGGCGGCGACCCGGCCGCCCTGCTCCGCCGGGTGGCTCAGCTGCTCGCCCCGCAGGGCCGCGCGATCGTCGAGCTCGAGCCGCCCGGGTCGCCGCTGCGCCAGGAGCACGTCCGGCTCTGCCACGCCGACTCGGCCAGCGCGTGGTTCCCCTGGGCCTACGTCGGTGCCGACCACATCGCCGACGTGGCCAACGACGCGGGGCTCGGGGAGGTCGAGATCTGGACGGTCGACGAACGCTGGTTCGCCTCCATCGGCGGCCAGAACCAGTCCGGCCGAACCGTCATCCCGCTGTAGCGATGCTGACCGCCCCGCCCGCGGATGACGCATCCGCCCAGATAGATTGCGCTGTTCGCGATATGAACGGAAAACTCCGGGTGGCCGCCGTCACGGTGGCCCTGATGGTGCTGGCCGGCCTGGTGCTGCTGATCGTGCGGCCGGGCCTCGACCCCGCGCGGATTCGCCCGCTGCCGGTCATCGCCGGCGCCTGGGTGGCGTTCCTCACCGCCGCGTGGCTGCTGCGCAAGGTGTCGCGGCGGACCGCGGTGGCGCTCATCCTGCTGGGCGGCATCGCGGTCCAGCTGGCCGCGGTGTCCGCGCCGCCGCGGCAGAGCAACGACCTCTACCGCTACGTCTGGGACGGCAAGGTGCAGGCCGCGGGGATCGACCCGTACCAGTACGTGCCGACGGCGACCCAGCTCACCGGGCTGCGGAACGACTTCCTGTTCTACCCGAAGGCCGAGTACTGCGTGTCGCCGTCCTATGTCGGCAGCCACCCGGCGGCCGATCTCACCCCCGGCTGCACCAGGATCAACCGGCCGACGGTGCCCACCATCTACCCGCCAGTGGCCGAGGCGTACTTCCTCGGGGTGCACTACCTGCCCACCGGGAGCGACTCGGCTAAGCCGATCCAGGCGACCACGGCGCTGGCCGCCGTGCTCATCACGCTGCTGCTGCTGTTCGCCCTGGGGCGGCTGGGCCGGGATGTCCGGATGGCGGCCCTGTGGTCGTGGTGCCCGACCGTCGCCCTGGAGGCCGGGAACAGCGCCCACGTCGACGTGATCGCGGTGGGCATCGCGACGGTAGCGATCCTCGTGCTGGCCACCGCGCGTACCCGGGCGCGAACGGCCCTCGGCGGGGTCCTGCTCGGCCTGGCCATCGCGACCAAGATGACACCCGCGCTGATCGGGCCGGCGGTCCTGCGCCGCCGCTGGGTGACGGTTCTGGTCGCGGCGGGCAGCGCGTTCGTGGCGGTCTACGTCCCGCACGTGCTCCGGGTCGGCGGCAAGGTGATCGGTTTCCTGCCCGGCTACCTCCAGCAGGAGAACTACACCACCGGGACCAGGTACGGGATCATCGGCCTGTTCATCATCGGGCCGCTGGCCAGCATCGTGGCCGTGCTCATCCTGGCCGCCATCGCCGTGGCCGTGCTGGAGTTCGCCGACCCCGACCGGCCCTGGCAGGGTGCCCTCTACATGACCGCGGGCGCGCTGGCCGTCACCACCCCGCATTACCAGTGGTACTCGCTGCTGCTGGTGATGCTGGTCGCCCTCGACGGCCGGCCGGAGTGGCTGGCGTTCGCCGCGGGCGGGTACTACGCGGCCGAGGCGTATATGGGGCGGTACACCCCGCCGTGGCGGCTCGTGAACATGATCGCCTACGGCGTGCCGCTGGTAGTCGTGGCGGCCGGCTGGCTGATCCGCCGCGAAGTGGCGCGCCGGGCGGGCGCCGCCGGGACCGTGCCGCCGGAACCGTGCCTGCCGGAACCGTGCCTGCCGGAACCGTGCCTGCCGGAACCGTGCCTGCCGGAACCGTGCCTGCCGAGACTGTGCCCCATGGATATGCGGTCGGCCAGCCGGCGCTTTCTGCCGAGGCGGGCCGCGAAGTGCCGGTCTGAGCCGGGGCGCCGTGGCCGCACTTTCTTACCGCTTGGTTACCCGCCGGGCAAACATCAAACGGCACCAGTCACCAGGACCGTGAATAGAGATATGAGTTACGACCCGTCGCAGGGGATGCCGCCGCGCCAGGAGCGCTGGCCGCAAGCGACACCGGCCGAAGGCTGGCCGCCCTACCGGGACGGCGAGGGAGAGCGGGCGGACCGCCAGGGCACCCGCGGCCAGCGGGCGGCCGGCGGCCACCGCCGGTCATCCGGCCCGCCGTCGGCAGTCGCCACGGCCGCCTTCCCCGCTGCCGGAAGGGCCTACGGCACCACCGACGGCTACGGCACGAATGGCTACGGCACGAATGGCTACCGGACCAGCGCCTACCCTGACGCCGGCTACGCCGGAGTCACAGACGACTTCGCCGACGCTGACTTCGGCTACGCCGATGACAGGAACGGCTACGTCGGGACCGGAAACGGCCACCAGGGTACCCAGCACGGATACGAACGGGCGGGGAATGACTACGGCCGGGCCGCAGGCGGCTACGTGGGCACCGGGGACGGCTTTAACGGTGTCCCGGACGGCTATCCAGGTGGCGCCTATCTGGGACCGGGCAGTTACACCGAGACCGCATATTCCGGTCCTGGCTATTCCGATTCCGGAAACTTTGATCCCGGGTATTCCGGCCCTGGATACTCCGAGCCCGGATACTCCGAGCGCGGATACTCCGATTCTGGTTATTTCGAATCTGAATATTCGGAGCCGGGGCTTACCGCGCCTGACGCGAGCGTCTACCCGGGCGGGTGGCAGGAGGAGCAGGCGCTCAGGCGGGCCGCGAAACAGCGCGGGCGGCTGGTCAGCGCGGCGACGGAGTTCCTGGCCACGGCCGTCGTGATCGGTGTCTCCACGCTGGCCGCGGGGCTGCTCAGGGCGCCGGTCTCGCCGGTCGGCGCTATGGGCACCGTGTTCATCGACCGGACGCCGGCCATGCTGCGGGGCTTCGCGGCGCACCATTTCGGTACGCATGGCCAGGTCGTCCTGCTGCTCGGCATGTACGCCGTGATCGCGGTGGTCGCGATGGCCATCGGGGTGGCGGCTCGCCGGGCGGCCGCGCTCGGGGTGACCGGCGTCGCGGCGTTCGCGCTGATCGCCGCGTTTGTCGCCGTCACCCGGCAGGCCGGCCGGGTGACCGATGTCATGCCGGCCGTCATCGGCGGCCTGGCGGGCGTCGCGGCGCTGCTGTGGCTGGTACGGGCGTCGGCGCCAGCCCCGGGACTCGAGGAAGTCGAACCGCTGCGGCCGGCCCGCGGCGGCACACGCAGGAGGACACGATGACGGGCACCGTCGACCGGCGCAAGTTCCTCGCCGCGGCCGGCGTCACCGCGGCCGGCGCGGCCGCGGCCGGGGTGGGCGGTGAGTTGCTGTTCGGCAAGGACTTCCGCAAGACCGCGGCCGCGCCGCGCATGACCGCTTCGGCTCCCCCGGCCAGCATGGCCCCCGAGCTGAAGATCGACCCGATGACGCCGCTGCCCGCGGACGAGACGCTGGACAGCGTCTCCGGAATATCCCCGTTCTTCACGCCGAACAAGAGCTTCTACCGGGTCGACACGTCCCTGGTGCTGCCGAAGGTCTCGGCCGCCGACTGGCAACTGCGCATCCACGGCATGGTGGACCGGCCGATAACCCTCACCTACGAGGACCTGATCAAGATGTCCATGATCGACCGGGACATCACGCTGACCTGCGTCTCGGAGGCCGTGGGCGGTAACTTCATCGGCAACGCCCGGTGGCAGGGCACGCTGCTGGCGCCCATTTTGCGCAAGGCCCGCATCCAGCGCGGCGCGGACCAGATCGTCATGCGCGACGTGCACGGGATGACCATCGGCGTGGCCACCGACCCGACCCTGGACGGCCGGGACTCGATGCTCGCGGTGGCCATGAACGGCCAGGTGCTGCCGCAGGCGCACGGCTACCCGGTGCGGGTGGTGATCCCGGGCCTTTACGGCTACGTGTCCGCGACCAAGTGGGTGGTGGACATGGAGTTCACCACGTTCGGCGCGTTCAGCGCCTACTGGGTCAAGCAGAAGCCGGCCTGGTCCCAGCAGGCGCCCATCAAGACGGAGTCCCGTATCGACGTGCCCAAGCGCCGGAGCACCGTGGCCGCGGGCCCGGTGACGATCGCCGGGGTGGCCTGGTCCCAGCGCACCGGCATCGAGGCCGTCGAGGTGGGCGTCGACGGTGTCTTCTTCAACGCCAGGCTCCCCGCCCAGGACACCATCGACACCTGGCGCCAGTGGCACTACACCTGGAACGCGACCCCCGGCCAGCACATGCTCCAGGTGCGGGCCACCAACAAGGCCGGCTACACCCAGACCGAGGTGAAGCACCGGACCGACCCCGACGGCGCGACCGGGTACCACACGATCCTGGTCAACGTCACCTGAGCCCGGCGCGACCCTAATCGAGGCCGCTGACCACGGCGGCCAGGCCGGCCTGGCGTACCGTGTCCTCGTCTTCGGGGTACTTCAGCACCGTGCTCAGGGTCTGGTCAGCGACCGGGGCGTCGAGCTCGGCGGCGCCGAACACGTTCACCGCGAACGCCCAGCTGATCGCCTCCGAGATCCCCGGCGGCTTGGTCAGGTCCAGCGCCCGCAGCCGGCTCACCGCCACCGCGACCTGCCCCGGCAGCCGCTCCCCCGACCCCGGCACCCGCCGCCGGACGATCTCCGCCACCCGCGCCGTGCCCGGGTAGGCGATCCAGTGATACAGGCAGCGCCGCTTCAGAGCATCATGCAGATCCCGCGTCCGGTTCGAGGTCAGCACCGTCACCGGCGGCAGCACCGCCCGCTGCGTCCCCAGCTCCGGGATCGTCACCGCCGCCTCCGCCAGCAGCTCGAACAAGAACGCCTCGAACTCGTCATCAGCCCGGTCCACCTCATCGATCAGCAGCACCGCCGGCCAGGGACCCGGATGCAGCAGCGCCGACAGCAGCGGCCGCCGCAGCAGGTACTCGCTGGTGAACAGGTCCCGGTCCGAGATCCGGTCCCCCGCCGCCTCAGCCAGCCGGATCGCCAGCAGCTGCCGCGGGTAATTCCACTCATACAGCGCCTCCGACGCGGTGATCCCCTCATAGCACTGCAGCCGGACCAGCGGCGTCCCGATCGCCGCCGCCAGCGCCTTGGCCGCCTCGGTCTTGCCGACGCCCGGCTCACCCTCGAGCAGGATCGGCTGCCCCATCCGCACCGCCAGGAACAACGCCGCCCCCAGCTGCTCCCCCGCCAGGTACCCGACCCCCGCCAGAGCGGAAGACAAGGCACCGGCCTGCGGGAACCGGTCGTGCAGGTCATGGGGGGACGGGCTGCTCACAAGGAGCGAGCTTATCGTTGCGGGACGAATCAGGTGATGGCCAGGTCGGTCCGGAACGGGCGGCCCTGGATCGCGCGCCACACCTGGGCCGGGGTGAGCGGCATGTCGGCGTGCCGCACGCCGTAGGGGCGCAGCGCGTCGATGACCGCGTTGACCACGGCGGGCGGGGACCCGACGGTGGCGGACTCGCCCACCCCCTTGGCCCCGATGGGGTGGTGCGGGGACGGGGTGACGGTCGCCCCGAGCTCCCACGACGGGCACTCCAGCGAGGTCGGCAGCAGGTAGTCCATGAACGAGCCGCCCAGGCAGTTGCCGTCGGCGTCGAAGGCGATGCTCTCCATCAGCGCCATCCCGATCCCGTCGGCGAGCCCGCCGTGCACCTGGCCCTCGACGATCATCGGGTTGATCCGCACCCCGCAGTCGTCCACCGCGATGAACCGCCGGACGTCGACCTTGCCGGTGCCCGGGTCGACGTCGACCACGCAGATGTACGCGCCGAACGGGTAGGTCAGGTTGGGCGGGTTGTAGACGCAGGTGGCGTCCAGGTGTCCTTCGACGCCTGCGGGCAGCTCGAGGCTGGAGTGCGCGGCCAGGGCGATCTCGGTTATCGTCCGGCCGGAGTCCGGGTCGCCGCGGACGAACCAGCGGCCCGGTTCCCACTCCAGGTCGTCCGCGTCGACCTCGAGCATGGCGGCGGCGACCACCCGGGCCCGTTCGCGCACCTTCCTGGCCACGATCGCGGTGGCCGCCCCGGACACCGGCGTGGACCGCGACCCGTAGGTGCCCAGGCCGAACGGCGTCTGGTCGGTGTCCCCGTGCACCACTTCCACGTCGTCCGGGGACAGGCCGAGTTCCTCCGCCACGATCTGGGCGAAGGTGGTCTCGTGGCCCTGTCCCTGGGTCTGCACCGCGATCCGGAGCACGGCCGTGCCGGTCGGGTGAATCCGCAGCTCGACCCCGTCCGCCATCCCGAAGCCGAGGATGTCCATGTGCTTGCGGGGACCCGCCCCGACGGCCTCGGTGAAGAAGCTGAGTCCGATGCCGATGAGATGACCGCGGGCTCGTTCGGCCTCTTGCCTTTCGTGCCTCTTCTTCTCCTTACGAAGCTCCTCGTAGCCGGCGATGTCCATCGCCAGGCGCAGCGTGCGGGGGTAGTCGCCGGAGTCGTAGACCCAGCCGGTCTGGCAGGTGTAGGGGAACTGCTCGGGGCGCAGCAGGTTGCGCATCCGGAGCTCGGCCGGGTCCATGTCCAGTTCGAAGGCCAGCACGTCGACCATCCGCTCGACCAGGTAGACCGCCTCGGTGATGCGGAACGAGCAGGAGTAGGCCACCCCGCCGGGCGCCTTGTTGGTGTACACGCCGGTCACCTGGCAGTGCGCCGCCTCCAGGTCGTAAGAGCCGGTGAACACGCCGAAGAACCCGGCCGGGAACTTGGTCGGCTGGGCGGCGCCGTTGAACGCGCCGTGGTCGGCGAGGACCTTGACCCGCACCGCGCGGATCTTGCCGTCCCGGTCGGCGGCCAGTTCGCCGCGCATGTGGAAGTCCCGGGCGAACGCGGTCGACATCAGGTTCTCCGAGCGGTCCTCCATCCACTTCACCGGGCGGCCGGTGATCATCGAGCCGGCGATGGCGCACAGGTAGCCGGGGTAGATGGGCACCTTGGCGCCGAAGCCGCCGCCGATGTCGGGTGAGATCACCCGGATCTTGTGCTCGGGCAGGCCGGTCACCATGGAGTACAGGGTCCGGTGCGCATGCGGGGCCTGACTGGTGGCCCAGACGGTGAGCTTCCCGCTGATCTTCTCCCAGTCAGCGACGATGCCGCAGGTCTCCAGCGGCGCCGGGTGGACCCGCGGGTAGAGCATGTCCTGGCTGACGGTGACCGCGGCGGTTTCGAAGACGGCGTTGGTGCGGTCGGCGTCGCCGGTCTCCCAGTCGAAGATGTGGTTGCTGCTTTTGCCGTTGATGTCGTCGCGGACGAGCGGGGCCTCGGGGTCGAGGGCTTTTCTGGCGTCTACCACGGGGGGCAGCGGCTCGTACTCCACGTCGATCAGTTCGAGGGCGTCGCGGGCGGCGTAGTGGTCGTCGGCGATCACGAACGCCACCTCCTGGCCCTGGAAGCGGACCTTGTCCGTCGCCAGCACGGCCTGCTGGTCGCCGGACAGGGTGGGCATCCAGGCCAGGTTTTTCTCGTTGAGGGTCTCGCCGGTGAGGACCGCCTTGACCTTGGGGTGCGCCTCGGCCGCGACGGTGTCGACGGAGATGATCCGGGCGTGGGGGTACGGGCTGCGCAGGACCGCGCCGTAGAGCATGCCGGGCAGGTGCACGTCGTCGACGTAGGTGCCGCGGCCGCGGATGAAGCGCTGGTCCTCCTTGCGCGGCCGGGAGCCGAAGCCGCCGGTCACAGGGTGTCCGTTGGTTTTTCGGCGGGGTGTTCCGCCGCCCAGCGGACCGACCGGACGATGTTCTCGTAGCCGGTGCAGCGGCAGATCTGACCGGAGATGGCCTCCCGGATCTCCGCCTCGTCCGGGTCGGGGTTGCGGTCGAGCAGCCAGCGCGCGGTCATCATCATGCCGGAGGTGCAGAAACCGCACTGCAGGCCGTGGCATTCGACGAAACCCTGCTGGACCGGGTCGAGCCGACCGTCTTTTTCCAGTCCCTCGATCGTCTCGACGGTGCGGCCGTCGGCCATCGCCGCGAGCACCGTGCACGCCTTGACGGGCTTGCGGTCGAGCCACATCACGCAGCTGCCGCAGTTGGACGTGTCGCAGCCCCAGTGGCTGCCGGTCAGGCCCAGCTCGTCGCGGATGAAGTGGATGAGCAGCAGCCGGGGTTCCACGTCACGCGCGTACTCGGTGCCGTTCACCGTCACCGCGACCCGCATCGTCATGTTCTTGCGGCCTGCCCGCTCAGTGGCTGCGCGCTCGGCCGCGCGGCGCAGGGCGCGGGTGGTGAGCTCGGCGACCAGGTGCCGCTTGTAGTCCTCGGGCCCGCGCTGGTCGGCGACGGGGTGGCAGTGCTCGGCGGCGATCTTCCCGGCTTGGGCGAAGTTCTCCTCGTCCGGGGCCCGGCCGCGGAGGTAGTCCTCGGCTTCGGCCGCCACGAAGTGCTCGGCGCCGACGGCGGTCAGCCCGATGCCCGCTTCCCCGATGATCCCTTTTTGCTTAAGCCGGAGCACCGCGCCGGCGGCGGCCACCGACCAGTCCCCGACCCGACGGGCCACTTTCTCATACGCGCTGCCGGTACCGGCCTGGACCGGCACCTTTATCTCGGCCAGGAGCTCGCCCCGGCCGATCACGGTCTCGTAGGGGCCGAGGTGGAATTCCCGCATCGGGCACCTCCCGGTCGCCGTCGGCGCCGCGGATGACCGCGGTGGCGTGCGTCGCGGCGAACGCCGCGGACAGGTCCTCGGACGGGTCGGCCTGGCACAGCGATCCGCCCACGGTGCCCCACAGCCGCACGATCGGGTCGGCGACCACCCGTTCGGCGTCATGGAAAATCGGGAAGTGCCGGCCGGCCAGGGCCGAGTCGAGCAGGTCCGCGTGCCGCGCCATGGCGCCGATGCGCAGCTGGCCGCCGTCGAGCTTGAGGTAGGAGAGCTCGGCCAGCCCGTTGATGTCGACGAGCATCTCCGGCTGGGCCAGGCGCAGCTTCATCATCGGGATCAGGCTATGGCCGCCAGCCAGGACGCGGGTATCCGGCCTGCTCAGCAGCGCCAGCGCATGGTCGACGCTGGTCGCCCGCTCATACTCGACGTGGGACGGCACCTGCATGTACAGCATCATTCGGCCTGTCCGGGGCTTGCGCAACCGCGGTTAAGCCATCGCTAATGTGAGCAGCGTCCGGCGAGCGGAAGGAGACGGGCGGTGACGCACGCGTTTCCGGTCTCGGTCAAGGGGGTCGCCGTCCAGGCCGGGCAGGTGCTGCTGCTGGAGAACGAGCGGGACGAGTGGGAACTCCCGGGCGGGAAGCTCGAGCTGGGCGAGGACCCGGGTGACTGCGTGGTCCGCGAGATCGCCGAGGAGACCGGCTGGCAGGTCACGGCCGGGCCGCTGCTCGACTGCTGGCAGTACCATATCGGCCCAGGCCAGGACGTCCTGATCGTGACGTATGGCTGCCACGTGCTGAGTTCCGGGCCGCCGGTGGTCAGCCACGAGCACAAACGAGCCGGCCTGTTCGCCCCGGAAGCGATCCCGGCCCTGACTATGCCTGACGGCTACAAGCGCTCGATCGTCATCTGGCTCGGCCGCCTCGGCGGTACCACCAACCCCAGGTCGTGCTGAGGACGCCGAATAACGCGGTTGATTCGCATTATCCGGTTGATTCGATGCCCTAGAGGGGTCTGAATCAACCGGATAAGGCTGATCCACCGGACTAATTATGCAGATCATTAAATAAATATTCGAATGTGCAATGGATGTGGCCAGTGAGGCGAGCGCGAAAACGACGGGGCTGGGCGAGGCTCGGCGGAGCTGGGGCGGGTGCGGGGCTGCGGTGCGGTGCGGGTGCGGGTGCCGGGCGGGGTGCGGGTGCGGGTGCGGGGCTGGGGTGCGGGTGCGGGGCTGGGCGGGGTGGGTTAGCGGCCGCCGATGTCTTCGGACCAGATTTCGGGGTAGCGCTGCTGGAACTCGGTCATGACGGCGACGCAGGCGGGGTCCTCGAGCAGGACGATGTCGACGCCGTGGCTGACCAGGAAGTCGAGGTCGCCGGGGAAGGACTGCGCCTCGCCGACGACGACGCGGGGAATCTGGAACAGCAGGATCGCCCCGGTGCACAGCTGGCACGGGGACAGCGTGGTGTACAGGGTGGTGTCGAGGTAGGAGGGGCGGCGGCCGGCGTTGCGCAGGCAGGAGATCTCCCCGTGCGCTACCGGGTCGCCGCGCTGGACGCGCTCGTTGTGGCCCGCCGCGATCACTTCCCCGGCACCGGCCAGGACGGCGCCGACCGGGACGCCGCCGGCATCGAGGCTGATCCGCGCCTGGTGCAGGGCGAGCTTCATCATGTCGCGATCGCCAGGTGCCGCTGATCCGTATCCCATGGCGGATTACGTTACCCCGTTCGGTCCCTGGGGTTTGAGGAGGCGCCAGACGATTCCGGTGCCGTTGCCGGCCTGGGCGGGGTGATCCAGCGCGCGGTGTCCGATCTCGGTGAAGCCGAGCTTGCGCGGGATCTTGCCGCTGGCCACGTTCAGCTCTTCGTGGACGATCTCCACCCAGTCCACGCCGGGCAGCCGGAACGCCTGCTCGACCAGGGCGGCGGCCGCCGCCGTGGCCAGGCCGCGGCGGGTCCAGGCGCGGTGCACCCAGTAGCCGATCTCCAGGCTGCCCGGGCCGCTCCTGGTCATCAGGCCGATGCCGCCGACCAGCACGCCCTCGGTGACGATGGCGTAGTGGTACTCGGTGCCGTCCGCCCAGCTCCGGATCGACTTCTCCAGGTACTCCGCCGCCGTCTCCCGGGTGTAGCCCGCCGCCCACGGCAGCCACGCGAGCAGATGGTCCAGCAACT
>CAWIUF010000044.1:0-55319 GCA_963839095.1 uncultured Actinomycetota bacterium | reverse complement strand
GATCAGCGGCGCTTCAGCGCCGTCTCGCACAGTGGGATGGCCAGATCCCGTCCGGCCGCCGTGCTCCGGTGCCGCGGCCCGAGGAGCAATCGCGATGACCAGGCTTTCCCTGCACAGGGCGCAGGCACGCCAGCGGCCCCGGCCGCAGAACGGGGAGCGACCCGTCGTGCTGCGCGACGGGTCGGTAGCGCTGGTCCGTCCGGTGCACAGCACGGATGCCTTGCTGCTGGCGGACGGCTTCGCCCGGCTCAGCGAGCCAGTCCCGCCGGATGCGCTTCCTAGGCCCGAAGGAGACGCTGTCCGCGGCCGAATTGCGCTACTACGCCGACGTGGATCACCACGATCACGAGGCGCTCGTCGCGCTGGACCCCGCCACCGGGCGCGGCGCGGGCGTCGCCCGCTACGTCCGGGACGCCGACGACCCGCTGGCGGCCGAAATCGCCCTCACCATCGCCGATGACTGGCAGGGCCGGGGACTGGGCACCGAACTGCTGGCCCGGCTGTCCCGCCGGGCCCGCCAGGAAGGCATCTGCCGTCTGACCGGGGTGGTGTCCGGCGACAACGTGCCGATGGGCATGCTGATGCGCAGCGTGGGCGCCGTCGAGACCGACCGCAGCTTCGGTACGGTGGAGTACGAGATCACGCTCACGGGCGCTGGAGAGTACGGCCTCGACTGGTGGTTGAGCTGCGTCGACGACGGCGGCGTCTTCAGCTGGCGGTGATCGACGCCGCCGCTAGGCCTCGCGGGGATGGCGAACGAAGTCGTCGCCGTCCCGGCTGACGATCTCGCCTTCGCCCTTCAGGATCTCCAGGGCCCGGGCGGCCACGCGGTGGGAGACGTGGTGGTGCTCGGCGATGGTGTGCACCGATGGGATACGGCCGGTCATGGCCCCCTGCGCGATTTCGTCACGGAGCATCTTGGCCACTTGCTCATACGGCGGTACCGCCGAGTCTGGGTCGATCACACGGGTCAGCATTCCGGGTCACGGGGCCGGTTGGCAAGCTCAGCCGCCGCGGCGTGGCACCGGGGCCGGGACTCTCTCCCGGGCGCGGGTTCCTTACAGTGAGCTGATGGACAGTGCGCAACGCGAGCTGAGCGACCAGATCGACCTGGCCACGCAGCGGCTGCTCGACCGGGCCCGGATCATCACCGAGCCGGACCTGCGGGCGCCGTCACTGCTGCCGGGATGGAACCGGGCCCGGATCCTGGCGCACCTGACCCTGGGTGCCGACGCGATGCGCGACCTCCTGGTCGGAGCACGGACCGGCCAGGACAGGTCGGCCGCCGCCAGCGTCGAGGCGCACGAAGCCGGCCTCAGGCACACCGAGAGCCTGCGGCCGGAGGAACTCGTCACCGTGCTGGCCGGCTCGGCGATGGCGTTGCGGACGGTCGCCCGGCAGCTGCCCGGGGACCGGTGGCAGGTCCCGGTCCGGGTACCCGGCCTGACCCCGTTCCCGGCGGCCGAGCTGCTGGTCAGGCGGCTGGTCGAGGTGGAGCTGCACCACTGCGACCTGGGCGCCGGATACGGGCCGGCCGCGTGGCCGGCCCCCTTCGCCGCCATGGAGCTGCCCGAGCCGATGCAGCTCCTGGCGCCAGGACCGGCTCGGCTACCCGGATCAGTCCGAGCCGGGCCTCAGGCCAGCCCGGCCGCCTGCGCCGTACCGGCCTGGCCAGCGGCTGCCGGGGAGCTGGATCGGAACAAGGTGAGGGCCATCATCTTGCCGATGAGCGGGTCGGCCAGCGGGACGAGATAGCGGTAGCGGGCGGGCAGCTGGGCGCGCATGGCCCGGGACGGCCGGGTGAGGTGGCGGACTGCCTGACCTCGAGCCCGAGCCGCTCCAGCGAGCGCGGATCGTCGCAGGCCCACGCCCACTTGGCGTCCATGCCCTTGCGGGCGGCTCACCATCAGGTCGGCCAGACTACCGGAAACAGCGGGTGGTCCATGTCCGCTCCGGCCGGCGGCCCGGCGTCCAGGTCGTCGAACGGCGGCGAGGTGCGCCAGGTCCGCGGGGCGTGCCGGGCGTCCGCCGACAGGTAGCGCAGCGACAGGATCCGGCGCCGTCCGCGGTGCGGGAACCCCGGGGCGCCGTGCACGGTCAGGAAGTCGAAGAAGATGGCGTCGCCCGGTGCCAGCTCGAACCGCCGGATATCGAAGCGCTCCGGCTCGGCGTCGATATCGGGCAGTTCGGCCAGGCTTCCTTCGGGGAACCAGCGGGCCTCCTTGGCCAGGAAGGTGCGGGGCATCAGCCAGGGACCGCGGTGCGAGCCCGCCACCAGCTCCAGGCAGCCGTCCGCGGGTACCGGGTCCACCGGGATCCAGGCGCTGACGCCCCGGCCGTCGACGTTGTAGTAGGGCTGGTCCTGGTGCCAGGGCGTACGCTGCGTGGTCCCGCCCTCCTTGACCAGGACGTGATCGTGGTAGAAGCGGACCCGCGGCGTGGCCATCAGGGCGGCGGCCAGGGCGGGCACCCGGGAATGGCGGGCCAGCCGCTCGATCTGCGGGATCTCCTGCCAGCGGCGGAAGTCCTCGGTGAACGCACCGGGATCGTCCGGGCGGCTGGCCACCTGGGCCAGCGGCCCCGGCCGGGCCAGCACCGCGTCGATGGCGGCGGCCGCCTCCGCCACCTCGCCGGGGTCCAGGACCGAGCGCAGGCAGGCCACGCCGTCCCGGGCGAAGGCCGCGATCGCCTCGTCGTCAGGGCGTACGGGTTCCATAGCCGCACTGTAGTCCGGCCTGCGAAGACCTAAGCGGAAGGCTGGCTACACTTAGCCGTGAGGGGGGACCTCAGAGAGGCAGGCCCAGCGTGGCGCGTGGTATCCAGGTCGGCGACAAGGCACCCGACTTCACTCTTCCGTCCCAGTCCGGCGAGCAGGTCCGGCTGCAGGACCGGATCGGCGAGCGGGTCGTGGTCCTGTACTTCTATCCCAAGGACAACACCAGCGGCTGCACCGCCGAGGCGTGCGCGTTCCGCGACAGCCACGAGGCGTTCAGCGACGCGGGCGCCGAGGTGATCGGGGTCAGCTCCGATTCCTCCGACAAGCACGCCGGCTTCGCCAGCAAGCACCAGCTGCCGTTCACGCTGCTGGCCGACCAGGGCGCCAAGATCCGCAAGGCGTACGGGGTGCCGGCCGTGATGGGCCTGATCCCCGGCCGGGTCACCTACGTCATCGACCGCACCGGCACGGTCCGGCACGTCTTCAACTCGATGACCAACATCGACGGGCACGTCGGCGAGGCCCTCGAGGTGGTCAAGAAGCTCCAGGCCGAGCAGCCCGCCTAGGGCTGGGCCGCCTCGGGCTGGGCCGCCTCGGGCGCCTCGTCCGTCAGCACCTCCCGCCGGAGCTGCGGGAACACCTTGCCCACCTTGCCGAGCAGGTAGTCGCCGTAGGTGCCGGTGAAGGCGTGCAGGTTCTGGCCGTCCCAGCGCGGCTGGCCGGCCTCGGTGACCGCGGCCCGGCCCGGGAGCGGCGGGATCTCGGCGCTGAAGCCCGGGTCGAGGAAGAACGGGAAGGACAGCCGGTCCCGGCCGCTGGCGTTGCGCACCCGGTGCGGCGTCGACCGGTACCAGCCGCCGGTCAGCCGGTCCAGCATGTCGCCGATGTTGGCGACGAAGGTGCCCGGCCGGGGCGGCGCGTCGGTCCAGCCGGCCGGCGTCCTGACCTGCAGGCCGCCGGCGTCGTCCTGGGCCAGCAGGGTGAGCAGGCCGTAATCGGTGTGCTCGCCCACGCCCCAGGCGGCCTCGTCGGCCGGCCCGGCCGGGTACCGGAACACCCGGAACAGCACGGTCGGGTCGGCGGTGTACCCGGCGGCGAAGTACTCCGCGTCCAGGCCCAGGCTCAGCGCCACCCCGCGCAGCACCGCCTGGCCTAGGGCCGTCAGCGCGTCGAGGTAGGCGAGCACGGCGGCGCGCATCGCGGGTACCTGCCGCGGGAACAGGTTGGGGCCGTGCAGCGGCAGCCCGGCCCGGACCCGGGGATCGTCCGCGCCCAGCTCGGTGCCGAAGTACAGCCCTTCCTTCAGGTCGGGCTGGCCGGAGGTGAGCTCGGCACCGACCGGGAACCAGCCGCGCCAGGCCGGCCCGCCGCGGGCCATGGCGATCTCGGCCTTGTCCGCGGGCGGCAGCGCGAAGAACGCGGTGCAGGCCGCGGCCAGCCGGGCCTGCAGGTCCGGCGCGACGCCGTGGCCGGTGACGTAGAAGAAGCCGTGCTCGCGGCAGGCCGCCGCGATCTGCCGGGCCACCGGGGCCAGCAGGCCCGGCGCGGGCCCGGGCGCGAGCAGCGGCGCCACGTCAACGACCGGGAGCATGCCGAACGGATGGGTTTCTGCCACGGTCCGATTCTGCCTGCCCGGGTACGGAGGCCGCCCGGCCAGGGCGGCCTCGCAGTGGCCGGTAGCCGGCGAAGCTGGGTTCGGCCACTCCTTCGCCGCTGGTCAGGCCGGGCAGCAGCCGCTGCAGTTCCTGGGCCTGGGCGGCGGGCAGCTCGATGTCCAGCGCGACGAGATCCCCGCGCGGCGCGGGCGGCCCGGCGGTGCCGCCCAGCCGGGCCGCCGCGCTCAGCACGGCGCTGACCGTCCCGTCAGGGATCTCCAGGCTGAGCCGGGTCAGCGGCTCGCAGACATGCGTGCCGGCCTGGTCCAGTGCCGCCAGCAGGACCAGCGGCGTGAGCTTGCGGAAGTGGGCCGCAGTGGTGGACGGCGAGACGTAGTCGCAGGCGACCATCGTCACCAGGCAGTCGGTGACCCGCCAGCCGCGCGGGCCGCGCGCCAGCACCTGGCGGACGTACCGCGTCATCATCGCGGCGAAGTTGTCCGTGGTCTTGTAGACGTACATGGGCACCGAGCGGACGTCCACGTCAAGCCGGAAGGCGACGCCGGACCCGGCCGGGGCCGGGTCCACGCGCAGCCCCAGCGTGGCCGGGAACGGGTTGCCGGGCGCGCCCAGGACCTCGGTGGCCGCGCCAGACCCGGCGACCCGCTCGATGTAGATCACCGTCGTCTCGCTGAACGTCACGTCGACGCCGAAGTCGCTGGCCAGCGTGGCCGCGATGACCTCCTTCTGCACCTCGCCGTAGAGCGAGACGGAGAGCTCGCCGCCCGACTGGCGCAGGCTGATCAGCGGATCCTGCTCGGCGAGCTGGCCGAGGGCGGCCCGCAGCGCGGCCCGGTCGGCGGGATGGCAGGCCGTGACGACCGCCTCCAGCGCCGGCGGGGCGAACTGCGGTCCCCGGTCTCCCCGGGACGCGCCGATGTCGTCACCGACCTGAATCGCGTCCAGGCCGCGCAGCTGCCCGATCTGCCCGGCCGAGACGGACGCGCTGGGGGCGGCCGGGCCGCGCTCGAACACGCTGATCGCGGTGACCTTCCCAGCCCGGTCGTGGCCAGCCCGGCCGGCCCCGGCAGGCAGGCGGTCACGGGTCCGCACCGTGCCCGCGAACATCCGGACGTAGGCGACCTTCTCGCCGCCGGGACCGCGCTCGATCTTGAAGACCCGGCCGGAGACGGGGCCCGCGGCATCGCCCGCGGTGGCGGGCAGCAGCTCAGCCAGGCTTGCCATCAGGTGCGGGACGCCCGCCCCGGTGGCCGCCGAGCCGAAGAAGACCGGGTGCGCCAGGCCCCGCCGCGACTGGCCCCTGATCTCGGAGAGGCTGGCGTCGCGCTCGTCCCAGGGCGTGAAGGCCGCGTCGCGGCGGCCGAGCTGGCTGGTGAAGCCCATGGGGATGGCGGCGGAGGACACCCGTTCGGTAATGGCTTTGAGCACGCGGCCCTCGGTGGCTCCGGGCCGGTCGATCTTGTTGACGAACAGCAGCACCGGGATGCGCAGCCGCCGCAGTGCCCGCATCAGCACCCGGGTCTGCGGCTGCACGCCCTCGACGGCGGAGATCACCAGGACCGCGCCGTCCAGGACGCTGAGCACCCGCTCGACCTCGGCGATGAAGTCGGGGTGCCCGGGGGTGTCGATCAGGTTGACGGTGACGTCGCCGACCGCGAACGAGGTGACCGCGGACCTGATGGTGATGCCGCGCTGGCGTTCCAGCGCGAGCGAGTCGGTCTGCGTCGTACCCGCGTCGACGCTGCCGGGCTCGCCGATGACACCGGCGGTGAACAGCAGCCGCTCGGTGAGAGTGGTCTTACCGGCGTCTACGTGCGCCAGGATGCCCAGGTTGAGCGTGCGTTTCAATGAGCGTCATACCCCTCGACGTGGTCAGGCCCTCCGTGATGGACATGAACGCCTGGCGCATCTCGCCTCCTGTGGGTATGTGCGGGGCCCAGCATAGAAGTCACGGGACCAGCGGTAAAACGAATTTCCGCGGCACTGATAATGAAAGGGTGGACAGTTTCCGTAACCGGGTCGGCGCGGCCATCTTCGAGCGGGTGGCGGGCCCGCAGGGTCGTGACCGGCGGCGGCAGATCCACGCCGAGCCGGGTGAGCGGTGGTTTGCCGAGGACCGGCCGATCCGGCGGGTCCAGGGAGACTCGTCCATGTTCATCGGCGGGATCAGCGCGCTGCTGCTGCAGTCGCTGCACCCGCTGGCCATGGCCGCCGTGGCGCAGCACTCCGACTACAAGGGCGACCCGTGGGGGCGGCTGCAGCGGACCAGCTATTTCCTGGCCGTCACGACGTTCGGCCGGACCGAGGACGCGATGGCGGCGATCGCGCGGGTACGCGCCGTCCACGCCCGCGTCACCGGGACCGCGGCCGACGGGCGGCCCTACGCCGCCTCCGACCCGCACCTGCTGACCTGGGTGCACATCGCCGAGGCGGACAGTTTCCTGCGGGCGCACAGCCGGTTCGGCGTCCAGCCGCTGGATCAGGCCGGGCGGGACGGCTACGTGGCCGACCTGGCCCGGATCGGCGCCGAGCTGGGCGTGCCGGACCCGCCGCGGACCGAGGCCGAGCTGGCCGACGGCGATCAGCCAGTACCGGGCCGAGCTGGCCGCCACGCCCGAGGCCCGCGAGGCGGCCCGGTTCCTGCTGCGCAATCCCCCGCTGCCGGCGGTCGCCCGGGCTCCCTACGGGATGCTGGCCGCGGCCGCGGTGTCGCTGCTGCCCGGCTGGGCCCGGCGCCCGCTGCGGCTGCCCCGGCTGCCGGTCACCGAGACCGTGCTGGTCCGCCCGGCCGGGCACGCCATGGTCCGGGCCATCCGCTGGGCGACCAGCGCCCCTCCCCCCCGGCCCCGGCCCCGGCCAGCTGAGCCAAGGCCAGCTGAACGCGGGTTACCCGGCCGGATTTTGTCATTTTGTGAGACGGGCGCGGGCCGCCGGGGGTGGGAGGATCTGAGGATGCCGATGCCGACCGTTGCCCTCGATCTGCCGTCCGCGCGCGTTCTCGCCGACCAGGCGTCGATCATCTCCGAGCTGCAGTTCGTCATGGACTGCTGCAAGCGGCTGCTGCCCGAGCTGGCCAGGCCGGAGGAGGAACGGGACCCGCTGATTCCGCTGGCGCTGTGGTCGTCGGCCGTGCTGGCCTACGGCCGCTGTTTCAGCAAGGGCAAGCGGTTCGCCCTGTCCGCCGAGGACGTCAAGAACCTGCCGCTGCACGGGGCGGTGATGAACTTCCACGACTGGGTCATGGAGGAGCGTGACAAGCTCGCGGCGCGGGCCGCCAACCCGGCCGAGGCGGCGAAGGTGGGCGCCGCGCTGTCCGAGCCCGAGAAGAAGGACCGCCGGGTCGAGGGCATCGTCATCTTCGCCAGCAGCCACGAGGTCGTCAACGACACCGGCGTGCGCCAGCTCGGCGGGCTGGCTTCCGAACTGGCCAAGACGATCGCCGAGAAGGCGCAGGAACAGCAGGACGTGGTGCTGAAGGAAGCCCAGCAGCTGAAGCTGGACGACCTGTACAAGCTGCCGGTGATCGGCACCTGGCCGCCCGAGGAGGACGAGGCCGAGGCCGGCGCCGGCGAGGGCAACCGGGAAGGCTCCGGCTAGCCGGTGACCGCGCGGATGCGGCGGAGGGTCTCCTCGGTGCCGAGGGCGCGGGCCACCTGGGCCAGGTCGGGGCTGCGCGGCGCGCCGGTGAGCAGGATCCGGATGACCTGGGACGCTTCGCGGATGGAGCCCTTGTACGCCGCCGGGTCCTGCTTGTAGACCTTCTGGTTGGGCGCGAACCCGAGGTCGTCGGCCAGCTGCCGGATCTGCTCGAACCAGCCGGGATCCAGGCCCGGCGCGGGGCTCGGCGGCTGGTAGCCGTCGGCGAAGGTGCGGGCCACGGCCCGTACCGACTCCGGGTCGAGGCCGCCGAAGCGGGGGTCGGCCGGGTCGGTGACCGGCTCGAAGAGCTGCGCGAAGAAGTAGCCGTAGACCTCGCGGAAGTCCGCCCACTTGCGCAGGTCCTTGCGCGGGTTGTCGACGCCCACCCGTTCGATGTCCAGCGCGCGCAGCGCCAGCTCGGGCTCGGCGGCCAGGACGGCTGCGAGGTCGGGGTCGTACCGCCTGGCCCAGACGCTGACCGCGGCCAGGATCTGCTGGCCGGACAGGGTGGCGACGTAGTCGGCGCAGATGTCGTCGAGCTTGACCATGTCCACCAGCGGGCCCGCGATGCCGCATTCGGATAGCCGGATCGGCGCGGCCAGCGCCTCGGGCAGCGGCATCTCGGCCAGCCGGCCGTTGGCCAGGCCGCGCAGGTAGTACTGGACCGCCGGCGCGGGATAGCCCTGCTCGATGTAGAAGCTGACGGTCGCTTCGGGGTCTTTGCGCTTGGACAGCTTGCGGCGGCTTTTGCCTTCCTGCTTCATCAGCAGCGCGATGTGCGCGTACTGCACCCGCTCGAAGCCGAGAGCGTCGAACAGCTGCAGGTGCAGCGGCACCGAGGAGAGCCACTCCTCGCCGCGGATGACCAGGTTGACCCGCATCAGGTGGTCGTCCACCGCATGCGCGAAGTGGTAGGTGGGCAGCCGCGGCTCGGTGGCGCTGGTCTTCAGGATCACCACGTCGTTGCGGTTGTCATCCGCGGTCAGCGTTCCGCGGATGGCGTCGGTGAAGCTCACCCGGACCCCGGAGGCACCCGGCGAGCGGAACCGGACGACCCACGGGTCGCCGGCCGCCAGCCGCTCGGCCACCTGCTCCGGCTCGGCGTCGCGCCAGATCGCCCAGGTGCCGTAGTAACCGGGCAGGGCGTTCGCCGCGCGCTGCCGCGCGGTGATCTCAGCGAGCTCCTCCTTGGTGGCGAAGCACGGGTAGGCGCGGCCCTGGCGGAGCAGCTCGCGGACGTAGGTCAGGTAGGTCTGCGCCCGGGCCGACTGCGCGTAGGGCCCGTACTGGCCGACCTGGCCGTGCTCGTCCGGCTCGATCGAGAAGTAGGAGAACGCCTCGGCGAACTGGGCCTCGGCGCCCTCGACGATCCGGGCCCGGTCGGTGTCTTCCAGGCGGAGCAGGTAGATCCCGCCCGACTGGTGAGCCACGTCCGCGTCGATGGTCGCCGTGAACACGCCGCCGATGTGCAGGAAGCCGGTCGGGCTCGGCGCGAAGCGGGTGACCTTCGCCCCGGCGGGCAGGTCACGGGGCGGGTAACGCTGCTCCCAGTGCTCCGGCTCCGGCAGATCGGAGGGGAACAGGGAATCGATGACATCTCGGCTGAGCATGAGGGAGCGGCTCCGAACGACGGGTGGTACGGCCGCAAAGCAGGGTACCGCGAACTCCGGGCAGAGCTGGGGTCGAGCGGCCGCCTGACGGCGCTGCCGGGCGGACGCCGCACGTCCGCCCGGCAGGCCGGACGCCCCTGCACCCCGCTCCGGTTGCGAGGGCGCCCTTGCTGATCCGGAGCACGGATCCCGGCGCCTGATACACCTGAATTCTGGCGTGAGCCCGCCGTTACCGCTCGAGCTGGCGGGCGAGGGCGGGCGGGGCGCAGGCCAGCCAGCCGTCGGTGAGCGCGTCGCGCAGCGCCGGGGCAGAGACCTCCGGCAGCTGGATCAGCACGGCGGCGTACCCGTCGAAGTGCGGGATGGTGAAGAAGGCGTCCGGGTTGGCGGCGAGGACCGCTTCCTTCTCGCCGAGGTCCTCGACCTGGACGGCCAGGATCGGGCCGTCCGGCGGCACCTGGTCGCCGAACCGGCGGATGTCCGCCTTGCTGAATGGCCGGTCCCAGGCGAAAGCCTTGCCGGCCACGTACCAGGTCCGGTTGCCGAACCGTTCCCCCTCAGTGACTTCGGGCAGCTCAGCGGCTATCCGGGCTACATCCTCGAAAGTCGCCATGACTCCACGCTAGCGGAAGGCGGCAGGCGTCGTCAGGGACGGCGGTCCAGCCGGCGCTGGAGGATGAGGATCCGTCGCTGGCCGATCTGCTCGGTGTGGTAACTGAGCCACAGGCACACGGCCGCCAGCGGCAGCTCCACGAGAAAGCAGAACGCGATCGACTGCCAGCGGTCGCTGCCCGGCGTGGTCATGCAGTCGAACCAGGCGTCCACGACGAGCAGGGCCGCGGTCGCGGCCGATGCGGCCGACAGGTACCGGGACCGGCGCAACGCGAAGTAGGCCGAGCCGGCCAGCCCGGCGGCCAGCAAGACGTCGAAGCCGGCCCAGGCGAGGTCGTAGTTCGGGGACAGCTGGCGGGACGGCAACGACACGGCGATGTACACGATCCACGGCACCAGCACCACCGAGAACAGCGCGAACAGCGGGCCCACCCACCGGACCAGGCGGGACTCGTCCACCAGGACCTTGTTCTGGGGCTCGTCCGCCGGCGCGACGAGGTCGTCAATCTTGCGCACCAGATGCTCAGGGTTCAGGTCAGGTTCCACACCTCACCCTCTCGCGAACAGGTGCGGGTATGCACCGGTTTGGCAACTAGCGCAGGGCCGCCTCGGGGCGGGGGAAGCTGGTGGTGAAGGCGTAGCGGGAGGCGCGGTACAGGTGCCGGGCGAACTCCACCGGGCGGCCGGACTGGTCGTAGGCGATGCGCTCCATGGTCAGCAGAGCGGTGCCGCGGTTCTCGCTCAGCATGCGGGCCTCGGTGGTCGAGGCGTTCTTCGCGCTCATCCGCTGGGTGGCCGAGTACAGGCCGATGCCGGACGCCCGGAGCAGCTCGTACAGCCCGTGCTCCTCGAGCATCTCGACGTTCAGCTGGACCAGCCCGGCGGGCAGGTAGTTGTGCATCAGGGCCATCGGCTCGCCGTCGGCCATCCTGATCCGCTCGAGCGACATGACCAGGGCCCGCTCCGGCAGCTGCAGCGCGGCGGCGACCTGGTCGCTGGCGTGGCTGACCTCGGCCTTGAGGACCCGGGTCTGCGGGCTGCGGCCGGTGGCGGCCAGGTCGTCGTAGAGGCTGGTGAGCTCGACGTTACGGTCGATCCGCTCGTTGGCGACCAGCGTCCCGGCGCCGCGCTTGCGGACCACGAGCCCCTTGTTGACCAGGTACAGGAAGGCCGCCCGCACCGTGGGCCGGGACAGGCCGAGCATCTCCGCCAGCTGAACCTCGTTCTCCAGCCGGGTGCCGACCTTGAGCGCGCCGGATCTTATCGCCGATTCGAAGTGCTGAGCCAGCTGGAAGTACAGCGGCACCGGGCTCGTCCGGTCGATGATGATAGGGCCGCGGGTGCTTGGTTCGCGTTCAGGCATCGTCGACATCCGGCGGTAGGTTAGGCGCGTTTGTTTTTACATACTAACCACTGCAGAGTTACCGACGAGAACCGGACCGTCATGAAGCTCATGTAACGCCACAAACTGCAGTTTCTCCCAATTTCCGTCTTGTCCGCACATATGCACAGACTCCTGACGGGGCCATGCGTCCCGGCCAGGTCACTGCCTCTGGCGGGCCAGAAACCCCTTATCGCCGCAGGCCCCTGGCGGATAGGCTCGCGCTCATGACCGGCGGCGACTGGAGGGATGGCGGGTTCAGGCAGCGTCGGCCCTCTGCGGAGACTCTCGCCTGGGTTGCGGCGTCGATGGGTCAGGGCAGTCGCGTCGTTGGCTATCGCCGATTGACCGGTGGCGTCTGCTCCGCCGT
This sequence comes from uncultured Actinomycetota bacterium, assembly GCA_963839095.1. Classification (GTDB taxonomy): domain Bacteria; phylum Actinomycetota; class Actinomycetes; order Streptosporangiales; family Streptosporangiaceae; genus Palsa-504. The sequence continues at coordinate 43,375 of CAWIUF010000044.1, read as the reverse complement.
GAACCGGCTGACTGTCGAGCGACGTGGAATGCGAACGTTCGTCGTCCTGCGGCAGTACCCGGGCGGGCTTGGCCTGCAGGGGAGCTTGGAGAAGGAGATCGCCAACCTTGGCGTGGTGGCGGGAAGCGGGCTCCCGGTTCCGGGCGTCCTAGCTACTGACGTTGCTGGTGCTTCGACGGGGGGCGCGCCATCGTTGCTGATGACACGGTTGCAGGGGCATGTTCACCTCAGTCCGGCGGAACCTCGGTCGTGGATGACGAGGATCGCGGAGATTGCTGTATTGCTGCATTCCCTCGCTCTCCCCGCGAAAATGTTCAGACCTTGGACGGATTCCTGGATCGCTCCTCTAGGCGGGTTTCGGGTGCCGGCCGACGCACGGAAGCCGGCTGTGTGGAAGGCGGCGTTTGGTGTCATGGCGGCGGCGCCGCCAAAGGACACTGCCGTCTTCCTGCACTGCGATCTCCTGCCTGTCAACATGCTGTGGTCGCGCGGGAGGATTACTGGACTGACCGACTGGAACTCCATCCATCGGGGGGCGCGCGCGATTGACGTCGGGCACTGTCGGCGGTACTTGGCGGCGCTCTACTCGCCCGAGTGGTCGGAGCAGCTTCGGTCGCTCTATGAGTCGATCGCCGGGGTGACTCTCGATCCGTGGTGGGACCTGTATGCCCTGCTGCACTATGACGATAGCGGGCCGAAGTGGATCCGCAGCCAGGTCGCCGGGCGCCGTCCCGTCGATGTGCCCGGCATGACTTCCCGGGTCGAGGCCGCCATCGAGACAGCGCTACGGCGCCTCGGATAACTGCGGGTTCCCGGCCAAGGCCGGTCGCACTCGCCTCAATCACCAGCTATTAACGAGACACCGCACTAGGAGGCGTGATCCACGGGCAGGTGCCGGCCCTGCAGCAGTGACCAGGCCCGCCGTAGCGCCACGGCGAACGAGGCGATGATCAGGTAGGCCAGGGCTTCGATGTACCCGCTGGTGTGCGGGCTGATGATCGAGGCCAGGCCCACGCCCAGCTGGCCCAGGTAGGCCAGCAAGGCGAGTCCGAACTGCAGCAGCCTGTCGTCGTGGAGCGGTATTTCCCGGTGCATGCGCAGCGTCCCCCACAGGCTGATCAGCGCCATCACAACGGCCGGGTAGCCGAGCCTGGTATCGGGAATGCACGCGATCAGCGAGACGAAGAAGCCGTTGACCAGGGCGGTGAAGGCGGAACCGGCGATCGCCCGGGCGGCGGGCGGCGCCTCCCTCCCCAGCACGGTATCGGGCCGCAGCGAGGCGGCGACGAACAGCAAGCCGATCAGCGCGCCCGCGGCCGTCGCGGCGGTGGCGAAGTAGATGACGTAATCGTCTGGGACCACCCGCAGTCCTCCCGTCCACGCTGGCCGATGCGCCAGCGATGCCGAGAGTCTGCCAGCTCGCCGATGCTGACCTGGCTCTGGGGCTACGCTACGCCGGCGTGCGGCGGGAGGCGCGCTGGGTCAGCCTCGGTGATCATGATCGCCACCCTACGGCGGATGTCCGTAATTCAGGGTTTCACCGACAGGTCCTGGATGAGGTCGTCGGCGACGCTTTCCTCGAACAGGATGCGCCCGGTCGCCGCCATGGCTGAGTGGAGCTCGGGATCCCACGGCGTCGGCTGGGGCATTCCGGAGAGCGGGACGTGCTCCGCGTGGAGGCGTATCCCGGACAGGTAGTCGCGGGCGCCGAGACGCCATGGCTGGGCGCCGTGACGGTGCATGACGGCGGTGGCGATGGCCAGGCCGGGCCAGTCGAAGTCACCGTGATAGCGCAGTTCGCCGCCTCCACCGACGATAGCGTCGGCGAGCTGGTGGAAGGCCGCGGACGGGCGGCCTTCCGTGCATATCAGCGACGTTGACTCCGCGCCCAGCTCAGCGGTGGCGTGACGGAGGACGGCTGGGTTCTCGCAGACATGCACGACCGTGCAGGGGATCGTCAGCGGGAAGGTCATGAGCTGGTGCAAGGTGATGTAGAAGGGAACGCCGTGGCGTGCCGCGCCCGTCAGCCATTCGGCCAGGCCGGGGCCCTCGGCCGGGAGGTTCAGGACCAGCACCCGGCTGGCCAGGTCGTCGACGACGACGCCGCCGGCCTCCCATAGCTCCCGGCGCTCCCCCGCCGTCCTGGGCCTGCCGGTCCCGGCCTGGCCGGCCAGGGCGCGCAATACCAGCGTCGAGAGCACCGTGCCGGGGTTCAGTGCCTTGGTGTCCCCGGTGATCTCCGCGGCCAGGGCAGGCAGCAGGACGGGCGCGTCCTGGCGTCCGGCTAGGTACTCGAGCACGTGGACCGCCTGCCCGAGGCGCGCCTGCTCGCCGGTGCTGACCAGCTTCGTCAGCGTGCCGTCGCGGCCGATCTCAGCCAGCCAGTCCTGGTACCAGGCACACGCGGACAGGGAGCTCGTCTGCGCCGCGCGGATCGCGGCGTCACGCGCTGCGGCGAGCAGGTCCCGCTCGGCCGGGCGGTCACGCAACGGCCCGCCAAGATCGGCCAGCAGCTCCGGCAGGCCACGGCCGGTGGACTCGCGGACCGCGCGGTCCAGGTCGGCGAGGCGCACCGCGATCCTGGTCGCCTGCGCGGGCCGGTACTGGCCGGTGATGCCGATGATCGCCTTGCGCTCGGCGTCGTCGGGCTGGCTGAGGCTAACCGAGCCGCTCAGGTCTCCGCCGGTGCGCTCCAGGGAGCGACGGGACTGCCTGAGCAGCCGCCGGAACTCCGGCCGGTCGTAGGGCTCGATCATACGGATTCGGCGTCGTCGTATTCGTCATCGGTCTCGTCCGCGGCGGCCTCCGGTGCCGCGTACAGCGTGGCGGCGGTGCCGAGCGGGGCGTGCCGGGTGGGCCGGAAGCCGAGCAGCTGGGCGACCAGGGTGTCGTTGTCGGCGTAGCCGGCCGAGGAGTCGACCAGCTGCTCACCGTCCCAGAGCATGAGCAGCGCGGAGACGGTCCTCGTGGTCTTGTCGTGCAGCATGTCGTAGTGCGCGATCATCGGCACCGTCGCGGTGGTGACCCACAGGTCGTGACCGGTCATGAACAGGTCGAGGTCGAACTTGACCGCCAGCCCGAACAGGTCGGGCTTGTAGCGCTCGTCGATGCCGACGAACGCCTCGTCGAGGGCGATCATCCGCGGGCACTGGTCCTTGGCCGAGGAGTACAGGGCGTTGGCGGCGGCGAACAACGGCAGGTGGATCGCCGCGGACTTCTCGCCACCGGACATGACCGAATGCCGGGCCCGGGTCAGCCGCGCCTCCGGCTCACCGGGCTGGATCAGCAGCAGCTCGAAGACGTGCCAGGACCGGTAGTCGAGCACGCTGGCCAGCGCCTCCCGGTAGGTGGCGCGCGGATGGCCCGCCCGGTACTCCCTGATCATCTCGCGGAGCAGGCCGCGGAGCTCGGCCAGCCGCTCCGGGCCGGGCGAGTCGCGCTCGAGCAGCCGCGACGTGGCCCGCTGGAGCTCGGTGACCTTATCGGACTGGCCCCAGCGGATGCCGACCGCGATGCCCGACGACATCGGCTTGGACCTGGTGTCGGCGTTCATGTTCCTGGTGAGGTCCCGGGCGGCGATCACCCGGCCGTGGATCTGCTGGGCGAGCGCTGCCAGCAGCTCATCCTCCAGGACCTTGCGTTCCCGGTCCTCCAGGAGAACACCTTGGTCGGCAGCACGTTCGGCGATCCGGGAGGCGAACTGGGCGACCGGCTTGCGGCCCTCGTCGTCGATCAGGTGGACGGTGACGACGGCACCGGGCTCCCAGTCGACCCGGTAGTCCTCGTCGCAGGCGGCCAGCGCCTCGGTGAAGTCCTTCAGCGCCAGCGACATCCGGTCCGCGGTGTTCTTCAGCGTGCCCTCGGTGGCCTGCCGTCCGCCGCGGATCGCTGCGGCGAACGCGCCGAGGATCTCGGCCGCTCCCGGCGGCAGTATCCCGCGGACCGCGGCGGCCGGGTCCGGGAACGGCTCCTCGATCCCGGTCAGCAGCGCAACCAGGTCCTCGCTGGCGCGGGCCGGGTCGGGCCAGCGAGCGGGATCCGGCCACGGCTCGGTGGCCGTGACCCCGGCCAGCGGGAGCAGGTCAGGCCGCGCGTACTCGCCGAAAAGACCGGCCTGCTCGTAGAGCTGGGCGACCGCCTCGGCCAGCGACTGCCGGTGACCGCGCAGTTCCGCCTCGGCCGCCGTGGCTCGGTCGTGCTCGGCGCGAGCCCGCGCGTCGAGATCGCGGTAGGCCCGGTCGGCCGCGGTGATGAGCGCTCTCGGTCTCCCCGATCTGCTCCAGGACCTGCTGGACATCCGCGCCCACGGTCTCCTCCAGCGTACGGAACTCCTCCTCCAGGGCCTGCTGCAGCCGTTCCCGCTCGGCGAGCGCGTCGGCCGCCTGCGCACAGGTCGAGCTGACGCCGTTCGATCGTCTCGGCCTGCGCGGCGAGGTCGTCTTCCGCCTGGGCCAGCTTGACCCGCTCGGCTCGCAGCTGGGTCGCGGCGTTCTCGAACTCCGCCGCCGCCCGCGCGATCGCGTCCACCTGCTCGTCCGTGACCGGCATCCGGCGTTCGGCCGCGGCCTGCCGCAGCCGCCTGGTCATGGCGTCGACCTCGGCGATCGCAGTGTCCAGGGCGGTCCGGGCGGCCGCGGTCTCCTCCCGGGCCCGGGCGATCAGCGCGGCGCAGCGTGCCGGCCGCCTCGGCCGCCTGCGCGACCGGGCGGGTATCGGGCAGCTCACGCCGGGCCCGCCGGAAGTCCTCGAGCCGGGCCGCGGCCGCGTCCAGCTCGCCGGCCAGCCGCTGGTCGTCGGCGGCGGCCGCCACGATCAGCTCGCCGTATTCCGCGAGCCGGGCGCGGCGGCGGCTGGCCCGGTTGGTGGCGCCGATGTACTCCGGGACCGCCTTCGGCCGGGCACCGGCGTGGACGCCGTACGTGAACTGAGCCCTCGTGCTGATCGCAGGGACCGTGCAGCCAGCACCCACAACGTCGTCGGTAAGCGCGATGCGACCGGAGTACCGCGTCGATCACGGCACGGCGCGAGACGCGGTCCTGCTCCTCGGGGAGGAGGATGGCGGCGAGGGTCTGGCCGCTCTACCGGGGCGGACGGGATCAGGTAGCCGTCGGCCTCGGCGGCGGCCAGCGCCGCCTGGGTCAGGGCCGGCTCGGGATGGACCCAGGCGGTCAGCAGCCCCGCCCCGTACAGCGCGCCCTCCACGGCGGCGGCGTCGGCGTCGCCGGTCCCTTCGGCGAACCGGACCAGTTGCCACAGCGGGGCCCCCGGGCGCTCCTCCCGGCCGGCCGGACGCAGGTCACTGGCGGGCGGTGCGTCGTCCTGCTCGGCGGCGATCGCATCCCGTTCGGCGCCCAGGGCGGCCAGCCGGGCGCGGACCTCCCGCAGGTCCGTTTCCAGGTGCGCGCGGGCGGTGATGGTGGCGGCCTGGCGTTCGGCGGTACAGCCGGTCGAACACCTCCGTGAGGCTGGTGGCGCCGGGCTCGCCGACGAGGCCGAGCGCCTCAGCCAGCGCCTCGGCGTCAGGCTTCGGTGCACCAGATCGGGCCGGTGACCAGTGACCGGCGGGCCCAGCGAGGCCAGCTCGTCCGCGGCCGCCTGCGGCGGGCCTGCAGTGAGCCGGTCCTCGGCCGGCAGCCGCGGCGGCTTGTTCCTGGGCTTGCTCGGCAGCCTGCTTGCCGCCGAGGTCCTGCTCCCGCGCAGCCGCGTTTGGCCTTAGCATCCCTGATCGCCTGCAGCAGCCGGCGGATCTCGCCAACGTCGTCCCGCCGGGCCGCGACCCGGGCCCGGGCCGTCAGGATCAGGTCGTCGCCGGCGTCGACGGGTCCGAAGCCGTCGTCGGCGATGCCCGAGCGCTGCGCGGCGTCGGTCAGCTCACGCGGCGTACCGGTCGGCGTCGTTCCTGGCCGCGGCGGCGCGGCGGGTCGAGCTTGCGGGCAGCCTCCTGCGCCTCGCCGAGATCGGCGGCGATCCTGGCCGAGACGGCCGCGCTGCCCCGCGACCTCGCGCGCGCCGGCCAGCAGCTCGCGGCGCTTGTCCTCGATCCGGCCCTGCGCCTTGTACTCCTCGGAGTTCTTCAGCCCGGCCAGGCGGCCCTGCAGGGTCTCGCCTTCGTCGCGCCTGGCGTTGCGCTCGGCCTCGGCGCTGCGCTCGGCGTCGACCGCACCGCGGTAGGCCGTCAGCCGCCCCGGTGATGCTGCTCCGCGTGCCCGGCGGCCACGTCGGCCCGGGCCTGTACCCGGTCCAGCTGCGAACTTCAGGTTCGCCCGCAGGTAGGCGGTCGTAGTGCGAGCAGGAAGTCCTGCACGGCCGCGTTCGCCGTGGTGAGATCCTCGAACAGCTTCTGCACCGCCGCCAGGTTCTCGAAGTCGCGGGCGGCCTGCTGCACCAGGTACTCGTCGACCGGGCTCAGCCCCGAGGTCAGCGTGTCCGACACCTTGGCCGGATCCAGGTCCTTGGCCAGCAGCGGCCGGCGCAGGGCGAGCAGCAGGTCGAGCAGCTGCGCGTACCGTTCCCGGCCGAGGCCGAACAGCCGGGCGTCGACCAGGTCGCGGTACTCGGTCGCGGTCCGGCGCCAGGCGTCGGGCTCCAGGACCGCCTTGAGCTGCCGCTCGGTCAGCGGGCGGGAGTCCGCCGAGAGCAGGCCGAAGTCCGTCCCGAGGCGCTGGCCGGTGACGTAGAACGACATCCGCACGCCGTCGGTGTTCCGGTGCGCCCGCATGCCGATGATCAAGGTGATGGTCTCGGTGCTAGCCCGGGGGGACGACTCCGCCCAAACCCCCCCGAAAGGGACCGGCAAACTCCATCCACACGTAGCCGTACTCGGACTCCTGCCCGCGGTAGAGCAGGTTGGATTTCATTGTCCGGTTCTCGCCGCTGAACGGGTCGAGCCGCCGCGAATCGGCCACCCCGTCCAGCACGAACGGGAACAGCACCTCGAGCGCCTTGGTCTTGCCCGAGCCGTTGTGGCCGCGCAGCGCCAGGCGGCCGTCCGCGAAGACCCATTCCTCGTCAACGTAGTCCCATACGTTGATCACACCGGCCCGGGTGGGCTTGAACCGCTCACTCATCGGGCTCTCCCGTACGGAAGTCCAGGGCCATCTGGCCGTCGGCATGCCGCACCGGCAGGGCCAGCTTGATGTTCCGGTACCGGGCGGCGGCCGGGAGGACCAGCACACCGCCAGGCACCGGGCGCAACAGGCGCAGGTCAGCCAGGAGAGACAGGGCCTCCGTCAGCAGGCCACCGGGATCATGCTGCCAGGCGATGCCGAACGAGGAGGCTCCGAGCTCGTCGTACAGTTCAACGATAACGGCGCGAAGCCTGCTTCAGCTCGACGAACGGCGCGGCAAGCAGGGAAGGGTGGGCGCGAGCGCCGCTCTCGTTCGGCCTCATCGGGGGCCTCGGCCGGAGCGGACCAGGCTAGCTCTTGCACTATGCCGGCCAGAGGGTAGAGCTGAGTCGATCCGAGCCAGCAAGTCACGCTGGTCGTCCGTCTCGGCGGGCATCGGCAGCGTGGTCAGGGTCTGGCCGGGATCCTCGATCAGGTCGGCGAGCTTGGCCAGGATCAGGCCGGCCGCGCGGTTGACGGCGCCGCCGCGGCCGGGGAACGGGCGGTCGGTGAACCGGCCGCCGGCGTCGGCCAGCATGATTCCCTCGGCCCGGCGCTCGACGGTGAGCCCGGTCAGCCGGGCCAGGTTCTCGGCGACGCCGGACTGCCGGAGGGCCTCGGCGATCTCCGGTTCGGCCTGCGCGTAGTAGACGACCGGGTACTCGAGCAGCGCCCGGGCGGCGCGCTGGGCCGCCGCCTCACGCTGCGCGCTGCGCTTGGCGCTGACGAACGTACTGTCCAGCAGCCCGGCCGCGCTGGTCAGGTGCTGTACGGGGCGGGCGGGGCGGAAGAGCGCGGCGCAGATGTCGTGGTCGATGTCGTACAGTGCGTCGCCGCGTTCGGCGTCGGCCGTCCAGGATTCCAGCGAGCCGTCAGAAAGCCGCAGCGCGCCGCGATCCGCCAGCCAGTCGAGCACGTCCACCACCGCGGCCTTGTGCGCGCTGACGGTCGGGTCGAAGCCGAGGCCGTCGATGGCGTTCGCGGCCGGGGTGAAGGCTCGCACCAGGTCGGCCAGGCTGATCTCCACCCGGGAGCGCTGGAACGCGGCCAGCAGCAGGCACAGGTAGGCGAGCCGGCGCCGGTCGAACGGCTTGCCGTAACGGGACGAGAAGATCGCCGACTGGCTGGGGTCGAGCGCGTCGAGCCGGCGGCTGAGCCGGACCTGCCTAGTCGTCGCGATCAGCGTGTAGCCGAGCAGTTCGCGCAGGTCAGCCGACAGCTGGTCGGCCCAGCGCAGCACCTGCTCGAGGGTTCCCGGCCGTGGCCGGGTGGCGGTGATCATGTCGTGGGTCAGCACCAGCCGTACCGCGTGCTGGTAGGAGCCGAGGTCGCTGACCGGCACGGCCGCGGCGGCCCGGGGAGCGGCCATGGCGTCACCGCCTCCTGGCCGGCTCGAGCCGCAGCTCGAAGCCGGGCAGGTGCAGGACGCCGCTCGCGGTCCTGACCGCGCTGCCCGCCGGGCTCGGGATCAGCCGCATGGTGAGCACGTCGTTGCCCCCGGCCGCCGAGGCCAGCCGCCCGGCGACGACCGTGCGGGCCTCGGTGGCCAGGGTGAGCAGGCGCAGCAGCACCTTCGTCTCGGTGTCGTCGAGCACCAGGTCGTGCGCGCCGGCCTGGAGGAGCCGGTGCGCGGCCTCGCGCTCGGCTTGGCGTTCGGCGGCCTGGCGGCGGCGGAGCTCGGCTTTGATGGCCGGGTTGGACCTGGCGGGCTGCGGGACGCCGGGTACCGGCGCCTTGCCCCGCCGGAACAGGGTGACCGATATCTCCACGCCGGGCGCGTCCCACCAGGCCGTGCGGCTGGAGATCTGCTCGGCGTCGTCGTGGGCGGCGCCGAGGTGGCGCACCGACCTGATGTTGAACGCGGCCGACATGAGCGCATAGGCGGCTCCCTCGTCCGGCGTGCTGAACACCCACTCGGCGAGATGGCGGAGCTGTGAGGAGCGGTTCACCCCGCCTCGCTGCGCCTCGGTGACCTGGCGGAGCAGCGCGATGACGGCGGAGACGGCGGCGCGGGTGGCGGTGCGCAGGCCCTCCGCCCTGGACTCCGCAGTACTGTCGTCGGCGAACCAGGCGCGGAGGGCGGCCCAGCGGCGGCGCCAGTCATCGAGCAGTTCGTCGCGGTCGAGGAACGGGCGCTCGTCGGCCTGGGCGGCCAGGCGCAGCATGGCGTCCGGTTCTTGCGTGCCGGTTTCCTGGCCGGTGGCGGCGGCTTCGGTATCGGCCACCGCCGCGGCCAGCCGGGGCAGGTAGCGGTCGAGCTCGGCCATGAAGTCGGTCATGTGGGTGAGCAGGGCATTCTTGTACCGCAAGAACGTGGCCGGCGACGTGTCGGTCGACCTGATGATCTCGCCCAGGGTCAGGTGGAACTGGGCCGCCCGGCGGGACATGTCGTCGAGCACCGTGTCCAGCCGGGACAGCCTCCGGTAGACCTGCTCCGCGTCCTGGGCCCTGGCCGCCGCGGCGAGCACCCTGAGGTCATCGAGGATGTCGGAGAAGACCAGCCGGGACAGGTTCGCGTCCCTGATGCGCGCGCTGAGCACGTCCTCCACCGCGGTGAACGCGCGGTAGCCGAGCTCGCTGAACTGATAGACGGACTGCCGGTTCCGGTACCGGGCCAGGCTTCCCGCCCGCGAGGCATCCTCAAGCCGGTGCACCATGCCGTCCTCGGCCAGCGCGTCCAGCTTTTCCCGCAAGGTCCCGTCCGGGCGGGGTACCTCCTCGTGGACGGCGGCTAGCTCGGCCAGGGCGGCCGCCACGTCATCGGTGTGCGCCTGCACCTGATGGACCGCGCGCAGCCGGTCGAGCGCGCGCAGCACCCACAGGTAGGCCACGTGATCATCGCGCCGGGTGAAGTTGAACAGCCGGAACCGATCGCTGACGGCGAGCGCGTCAAGATCAAGGGAGTCCCGCTCGCCTCGGTCCGCGCCATCGGGTGTCTGGTCTGGCATCGGCTGGTCTCATGTCCCGGGTCGTCGCGGCCGCAGATCGCCGCCCGCCCAATGCTATGCGTGGTCAGTGACATGGCCGGAGCTCGCCTATCGCAAGGAGGAGAGAATCATCGTGATGTCACTGTCCGGACTATGGTCCTAGCCTCGGGGTGAGGGTGGGCCGAGGTCAGCTGGCGGCGGGGTTGGTGACGCGGGCCATGAACAGGGGCTCGCCGGTGGCGGGGGCGGTTACCAGCAGCAGGTAGGGGCGGTTGAAGCTGACCTCGGGCGGGAGCACCCGGGCGGAACTGGCCTGCATGCCCACCGCCGTCGCGGCGCTGGCCACGGTGCCCTTCTCTCCGATGTCCAGGGTGGCCGCCTGCTCGACCAGGCCGATGCAGCAGGCCTGCTTCGACAGGCCGGTGAAGTCCGCCGACGGGCTGAACGCCACGCCCATGCCGAGTCCGGACAGGACCGGCTTCAGGCTCGCCTGGGTGGCCAGGCTCACCTTCGGGAAGGCGACGCTCCGGTTCAGCAGGCCCGCTCCGCCGGCCGCCAGGCGGGAAGTCATGGAGGTGAGGGCAGCCGCGGACGGCAGCGCGCACCCGGTTGTACCCGCGGGCGGCAGCAGGGCCTCCATGGCCAGCTTGCCGCCGCGGTACGGAAGCCAGACCGCGGTCCAGCCGTCCGCGAGGGTCGCTCGGTACGATCCGTTGATCATGAACTTCGCCGTGACGTGCTGCCCGGCAGCGGTGGTGAAGGAGTCCGGGATGGTGTCGTTGGGGTCGAACGGCGTGGCCCAGGCCGCGTTCATGTAGAGCGCGTCGGTGAGCACCCAGCCGATGTCCTGCAGCGACCCGGGTAGCAGGAGCTGCGGGATGTGACCCTTGGTGGCGGTGTCGATCGCCTGGTTGATCTCCTGCCTGGCCTTCTCCGGCTCGCTGAGCAGGGGCGCCTTGGCCAGGCCGGCGTCGTAGCCGGTGGCGACGGCGTTCAGGTAGGTACGTTTGGTCGGCAGGGTGGGGTCGGCCCAGACCTGGTCGCTGGCATTCAGCGTCACGCCGTGGCCGCCCAGGCCGCGCAGGGCGGCCGAGCGGGACTGCAGGCCCGCCGCGAGCGACTGGCCGCCCGCGGCGGGAAGGTGCAGCACGCTGGCCATGGCGCTGGCCGTACCGCCACGGGCGCCGAGATAGGTCATGCCGAGCCCGCTGGCCAGGCTGGACGGTGACATCACCAGGTTGGCCTGCGGACTGGTCTTGCACCAGGCGCCGAGAACGTCCAGGCCGAGGGCCGTGTCCGCGTTCCCGTACGGGCGTGGATCGGCCCGCGGCTCCCTGAGGGCCACGCCGTGGGCTATAACCGGAGGCGGCGGGGCCGAGCCGCATCCTGCGATGAACATCGCCGCCAGCGCCAGGCCGGCGGCCCCCCGTAGTTGGTTCTTCATGTGCATCAGACGTAGCGGGATCCGCTGCGGTTGCGCGCGGATGATTACGCTGAGATCAAGTTTCGCCGTAACCGGTGTGGTGGAGGCTGGCGGGCGGGAACACGTTGCTGGCTGGGTGCGGTCAGACGCTGAATGCGGCGCTGTCATCGGCTGGCCGTAATCGCCGGATGGGATCATCGGGTCATGGCGGAGGGCAGCATGACCTGGGCTGAGGTCGCCGCGAGGCTGGCGGCGGCGCGCAGCTACTGGGTCGGCACCACAACGGGGTCGGGCGCGCCGCACGCGGCGCCGGTCTGGGGGGCGGTGACCGGCGGGACGCTCTACCTGTACACCGAGCGCGGCACGGTGAGGGCGCGTAACCTCGCGGCCGACCCGCGGGTCGTCGTCCACCTGGAAAGCGCCGAGGACGTCCTCATCGTGCACGGCGCCGTCGAGGATCTCGGCCACCCCGCCGCGGTCCCGGCGGTGGTCGCCGCGCTCGCGGCGAAATACACCAGCCCGCAGGACCAGCAGTACCTGCCGGACCACGATCCCGACTTCGACGTGGTGTACGCGGTCAGGCCGCGGTCGGCGCTGGCGTGGCGGCTGGCCGATTACGCCGTCTCGCAGCGCCGCTGGACGGCTTTATCGTGAAAGGGCCGGCCGGGCACCGATACCTGCCGCAGATAGGAGCCGTCATGGACAGCGCGGAACTGAGTGCCCGGCAGCAGCCGCTCAAGGACGCCTACCGGGAGGATCCGGAGCAGGCGGTGGTCACGCTGCGGGCGCGCGGGCGGCTCGACGACGCCATCTCCTGCTCGGTGGAAACCGGGCGGGCGCTGGCCGTGGCGGGCCTGCACCCGGCGACCGGCGGGGACGGCTCGCTGCTGTGCTCGGGTGACATGCTCCTGGAGGCGCTGGTGGCCTGCGCGGGGGTCACGCTGCGGGCGGTGGCCACCTCGCTGAAGATCAACGTGACGGGCGGGACCGTCACGGCCGAGGGCGACCTGGATTTCCGCGGCACGCTGGCGGTGAGCAAGGAGGCGCCGGTCGGTTTCCGGTCCATCCGGCTGGCCTTCCAGCTGGACACCGACGCCAGCGAGGAGCAGGTGCAGACGCTGATCCGGCTGACCGAGCGCTACTGCGTGGTGTACCAGACGCTCGCGCGCCCGGCCGAGCTGAGCGTGTCCGCCAGCGCGTGATGACGGTCTGCGATACTCCCGTCTATGCCTCCCCGGACGCAGATCGCCGCCGTGTCGATGGCGCCGGACGCATCGTGGGCCGTCACGGTGTCCGCGGACGGGACGGTGCGGACGTGGGGCACGGGCGGGCCGGCGCGGGTGATCAACCGGGCCGTGCCCGTCGACGGCCGCCAGCCGGTGGCGGTGGCCCGGGCGGGCGATCGCATCCGGGTCCTGTGGGCGGACGCGGCGACGATCAGGCTGCACGAGAACGTGACGGGGGCCCGGCCGCGGGACGCTGAGTTCGCGGCGCCGGCGCCGGTCCGGGCCCTGGCCATGTCGCCATCCGGGGTCCTGGCCGCGGTGGCCTGCGATGACGGGACGCTGCGGACCCTGAACGCCGGCACCGGGGAGTTCGGCCCGGCCCTGGCTACCGGCGGGCGGATCGCCGCGGCCGTCGCGGTGGCCTCGGACATCGGCCCGGTCGTGGCCGTCTTCGGTGACGGCAGCGTCCGCCGGTACGATCCCGCCGCGGGGACGTCGGACATGACCGGGGCCGGCCCGGGCATCGATCTCGTGGCGGTGACCCCGGACGGCGAGACGGTCATCGCGGCCAAGACCGAGGGCGTGCTTTCCCGCCTGGACCTGTCCGGCGCGGAACCACCCGGTGACCCCGGACCGCTGCCGGGGCGCGTGCGCCTGCTCGGGACGGCCATCACCGCGATCGCGGCCGACGACCGCGGCCGCCTGGTGCTGGCCGGGCGGCCCGACGGCACGCTGTGGCTCCATGACATGGCCGGGGGCCCCGCGCAGGAATTCCCCGAGGCCGCGGCTGCGCCGGCAGGCGAGGGTCCGGACCTGCGCTGGTGGGAATCCGTCGAGGTGGGGGCGATAAGGGACACGGGAGCGGCACGAGCGGTCCCGGCGCCGTGGAGCACCACCGACGAGGACGTGCGGTTCACGGTCTACCGGCCGCAGGCCGTGGCCCCCGGGAGCTGGGCGTCGCTGCTGGTCTTCGCGCATAAGACCGACCTGGTGGAGCAGCCGGGCCAGCCGCCGCTCGACCCGGTCGAGCAGGTCGAGGCGATCGCCCGCGCGCATTTCGGGGACACGCCGGTCAAGACGGCGGGCGAGGACGCCCGGCGGGGGATCTCCCGTGGCGCGCGGCTGCGGGTCACGGCGGAGCTGCCCGGCCTGGTGTGCAACCCGGCCAGCGCCGAATTCGACTGGTGGGAACCCGTGCACCACGTCGTGTTCCGGGTGATGGCCGGACCCGGGCTGGTGGGCTCGGTGGTACGCGGAGCGGTGCGGGTATGGTGCGGGCCGCTGATCATCGGCGAGGTGTCCGTCGCGATCAGGGTGGCCGCGTCGCTGACGGGGGCGCCGGGGGCGGTGGCGGAGTCGGCGCCGCGCTACCGCAAGATCTTCCCGTCGTACTCGCACGCCGACGCGGCGATCGTGGACGGCTTCGCGGAGGTCGTCCGCACGTTCGGCGACCAGTACCTGCGCGACGTGGTGGCCATCCGGGCCGGCGAGCGCTGGCGGGAACGGCTGCCGGAGCTCATCGCGGAGGCGGACGTCTTCCAGCTGTTCTGGTCCAGCAACTCGATGCGCTCGCCGTACTGCCAGGAGGAATGGGAGCACGCGCTGTCGCTGCGGCGGCCGCTTTTCGTGCGGCCGTTCTACTGGGAGGATCCCCGGCCCGAGGACCGGGCCAGCGGGCTCCCGCCGGTCGCGCTGGACGCCCTGGAGTTCGTCAAGGTGTCCCTGCACGCCGGGCCGCAGGGAACCGCGAGCCCGCCCCGGCCGTCACCGGTGCCGCGCCCGAGCCCCGCGCCGGCGCTCCGGCGCAGGACGCTGGCGCTGGCGGCCCTGGCGGCGGTCGTGGTGCTGGTTATCGTGCTGGTCTGGGTGCTCGGGAGCTGAGCGTCCCGATCGTGCTTGAGCTGTTCATCCGGGGGTAGGCGGGGCGGGTGAACCGCCCCAGCCAGGCGCCGGAGGATGCTGAGATCCGGGCGCAAGAAGAAGTCCGCACCAAGGACGAGGAGTCCGAGGAAGAACAAGACCCAGGTCAGCACCGGATCCAGGAGGCCATGGACGAGGCCGCCGAGGTCGCGGAGAGAACCGGCGGCCTGGGCGAGCCCGGGCGCCCGGTCAACCGGCGCTCGCCGTTCATGGTCGGGCTGACCGGCGCCTTCGGCGTGGCGGTGGCCTACGGCATCATCCAGTTGTTTCTCCACGCGCGGTCCGTGCTCATCCTGATCTTCCTGGCGTTCTTCATCGCGGCCGGCCTGGATCCGCTCGTGGGCTGGCTGGTCCGGCACCGGGTGCCGCGGTGGGGGGCCGTGCTCATCGTCATCGTCGGCGTCCTGGGCGTAGTCGGGGGGTTCCTGGCCGCGGCCATCCCGCCGCTGGCCAGCGAGGCCACCTCGCTCGCCCATCAGATCCCGCACTACCTCCAGGACCTGCAGAACCGCAACTCGCAGCTGGGCAAGCTCAACGTCAAGTACCACGTCCAGGACCGCCTGACCAAGCTGCTCACCAGCGGCAGCGGCAGCCTGGTGGGCGGGGTCATCGGCGCCGGGGCCCTGGTGATCGGCACCGTATCCGAGATCCTCGCCATCGCGGTGCTCAGCATCTACTTCCTGATCGGCCTACCGCAGATCAAGCTGTTCTTCTACCGGATGGTCCCGCACTCCCGGCGGCCCCGGGCCATCCTCATCGGCGACGAGATCTTCGCCAAGGTGGGCGGCTACATGCTGGGGAGCTTCATCACCGCGGTAATCGCCGGCTTCGGCACGTACATCTGGCTGCTGGCGTGGGGTGTCCCCTACCCGCTGCTGCTCGGCACGTTCGTGGCCCTCCTCGACTTGATCCCGGTAATCGGGTCCACCGTGGGCGGGATCGTGGTGAGCCTGGTCGCGCTGACCGTCTCGCTGCCCGTCGCGCTGGCCACCCTGGGCTTCTACATCTTCTACCGGCTGGCCGAGGACTACCTCATCGTGCCGCGGATCCAGGGCCGCACGGTGGAACTGCCCGCCCTCGCCAGCCTGATCGCGGTGCTGATCGGCGGGGTGCTGCTCGGCATCGTCGGGGTGCTGGTCGCCATCCCGGTCGCGGCGGCCATCCGGCTGCTGCTGAAGGAAGTCGCGTTCCCCCGGCTGGACAAGAGCTGATCCGTCCTGCTAAAGA
Source organism: uncultured Actinomycetota bacterium (assembly GCA_963839095.1). Taxonomy (GTDB): domain Bacteria; phylum Actinomycetota; class Actinomycetes; order Streptosporangiales; family Streptosporangiaceae; genus Palsa-504. The sequence goes on along the minus strand of CAWIUF010000044.1, from coordinate 27,546 downwards.
TTGGTTTTCAGGTCTTTTAAGTCGGGATTAGGCAGGCGTGCCAGTGGATACGATCCCGCCGAAACCCGATCATTCGCCCGGGGAGGAACCATGAGTAGCACCGACGCCTTCGTCACCAACGCCGAGCGCTATGCCGCCAGCTTCGACAAGGCCGACCTGCCGCTGCCGCCCGCCAAGGGCACCGCGGTAGTCGCCTGCATGGACGCGCGGCTCCACCCGTACGCCATCCTCGGGCTCACCGAAGGTGACTCGCACATCATCCGCAACGCCGGCGGGGTCGTCACCGACGACGTCATCCGGTCCCTCGCCATCTCCCAGCGCCTGCTGGGGACGACCGAGATCGTCCTGATCCACCACACCGACTGCGGCATGCTGACCTTTCACGACGACGACGTCAAGGCGCAGATCGAGGCCGACACCGGCATCCGGCCGCCGTTCGCGCTCGAGGCGTTCCCCGATCTCGAGGGCGACGTCCGGCAGTCGATCGCCCGGATCAAGGCCAGCCCGTTCGTCCCGAACAAGGATCACATCCGCGGCTTTGTCTACGAGGTCGAGACGGGACGCCTGCGCGAAGTCAAGGAGTAACGGCCCGCCGGCGGCCTTGATATCGTGACCGGATGACGGCCGTAGCGGAAACGAACGACCCGGCCGCCGAGGCGACCGCCCGCTCGGCCCGGCTGCGGCACCTGATCATCACGGTGTACGGGCTCTATGCCCGCCATGATGGCGGCTGGCTGTCGGTCGCGACCCTGATCAGGCTGCTGGCCGACCTCGGGATCGAGGAGCCGGCCGCCCGTTCGGCGATCTCGCGATTGAAGCGGCGCGGCATCGTGCAGTCACGGCGGAACGGCGGGTCAGCCGGATACCAGCTGTCCGCCGGGGCCCTGGCCATCTTGCGCGAGGGTGACGAGCGGATCTTCCGGCGGCGGCGGGCCACGCCCGCCGACGGCTGGGTGCTCGCGGTCTTCTCGGTCCCCGAGTCCGAGCGGCACCGGCGGCACGTGCTGCGGTCCGAGCTGACCCGGCTGGGGTTCGGCATGGTCGCGCCCGGCGTGTGGATCGTGCCGGCCCACCCGCAGGACACGACGGCCGAGACCCTGGAGCGGCTCGGCCTGGACGGCTACGCCGACCTGTTCCGCGCCGAGCACCTGGCCTTCGGCGACCCGGCGGCCAAGATCCGCCGCTGGTGGGACCTGGACGAGCTGGAACGCCAGTACGGAGCGTTCATCGGCGCCCACGAGCCCGCGCTGCCGGAGGTCGCGCCCGCCGGGCGGGAGGCGTTCGCCGGGTACGTGCGGCTGCTCACCGACTGGCGGCGGCTCCCCTACCTGGACCCCGGGCTGCCCGCCGAGCTGCTGCCCCCGGACTGGGTCGGCATCCGGGCCGCCGACCTGTTCTTCGCCCGGCGCGCGCGGCTGGAAGAACCGGCGCGGGCCTACGTGCAGGCCGTCATGCGCGGCTGACGACGGCGAAGCCCTGGATCTCGACCACGGCTTCGGGCTGCCACAGCCGGGTCACGCCCACGCCCGCCATGGCCGGGTAGTCCGAGCCGGCCAGCCGGCGCCAGACGGTGCCGATCTCCTTCCCGTGGGCCTGGTAGTCCGCCACGTCGGTCAGGTAGATGGTCACGCTGGCCAGGTCGGACGGCTGGCCGCCGGCCGCGGTCAGCGCGGCCAGCAGGTTGCCCAGCGCCTGCTCGAACTGCGCCACGACGCCGCCGGGGACGATCTGCCCGCCCTGGTCCATCCCGGTCTGGCCGGCCAGGAACACCAGCCGGCCCGCGGGGACGGAGACGGCGTGGGAGAAGCCTGACGGCCGGGCGAGGCCGGCCGGGTTGATCCGCTCCATGTCCATGGCGGCACCCTACCGGTATTGCGGTTCATTGACGACCGTACAGATTCCGGCATACAGTCGGGGCATGCGCATCGCGGTCCTCGGCGGCGGCCCCGGCGGCCTGTACTTCGCGGCCCTGGCCCGGCAGCTGGACGCCGGCCACGACATCACGGTGTGGGAGCGCAACGCGGCCGACGACACGTTCGGCTTCGGGGTGGTGTTCTCCGACGAGACCCTGGGCGGGATCGAGCACGCCGACCCGGAGATCTTCGCGCGGATGCGGCGCGAGTTCGCCCGCTGGGACGACATCGACGTGCACTTCGGGGCAGTACCGTTCTTCACCTCGGGCGGGCACGGCTTCGCCGCGATGAGCCGCAAGCGGCTGCTGGCCATCTTGCAGGAGCGGTGCGCGGAGCTGGGGGTCCGGGTGCTGTTCCGCACCGAGGCGCCGGACGTGGCGGCGCTGGCGGCGGACTATGACCTGGTGGTCGCGGCCGACGGGATGAACTCGGCGGTCCGGGGGCGGTACGCCGACGCCTTCGGGCCGGACCTGGAGCGGCGGCGGTCCCGCTACATCTGGCTGGGGACCGACCTGGTCTTCGACGCCTTCAAGTTCTACATCCTGGACACCCCGGCCGGGATCATGCAGGTGCACGGCTACCCGTACAGCGAGTCGGCCAGCACGTTCATCCTGGAGGCGCACGAGGACGTGTGGCGGCGGGCCGGCTTCGGGCCGGCCGCGGAGCGCGCGGCCGGGCTGCCGCCCGGGCGCAGCGACGAGGCGTCCATCGCGATGATCCGCGAGCTGTGCGCCGGGGTGCTCGGCGGCCACCAGGTGCTCGCCAACAACTCCCGGTGGACCGCGTTCACCACCGTGCGCTGCCGGACCTGGCGGCACGGCAACGTGGTGCTGCTCGGCGACGCGGCGCACACCGCGCACTTCTCCATCGGTTCCGGCACCAAGCTGGCCATGGAGGACGCGCTGGCCCTGGCGGCCTGCCTGCACGAGCAGGACTCCGTGGATGCGGCGCTGACGGCGTACGAGGCCGAGCGGCGGCCGGTGGTGACCTCGACCCAGCGGGCCGCGCAGGCCAGCCTGGAGTGGTTCGAGAACATCGGCCAGTACGCCGATCAGGATCCGCACCAGTTCGCGTTTAACATCGTGACCCGCAGCCGCCGGGTGACCTACGACAACCTCCGGCTCCGCGACCCCGAGTTCGTCGCCGACATGGACCGGTGGTTCGCCTCGGTGGCGGACCCGGCTCCGGGCTCGGGCTCGGCGGAGGTGCGGCCGCCGATGTTCCAGCCGTTCCGGCTGGGCGGCCTGGAGCTGGCCAACCGGGTCGTCGTCTCGCCGATGGACATGTACTCGGCGCGGGACGGCGTGCCCGGTGACTTCCACCTGGTGCACCTGGGCAGCAAGGCGCTGGGCGGGGCCGGGCTGGTGATGACCGAGATGGTGTGCGTCTCCCCCGAGGGCCGTATCACGCCGGGGTGCACCGGGATGTACACCGCGGAGCAGGAGGAGTCGTGGCGGCGGATCGCCTCATTCGTCCATGAGCGCTCTGGTGCCCGGATCGGGATCCAGCTCGGGCACTCGGGGCGCAAGGGCTCGACCCGGCTGATGTGGGAGGGGATGGACGACCCGCTGCCGGAGGGCAACTGGGAGGTATGCGGGCCGTCGGCTATCCCGTACAAGGCTGGGGGGCAGACGCCGCGGGCTTTGAGCGACGCAGAGCTGGACTCGATTAGGTCGCAGTTCGTGGAGTCGGCGCGGGCGGCGGCGCGGGCCGGGTTCGACCTGCTCGAGCTGCACTGCGCGCACGGGTACCTGCTGTCGTCGTTCCTGTCGCCGCTGACCAACCAGCGCAGTGATTCTTATGGCGGCTCACTGGCCGGCCGGCTCCGCTATCCGCTGTCGGTCTTCGACGCGGTCCGGGCGGTGTGGCCGCAGGACCGGCCGATGACGGTGCGGATCTCGGCCACCGACTGGTGCGAGGGGGGCGTCGATGTCGAGGAGGCCGTCGAGATCGCGCGGGCGTTCGCCGAGCACGGCGCGGCCGGCCTTGACGTGTCGACGGGGCAGGTAGTGAGCGAGGAGCAGCCCGCGTTCGGCCGCAGCTACCAGACGCCGTATGCCGACCGGATCCGGAACGAGATCGGCCGCAAGTACGGGGTGGCGGTGATCGCGGTCGGCGCGATCTCGTCGTATGACGACGTGAACTCGCTGATCCTGGCCGGGCGGGCGGACTTGTGCGCGCTTGGGCGGACGCATTTGTACGACCCGCAGTGGACGCTGCACGCGGCGGCCGAGCAGGATTACGCCGGGCCGGGCGCGGCCTGGCCGCTGCCGTTCGCGGCGGGGAGCCGCAGGCCAGCCGGGGGACGGACGGACGGGCCGCGGCCGCGGCTCGAGCTGATCCGGTCCGGGACGCCGCGGACGGCGCACGCGCGCTGGCGGCCTTCCGCTTCGGAGGACCGCGGGACGTCATGATCGTTCGTCAGTTTCTGTCGTCACAGCGACAGAAACTGACGAAGTATCCGGGCCTGTCTCAGCCTGCGACGAGGGCTAGATTGTCGCGCCGGTCCCGACAAGACTGGGCAGGACGGGCTCGCGGGCAGACCTGGGCTGCGGGCGGTCAACGACGACCAATCGCGGAGGTAGCCGGGATGACACGACGGGATATCGAGTTCGACGCCGAGGGCGTCACGCTGCGCGGCTGGTTCTATCCGGCCGAGGGGGCCGATGGATCCGCGGGGCCGGCGGTGGTGATGGCGCACGGGTTCTCCGCGGTCAAGGAGATGTACCTGGACCGCTTCGCCGAGGCGTTCGCCGCGGCCGGGCTGAACGCGCTGGTCTTCGACAACCGCTGCTTCGGCGCCAGCGACGGGGAGCCGCGGCAGGAGATCGACCCGTGGGCGCAGGTCCGTGACTACCGGCACGCCATCACCTACCTGTGCACGGTGCCCGAGGTAGACCCGGAGCGGATCGGGATCTGGGGCAGCAGCTACTCCGGCGGTCATGTCCTGGTCGTGGCGGCGATCGACCGCCGGGTCAAGGCCGTGGTGAGCCAGGTGCCGCTCATCAGCGGGCACGCCAACCTGCGGGCCCTGGTCCGGGCCGACTTCATTGCCGGGTTCCGCGAGATGTTCGACGCCGACCGGCTGGCCCGCTTCCAGGGCAAGCCGCCGGCCATGGTGCCGGTGGTCGACAAGGACCCGCTGGCCCCGTCGGCGCTGCCGACGCCGGATTCGTGGGAGTGGTTCTCCAGCACCGGGGACACCCGCGCCCCGTCGTGGCGGAACGAGGTGACGCTGCGCAGCGTGGAGATGTTCACCGAATACGAGCCGGGCGTCTACCTGCCCTGGATCAGCCCGACACCGCTGCTGCTCATGGTGGCCGTCGGCGACCACCTAGTCCCGTCGGAGCTCGCCATCGCGGCGTTCGACACGGCGCACCAGCCGAAGGAGCTCGTCATCATGCCCGGCGGGCACTTCGACGCCTACACCGTGGGCTTCGAGGCCTCCAGCGGACCGGCCCGGGACTGGTTCGTGAAGCACCTGGGCGGCTAGGGCGTGTACCGCAAGCCCTTCAGGTCGTCCTGAAATTCAGTGGTTGTGGCGTTCTACCCCTTCTATTCGGTAGGGTGTCACAACCATTGAATCAAAATGGTATGCAAGGGGCGGGTGAGGTTGATGCGGTCTCCAGGTCGCGCTGGCGGGACGCCAGGGCTCGTTTCATGATCTGCCGGGGGCCGTTCATGATCTACGGGACGGCTGCTCGCGGTCAGGCGGGTTCGTTGTAGCGGACGGGGGTGGAGTAGCGGGGGTCCTGGTGGCTGGCCCAGTAGCGGTCCTTGAGGTCGCGGGTCAGCGGGCCGGGGGCGCCCGTGCCGACCGGGGCGCCGTCCACGATGGTGACCGGCATGATCCCGCCCGCCGTGGAGGTGACCAGGACCTCGTCCGCCCGGAGGAGGTCGTCGGCGGTCAGCTGGCCCTCGTCCACGCGCTGGCCGGCCTCGCGGGCGAGCTCGATCAGCGAGCGCCGGGTGATGCCCGCCAGCGTGCCGTGGCCGGGCGTCAGCCAGCGCCCGTCTACGTGGGCGAACACGTTGTAGCCGGCGCCCTCGGTGATCGCGCCGGACAAGTCGCGCAGCACCACCAGGTCGGCGTCGTGGTCGTAGGCATCCAGCAGGGCCAGGTCCAGGTCCAGCCAGTGGTAGTTCTTGACCGTCGGGTCGACGCTCTGCGGCGGGATGCGGGTCAGGTCGCTGATCCGCATCCGCGCCCCGGTCTCCTGCTGTTCGGGGCGGCTGATCCAGATGAACGGCAGGGCGTAGCAGTAGAAGCTGTTCCGCGCGGTGCGCAGGTCGCGGCTGCCCGGCGGCATCCGGCCCCGGGTGCACGTCATGGACACGTAGGCGTCGCGCAGCCCGGCGAGGCGGACGCAGCCGTGCAGGACGGCCTCGATCCCGGCGCGGTCCTGCCCGGGATCGAGCCGCAGCCGGGTCATGCTGGCCGCGAACCGGTCCAGGTGGGCGTCGAGCCGGTAGAACCGGCCCTGCCAGACGTGCACCACGTCATACGTGCAGTCCGAGCGGGTCACGCCCAGGTCGAGCACCGATATCCGGGCGTCCCCGACCGGGCCGTACCGCCCGTCGATCCAGGCCGCGCCCGCGGTCCAGGGCGGGCTCGCGGCGTCTCCGTCCGGTTCGCTCAACTCGGATGCCTCTCGCTCACTTGGCGGGGAGATTGGGGCAGCCGGTTGCCGCGGGCACCGGCGTCAAGCCGGGAGCCGAAGGCCACGGTGACACCCGGCCCTGCCCCGAACCCGACTGGGGCGGCCCGACGCTGCTCGCGCCCGGGAACGGGTTGGGACGGCTCGGGGTCGGGGCGGGGTGCCCCGGGTTCTGGGTCGCGGCCGGGGTGGGCTGGCAGCTGGCGAAGGAGGGCCCCGGCGTGTACAGCGGATACCTCGTGTGCAAGTGCGAGTTGCCCAGGGGCGTCGAGCTGACCGGGCTGGCCGGTGCCGGCCGCGTCTTGCGTGGCTTGGGGTCGCTGTTCCGGGAGGCCTGCACCGGTGAGCTGCTGATGATGACGGGCGTCGCGTGGGAAAGGTCGTAATGCGGAGCCGGGGCCCCGATGTATTCGTGCGCGATGTGCTGTATCGGGCTGGGCAGCGCACCCGCGTATGCGGCGGTCGCGCTGCCCAGCCCCGCCGCTGCCACTGCCAGCGCGGCCACTAGGGGGAGTCGGCCGCGTGCTGGTCGCGCGGTCAGCCGGTGCCGGGCTGACCGCGGGGCAGCATGGGAGACACCTGCCGGGGACTGCTGCCGGCGGAACGCCGCTCGCGCGGCATCCTCTCCGGCCAGGTCCCCGGATTCGGCCGGTCCGGCCGCAGCGGCGAGCATACGCGCCAGGTCATGCAGCGGAGGCGGCGCCCCGGGGGGGAGGGGGCGCCGCTCCAATAGCATGTCCAGCAGCGGCTCGTCGTGATCGCCGCCGGGCCGGCCGGGGAAGAACCCAGGCATCTCATCATGCAGAGCGTCGGGCTCGCTCAATGTGTTACACCTGGCCTCGTACCTGCTCGTTCGGCGTCGGGCAGCGCGGTCAGGCCGGCCAGTTTGCGCAGGCCGCGGTGCGCCGCCACCCGGACGGCCCCCGGGGACTTGCCCACGATCCGCGCCACCTCACGGGCATCGAGGCCGGCTACCACCCGCAGCAGGATGATCTCGGCCTGGTCACCCGGCAGCGAAGCGATCAGCTCCAGCACCGCCCGCGTGGAAACCGCCTCCAGCGCCTGATCGGCGGCGTCGGACATAGTCGGCTGCTGCTCCGCTTCGGTCATCTCGAGGGGGATGGCGGGGCGGCGGGCCCGCGACCGCCCGGAATCCGCCGCCCGGTGCCGGGCGATGGTGAACAGCCAGGCCCGGAAATCCTGCTCCTCACCGCGGAAGCGGTCCAGGCCGCCCACCACCTGCAGCCAGGTGTCGCCGGCCACGTCATCGGCATCGGGCGCGATCAGCCGCAGGTACCGGAGCAGGGCCGGCTGCACGTCACGGAACAGGCGAGTGAAGGCTGCATCATCGCCGGCCCTGGCGTCGGCCAGAGTGTCCCGGAACGCAGCACCGATCACCGGTCAAGTATCGGCCCGGCATACCACGCGGCGCAGCACAAACCGCGGCCCTCCCCCGCACGGTCTCACTCACAGCCCTAAATCCGTCACAGATTTGTCAGGCAACGTCGGGAATCGCACGGTTCATGGCATCTGTTTGGCCAGACCAGCCGGGGGCAGTGGTGACGGCTGACCGTAATTGCCTCAGAGAGGTGCGTGACCATGAGGATCGGTGCAGGCCTAGTGCTCATCGCGGTGGGGGCCATCCTGCGGTTCGGGATCTCCACGGTGTCTACCCATGGCATCAACATCAACACGATCGGTGACATCTTGATGCTCGTCGGCGTCCTCGGCGTGGTGCTCTGGATGGTCGTGTGGGCGCCCTGGTCGTCTCGCGGCCGCCGCCCGGTCTACCAGCGGGACGTCCCGGTCGCGCGCGAGGAGCGGGTCTACCGCGAGGATCCCGCCTACCGCGGTCAGCCGGTCTACCGCGAGGAGCGGGCGGTCTACCGCGACGACGTGCCGGTGTACCGCGAGGACGTGCCGGCGGACGAGCTGCCTCCGGTGCGGTACGACGACGGGTACCGGCGCTGAGCTCTCCCGGCCGGTGCTGAGCTCTCCCGGCCGGCGCTGAGCGTCCCCGGCCAGCGGGCGGCTAAGCGTTAGGATCGCGCCCATGGCTACACCGGACGCGGGCCTGCCCGCGAACATCGGGGCGCCGGCCACCCGGGCGCTGACCGCCGCCGGGTATACCCGGCTCGCGCAGCTGGACGGCGTGCCCGCCGCCGAGCTGGGGCGGCTGCACGGCGTGGGCCCGAAGGCGCTGCGGCTCCTGCAGGAAGCCCTGCAGGAACAGGGCAGGTCGCTCGGCTGACGGCCGGGTAGGTTGGCCGGTGTGAGCTTCAACGTCGCCGCGGACGCCTACCGGCGGTTCATGGGGCGGTACTCCGAGCCGCTGGCGGTGCAGTTCGCCGACCTGGCCGGGATTGCCCGCGGGCAGCGGGTGCTGGACGTGGGCTGCGGGCCCGGGGCGCTGACGGCCGTGCTGGCGAGCCGGGCGGGCACGGACGCGGTCAGCGCGGTCGAGCCGTCGGCGTCGTTCGCCGCCGCGACCCGCGAGCGGCTGCCCGGGGTCGACGTCCGGCAGTCCCCGGCCGAGGAGCTGCCTTTCCCCGACGGCGCCTTCGACGCCGCGCTGGCGCAGCTCGTCGTGCACTTCATGACCGACCCGGTGGCCGGGCTGCGGCAGATGGCCCGGGTGACCCGGCCCGGCGGGGTCGTGGCCGCCTGCGTCTGGGACCACGCGGGCGGGCGCGGGCCGGTGAGCGCGTTCTGGCGGGCCGTGCGGGAGCTCGACCCGGCCGCCGACGACGAGTCCGGCCTGGCGGGCGCCCGCGAAGGCCACCTGGCCGGGCTCTTCGCGCAGGCCGGGCTGGACGCGATCCGGGCGTCCACGCTCACCGTCCGCGTCGGCCAGGCAGATTTCGCGTCGTGGTGGGAGCCGTTCACGCTCGGCGTCGGCCCGGCCGGGGCGTACCTGGCCGCCCTGGACGACGACCACCGGAACGCGCTGCGCGAGCAGTGCCGACGGCAGCTGCCCGACGGTCCCTTCGAGGTCAGCGCCCTCGCCTGGGCGGCGACCGGGCGCGCCAGATGATGCCGGCCAGATGATGCGAAGGCGCGCGGGACGCGTTCTGGCCGCGATCGTGATCGTGGTGATGGGTGCGTCGGGCTGCACCCGTTCGGTGCCTAGGGTGGCTCAGCCGGGGCCGGCCGGGCTGCTTGGCGTCCGGCCCTGCCCGGGTATCGCCGGGTTCAGCTGCGGGTCGCTGCGGGTCCGGCTCGATCCGGCCGGCGCCACGCCGGGACGGCTGTCGCTGCGGGTCGCGGTCGCCGATGTCAGCACGGCCCCGCGCGGCGTGCTGCTGTTCCTGACCGGGGGCCCGGGCGAGCCGGGAGTCCCGTTCGTGTCGCGGCTCGCGGGACGGCTGGGCCCGGCCCTGCGCGGCTACCGGATGGTGATGTTCGACCAGCGCGGCACCGGGGCGGGCGCGCTGGACTGCCCGGCGCTGCAGCAGCAGATGGGGGCGTCGGACCTGACGGTGCCCACGGCCGCCGCGGTCCGCTCGTGCGCGGCCGCCACCGGGCCGGACCGCCGGTTCTTCGCGACGGCGGACACGGTCGCCGACATCGAGGCGCTGCGGACCGCGCTCGGCGTCAGCCTGGCTCACGCTGGACGGGGTCTCGTACGGCACCTACGTCGCCGAGCAGTTCGCGCTGGCCCACCCGGACCGGGTGAACCGGCTCGTCCTGGATTCGGTGGTGCCGAGCTGGAACGTGGACCCGCTCCAGGTGACGGGCATGCGGGAGAGCGCCGCGGTGCTGCGGGACGCCTGCGCGGCCCAGCGGTGCGGCTCCGATCCGGCGGCCGACCTGGCCACCGTGGTCCGCCGGTATCACGACGGGCCGGCCCTGCTCGACATGCTGGTGGCGCTGAGCGTGGGCGATCCGTCCTTCCCGGGCGTTCCCGGCGCGCTCCACGCGGCCGCCGCCGGGCGGCCGGGCGCGCTGCACACGCTGATGGCCCGGGTCCACGTGGCGGACGCCGCCACGTCCGGTGAGCTGAGCCAGGGACTGCACGCCAGCACGCTCTGCGCGGACATGCCGATGCCGTGGGGCGGTCCCGGCACGCCGCTCGCGGCCCGGGCGGCGGCCCTGGCCGGGGCCGCCGCCCGGCTGGCACCGGCGCAGGTCTGGCCCTTCGACCGGGCCACGGCGGCCGGCAACGGCTTCATCCAGACCTGCCGGTACTGGCCGCCCATCCCGGTGCCGGCGGCTGCGGCGGCCGCGCGGCCCCGCCTCCCCCGGGTGCCCGTGCTGCTGCTGGCCGGCGGGCACGACCTGTCGACCCCGCTGGCAGGCGCGCGGGCGGAGGCGGCGCTGGCCCCGGACGGGCACCTGGTGGTGGTGCCGGGGGCGGGTCATTCGGTCCAGCTCCGGGCGGCCGGGAATCCCGCCCAGGCCGTGGTCGCCCGGTTCCTGGCGGCAGCCTAGATGCGCTGCTCGGTGGCGGGGTCCGGGGTCCCGTCGAAGTACTGGTCCAGGACCTGGCGGAACACCGGCTCGCCGGGGGCGGCGTGCATGAACAGCGTCATGGACGAGCGCAGCTTCAGCGCGTCGATCTCGCCGAAGACCTGCTCCGCGGTGCGGCCATGCAGGCCGGCGAGGATGGCGGCGCACTCGGTCAGCCGCGGGCCCAGGACCGGGTGCGCCAGGTAGGCCTGCGCCTCGGCCAGCGCGGTGATCGCGTAGGCGCGCGCCGTCGGGCTGTAGCCCAGGCCCGCGATCTGCGGGAACACGAACCACATCCAGTGGCTGGCCTTGCGCCCGGCCCGCAGTTCGGCGACGGCACGGTCATACGTGCGGCCGGCGTCCTGGGCGGTCACGAAGCGCTGGAGGTCGAACGGGTCGGGGTCAGGCACGGGTAAAGTCTCGCAGCCGGCCGCTAGGCGGGGCCGATGAGGTCCCATTTGTTGCCCGCGATGTCGAGGAACACGGCGACCCGGCCGTAGGGTTCGGTTCGCGGTTCGGTCAGGAACCGCACGCCCGCGGCGGTCATCCGCGCGTAGGCGGCGGCGAAGTCGTCGACGTGGAGGAAGAAGCCGACCCGCCCGGCGGCCTGCCGGCCGACCATCGCGGCCTGGTCGTCGCCGTCGGCCCGGGCGAGCAGCAGGCCGGTGACGGCCCCGGGCGGCCGGACGACGACCCAGCGCTTGGGCCGCCCGTCGTTGGTCAGGGACGGGGAGTCCTCGGCCAGCTCGAAGCCCAGGACGTCGGTGAAGAACCGGACGGCCGGGTCGTATTCGCTGACCACGACGGTGACGAGACCGAGATGCACGGCGCCTAGCTTACGAGCCCGGTGACAAATCATTCGACAAGACGGCTCGAGCTGGCCAGGGTCGGACTATGGGGATACGCATCCAGTGCCTGTGCATCGATGCTCAGGATCCGGCGAAGATCGCGTCGTTCTGGCAGTCCGCGCTGGGCTGGCGGCGCACGTTCGAGAAGGAAGACGAGGTTGTCCTCGAGCCCCCGGCCGGGAGCCCGGAGGATGGCGTGGCTCCCGACCTGCTGTTCCTGAAGGTCCCGGAGGGCAAGGCGGTCAAGAACCGGCTGCACCTGGACCTGCGGCCCGAGGATCAGGCCGCCGAGGTCGCCCGGCTGGAGGCACTCGGCGCCCGCCGGGTCAGCGTCGGCCAGGGCGAGGTCAGCTGGGTGGTCATGGCCGACCCGGAAGGCAACGAGTTCGACGTGCTGCGGCCGCTGACGGCCGAGGAGCTGGCTAGCGGCTAAGCAGGGCCTGGCATCCAGAGGGAGACGCGGTCTGCTTCGACGAGCGGGTGCTCCCAGGGATGAGCCGACACGAGCGCGGCGATCAGGCGGTCGACGTCCTCGCCGGGGGTCGCGGCGGGGACGTAGGTGACAATCCGGGCCGACGGGACGGTCGAGGCGGTATCGGCCGTGCCGTGGACGGGAGCGGAATCCGCGGTGGGCGTGAACGTGTCGGCGGCGCCGGAGATCTGGGCGACCGCCCGGTAGGTGCCGACGCTGCCCGCGAAGTCGAAGCCGCGGATGACGCGCATGATCTCCTGGACGGCGGGGTCGGATGCCACCGCCAGGCCGGAACCCTGGCTCGCCTCGTCGACGGGCAGGTAGACGGCCAGGCGGAGAAATTCTTGCAGCATCTCTCTAGAGTGTCAGTGATCATGTTCGGGTGCCGCGGGGCACCGGGGAGATCGGATAGCACATGTCCAAGCAAGCCGTCAGCAACGTCTCCTACCCGGTCAACCCGGTCACGACCGTCCTGCTCAGCATCGACTGCCAGTACGGCTTCGGGGCGGGCAGCTGGGAGCAGGTGCCGCACGCCGGCGCCGCGGTCGAAAACTTCCGGAAGGCCAGCCGCGCGTGGCGGCAGTGCGGCGGCGCGGTGATCCACGTCCAGACCGCGTACACGCCGGAGCGCGCGCCGTCCGGCCGGATCACCGACTTCGAGCCCGGCATCGCCGCCGCCCTGGCGGCCGGGACGCAGGCCACCGAGCCCTATCCGGACCTGATCGCGGACGGCGACCTGGTGGTGTACAAGACGACCTTCTCGGCCGTGCTGTCCAGCGACCTGCCCGCTCAGCTGCGGGCCCGGGGCGCCGACACCGTAGTGGTGGGGGGCCTGACCACGCCGATCTGCGTCCAGACGACCGTCGACGGGCTCAGCATGACGGGCTTCAAGGTGATCGTGCTGGCCGACGCGTGCGCGTCGCAGGCCATCGGCACGCTGTCGGCGGAGCAGGCGCACGCGGCGGCGATCCAGCGGATGGCCTACCTGTTCGCGGCGGTCGAGGATACCGGCGCGTTCACCGAGCAGGTGCGGGCGCTCCAGCCCGCCGGAGGCAGCCGGTGACCGGCGCCGGCGGCCCGGAGCCGCGCACGCGCGATGACGGGACGGCGCGTCCCGGTCCGGCGCCGGCGGACGACAAGCCGGTGCTGCCGGTGAAGAGCGTGGACGAGACCAGCGTCGGCTGGGGCGAGGCGCCGGAGCCGGACGACGAGGAGCGCCTGCGCCAGGACCGCCCGCCGCACTGGGACGAGTGACCGCGATGCCGGCGGCAGAGGTGACTGATTCCGGCCGCGGAGGGGTCCTGGCCGGCCGGGTGGCCATCGTGACCGGCGCGAACCACGGCATCGGCGCGGCGACCGCGGTGGCCCTCGCGGCTCGCGGCGCGTCCGTCCTGGTGACCTACCTGCGGCTGGAGGACGCCCCGGACCCGGGAACGCCGGAGGCGCACCGGGCCAACCGCGCCCGGGACGCCTCGGCGGTGCTGGCGGCGATCACCGAGGCCGGCGGGACGGGCCGGGCGGCCGAGGCCGACCTGTCCGACCCGCAGGTACCGGCCGCGCTATTCGATCAGGCCGAACGGGAGCTGGGACCCGTGGACATCCTGGTGAACAACGCCACCGGATGGCTGGCCGACACGTTCAAGGCCAGCGGTACCGACCGTCTCGGCCGGACCCTGACGCCGGTCAGCGCGTCCACCTTCGACCGGCTGTTCGCCGTGGACGCCCGCGGCGGGGCCCTGATGATCGCCGAGTTCGCCCGGCGGCACCTGGCCCGCGGCGCCGGGTACGGGCGGATCATCTCGCTGACCTCGGGCACCGGCGGCTTCCCGGAGGAGGTCTCCTACGGCGCGGCCAAGGCCGCGCTGAACGACTACACGCTGGCGGCCGCCTTCGAGCTCGCCGACGCCGGGATCACCGCCAACGTGGTGCACCCGCCGGTGACCGACACCGGCTGGGTGACCAGCGAGGTACGCGACGCTCGTGGCCGCGAGCCCGGACCTGATCCACGTGGCCACGCCGGAGCAGGTCGCCGACGTGATCGCCTACCTGGCGGAGGAGCGCGCCGGCCTGATCACCGGGAACATCCTCCGGCTCCGGTGATATTGCGGATTCTTGACTGTCGTCACAAAATGTAGAGATGCGGCTTTCCCCTTCGGCGCACACCGACACCTTCTGCCGCGACCGCCTCCCGCCAGCGGGCCAGTGGCCCGAGTTCCGCTTCGACCGGCCGGAGCTGGACTATCCCGAACGGCTCAACTGCGCCGCCGAGCTCCTGGACGCGACCGCCGCCCGGGACGGCGCGGACCGTCCCTGCCTGCTGTCCACCGGGGAAAGCGGCCCGGCCCGGACCTGGACCTACGGCGAGACCGTACGGCTGACCAACCAGCTGGCCCGGGTGCTGACCGAGGACTTCGGCCTGCAGCCGGGTAACCGGGTCCTGCTGCGCGGGCCGAACAATCCCTGGCTCGCCGCGGCCTGGCTCGCGGTGATCAAGGCGGGCGGGGTCGCGGTCACCACCATGGCCCTGCTGCGCCCGCGGGAGATCGCCACCGTCACCGGGCTGACCGAGCCGAGCCTGGCCCTGTGCGACCACCGGTTCGCGGCCGACCTGGCGGCCGGGGCGCCGGGGCTGACGACGCTGCTCTATGGCGGCGAAGGCCCCGGCGACCTCAGTGCCCGCTGCGCGGCCAAGGACGGCACGTTCACCGCGGTGGACACCGCCGCTGACGACGTGGCCATGCTCGCCTCCACCTCCGGCACGACCGGGCAGCCCAAGGTGGCCATGCATTTCCACCGGGACGTGCTGGCCACCGCCGACACCTTCTCCCGGCACCTGATCAGGCCGCGCCGGGACGACGTCTTCACCGGCACCCCCCCGCTCGGCTTCACCTACGGCCTCGGCGGCCTGCTGCTGTTCCCGCTCCGCGCGGGCGCGTCGACGCTGCTCATCGAGCGGGCCACCCCGGCCGAGCTGGCCGATGCGATCGCGGCCCACGGCGTGACCGTGCTGTCCACCGCGCCGACCGCCTACCGGGCCATGCTGGCCGCCGGGAAGGCCTCGGTGCTGAAGAACCTGCGGCGCTGCGTCTCGGCCGGCGAGCACCTGCCGAAATCGGTCTGGGAGGAGTTCCGCCAGGCCACCGGGATCGCGATCATCGACGGCATCGGCTCGACCGAGATGCTGCACGTGTTCATCGCCGCCGCCGACGGCGACATCAGGCCCGGCTCGACCGGCCGGGCCGTCCCCGGCTACCGGGCCACGATCCTGGACTCCCGCGGCGAGGAGGTGCCCGACGGCCAGCCCGGGCGGCTCGCCGTCCAGGGGCCGACCGGCTGCCGCTACCTGTCCGACGAACGCCAGCGGACCTACGTGCAGCACGGCTGGAACATCACCGGCGACACCTATGTCCGCGACGCCGACGGGTACTTCTGGTACCAGGCGCGCAGCGACGACATGATCATCTCGGCGGGCTACAACATCGCCGGGCCCGAGGTCGAGGAGGCACTGCTCGGCCACCCGGACGTGGCCGAGGTGGCCGTCATCGGCGCGCCCGACCCCGGGCGGGGCATGATCGTGCAGGCGTACGTGGTGCTGCGCGACGGCGCCGCGGCCGGGCCCGCGAAGGTCACCGAGCTGCAGGACTTCGCCAAGTCCGCGATCGCCCCGTACAAGTACCCCCGGGTGATCGAGTTCGTCCCCGAGCTGCCCAAGACCATCAGCGGGAAGACCCAGCGGTACCGGCTCCGGCAACTGGCGGCAGAACGCCCCCGCGACTGACTGAGCCCTAAGGCCGCCTTAAGCACGGGGCAGCGCCTGCCTAAGGCCCCCGGGGGCAGCGGATCTTAGGCGATTGCCCGAGGCGCGGCGGCATGCCTTACCGCAATCCTTAAAGGTGTCGGGGTGGTCCGCTACCTGGGCCGCCCGCCCTCAAGGAGGTTGTCATGACGCCGGATATCGGCCACGTAGTCGCTTCTGCGGCGATGGTTCGTCACGCCGCCCCGGCGCCGCGCTGACCGCCCGGCGCCAGGCTCGAGCTGACGTGAGGAGGATGCCGTGCACCCGATGTTCGTGAAGCTGTTCCTGGAAAACGACGCTGACGACGGACAGGCCGAGGAAGACCGCCGGCGGGCCGCGAACCGGTCCCGGCGGGCCGCGAGGCGCCAGCCGCGCCAGGTCACCCGGGCCGCCGCCCGCGACCGGGACGGCCGGACCTCCCGCTGAGTGCGCGGGGCCGTCGCGGGCCTCAGTGCGCGTCCGCTACCACGCGGCACAGCACCGCGCCCTGGGCGACGGTCTCCCCCGCCGCGACGCGCAGGCCGGTGACCTGCCCGGCGTGCGGCGCGCGGACCGGGTTCTCCATCTTCATCGCCTCGACCACGGCCAGGACCTGCCCGGCGGTGACATCGTCGCCTTCGGCCACCGTGATCCGCGCCACCGTCCCCTGCATCGGGGCGCTGATCACGTCGCCGGAGGCCTGCCCGGCGCGCTGCCGCCGCTCGCGAGCCTGCTCGCGGGCCAGCACCAGGGCTCCCTCCCGGGCCTGGACCAGGCCCGGGAGGGCCACGGGGAGCCAGCGGCTGCCCACCTTGACCATCACCGGCTCGTCGCCGGCGTCACCGGAAGCCGCCGCGGCGGGCCGGTAGTCCTCCTCGATCCAGCGGGTGTGCACGGCGAAGCCGCCGGGACCTTCGGCGGTGAAGGCGGGCTCGGCCAGCACCGCGCGCAGGAACGGCAGGGTGGTGCGCACGCCGGCGATGTCGAACTCGCGCAGCGCGCGCCGGGCCCGTTCGATCGCCTGCGGCCGGTCCCGGCCGGTGACGATCAGCTTGGCCAGCAGCGAGTCGAACTGCCCGCCGATCACGCTGCCGTCCTCGACCCCGGAGTCGACGCGTATCCCGGGCCCGGCCGGCGGCCGGAACCTGGTGAGCTGGCCGGCCGAGGGGGCGAAGTCCCGCGCGGGATCCTCCGCGTTGACCCGGAACTCGATGGCGTGCCGTCGCGGGGCGAGGCTGGTTCCGGCGGGGCGCTTCCGGCGGTGGCGCTTCCGGCGGTGCTGGCCCGCCCGGGGCCGGTCCCGGCGGCGACAGCCAGCGGATGGCCCGCCGCGATCAGCAGCTGGGCCCGGACCAGGTCGATGTCGGCGCTCTCCTCGGTCACCGGGTGCTCGACCTGGAGCCTGGTGTTGACCTCGAGGAAGGACAGCTCGCCGTCGGGCGCGAGCAGGAACTCGACCGTGCCGGCGCCGACGTAGCCGGCTTCGGCGCAGATGGCCGCGGCCGAGCGCTCCAGGGTGGCCCGCTGGGCGCCGGTGAGAAACGGCGCGGGGGCTTCCTCGACGAGCTTCTGGTAGCGCCGCTGCAGGGTGCAGTCGCGGGTCCCCGCCACCAGCACGCCGCCGTGCTGGTCCGCCAGGACCTGCACTTCGACGTGCCGGCCGTGCTCGGTGTAGGCCTCGACGAAGCACTCGCCGCGGCCGAAGGCGGCGCGGGCCTCGCGGGACGCCGCCTCGAACAGGGCGGCCACCTCGCCGGCCTCGCGGGCCACCCGCAGCCCGCGGCCGCCGCCGCCGTGCGCGGCCTTGATCGCGATCGGCAGCCCGTGCTCGGCGGCGAACCGCACCGCCTCGCCGGGATCCTCGACGGCGGCCGGCGTGCCGGGCACCAGCGGCGCGCCGACCCGGGCAGCGATGGCCCGGGCCGCCACCTTGTCGCCCAGCGCGCGGATGGCCCGCGGCGGCGGCCCGATCCAGGTCAGGCCCGCGTCGAGGACCGCCTGGGCGAAGCCGGCGTCCTCGGCCAGGAAGCCGTAGCCGGGATGGACCGCCTCCGCGCCGGCCTGCCCGGCCGCCGCCAGGAGCCGGGCGGCGTCCAGGTAGGTGTCCGCCGGGCCCGTTCCGTGCAGCGGCAGGGCCTCGTCGGCGAGCCGGGCGAACGGGGCCCCCGCGTCGGGATCGGCGTAGACGGCGATGGACGTCAGGGAGGCGTCGCGGCAGGCCCGCACCACGCGCAGTGCGATCTCGCCGCGGTTGGCGATGAGCACGCGCTTGAAGTCCGCGGTCACGGCGGCCCCGGAGCGGAACCGCCCTGCTCAGGATGGGCCTGGTCAGGGCCGTCCTGATCGGGACGGCACCGCATCATCGCCGCCCGGACGGCGATGCAAACCGTCTCATCGCGCTGGTTGAGGCCGTGGTGCTCGAACGTCACGATGCCGGTCCCCGGCCGCGACCGGGACCGGCGGGCCTCGGTGACGTCCGTGACCACGTGGATGGTGTCCCCCGCGAACACCGGCGCCGGGAAGTCCACCCGGGAGAAGCCGAGGTTGGCGACCGTGGTGCCGAGGGTGAGCTCGGGCACGGCCAGGCCGACGACCAGGCCCAGCGTGAACAGGCTGTTCACCAGGGGCCGGCCGAACTCGGTACGGGCCGCGAACTCCGCGTCGAGGTGGAGCGGCTGCGGGTTCATCGTCATCGTCGTGAACAGCACGTTGTCGGTCTCGGTGACGGTGCGGGTGGTGGCGTGCCGCACCCGCAGGCCCGGTTCGAGCTGCTCGAACCACATTCCGGCCACGGCTCACGCCCCCGGGGCGGTATCCGCGGCCACCGCCCGCTGCACCGCCTGCAGGCCGGCCGTGTCCTCCATGGCGCTGGTATCGCCCTGCGGGCCGCCGTGCTCGACGACGTCCCGCAGCAGGCGGCGCATGGTCTTCCCGGTCCTGGTCTTGGGCAGCGCGGCGGTGAGGTAGACCGCGCCCAGCCGGGCGTACCCGCCCAGCTGGGAGGAGACGTCGTGGTTCACTTCCTGCCGGACGGTGCCCGGGTCCGCGCCGTCGAGCAGGGTGAGGAAGGCGACCGGCACGGTGCCCTTGGTCGGGTCGGCCACCCCGACCACCGCGGCCTCGGCGACCTGCGGGTGCGCGGTCGCGATGGCCTCGATCTCCAGCGTCGAGATGCGGTGCGCCGCCACGTTGATCACGTCGTCGGCGCGGCCGAGGACCCACAGGTGCCCGTCGGCGTCGAGCACGGCCTCGTCGTTGGTGCAGTAGGACCCGGGGAACCGGGAGAAGTAGGAGCTCCGGTAGCGCTCCGGGTCATCCCACACGGTCCGCGCCAGCGTGGGGAACGGCTGGGTCAGCACCAAGATGCCCTTGGTGCCCGGCGGCACCGGGTGCCCGTTGTCGTCGAGGATGTCGTAGACGTGCCCCGGTACCGCGGTGCCGGTCGACCCGGGCTTGAGCGCCTCGACCCCCGCGACCGGGTACGTCCAGGTCGAGCCGGTCTCGGTCTGCCCGTAGGCGTTGACCACCGGCACCCCGCCGCCCAGGTGGGTGCTGGCCCAGGTGAACGTGTCGCCGTCGAGCGGCTCACCCTGGACGGTGATCAGCCGCAGGTCGGGCAGCGGATGCGCGGCGGCGAGCTCGTCGCCGTACTTGCGCAGCATGCGCAGCAGCGTGGGCGCGCCGAGCACCTTGGTGACGCGGTGCTTCTCGCAGATCTCGTAGAAGCGCGCGTTGCCGGGGGTGTCCATGGCGCCCTCGTAGCAGAGCACCGTCATGCCGTTGGCCAGCCCGCCGACGACGGCCTGGATCGGGAACGTCAGCCAGCCCACGTCGGCGGCCACCCAGTAGACGTCGTCCTCCTCCGGGCCGACCTGCCAGCGCACGTTGGCCCAGGTGCCGAGCAGGAAGCCGGCCACGCTGTGCACGACCCCCTTGGGCCGGGCCTCGGTGCCGCTGGTGAAGATGAGGAAGGCCGGGTCGTTCGCCTCGAGCGGCACGGCCGGGGTCCCGTCGGGCGCGAGGCCGAGCGCGTCGGCGTAGGAGATCTCGCCGTCCTCCAGCGCCAGGCCGCGCCCGGTCCGGTCGACCACGATCGTGTGCTCGACGGTGCTGACCTTGCCGCGCGCCGTGCGCAGGGTCTCGAGCAGCGGGATGAGACGGCCGCGCCGGTAGGACGCGTCCTGCACGATCACGACCTTGACCCGCGCCGCCTCCAGCCGGGACAGCACGGCGTCGGGGCCGAAGCCGGAGAACAAGATGGTGTAGACGGCGCCGATCCGGTTGCAGGCGTGCACGGCGGTGAACGCCTCGACCGCGTTCGGCATGTAGATCGCGACCACGTCGCCCTTGGTCACGCCGAGCGAGACCAGCGCGCCGGCCAGCCGGCTCACCTCGCCGGCCAGCTCGGCGTAGGTGACGGTGCGGACGTCGCCCGGCTCGCCTTCCCAGATCACGGCGGGGCGCTGGGCGGTGGCCGGGTCTTCGGCCCAGCGGTCTACGCAGTTGTCGGCCACGTTGATCAGGCCGCCGTCGAAATAGGTGAAGTCGCCGAGCTCGCCGGTGCGGACCGTGTCCCAGGGCCGCATCCAGCGCTGCCGTTCCGCGACCCAGGTCCAGTAGGCGTCCGGGCTCTCGTCGTGCCGGGCCCGGGCGGTGCGGAGCAGCTCGGCCTGGGCGGCCGAGTGCCACTGTTCGGGTAGCGGCTGCAGCGGGGTGGCGAGCAGCTGGCTGAGGTTATCGGCCATGGACGTCCTCCTAGACCGGGCTGATGTGATGGTGCCGGCGTTGCGGGGCCCGGGTCCACCCCTGGGCGGCGGCCAGCCGCGCGATGAGCTCGGTGCGCAGCTCGGCGGGCTCGACGACGGCGTCGACCACGAGCTCGCTCGCCACGTGCAGCAGGTCGAGGTCGGCGCGCTGCTCGGCGGTGCGGGCGGCGATGTAGGCGGCGCGTTCGGTCGGGTCACCGATCTCGGCGATCTTCCGCGCGTACATGGCGTTGACCGAGGCCTCGGCGGCCATCGGCCCGATCAGCGCGCTGGGCAGCGCGATCGAGGCGCGGGGGGCGAAGCCGGGCGCGCCCATGGCGTAGTAGCCCGCCGCGTAGCTCTTGCGCAGGATGACCGAGAACTTGGGCACCTCGGCGCTGGCCATCGCGGTGATCATCTTGGCGCCGTGCCTGATGATGCCCTGCCGCTCGACCGCGGCGCCGACCATGAAGCCGGGCACGTCGTGCAGGAAGACGAGCGGGATGTTGAAGGCGTCGCACAAGGTGATGAAGCGGGCCGCCTTGTCCGCCGTGTCGACGAAGATCGCCCCGCTGCGGACCTGGGGCTGGTTGGCCACGATGCCCACCACCCGGCCGTCCAGCCGGGCCAGGCCGGTCACGATCTCCTGCGCCCAGCGGGCCTTGATCTCGAAGAACGAGCCCGCGTCGACCAGCCCGTCGATGACCTCGCCGACGTCGTAGCCCTCGGACTCCGCCGCCGGGATCACCCCGGACCAGTCGGGCCGGGCCGGGGCCGCGGGCGCCGCGGCCGGCGGGCGCCGTTCCCAGCTGTCAGGCAGGTAGGACAGCAGCAGCCGGGCCGCGGCGATGACCTCCCAGTCCGAGCCGAACACCTCGTCCGCGCAGCCGGACACGGTCGCGTGCATGAGCGCGCCGCCCATCTCCTCCAGCGTGGTGCGCTCCCCGGTGACCTTCTCCGCGACCCGCGGGGAGGCCAGGTACATCGACGCGTTGCCCTCGACCATGCCGACCCAGTCGGTGAAGGCCGGCATGTAGGCGCCGCCGGCCGCGGACGGCCCGAGCAGGCAGCACAGCTGCGGAACCCGCCCGGACAGCGCGACCTGCAGCTGGAAGATCCGCGAGGCGCCGCGGTGGTCGGAGAAGAAGCCGAGCTGCTCGGTGAGCCGCCCGCCCGCCGAGTCGACCAGGTAGATCACCGGCAGCAGGTCGCGGTCCGCCCGCTCCAGGATCCGGACCTGCTTCTCGCAGGTGAGCCTGCCCCACGAGCCCGCCTTGACCGCGAAGTCGTGCGCGATCACCGCGACTGCCCGGCCCCCGACGTGTCCCACCCCGGTCCGGACGCCGTCGGCGGGCAGGCCCGCCGCCCCGGCGTTGGCGAGCAGACCGTCCTCGCGCCAGCTGCCCGGGTCGAGCAGGGTGGTGAGCCGGTCGGCGACCGGCAGCTTGTCCGGCCAGCGGCTGGAGTCGTTGCCCTGGCTGGCCACGGTGACCGCGGCCCGGACCGCCCCGGCCCCCGCGGGCGCCTGCGGGTCCCCCGCGGTCACGCCGGCAGGTCCTTGGCCAGGATCTCGAGCTGGATCTCGTCGGTCCCGCCGCCGATGCGCAGCACCCGGGCGTCGCGGTAGTGCCGGGCGACGGCCGTCTCCTCCAGGAAGCCGGCGCCGCCGAACAGCTGAACGCACTCGTCGATGATGCGGTTCGCCGCGATCGCGGCGTGGTACTTGGCCATGGCCACCGACCGGGCCGTCCCGGGATGGCCGCTGTCCAGGCGGGCCGCCGCCCGGTAGGTGAGCACCCGGGCCGCCTCGAGCTCGACCGACAGGGCGGCGAGCCGGTGCCTGGTGGCCTGCAGGCTGATCAGCGGCGAGCCGAAGACCTCGCGGTCGCGGGCGTACGCGGTCGCCAGCGCCAGGCACTCCTCGGCGTGCCCCACGCCCATCGCGGCCAGGGTGAGCCGTTCCAGCTGGAAGGCCGACATGATCTGGTGGAAGCCCCGGTTCGGCTCGCCGAGCACGGCCCCGGCCGGCACCCGGCAGCCGTCCAGGATCACCTCGCGGGTATCGGAGGCGTGCCAGCCCATCTTGCGCAGCGGCTGGCCCAGCGTCAGGCCGGGCGTGCCGGCCTCGACGATGAACGTGGTGATGCCCCGGTGCCCGTCCGGCGCGGTGCGGGCGGCGATCACGAAGACGTCGGCGATCCCGGCGTTGGTGATGAACATCTTGGTGCCGTCGAGCCGGTACTCCCCCCCACCCACCTCCCCTCCCCCCTTCACCGGGTGGCCCGGGTGGTGATGCCGCCCACGTTCGAGCCGGTCCCCGGCTCGGTCACGGCGATCGCGGAGACCTTCTCCCCCGCGATGATCCCCGGCAGGTACCTGGCCCGCTGCTCGGCGGTGCCGAAGCGGGCGATGTGCGGCGCCGACATGTAGCCGCTCACCAGCGCGGTGACGGCGATCCCGCCGCTGGCCCGGGCCAGTTCCTCGGACAGCACCATCATGGCGAGCGCGTCGCCCCCGCCGCCCCCGTCTTCCTCGCCGATGGCCAGTCCCAGCAGGCCCGCGGTGCCCATCTCCTTCAGCAGCGCGGCGGGCGGGCGCCCGGCCCGCTCGGATTCGTCGACCACCGGGCGCACGTGCCGGTCCACGAAGGCCCGGACGCTGGCCCGGAACTCCTCGTGCTCGCGGTCGAGCTCCCAGGCCGTAGCCGCGGTCATGACCGGCCTCCTTGCGTCGTTGCTGGCAGCGGTCCGCTAACGAACGTTCATTAGTACCGTAGGCTACTGCCCGTGGACAGGTCAACGCCGGCCAGCCGGGGCACGGTGCTCGACGCGGCGTGCCAGCTTTTCGCCGACCGCGGCTATCACGGCACCTCGATGAAGGACATCGCCGAGGCCCTCGGGGTCCGGGCGCCGAGCCTGTACAACCATGTCGCGTCCAAGCAGGAGATCCTGTTCGCGATCATGGACAAGGCGATGGACCGGGCGCTGGCCGCGCTGGAGGAGGCGCTGGCCGGGGTCGAGGACGTGTCCGAGCAGCTGCGCCGGGCGACGGAGTCGCTCGTGCTCGATTTCCTGCGCTTCCCGGCCGAGGTCACGGTGTGCAATACCGAGGTGCGCAGCCTGGAGGCGGCCAACCGGCTGGCCATCGTGGCCAAGCGCGACCAGTACGCGGCCCGGGTCCGGCAGATCATCGAGCAGGGCTGCCGGAGCGGCCGCTTCTCGACCCGGACCCCGCAGATCGCGGCCTTCGCCGTGCTCGAGATGGGCAACAGCGCGAAGTCCTGGTTCCGCCCCTCGGGCCGCTACCCGGACACCTACGTGGCCAGCGAGTACGGGGAATTCGCGCTGCGGGTGGTCAGCTGAGGGCGAGGCGAACGGTTTTACAGCCCTATCCTCCTGTTCGAGGCTTATGCCGCTGACCTGCGGTTATGTGTTTCGAGGCGGGATTCGGGACCGCCGCCGTCCGCTATGCGTCCGTGAGCGCCGGGTTTCGGGGACCGAGCGGTCCGCCGACCGTGGGTGAACCGGCCACGGACGGGCGCGGACCAGCCCACGGACGGCCACGGACCAATCCACGGACGGAGGCGGAAAAGGCCACGGACGGGGCCGGCAGGAGCGGTTATGCAGACCGTTCCCAACCGGATTCCCGCCCTGACCTGCCATTTCAGGATGCCTGCTCGATCTCGCCGTCGCCCTCGTCACCGGGGTCTTCCTCGGCGTCCGGGGTGCCGAGGGCCTCGGCGATGCGCTGGTTGGCGGCGGTGGCCTGGCCGTCGATGCAGTGGGCGTAGATCTTCAGCAGGACCGCGACGCCGTGCCCGGCGCGGCGGGCGACCTCGGTCGCGGGCACCCCGGAGTTCAGCCACAGCGACACCGCCGCGTGCCGCAGGTCATACGGGCGGCGGCCGAGCGGCGACCGGTACTGGGCCGGGGTGAGCGCTTCCCTGCGGGCCTGGTCCCAGACCTCGTTGTAGCCGGAGTCCTGCAAGATGCCGCCCCGGGCGGTCTGGAAGACCCGCCCGTCCAGGGTCGTGCCGAACCGCTTGATGTGCGCGCGGAGCAGTCCGACCAGGACCGGGGGGATGGGGATGGTGCGGGTCTCGTTGTCGGCGCGGTGCTTCAGGCCGCATTCCTGGCGGGCGGTGCCCTCATCGGTCCAGGCCGTGCCCGGCCCGCGATGCCGAGGCCGAAAGGACGATCCGTCCCCACCCCGGTCTTCGGCAGGTGCAGGTCGGCCTGGCGGAGCATGACCGCCTCCGACGGGCGCAGGGCCGCGTAGTAAAGGCCGGCGAAGAACGCCTTCAGGTGCTCTCCCCGCTCCCCCAGCCGCCCGACAGCGGCCAGCAGCGTCCCGGCCTGGGCGGGGCTGACGACGACCCGCCGGTCCACGCTCGCCGCGACGGCGGGGGCGGTCCACTGGATCCGGTCGACCGGGTTCGAGCCGAGGCGGCCGAGTTCGACGGCGTAGCCGAGGGCGTTGTAGAACACCGACCGCTTGCGCCGCTGGGTCGACCCGGCCGCCGGCTTGCCGGCCAGGGTCGTGGCGCAGGCGCCCAGCGCCAGCCGCACGGTGGCCGTGTCTTCCAGGTCGGTGACCGGGAGCGAGGCGCGCTCGGCCCAGTCGAGGGCGGCGGCGATCTGGGGCGGCGGGATGGTCTCGCGGGTGGCGGGGTTGAACGCCCAGGAGAACAGCGCCTGCCGCAGCACCATCGGGTCGGGGCCGCCCGGCTCCTTCGCGGTCAGGGCGATGGTGACGGTGACCAGGGCCTCGGCGACCGACCGGCGCGAGACCGGGGCGAGGTTCGCCCACTTGGCCTCGGTATAGGAGCGGGCATGGGCGTACCTGTGGGGTGCTAGAAGTATGCATACGCTGTGACCTGCGACGACGGCCGGGCCGGGCAGTTCACCGCGTCCTTGAACGCAGTCCTCGCCGCGGCCGGCATCAAGGCCGTGAAGATCCCGCCCCGCAGCCCGCGCGCGAACGCTTACGCGGAAAGGTTCGTACTCACCGCCAGGACCGAGCTCACCAACCGGATGCTCATCTTCGGCGAACGGCACCTCCGGGCGGTCCTGGCCGAGTACGAGACTCACTACAACGGGCGGCGACCCCACCGCGGCCGCCAGCTCCGCCCGCCCCAGCCCGATCACCCTGTCGCGGACCTTTCCAGGAGCGAATCAAACGCCGGGCCATCCTCGGCGGCCTCATCAACGAATAGGAGCAAGCCGCGTAAAAGGCCAGGTCAGGAGCAGCGGCCGAATCCCGGAGCCCCACAGGCCTATGATCACATCGTCCGGGTTGGCGGTGAACAGGGCCGCCCGCTCCAGCGCCGCCTTGATCGCGATGCCACCCAGTTCGGCACGGTGAAGTCCCGCCGGTGATGACAACGTCCCGCATGCTGCCCTCCGCTGCGCTATGCCTGTGCTGCGCCACCGCCGTGTGCTGCCGGCCAGCCCAGTATCAACGGCCGGCGCCGCGGGATTGGGCCCGCTTGACCATTGACACGCATCTTGACCATTGACACGCATCCGGGTCGCCGATGCCGGGCTATTGAGCGAATAGGAGGAAGAGCCCAGTGCCTAAATCGGGCGGCGCAGCCTGCTCCAGCTGCTCCCGCAGCTGAGCCAAATCGTCGGTGATGACGGTGTCCGGCTGCACACCGCTGGCCGTCCGGTAGGCCAGGTACCGGACTTCCCGGTCCCAGCGAACGTCATGGAAGATGTGATGCCCGCGGGAGCGCTCACGCAGCCGCGCGAGCTCGGCTTCACCCGGGGTGAGAACTAGGCCGTGACCCCAAACGCCATGGCTCCCTGCTGCCATTCCCGCCTCCAAGAAACGGATCGAATCCAGATCCTCGGTTTGCGCCATTGGCGGCCTCCGGCCGTCAACATCACTGTCTGCTCAGCAGACAGTGCTTCATCTGGCAGGCCTGTGCGGCTGCCGGGACGCTGCTCGACCAGGTAGCGCGACGTTTGGCGTCTCGATATTGCCGGCCAGAGCGCTCGCACCGCCTCGGCAAAACCGCTTTCGGCCTGAAGGTCGAAGACAGCGAGCTGCAGGATGAACCCGGACACTATTGACATCAGCACGGCGGCGAGCGCCTCGGGCGCCGGGTGCTTTGGCAGGTCCCCATTGGCTTGATGCTCTCGGACAACCTCCGCGAGATCTGCGCGCATCGGGGCGAGCAGTGCCTCAAAACGTCTCGCGAGCTCAGGGTTGCGGAGAGCCTCTGACCACGACAGTACGGCCATCGCTCCCATCTGGTCCTGCGCGTGCCTGCGCTGAACAACGTCGAGCACGTTCCCCAACGCATCACCTAGACCTTTGCCGCGGGGGGCTGCCGCGAAGGAGTGAATCATCGCGGTCACCTCGCGCATGCTCTGCTCGGCGATCGCGAGCACCATGTCCTCCTTGCTGCTGAAATACCGGTAGACAGCACCTGCGGACAGACCGGCCTCGGCGAACAGATCCTGCATCGACGTCTCGTGGAAGCCATCACGCAAAAAGCAGCGCTTCGCGGCGTCGAGGATCTGGTTGCGCCGGGCGTCTAGGTACTGCTGGCTCACTTTCGGCATACCGTCAACGCTATCACATTAGAAAACGAACGTTCGTCATTACTTCCCGACGCTGAACGCCATGCTGCCAATAAGCAAATGCCAGCAGCCAGCAGCTCATCCAACCTCCCGCCA
>CAWIUF010000043.1:0-106403 GCA_963839095.1 uncultured Actinomycetota bacterium | reverse complement strand
CGGGGCTATTGCCTGCGGGCGGCTCGGCTTCGAGGACTGCGCCGGGCCGCTGGCGCCGCCGTCCGTCTTGGCGGCCTCGCCGGATCCTTTGCGGACGGACGTCTATCGGGAACGCCACGCCAGGTTCCAGCACGCCGTGGCGGCGCTGCGCGCGCAGGAAGGACTGTGATGACCACCCTCAGTGCGGAGACCCTCGGCCGGCTGGGTGCCGGCGTGGCCGTGCCGCAGTATGACCGCCGCCAGGTCACGGCCGGCATCGCCCACATCAGCGTGGGTAATTTCCATCGTTCGCACCAGGCGATGTACCTCGACACGCTGATGAACGGCGGCGCGGCGATGGACTGGGGCATCTGCGGTATCGGGCTGCAGCCGTCCAACGCCGCCATGCGGGACGTGATGGCCGCCCAGGACGGCCTGTACACCCTGGTCATCCGGCACGGCGACGGCACCTGGGAGCCGCGGGTGATCGGGTCGGTGGTGGAGTACCTGTTCGCCCCGGACGATCCGGAAGCCGTCATCGAGAAGCTGGCGGCGCCCGCCATCCGGATCGTGTCGCTCACCGTCACCGAAGGCGGCTACAACCTCGATTCGGTCACCGGCTCGTTCCGCGCCGATGACCCCCTGGTGCAGGCGGACCTGGCGCCTGGGGCGGTGCCGCAGAGCGTCTTCGGGCTGGTGACCGAGGCGCTGGCGCGGCGCCGGGACCGGGGCATTCCCGCCTTCACGGTGCTGTCGTGCGACAACATCCAGGGCAACGGGCACGTGAGCCGGCGCGTCTTTACTGCCTTTGCCCGGCTGCGGGACCCGTCGCTGGCCGACTGGATCGCTGCTCACGTCCGCTTCCCGAACTGCATGGTCGACCGCATCACGCCGCAGACGACCGACGCGGACCGGGCCGCGCTCAGCCGCCGGTTCGGTATCGAGGACCAGTGGCCAGTGCTCTGCGAGCCGTTCACGCAGTGGGTGCTCGAGGACTCCTTCGCGGCGCCGGCCTGCGCTGGAGGACGCCGGGGTGCAGATCGTCGCCGACGTGGAGCCCTACGAGCTGATGAAGCTGCGCCTGCTCAACGCCAGCCACCAGGCGCTGTGCTATCCGGGCTACCTGGTGGGGTACCGGCTGGTGCACGACGTCACGTCGGACCCGTTGTTCGCTCGGTTCCTGCTGGATTACATGCTGGCGGAGGCCATTCCCACGCTGCGGCCGGTGCCCGGCATCGACCTGGCCGGCTACGCGCACCAGCTCATCGAGCGGTTCTCCAACCCCGAGGTCGGCGACACGGTGGCCCGGCTGTGCGCCAACGCCTCCGACCTGATCCCCAAGTTCCTCCTCCCGGTGGTGCGCGAGCAGCTCGCCGCCGGGGGGCCGTTCACCCGGGCCGTGGCCGTGGTGGCCTGCTGGGCGCGGTTCTGCGAAGGCACCGACGAGAGCGGCGAGGCGTTCGAGATGGATGACGCGCTGGCCGCGCAGCTGCGCGCCGCGGCACTGCGGCAAGCTGATTACCCGGTGGCGTTCCTGGCGGACAACCAGTCAGTCTTCGGTGACCTGGCCGGTGATCCGCGGTTCACCTCGGTGTACCTGGCGATCCTGGCCTCGCTGCGTGAGCGCGGGGTGCGCGCGACCCTGGCCGACCTTGATGCTGTGGCAAAGGAGTCCCTGTGAGGCGTGTCGTCGTTCATCCGGGGCGGATCGCCGTGGAGGCCGCGGACGTGCCGGCGCCCGGGCCGGGCGAGGC
Organism: uncultured Actinomycetota bacterium; assembly: GCA_963839095.1. Lineage (GTDB taxonomy): Bacteria > Actinomycetota > Actinomycetes > Streptosporangiales > Streptosporangiaceae > Palsa-504. The sequence goes on along the minus strand of CAWIUF010000043.1, from coordinate 104,670 downwards.
CCTGATCCGCACGCTGGCCGTGGGCGTGTGCGGGTCCGACCTGCACGCGGCGCACGGACGGCACCCGTTCGTCCCGCTGCCGTACCGGCCGGGGCACGAGGTCGTGGGAATCGTCGAGTCCGTGGGTGCTCCGGCCAGCGGGCCCGGCCCGGCGCCCCGGGCCCTGACGCCGGGTGAGCGGGTCATCGTGGAGCCGGATCTGCCCTGCTGGACGTGCAAGATGTGCACCAGCGGGCGCGAGAACCTGTGCGAGAACCTGCGGTTCTTCGGCTGCGGCTACCCGCAGGGCGGCATGGCCGACTACTTCACGCTGGCCGCGAACCGGCTGCATCCCGTGCACGACTCGCTGGACGACCACACGGCGGCGCTCATCGAGCCGCTGTCGACGCCGGTGCACGCCGTGCGGCTGGCCGGGGACGTGGCCGGCCGGTCCGTCGCGGTGCTGGGCGCCGGGACCATCGGCCTGTTCACCCTCGCGGTGCTCCGCGCGAACGGCGCCGGGAAGGTCGTGGTCACGGACCCGAACCCGGGCAAGCGTTCACGGGCCCTGGCGCTCGGCGCCGACGCGGCGATCGACGCACGGGGACCGGATGTGACCGGTGAGGTACGCGGGCTGCTCGGCGGCAGCGCCAACGTCGTCTTCGACTGCGTCGCGATCCAGTCGTCGCTGGACCAGGCGATCGCGATGGCCGACAAGGGCGGCACGGTGGTCGTGGTCGGCGTCCCGGCGACAGCGGTGACCGTCCCGCTGCCGGTCATCCAGGACCACCAGCTCCGCATCCAGGGCAGCGCTACGTACCTGCCCGAGGACTATGTCGAGTCGGCCGCGCTGCTGCAGGCCGGGACGATCAGGAAGGCGGACTTCGTGACCGCCACCCGGCCGCTCGAGGCGGTGGCCGAGGCGTTCGAGCTCGCCTCGTCGGGCCAGCACGTGAAGGTCCTCGTCACCGTCGGCGAACGGTGACCGCGTTCGGCCTGTCCGCTTCTTCCCTCGTCGCGCTCGATTTCGACGGCACGCTGGCGCCGATATCGCCGCACCCGGAGGACGCGCGCCCGGTCGCGGGCGCCGATGAGGTGCTCCGCGCTATCCGGGCCACCGGGGCGACCCTCGCGGTGGTGACCGGCCGGAGTGTTGTGTCGTTGCTCCGGGTCAGCGGGTTCGGGGCCATACCGGGCATCGTCATCTACGGCACCCACGGCGCCGAGCGATGGGAGGCGGGCACGCTGCGCGCCGCTGCACCGCCGCCCGGCCTGGAAGAGCTGCGGGGGCGGTTGCCGGGGCTGGTAGCCAGCCTCGTTCGGGAGCCTGAGGTGTGGATCGAGGACAAGAGCTTGTCGCTGGTGGTGCACGCCCGGCTGACCGCGGACCCGGAGGGGGTGCTCGAGCAGTTGCGCAAGCCGGTCGAGGAGGCCGCGACGGCGGTGGGGCTGGGGGTGCGGCCCGGCCGGGAGGTCCTGGAGATCTGCCTGCCCGGCATCGACAAGGGCACGGCGCTGCGGGAGCTTCTCGGCTCGAGGAACCGGCGGCGGTCTTGTACGCGGGTGATGACGTCGGTGACCTGGACGCGGTGGCGGAGGTGAACGCGTGGGCCGGGCGTAGCGGGCGGCCTAAGGTGATCGTGGGGGTGAATGCTGACGGGGGCGGCCCGCTGGCGGGGCGGGCGGATGTCAGTGTGGCGGATCCGCCGGCTGTGGTGGGTTTCCTGAGGAGCCTGTTCTAGCGTGTTTTAGCAGGACAGCGCCCAGCAATGCCGTGCCTATGATCGCGGTCGTGAGCAGGATGGCCGCGACCGGGAGGCTGCCGGGTTCCGGGGCGAGATCCTTCAGGACCCGGAGGGTGCCGGGGTCGGCTGTTCCGGTCACCTGAAGGTTGTGGCTGGACTGGAATTCACGGGTGGCCGCGAGCGTTTTGTCGCCGAATATCCCGTCGTGGTGAAGGCCGGCATGCGGGAGGTCGGCGTCGAGGAGTCGCTGCAGGCCGGTCACGCAGCCGTCGTTCTCCCCGTAGATGAGGGGGGCGGGGCAGGACGTGAAGCTGACGTTATCCCCGTGGTACACCACCGACCGATAGGCGTACCGGACGGCATATGTCATGAACAATGCCAGGAAAAGGATTAAAATCGACCACAATAGACGTACCGGCCAGGCTCGCATCCCGTATTCCCCCACGCCCTGCTTGTAAGTACTGCACCGGAATGACTCTGAAGACCACTCTACTGCGGCGGCTTCCGGTTTACCGATAAATGGCGGGTAGCGGCGGATCAGCCGCCGCTGAGGATCAGGCCGCTGGTGGGGACGCCGGTGCCGGCGGTGACCAGGACGGGGCCGTCGCCGGGGACCTGGTTGACCGCGGTGCCGCGGACCTGGCGGACCCCTTCGGCGATGCCGTTCATGCCGTGGATATAGGCCTCGCCGAGCTGGCCGCCGTGCGGGTTGACCGGAAGGCGCCCGTCGAGCTCGATCGCGCCGTCGGCGACGAAGTGCCGGGCCTCGCCGCGCGTGCAGAAGCCGAGTTCCTCCAGCTGGATGAGAACGTAGGGGGTGAAGTGGTCGTAGAGGATGGCGGTCCGGATGTCGGCCGGGGCCATCCCGGCCTGGCGCCAGAGCTGATCCGCGACCAGGGCCATCTCCGGCAGGCCGGTCAGCTCGTCGCGGTAGTAGCTGGTCATGGTGAACTGGTCGGCGCCGGCGCCCTGAGCGGCGGCGCGGATCACGGCGGGCGGGTGCGGCAGCGCGCGGGCCCGGTCCAGGCTGGTGACGACCACGGCGACGGCCCCGTCGCTCTCCTGGCAGCAGTCGAGCAGCCGCAGCGGCTCGGCGATCCACCGGGAGGCCTGGTGCTCGGCCAGCGTGACCGGGCGCTGGTAGAACCAGGCGTGCGGGTTGGTGGCGGCGTGGCGGCGGTCGGCCACCGTCACCCGGCCGAAGTCCTCGCTGGTCGCGCCAAAGCAGTGCATGTACCGGCGGGCGAGCATGGCCACCGTGGCGGCCGGCGTGGCGATGCCCATCGGGTAATGCCAGCCGCTGTCGACGCCGGAGGTGGTGGGCGCGGCCACCGCGCCCGTCGCGACCCGGCCGAACCGGCGCCCGGAGCGCTCGTTCAGCGCCCGGTAGCAGACCACCACGCTGGCCGCCCCGGTGGCGACCGCCATCGCGGCCTGGTGCACGGTGGCGCAGGCGGCGCCGCCGCCGTAGCCGATCTGGCTGAAGAACCGCAGCGCGGGCACGCCGAGCTCGCGCGCGACCGCGATCTCGGCGTTGCTGTCCATGGTGAACGTGACCATGCCGTCCACGTCGGCCGGGTCCAGCGCGGCGTCGTCGAGGGCGGCGCGGACCGCCTCGGCCGCGAGCCGCAGCTCGCTGCGGCCGGAATCCTTGGAGAACTCGGTCGCGCCGATGCCGGCGATGGCCGCCGCCCCGGCCAGGGACGCGCTCACCGGGCGATCCTGACCGTGGCGGTGACGTGGTCGCCGAGGCGGCAGCGGCCGGTCACGGAGACGACCTGCTCGTCACCGTCGTCCTCGGTGACCTGGCCGCTGAGGGTGAGGGTCTCCCCCGCGTGGCAGGGCACGCCGAGCCGGATGGAGACGGCGCGGACCATCGCGTCCGGGGCCCAGGCCGACACGTAACGCTGGACCAGGCCGGTCGTGGTCAAGATGTTGATGAAGATGTCCCTGGAGCCCCGCTTGACGGCGAGATCCCGGTCGTGGTGCACGTCCTGGAAGTCGCGGGTAGCCAGCGCCGAGGAGATCACGAAGGTGGGGGTCACGTCGATGACCCGGTCCGGGAGCATCGCTCGCCTCGGGGGGTCGGGGTCGTCCCGGGCGACGCCAGGCGGGCAGGGCCAGGTCGTCATCCACCCGGGCGAACGCGACCCGCACCGGCAGCCCGATCCGCACCAGGTCCGGACGGACGCCGGGCAGCTCGCCAACCATCCGGACGCCCTCGGGCAACTGGACCAGCGCGACCACCATGGGCAGCTTCTTACCCGGCACCGGGGGGTGATGGTGGACCACGTAGCTGAAGACCTCGCCGGTCCCGGCGGCCACCACGTACCCGCCGTCGGCGGGCTGGCCGCAGGCCGGGCACATCGGTCCCGGCGGGTGGCGCAGCGCGCCGCAGCCTGCGCAGCGCTGGATGCGGAGCTCGCCGACGGCGGTACCCGCCCAGAAGAAGGCGGTGTCCGGGGTGACCAGGGGGCGCATGGGACTGACGGGGTTTTCGGTAGTCGGGGGTACGGGTTCGCGGGGCTTGAACTTCAGGATGCGGAAGTCCATGGTGGCGACGAGCTCGTGGCCGGAGAACCAGGAACTCTGGGTGGTGACGAACCAGCCTTCGCCGAGGGCGGTGCGTTTGGGGCCGGTGACGTCCAGCAGCCGGGTGCGGACGGTGAGGTGCTCGCCGAGCTTGAGGTAGCGCGGGTAGGACTGGTCGCAGTTGGTGGCGACGACCGAGGTGAACCCGGCTTCGTCCATGACCCGGTTGATCTGGCCCAGGGGGTCGTCGCCGGCGCGGGCGCCGTGCAGGCCGGGCATGGTCCAGGCCTGGATCATCGACGGGGGCGCGGTGTCCGGGTCGGGGTCACTGCCGGGGTCGATCGCCTCGATCCAGTTGCGGATCATCGGCAGGTTCACCGGGTCACGGGCGGCGCGGGGCCGGCTGTCGCCGGCGGCGGCGATGCGGGCGGCAGCGGCCCGGATAGCGTCGCCGGGGCTCATCGGCTCGGGGCTCACCGGGGTGCCCTCGGCAGGCCCAGGCCGGCCATGGCGATGAGCTCGCGCTGGACCTCGTTGACGCCGCCGCCGAAGGTCAGCACGATGTTGCGTTTGAGCTGGACGTCGAGCCAGGTCATCAGCTCCGCGGTGGCGGGGTCGGCGTCGGCGTGGCGGCCGACCACCTCGGCCAGTTCCTGGCCGATGACCTGGATCTGCTCGGAGGTGAAGACCTTGGTCACCGAGGCGTCGGCCACGTCGAGGGCCGGGGCGGCGGCCGACCTGCCAGTTCAGCAGCTCGTTGACGCGGATGACGGCGGCGGCGCGGGCCAGGGCGCGCTGGACGTCGGGGCGGGTGAGCAGGGATCGCATCGCGGCCCAGGTACGCACGCGGTCGTGCAGGACCGCGATCCGGCCGGCCGGGCCGAGCATCACCCGCTCGTGGTTGAGCTGGGTGGTGATCAGCCGCCAGCCGCCGTTCTCCTCCCCCACCCGCATCCGGGCCGGTACCCGCACGCCGCTGTAGTAGGTGGCGTTGACGTGGTGGGCGCCGTCGTGGGTGATGATCGGAGTCCAGGAGAAACCCGGGTCGCGGGTGTCCACGATGAGGATGCTGATTCCCTTGTGCTTGGGCGCGTCGGGATCGGTCCGGCAGGCCAGCCAGATGTAGTCGGCCTCGTGGGCGCCGGTGGTGAAGATCTTCTGCCCGTCGACGATGTAGTCGTCGCCGTCGCGAACCGCGCGGGTGCGCAGCGAGGCGAGGTCGGTGCCGGCTTCCGGTTCGGTGTAGCCGATGGCGAAGTGCAGCTCGCCGGTCAGGATCGGCGGCAGGAAGAACTCCTGCTGCCACGGCGTGCCGTGTTCCTGCAGGGTGGGGCCGACGGTCTGCAGGGTGACGGCGGGCAGCGGGACGTCGGCGCGGGCCGCCTCGTCGGCGAAGATCTGCTGCTCCAGCGGGCCGAACCCGCGGCCGCCGAACCGCTGCGGCCACCCCACCCCGAGCCACCCGTCGCGCCCCATCCGGCGTACCACGTCCCGGTAGACGGTGCCGTGCCGTTCGGTGAGCAGCGCGGCGTGCTCGGCGGGCGGCATCAGCTGCGCGAAGTAGGCGCGCAGCTCGGCCCGGAGCGCGAGCTGGGCCGGGGTCAGGTCAATGAACATTGCCCTCCAGAACAGTGCTCTCCAGCCGGTACTCGGCGCCGCCCAGGTACCGGGTCAGGTCGGCGACCAGGGCGGAAAACCGGTGCAAGGGATAGGTCACGTCCATCCCCAGCCCGCCGTGCAAGTGATGACAGAGCCGAACGGAGTGGCTGGCCTGCTGGGCGCACCAGTACCCCGCGACCGCGAGGTCGGCGCCCGGGTCGCGATCCTCGCTCAGCCGCCAGCAGGCCGACAGCGTGGCCAGGTGCATGGTCCGGGAGGCGATGTAGACCTCGGCGATCTGCTGGGAGACGGCCTGGAAGGCGGCCAGCGGACGGCCGAACTGGTGCCGGGTCGCGACGTGATCCCGGGTCAGCGCCAGGGCCCCGGCCACCGCGCCGTCGATGAGGGCGCACGCCCCGGCCACGGCCAGGTGCTCGAGGTCGGCGCGGCAGCCGGGGCCGCCCAGCATGCGGCCGGGCGGCTGATTCCGTTGCACCAGGAACGACGGGTAGCCGCTCGAGGTGGGCAGGGGGGTCAGGGTGATGTCGCTGGAGCCGGGGTCCACCAGGGCCACGCCGCCGGGAACCGGGACGAGGATGAGGGCCGCCTCCGCGGCCAGCGGCGCCTCGCGGATCGCGGCGGTCAGGATCAGCTCGCCGGCGGCCACGGCGGGCAGGAGTTCGTCCTTGAGCTGGTCGCTGCCCCAGCGGCCGACCGGCAGGGCGCCGGTCATCACCGTGGCCAGCGCCTTCATGGCGAGCTGGGGGGCCCGCCGGCCGATCTCGGTGAGCAGGGTGGCGCTGTCGAGAACGCCGAGGGACAGCAGGCCGGCCTGGGCCAGCTCCTTCCAGGGATCGGCGGCGGTGAGCACCTCGGCCGCCAGTGTGGCGACCACCTGCTGGGATTCGCCGGGCGTGAAGTCCATCATCGGGGCGGTCCCGGCACTCGTTCGGTATAAAAGGGGCCGGAACCGGCTACGGCGGGCAGCTTGGTCATCGCGTTCGGCACCGTTCACCTTTCGTCCGTATAGTCAGAATTAGAACACGTTCCACTTGTGGGCGGCCAGGCCGGCCAGGGTAACCACCGGCGGTGCGCTTGGTATTCTTGTGGCGGACGGACAGGGGCGAGGGATCTTCATGGCGACAGCGAGAACACGTACCAGCGACACGCTCAGCGCCACGGCCGACGCTGAATTCGGCTCGGCGGCGCAGCGCGAGCGGCGCAAGCGGATCCTGGACGCGACGCTGGCGCTGGCCTCCAAGGGCGGCTACGACGCGGTGCAGATGCGGACGGTGGCCGAACGGGCCGACGTGGCGCTCGGCACGCTCTACCGCTACTTCCCGTCCAAGATCCACCTGCTGGTGTCCGCGCTGGTGCAGGAGTTCGAGCGGACCCAGGAGAAGCTCGACCGGCGGCCGATCCCGGGGGACACGCCGACGATGCGCATGCTCTACGTGCTGTCCCGGGTGACCCGGACGATGCAGCGCGAGCCGATGCTCACCGAGGCCATGACCCGGGCGTTCATGTTCGCCGACCCGAGCGCGGCGGCCGAGGTGAACGCGGTCGCCCGGCAGATGGAGCGGATGTTCACCCGGGCCATGCACGACGGCCAGCCGTCGGCCGACGACATCGCGATCGCCCGGGTGATCGGCGACGTGTGGCTGTCCAACCTGGTCGCCTGGGTGACCAGGCGGGCGTCGGCGGACGACGTGAGCAGCCACCTCGAACTAGCCGCCCGCCTGCTGCTGCGCTAGCCGGCCGTACTGCGCTAGCTGGTGTACTCGGGGGACATCACGCTGGGTTCGTCGTCGACGGTGGGACGCCGGCCGCGGCCGAGGAGGATCCCGGCGACCAGGGCGGCGAGGCCGACCAGGCCGAGGACCAGCGGCAGGATCACTTTCAGCAGGGTGAGCTCGGTGCGGCCGCTGGTGTCCAGCTTGGCGATGGCGTCGACGGTGGCCGGGGTGGCCTTGAGGTTGGCGTCGAAGAGCAGCAGGGCCTGGGCGCCGGTCGCGGGGTTGTGCAGGGTCACCGTCTGGTGCTCCTGGACGTTGATCAGCGCGCCGGTTTCGGGATCCACGTAGTAGGTCAGGTGCAGCTCGTAGAACTCGGGCAGCGTGACCGAGCTCGCGCTCAGGCCGACCAGCGAGCCGGGCACCGCCTGGGTGGCGATCTGTACCGGGCCGACGTCCTCGGTGAAGAGGTAGGCCTGCGTGCCGTGCACGGTGGCGGTCCCGGCGAACGGGAACGGCACCGGCTTGTTCAGCGTGGGGTCGAAGACCTGGTAGGTCTGCTTCTTGGTGCCGATCGGGAACACGTTGCCGACCAGGCCGCGCTGCTGGATCTTGGTGTTGCCGTTGACGCTGGCGCCGCAGCACATGGTGAGCTCGGCGGTCTTGCGGTCGAACGCGAACCGGCGGCTCGTCTCCTGGACCGGCTGGTGGTTCGTCAGGTCGTAGACGTAGCTGTACTCGTTCCACACGGCGGTGGACGAGGTGCCGGCCTGGCCGTCGCCCTTGATCGTGTAGGTGGCCTGCATGGTGACGCCGGTCTTCTCGGTCAGCGAGGTCGCGCTGAAGTACGAGGCATTGCTGGCCATCAGCGTGGCCGTCTCGTACTCGTTCAGCGGGAACTTGACCACCTGGCCCACGATCCAGGTGGGCAGCACCACCGCCATCACGATGAGAAACGTCCCGAGCCCCGCGAGTACCACCCCGATGTTCCGACGCATCGTTCCTCCCGGAGCCACTGGAACTGTAACAAGTTCTACTTTGATTTCCGGTATAGCGCAGACGCTCGCGGCGCGCTAGGGCCCGCGGCGAACCCGGGTCAGCGGGTGCCGTAGTTGTACAGTGAGGAACTGGCGGGTACGGGGGCGCCATTGGCCTGTCCGGCCAGGACCTTTGTCACCAAGGCCGTCCCGCCGAGGGCGACCGCGAGACCGAGGGCCATCGCGATGATCAACCGGATCACGGCACGTCTCCTTCCGGCTTAATTTACTGAAGAGTAACAACCGCCGCCCGGGTGCGCCAGGGCTGCGGAAAATGAAACAGGTTCTTGTTCTGAAAGCGCAGGCATGAACCATCCGCCCCGCACCGCGGGAGCGCTGACCGTGATCGCGGTGGCGCTGGCGGTGCTGTGCGCCGCCTGCGGCTCGAGTCCCCCGCCGCCGCAGCGGGTCCTGTCGAGGTACGAGACCGCCACGGGCCATCTCATCGTCCGTGACTGCGGGTTCAGCGTGCCGCTGGCCGGGAAGGCGCGCCGCAGCCTGTGGCTGTTCTGCGACACGGTGATCACCACCCGGCAGGGCAAGGAGCTGGGCTTCCCGATCCTGGGGGCCGGAACGGCGGCCGAAGGGCCGGGCCGGGCGGGCCGCGGGCCCGCCGGGCTGGCCGAGGTGGCCACGCCCGCCGTGGACGGGCCCGGCGCGCCCCGGGTGCCCGCGGCGGGCGCGCCGGGGGCCGGGCCGCGGCCGTTCCTGCCCGTGCCGGCGAACCTGACCCTCCCGGCCAGCCTGCTGCCCTGCGCCGGGCCGCACGCCTACCCGGCCCGGTGGGTCACCGGGGCGGCCCGTGAACCCGGCTCATCCGGGCGGGTGCTGATCAGCTACGCCGACTGGTGCGTGACGGGGAGCGATGCGTTCACGCTGGAGTCGTTCGGCCTGATCGAGTACGATCCGGCGGCCAACGTGCTCGGGCCGCCGTCCGCGGTGTTCACGGTGCCGGCCGGCCAGTCGCTGCCGTCGTTCCAGGCCCTCGGCTCGCCGGTCTTCCGCGGCGGTTACCTGTACCTGTTCGGCTCGTGCGGGCAGGGCTGCGGGCGCAGCGGGGTCTTCCTGGTCAGGACCCGCGCCGTCGCCGCCTGGTGGGACAACGGGTTCACCTACCAGTACTGGACCGGCCGGGGCTGGTCGGCGGACGGGGCGAACGCGGCCACGCTGACCGGCCGGGGGCCGCTGGCCGTGTCGGCCGGCGACTACGCGGCCGACGGGCACGGGCTCGTCATGATCGAGGAGACCGGCCCGGGCGGCGACTTCGGCCTCTGGCAGGCGGCCGCGCCCACCGGGCCCTGGCGGAAAACCCAGGCCGGCCGGGTGCCGTGCACGGCCGTCAAGCAGGCCGGCGACCTGTGCCGGGCGCTGATCGGCCATCCGGAACTGAGCGACCACGGCGACCTGCTCATCTCGTTCTTCAACCCCGGGGCGGCTCACGTCGAGACCCTGGCCTACCCGTGGTGAGCGCGCCCGGTTCAGGGGACGGTGAACGTCACCTGGGCGGCCGGGCCGGTCTGCTGCCTGATGTTGACCGGCACCACCGTGGCCCGGTACTGGCCGGGCCGTAGCTTCGTGACGGTGGCGGCGTGACCGTCCACGGTGGTCGGCGGCGGATCCCCGGGCCCGTGCACCGATACCCGGTAGCGGACCCCCAGGCCGGCATCGGGCCAGCTCAGCGTCACCTGGCCGGATCCGGGCCGGGCGTGCGCGAAGGGCAGGCGCGGCACCGGCGGGCAGCCGCCCGGGTAGTTCCAGGAACTGAACCACTGGGACGGGTCCCGCGGCACGATCCGCGGGTAATCGCGCGGTCCGCTCGCCGCGGCCGGGTGCGCGCCGCCGCCGAACACGGCCAGCGGCACGGTGACGAACCGGGGCTGGGTCACCGTGTTGGTGAAGGAGGACATCGGCACGCAGCCGGCGGTCACCGCCTCGGAATTGACGTTGTAGCTGATCACCATGGTGTCGCGGGTGGACAGCGCGGGCTCGGCCCGCGCCTCGTACATGATCCGGTAGTCATGCGCGGCGTCCAGCCCGATGGCCGGGTTCCGGTACAGCAGGATCGCGGCGGCGGGATCGAACGGGCCCCACGGCTCGCTGGCCGGGTAGGCGTCGATGTCCTGGCTGCCCGGCGTCGTCCCGCCCTGGATCAGCCAGTAACGGTGCCCGGCCTGGATCACGCTGAAGCCGGACGACAGGCTGAGGCCGCTGCCCGGCTGAACCGGCTGGGCGTTCTGCTGGCCGGCCGCCCACCGGCCGGCGCCCGCGTAGAACCGCCACGCGGAGAACGTGGTCAGCTGTGACACCGGGACGCGGGCCAGGTAGAGCTGGCGACCCGGGACGGCGGTGTCCCAGGCGGCCGTGGCGCCCGCGGCCGGGGTCTGGGTGCCGTAGACGTAGACCTCCGGTCCCGCCCGCAGCAGCGCGGCGCCCCACAGGACCGGCGTGCCGCCGGCCGACGGGGAGTAGGACGGCAGCGCGACGATGGCGGGCCTGACCACCGCGCCGTACTGCGGACCGTGGCCCGCCGAGCTGAGCTGGCCGGCCCCGAACGCGGCGATCACCGTTCCCGCCGGGACGAAGGGAAAGCTACCCGCCAGGTAGCGGTTATAGAACTTGACGACCGTCCCGCCGGTCTCGAGGCCGTCCTCGTCCCAGTACCGGTCGCCGGATCCGCCGGGCGCCGCCGACGCGGCCACCACCGAGGTGGCGTGGCCCGGCTGACCGGGAGCGCCGCAGGCTCCCCCGCCGGTCGCGGTGACGAAGGTGCTGGCGTCACCGGCCGTGCTCTGGATGACCACCGAGTTGTTGACGAAGCCGCTGATGCGCCGGAAGCCGATGGCCGGGCCGGCCGGGCCGAGATAGGTGTCCGAGAAGAACCAGGCGAGCTGGGAGGAGTTCAGCCGGATGGCGGACACCCCGTCGCCGCCGGCCCAGTCGGCGCAGCCGGAACGATCCGAGTAGGCGGCCCACTCCGCGTCCAGCGCGGCCGGGTCCGGTTCGCCCGGCGAGCCCCGCACCGCCACGGGCGGCCGGCCGGATGGCCGGGCGGGCGCCGGGTGGTGGCCCGGGGCCCGGTTCAGCCCGCCGAGCGCGACGACCAGCCCGATGAGCAGGCCGAGAGCCAGCCCGCCGATCTCGAGCGCGGGCACCGTCCGCCGGGCCGCCGCGTGCTTGGGCCCGGTCCGGGTGCGGGAGGCCTGGCCCATCGGGGATTCACGCCTTACGGGCGTGCACCAGCAAGATGGACGCGGCCGCGGGCCACTGGCAGAAGGCCCGGTCAAGCGGGCCGAGCGGCCGAGGCACCCCGTGGAACCTGGCTCCGGCCACGGTGACGCAGCGGAACCCGCTGGCGGTCATGAACTCGGTCAGCGCCCGGCGGGTGAACAGGCGCAGGTGACCGGCCACCACGCTGCCCGGCCGGCCGTAGATCCCGCGCAGGCTCACTTCGGAGAAGATGGGCTGGATCCCCAGGGCGAGCAGCCCGCGGTTGTACCAGGCGGCCAGGTTGGGCGTGGACAGGAGCAGGGAGCCGCCCGGCCGCAGCACCCGCCGGACCTCCGCGACCGCCCCGTCCGGGTCGACCAGGTGCTCGATGAGCTCGCTCATGATCACCACGTCGGCGGCGCCGTCCGCGATCGGCAGGCCCGGCGCGGCCACGCCGCCGCGCAGCACGGTGAGGCCGCGAGCGCGCGCCTGTTCCAGGGCGCTCGCGGACCAGTCGACCCCGGCGAGCCGGTGCGCCGGATTCTGCCCGGCCGCGACCGCGAGCGCGGACCCGTCGCCGCATCCGACATCGATGATCACCGCCGGGCCGGCCATGCCCCGCAGCACGCCGGCCAGCATCCGGGCCTGGCGCCGGGCCCGGTCCGGGCCGGAACTGAGCGGGACATCGGGGCGCTCGTAGAACTCCCGGAGCGTGTCGGGCGGCGCCAGGGTCGTGGTCACGGGCATGACGGCATCCTCCCGCGCTTGATCGCCTCGTCGGCGACCCCGGCGAAGTCCTCGACGGTGGCGGACCAGTGCAGCTGCAGGGCCCGCGTGCGCGCCGCCCGGCCGAGTTGCTCGCGCCGCTGCTGATTGATCGCCAGCGACGCCCAGGCCGAGGCGAACTGCCCCTCGGTCTGCAGCAGCATCCCGGTCTGGCCGTGCACGACCGAGTCGCGCAAGCCGGGCACGTCGAAAGCGACCGCGGGAGTACCGCGGATCGCCGCCTCGGCGACCACGATCCCCCAGCCCTCGATCAGCGCCGGGTGGACCAGCAGCCACGCCGCGCACAGCAGCCGGTGCTTCTCCGGTTCCGATACCCGGCCGGCGAAGACCACGCCCGGCCCGGCCAGCGCCTCCAGCCGCGCCCGTTCCGGCCCGTCCCCGGCGATGACCAGCTTCCCGCCCACCACGTGCCGGACCCGGTCCCAGAGCCGGAGCAGCAGGTCGAGGCGCTTGTAGTCGGTGAGCCGGCCGAGGGCGAGGAACAGCGGTTCCGGCGACCGCGGAGTCAGCGGATCCGGCTGCTCCACCCCGTTGCAGATCTGCCGGATCCGGTCCCGGGACACCCCCATCCCCTGGAGTGACTGCGCGGTGGAATCGGACACGGTCAGGAACAGGTTCCGGCGGTGGACCCAGGGCATGACCTTCTGCTCGACGTTCCGGCCGACCGTCGAGAAGGGCGGCCGGAACCGGATCGACCACAGGTCGGTGTGCACGTGGTTGACCAGGCAGAGCACCGGACGCCGGGACCACAGCGGCGCCAGGAACGGCATCCCGTTGCAGACCTCCACGATCAGGTCGGCGTTCCGGAAGTGCCGCCGGTAGGCGAAGGGGGCGCGGGCGAACTGGGAGTACGTGCCGCCGTTGCGCACCACGCGGTACGGCCGCTCGGCCATCGGGCCGCCGGCCAGCAGCGTCACCCGGTGGCCGCGGGCGAGCATTCCGGAGGCCAGCCGGTCGACCAGGACCTCAGAGCCCCCGGCGCGCTTGTTGGCGAGGTCCCGCCACGCGATGAACAAGATCTCCCGGGGCCGGACCCGGGAACGGGCGTCCGGCAATCCGGGGTCCCAGGTCGCCCCGGGATCCACGGCGGCCCCGTGATCCAAGGCAGCGGAGACGCCCCGCTCCCCCGCGGGCCACGGCACGGACAGGCCGTGGACGCCGGCCTCCGGCCGGCTCGCTTCCGCGGGCAAAGCGCCCTGGTCATCGCTCATTCGCAGCTCCAGGCCACCGGCTGACGACGCGATTTCGCCGGGCGGTAGCCAGATCGTGATCCCTTATGTGAGGATTGCAGCATTATTTTGGGGTTACTAGCCGGTAGTCAAGATGTGAGCTCCTAGAGTCAGGTCCCGGCAGCGGGAGGCGTGCGTGACCCAGGTTCAGGACCGGACCGCCGAATCGACGGGGTCCGGCTGGCGGGACTTCGCTACCTGGGTGACCGGCAAGCAGGTCACCCTGAGCGCGCTGGCCCTCGTCGTCGCGCAGATCGTCCTGAGCACCTACGTGCTGAACCGCGGCTTCTTCCAGCAGGACGACTTCGCCATCGCCGGGCTCGCGTCGCAGCCGTTCTCCCTGCACCTGCTGTTCCAGAACTACTACGGCCACCTGATGCCGGGGGTCTTCGCGCTGGCGTGGCCGGCGGTACACGCCAGCGGCTACGACTGGGGCCTGTGGGCGGGCTCGCTGGTGGCGATGCGGGCGCTGGCCGGGCTGGCGCTGCTCCGGGCACTCCGCACGCTGTTCGGCAACCGCATGGCCCTGCTGCTCCCGCTCGGGGTGTTCCTGTTCACGCCGATAGCGCTGACCGACCTGAGCTGGTGGGCGGTCGGCTGCCAGGCCGTTCCCGTCCAGCTCGCGCTGGCGATGGCGGTCGATCAGCATGTCCGGTACATCCGCACGGGCCGGATACGGAACGTGCTATTCACGGCGCTCTGGGTGGTATTCGGACTTGCCTTCTCCGAGAAGGCCGTCGCGATCCCGGTGCTGCTGTTCGCGCTCACGTCCGCGTCCCTGGTTGAGGGCAGCTGGCCGCGGGCGATGCTCGGCACGCTGCGCCGGCACTGGGCCGCCTGGGCGCTGTACGGCGCGGTCATGGCCGGCGAGATCGTCGTCTACGCCCTCACCCTCGGCCAGTCGCAGAACGAGGTGAAGGTGCCGACGGCCAGCGGTACGGTGACGTTCGCCTCGCACCTGCTGCTCGATACCTTCGTGCCAGCCGTCTTCGGCGGCCCCTGGCACTGGATGGTGCCGCTTGGGCACGTCCCGCGTCGTGGGCGCTGCTGGCGGTCGCCGCACCGCCGTCCGGGCTGCTCGGGCTGTCGTGGGCGCTCGCCGCGTTCGTCATCACGGCCAGCCTCGTCTACCGCCGGCGGGCCTGGCCGGCGTGGGTCATCCTGGTCGGCTGGCTCGTGCTGGTGGACATCGTGCCGGTCATGCTCGGCCGCCCCGCCGTGAACGGCACGCTGCTGGCCACCCTGACGTACTACGTGTCCGACGCCATTCCCGTCCTCGCCATCTGCCTGGCCCTCGCCTTCCTGCCGCTGCGGGACGAGCAGCACGCCTACCGGACCACGCCGCTGCGCGGGTGGCCGCGCCGGGTGGTCGCGGGCACGGCGGCCGTCCTGTTCGCGGTCAGCGCGGCTCTGGTCGGCCACCGCCTACCGGGGGGAACTGCACCCGCGGAACTCCCGGTCCTACCTGGCGACCGCGGGCGCGGCGCTGGCCGGCGTGCCGCCGGGCACGGTCATCTACTCCAGCCCGATCCCGCTGCAGATGGCCTGGATACTGCTCAGCAGGCTCACCGGGACCCAGGACGCCCTGGCGCCGCTGGCGAACCAGCTGCCCGGCAGGCAGTTCCGGTGGACCACCGCGCCGCACGGCAAGATCACCAGCTTGATGACCTTCGACCCGCAGGGGCGGCTGCGCCCGGCCGTCATCCAGGGGCCGCGCACCTTCCCGTTCCGCCGTCAGGCGGATTGCGTGCTCACCACCGCCGGAATGCGGCGGCCGCTGACCGGCAACGTGTACGGGGTGCCCGCGGTCATGCAGATCGGCTACTACGCCGCGCAAGCGACCACGGTGACCATCACGTTCGGCGGGCGCCAGTCCCGGCTGACGTTTCCCGCCAGCAAACTGGCCTACGTGTACCTGCCGGTACTGGGCCCGGGAAACACCGTCGCGATAACACCGGTCACAGCAGATCCGCAGGTCTGCATCGGCACCATCACCGTCGGAAATGTCCAGGCCTCGCCCACCGCCGCGCCAGAACCCGTCTTCCCGCTGCCATCCTGAGATGGTGCTGGTCATACCCGCCCTCATGCGATTATGAATGGCTAAACTTCCGCAAAGCAGGATTAACCGCAGCCATTTTGTCTACTAGCGAGTAACATAGCCTGATGGACCATTCGCGAGGCTGACGGTAACCCGCCGCCCCCTGGCGGAACCGCCAGGCTCGTCCTGCTCTGCACCGCCCGAGCGCGACCCCGAGGACCTGCATGAGCCTGCTGGCACCGATTCGCCGCCGCGCTGACCCGGCGAGCCGGCCGAGCCGTTCCGGGCTGATGTGGTCGGTCACGGCTGTTCCGCCTGTTCCTGGCCGAGCAGGACGACCCGGAGACGTTCTACGCGAGCCTCGCCGAGCACGCTGTGCAGCAGGTGGCCGGGCACTGCGAACTCGGCGGCCAGACCGTGGTCGACGTCGGCGGCGGAGGCGGCTGGTTCACCGCCGCCTTCCAGGCCCGCGGCGCGTACTGCTACCTGTTCGAACCCGATCCGGCCGAACTGCACGGACGGACGGCCGCGCCGGCCGGCGCGGTGGTCGCGGACGGCTACTGGCTGCCGGTCCGCGACGGCGGGGCCGACGTGGCGTTCTCCTCGAACGTGCTCGAGCATGTTCCCGACCCGATCGGGCTGATCGAGGAAATGATCCGGGTCACCCGGCTGGGCGGGCTCGTCTACCTGTCGTTCACCAACTGGTACTCGCCGTGGGGCGGCCACGAGATGTCACCGTGGCATTACCTGGGGCCGGGATACGCCAAGCGCCGGTACATCCGGCGCCATCAGCGCGAGCCCAAGCACGAGTACGGGGTCAACCTGTTCCCGGTGCACGTCGGGCCGGTGCTGCGGGCGCTGCGGGCCCGGCCGGACGTCGAGATCGTCGAGGCGCGGCCGCATTACTACCCGCGCTGGTGCCGGCTGCTGGTCCGGCTGCCTGGCCTGCGGGAATTCGTCACCTGGAACCTCATGCTGATCATGAGACGTATCGAATGACGACCAAAGCCCGGGACGAGCGGCTCGCTGACCCGGCGGCCCCGGCCGACGCGGGTCAACCCGGGACGCTAGCCAGCGGGGCGCCGCGACTGACGGTACTTCGCTGGTCTGGCCTGGTCTGGCTGGGTGCCTGCGCGGTCCTGCTGGCGAGCCACCCGGGCCTGATGGTCTTCGACACCAAGCTCCCCGTCGACCTGAACCCTTACGCCTACTACGCGGGCCTGTGGCAGCTGTGGAATCCGCTGAACACCCTGGGCGCGCTGAACAACCAGGCCATCGGCTACGCCGTGCCGATGGCGCCGTTCTACCTGGCCGGCCAGCTCGCGCACGTGCCGGTCTGGCTCACCGAGCGGCTGTGGATGTCGCTGCTCATCGCGGTCGGGTTCGCCGGGCTGGTCAAGCTGGCGGCCGCGCTGGGCATCGGATCGGCCGCCTCCCGGGTGCTGGCCGGCCTGATGTTCGCGCTGTGGCCGACGTTCATCATCGTGATCGGATCCACCTCGGCCGCGGTGCTGCCCGGGATGCTCGTCCCGTGGGCGGTGCTGCCGCTGGCGCTGGCCGTGCGCCGGGGAGACGGGGCGATCGGGGCGGCCGCCCGCTCCGGCGTGGTGGTGCTGTGCATGGGCGGGGTGAACGCGACCTCGACGCTGGACGTGCTGATCCTGCCCGGCCTGTTCATCCTCACCCAGGCCCGGGGGCGGCGGCTGGCCGCGCTGGCCGCCTGCTGGGCCGGGACGGTGCTCATGGCCACCCTGTGGTGGTCGCTACCGCTGCTGCTGCAGGGCAAGTACGCGTTCAACTTCCTGCCCTACGTGGAGCAGGCGGCCACCACGACGGCCACCACGTCGGCCGCGGCGACGCTGCGCGGATCCGGGAACTGGGTGGCCTACCTCAACATCGGCACGCCGTGGCTGCCCGCGGGGTGGATCGTGGTGACCACCCCGATCGCGATCGCGGCCAGCGGTGTCGCCGCCGCCGCCGGCCTGTACGGGCTGGCGTCGCGGACCATCCCGGGCGGCAGCTGGCTCCGGCTGTCGGCCGGCGTCGCGGCGGCCGGCACCCTCGCCGGTTACAGCGGCTCGCTCGGCGGCCCGTTCCACCAGGACGCTCGACAACCTCCTGAACGGCCCGCTGGCCCCGTTCCGCAACGTGTACAAGCTGGAACCGGTCATCGCGGCGGCCCTGACCCTGGGGCTGGCCCACGCCGCCGCGTACTGGCTGGCGGACGCCCGGGGCCAGGCCCGGCCGAGCCGGCAGGCGCTCACCGTGGCGGCCCGGGGCAGCGCCGCCATCGTGCTGGTCGGCCTGGCGCTGCCCTACCTGTCCGGGCAGATCCTCAACCCCGGGCCGTTTGCCGCGGTGCCGCGCTACTGGTCCCAGGTCGCCAGCTTCCTCGCCGCCCAGTCGCCCCGGAACCCGGCCCTGGTGATCCCCGGGGACGCGCATGGCGAGTATCTCTGGGGCGATCCGATCGACGACCCGCTGCTGGCGCTGGGCACCTCGCCGTGGGCCGAACGCGCCCTGGTGCCGTACGGCGGCCCGGGCGGGCAGATCCTGCTGACCACCGCGGAAACCGCGTTCGAATCCGGTGAGCGGGTACCCGGCCTGGCCGGGTACCTGCAGCGAGCCGGCATCGGCTACGTGGTGGTACGCAACGACCTGAACCCGGGGCAGATCGGCTACACCCCCGCCGCGCTCGTGCACCAGACCCTGGCGCTGTCCGGATTCACCCGGGTCACCTCGTTCGGGCCGCTGATCACCGGCGCGCAGGTCGAGCCGGTGGCGACCAGCCAGCAGCAGGCGGCGGTACCCAGCTACCCGGCGATCGAGGTCTACGCCGCGGCCGGCTCAGCCCTGGCCCAGGGCGGCCAGCGGGCCCTGAGCCCGGTACAGACCCTGCCGGCCAGCCAGACCGTGCTGGTCGACGGGGGGCCCGACTCGCTGCTCCAGCTCACCGGGCAGCACCTGCTCGGCGCCGCCCAGCCTGCCGTCATCGCCGGGGACCCGCAGCCGGCCGGGACGGCCCGGTGGGAGGTCACCGACGGGCAGCCTCGCGCCGACACGCAGTTCGGCCTGATCAACTCGAACGTCTCCTACACCTACACGGCGACCGAGACCAACCCGGTCGACGAGCAGCTCGCCGGGACGGGCGCCCAGCCCCGGCAACTGCTGCCGGTGCCCGCGGCCGGACACCAGACGGTGGCGGTGCTGGCCGGCGCGGCGAGCGTGACCGTGTCGTCCTACGGCTCCTGGCTCGCCAACACTCAGCAGGACGACCCGGCCGGCGCCTTCGACCGCGACCCGGCCACGGCGTGGGCGGAAGCCAGCGCGCTGACACCGGTGGGACAGTGGATCCAGATCGCCTTCGCCGACCCGGTGACCATGCCGGCCCGGGTCGGCATCCGCCTGCTCGACGACGGCCCGGACCGCGAGATCGCCACCAGGCTCCGCGTGTCCACCGCGGCCGGCAGCGCCACCACCGCGGTCGCCCCGACCGGTGCGACCCAGCAGCTGAACGTGCCTCCCGGCGCCACCCGCTGGCTGCGCATCACGATCGCCGGCGCCGGGCGGGTACACCTCGGCAAGCCGGGCGCGGGTATAGCGGACGTGCTGATCCCCGGTGTCCGGGTTACCCGCCTGCTGCAGCCCGCGCAGGGCCCGCCCGCGCCGGGAACGGTGGCCGGCGGCCAGGGCGTCCCGGCCGCCTTCTCCTTCCATCAGCAGGTGCCGTCGCCGCTGACCTACACCGCCCCGGCGGCCGTCCCGCCCATGGCCAGGACCTACACCGTCGCCAGCCCGGTGACGATGCGCGTGCAAGCCAGCGCGCTGGCCGTGCCGGGTCCCGGTCTCGACGCGCTCCTCGGCCCGCTGCTGGACCGGGTCAGCCCGCCGGGCCCGGGCGTCCTGCAGGTCGGTGCCACCACGACACCGGGCGCGCGGCTCGCCGGGTTCCCGGCCAGCCTGGTCAAAGGATCGGGGACCACGCCGTGGATCGCCGACTCCCTGAGTCCGGTCATCCACGTGAGCTGGCACGGCAAGCGCCGGATCTCCTCGCTGATCGTGCGGCCGGCGGCCGGCGGGTCGATACCGCAGACCGTCAAGATCAGCAGCCCGGACGGCACCCGGGAGGCGACCATCGGGTTCGGCAGCCTGGTGACGTTCAAGCGGCCGCTGACCACCGACCGGATCAACGTGTCGTTCCCGGACGTGCGAGCCGGCCAGCACGGTCAACCAGGGCGGCCAGCTGATCACTCTCCCGGTGGAGCTTTCCCAGCTCTCGGTGCCCGCCCTGGCGCACCTGCGGGTCGTCGCGCCCGACGCGCGGACGGCGGTCACCCTGGCCTGCGGCCAGGGCCCGGTGATCACCAGCGACGGGCAGGCCTACCAGACGTCGGTCAGCGGCACGCTCGGCGAGCTGACCCAGTACCTCCCGCTCCGGGTCCGGCTGTGCACGGCAGGCGGCACGCTGCCGCTCGGCGGGGGGCGGCACACGCTCACGACCGCGGCGCCGGGCGCGTTCGCGGTCACCGACCTCAGCCTCACCAACGTGGCGGCGGCCGGGGCGGGGCCGGCGCCGCGCGGCCGCCTCGGCGGGCGCTCCCCGCGCGGTGAGCATCCGCAGCTGGCAGTCGGACCAGCGCCGGCTCAGCGTCGGACCGGGCACGGCCTCCTACCTGGAAGTCCACGAGAACTACAACACCGGCTGGGCCGCCACCCTGAACGGGCGGACGCTGACGCCGGTCCGTCTCGACGGCTGGCAGCAGGGCTTCGTCCTGCCGGCCGGAGCGGGCGGCGCGGTCACGCTCACCTTCCGGCCGGCCGCGTCCTATCACCTCTTCCTGGTCCTGTCGCTCCTCGCCATCGCGGTCCTGCTCGCGATCACCGCCTGGTCCTTCACCGGCCGCCGGCGGCGGCGGGAGGCCGGCCTGGCGGTGCCGTCCGGTACCTGGCCCGCGATGTCGGGGGCCGATGGCGCCGTCGGCGCGATGCCGACCACGGGGGGCGCCTGGCTGGGCCTGCTCGGGGTCACCGCGCTGATCTTCGTGGCCGGCGGCCCGGTGGCGCTCGCCGTTCCCGTGCTCGCCGGCCTGTCGTGGCTGCTGCCGCGGTGGGCAGGCCGGCCCCGCTGGCTTGGGCCGCCGGCCGGGGTGCTGCCCCTGCTGGCCTTCGCCGCCATGACCGTCTCCGGGCTGCTGTCCGCGGCGCGGCCAGCCGGCGCCGGCCTGCTTGGCCCCTTCGGCGGGCCCGCTCAGGTATGCGCACTCGTCGCGCTGGCCGCCGCCCTGGCGCCGGCCGCGTTGCCCCGGCGCCGGGACGGGGCGCCGGCGCAGGTGAGCCAGGAACCCGGGCCGGAACCGGCCCCGCATCGGCGGTTCGGGGCCGTGGACGAGCTGAGCTGCTACTTCGACTCCGCGGACGAGCCCAACAACGTGCACCTGGAGGTGTGGCTGCCCGGTCACCTGGACGAGTCGCGGCTGCGCGAGGCGGTGGCCGCCACGCTGGCCAGCCAGCCGGCCGCGCGGGTCCGCCTGGCCGCCGGGCGTCCCTGGCGTCCTGGCCATGCCTGGGAGGTCTCACCGCACGCCGACCGCGACCCGATCTCGGTCATGAACTGGCGGTCCGAGGCGGAGCTCGACGCGGCCAGGACCCGCTTCCTGGCGGCGGTCCCGCCGCTGGATCAGTCACCCCCGTTCCGGCTGCTGCGCGCCCGCGGCCCGGAATGGGAGAGCCTGATCTTCAACGCCCACCACGCGGCCTTCGACGGGCGCTCGTGCCTGCTGTTGCTCGGCCTGATCGCGGACAGCTACAGCGGCCGCGACGCTGCCCCGGCGGCGGGCCGGGAGGACGCCGCGGAAACCCCCGGCAACGCGCGCTCCCGCTCGCGGGCACTGCGGCCTGCCGCGCGGATCGCCCCGTATCGCGCGCACGGCCAGGCGCCGGGCTACGGGTTCCGCCTGCTCGGCTGGCCCGGCGTTCCCGTCGTACCGCCGCCTGCGGGCGGGCCGCGGGCCACCATCAACGACCTGCTCGTCGCCGCCCTGGCCGAGACGGTGCGGAGATGGAACGCCGGACGGCGGGAACGGCACGCCGGACGGCGCATCCGGATCAGCATGCCGATCGATGCCCGGCCGCCCGGTCATGACGAGGCCCTGGGGAACCTGTCGCGGTTGTGCACGGTCACCATGGAGCCGGTCGTGTCGTCGCGGCAGGACCTGATCGCGGCCGTGGCCGCCCAGACCCGCGAGGCCAAGAACCAGGCCGGGCCGCAGGTGAACCCGGCCCTGGCGGCGATCACCAGGGCGCCGCTGCCCGCGGGGGTCAAGCGGCGCCTGGTGCGGCTGGCCGTCCGGCGCCTGGGCCCGCTGGCCGTCGACACCTCACTGCTCTCGAACCTCGGAAACGTCACCAGCCCGCCCCGGTTCGGGTCGCTCACCCCCGAGCGGCTGTGGTTCTCCACGTCGGCGCACATGCCGCGCGGCCTGTCCGTCGGCGCGGTCACCGTAGCGGGCCGGCTGCAGCTCTGCTTCCGGTACCGGCACGCGCTGCTCGACGACGCGGCGGCGGATGCCTTCGCCGAGGAGTACGCCGCGGTGCTGGCTCACCTGACGGAGGCGGCCCCGTGAGCGCCGCGACCTACGCCGGGATCCCGCTGGCGCTGCTGGCCACCACGGCCTACAACGTGGGCCTGATCCTGGAGAAGCGCGCCCTGGGGCAGATGCCGGCGCTGGACGTGCGGCGGGTGCCGCGGGTGATCGTCAGCCTGCTCACCAGCCGGGCCTGGCTGGGCGGATTCGCGCTCATGCTCACCGGGCTGGCCTGCCAGACCGTCGTGCTGACCTTCGAGCCGGTCAGCGTCGTGCAGCCGGTCCTCACCTCCGGCGTCGTGCTGGTGCTGGTGCTCTCCCGGCTGGTGCTGCGCGAGCGGCTCGGCACCGGCGAGGCCTGGTGCGTCGCGGCGATCGTCCTGTCCGTGATCCTGGTGGCCCTGTCCGCGTCAGGGCCCGCCGGGAAGGCCGGCCATGACGCCAGCCCGGGGTGGATGACGGCGGTGATCGGCACCTCGGTCGTCGTCGGGCTGCTGGTCGCCGGCAGTTCGCTGCGGGCTCGCGCCCGCAAGCACGCCGCTCCGGTGACCGGAGTCTGCTTCGGTATCGGCACCGGGCTGCTCTACGGCGTCGGGAGCCTGGCCATCAAGGCACTGTCCGGCATCCTGACCGGTCACCACACCGCGACGGGCATCGTGACCGCCCTTGTCTCGTCGCCGTACCTGTACATACTGGCCGGCAGCCTGGGCGTCGCCATGCTGCTGTTCCAGGTAGCACTGCAGGCGTGCCGGGCATCTATCGTGGTCCCGGTGTCCGGCATGACGGGCACCGTGTACTTCGTGATCGCGGGCACCTGGCTGTTCCACGAGCACCTGCCCGCCAGTCCTGGCAAGCTGGCCCTGCGCCTGGCCGGGATCGCCCTGGCCGCCCTGGTGCTCGTCGTGCTGTCCCGGCAGGCACCGGAGCAATCCCCTGGCCCGGCCCCGGACCGGGCCGGGCCCGGCTACCTGGCCGACGTGAGGAGACGGTGATGCCCCTGGAGCGCACGCTGCTTGACATCCTCGTGTGCCCCATCGACAAACGCGGCCTGTACTACTTCGCCGGCGAAGCGGTGCTGTACAACCCGCGGCTGGGCCGGCTCTACCGGATCGAGAACGGCATTCCGCTCATGCTGCCCGGGCAGGCCGTACCGGTGTCCGAGGACGAGCACAGCCGGCTGATGAGCTGCGCCAGCCGCGGCGAGCTCACCGTGATCACGGCCAACGACACCATGATGGACGACCTCGTCTAGCGTGCCGGGCTGGCCTAACCCGGCAGCCGGTACACCGTCAGCCCGGGCTGGTCCACCAGGACGACCGCTCCGGGCAGCCGCGAGGCCGCCGTCCCCTGACCCGGCCGGCCCGGGTCGTCCACCACGAACCTCACCCCGGCCGCCTCCAGGGGCGCGGTCAGCGCGCCGTCGCCGCGGATCTCCCCGTCGAGCCGCCGTGCCCGCGGGTCGTCGGGCGCCAGCGCCACGCCGCCGACCCGGGTCCCGTCGTTAAAGATCACCGGCCGCGACAGCAGCCGGGTCCAGGGATCGAACACTGCCTCGCCGTAGTTCCAGGACGGCGTGCGGTAGGTCTCCCACGGCAGCAGCAGCACGGCGCCGCGAGCCGGGCTGGCGTCGATCATGCGCGCGGCGGCCAGCCACGTCGCCGGGTACTGAGCCGCCTGGAGCCGCCCGGCCGCTCCCCCGGCCAGGCCGGGCAGCAGCACGACCGGTCCCAGCAGGGCGAGAACCCCGAGCGCCACTCCGGGCCGGTCCGGCCCGGCTGGCCGCTCCGGGTCCCGCTGGGCGGCCCGGACCGCGCGGGGGTTCATCACCCAGCTCACCGCCACGCCGAATCCGGCCGCCTCGGCCAGGGCCAGCGGCGCCACGAACTGCTGCCCGTCGCGCAGGACGCCGGCTCCCGGCCAGGAACTGATCAGGGACCTGAGCGCCTCCCGGCCCAGCTCGGTGACGCCGACGCAGGCGATCAGCAGGCTCACGACCGCCGCGATGCCCAGGCCCGGCCAGCGCCGGTCCCGGGCCAGGTAACACTGGGCCAGGTAGCCGGCCAGGGCGGCGATCACCAGGGCCAGCCATACCGCCGACCATGCCCCGCCGTAGGACTTCGGGACGGTCTGGGCGTTCCAGGCGCCGCCCAGCATCAGCACGCTGCCGATGCTGCCGAACGGGGTGTCGGCGCGCGCGGCGAACGCGGCCACGCTGGCCGGGTCGACGTACACCGCGTGCTGGAGGGAGGGGATCAGCCAGGGCAGGCTGCCCGCGGCCAGGACGGCGAACGCGAGGGCGATCCGGCGGCCGCTCCTGGTCACCAGCGCGGCCGGGACCAGGACCAGGGCGGCCAGCGTCATGGCCTCGAACCCGCCGATCACCGCGGGCAGCAGTGCCAGGCACAGCCGCCCGGTCCACCGCCACGGCGCCTCGGCCGGCGTGACGACGGCGCGCAGGACCCAGGGCAGGCTCGCGTAACCGAGCAGCAGGGCCCACTGGCCGATGATCAGCCGCTCGCCCACGTAGGGGTTCCAGGCGTAGAAAACGCCGCCCGCCAGCCGGGCGAGGACCGGCTCGCGATCCAGGAGCGCCGCCACCCCGGCGCAGCCGAGCACGAAGATCGCCAGCAGCACCAGCTTCTGCACGATGTCGCCCGGCAGGATCCGCGACACGACGGCGATGACCAGGTCGCTGGGCACGGCCCGGGGTGGCGCGAGCCCGGGCAGCGCCGCGCCGAACGGCATCCGCGGCACGAAGACCATGTCGTAGCTGAGCAGGAACCCGCGGCGCAGCCCGGGGCCGAGCGCGAGCAGCCCCAGGCACAGGCCGGTAACCAGCCCGGGAAGCTGCCGGCGGATAGTCGCGCTCACGGTACCGCAGGGTAACGTACCTCAGCCGGGGTCATTCCGGACTGCCTCCGGGGCGCACTGCTGTGAGCAGATCTGCCGAGGGCAGCGTACGGTGCCGGCCCGGCTGATCCGGCCGCAGGCTGGGGGCATGGCTCACGACGACAAGATTCCTCATTTCAGCGAGCGGGCCCGGGAGCAGCTGCTGCTGCGGCGGGTCCTGGTGCTCGACGGGGCACTCGACGACGACAACGGCACGCTGCTGATGACACAGCTGCTCGCGCTGGCCGCCGAGGACTCCGCCGCCGACGTCGCCCTGTGGATCAACTCCCCCGGCGGCTCGGTGCCCTCGATGCTCGCCATCCGCGACATCATGCGGCTGGTGCCGTGTGACGTCTCCACGCTGGCGCTGGGGCTGGCCTGCAGCGCCGGGCAGTTCCTGCTCTCGGCCGGGACCAAGGGCAAGCGGTTCGCGCTGCCGCACGCCCGCATCCTGATGCACCGGGGCTCGGCCGGCATCGGCGGCAGCGCCGTCGACATCGAGGTCCAGGCCGACGACCTGCGGCACACGGTCGACACGGTGCTCGGGCTCATCGCCGAGGACACCGGCCAGCCGGTGTCGCAGATCTTCGACGATTCGTTGCACGACCACTGGTACACCGCCGCCGAGGCCCGCGGGTACGGGTTCATTGACGAGATCGTGGATTCGTTTGGCCAGGTCATGCCCGGTCGGGCGCACCGAGTGGGGCTGCAGGGGGTGGCGTCATGAGTTCGTACACCATCCCTAACGTGGTGGCCCAGCATCCGCGCGGGGACCGGATCATGGACGTGTACTCGCAGCTGCTCACCGAGCGCATCGTCTACCTGGGCACCGCGATCGACCCGGGTGTCGCCAACGCGCTCATCGCCCAGCTGATCCACCTGGAGGCGCAGAGCGCCGAGCAGGAGATCAACCTCTATATCAACTGCGACGGCGGCGACCTGCCGTCCATGCTGGCCATCTACGACACCATGCAGTACATCGAGGCGCCGGTCGCGACTACCTGCGTGGGCCAGGCTATCGGGGTGGGCGCGGTGCTGCTCGCGGCGGGCACGCCCGGACGGCGGGCGCTGCTGCCGCACGCGCGGGTGGTGCTGCACCAGCCGGCCGCCCGTGGCCAGGGATCGATCCCCGACCTGATCCTGCAGGCGGACGAGCTCGTCCGGATGCGGGCGGCGATCGAGGAGATCCTGTCGGCGCACACCGGGCAGACCGTGCAGACGCTGCGGGCCGACACCGACCGGGACCGGGTGCTGACGGCTTCGGCGGCCCGGGAGTACGGGCTGGTGGACCAGGTGCTCGGGCAGCGGCGGCTGGACAACCAGAAGGTGCCGGCCGCCTGAGGTCCGGGCTGCCTGAGGCCGGGGCTGGCTCTAGGCCGCGAGGGCGAGGAGGACGGGACCGGAGGCGCGGGCCCTGGCTCGCTGAGCCAGGGCCTGCGGGGCCAGTGCCTGGCGGGCGAGGACCTGCTGGCGGCGGAGGTCGCCGGCGACTTGCTCGGTCAAGGTGATGAGCGTGGTGTCCAGCGCGCCGGCCAAGGCGGCGATCATCTCGCTCGACGGTTCCTTGCGGCCGCGCTCGATCTCGGAGAGGTACTGCGGCGAGATGCCGGCCCGGCCGGCCGTCTCGGCGAGCTTCTCGTCCCGGTCCTGGCGCAGTGCCCGGAGCCGGCGGCCCAGTACTTCCCGCCAGAGCGGCTCCTGGGCGGGTGCCTCCGGGGGAGGCGCCGGTGGCTGGGATTCCCGTCGCAGCGGGACGACGCGCGCGCTCTCGGCCATACCGCTAGCGTAAAGCGACGCGTCCGGCGAGCCCACCCGTTTCGCTACCGGCAGACCGCTCCGAGGCCACGTGGGCCTCGCCGGCGGCCTGATCACCAGGCCAGCATAGTTCCGGGGCTAGCGGGTGGTGGTGGCGATGATGGTGCGGGCGTAGCGGCGGAGGTGGGTGAGCTTGGTTTCCAGGAGCTCGGTGTCGGGGCCGGTGACGTAGGGCCAGCGGAAGCCGACGATGACGTCGGTGACGCCCTGGTCCTCCAGGCGGCGGAGGCCGTCATGGGTGTAGGCGTCGGTGGAGATGACGTGGATCTCGAACGGGCGGCTCTCGGTGCCCTCCTCGCGGCGGAAGCGGGCCAGCTTGTCCAGCAGCCCGGGCAGGTCGGCGGGATCTCCCCCGCCGTGCATCCAGCCGTCGCCGGACCGGGCGGCGCGGCGCAGGGCGGCGTCGGAGTGGCCGCCGATGAGGATGGGGATCGGCTCGGGCGGCACCGGGGCGATCTTGATAGGGGCCAGGTCGAAAACCTGGCCGTGGTATTCGAAGTAGCCGCCGGCGGCCAGGCCGCGCAGGATGGCGATCTCCTCGTCCATCCGGCGGCCGCGGCCGGCCCAGGGAATCCCGAGGACCTCGTAGTCCTCCCGCCAGGGGCTGACGCCGACGCCGAGGACCAGGCGGCCGCCGGTGAGGACGGCGGTCGAGGTGGCCTGCTTGGCGGTCAGCACCGGGTCGCGCACCGGCAGCTTGAGGACGAACGTGGTGAACCGCAGCGTGCTGGTCACCGCGCCCAGCGCGGGGATGAGCGAGAAGGGCTCGAGGAACGGCTTGTCCTCGAGGAACTCCCGGCTGCCGTCCGGGTTGAACGGGTACACGCTGTCGGAGTGCAGCGGATAGCAGATGCTGTCCGGCACGATCATCGAGTCGTAGCCGGCCTCCTCGGCGGCGCGGGCCAGCGCCGGGTAATAGGAGGGATCCGTCATCGACTCCGCATAGCTGAAGCGCACCCGAAAAAACTAGAACAGGTTCTTGTTCTGGTCAATCGGATGGACCAAGCTTGGGTCCATGGACCATGCCCCTGTGGACCTGGCCACGCTCGAAGAGATCCGCCAGGTGAAATACCGGTACCTGCGGTGCGTGGACCTGAAGCTGTGGGACGAGCTAGCCGAGGTGTTCACCCCGGAGGCGACCGTCGACTACGGCACGCAGGTCTACGGCAAGCCGCTGAAGCTGGACGGCCGGGACGCGATCATCGGCTTCCTGCGCAAGAACCTCGGGCCTTCCATGATCACCGTGCACCGCGCGGGCCAGCCGGAGATCACCGTGGACGGCGACGTGGCCGAGGGCATCTGGTCGTTCGAGGACACCGTGATCGCGACCGAGTTCAAGGTGGTGATCACCGGCGCGGCCTTCTACCGGGACCGGTACGAGCGCGGCGCGGACGGCCGGTGGCGGATCGCCCATACCGGGTACACGCGGACCTACGAGGCGATGATGTCGCTGGATGACCTGCCGAGCTTCCGGATCACGGCCAAGCTGGGAGAGCCGCCCGTGACAAAGGTGAGCAGTGCTGACCCAGCCGTTCAGTGAGGCGATCGCGGAGGCGGAGAAGATCATCGCCGGGGCGCCGTTCGTCGCCACCGAGCAGGACCTGGCCGAAGGGTACGACTACCTGGCGGGCAGTATCCAGGCCTCGCTCCGGCTGGCCTGGGCCTACCAGAAGGACTTCCCGTATTTCGTGATGTCGACCGGGCCCTACACCAAGCTGGGCCTGGACAACCCGGACACGCTGTACTTCCACTCCTATCTCCGCGACGACGCCGAGTACGTGGTCACGGGGCGGCGCGGCAGCACCGCCGACCTGAACTTCCAGGTGCTGAAGGGCGACTACTCCCCGGTCGAGGTGCCGGACAGCCTGAGCGCGTTCGACGACCGGGCGATCGAGATCGGCGCCGACGGGGAGTTCGAGGTGCGGTTCGGTCCGGGCGAGCCCGGACCGAACTACTTCAGGCTCGGCCCCGGTTCCTCGATGCTGCTGGTCCGGGAGGTCTACTCGGACTGGGCGCGCGAGCGGCGGGGCACGATCAGCATCCGCCGCGATGACCGGGCCGGGCTGGCGCCGCCGCCGCCGGACAACGACGCGCTGGCCAGGCGGTACGGCGTGGCGGGCAAGATCCTGCTGTCCCGGCTGCGGACGTTCATCGCCTTCCCCGAGTGGTTCTACCTCAACGAGCCGGTCAACACGATGACGTCGCCGCGGCTGACGCCGGGCGGGCTGGCCACCCAGTTCTCCTCGGCCGGCCACTTCGAGCTGGACTCCGACCAGGCGATGATCGTGACGGTGCCCGCGGCCGGCCGCGACGTCGCGCCCTACCAGGGCATCCAGCTCGGCAGCCAGTGGTACATCTCGCTGGACTACATCAACCACCAGACCAGCCTCACCGCCGACCAGGCCCGGACCGACCCGGACGGGAGGCTGCGCTTCGTGATCAGCGAGCGCGACCCGGGACTGGCCAACTGGCTGGAGCTCACCGGGCGCCGCCGCGGCTACGTGCAGATCCGCTGGCAGCAGCTGCGGCGGGACCTGACGCCGGACGACGGCCCGCGGGTCGAGGTGGTGCGGTTCGATGAGATAAGCCGGGCGCTGCCGTACTACGCCGGGGCACGGGTGTCGCCCGGGGAATGGCGGGCGCGGATCGCGGCGCGGCAGGCCGCCGTGGCGGAAAGGATGCTGGGCTGATGATGCTGCGGGACAAGGTAGTCGTGGTGGCCGGGGTCGGGGCGGGACTCGGCCGTTCCATCGCGCTGGCGGCCGCGCGCGAAGGCGCCGACGTGGTGCTGGCGGCACGGACCGCGGAGCGGCTCGACGAGGTGGCCAAGGAGGTGGACGGCCTGGGCCGCCGCGCCCTGGCGGTGCCCACCGACCTGGCCGACGCCGCGGCGCAGGAACGGCTGGCCGAGGCGGCTCGGAACTCGTTCGGCCGGGTTGATGGTCTTGTTTATAACGCGCTCGCGATGCCGCCGATCAAGGGTCTCGGCGCCGTCCCGCTGGAGGCGCTGAGCGCCAGCTTCGACGGCAACGTGGTCTCCGCGCTCCGGCTGACCAGGCTGTTCACCCCGCTGCTGGAGGAGAGCAAGGGCGCGGTGGTGATGGTCAACTCGATGGTGGTGCGGTTCTCCCAGCTCGGGATGGGTCCGTACAAGCTGACCAAGGCCGCGCTGCTGGCGATGGCGCAGAGCCTGGCCACCGAGTTCGGCCCGCGCGGGATCAGGGTGAACTCGGTGGCGCCCGGGCACATCTGGGGCGACTCGCTGAAGTGGTACTTCGGGTACCTGGCGCACAAGCGCGGGGTGTCGGTGGACGACATCTACGCCGAGACCGCGGCCGGCATCGACCTGCGCCGGCTGCCCGAGCCGGACGAGATCGCGGACGCGGTGGTCTTCCTGGCCTCACCGCTGGCCCGGGCGATCACCGGGCAGTGCCTGGACGTCAACTGCGGTGAGTACCACCATTGAGCTCGCTGGGCACCGTCGGGGAACTGCGGGAACTGGCGGCCGCGGCCACCGGGCTCAGCGACTTCGGGCCGGATGACTACTCCGACGGGCTCGCGGTCCTGCTGGATTCCTATGCCGCCGAGGCGGGGCTGACCGAGCGGGGCGTGCGGGTAGCGCGGGCCATGCTGCGCGGCGCGCTGACCGCCCGGCTGATCAGCGAGGCGGCCTGGCGGGCGCACCCGGAGCACGCCCAGGTCGCGGATCACCCGGCCGCTGTTCGTGACCGGGCTGCCCCGGACCGGGACCACGGCGCTGCACCGGCTGCTGGTGGCCGACCCGGCCCACCAGGGCCTGGAGATGTGGCTGGCCGAGGTGCCGCAGCCGCGGCCGCCGCGGGAAAGCTGGGCGGCGGACCCGGTCTTCGGGTACATCCAGGCTGGCTGCGAGAAGCACCACGTCGCGCACCCCGAGTTCATGGGGGTGCACTACATGGCGGCCGACCAGGTCGAGGAGTGCTGGCAGCTGCTGCGCCAGTCGATGCGGTCGGTCTCGTGGGAGTGCCTGGCCCACCTGCCGTCCTACTCGGCCTGGCTGAGCACGCAGGACTGGACGGAGCCGTACCGGCGGCACCGGCGCAACCTGCAGCTCATCGGCCTGCCGGACGCCGGGAAACGGTGGGTGCTGAAAAACCCCAGCCACCTGTTCGCGCTCGACGCGCTGCTCGCGGTCTACCCGGACGCCCTGGTCATCCAGACGCACCGGGACCCGGGCACCGCGATCGCCTCGGTCTGCAGCCTGACGGCGCAGGCGACGGCGGGCTGGTCGGAGGTGTTCGCGGGTGACGTCATCGGCCGGGATCAGCTGGAGCTGTGGGCCTCGGGGCTGGAGCGGTTCAGGGTGGCACGGGCCCGGCACGACCAGGCCCGGTTTTTCGATGTCCGCTACGAGAACCTGGTGGCCGACCCGGTCGGGGTGGCCGAAGCGGTCTACGCCCACTTCGGGATCCCGTTCACCGGGGCCGCGGCCGGTGCCATGCAAGCCCTGGCGACCGAACGGGTGACCGGGAGCCCCGGTACCGCGCCCGCGCACCGGTACGCCCTCGCCGACTTCGGCCTGACCGACGCGGACGTCGGCGCGCGTTTTTCGGGTCTGACGGCAGAGCTGCGATAATCACACGGTGAGCGCGACACGTGAGAGCGGCCCGGCTCGGTCCGGACGGCGGGCTGATGTGGTGCAGCTCGCGGGCGAGCTGTTCGCGCAGAAGGGCTACCGGGCCACCACCGTGCGCGAGATCGCGGACGCCGCGGGCATCTTGTCCGGCAGCCTGTATCACCACTTCGACTCCAAGGAATCGATCGGCGACGAGATCCTGTCCGGCTTCATCAACGACGTGCTCGCCGACTACCGGGCCGCGGCGGACTCGGGCGGCTCCCCGCGGGACGTGCTGGAGCAGATCGTGCGGTCGACCAGCCATACGCTGGCCCGGCACCGGCCCGCGCTGGCCATGCTGCAGAACGACTGGAGCTACTTCAGCGGGCAGCCCCGGTTCGGGTACCTGCGCAAGGCCGTGGGCGAGATCGAGCGGGCCTGGGTCACCCAGCTCGAGCGGGGCAAGGCGGCCGGGCTCTTCCGCGCCGACCTGGACGCCCGGCTCACCTACCGGCTGCTGCGGGACGTGCTGTGGATCCCGTCGCAGTGGCGGCTGGCCGAGGGCTACACCACCGACCAGGTGGCCGACGCGCTGCTGCGGCTGGTGTTCGAGGGGATCACGGCCCGGCCTGATGAGCGAGCTGCAATAGAACACGTTCTAGTTCTGCGCTAGTCTCGTGCCATGGGCAAACTCGAGGGCAAGGTCGCGCTGATCACCGGCGGGGCCCGCGGGATGGGCAAGTCCCACGTGCGGCACTTCGTCGCCGAGGGCGCCCGGGTGGTCTTCGGCGACGTGCGGGACGAGCAAGGTCAGTACGTGGCGGGCAAGCTCGGCGAGGAGTCACTGCCGGTACCTGCACCTCGACGTGACCAGCTCCGATGACTGGGGCGCGGCGGTGGCGGCCACCGAGGAGACGTTCGGGCGGCTGGACGTGCTGGTGAACAACGCCGGGATCCTGACGTTCGCGCCGATCGCCGAGATGACGCTGGACGGCTTCCGGCGGGTGCTCGAGGTCAACGCGGTGGGCTGCTGGCTCGGCATGAAGTCCGCGATCGAGCCGATGAAGCGGGCGGGCGGCGGGTCCATCGTCAACATCTCCTCGATCGAGGGATTCACCGGGGCGGCCGGGCTGTCCGCCTACAGCGCGAGCAAGTTCGCGGTGCGCGGGATGACGAAGGCGGCCGCGCAGGAGCTGGCGGAGTTCGGCATCCGGGTCAACTCGGTGCACCCGGGCGGGGTGCTGACCCGGATGGTGATGGAGTCGACCGATGACCGAGCCGACAGTTCCGAGGCGTTCATGAAGGCCATGCCGCTGCACCGGTTCGCCGAGCCGGTGGAGATCTCGCGGCTGGTGGCGTACCTGGCCTCGGACGAGTCGTCGTACTCGACCGGGAGCGAGTTCGTCGCCGACGGCGGCCTGCTGTCGGGTCCCGGTTACTGAGGAGGGCGTTGTTCATGAGCGATGCACTGGCGATCGCCGGGCGGGTGGCCATCGTGACCGGGGCGGGCCAGGGGCTCGGCCGGGCGGAGGCGCTGGCGCTGGCCGGGGCCGGGGCGCGGCTGGTGCTCAACGACCTGCCGGGGGACGCGGTCGAGGCGGTGGCGGCCGAGATCAGGGCCGCGGGCGGGCAGGCGGTGGTGGCGGCCGGGGACGTCAGCGAGTGGGCGGTGGGCGAGGAGATGCTGGCCACCGCGCTGCGGGAGTACGGGCAGCTGGACATCCTGGTCAACAACGCGGGCGTGCTGCGCGACCGGATGATCTTCACCATGTCCGAGCAGGAGTGGGACCTGGTCCTGCGGGTGCACCTGCGCGGCCACTTCGTGACCACCCGGCTGGCCACCGCGTACTGGCGGGAGCAGCGGCAGGCGACCGGCGCCCCGGCCTACGCGCGGATCGTGAACACCTCCTCCGAGGCGTTCCTGCTCGGCTCGATCGGCCAGCCCAACTACGCCGCGGCCAAGGCGGGCATCGTCGCGCTCACCGTGACCACCGCGCGGGCCTGCTCGCGGTACGGCGTGCGGGCCAACGCCATCTGCCCCCGGGCCCGCACCGCCATGACGGCCGAGCTGATGGGGGCGGCGCCGCTGGATGGCCCGGATCCGCTCGCGCCCGAGCACGTGGCGCCGCTGGTGGTCTACCTGTCCAGCCCGGCCGCCGAGGCGATCAACGGCGAGGTGTTCGTGGTGCACGGCGGCGTCGCCGCGGTGATGGAGCCGCCCAGGGTCCGGACGGTGTTCCGCGCCGCGGGCACGCCGGACGGGATGTGGACCCTGGACGCGGTGC
The DNA here is from genome assembly GCA_963839095.1 of uncultured Actinomycetota bacterium. Lineage (GTDB taxonomy): Bacteria > Actinomycetota > Actinomycetes > Streptosporangiales > Streptosporangiaceae > Palsa-504. Next base: position 70,618 of record CAWIUF010000043.1, on the reverse strand, counting down.
ACGCGGCGCTCGGGCCGGCCTACGAGTCCGGGGCGCCGTCGATCGGGTTCCTGTGCGAGGACACGCTGGAGCTGGCCACGCGAGACCATCGGGTTCTGAGGCGTTCTCACAGGATCACGCGGACGGCCAGGCCGCCCTCGGGCTGGCTGCGCAGCTCGAGCTCGGCCCCGTGCGCGGCGCTGACCGAACGGGCGATGGACAGCCCGAGCCCGACGCCGCCGCCCCGGTCTTCGGACCGAGCCGGCGGAACGGCTCGGACAGCGTGGCCACGGCGTCGGCGGGCACCACGGCGCCGCTGTTGGCGATGCTCAGGAAGGCGCCTCCTTCGACCCGGCCGGTGGCGATCGTGATCCAGCCGCCCGGGCTCGTTGTGCCGGACCGCGTTGTCGACCAGGTTCCACACCATCCGCTCGATGAGCTGCCTGGTCGCCGGTGGTCTCGGCCGGGGCGAGCTCGGCCCGCACGGTCAGCCCGAGCCGGGCGATGCCGGGCGCGGCCAGCTCGAGGGCGTCCTCGGCCACCGCGGAGAGGTCGAGCAGCTCGCGGGTGACCGCGCCCTGATCGCTGATCGCCAGCACCAGCAGCGCCTCGATCATGGCCTCGGCCCGGTCGATGGACCGGCGGACCCGGACCGCCATGTCCTCCAGCTGCGCGCGCGGTCCGGTTCGGCTTGGCCAGCGTCGACGTCGATGGCGGTGCGCATGACGGTCAGCGGGGTGCGCAGCTCGTGCGAGGCGTTCGCGACGAACCGGCGCTGCGCGGCGAACGCCAGGTCGAGGCGTTCCAGCATGTCGTCGAAGGTGTCGGCCAGCTCCTTGAGCTCGTCCTGGGCGCCGGTCAGGGCCAGCCGCTCGCCCAGGTGCTGGTCCGAGGCCCGGCGGGCGGTCTCGGTGATGGCCCGCACCGGCCGCAGCACCCGGCCGGAGACGAACCAGCCCAGGCCGCCCGAGGCGACCGTCATCACGCCCAGGCCGACCAGGGAGTACAGCAGCAGGCTGTTCAGGGCGCGCTGGCGCACGCTGGCGGCGCCGGTCTTCGCCCCGGCCGTGAAGGCCTGCTTGCACGCCGCGACCGTGCCCGGGTCGGGATGCGGCTGCTTGCAGGCCATGCTCAGCTTGGCCAGCTGCCCGGTGTCGAAGCCGGTGCCGAGGCGGACGAGGCGGAGCTGGCCGCGGGCAGGTTCGCCGCGACCAGGCCGTAGGTGAGGCCGAGCAGGGCCGAGCCGGAGACCAGGAACAGCGCGGCGTAGAGCAGCGCGAGCCTGGTCCTGACCTTCTGCGGCCACGGCGCCGCCTCCTGACCGTTCTCATGGCAGCCGGTACCCGGTGCCGATCACGGTCTCGATCGGGTCGGGCTCGCCGAGCTTGCGCCGCAGCCGGCCGATGGTGACCGTCACCGTCCGGGTGAACAGGTCGGCGTTCTCGTCCCAGACCCGCTCGAGCAGGTCCTCGGCGCTGAGCACGCCCCCGTCGGCGACCAGCAGCTCCTCCAGGACGCCCATCTCCTTGCGGTTGAGCGGGACCGGGCGCCCGGCCCGGCTGACCCGGCGCCGGGCCCGGTCGAGCACGAGGTCGCCGCGGGTGATCACCGGGGCGGCGGCCGGGCTGCGGCGGGCCAGCGAGCGCACCCGGGCGACCAGCTCGGCGAACGCGAACGGCTTGGCCAGGTAGTCGTCGGCGCCGAGGTTGAGGCCGTCCACCCGGTCGTCCACCGTGCCCGCCGCGGTCAGCATCAGGATGCGCGCCTGCGACGGCGAGCCGACCAGGGTGGCGCAGACCGCGTCGCCGTGGATCCGGGGCAGGTCCCGGTCCAGGACGACGACGTCGTAGGAGTTCAGCAGGGCCTTCTCGATCGCGGCCGAGCCGTCGTAGGCCACGTCCGCGCCGATGCCCTGGTCGCGCAGGCCGTCGGCGATGTCGTCGGCCAGCTCGGCCTGATCCTCCACCACGAGCACCCGCATGCCGCCATCGTGCCCCAGCCGGGATCACACCGGCATCACAAGCCGGGCCGGAAGCGAGGCGGCCCGGACCGAGCCAGGCGGCCGGCCGGCCGCGACCTGGCGTTACCCGGCGGCCGGGCGGCGGGCCGGGAGCGCGTCGGCTGTGATCCTGGGTGTGACGGCCGGCCGTGTACCACTGCTGATGACCGGCGGGGTGCCGGCAGCATTGGAGGTCCTCATGCGTTATCGTCCGCGGTTCCCGGCCGGGGTGCTCCTGGCGGGTGCTCGCCGGGATGCTCCTGGCCGGCTGCTCCTCGGGAGGCGGCCAGGCCAGCTCGGCCGTGGCCAGCCTGCCCGGCCACGGCGGCAGCGCCTCGGCGGGCCAGCCGCTCACCCAGCAGCAGAGCGACCAGGACATGGTCAGCTTCACCCGGTGCATGCGCAGCCACGGGGTCCAGATGTCCGATCCGTACCACCGGCCCGGGCACGCGGGCCTCACCCTGGACCTGCCGACCCGGGACTCGGCCACCGCCGCGGCCTACGCGGCCTGCGACCACTTCATCGCGGCCATCGCGGAGCAGAAGGCGGCCGGGCAGCCGGCGCCGGCCGCCGCGGAGCTGGCCGCGCTGACCAGGTACGCGCAGTGCATGCGCAGCCACGACATCGGCATGCTCGACCCGACGCCGGCCGGCGCGCTGAGCCTGGGCAGCGTGCCCGGCATCAGCAGCGACTTCGGCCGCTACTCACCGCAGTTCCGGGCGGCCGACCAGGCCTGCCGCCACCTCCTGCCCGCGGACGTGCACGACGACGGGACCGGCCCGTGAGGCGCCCCGCGGCGCGGGGCGCTGCCGGCCCTGCTGGCGGCGGCCGCCCTGGCCGGCGCGGTGGTGACCGTATCGGTCCGGGGCGGCCACGCCGCCGCACCCGCCGCCGCGGCCCAGCCGCGGCCGGCCACGGCCGCGGTCGTGCGGACCGACCTGGTCGCCACCGCGCTGACCGGCGGGACCCTCGGCTACGCGGCGGCCCGCCCGGTGGTCAACCAGCTGCCGGGACCTACACCTGGCTGCCGCGGCCGGGCGCCGCGGTCCGGCCCGGGGGCGTGCTGTACCGGGTGGACGACACCCCGGTCACGCTGATGGCCGGGGCCACGCCCGCGTGGCGGCCGTTCGAGCTCGGCATGACCGGCGGCCCCGATGTCCGGCAGCTGCAGGCCGACCTGATCGCCGGGCACTTCGCCGACGGGGCTGCTCACCACGCCGACCGGCCACTACGACCTGCTCACCGCGGATGCCGTGGAGCGCTGGCAGGCCGCCCGCGGCCTGACCGTGACCGGGCTGATCCCGCTCGGCCAGGTGATCTTCCTGCCGGGCGCGGTCCTGGTCGGCCGGATGAACGTCGCGGCGGGCGAGGGCGCCTCGGGCGGCCAGCAGCCGTACCAGGTGACGACGGCCCAGCGGACCGTCACGGTCCCGCTGAACCCGAACCTGCCGCCGGCCAGCGTCGGCGAGGCCGTCTCGATCGTCCTGCCGTCCCAGGCCAGCACCCCGGGCCGGATTACCGCCGTGGGGCCGGGCCAGCTCACGGTGACGCCCGGGCAGCCGCGGGCCACCGGCACCGGCGTGAACGTCCAGGTCCAGGTGTCCCTGGCGGTCCAGGCGGCGCGCGGCGTGCTGGCCGTCCCGGTCACCGCCCTGCTCGCGCTGGCGGGCGGCGGCTACGGCCGTGGAGGTGGTCACGCCGTCCGGCGGCCGCCACCTCGTCGGCGTGACCACCGGGCTGTTCGCCGGCGGCCAGGTCCAGGTCAGCGGGCCGGGCATCGCGGCGGGCACCAAGGTGGTGGTGGCCCAGTGAACGGCACCGTGAGCGCTCTGAGCTCGACCGGGGTGACGAAGGAACACCCGGGATCGCCGCCGGTGGCCGCGCTGCGATCGGTGACGGTCACGATCGGGGCCGGCGAGTTCGCCGCGATCGTGGGCCCGTCCGGGTCGGGCAAGTCGACCATGCTGGCCATCGCGGGCACGCTGGAACGCCCGACCGCGGGCCGCGTCCGGGTGGCCGGGCTGGCCGTGGACGGCCTGCCCGACCACGCCCTGTCCGGGCGTCCGGGCGGACGCGGATCGGGTTCGTGTTCCAGCAGTTCTTCCTGATGCCCGGCCTGACCGCGCTCGGCAACGTGGCGGCCGGCCTGCTGTACCGGGGCGTGCCCGCGGCGCGGCGGCGCCAGGCCGCCGCCGACGCGCTGGCCGAGGTCGGGCTGGCCGACCGGGCCGGCCACCGCCCGGCCGAGCTGTCCGGCGGCGAGTGCCAGCGCGTGGCCATCGCCCGGGCCCTGGTCGGGCGGCCGGCCATCATCTTGGCCGACGAGCCGACCGGCAGCCTGGACTCGGCGACCGGGGCGGGCATCCTCGCCCTGCTCGCCGAGCTGAACCGGCGCGGGACGACGATCCTCGTGGTGACCCACAACCAGGAGATCGCGCAGGCCGCGGGCCGGGTGATCCGCCTGCGCGACGGGCGCGTCGAGCACGACAGCGGGGCGGATGAGGATGACCCGTTCGGCATCATCGGCCGCGGCAGCACGGCGACGCGAGCGGCCGACGTCGGGCTCGCTCGCGGTCCTCGGCCTGGCCGCCCGGCCCGCCCGGGCCGTGCTGTCCGCCGTCGGCGTCGCCCTCGGCATCGCCACCATGGTGGCGGTGCTCGGCATCTCCAGCTCCAGCCGGGCCCAGCTGGTGGCGCAGATCGACGCGCTCGGGACCAACCTGCTCACCGTGACCCCGGGCCAGTCGGACAACGGGCAGGCGGCCACGCTGCCGCCCCAGGCACCCGCCATGGCGGCCCGGATCGGCCCGGTCACCGGCGTGTCGGCCATCGGCGACGTGAACGCGAACGTGTACCGGAACGACCGCATCTCCGCCGCGAACACCAACGCGATCACCGTGTACTCGGCCGGCACTCGGCCTGCTGCGCACCCTGCAGGGCCGGATGGCTCAGGGCGACCTTCCTCGACGCCGCCACCGCACGGTACCCGGCCGTGGTCCTGGGCGCGGACGCGGCCGCCGCGCTGGGCGTGGACCGCGCCGACGGCACGGCCCAGGTCTGGCTCGGCCAGCGGTGGTTCAGCGTCATCGGGATCATGCGGCCGGTTCCGCTGGCCCCCGAGCTCGACCGGACGGCGCTGATCGGGTACCCGGTGGCGCAGCGGCTGCTGCACGCCACCGCGGCGCCGGTTCAGATCTACGTGCGGGCCGACCCGGCGAGCATCGCCGCGGTCGCCGCCGTCCTGCCCGCCACCGCGGACCCGGCCGCGCCGCAGGACGTGTCGGTGGCCAACCCGGTCACCGCGCTGACCGCCCGGGCCGACGCCACCGCCGCGTTCAGCGGCCTGTTCCTCGCCCTCGGCGCGGTCGCGCTGCTGGTCGGCGGCATCGGCATCGCCAACGTCATGGTCATCGCGGTGCTGGAACGGCGCGGCGAGATCGGGCTGCGGCGGGCGCTCGGCGCCCGGCGGCTCCACGTGGCGGTCCAGTTCGCCGCCGAGGCGACCGTGCTGGCCGGCTGCGGGGGCGCTGGCCGGGGCGGTCCTCGGCGGGTTCGCCACCACCGTCTACGCGTCGGCGCGGCACTGGGACGCCGTGGTGCCGGTGCCGGTGCTGCTCGGCGCGGCCGGCGTCGCTGTGGCGACCGGGGCGGTGGCGGGCCTGTACCCGGCGCTGGCGCGCGGCGCGCCTGGTCCCGGCCGAGGCCCTGCGGCTCGGCTAGCGGCTCCATCATCTCGTCGGGCCATCGCCATCCGGCCCGGGCGCCTGGACGGGGGCGGTACGCAGCTGGACCGCCGCCGTCCAGGCCGGGAACCCTTACTTCTTCTTCGTTCCCTTGTTGCCCTTCTTCTTGCCCTTCTTGTCCTTCTTGCTCTTCTTGGCCATGCCGCTCACCTCGCCTCCGAGTTCAGAAGGTCAACGAAATGTTGACCGCGCGTCAACGTATCATTGACCGGAGGCGGTTGTCGACTAGGCTGAGCTGGTGGCTTCCAAGAATCCTGTCAAGCGGATCTCCGCCGCGCTCGTCGCTCTTGACGCTGCCGACGGTCCCATGAGCCGGCTCGAAGCCGCCCGGCGGCTGCGCGAGGCGGCCGAGGAACTAGAGGCCGCCCAGGTCGAGGCCGCCCGTCAGGCGGGCGCCACCTGGATCGAGATCGGCGCGTGCTACGGGCTCACCAAGCAGGGTGCGCAGCAGCGCTTCCGGGCTGTCCGCAACCAGGCCGCGGCAGCGGCGGCCGCGGCTGCTGCGGCGGCGGCGCCGGCTGCAGCTTCTGCGGCGGCGCCAGGGAGCAAGAAGGCCGAGCCGGCGGCCTGACCCGCGGTCCTGCTGGCTGTCACGGGCCGGGCGGGCGGACGGAGTGGAAGGCGGGGCGCTCGCCGCCGCCGTGCAGGGTCAGGCAGGCGCCGCTGACGTAGGCGGCCGGGGGTGAGGCCAGGAACAGGCAGGCGGCGGCCACGTCGTCGGGGGTGGCCATCCGGCCCAGCGGCACGGTGGCGGCGATGGCGGCGGCGGTTTCTGCGTCGCCGTAGTGCTCCGCGGGGTCCTCGGTGGCGACGAAGCCGGGGGCCACGGTGTTGATCCGGACCTGGGGACCCCATTCGATGGCCAGGCTGGTGACCAGGTGGTGCAGGCCGGCTTTGGCGGCGCCGTAGGCGGCGGTGCCGGGCGAGGGGCGGCTGCCGCTCACGCTGCCGATCATGATGATCGACGCCGCCGCCGGGCTGGGCCTGCATCACCTCGTTGGCGGCCTGCGCGACGTGCAGCGGGGCGATCAGGTTCAGCTCGATGATCTTGGCGTGGAACCGGGGCGAGGCGGTGGCGGCCGCGGCCTCCGGGGAACCGCCCGCGTTGCTGATCACCACGTCGACGCCGCCGAAGCGGTCCGCCGCGGTCGCGATGAGCTGCCGCGCCTGCTCGGGGTCACGGACGTCTTCCTGGGTGAACAGGGCTTGCCGACCGTCCGCGGCTGGCAAGGCGGCGGGCTCGGTCCGGCCGCAGACGAGGACCTGCCCGCCGGAGCGCAGGAAGGCCCGCGCGATACCCGCGCCGATGCCGCGCGTGCCGCCGGTTACGACGACCCGGCGAAGCGGCGAGCAGCTGGCCGGGAAAGGGTTGGTCGACGCCTCGCATGGCGCCATGTTAGGCTCACGACCAAGCAAACGCTAGGTCGGGAAGCGAGGCATGCGGAGCTGCTTTGTCTGCGGTTTCGGGTGTTATAACCCCCGAAACTGCAGACAAAACCGGTGCGAGACGGCGACGGTGCGCATGAGCAGGCAGGCGGCGCGGGCGCGGAGCGCGGCTTTTTCGTCAGTTTCGGTCGTTATAGCGACCGACAACTGACGAAGGATCGGGCTCGACGTTCATCACGAGGCGGGTGGGCGGGCGGACGGCGGGGTTGCCGTGAGCGTCGAGGTTGGCGTGGCGGATGGGATCGCCGAGGTGGTGATTGATTTCCCGCCGGTCAACGCGCTGCCGGTGCGGGGGTGGTACGACCTGGCGGCGGCGCTCGACGCGACGGGCGCCGACCCGGATACGCGGGTAGTGGTGCTCGCGGCCGAGGGGCGCGGGTTCTGCGCCGGGGTGGACATCAAGGAGATGCAGCGGACCGCGGGCAACGACGCGCTGCTCGGGGCGAACGCGGGGTGCGCGGCGGCGTTCGCCGCGGTGTACGACTGCCCGGTACCGGTGATCGCCGCGGTGCACGGCTTCTGCCTGGGCGGCGGGGTCGGGCTGGCCGGCAACGCGGACATCGTGGTGGCGTCCGATGACGCGACGTTCGGGCTGCCCGAGGTGGACCGGGGAGCGCTGGGCGCGGCCACGCACCTGGCCCGGCTGGTGCCGCAGCCGCTGATGCGGGCCATGGTGTACACCTGCCGGACCGTCAGCGCCGGCCAGCTGCTCGCCTTCGGCACCGTGCTCGAGGTGGTGCCGCGGGCGGAGCTGCGCGACCAGGCGCGCGCCCTGGCGGCAGAGATCGCGGACAAGGACCCGCAGGTCATCAGGCTGGCCAAGCAGTCGCTGAACGGCATCGACCCGGTCGACGTCAAGCGGTCCTACCGCTTCGAGCAGGGCTTCACCTTCGAGCTGACGCTGGGCGGCGCCGGCGACAAGGCCCGCCAGGCCTTCGTGGACGGGACGCAGCAGCAGTGACCCCCGAGGAGATCGTCGCCGAGCTCAGGGACGGGATGACGATCGGGATCGGCGGCTGGGGGTCGCGGCGCAAGCCGATGGCGCTGGTGCGGGCGATCCTGCGGTCGCCGCTGAAGAACCTCACGGTGGTGTCCTACGCGGGTCCCGACGTCGGCCTGCTGGTGGCGTCCGGGCAGGCCACGCGGGTCGTCACCGGGTTCGCGTCGCTGGACTCGATCGCGCTCGAGCCGCATTTCCGGCGGGCCCGGCAGGACGGCACGGTCGAGCTGACCGAGCTCGACGAGGGCATGCTGCACTGGGGCCTGCTCGCCGCCGCCCACCGGCTGCCGTTCCTGCCGATCCGGGCCGGGCTCGGCTCGGGCGTGCTCGAGGTCAACCCCGGGCTGCGCACGGTCCGCTCCCCCTACGGCGACCCGTTCGGCCTCGGCGAGGAACTGGTCGCGGTGCCCGCGCTGCGGCTGGACGTCGCGCTGGTCCACATGAACCGGGCCGACGCCGGCGGCAACGCGCAGTACCTGGGCCCCGATCCCTACTTCGACGACCTGTTCTGCCTGGCCGCCGAGCGCGCCTACGTCTCCTGCGAGCAGATCGTGCCCCGGCTGGCGGGACCGCCGCCGACCATGCTGCTCAACCGGGCCATGGTGCACGGCGTGACGGAGACGCCGAACGGCGCGCACTTCACCAGCTGCGTCCCGGACTACGGCCGCGACGAGGCATTCCAGGCCCGGTACGCCAGGGCCGCCGCCGACCCCGCGCAGTGGAAAGAGTTCGCGAACACCTACCTGGCCGGCGACGAGGCCGCGTACCAGGAGGCGGTCCGGTGAGCGCTACCCGAGCCGAGGTCTGCGTCGCGGCCTGCGCCGAGGCGTGGCGCGGGGACGGCGCCATCCTGGCCAGCCCGATGGGGGTGATCCCGTCGCTGGGGGCCCGGCTGGCCCGGCTCACGTTCGAGCCCGGAGCTGCTGCTCACCGACGGCGAGGCCTACCTCATCGACGCCGACGGCGAGATCGAGGGCTGGATGCCGTACCGCGCGGTGTTCACGATGCTGGCGGCCGGGCGCCGGCACGTGATGATGGGCGCGGCGCAGATCGACCGGCACGGGAACCAGAACATCTCGGCCATCGGCGACTGGAAGCGGCCGAAGGCGCAGCTGCTCGGGGTGCGCGGCGCCCCCGGCAACACGGTGAACCACCCGGTCAGCTACTGGGTTCCGCGGCACTCGCCGCGGGTGTTCACGCCCCGGGTGGACATGGTCAGCGGGGTGGGCTACGACCGCGGCGCGTGCGAGCTGCGGCTGGTGGTGACGAACCTGGCCGTGCTGGACTTCGGACTCGATTCCGGGGAGAGGGTGATGCGGCTGCGTTCGGTTCATCCGGGCGTGGAGGTCGCGGAGGTGGTGGCGGCGACCGGGTTCCCGCTCGCCGTCCCGGACGAGGTGCCGGTGACCCGCGCGCCCACGGGCGACGAGCTCGGGCTGATCCGCGAGCGGCTCGACCCGGCCGGGGCGCGGGAGCGCGAACTCGGGTGATCGCTACCGCCCTGACCGGGCTGCTGGGCATCCGCTATCCCCTCGTGCAAGCAGCCATGGGCTACGTGTCCGGGCCGCGGCTGGCCGCGGCGACGTCCAACGCCGGCGGCCTGGGCCTGATCGCGTCGGCCACGATGAGCCTGGCCGAGCTGGAGAGCGCGATCACCGAGACGGCCGGCCGTACCAGCGCGCCGTTCGGGGTCAACCTGCGGGCCGACGCCCCCGATGCGGCCGAACGAGTCCGGCTCATCGTCACCGGTCACGTCCCCGTCGCCTCGTTCGCGCAGGCCCCGAAGCCGGACCTGATCGCGACGTTGAAGGAAGCCGGGGTGATCACGATCGCCTCGGTGGGTGCGCGCCGGCATGCCGAGAAGGCGGCCGGGTGGGGCATCGACGCGGTGATCGCGACCGGCGGCGAGGGCGGCGGCCACGTCGGCGCGGTACCGACCAGCCTGCTGATCCCCCAGCTGGCGGCCGCGGTGGACATCCCGGTGATCGCGGCCGGCGGGTTCTTCGACGGCCGGGGTCTGGTCGCGGCGCTGGCCTGGGGCGCGGCCGGGATCGCGATGGGCACCCGGTTCCTGCTGACCAGCGACAGCCCGGTCGCCGACGCGGTCAAGCAGGTCTACCTGGACGCGGGGCTGGACGGCACGGTGGTGACCCGGCGGGTCGACGGAGTGCCGCACCGTGTACTGCGGACGACGTATGGTCGACCATCTGGAGGGAAACGCGGGGCGCGGCGGGGGCGGGAGACGTGGCGGGGGGCTGGCGACGCTGGTGCGGTCGGTGCGGAATGCGGCGGCGTTCCGGGGGGTGTCGGGGATGAGCTGGCGGGAGATGGTCGCGCAGGGGCGGGCCATGCGGCGGGGTACGGGGCAGCGGGGCGGCGAGCTGAGCTGGGGGCAGGTGCTGATGGCGGCGAATACGCCAGTGCTGCTGCGGGCGGCCATGGTGGAGGGCCGGACGGATCTGGGGCTGATGTCATCGGGGCAGGTGGCGGGGGTGATCGATGACCTGCCGTCGTGCGCGGAGCTGATCGCGACCGTGATGGCCGAGGCTGAGGCCACGCTGGATCGGCTGACGGGGGTGCGCGGGGGCGTGGAAGATACCCCGTTCGGTGCCTAGGTTTTTTCGATGATGGTGACGTTGGCCTGGCCGCCACCTTCGCACATGGTGAGCAGGCCGCGGCGGCGGCCGGTGCGTTCCAGGGTGTGCAGCAGGGTGGTGAGCAGGCGGGCGCCGGTGGCGCCGAGGGGGTGGCCGAGCGCGATCGCGCCGCCGGCCACGTTCACCTGGGCCAGGTCGGCGCCGGTTTCGCGCTGCCAGGCGAGGACGACCGAGGCGAACGCCTCGTTGATCTCGACGAGGTCGATGTCGTCGATGGTCAGCCCGGTTTTCTGCAGGGCGTGGGCGGTGGCGGGGATCGGGGCGGTGAGCATCATGACGGGATCGTCGCCGCGGGCGGACAGGTGGCGGATCCGGGCTCGGGGTGTCAGGTCGTGCCGGTCCACGGCCTGTTCGGAGGCGATCAGGAGGGCGGCGGCCCCGTCGGAGATCTGGCTGGCCAGGGCGGCGGTGATGCGGCCGCCGTCGCGCAGCGGCCTGAGGGCGGCCATCTTCGCCAGGGTCGTGTCGGCGCGGGGGCCCTCGTCTTGGGCGACGTCTTTGTAGGGGGCGATCTCGGCTTGCGAAGTCGCCGTTCTTGATGGCGTGCAGGGCGCGCTGGTGGCTGGCCAGGGCGTAGCGTTCCATCTCTTCCCGGCCGATCCCCCACTTCTCGGCGATCAGGTCGGCCGCGCGGAACTGGGAGATCTCCTCGGTGCCGTAGCGGGCTTGCCAGCCCTCGGAGCCGCCGAACGGGTCACTGGTCATCGCCGAGCCGATCGGGACCATGCTCATGTTCTGGACGCCGCCGGCCACGACGAGATCGGCGGTGCCGCTGAGGACGGCCTGGGCGGCGAAGTGGACCGCCTGCTGAGACGAGCCGCACTGGCGGTCCACGGTGACGCCGGGCACCGTCTCGGGCAGGCCCGCGGCGAGCCAGGCGGTGCGGGCGATGTCGCCGGCCTGCGGGCCGACCGTGTCCACGCAGCCGAAGATCACGTCGTCGACGGCTTCGGGGTCGGCGTGGGCGCGGTCGAGGACGGCCTTGATGACGTGCGCGCCGAGGTCGGCCGGGTGCGCTCTGGCGAGGCTGCCGCCCCGGCGGGTGACCGGCGTGCGGACGGCCTCGACGATGTAGGCCTCGGGCATCGGCGCCTTCCCGGGGTAGAATGCGTAGCTAGAACACGTTCTACTTTAGGGGACCGCATGCGCATCGCCTACACCCCGGAGCAGGAAGAGCTGCGGCGCGAGCTGCGGGCGTACTTCGCGACGCGTGATGACGCCCGCGGTACGGGAAGCGCTGGCCGCGGGCGACGGGCGACTACGGCCACGGGGATGCCTACCGGCAGGTCGTGCGGCAGCTCGGCCAGGACGGCTGGCTGACGCTGAGCTGGCCGGAAGAGTACGGCGGGCGCGGCGGGACCATGCTCGACCAGCTGATCTTCACCGACGAGGCGGCGGTCGCGCGGGTGCCGGTGCCGTTCCTGACCATCAACACGGTCGGGCCGACGATCATGCGGTACGGGACGGCTTCGCAGAAGGCCTTTTACCTGCCGAAGATCGCGGCGGGCGAGCTGCACTTCTCGATCGGGTACTCCGAGCCGGAGGCCGGCACCGACCTGGCGTCGCTGCGGACGGTGGCGGTGCGGGACGGGGACGAGTACGTGATCGACGGGCAGAAGATGTGGACCAGCCTGATCCAGTACGCCGACTACGTCTGGCTCGCCTGCCGGACCGACCCCGAGGCGGTCCGGCACAAGGGGCTGTCGATCATCATCGTGCCGACGTCGGCCGAGGGGTTCTCGTGGACGCCGGTGCACACGGTGGCGGGCGTGACGACATCGGCCACCTACTACTCCGGGGTCCGGGTGCCGGCGTCGTCGCTGGTGGGCGAGGAGAACCGGGGCTGGCCGCTGATCACCAACCAGCTCAACCACGAGCGGGTGGCGCTGACCTCGGCGGCGCCGGTGATGGCGGCGCTGGCCGAGGTGCGGGACTGGGCGGCGTCGGCCAAGCTGGCCAGCGGGGAGCGGGTGATCGACGCCGAGTGGGTGCGGCTGGCGCTGGCCCGGGTGCACGCCAAGGCGGAGTTCCTGAAGCTGATGAACTGGCGCATCGCCTCGGGGGGCGTGGTGGGGCCGGGGGATGCGTCGGTGACGAAGGTGTTCGGCACGGAGTTCGCGGTGGAGGCGTACCGGCTGCTGATGGAGGTGCTCGGGGCGGCGGCTTCGGTACGTTCGGGGTCACCGGGGGCGGTGCTGGCCGGACGGATCGAGCGGGCGCACCGGGGCGCGCTGATCCTGACGTTCGGCGGCGGGACCAACGAGATCCAGCGGGACATCATCGCGGCGGCCGGGCTCGGGCTGCCCCTTTCTCGACGGTAGCCTTCGGGAGGCTTTTCGTGGATTTTTCGCTGAGTGAGGCGCAGGGTGAGCTGGCCGGGCTGGCCAGGAAGATCCTGGCCGAGCGGGCGGCGCCGTGGGCCGATCTGGCCGCGGCGGGGGTGCTGGCGGCGGGGTTGCCGGTCTCCTTGGATGGCGCCGGGCTGGGGCTGGCCGAGCAATGCTCGGTGCTGATCGAGCTGGGGCGGGCGGCCGCGGAGGTGCCGTACCTGGCGTCGGTGGTGCTCGGGGCAGGGGCGATCGCGGAGTTCGGGACGCCCGCACAGCAGCGGGAATGGGCCGTTCCGGCGGGTCAGGGCGCTGTTGTGCTCACGGCAGCGCTGGCCGAGGAGGACGGGGATGACCCGGCTTGTCCTTCGGCGTCGGCTGATCGCGGGCCAGACGGGCGGTGGGTGCTGTCGGGGGTGAAGACGGCGGTGGAGGCCGCGCCGGAGGCTGACCTGTTCCTGGTGCCGGCGTCGTCGCCTTCCGGGGTGCGGGTGTTCCTGGTGGTGCCGTCGGACGCTGGGGTGACGGTGGAGCCACAGTCCTTGACGGATTTCGCTCCGGCGGGCCGGGTCGTGCTGGATGGCGTCGTGCTTTCCGAGGACCGGGTGCTCGGCGGGGCCGAGGTGGCGGGCTGGCTGGTGGCGCGGGCGACCGTGGGGCACTGCGCGGCGCAGGCGGGGGTGATCGAGCGGGCGCTGGAGCTGACGGCGGAGCACGCGCGGACCCGGGTGCAGTTCGGCAAGCCGATCGGGGCGTTCCAGGCAGTGGCGCAGCGGCTGGCCGACGCCTCCATCGACGTCGAGGCGGTCCGGCTGACCCTGTGGCAGGCCGTGTGGATGCTCGGCTCGGGTGCGGCCCCTGATGACGCCGCGGTGGCCGTGGCGGTGGCGAAGTTCTGGGCGGCCGAGGCCGGGCACCGGGTGGCGCACACCGCGGTCCACGTGCACGGCGGGATGGGGATCGACACGTCCTCTCCGGTCCACCGGTACTTCACCGCGGCCAAGCACCACGAGTTCGCGCTCGGCGGCGCCACCGTTCAGCTGCGGCGCATCGGGATGGCACTTTCGTTACGGTTGTCTCCATGGAGGCACCTATCACCGGCGTGACCGTCTTCACCGACGGCGCCCGGATTCAGCGCACCGGCCCGGTGAGCGTGGAACCCGGAGCCTGCTGAACGTCGAGGTCCGGCACGGCTACGCCGCCGATCCGCTGCGGGAGCAGGTCGCGCGGCTGCGGGCCGAGGTCGAGCGGTGCCGCGACGCCGTCCAGGCGCTCGACGACGAGGACGCGGCCGAGCAGGCGCGGCTCGATTTCCTCGGCCACCTGTCCGGGGCGGCGGCCACGGCGCTGGCCCGGGCGGTGAGCTTCGGCCGGGCCGGCCACGACGACCTGACCGGGATGGCCGGTCACCTGTCCACCGACACGGCGGAGGCGCTCGGCCGCCGCCGCGACATCGGCGGGCGCCGGCGAGCCGCCCGCCGGGAGCTCGAGGCGGCCGAACGGCGCCTCGGCGAGGCGGAGAAGCGGTCCGGGCAGCCGACGGCGTTCTCCGAGGTGGCCGCGACCATCGAGGCCGAAGCCGACGGTGCCCGCCGAGGTGGAGGTGTCGTATCACGTGGGCGGCGCTTCCTGGCGGCCGCTGTACGACCTGACGCTGGAGGGCGAGCGGCTGGCGGTCAGCTACCTGGCCGAGGTGACCCAGCAGACCGGCGAGGACTGGCCGGCCGTCGAGCTGGTGCTGTCCACCACCCGCCGCGGGCGGCACCAGGGGCTGCCCGAGCTCGACCCCTGGTACGTCCGGCGGGCGCAGCCGCCCGCCGCGCCCCGGGCCATCCGGGCCCGGGCGGCTATGGCGGCCGGGTCGGGCGGGCCGGTTCCGCCGCCGATGCTGCCGCCGCAGATGGCGGCGCCGGGCGGGCCGCCGCCGGAAGCCGCCATGCTCAGCGCCGAACCGGTCGACGCCGGCCGGAGGCCTGGGCTGGGCGTGGCCTACCGGGTGCAGCGCCCGCTGGCCGTGCCGGCCGACGGCGGCCCGCAGAAGACCAGCATCGCCCGGTTCGACCTCGACGCCACTCTCGACCACCTCACGGTGCCGGTGCTGGCCCCGGAGGCGTACCTGCGGGCCACCGCCACCAACACGTCGTCGCTGCTGCTCCTGCCCGGGCCGGCCCGGGTCTTCCACGGCAGCCAGTTCACCGGGGAGACCGCCCTGGAAACAGTGGCGGCCGGCGAGGAACATCGCGGCCCGCACCCCGCAGGCACCTGGCCGGCACCGGCCCGCCCCCGCCCCGCCAGACACCGGCACACGGGGAGTCGCTCGCGGCAACGCGAGGAGCCCGCAACCAAGCCCGGGACAACCCCCGGCCAACCTACCGGCATGTGCACTAAGTTCAGAAGGTGAGCGCTTTCCTCCGGGTGACCAAGAAGCTGACCTGCCCGCGCTGCGGCGACGTCCTGGCGGACGCCGACTACCGTCCGCTGGCCGGCAGCCTGACGCTCACCGCGCCGGATGGCGACCAGCTCACCCCGGAGATGGGCGCGGTCCATCTGCGCCGGGCCGAGGAGCAGCTGGCCACTGCTGCCTGCGCGGCCGACGCCGACGAAGCCCGGACGCGGCTGGAGTTCATCAAGCGCCATATGGGCGAGCTGATCTACGACCTGCCGTGCCCGCATGGTCACTACACCCTGGCGACGGCGCCGCAGATGACCCGGGCGCTGCGCCGGACGCAAGGGAACTGGGTCAGCCTGGCCGCCAGCTGACCTGGCCGTTACCGCCAGGTCAGTCAGCGACGACGGCCCAGGCCTCGACTTCGATCATCAGACCGGGGATGGCTAGCGCGGCCACCTGGACGGCCGTGCTGGCCGGCGGCCGGGCGACGTCCACGAACTCGTCGCGGACTGGGCGCACGACCGCGATCTGCGCGATGTCGGTGAGGTAGAAGGTCAGCTTGATCACGTCGGTGAAGGCGGCTCCGGCCGCGGCCAGCGCCCGGTTCAGGTTGGCGAATACCTGCCAGGTCTGGGCCTCCAGGTCGCCCGGCCCGACCAGGTCACCGTTCTCGTCGAGGGCGACCTGGCCGGAGATGGCGACCCAGCGGCCGCGGCCGGTCACGGCGTGGCTGTAGCCCGGGCCGGGGGCCAGCCCTTCGGGAGCGCGGAAATGCTGCAATGCCGACATGTTCGGCCCCTTCCGTAACTGTTTCCCGTCGGTATCCCCTCTGTCCCAGGCTATCGGGGTTTTCCCTCGTCAGTGGGTCACGGAGACGGTAGGGCGGGCGGTGCGGGCCGGCTGGGTGGTGACGTCGGCGACGATGCAGGTGACGTTGTCGGGAGCGCCGGCGTCCATGGCCAGGGCGATCAGGTCGGCGGCGGCCTGGTCGGGGTCGGGCACGGTGAGCAGGACCCGGGCGATGGCGTCGGCGGGCGCGGCCACGTGCAGGCCGTCGGAGCACAGCAGGTAACGGTCGCCGGAGCGGGCCTCGTGCAGCTGGAGATCGGGGCGGGACGCGTGGTCGCCGGTGAGGGCGCGGAGCAGCAGCAGGCGCTGCGGGTGCGACACGGCCTCCTCGGCGGTGATCGTGCCCTCGTCGATCAGCGATTGCACCAGCGTGTGGTCCTGGGTGATCTGGAAGACCTCGCCGTCGCGGACCAGGTAGGCCCGCGAGTCGCCGATGTGCACCAGGCCGAGCTGGGAACCCGACCACAGCAGGGCGGTCAGCGTGGTGCCCATGCCGTGCAGCGCGGGGTTGGCCTGGACCATGTCGCGCAGGGCCCGGTCGGCCCGGCGGACGGCGTGGTCCAGGGCGTTCAGCAGCTCGCCGCCGGGCACGTGGGTATCGAGCGGCCGCAGCGCCTCGATGACGGCGGCGCTGGCCACCTCGCCGGCCGCGTGGCCGCCCATCCCGTCGGCCACCGCCAGCAGCCGGTCTCCGGCGTAGGCGGCGTCCTCGTTGCCCGCGCGGATCAGGCCGGTGTCCGACCGGACCGCGTAGCGGACGGAGTGTGTCTCGGCGCCATCGTGCATGGCAGTGTCCCTTCCCGACAGGTAGCCGATGAGGAAGACGGCGAGCTCGCGCCGGGCCGAGGCTTCCGCCTCGACCCGGTCCCAGTACGCGGCCAGTTCGGTCGCGGCCTGGGCGGGTGGCAGCGCGCTGACCGCGCGGATGGCGGCCAGCGGCATGCCCAGCCGCCGCAGCCAGGCCACCAGCCGGGCCTGCTCGAGCTGGCCCGGGTCGTAGAACCGGTAGGACGTCACCGGATCGACCTGGGCCGGATGGAGCAGCCCGAGCTCGTCGTACAGGCGGAGCGCCTTGCGGGACAGCCCGGAGGCCCGGGCGAAGGCCCCGCTGGTCATCAGCTCCACGTCCGCCTCCTCATCCCGGGCCGGGTGGCCCGGTCCCCTCAGGCTGGGGCCGGCCCTTGGGGCCAGGTCAAATCCTGCCTCACCAGCGGAGCTGGACGGCACGCCCGGGCGGAGTCACCATGGGAGCAACGGGCCTGGAGGGAATGCCGTGAAATTCAAGGCTGTAGTGACCGCGGTGGTGTCCGCCTTCCTGCTCGCCGTCACGACGGTCGTGGCCGGGCCCGGCCGGGCGGCGGCCATCACGGCCGCGCCGGAGCTCTGCACGTCGGCTTCGCATGCCGCGCTGGCGGCGAAGATCAGCCGGGGTATCGAGGCGGCCCGGCACGGGCGGGTCTCGTTCGTGGCGGTGGAGGTGGACGACCCCGGGGCGGGGGTGGTGTGCCGGCTCGACAGCGGCTCGCACTTCGACTCGGCCAGCGTGGTCAAGGTGACGATCCTGGGCACGCTGCTCCGCGACGCCCAGGCGGCGCACCGGTCGCTGACGCGGACGGAGCGATCGCTGGCCTGGGCGATGATCACCCGGTCGGACAACGGGGCCGCCTCGGCGCTGTGGGACGAGGACGGGCGCAGCCGCCTGCAGCGGTTCCTGGACGCGGCCGGGATGACGCACACCGGGCTAGGCCCGGGCGCGGCCTGGGGGCTGACCCGGATCACCGCGGCCGACGAGACCCGGCTGCTGTGGCTGCTGCTCCAGCCGAACCGGGTACTCGGCACCTCGTCCCGCGACTACGCGCTGGCCCTGATGGCCGACGTCACCCCGTCCCAGCGCTGGGGCGTCCCGGCCGGGGCGCCGAAGAGCCTGGTCGTGCACGTCAAGAACGGCTGGCTGCCGCTGGGCCCTTACGCGTGGCGGATCAACAGCCTGGGCGGGTTCACCGGGCACGGTGAGCGGTACAGCATCGTGGTGCTGACCCAGGACAACCCGACGATGTCCTACGGGGTCACTACCGTGGAGAGGATCGCCGAAGCGGTCAACCGCGCCCTGAACCCGGGTCCGCGGGCACGTGTCCCGGCGGCGGGTGTCCCCCGGTCGCAGGAGACACCCGACGAGACGGTGCCCGCGGGAGCGGGCTAGCCGACGGCTGCCTGCAGGGCGGTGCGGATGGTCCGCCCGGTGAACTGGCCGGCCGCGCTGATGATCGCGGCCAGCGTGTCGCGCAGTTCCGGGCTGCTCCGCTCGGCTAGTTCGGCCGCGAGGGCCTGGGCGTCGGTGACGAGGCCGGCCTCGAGCGGGGCGTCCTGCGACACCGCCGCCTCGACCGCGACGAGCAGCCGGAACGCCCGGTCCCGCAATGCGGGATGGGTGGTGAGCAGCGCGGTCAGCTCCGCGCCGTGCCGGACCAGCGATCGCGCCAGGCCAGCGCCTACCTCGGTGGCGACGAGCTCGGTGTCACGGAACGTCCGGAGCCGGTCCAGCTGGCCCTCGAGCTCGGTGCCGCTGGCCAGCCCGGTGATCGCGCACACGCATTCGAGGCAGAACTGCACCAGGCCGGCGCACACCTCGCCGATGATGATGCGGGCCTGCGCGTAGGGCGGCTGGAACTCGGTACCGGTCTCGATCGTGTACGCGTAGACCTTGGTGTCCTTGCGGTTGGCGAAGGACCGGCGGTAGGCATAGTCCATCGAGGTCCCCGAGGTCGGATAGAGCTGGATGCTCTGCTTCACCGTGTACGTGGTGCCGCGCACGGACCGGATCGCGGACTGGACGGAGTCGCCGACCGAGGTGTACCAGTTCAGGTCGGCCGGCGGCAGGTAGTCACTCCCGCCGGGGTTGGCCTCCTGGTCGGGGCCGTCACCCCAGGGGTAGAGCACGTCGTCGTCGTAGGAGTGGACGTCGATCATGCCCATGATGTTCGGGTTGTTGTCCAGCAGCCAGCGGACGTTGCGGGTCTCCGGCTCGGAGAACGCGCTCGGGCCCTTGTAGATCTGGTAGTCGCACGGGTTGGCGCTGGTACCGATGCCGCTCGACCACCGGAAGTCGAAGTTCCGGTTGATGTCGACGCCGTAGCACCCGCTGGCCGGGTGGAAACTGCGGTTCTTCCGCCACCACACGTCGCCGCCCGGCGCCTGGACGTATGCCCGGCCGTCGGGGTTGACCAGCGGGAAGATGATGACTTCGAGGCTTTCCACGATCAGCTTGACGAAAGCGGCCTCGAACGTCCGGCCCCCGAACCGCAGGCCGGTTCCGGTCGTGTACGCCTGGCACAGGTCGAGCGCGAACGAGATGAGCAGGTCCGGGTTGACGACCTCGCGGGCGTGCAGCCCGCCCAGGAAGAGCACCGCGCGCCGGCCCTCGGGGTTGCCCGCCGCGATCTTGAGGGCCAGGCACGTCCGGCCCTCGACCGAGGGCTCGGGCAGCACGGTGCCCCGGGCGCATGACGGGTAGGTGGCGACGATGTACTGGATAGCGGCCTCGATGCCGTCGGCGGTCAGGTAACCCATGACTACCGCCTCCCCTGCTCGCGCTCGCGGTCCCGCAGCCAGTCTTCGAACTCGGAGACCTCGAGGTGGGCGCGGGCCCGCTTGGAGGCCTCCTCGAGCAGGAGCACCTGGTGCCCGTCGTCGACGAGGCGGCCGGCCTCGGCCAGGGTCAGCAGGCCGTCCACGGCCACCCGGTGGCCGTCTTCGCGGATAGCTTCGCCGAAAAGGTCAAATCCGTAGCGCATCACGCGGCTTACCTCAGCCGGCCCGGATACGTACACGGTCACGAAATAGCGGCGCGCCTGTCCCCCACCGGGATCCGCGCTGTCCTGCGAGCTCATGGCTCCCCCTCTTCCCAGGCCCCGAAAATGCACTGTCGCCTGGAAAAGAGCGGGACGTCGCCGTCCTGATACCGGACTCAGCTGACCAGTTCGGCGATTTTCTCGAGGTAGCGAGGGTCGCTGTTAATGGAGAACGTGGTGAGGACGGTGTTCTTCCAGCGCTGGAGTTCGTCGGCGACCTTGGCCCAGGAGCCGACCAGGGCGACGTCCTCGACCAGCTTGGTCGGCACGGCCGCGATCGCGCTTTTCTTGTCGCCGGCCAGGTAGAAATCCTGGATCTGGCGCGCCTGGGCTTCATAGCCCATGCGGGCGAATACCTCGTAGTGGAAGTTGACATCGCGGGCGCCCATTCCGCCGATGTAGAGAGCAAGGGTGGGGCGGACGAAATCGGCCGCCCGTTCGGTATCGTCGTCGATGATGATCGCGATGGGACCGCCTACGACGTCGAACGTGTCACGGGTGTGGCGCGCGCCGGGGCGGGCGAAACCCTCGTCCAGGGCCTTGGCGTAGAAGTCGTCCATGGCCGGGGAGAAGAAGATGACGTTCCAGCCGTCGGCGACTTCGGCCGCCAGCGCCACGTTCTTCGGGCCCTCGGCGCCGAGGTAGATGGGGATCTCGGTGCGGTAGGGGTGCAGGATCGAGCGCAGCGGCTTGCCCAGGCCGGTGGCGCCCTTTTCGGCCGGGAAGGGGAGCTGGTAGTGCTTGCCGTCGTAGGCGACCGGCTCGCCGCGGGCGATGACCTTGCGGAGGATGTCGATGTACTCGCGGGTGCGCTCGAGCGGGCGCGGGTACGGCTGGCCGTACCAGCCCTCCACCACCTGGGGGTTGCTGGTGCCGACGCCGAGCAGGACCCGGCCCTGGGTGAGGTGATCCATGGTCATCGCGGTCATGGCCAGGGTGACGGGCGGGCGGGCCGAGATCTGGGAGACGGCCGTGCCCAGCTGGATCCGGGTGGTGCGTGAGCCCCACCAGGCCAGCGGGGTCCAGGCGTCGCTGCCGTAGGCTTCGGCGGTCCACATCTGGTCGATGCCGATCCGCTCGGCGGTCTCGAACAGCCCGGGCGCGCCGGGGGCGGGCAGGCCGACCAGTCAGCCGGCCGAGACAGAGGTCCTCATGGTTGTCATGATGACAGGCCGCGCAGCCGGTCCAGGGCCTGGTCCGTCTCGGCGATCAGGTCGGCCATCACGTCGGCGACCGGGCGGACCTCGTTCATCCGGCCGATGATCTGCCCGGCGGGCATCGGCACCACGTCCGGCTGGCCGGACCGCATGAGACGCTGGTGGGCGTCGCTGACCAGCAGGTTCTGCAGGGGCATGGGCAGCGGCGTGGGTGCGCCGGGCTCCTCCCAGGCGGCGGTCCAGCGGTTCTTGAGCAGCCGGGCCGGCTTGCCGCTGTAGATCCGGGACCGGACGGTGTCCGAGGAGGTGGCGTCGAGCAGGGCCTGCTGCATGGCGGGCGCCGCCGACAGCTGCTGGTACTCCGTGGTGACCAGCCAGGCCGAGCCCATCCAGGCGCCGGCCGCGCCGAGCGCGAGGGCCGCCGCGACCTGGCGGCCGCAGCCGATCCCGCCCGCGGCGAGGACGTGGGCCCGGTCTCCGACCGCGTCGACCACCTCGGGGACCAGGACCATGGTGCCGATCTCGCCGGTGTGGCCGCCGGCCTCGTGGCCCTGGGCGACCACGATGTCCACCCCGCTGGCGACCTGGCGGCGGGCGTGCTCGGCCTTGCCGGCCAGCGCGGCGACCAGCATGCCGCGGTCGTGGGCGCTGGCGATGACGTCGGGCGGCGGCGAGCCGAGCGCGTTGGCGATCAGGGCGGCCGGGTGGGCCAGCGCGACCTCGACGTGCTGGCGGGCGACCGAGTGGAGCCAGCCGAGGACCCCGTCGCCGGCCTCGGTGTCGTCCGGCAGCGGCGGCACGCCTAGATCGAGCAGGGTCTGGGCGACGAATTCTCTGTGGGTGTCCGGGATGAGCTGGCCGAGGTCGGTGGCCGCGCCCTCGGTGGGGACGGTGGCCGGCATGACCACGTCGATGCCGTACGGGTGGCCGCCGGTGTTCTCGTCCATCCAGGTCAGGACCTTGTCGAGCTCGGCTGGGTCGTTGAAGCGGACGCAGCCGAGCACGCCCAGGCCGCCGGCCCGGCTGATCGCGGCCGCGACGTGCTCGGACGGGGTGAAGCCGGCAATGGGGTGCTCGATGCCGAGCAGGCCGGTCAGGGGGGTGCGGGCCGTCACGGGGCGGCCTTGGCGCTGCTGCCTTTTCGGGGCTGCCTTCGGCCGGGTCATGGGTATCGGCGTACTGTCGCGCCCAGCCGTAGTCGGCCTTGCCGGAGACGGTCCGGCCGATGGATTCCACGAACCAGACCGTGCGCGGCGCCTTGTAGCCGGCCAGCTGGCCGTGCACGTGGGCCTGGAGCGCGGCGGCATCGGCGGTGGCACCGGGGCGCAGCTGGACCAGGGCGGCCACCCGCTGGCCGAGGCGGTCGTCGGGCACGCCGAGGACCAGCGCGTCGAACACGTCCGGGTGCGACTTCAGCGCTCCCTCGACCTCCTCGGGGAAGACCTTCTCGCCGCCGGTGTTCACGCAGGTGTTACCGCGGCCGAGAAGGGTGATCGTGCCGTCCTCCTCGACCCGCGCCCAGTCGCCGGGCACCGCGTACCGCCGGCCGTTCACCTCCGTGAACATCTCGGCGGTCTTGACCGGGTCCTTGTAGTAGCCGAGCGGGATGTGCCCGCCGCGCGCCATCTTGCCGGTCTGCCCCGGTCCGCAGGCGCCGCCGGCTTCGTCGATGACGATGACGTCCGGGCCGGCCGTGACCGTGGGACCGCCCCGGTGCTCGCCGCCCGCGCTGTGCAGTGCCATGCCGGTGAAGCCGGTCTCGGTCGAGCCGACCGCCTCGGTGAGGAACACGCTGGGCAGTGCCCGGGCGACCGCGTCCTTGACCGCGGGCGAGAACAGCGCGGCGGTGGTGTTCAGGTTGATCAGCGAGGACGTGTCGTAACTGCCCGCCGCCAGCGCTTCCATCAGCGGCCGGGCCATCGCGTCGCCGATGACCGACAGCGTGTTGACCCGGTGCTTTTCCACCGCGGCCCAGAGCGCGTCCGGATCGAACTTCGGCATGATCACGGCCGTGTCCCCGGCGAACAGGCAGCCCAGCGTGGCCACCATGGCGGCGCCGTGGATGAGCGGCGCGGGCGCCATCCGGACCAGGGCGGTGCCCTCGGCGCCCTTGCGGGACTGGGCCCACTCGTCGGCCAGCGGCTCGCCGGTGAGGAAGTCGATGCCGCCGGCCAGCGTGCGCCAGATGTCCTCGTGCCGCCACATGACGCCCTTGGGGTACCCGGTGGTGCCGCCGGTGTAGATGATGTAGACGTCGTCGGGGCTGCGCGGGCCGAAGTCACGTGTCTTTCGACGCGGCCGCGACGGCCTCGTCGAAGGTGCCGCCTCCGATCACCACGCGCGGCAGGCCGGGCGGCGCTACGGCGTCCACGATCCCGGCCAGGTCCTGATCGTGGACGAGGGCGGCCAGGTCGCCGTCCCGCAGGTGGTAGGCCAGTTCGCCGGCCAGGTAGCGGTAGTTGATGTTGATGGTGACGGCGCGGAGCTTGATGACGGCGAGCAGCGTTTCCACGGCCGCGACGGAGTTACGGGCATAGAGGCCGACGTGATCGCCGGGGCCGACTCCCTGGGCGGCCAGGTGGTGGGCCAGGCGATTGGCCTCGTCCTCGAGCTCGGCGTAGGTGAGCTGACGGTCGCCGCAGATCAGCGCGACCCGCTCGGGGAAAGCGTCGACGGCATGCTCGAACAGGTCGGCCATGTTCAGTGCCATGGGTCGAAACTAGAACGTGTTACTGTTCTGGGCAAGGCTTTCGGCTCGCCTGAATTGAGGGGAATCATGACGGTGTCCGGGGAGCAGCCGCACGCGCTGATCGAGCGCCGGGACCACGTGCTGATCGTCACGATGAACCGCCCGGCCGCGCGCAACGCGCTGAGCGGCCCGATGCTCGAGCTGATGCGCCAGGCCTGGGATACCGTCGACGCCGACTCCGGTATCCGGGCCTGCGTGCTGACCGGGGCGGGCGGCGCGTTCTGCGCCGGGGCCGACCTCAAGGCGATGACCAGGTCGCACCCCGGCGATGCAGTTTCGCGGCGGGGGCATGGACCTGTCGGTGATCGAGTCGCTGCTCAAGGGGCGCCGGCTGACCAAGCCGCTGATCGCCGCGGTGGAGGGCCCGGCCATCGCGGGCGGCACCGAGATCCTGCAGGCGTGTGACATCCGGGTGGCGGGTGAGAGCGCGCGGTTCGGCGTGTCCGAGGCGCGCTGGGGGCTGTTCCCGCTGGGCGGTTCGGCGGTCCGGCTGGTCCGGCAGATCCCCTACACGGTGGCGGCGGACCTGCTGCTCACCGGGCGGCACATCACCGCGGCGGAGGCGCTGTCCATCGGGCTGATCGGCCACGTCGTCCCGGACGGGCAGGCGCTGGACCGGGCGCTTTCGATCGCGGCGGCGATCGCGGCCAACGGGCCGGTCGCGGTGCGGGCGATCCTGCAGGTCATCCGCGATACCGAGGGGATGCCGGAGAACGAGGCGTTCGCGCTCGAGGCCAAGGCGGGCATGGCCGTGTTCGCCAGCGAGGACGCCAAGGAGGGCCCGCGCGCGTTCGCCGAGAAGCGGCGCCCCGTGTTCAAGGACCGCTGAGAGTTCAGGACCGCTGAGGCTCGCTAGGTGGTGCGGGCGACGACGACGCAGTAGTAGGACTCCTCGGGGTTGGCGGGGAGCTCGTCGCCGGGATCGGGGCGCCACAGCGGCGGCCAGGTCAGGCCGGGCTCGATGATCTCCATCCCGGCGACCAGTTCCGCGGATCTCGGCCCGGGTCCGGACGTGGGCCGGGGTGGTGGCCTCGTCGAAGACCCGCTCCACGTCGTTGACCTCGGGGACCGTGTCGGGGTGGCGTGCGAGATGGCCACGTGGCTGCCGGCCGGGAACGGGGCCAGCAGCCGGGCGATGATCCCGGCCGGGTCGGCCTCGTCGGGGCCACGAAGTGCAGGATGGACAGGAACAGCAGCGCGACCGGCTGGTCGAAGTCGATCAGCTCGCGCACCGCGGGATCGGCCAGGATCTTGTCCGGCTCGAGCATGTCCTGCGCGATGATCGCGGTGCCCGGCACGCCGTGCAGCATGCTGCGGGCGTGCGCCAGCACGATCGGGTCGTGGTCGACGTACACCACCCGCGCACCGCGGTCCTCGTTCCAGCGCGACCTCGTGCGTGTTCCCGGCCGAGGGCAGCCCGGCCCCGATGTCGATGATCTGCCTGATGCCGGCCTCGTGGACCAGGTAGCGGACCACCCGGCGCAGGTACGCCCGGTTCCAGCCGCACGGCCTGCTGCACGTTCGGCAGCTGGGCGATCATCGCCTCGCCGACCGCCCGGTCGGCCGGGTAGTTGTCCTTGCCGCCGAGCAGGTAGTCGTAGATCCGCGCCACGCTCGGGATGTCCGGCCGGAACGTGTCCCGCCAGTCCCCGTCGTAGGTCACAGGGCACAATATCCCAGGTTGCGATTCGCACATCAAGAAACTGAGAGCCAGTCCTTCGTAGCGGATTTCCGTGCTGGACTAGATGGAGCGGGACCGGCCGGCCCAGTAGGGGTCGCGGAGCCGGCGCTTGTAGAGCTTGCCGTTGGGGTCACGGGGCAGCTCGGCCACGTAGTCGATGGTCCTGGGCAGCTTGAACCGGGCCAGCCGGCCGCCGAGCGAAGGCGAGCAGTTCGGCGGTGAGCGCAGGACCCGGCTCGGCGCTGGCGGCGGGCTGGACCACCGCCTTGATCTCCTCGCCCCACTCCTCGTGCGGGATGCCGAACACGGCCACGTCGTCGACCTTTGGGTGGGCGGACAGCGCGGCCTCGATCTCGGCCGGGTAGATGTTGACGCCGCCCGAGATGATCATGTCGCTCTTGCGGTCGCAGAGGAACAGGTAGCCGTCCGGGTCCAGGTAGCCGATGTCCCCCACGGTGAACATGCCGCGGGCCCGGGAGGCCAGCGTCTTCTCCTCGTCCTTGTAGTAGTCGAAGGTCGAGGCGCCCATCCGCATGTAGACCAGGCCAGGCTGGCCGTCCGGGACGTCGTTGCCTTCCTCGTCGAGGACCAGGATCTGGGAGCCGGGCCAGGGCAGGCCGACCGAGCCCGGGTGTTCCAGCCACTGCGCGCCGGTGATCACGGTGCCGCCGCCCTCGCTGGCCGCGTAGTACTCGGTCACCACCGGGCCCCACCAGTCCAGCATCTGCCGCTTGAGGTCGGGCGGGCAGGGGGCGGCGCTGTGGATCGCGCACCGCCACGAGGACACGTCGTAACGGTCCCTGGTTTCCTGGGGCAGGGCGAGGAGACGGCGGAACTGGGTGGGCACCATGTGGCTGTGGGTGACCCGGTGCTCTTCCGACAGCTTCGAGCAGCTCCTCCGCGTCGAAGCGGTCCATGAGGATCACCGGGTGGCCGACCTGCAGGGAGATCGTCGCGAAGTTCAGCACCGCCGTGTGGTAGAGCGGCGAGCAGCACAGGTGCACGTTGCCGTCGAACGGCTTGAGCCCGAAGATGCCGAAGAACCAGCCCGCCGCCAGCGGCGGCTGGTCGGGGTCCTCGCCGGTCAGCGGGCGGCGTACGCCCTTGGGGCGGCCGGAGGTGCCCGAGGTGTAGACCATGGGGGCGCCCGCAGTGCGCGGGTCCGGGCGGCCCGCGCTCTCGGCGCCGAGGGCGGCCAGCGGGGTGAAGCCGGCGATCTCCCCCACCGCGAACCGGGTGTTCTCCTTGATCCCGGCGGTCTCGGCTGCCTCGGCGGCGACGGCGGCGAACCGCTCGTGGGCCACGAACGCCGCGGCGCCGCTGTCGGCCAGGATGTAGGCCACCTCGGCGGCGGCCAGGTGCCAGTTCACCGGGACCACGTACAGGCCGGTCTGGATGGCGGCGAAGAACAGGGCGAGGGCTTCGGTGCTGTTCGGCAGCATCCCGGCCACGCAGTCGCCGGGCCGCAGTCCGAGCGCCTGCAGCCCCCGGCCGTACTGGTCGGCCCGCGCGGCCAGGTCGGCGTAGCTGACGGTGCCGCCGTCCGGTTCGACCACCGCGAGGCGGTCCGGGGCACCCGCGGCGATGTTCCACAAGCCGATGTCGGTCACCTGGTCAATCTAGAACACGTTCTATTAACGGACAAGGTTGGAGGGCCCCGGGCCTGCCTCCTAACTAGAACACGTTCTATAGTTGTCGGGTGACCCAGCCTGCTACGGCGCCGCTGCGGGCGCCGCTGGACATCGAGTTCGACTACACGCGTTCGCTCGGGCCGGTGCTGAGCCAGTTCATGGCGGCCCTGGCGCAGCGGCGCATCCTGGGCGCCCGGGGCGCGGACGGGCGGGTGCATGCGCCGCCGTTCGAGTACGACCCGGTGACCGCCTCGCCGCCCGGGGAGCTGCTGCCGGTGGGACCGGAGGGCACCGTCGTCAGCTGGTCCTGGATGCCGGATCCGCTGGACGGCCAGCCGCTTTCCGTGCCGTTCGCCTGGGCGCTGATCCGGCTGGACGGGGCGGACACGACGCTGCTGCACGCGGTGGACGCGGGCTCGGCCGCCGCGATGCGGACCGGGCTGCGGGTACGGCCCCGGTGGGCGGCGGCCCGGACCGGCAGCATCAGGGACATCACCTGCTTCGAGCCGTCCGGCGGAGCGGCTTCCGCCGATCCGGGGACGGCCGAGGTGACGGACGGGATGACGATCACTCCGGTGCGGCTGCACTACATGCACACCGCGTCGCCCGGGGAGAGCTTCTACCTGCGCGGGCTGGCCGAGCGCCGGCTGCTCGGGCAGCGCTGCGGCGTCTGCGGCCAGGTGTACGTGCCGCCACGGGGCACCTGCCCGGCCGACGGCGTGCCCACCCACGAGGAGGTGGAGCTGTCCCAGAGCGGGACCGTCACCACGTTCTGCATCGTGAACGTCGGGTACCCGGGTCAGAAGGTCACCCCGCCTTACGTGGCCGCGCAGATCCTCCTGGACGGGGCGGACATCGCGTTCGGTCACCTGGTGCTGGGCGGCGACCCCAGCGAGGTGCGGATGGGGATGCGGGTGCGGGCGGTGTGGGGCGACGAGGGCGTCAGCCATTTCGAGCCGAGCGGGGAGCCGGACGCGGCGTACGAGTCGTATGAGAGGTTCATGTGACCGTGTCTTCGGATGTCGCCGTGGTCGCGTTCGCGCAGTCGCCGGTCGGGGTGCGCGAGGACGCCACCACCAGCGGGGTGGAGATGCTGGTGCCGACGATCGCCGAGGCGTTCGGCGCCTGCGGCATCACCAAGTCCGACATCGGGTTCTGGTGCTCGGGGTCCTCGGACTACCTGGCCGGGCGGGCGTTCTCCTTCGTGTCGGCGGTCGACGCCATCGGGGCGGTGCCGCCGACGATGGAGTCGCACGTGGAGATGGACGGCGCCTGGGCCCTGTACGAGGCCTGGGTCAAGATCCTCACCGGCGATGCCGATATCGCGCTGGCCTACGGGTTCGGCAAGTCCTCGGGCGCGGAGCTGCGCCGGGTGCTGGCGCTGCAGCTCGACCCGTACCTGGTCGCGCCGCTGTGGCCCGACTCCGTGTCGGTGGCGGCGCTGCAGGCCCGGCTGGGCCTGGAGGCCGGGCGGTGGACCGAGAAGGACATGGCGGAGGTGGCCGCGCGCAGCCGGGCCGCGGCCGTGTCGAATCCGGCCGCCCAAGTGTCGGGTACGGTTACGGCCGCGGAGTTGCTGGACCTGCCCTACGTGGCCGAGCCGCTGCGGGCGCACGACTGCGCCCCGGTCGGCGACGGCGCCGCGGTGGTGATCATCGCGTCGGCGGCGCGGGCCCGGGAACTGTGCGAGCGGCCCGCCTGGATCACCGGGTTCGCGCACCGGGTCGACTCGGGCTCGCTGGGCGCGCGGGACCTGCTGTCGGTGCCGTCGGCGGCGGGCGCTCTGGCTTCGGCCGGTTCCGGGGCTGGCGGTTGATGTCGCCGAGCTGCACGCGCCGTTCACCCACCAGGAGATCCTGCTGCGCGAGGCGCTGGGGCTCGGCGACGACGTGACGGTCAGCCCGTCCGGCGGCGCGCTGTGCGGTAACCCGATGTTCGCGGCCGGGCTGGCCCGGGTCGGGCTGGCGGCGCGGGCGGTCATGTCCGGCCGGGCCGGGCGGGCCCTCGGGCACGCGACCAGCGGCCCGGCCCTGCAGCAGAACCTGGTGTGCGTCATGTCCGGGGAGGGCTCATGAAGCAGCAGGCGGCGGTGCTGGGGGTCGGGCAGACCCGGCACCGGTCCAAGCGCACCGACGTGTCCATGGCCGGGCTGTGCCGGGAGGCGGCGGACCGCGCTCTGATCGATGCCGGCCTCACGTTCGCGGACATCGAAGCGGTGGTGATCGGCAAGGCGCCCGACCTGTTCGAGGGCGTGATGATGCCCGAGCTGTACCTGGCCGACGCGCTCGGCGCGGTCGGCAAGCCGCTGCTGCGGGTGCACACGGCCGGCTCGGTGGGCGGCGCGACCGGGAACGTCGCGGCCAGCCTGGTGCAGGCGGGCGTGCACCGGCGGGTGCTGGCGCTGGCGTGGGAGAAGCAGTCCGAGTCCAACGCCATGTGGGCGCTGTCGATCGCGCCGCCGTTCAGCATCCCGGTGGTGGCGGGCGCGGGCGGGTACTTCGCGCCGCACATCCGCGCCTACATCCGGCGCAGCGGGGCGCCGTCGCACATCGGCGCGCTGGTCGCGGTCAAGGACCGGCGCAACGGGGCCCTCAACCCGTACGCCCACCTGCAGCAGGGCGACATCACGCTGGAGAAGGTGCAGGCCTCCCCCATGCTGTGGGACCCGGTCCGGTACGACGAGACCTGCCCGTCCTCGGACGGCGCGTGCGCGGTGGTCATCGGTTCTGCGGAGGCCGCAGCGGCCGCCCCGGGTCCGGTCGCCTGGATCCGGGCCACCTCGATGCGCAGCGAGCCGACCATGTTCGCGGGCAAGGACCACGTCAACCCGGCCGCGGGCCGGGACTGCGTGGCGGCGCTGTGGCAGCAGGCCGGGATCACCGACCCGATCAACGAGATCGACGTGGCCGAGATCTACGTCCCGTTCTCCTGGTACGAGCCGATGTGGCTGGAGAACCTCGGCTTCGCCGCGGCCGGGGAAGGCTGGCGGCTGACCGAGGCGGGCGAGACCGCCATCGGCGGCCGGATCCCGGTCAACCCGTCCGGCGGGGTGCTCAGCTCCAACCCGATCGGGGCCTCCGGGCTGCTGCGGTTCGCCGAGTCGGCGCTGCAGGTGATGGGGAAGGCCGGAGCCCACCAGGTGCCCGGGGCGCGGGTGGCGCTCGGGCACGCCTACGGCGGCGGCTCCCAGTTCTTCTCCATGTGGGTGGTCGCCAGCACGCCCTCGTGACCGCCTACGCTGGGCACGCGGAGCGGAAGCAAAGGGGCAGCCGTTGAACGGACAACCGGTCATCTCGGTCCGGGGCGAGGCGACGCTTCGAGGTCGAGCCCGAGATCGCCGTCGTCGGCGTGACCGTCCAGGCCCGCGATCGCGACCGGGAGACGGTCCTGCGTCGGCTGGCCGACCGTAATCGCGAGGTAACCGACCTGATCAAGGGGTACGGCGAGGCGGTCGAGAAGCTGGAAAGCGGGCCGGTCAGCGTCCGCCCGGAACTGAAGGAAAAGCGGGCCGGCGAGCGCGTCGCCGGTTACTTCGCCAACGCCAGTACCACGGTCACGATCCGGGATTTCACCGTCCTCGGCGAGCTGATCGTGCGGCTGGCCGACGCGGAGCTCGCGACCGTGGACGGCTTCTGGTGGGCCCTGCGCCCGGGCAGCCCGGTCTATCGCGAGGCACGGATGGCGGCGGCGCGCGACGCCACGGTGCGGGCCGGCGAGTACGCCGAGGCGTTCGGCGGCCAGCTGGGCGACCTGCTCGAGGCGGCCGATTCGGGTCTGCTCACCGCCGATGCCCGGCCAGAAGTGTTCCGCCGGGCCATGGCGAAGGGCCGGGCGTCGATGGCGGCGTCGGCTTCAGCCCAGCCCGAGCTGGACCTGGAACCGGCCCGGCAGACCGTCAGCGCCCAGGTCGACGCGCGCTTCGAGATGACCCGGCCGGCTCCGGGCCAGGCGGGCTCATGATCATCATCACCGGCAGCGTGACGGGCACGCCGGAGACGATCGACGAGCTGCTGGCGGCCAGCCTGGAGCACGTCAGGAGGTCCCGGGAGGAACCGGGCTGCATCTCGCATGCAGTGCACCGGGACGTGGAGAACCCGCTGCGGCTGGTGTTCTTCGAGCAGTGGGAGTCGGCCGAGGCGGTCCGGGCGCATTTCGCCGTCCCGGCCTCGGGGCAGTTCGTCAGGACCGCCACCGCGCTCGCCGCCTCGCCTCCCGCCCTGGACTGTTCACCGCGACCCCGGCGAGCCTGTACTCGTTGTCGATCCGGCAGCACTTCCTCGGCAGCGTCAATTCAGTGGTCGTGACGTTCTACCGATTCGATCGGGTAGGACGTCACACACTGAATCGGAGTGGGACTCAGGGGGCGGTGGGGTTGGTGGTGAGGTAGTGGGTCCGGCGACTGGGGAGGTGGTGGGTGTAGCGGCTGGCGGGGAATGCTGGGCTTGTTGCAGGTCCTCCGGGACTGGTCTACCTATGTAGACGCGTGGATTCGATCTATGTAGAGTTGCCAGGGTGGCGTCGCGTTCCGAGTTCTCCGCGCAAACCTTGTCCGTGCTGGCGGTGCTGTGCGATCAGCCGTCGGAGTGGCAGCACGGGTACGCGCTGGCCAAGCAGACCGGCCTGAAGTCGGGCACGCTGTACCCGATCTTGATGCGGCTGGCGGACCGGGACCTGGTCGAGGCGCGCTGGCAGGACGAGCCGCAGCCGGGACGGCCGCGGCGGCACCTGTACCGGCTGACAGCTGCCGGGCTGGCCAGTGCCACGGGGGCGCTGGCCAGCGCGGCCGAAACCGCGGCGGCCCGGGCGGGCGCCAGGAAGGCGCGGTCGGCGGCCCGGCCGGCGCCCGGGCTGGCGCCCGCGCCGCGCGGGGCGACGGCGGGTGCGACGTCATGAGCCTGGCACGACAGGGTCGACATCGTGAACGGGCCGGAGCGCATATAGGCGGGTGAGGTCATGAGCGGACTGAGCCGGGCGGCGGCCGCGGCGCGGCGCGGGGTGGCGGGGCTGCTGCCGGCTGGGCTGGCGGGACTGGATCGAGGCGGTCTGGGCCGAGGCGTACGAGGTGCCGCCGGGGCTCCCCCGGCTGGCCTGGCGCGCGGGCGGCACCTGGATGGTCGCGCGGGAAGTCCTGCTGCCGCGCCGGCTCGTCAAGGTGGTGCTGTTCGCGGTGGCGGCGGCCGCGGCCGCCTGGGTGGCGTGGCCGCAGCCGGGGGTCGGCCACGCGGTGATCGGGCGGGTCGGCGTGGTCGCCACGGTGCTGCTGCTGGCCGGGCTGCCGCCGCTGGCCCGGCGGATCTTCGGGCCGGCCTCCGCCAGCCGGGCCGGGCGGGCCGCGCGCGTCTTGTGCTGCGCCGCGATCCTGGCGCTGATCCCGGCCCGGGTCATCGTCGAGGTGTTCGCCGACCTGACGCCGCGGCAGGACGACTACCTGCGCGTCTACAACATCTACAACGGCACCGGGGTGCCGGGTAGCGTCGTCAGGCGGGCCGCCCTGGCCCGGCGAGATCATGATCTTGCTGGTCATCGCCGGGTACGTGGCGGCCCTGCTGTGGATGAGCTTCGCAGCGTTCCCAGCTGAGCCGGAGCACGCTGGCCATCGGCCTCGGGGCGGGCCTGCCGCTCGGCCTGGTCATGTACGCGGTGGCCCCGCTCGGCCTCGGCCTGAACGCCACCAACCCGTGGCTGCCGGGTTCTGACGTCGACCCGCTGGTGGCGCTGGCGTGGCTGCTGCTGCTGGGCGGCCCCGCGGCCGCGGCCGTGCTGGCCGCCCGGAGCTGCCGCGACGCCGACGGCTCGGTTCCTTATCCCGGCGCCGCCATCAGGCAGGGCATCGCGGCCGGGGTGCTGGCCAACCTGACCGGCGCGCTGCTCGTCACCACCCTCGGCACCAGCACGACCGCGCTGATGCTCAAGTCGGGCACGGTGCGGGACTGGCTCTACGGCGGCCAGCACCTGAGCCCGCTCGCGCTGTACCACCAGGAGGTCTACGACAGCACCGGCACGCGAGGTGTACGTCGCCATGTGCGTCGTCTTCCCGGTCATCGGCCTGGTCATGGGCGCGATCGGGGTGGCCGGCCTGCGGCCCCGGGAGGCGTATGCCGATGACGGCGGCGAGCTGGTCCTGGCCCGGAGACCTTGAGGGCGGCAGACCTTAAGGGCGGTAGGTGACCGGCAGGGTCTTGATGCCGTTGATCCAGCCGGAGCGCAGGCGGACCGGGTTGCCGGCCCGGGCGATGTCCGGGCATGGCGTCGGCGATGGCGTTGAAGATGAGCTGGATCTCCAGCTTGGCCAGGCTGGCGCCCAGGCAGTAGTGGGTGCCGAGGCCGCCGTAGCCGAGGTGCGGGTTCGGGTTGCGCAGCACGTCGAACCGGCCGGGTGAGTCGAAGACCTCCTCGTCGAAGTTGGCCGACCGGTAGAACAGGCCCAGCCGGTCGCCCGCCTTGATCGGCTGGCCGCCGAGCTCGGTGTCCTGGGTCGCGGTGCGCTGGAACACGGTGATCGGGGTGGCCCAGCGGACGATCTCGTCGGCGGCGGTCTCCGGGCGGGACTCCTTGAACAGCTCCCACTGCTCCGGGTAGTCGAAGAAGGCGTTCATGCCGTGCGTGATGGCGTTGCGGGTGGTCTCGTTGCCCGCCACCGCCAGCATCATCACGAAGTACCCGAACTCGTCGTCGCCCAGCGCGTGGCCGTCGATCTCGGCGCTGATGAGCTTGGTGACGATGTTGTCCGCGGGGCACTTGCGCCGCTCCTCGGCCATGGCCATGCTGTAGCCGAGGATCTCGATGGCGGCCAGCTCGCCGGCGTTCTCCTGCCCCGGCGTCTCGTCGTCGTAGCCGATCAGCCGGTTGGACCAGTTGAAGATCTTGCCCCGGTCCTCCTGCGGGACGCCGATCAGCTCGCTGATGGCCTGCAGCGGCAGCTCGGACGCCACGTCGGCGACGAAGTCGCCGGTGCCGGACTCCAGCGCGGTGGCCACGATGCGCTCGGCGCGGTCGGTCAGGACCTGGCGCAGGTTGCCGATGGCCCGGGGCGTGAAGCCGCGGGAGACGATGCCGCGCATCCGGGTGTGCTGGGGCGGGTCCATGTTGAGCAGGATGATCCCCTGCATGTCGATGGACTCGCGCGGGGTGCCCTCCTTGAACCGGATCAGCGCGGTGTTCTCCGTCGAGGAGAAGACGTCGGGCTGCTTGGACACCGCCGATGATGTCGGCGTGCCGGGTGACGGCCCAGTAGCCCTCGTCGTCGAACCCGGCCGAGCCGCGGCGCTGGCTGACCCACCAGACCGGCGCCGCCCGGCGCAGTTCGGCCAGCTCCTCGGCGGGCACCCGGGTGGTGTAGATCTCGGGGTCGGTGAAGTCGAAGCCAGGCGGGATGTCCGGAACGGGCACGGCAGCCTCCTTGGCGGATAATGGAACGTGTTCTAGTTTTGATTGAACCACGGATGACGGAGGTGGACCATGGGCACGGCGGTGATCGTCGAGGCGGCGCGGACCCCGGTCGGCAAGCGCAACGGCATGCTGGCGGGCATGCACGCCGCCGAGATCCTGGGCTGCGTGCAGACGGCCCTGCTGGACCGGGCCGGGCTCGACCCGGCGGCGGTCGAGCAGGTCGCGGGCGGCTGCGTCACCCAGGCGGGCGAGCAGACCGGCAACGTCACCCGGACGGCGTGGCTGCACGCCGGGCTGCCGGAAGCGGCGGGCTGCCTGACGCTGGACGCCCAGTGCGGTTCGGCGCAGCAGGCGGCGCACGTGATCGCCGGGCTGATCGCGGCCGACGCGATCGGCGTCGGGGTGGCGTGCGGGGTGGAGGCGATGAGCCGGACGCCGCTCGGGGCCGCGGTCCTCGGCGGCGAGAAGGGCACGCCCCGGCCTCCCTCGTGGTCCATCGACCTGCCCAACCAGTACGTCGGCGCCGAGCGCATCGCCCGGCGGCGCGGGCTCACCCGCGCCGATACCGACGCGTTCGGCCTCCGTTCCCAGACCCTAGCCCAGCGGGCCTGGGCGCAGGGGCGATTCGACCGGGAGGTCATACCGGTCAAGGCGCCCATGCCGAACGGGGAGGGTACCCGCGTCGTCGACCGCGACGAGGGGCTGCGGGAGACGACCCTGGAGGGGCTGGCCCGGCTCAAGCCGGTGGTCGAGGGCGGCCTGCACACGGCGGGCACCTCGTCGCAGATCTCCGACGGCGCGGCCGCGCTGCTGCTGGCCGACGCGGTCCGGGCCCGCGAACTCGGCCTGCGGCCGCGGGCCCGGATCCTGGCCCAGGCCCTGGTCGGCGCCGAGACCTACTACCACCTGGACGGCCCGGTCCAGGCGACCGAGCGGGTGCTGGCGCGGACCGGCATGACCATCGCCGACATCGACCTGTTCGAGGTCAACGAGGCGTTCGCCTCGATCGCGCTGTCCTGGATGGCGGTGCACGAGCCCGACGCGGACCGGGTCAACGTCAACGGCGGCGCGATCGCGCTCGGCCACGCGGTGGGCAGCACCGGCGCCCGGCTGCTCACCACCGCGCTGCACGAACTGGAGCGGCGCGACGCCAGCACCGCGCTGATCACGATGTGCGCGGGCGGGGCGATGGCGACGGCCACCATTATCGAGCGGGTGAGCTGAGGGAAGCAGGGAACTCGTTCGGTCCCAGGTTTTCAGGGGTGCTGGGCGCTGACGGAGACCACCTCGCCGGTCAGGTAGCTGGCGTAGTCGCTGGCCAGGAAGACCATGACGTTGGCGACCTCCCAGGGCTCGGCGGCGCGGCCGAAGGGCTCGCGGGCGGCCAGCTCGGTGAGCAGGTCCTCGCTGGTCACCTTGGCCAGGAAGGGGTGGATGGCCAGGCTGGGGGCGACCGCGTTGACGCGGATGCCGTGGGCGGCCACGTCCAGGGCGGCGCAGCGGGTCAGGGCCATCACGCCGGCCTTGGCCGCCGCGTAGTGCGCCTGGCCGGGCTGGGCGCGCCAGCCGAGCACCGAGGCGTTGTTGACCACCGCTCCCCCGCCGCCCTGGGCCACCAGCTGGCGCAGCGCGGCCCGGGTGCAGCGGAAGGTGCCGTTGAGGGTGACGTCGAGGACCTTCAGCCACTGCTCGTCGGTCATCTCCAGGATCGGGCTGGTGCCGCCCAGCCCGGCGTTGTTGATCATCACGTCGATCCGGCCGTACCGGTCCACGGCGCCGTCGATCAGCGCCTGGACCTGCGCCTCGTCGGTCACGTCGCAGGGCCGGGCGGCGACGGCGCCGTCGCCGTGGGCCTCGGCCAGCTCGGCGCTGGGTGGCGGCCAGCCGGCGCTCGTGCTGGTCGCTGATCATCACCTGGGCGCCCTCCTCCAGGCAGCGCCGGGCGGCGGCGGAGCCGATGCCGGTGCCGGCCGCGGCGGTGATCACGACGACCTTGCCGTCGAGGAGCTGGTGCCCCTTCACCGCGGCAGCCCGAGGGCGCGGGTGGCGATGATGT
The DNA here is from genome assembly GCA_963839095.1 of uncultured Actinomycetota bacterium. Classification (GTDB taxonomy): domain Bacteria; phylum Actinomycetota; class Actinomycetes; order Streptosporangiales; family Streptosporangiaceae; genus Palsa-504. Next base: position 33,718 of record CAWIUF010000043.1, on the reverse strand, counting down.
CGTGCTGGATCTCGTCCGAGCCGCCGTAGATCGTGTCGGCCCGGCTGAACAGGAACAGCCGCTGCCAGCGGTCGAACTCGGCCGACCCGGCGGCCAGGCCCGCGGCGCCGGCCACCGTCATGGCCAGCTCGCCCAGGTCGCGGTGCCAGCGGGACCACAGCACCTTCAGGACCGAGGCCCGGGAGTCGTCGGTCCCGGCCAGGGTGTCGAGGGCGTAGGCCCGGATGACCTGCAGGCCGATCCAGGCGCGGGCGAGCCGGTCGCGGATCACCGGGTCGCGGGCCGCCCCGGTCCGCTTGGCCAGCTGGGCCAGGTCGGTGAGCTCGCGCCGGAAGCCGACCTGCTGGCCGAGCATGGCCGCGCCGCGCTCGATGGCCAGCGTCGCCTTCGCGATCCGCCAGCCGTCGCCGGGCGCGCCGACCACGTTCGCGGCGGCGGTCCTGGCCTCGTCGAAGAAGACCTCGTTGAACTCGGCCGTGCCGGTCAGCTGCCTGATCGGGCGGACGGTGACGCCTGTCTGGTCCATCGGGACCAGGAGGTAGGACAGGCCGGCGGCACGGCGGGAGCCGGGCTCGGTCCGGGCGAGGACGAAGCACCAGTCGGACAGGTGGGCCAGCGAGGTCCAGATCTTGTGGCCGGTGATCACCCATTGGTCGCCGTCCCGGGTCGCCCGGGTGGCCACGGCGGCCAGGTCGGAGCCGGCGCCGGGTTCGGAGTAGCCCTGGCACCACAGCTCGGTGACGTCCCTGATCGGAGGGAGGAAGCGTTCTTGCTGCTCGGTCGTGCCGAACGCGATCAGGGTGGGGCCGAGCAGTTCCTCGCCCATGATCGAGATACGGGCGGGGGCGGCGGCGCGGGCGTACTCCTCGTAGAAGATGACCTGCTGCTCCAGGGTGGCGGCGCGGCCGCCGTGCTCGGCGGGCCAGCCCAGGCAGGTCCAGCCCGCGGCGGCCAGGTGCCGGTTCCAGGCCAGCCGCTCCGCGGGCCGCTCGTGCTCGCGGCCCGGGCCGCCGGTGCCCCGCAGGCTCGCGAACTCGCCGGTCAGGTTGGCTTCCAGCCAGTCACGGACGTCGCTGGCGGAATTCTTCGTCCGCCGCGGTGAAGCGCACCCTGGGCCTCCTCCTGATCGCCCTTCGTGCGTAGGCTAAACCTACCAAGCACTTGCTTGCTAGACCGGGAGGCGGGGAGGGTCGTGCTGACTCGGGAGGAGCCGTGGACCCCGTGGAATCCGGAGCGCTGACGATCCCGGCGGCGGTGGCGGGCGCGGCGAGGGAGTTCGGGGACGCGGAGGCGCTGGCGGTGCCGGCCAGCCCGGGGCGGGACGGCGTCCGGCTCAGCTTTGCCGAGCTCGAGGAGCGGGTGGCCGGGGTGGCGGGCGCGCTGATGGATTCGGGCATCGAGGCCGGGGACCGGGTGGCGCTGTGGGCGCCCAACGGCGCGGAGTGGATGCTGGCGGCGCTGGGGGCGCTGAGCGCGGGGGCGGTGCTGGTGCCGGTGAGCACGCGGTTCACCGGGCCCGAGGCGCTGGACGTGATCAGCCGCAGCGGAGCGCGGGCGCTGTTCGTGGCGGGCGATTTCCTGGGCGTGGACCGGCTGGGAGCTTTGATGTCCGCGGCGGGGGCGGCGGATGCTGACGGTGACCTCGAGCGGCTCGCGCTCGTCGTCCGGGTGCCCGAGGAGTGGGACCGGTTCCTCCAGGCCGGCTCGCTGACGCTGGCGCGGCGGCAGGCCGCGGCGGTGCGGCCGGGAGACGTCAGCGACATCATGTTCACGTCCGGCACCACCGGGCGGAGCAAGGGCGCGATGACCTCGCACGAGCGGTCGCTGGCGGTGGCGCGGGCCTGGGCGGACTGCGGGAACCTGACGCAGCGGGACCGGTACCTGGTGGTGAACCCGTTCTTTCATACCTTTGGCTACAAGGCCGGCATCCTGGCGTGCCTGGTCAGCGGGGCGGCGCTGGTACCGCAGCCGGTCTTCGACGCGGGCGAGGCGATGCGGCTGGTGGCGGCCGAGCGGATCACCGTCCTGCCGGGGGCGCCGACGATCTACCAGCTGATCCTGGATCACCCCGCGCGGGCGTCGTTCGACCTGTCGAGCCTGCGGCTCGCGGTGACCGGGGCGGCGGACGTGCCGGTCGCGCTGATCGAGCGGATGCGGCGCGAGCTGACCTTCTCCACCGTGCTCACCGCCTACGGGCTGACCGAGGCGGTGGTGGCGACGATGTGCCGCCCGGGTGACCCGCCCGAGGTGATCTCCGGTACGTCGGGACGGGCGGCGGCCGGGTTCGAGGTGCGGATCGGCCCGGCCGGGGAGATCGTGCTGCGCGGGCCGAACATGATGCTCGGCTACCTGGACGACCCGGCGGCGACCGCGGCGGCCATCGACGCGCAGGGGTGGCTGCACACCGGGGACGCGGGGCGGCTGGACGAGGCGGGCAACCTGACCATCACCGGGCGGCTCAAGGACATGTACATCTGCGGCGGGTTCAACGTGTACCCGGCCGAGGTGGAGCAGGTGCTGGCCCGGCTGGAGGGGGTGGCGGACGCGGCCGTGGTGGGGATGGCAGACCCGCGGCTGGGCGAGGTGGGACGGGCGTTCGTGGTGGTGCGGCCCGGGTTCGCGCTGGCCGCGGAGGACGTGCTGGCTTTCTGCCGGGGGCGGCTAGCCAACTACAAGGTGCCCCGGCGGGTGGAGTTCCGCGGCGAACTGCCGCGGAATCCCTCGGGCAAGGTGCTCAAGCGCGTACTGAGAGAGGAGCCCTGATGGCGGACGAGGTTCTGTATGAGCGGCGCGGCCGGATCGCGCTGATCACGCTGAACCGGCCGGACTACGCCAACGCGCAGAACTCGGCGATGACCTACGCGCTGGACGCGGCCTTCACCCGGGCGGTCAACGACGACGAGGTCGCGGTGCTGGTGCTGGCCGGGGCGGGCAAGCACTTCTGCGCCGGGCACGACATCGGCACCCCCGAACGGGACGCGGACCAGTCCTTCGACCGCGAGGCCGTGCTGTGGTGGGACCACGTGGGCAAGGCGGGCGCCGACGCCCGCTACGCCCGGGAGATGGAGGTCTACCTGGGCATGTGCCGGCGCTGGCGGGAGATCCCCAAGCCGGCCATCGCGATGGTGCACGGCGCCTGCATCGCCGGCGGGCTGATGCTGGCCTGGGTGTGCGACCTGATCGTGGCGGCGCAGGACGCGTTCTTCGCCGACCCGGTGGTGAAGATGGGCGTCCCGGGGGTGGAGTACTTCGCCCACCCGTGGGTGCTCGGGCCGCGGTTCGCCAAGGAAGTCCTGTTCACCGGCGGCCGCTTCAGCGCCGAGCGGGCCTTCCAGGTGGGCATGGTGAACCAGGTGGTGCCGCGCGCCGAGCTGGAACCGGTGACGTTCGCGCTGGCGGAGAAGGTGGCCGAGATGCCGCGGTTCGGGCTGGCGCTGGCCAAGCGGGCGGTCAACCAGTGCGAGGACCTGATGGGGATGCGATCGGGGATGGACTCGGTGTTCGGCCTGCACCACCTGGCGCACGCGCACAACGCCGAGGTGTCCGGGGACTCGCTGGGCGGGCTCGACGCCCGCGGCATGAAGGCCTCAGGTTAGAGAAGGCCCCGGGTTAGAGGTAGCGCAGGTCGCGGGCCTGGGTGAGGGCGGCGGCGAGGCAGGCGCGGGCGGGGCCGGGGTCGGCGGGGTCCCAGGCGGTGATGGCGGCGCGCTCAGCGCCTCGCCGAGGGCGGCGGGGAGGGGCGGGGCGTAACGGGGGAAGTCGCGGGCGGCGGCGATGGCGGCGGCGACGTCGCCGGCGTCCAGGTGGGCGGCGATCAGGGGCCAGTGGTGGACCAGGCCGTGGTAGGACCACGGGTACTCGCGTTCGGTCATCACCGTCTCGATCTCGCCCGACAGCGTGACCACGTCGTCCCGGCCCCCGTCTTGCCAGGCCAGCCAGGCTTGGCAGGACATGACGCCGGCGGAGTAGTCAGCCGGAGTCATCTCGCCGGCCTGGGCCAGTATCCGGGGCAGCAGGGCGCGCATCCGCCCGGCGTCGTGGCGGCGCAGCGCGGTCAGCGCCAGGCCGAGCAGGCTCTTGCCGAGCAGCGAGCTCTCCCCGATGCGCTCGGCCATGGCCAGGGCCCGCTCGAAGTACTCGTCCGCGCCGGCCAGGTCGCCGAGCAGCCACAGGAACTGGCCGACGAAGTACGTGGCGTAGCCGGCGTCCTTCTCCTCCGACTGCGCCGCCGCGGCCAGTCCCCGGTGCATGTCGGCCAGGTCGGCCCGGTCGGCCCGGTACCGGTTCCGCATCACCCGGGCCATGACCAGGTGCAGGTAAAAGCTGTAGGTGAGGGCCGGGGTGCCGACGTCGACGAGGACCCCGCGGACCGCCGCCAGCGTGGCCAGGGCCAGCTCCGGACGGTACTGGTTGATGTACTGGCAGACCCGGCCGTCGACCATCAGCTCCAGCCACTCCCGGGACGTGGCCACGTCGTATTCGTCCGGGTCCTCGCCGAGCAGCGGCTCGGCGGCGTCGAAGGCGGCCCAGGCCGGCACGTGGCGGCCGTCGGACTCCTCCAGCCGGCCCAGCCGGATCAGCAGGTGCGCCCGGCGCCGCCTGCTCTCTAGCGCGTCATCGTCGCGGGCCAGGTGCAGGGCCTCGGTGAACGCGTCCCGGGCGGCCGCCCGGCGCCCGGTGCGCCAGAGCACGTTGGCCAGCTTGGCCAGCAGGTCCGCCGCGGTATTGCCGGCCTCAGGGTCGCCTTCCTCGGTGTTGCCTTCCTCGGTGTTGCCTTCCCCGGTGCTCACCGGCCCGGCCGGGCTCGCGGGCGAGGGCCAGGGCGGCGCGGAAGGAGGCGAGCGCCTCGTCGTTGGCGAAGGCGTCGGTGGCGTGGTCGCCCGCCTGCTCGTAGTACCGCAGGGCGAGGGCCGTCTCCCCGGCGGCCGCGAAGTGCCGCCCGAGAATAGCGGCGACGTCTTCGGTCCGGTCCGCCGCCGCCTCGAGAGCCCAGGCCGCCCGGCTGTGCAGCAGGCGGCGTTCGGCCCCGAGCAGGCTGGTGTAGACGGCCTCCTGGATGAGGGCGTGGCGGAACCGGTAGACGGGGTCGGGCGGCCCCGACACCTGGCGCAGCAGGTCCCGCTCGCACAGCTCGTCCAGGGCCGCCTCCAGGCACGGGTCGCACACCGCGTTCAGCAGCGACAGCGGGAACTCGGTGCCGAGCACGGACGCGGGCCGGATGGCGTCGCGGGCGGCCGGGCTGAGCCGGTCGACGCGGGCCCGGACCAGCCGCTCGAGCACCTGGGGCACCTGCGGGCCCGGAGCGTGGCTGAGCCGCCACTCGTCCCGCTCGCGGACCAGGGCGCCGGTTTCCAGCAGCGAGGCCAGCCGCTCCTCCAGGAACAGCGGGTTGCCGTCGGCGCTGGCCAGCACGGTCTGGAGGACTTCCGGGCTGGCATCGGCGCCGACCAGGGAACGGGCCAGTTCTTCCTCGGCGGCCCCGGGCAGCGGGCTGCAGCTGCACCCGCGCACCGGTCCCTCCCAGGGCGTCCGGCTGGTGGCCAGGATCAGCAGGCGGCGGCCCGCGGCCAGCCCGGCCAGGTCGAGGGTGAGGCGGAGCGAGGTCGGGTCGGCCCAGTGCAGGTCCTCCAGCACGAGGACCACCGGGGCCGTCGCCACCAGCCGCGTCACCACCGAGCGCCAGGCCGCGAAGGTGGCCCGCTGCACGTCTCCGGGGCTCATCCGTCCCAGCGCCGCCCCGGCGGGCAGGCCCATCATCCGGGCCAGCAGCGGGAGCACGTCGCGTCCGCCCACGGTGGCAAGGAGGCGTTCCAGGGCGGGCCGGATCACCCGTTCGGGCTGATCGGGGGTGACCCCGGCCCAGCCGGCCAGCAGTTGCTGGTACAGGCTGTACGGGGTGGACGAGGCGTAGGAGGCGCAGCGTCCTTCGAGCCACACGGTCCCGGCCGGGGCGCGGCGGCGGCACTCGTGCACCAGCCGGGTCTTGCCGAGCCCGGGGTCGCCGGTCACGATCACGACCGAGCCGCGGCCGCGCACCGCCTCGCGCAGGGCGGTGCCGAGCGCCGCCAGTTCGGCCTGCCGGCCCACCAGCGGCCCGCGTCGGGGCAGGCCCGCCGGGCGCGGCCGCGCCGTGCTCCGCGACCGGGGTTCGCCGAGGTAGGTCGCGGTCGGGGCAGCCGGGTCCGGCTCGGTACCGGCGGCCGTCTCGGTCCCGGCCGGGGGGCCGATCGGGACGGGCTCGCCCCAGGTGAACAGGGATCCGACGGTGGCCCGGGTCACCGGGCCGACCAGGGCCGAGCCGGGCCGGGCGAGGGCCTGCAGCGCGGCGGCCAGGCTCACCACCTCGCCGACGGCCCCGTACTCGACCCGGCCGCCGCCGCCGATCGGGCCCAGCACGGCCGGGCCGGTCTCGATCCCGATCCGCAGGGTGACCGCCGCTTCCGTGCCGGACAGTGTTGCATCAGACAGGGCGCGGAAGGCGGCCCGGGTGGCGCGCTCGGGGTCGTCCTCGTGCGCCTCAGGCGCGCCGAACACGGCCTGCACCCCGTGGCCGGACACCGCGGTGACCGTCCCGCCGAGTGCCTCGGCGGCGGCGATCACCGCGGCCAGGCCGCGGCCGACCGCGTCCCGCAGGCGCTCCGGGTCCAGCGCGCCGGGCGGGACCACCTCGGCCGACAGCACGCTCACGGTCCGCAGCTCTTCCCGCGAGGCGCCGGCACGGCGCAGTTCCGGACGGGGACAGCGCGGTCCGGGACGGGACGGCCTCGAAGGCGGCGGTGGCGTAGACCTCCTCGAGCCACGGGGAGATCCCGACCCCGAGCTCGCCGAGGGCGGCCTGGCAGCGCTGGTAGGCGCGCGCCGCCAGGTCCCGGTGGCCGGCCGTGAAGTAGGTCCGGATCAGGGCGCCGGCCGCCTCCTCGGCGGCCGGGTCGTGCTCGAAGCAGGCTTCCCAGGCGGCCAGCACCGCCTCCGGCCGGGCCTGGCCCGCGCCGCGGGAACGGTCCCGGGCCAGCGCCAGCCGGGCCTCCTGGCGCAGCGATTCCAGCCGTTCGCGCGGGCGCAGCGCCCAGTCGGCGTACGGTTCGTCGGCGAGCAGCTCGCCTTGGCCGGCCAGGGCGGCGGTGAGCCGGGCGTCACGGTCCCGGCCCGGCTCCAGCGCCAGCGCGGCGCGCAGGTCCCGTTCGGCCGCCTCGGCGTCGACCGCGGCGTCCGGCGAGGCCCAGATGTGCGTCAGGTCGGCCGCGATCAGGGCGTCACCGGCCGGCCCGAGCGCCGCGAGTGCGGCCCGGGCCATCGACAAGGCCTTCGATACCGAACGGGTGGCCCCCCGTGGATCCAGCCCGGGAAACAGCTCTTCGCAGGCGAGATCGCGGCTGATACGCCGCCCCGGGCTCACCAGCACCAGCTGGCAGAGCCGCCGGGCGGTCGGCCGCGGCCACGGGCCGGCTTCACGCCCGCCGGAGGTCACCGAGAACGGGCCGAGCAGCCTGACCCGAACGTTTTCCGCGGACACGACCTTATTGTCGCGCACTTCAGGGCCGCCCCGCTTGGGCCGGCGCGCGCGGGAACACCGCGGGAACAGCGTCTTCGTAGGTTCGGGGCAGAACCACGAAAGGGGCTAGGAAATGAACACGGGGTACCTGATCTACCAGGCCGAGCGCCCGCGCAGCGCGGCGGAGCAGCGGCAGACCGACATCGCCCACGCCGAGCTGGCCCGGGCCGTATCGCGGCGCTGGCACGCGCTGACCGCGCCGCTGCGCGCCCTGCACCACGGCGGGCGCCGGCCCGGGCCCCGGCGGGGTACCGGGCTACTGAGTACCGGGCCTAGCTGAGTACCGGGCGGCCGAGTACCAGGCGGCTGAGTGCGTGGCCGCCGAGTGCCTGAGCGGGCGCACGGCCTAGGCCGCGGCTCAGGAATCCGGGGCGTCCGGCCCGGCGGGCGACTCGCCTTCCGGGCCGGACACGCGCCCGTAGGCTGAGCCCGGCTGACGACCGGGCCGACGCCTCCGGCCGAGGCTTCCGCGGCTGACGTGGCGCGGCGCTGGATGTCGGCCAGGCTCTCGAGGAGCGCCTGCCAGGTCCGGCTGAGGCTGGCGCTGGCGGGCAGGTCGCCGCGGATGGTGCCGGGCGGTTCGGCCTGGTCGCCCAGGGCGGCGAGCGCCTCGCGCCCGGCCTTGATGAGCACCGGGTCGGTCGCTTCGATGGTCAGCCGGTCGTCGGTGACGCGGATGACCAGCTGCCGCCGGCCCGCCTCCTCGGGCAGCTCGTCGCTGGTCCCGGTGACGTCCGTGCCGAGGAGCGCGTCCCGGGCCCGGTCGAGGTCCACGCCAAGGGCCACCAGGGTGCGGGCGGCGGCGGTCTGGGGGTCGGCCAGCGCGGCCAGCAGCAGGTGATGCGAGCCGACCGGCTGCGATCCGGCCAGCCGGGCCGCCTCGCTGAGGGTGGCGTCGGCCGCCGGGGTGGCGCTCAGCACCGCCTGCTCCGTGCCCGGCTCCGGTCCCGGTTCCCAGCCGGACCCGGGCTCGGCGGCCCTGGCCGGCCTCGCCGCCTCCATGAACCGCCGCCAGCGCCGCGCGGTGGCCGCCTCCGGGGCCGCCGGGGGCAGCAGGTTCAGCACCGCCGCCCGGATCGCCGGGAGCGCGGCGTGCCCGGCCAGGATCTTGACCCCGACGCCCTCCCCCTTGCCGTCGTGTTCACCCTCCCTGATCAGTCCGAGCAGGAGGTGCTCGGTGCCGATGTACTCGTGGTGCAGCTGGAGCGCCTCGCGCAGCCCGAGTTCCAGGGTCTTCTTGGCCCGGGGGGTGAACGGGATGTGCCCGCTGGGCGCCTTCTTGCCGACGCCGACGAGGTCCCTGACCTCCTGGCGGGTGCCGTCGAGGGAAATCCCGAAGCCGGTCAGGGCGCGGGCGGCGAATCCGTCGGACTCGGTCAGCAGGCCGAGCAGCAGGTGCTCGGTGCCGATGTAGTTGTGCTGCAGCTTCCTGGCTTCTTCTTGCGCCTGGACGACGACGTGCCGGGCGGCGGTAGTGAATCGCTCGAACATGGGAATCAGCGTGCAGCGTGCTTCATACCCTGTCAATACCATGTTATTAATAGGGTTATGGAATGGGAAGAGCGGCTGGACGACTGGGAGATCGAGCTCGAGCTGAGCGCCCGGCTGGAAGGCTCGGATTGGGTGACGCTGGAGCAGGCGGCGGCCGATACCGGCGCGTCCCGGGCTGCCCTGCGCAGCTGGTACCGGACTGGGCAGATTCCCTCCCGGCTGGTGGACGGTCCGCACGGGCCGCAGCGACTGGTGCCGCTGGCGGTGGTAGCGGCCCGGGCCGAGGCCTCGCCGCGGCTGCGCCGCACCACCGAGCGGCGGCTGGCCGACCAGGCCCAGCTCGAGATCCTCCGTCACCGGGTCGACCAGCTCGAGCTCCGCCTCGCTGCCCTGGAAGGACGACTTCCGCCCGAATAAGCGAGCATGGAACTCATGATCGCGAGAGATCTATCCCCCGAAATGGGGGCAAAACCCTTCGCGATCATGGCGGAGCTCACGGGTGGATTAGCGGATACGGGGCTGGTGAGACTGGTGGGGCGGGTTTTGGGATAGAGATTTTCAGGGGTCGTGGAATTGCGTGGAGGGTACGGCGGGAATAGGGCGGGGAAGGTGGGAGAGTAGATTTCTCGGTCGGCGGGGACTCGCGTATCGGGGCGGTTGGAGACGTGCCGAGTTAGGGCGATGGGAGGGTGGTCAGATGTGTCGCTCCGGCTACTGGACTGATATACACATGTGTCCTACGGTGGCTGTCATGACAGGTCGCGGGGGACGAATACCCCGGACGGGCCGCGGGCGGTGAATCAGCCCGCGCAGGCTGATCCCGGCGCGCAGGCGCGGCGGCTGTTCGGGCTGCGCGACGAGCCCACCGATGCCCTGGGCGGCCAGGCGGACGCGGTGGCCGCGGCCTGCCACGCGATGGCGGTGCGGTTCCACCGGGGCGGGCGGCTGGTGGTGTTTGGCACCGGCGGGGCCAGCACCGATGCGCAGCACGTGGCGGTGGAGTTCGTCCACCCGGTCATCGTGGGCAAGCGCGCGCTGCCGGCCATCGCGCTGACCGCCGACGTGGCCACCGTCACCGGGATCGCCGAGCGCGACGGGATCGCCGCGATCTTCGCCCACCAGCTCAGGTACCTGGCTGGTCCGGCCGACATCGCGCTGGGTATCTCGGCCGACGACGAAAGCCCCAGTGTGCTGGCCGGACTCGAGACGGCCCGGGAGCTCGGGTTGCTGACCGTGGCCCTGGTGGGCGGCGATGGCAGCGCGGCCGGCAAGGCGGCCGACCACGTGCTGGTGGCGGGCTCGGGCGATCCCCGCGTGGTCAAGGAGATGCAGGTGACCCTGTACCACGTCCTGTGGGAGCTGGTTCACGTGTTCTTCGAGCAGCCGGGAGTCCTGGGTCCGGGGGTGGTCACATGACCGAACCTCTGCCAGAGTGCAGAGATGACGTCTGCATTACCTGCTCTGACATGGCCGTCGAGGTCACCGTGGTCCGGCTGATCGAGGACCAGATGGCGGTGGTCGACACCGGCGCGGGCCAGGAGACGGTCAGCGTGGCCTTGGTGAGCGCCGGGGTCGGCGACACGATCCTGGTGCACGCCCGGGAAGCGATCGCCGTGGTGGCCGGAACTCCGGGGGCGGAGTCATGAGTGACGACCTGGCCGCGCTGTACCCGTTCCTGTACTCCGACACCGGTGACCTGACCGCCGTGCTCGACCAGGTGCGCGCCTCGACCGTGGCCAAGGCGGCCGAGATCGGGGAGCTGCGCCGCGCGGTCGGCGGGCGGGACGGGGCGCGGATCGAGGAGTGCGCGCGGGAGGCCGCGGCCCGGTTCGCCGCGGGCGGGCGGCTGTTCGCGTTCGGCAACGGCGGCAGCGCCACCGACGCCGCCCAGCTGGCGACCTTGTTCCTGAATCCTGTTCCCAACCACGGGGGTGGTAGCGCTCCCCCGCTGCCCGCGTTCGGGCTGGCCAACGACACCTCGGTGATCACCGCGCTGGCCAACGACGTGGGACCCGAGGTGATCTTCGCCCGGCCGCTGGCCGCGTTCGGGCGTCCCGGCGACATCGCGGTCGGGCTGTCGACCAGCGGGAACTCCGAGAACCTGCTGCGCGCCTTTGACGAGGCGAGCCGGCGGGGGATGCTCACCATCGGGCTGGCCGGTTATGACGGCGGCAAGATGGCCGAGCTGGACAGCATCGACTACCTGTTCGTGGTGCCGTCGTCGTCGGTGCACCGCGTCCAGGAGGCGCAGACCACGATCTACCAGGTGCTCTGGGAGTTGACGGTGGAGGAGATGTCACATGTGCCTCGGCATACCCGGTGAGGTCATCGAGCTCCACCCGGAGCAGCCCGACCTGGCCAAGGTGAACGTGAGCGGGGTCCGGCGGATGATCAACGTCGGCCTGCTCTCCGACGACCCGCCGGTCCCGGGCGACTGGGTGCTCATCCACGTCGGCTTCGCCCTGTCGAAGATCGACGAGCAGGAGGCGGCCGCCACCCTGCAGTACCTGGAGGGCGTCGGGCAGTCCTACGAGGACGAGCTCGCGGCGCTGAAGGAATCAGTGATCGAGTAAAGGAGCGTGGGGGAACGATGCGGTTCGTCGACGAATTCCGTGACGCCGACAAGGCCCACGCGCTGGCCGCGAAGATCGCGGCGCTGTGTGAGCCGGGGCGCCAGTACAAGCTGATGGAGGTGTGCGGCGGGCACACCCACACGATCTACAAGCACGGCCTCGAGGACTACCTGCCGGAGTCGGTCCAGCTGGTCCACGGGCCTGGCTGCCCGGTCTGCGTGATCCCGATGGGGCGGGTGGACGACGCGATCCACCTGGCGTCGCAGCCGGACGTGATCATGACGTCGTTCGGCGACATGATGCGGGTGCCGGGCAGCGGCGGCTCGTTCTTCGACGCCAACGCCGAGGGCACCAACATCAAGATGGTGTACTCGCCGCTCGACTCGCTCAAGCTGGCCCGGCAGAACCCGGACAAGCGGGTCGTGTTCATGGCCATCGGGTTCGAGACGACGGCGCCGTCCACCGCGATGACGATGATCAGGGCCGCGGCCGAAGGGCTGACGAACTTCTCGGTGTTCTGCAACCACGTCACCATCGTGCCGGCCATCAAGGCCATCCTGGACTCGCCCGACCTGCGGCTCGACGGCTTCATCGGGCCGGGGCACGTGTCCACCGTGATCGGCTGCCGGCCGTACGAGTTCATCGCGCAGCAGTACGGCAAGCCGGTGGTGGTGGCCGGGTTCGAGCCGCTGGACATCCTGCAGTCCATCTACATGCTCATGGTGCAGCTGTCGCAGGGCCGGGCCGAGGTGGAGAACCAGTACGCGCGGGTGGTGCCGTGGGACGGCAACCCGGTCGCGCTCAAGGCCATCGGCGAGACGATGGAGCTGCGGCCCTACTTCGAGTGGCGCGGCCTCGGCTTCATCTCGCACTCGGCGCTGCAGGTCAACCAGAAGTACGCCGCCATGGACGCCGAGCGCCTGTTCCAGGTGCCCGGGGTGCGGGTGGCCGACCCCAAGGCCTGCCAGTGCGGCGAGGTACTCAAGGGCGTGCTGAAGCCGTGGGAGTGCAAGGTGTTCGGCACCGCGTGCACCCCGGAGACCCCGATCGGCACCTGCATGGTGTCCCCCGAAGGCGCGTGCGCCGCTTATTACAACTTCGGCCGGATGAACCGGACCCGGGTCGCCGAGGCGGGCGTCGCCGGGGTGACCAGGTCATGAGCCGGAGCTGGATCGACGAGGCCCTTGCCGAGCACGAGGGTCTCGCCGCCGAGGGGCGGCGCCAGCTGCCGCTGGCCGATCGGGAACAGCAGGTGCTGGACCGGATCGACCGCGCGCGGCGGCGCCGCCCCAAGGTAAGGGAAGAGCGCGTCACGATGTCGCACGGGGCCGGCGGCAAGGCGACGCACACCCTGATCGAGGCGGTCTTCCTGGACGCGTTCCGCAACCCGCTGCTGGAGCCGATGGAGGACGCGGCCCAGCTGACGGTGGGCGGCACCCGGATCGCGCTCACCACCGACTCCTACGTGGTGTCCCCGCTGTTCTTCCCGGGCGGCGACATCGGCGACCTGGCCGTCAACGGCACCGTCAACGACCTGGCCGTGTCCGGGGCCCGGCCGCTGTACCTGTCGGCCGGGTTCATCCTGGAGGAGGGCTTCCCCGTCGCCGACCTGCAGCGGGTGACCGAGTCGATGCGGGCGGCGGCCGAGGCGGCCGGGGTGCACGTGGTCACCGGCGACACCAAGGTGGTGCAGAAGGGCAAGGCCGACGGCTGCTACATCAACACGGCCGGCGTCGGCGTGGTCGAGCGGGACGTGGACCTGGGCGTGGCCCAGGCCCAGCCGGGCGACGCCATCATCGTGTCCGGCCCGATCGGCGACCACGGCATCACGATCATGCTGGCCCGCGGCGAGCTGGACATCGAGGCGGACATCGTCTCCGACACCGCGCCGCTGAACGGACTGGTGGCCGGGCTGCTGGACGCGGTGCCTGGCGTCCGGGCCATGCGCGACGCGACCCGCGGCGGGGTGGCCACCATCCTCAACGAGATCGCCAAGGCGGCCGACGTCGGCGTGCTGGTGCACGAGGACGACATCCCGGTCCGGGAGGAGGTCCGCGGCGCGTCGGAGCTGCTCGGCATCGACCCGATGTACGTGGCGTGCGAGGGCCGCCTGGTCGCGGTGGTGCCGGTCCGGGGACGCGGACCGGGCGGTGGCCGCGCTGCGCGCCCATCCGCTCGGCGACCAGGCCGCGGTGATCGGGCACGTCCGGGCCGAGCAGCCGGGCATCGTCCAGATCAAGACCGCGTTCGGCGGGACGCGGATCGTGGACCTGCTGGTGGGTGATCCGCTGCCTAGGATCTGCTAGCCGCGGGAGCCGCACCAGGCCTGGCCGAGGCTGATGCCGCCGTCGTTGCACGGCACGCGGGCGTGCAGCAGGACGCGGAAGCCGCGCGCCTCGAGGCGGGTGACCGTCGCGTTCAGCAGCAGCAGGTTCTGGAACACGCCGCCGGAGAGAGCGACCGTGGCCAGGCCGTGGGTTTCGCGGAGCCGCAGGCAGCCCGCTTCGATCAGGGCGGCGACGCCGTGGTGAAAGCGGGCGGCGATGAGGGGGGCGGGGACGCCACTCGTTAGGTCGCCTGCGAGGGCGTGCAGGAGATCGGACCCGCGGGCTCGGAACGGTCCTTGGCCGGTTTCCAGCCCGGCTGGGTACGCTTCCAGCTCGGCCGGATCGGCGAGCTGCTCGAGCTCGACGGCCGCCTGACCCTCGTAGTTGATCGCGTCGCGGACGCCGAGCAGGGCGGCGGCCGCGTCGAACAGGCGGCCCGCGCTGGAGGTCAGCGGGGAGTTCACGCCCTTTTCGGCCATCGCGGTGACGGCCTTCCAGTGGTCAGCGTTGCGTCGCGCGACTTCGAGGCCCGTGCTGGCTAGCGCCGTGTCTCTCAGGTAGGCCGCGGCCATCCGCCAGGGCTGCCGGATCGCGGCCGCGCCGCCGGGCATCGGGACCGGGGCGAGGTGGCCGCCGCGTTCGTACGTTTTCAGGTCGGCGACGAGGAACTCGCCGCCCCAGATGGTGCCGTCGGGGCCGTAGCCGGTGCCGTCGAAGGCCACCCCGATGACCGGGCCGGTCTCGCCGTTGTCGGCCAGGCAGGAGGCGATGTGGGCGTGGTGGTGCTGCACGCCGATCAGGTCCGAGGTCTTGGTCGTCGGCCAGGTCGAGGGCGTACTTGGTGGACAGGTACTCGGGGTGCAGGTCGTGCGCGATCACCTGGGGCTCGATGTCGAACAGCCGCGTGAAGTGCGCGATGCCCTCGGTGAACGAGCGCAGCGTCTCGGCGTTCTCCAGGTCCCCGACGTGGTGCGAGACGAAGGCGTGCCGCCCCTGGGCCAGGCAGAACGTGTTCTTGAGCTCGGCCCCGCAGGCCAGTACGGGGCGCGGGAAACCGCTGGCGACGGCGAGCGGCTCGGGGACGTAGCCGCGGGAGCGTCTGATCAGCGCGGGGCGGCCGCGGAAGGTGCGGGCGACCGAGTCGTCGGTCCTGACGTGGATGGCGCGGTCGTGGGTGAGGAAGGCGTCGGCGATGGTTTCCAGCGTTTCCCTGGCCTCGTCGTCGCGGTAGACGATTGGCTCGTCCGAAACGTTTCCGCTGGTCAGGACGATGGGGCGGGCGGTGGCGGCGAGGAGCAGGTGGTGTAGCGGCGTGTACGGGAGCATGATGCCGAGCTGGCGGTTGCCGGGGGCGGCGGCCTGGGCGATCGTGGCGGTTTTGTTCCTGGGCAGCAGGACGATGGGGCGGGCCGGGCTGGTCAGGAGGGCGGCGGCCGCGTCGTCGATCTCGGCTAGTTCCCGCGCCGCGGCCAGGTCGGCGGTCATGACGGCGAAGGGCTTGTCTTCGCGGTGCTTGCGGGAGCGGAGTCCGGCGACGGCGGGCTCGGAGGTGGCGTCGGCGGCCAGGTGGTAGCCGCCGAGGCCCTTGATCGCGAGGATCTGGCCGCTTCGGAGTAGCGCGGCGGCTTTCTTGACGGGGCTGTCGCCAGTGTCGCTCACTTGCCGTTCAGGGTCAGGCGGGGGCCGCAGGCGGGGCAGCAGACCGGCTGGGCGTGGAAGCGGCGGTCGGCGGGGTCGTGGTACTCGGCTGCGCAGCGGTCGCACATCACGAACGGGGCCATCGTGGTGCTGGGGCGGTCGTAGGGGACGTCGCGGACGATGGTGAACCGGGGACCGCAGTTGGTGCAGTTGATAAAGGGGTACTCGTGCCGTCGGTCGGCCGGGTCGTCGAGTTCCCTCAGACAGTCCGCACAGGTTGCCGTGTCGGCCGAGACCAGCGTCCGGCGCGGGCCGGACGATTCGCTCGCGACGATAACAAAGAATTGTTCCGAACGGGTGGGGTTCATCGCCCGGATTGTGACCTTCTCGATCCGGGCCAGCGGGGGCGCGTCCCGCTCGATCCGGTGCAAGAACTCGTCGACGGCGGCCCGCGGCCCCTCGACTTCGGCGAAGACGCCGTCGGTGTCGTTGCCGACCAGACCGGTCAGGCCCAGGCCGGTGGCCAGGGAGTACACGAACGGGCGGAAGCCGACGCCCTGCACGACACCCGCCACCCGCAGGGCCGTGCGCACGGTCCCCATCGGTCCTCACCTCCCGGCCCACCGAGGATATTCCCCGCGCGCTGCAATATAGATGAAACAAATCATTGATCTGTTACCTAGTGGGGGGTTACCTTCAAGTCACTATCAGACCTGGGCCTGAGCGCTCCACGGTAAGGGGTGACCGCATGTCAGGGACCGCCGCGCAGCCCGTCCCCAGCCGGCCGGGATTGGCTGGCTCGCTTATCAGACGTCAGCTCGACCATTATCCGGAAACCGGGCCCAGGATCATGTACCTGGCGATCACGGTGCTGGCCACGATCACGCTGTACTACGAGCTGTACGTCGGCGGCTCGGTATCCACGCTCATCCTCAACAACCTGCACATGAGCTTCACGTTCTTCGTGGAGACGCTGGCGTTCGGAGCGCTGATCGGGGCGTTCGGCTCGCTGTTCGCCGGGCTCACCGACCGGTTCGGCCGGGCCAACCTGGTGGTCTTCGGCCTGCTGTTCACCGGGATCTTCGTGCTGTTCATCTTGCCGGCCGCGACCGACAAGTGGACGTACACCATCGAGAGCTTCGTGGTCGGCTTCGTCGAAGGCATCTGCCTGGTCGCCACCCCGGCGCTGATCAGGGACTTCTCCCCGCAGGTGGGCCGGGCCACGGCCATGGGCTTCTGGACCAGCGGCCCGGTGCTCGGCAGCCTGATCGTCTCGGTGGTCGGCACCGGCCACCATCCCCGCCGTCGTGAACGACCCGCGGTTCTGGACCCACGAGTACCGCATCTGCGGTATCGCGGGCCTGGTCGTGTTCCTGATCGCGCTGGTCGGGCTGAAGGAGCTGTCCCCGGCGATACGCGACCAGCTGATGGTCAACCTGCGCGACCGCGCGCTGGTCGAGGCCAAGGCCCGGGCCTGACCGAGGCCGACATCGCCGCGGCGCTGCGCCAGCCGTTCCGCCAGCTGATGAAGCCCGACGTCATCATCTCCTCGCTCGCCGTGTCGATCATGCTGCTGATCTACTACACCTCGGTCGCGTTCAGCGTGATCTACCTGGGCACCGTGTTCGGGTTCGATCTCAAGGACGCCAACGGGCTGGGCAACTGGAACTGGGGCTTCAACGTCATCGCGGTGATCCTGGTCGGGATCATCTCCGACCGGTTCCGGGTGCGTAAGCCGTTCATGGTGATCGGCGGGGTGCTCGCCGCGGTCATGGTCGTGGTCTACCTGGAGCAGGCGGGCCATCATCCCGGCTACTACACGGTGGCGCTCATCCTGGCCCTGCTGTCGCTCGGCCTGGGCATCGCCTACACCCCGTGGATGGCCAGCTTCACCGAGACCGTGGAGGCCCGCAACCCGGCCCTCACCGCCACCGGCCTGGCCATCTGGGGCCTGATCATCCGGATCGTGGTCTTCCTCGCCTACCTGCTCCTCCCGCTGGTGATCAACTCGGTCACCCCGCTGGTGAACTACGGCGCCACGGTGCAGACCTACGCGACCCAGTACGCCAGCCAGATCGCCTTCGCGACCGCCCACCCGGACATCGTGGCCACCGCGCAGAAGATCCCGCCGAACGTGATCGCCGCCGCGGGGAAGGTCCCGCCGGACGTGATCGCCCTCGCGCAGAAGGACTCGGTCCAGCTGGCCAACGCGCAGAAGTTCCAGCCCGAGCTGACGGTGATCCAGGCCAACCCGGCCCTGTTCACCAAGCTCGCTACCTACAGCAACCCGGCCAAGATCCCGCCCGCCCTGGTCAACCAGGCGATCGCCGCCGCCGGCGGCGGCGCCAAGGGGCTCGGGATCCTGACGACCATCTCGGCCAACAAGGCCGCCATCAACGGCGTGATCGCGGTCGCGCCCGACCTGCAGAAGATCCAGCCGTACGCGGCGGACCTGACGACCATCGCGCCGTACGCGACGCAGCTCGGGACCATCGCGCCGTACTCCGCGCAGCTGACCGCGCTGTCCAAGGTGCCGCCCGGTGTCTTCCCCTACCTCCAGGCCCACGCCAAGGACGTGCAGAACGCCGCGGCCAAGACCGTCGGGCAGTGGAAGACGTGGTACTGGATCTGCTTCGGCGGGATCGTCTTCTTCCTGCTGAGCATCCCGCTGCTGCGCGGCCGCTGGCGGACGCGTGACGCCAAGCGCGACGAGGCCGAGCACGAGGCCAAGGTCCAGGAGGAGATGGCCAAGCTGCAGGCCACCGTCTAGTGAAGACCGTCTAGTGAGGTAAGAGCGCCAGAAGGCATCCTCCCTCCGGGTCGTCCCCGGGGGGAGGATGTTTTTTAATGCCCCGTTCAATGCCTCGGGGGGATGCCTTCGATGATGGCCTGCTGGAGCCGGTTGGCCGTCTCGACGTCGGGCTTGCGCGCGGCGATCACGTCGGCGTAGAGGAACGACTCGCCCAGCCGGACCAGCGCGTAGGCCAGGGCGCTGGGCTCGGTGATCGGGACCAGGCCGAACTCTTCCATATCGCGGCGGAGCAGCACCTCGTTGAAGGCCACGATCCCGCTCTGCACCCGGCCGCGCGGGTCGGTGAGCACGCGCAGGGTCAGGGCGGGCTCGTCGTCGAGCAGCCTTCTGAGCCCTTTGCTGCCGGCGACCATGGTGTTGATATGCCGGATGGTGCCGGGGGTGTGGAGCTCGCCCTCGGGACGTTCGGCTTCCCAGCGCTCGACGGCGATCTCCAGCATGCGCTCGGTGAGGCGCCACAGGGCCTGGCTGATCAGTTCCTCGCGGCTGCCGACGCGCCGGAACAGGGTCACCCGGGACACGCCGAGCTCGTCGGCCAGCCCCTGCATGTCCAGGCGCCTGCCCTCGAAGATCCAGCGAGCGGCGGTGCCGACGATGCGGGCGGCGTTGTTCGTGGCGGTCTTGGTGGCTGCCTTGGTGGCGGTCTTGGTACCGGCCGCCTGGCTGGTGGCGGTCGTGTCAGCGGCGCTGGTGCTGGCGCCGTTTTCGGTGCTGTTGCTGGCGCTTTGGCCGGTTGCGGTGGTGCCGGGGCCGTGGGCCGGACGGCGCTTCAGGGTTGGTGCCTTCATCGTCTCGCCACCCTGCCTTGTGCGGAAAAGTCCACCACGCTGTCTACGGTAACCCGCGCGATGCGGATCCGGTTAGCCCGGTGCCCACCCGTGCGTCCAGATCTCGTACCCGAGCAGCTCACAGGCTAGTCCGGAGCCCGCCTAGAGATCGATCCGGGCGGCCGCAACGGCCTGGACCCCGATGGCGGCCAGCAGGCCGGGGACCAGTTCGCGGGCCAGGCTGGCCTCTTGTGCGCCGGCGGGCCGCAGGCCGATGGCCCGCTCCACGTTGAAGGCCACCCAGTCCAGGCCGATCATCATCGACTGGCCCAGGTCAGCCGGTTCGATCCCGGTGCCTGTGGTTTCCGGGGAATGCTCCGCTGCCCGGCTCGGTGAGAGGTCAGAGCCGGACCGTCGCCTCAACGGCCGGACGGCGAGGCTGGGGCGTGCGGGGAACCGGGAGCGTCAAGGGGGGTGCGGGCGACGGCTAGGGGCTGAGTGATGGCCGGGGTGCGCGTGCCGAAGGGGGCGCGGTGGCGGGACGGGGAACGGGTGCGGGGGCGGGTGCGGCGGGTGATGAGGACCAGGAGCGAGCCGAGTAGGAGGAGGAGGGCGGCGGCGCCGGCGATGAGGGGTAGCGGGGAATGGGGCTGGGGGGCGGCGGGGACGATCGTGACGGTCAGGGCGGCGGTGGTGCGGGCGGTACGGGAGCGCTGGGTGGTGCCGGCGACCGAGGCGTGGACGTGGAGGGGGTAGGTGTCACCGGGGCGGATGGCGGCGGGGACGGGGCCGGTCAGGGTGATCTGGCGGGAGGCGCCCACGGGCAGGGTGCCGGTGCAGGTGAGCGTGCTGACGTCGCAACGCAAGCGGATCCGCGGAGGGTGGAGGCGGTGACGCCGGGGGGGAGGGTGAAGGCGACGGAGACGCCGTAGGCGGCCTGGGCGGAGGGGGCGTTGGCGACGGTCGCCGAGGCGGTGAACGTGCCGCCGGCGGGGCCCCGGCCGCGGCCGGGGGTCACGGTGACGGCGCTGTAGCCGATGCTCCAGCGGGACACGGTGCGGGGAGCGGAGCCCCGCCGGGAGCACGGGCCGCCGGTGATCTCGGCGCCGGGCGCGATCGGGGCGGCAGTGACGGCGCAGACGCCTGGCCGAGCCGGCCGGGGCTGGTCAGGTGGCCGGAGTGGTAGTGCCAGAGCTGGGTGGGGGCGCCGGCGCACTGGGCGGCGAAGTCGATGAACAGGGGGCGGCCGGAGACGGCTTCGAGGCAGTAGCCGTTGCCGTTCATCAGTACGCCGTCGGGGGTCAGTGACCACTGCTGGCCCTGGAGCACGTGGTCGCAGCGCTCCAGGGTGACGCCGGAGCCGTTTCCGCCCGCCTCCCAGCACAGGCTGGGGTGACCGAGGGCGCTGATCTGCACCGGCCCGATGGTGGTGCCGCCGGTGCCGGCCGGGGCAGCCCGGGCGGCGAGCTGCCCCGTGGACGTCATGATGACCAGGACCGCGAAGGTCCCCAGCAAGCGACCGACCCGCACGCTGCCTCCCTACGCTTTGTCACAGATAGTGACCGAACGATTACGGTGGCAGCCTACCGGTCAGCGGCGCGTCGCGGCGGCCCAGTCGGTTTCTTCCCTGAGCTTGCGCTTGAGCAGCTTGCCGCCGGGGTTGCGCGGCAGCGGGGCCGCGCTGACCGCGACGTACTGCGGGACCTTGAAGTCGGCGATGTGCTCGCCCAGGTAACCGAGGACCGCGGGGACGTCGAGGGTGGCGCCGGGCATGGGCACGATCACCGTGCCCACCTTCTCCCCCATCACCTCGTCGGGCACCCCCAGGACGGCCGCCTCGTACACGCCCGGCGCGCCCGGCCAGGGCGTTCTCGACCTCGACGCAGTACACGTTCTCGCCGCCGCGGTTGATCATGTCCTTGGCCCGGTCCACCAGGTAGACCAGGCCCTCGTCGTCGATCCGGGCCAGGTCGCCGCTGTGCAGCCAGCCGTCCACGAACGTCTCCGCGGTAGCCTCCGGCTTGTTCCAGTAGCCGGCGACGATGTTCGGCCCGCGGATCAGCAGTTCGCCGGTGCCGTCCGGGCCCACCGCGTCGAGGCGGACGTCGCAGACCGGGGCGGGGAAGCCGACCGAGTTGGCGTGCGCCACGAACTCGTGCGGCAGGAAGGTGGACACGCTCGCGGTCTCGGTCAGGCCGAACCCGTTGCCCAGCCGGGCCTGCGGGAACGCCTTGGCCAGCCGGGCCACCAGGTCGGGCGCGATCGGCGCCCCGCCGTAGGAGACCGAGCGCACCCGGGAGATGTCGGTGTCGGCGAAGGCGGGCTGGTTGATGGCCAGCCAGTAGATGGCCGGCACCGTGACCATGGTGTCGATCCGTTCCTCGGCGATGGCGCGCAGGAAGGCGCCGGGCTCGAAGGCGGGCATGATCACCGCGGTGCCGCCGACGTAGAAGGCCACCAGGAGCTGGCTGTTGCAGCCGGTCACGTGGAACAGCGGGACCGAGATCAGGGTGCGCAGCCCTCGGAGTCGCTGCCTCCGGGGGGACGCCCCCGAGCCCCCCGAACCCGGGACGAGCGCGCGGCGGCAGGTCTCGGCGTTGGACAGGAAGTTCTCGTGGGTGGTCACCGCGCCCTTGGGGAAGCCGGTGGTGCCGCTGGTGTAGAAGATCGCGGCCGGGCCGGACGGCTCCTGGTCGTCCACGACCAGCGGGTCGCCGTCGGGCAGGGCGGCGCCCGGCAGGAAGACGTGCTTGGCGCCGGAGTCGGTGACCACGTAGTCCGCTTCTTCGTCGGTGAAGCGGGTGTTGACCGGGACCACGATCGCGTCGGCCAGCACCGCGCCGGCGAAGGCCAGCACCCAGTCGATGCCGTTGCCCAGCCGGATGGCCACCCGGTCGCCGCGCTCGACGCCGAGGGCGCGCAGGCCGCCCGCCACCCGGGCGGCGCGGTCCCACAGCTCGGTGTAGCGCAGGCGCGGGCCCCCTCCGGTCTCGACGATGGCTTCGTCCGGGCCGTGCTGGTCCACCGTCGCGCGGAGCATCCGCACCAGGTTGCGGGGCAGGCCTTCGTAGCGCTTGATGCCGTCCGGGCCGCGGGTGACCCCGGTCAGATCGAAGATGCCACCCAGATCGCTGTGGTCCTGGGTGCTCATGACGCCGCCTTGGGTGAAGTAGCGGACCGGGTTCTCGATCATCATCGTGTCGATCTGGGCCTGGGTGACGCCCTGCGCCAGCAGGGCGGGGATCACGTCGTCGCTGATGTGCTCGAAGTGCCAGTTGGGCGCGGCGGCGGCGCGGGCGTCGTCGTGGGCGGCGCCGAAGTAGTCGATGAAGCAGCTGGCGTCGTGGGACAGGACCATCCGGTCCGCGTAGCCCCGGGCTGGCCATGATGGCGATCGTCTTCACCCGTTCGGCCGTGGGGTTGAACAGGTCCAGGCCGAAACGGTCCATGCCGAGCAGTGACCCCGCTGTCCGCGAGCTCGGTCAGGTAGTCGATGTCGTTGCTGTCGCCCGCGTGCCCGATCACCACCTTGGTGAGGTCGACGCCCTCCTCGGTGAAGATCCGCACCGCGGTCCGGCCGGTCTGGTGCGGGCCGGAGGTGTGCACGGTGATGGGCGCGCCGGTCTCGACGTGGGTGCGGGCGATGGCGCGGGCGATGCGCTCGACCCCGGGCGACGGCTCCGGGGTCTCCAGGGCGAACTTGAGGAAGGCCGCCTTGACCCCGGTGTCCGCGATGCCCTCGGTGATGTCGCGGCTGAAGTCGGTGACCATCGGCTCGGGGATGTCGATCAGGTTGCCCGGGCCGCGGTAGGCGTACTGCTGGGGCAGTTCCTCGTAGACGTACAGGCCGGCCGCCACGATGATGTGGACCGGGGTCTGCTCGGCGATCCGCTGGATCCGCGGGATGTACCGGCCCAGGCCCCAGACGGTCGGGTCGACGATCGTCGGTGATGCCCTTGGCGTGCATGGCGTTCAGCTTGGCGACGGCGTCGGTAACCCGGAACTCCTCGTCCCACCAGTCGCTGCCGTAGTTCTGCATGTGCTCGGTCGACATGACGAAGACGTGCTCATGCATCAGGGTCTGACCCAGGTCGCTCAGCTCGACCGGTCCCCGCACGCTCTCGACGGTTGCCACAACGTTCCCCTTTCCACGGCTGGGCCGAGCCTTTCAAGGGGCCGTGATCATGTCAACGCCCGTTATGATCACCGCATGCCCGCGCTCCCCCGGCGCACCGACCGTCATAGCGGCCATCACATCGTCTGCGGTGACGGGCCGTTGTCCTACCGCATCACCGAGGAGCTGACGACCCGGTACGGCGAGCGGGTGACGGTGATCCTGCCGTCCCGGCGGCTGAACCACGGGCCGCAGATCAGCGCGCTGTCCCGGGTCCGGGTGCTGGAGTACCCCGAGCTGTCCACCCAGGCCTTCACCGACGCGGACGTGCGGTCGGCCCGGGCGGTGGCGGTGGTCTGGCAGGACGACGTCGGCAACCTGCACGCCGGGCTGCGGGCGCAGGAGCTGAACCCCGACCTGCGGCTGGTGCTCGCCATCTTCAACCGGCGGCTGGGCGACCACATCAGGATGCTGTTCCCGGACTGCACGGTCCTGTCCGGGACCGCGATGTCGGCGCCGTCGTTCGTCGCGGCCGCGCTGGGCGAGCCGGCCCCCAGCCACGTCCGGGTCCAGCGGCGCACGCTCTACGTGGCCCGGGCCGGGGACGCGCCGCCCGCCGCGGTGATCTGCGGGCTGGCCGACGAGCCGGGCGGCCCGCGGCTGCTGCCGCCCGGGTCGGGCCCCGGGTACCCGGCCGACCTGGTGCTCGCGGTCGCGGACGGCACGCCGCGGGACCCGCTGACCCGGCGCCGCCACCCGGCCGCGGCCCTGGCCGGGATGCTCCGGCGGCTGGTCTGGAACAAGTTCGGGCTGCTGTTCGGGGTCCTGCTGAGCGTCATCGGCAGTCGGGTTCGCGCTGCTGGCCACCAAGTACTCCGTCACCGACACGCTGTACCTGGGCGTGATGGACCTGACCGGCTCGGCGCTGACCGACCCGACCAGGACCGGGGCCGAGAAGGTCGCGCAGGTGCTGCTGACCGTCGACGGCGTGGCCTTCATCCCGGTGATCACCGCGATCATCGTCGGTGCCCGGCTGACCGGCCGGGTGCGGAAGACGCCGCGGCCGCCCGGCGGGCACGTCATCGTGGTCGGGCTCGGCAACGTCGGGACCGCGGTGACCGGCCAGCTGCACGACCTGGGCTTCGACGTGGTGTGCGTGGACAACCGGCCGGACGCCCCCGGCATCGGCATGGCCCGCCAGCTCGGCCTGCCGGTGGTGATCGGGGACGCCTTCCGCGAGGAGACGCTGCGCGCCGCCCACCTGGACACCTGCCTGGCGCTGGTCTCGGTGACCAGCCTGGACGTGGTGAACCTGGAAACCGTGCTGACCGCGCGGTCGCTGCGCGAGGACCTGCGGGTCGTGCTCCGGCTCACCGACGACGACCTGGCCGAGCGGCTGGAGAAGACGACCCCGAACACCATCTCCCGGAGCGTGCCGTACCTGGCCGCCCCGGCCTTCGCCACCGCGATGCTGGAGCACCAGGTGCTGCGCACCATCCCGGTCGGCCTGGCACGTGCTGCTGATCGCCGACGTCCAGGTCGCCGACCAGGCCGGGCTGGCCGGGAGCTCCATCGCCGACACCGAGCAGGACGGGCAGGCGCGGGTGCTGGCGCTGGCCATCGGCGGCCGCACCACGCTCGACTGGTCCCCGCGTCGCGGCTACCAGCTCACCGCGGGCGACCGGCTGGTCGTCCTGGCCACCCGGCGGGGCCTGAGCCGGTTCCTGGCGGCGCGGTGAAATCGGCCCAGGGCGGATCCGGATAGCCGCCCGTAAACAGGGAAGCGATAATACCGGGGCGTCTGACGGAGGCGATGCGATGCTCCGGATACCTGGCCGGCGGCGGCTGGCCCTGGCCGCGCCGTTGATCGCGGCGCTCGTCGTGCCGGCCTGCACGTCGCCGGCCCCGGCTCAGCACGGTGTCGGTGACGGCGACGCCCGGGAACTCGTCCGCCGACCAGGCCGTGCACATCGAGGTGACCGGGCTGCGCGCGGGCCAGCAGGCCACCGTGCAGGTCACCTCGACCGACTCCCTCGGCGTGGCCTGGGTCTCGTCGCAGACCTACCGGGCCGACGCGGGCGGCCGCGTGGCCCCCGACCGGGACGCCCCGGTCTCGGGCGGCTACCAGGGCGTCTCCGGCATGGGCCCGGTCTGGTCCATGCACGTAGCCGAACCGGGCGCGGGCCAGGCGGAGAACGACGGTGAGTTCTTCTGGAGCCGGGACCGGTCGTTCACGTTCACCGTGACGGTCCGGGTCGGCGGCGCGACGGTGGCGCGCACCAGCTTCCGGCGCCGGCTCGCGGCGGTCCCGCCGAGCATCCGCGACGAAACGCTCGCGGCGGACGGCTTCACCGGCTACTACGAGCAGCCGGCCGTCCGGCCCGCGCCGCCGGGCGGCCGTGCTCCTGCTCGGCGGGTCCGAGGGCGGCCTGCCCGGGCCCCTGCTGGCCGCCATGCTGGCCGATCAGGGGTACGCCGTGCTCGGCGTGGCCTACTTCGGCCTGCCGGGGCTGCCGTCCACGCTGTCGGACATCCCGCTGGAGTACTTCGCCAAGGCGCTGCGCTGGCTGGCGCGCCAGCCGGGCGTGGACCCGGCCAAGATCGCGGTTCTCGGCGTCTCCCGGGGCAGCGAGGCCGCCCAGCTGCTCGGAGTGCACTACCCGGGCCTGGTGCACGCGGTCATCGCCTCGGTCCCGAGCGACGCCGCGATCTGTTCGGTCCCCGGCTGCCGCACCGCCGCCTGGACGCTGGACGGCAAGCCGCTGCCCTATACCGCGGACCTCGGCAACCCGGCGCCGGCCGACGTCCCGGCCGCGGTCATCCCGGACCAGCGGATCGACGGGCCGGTCTTCCTGGACTGCGGCGAGGCCGACCAGACCTGGACCTCGTGCCCGTACGCGCGGGCCATCCTCAGCCGCCTGGACCGCTACCACGACAAGTGGACGCACGTGCTGTACGCCTATCCGGGCGCCGGGCACCTGATCGGGAGCTTCACCCCGTACGAGCCGCTGGGACCGATCGGCCTCGGCCGGGCCGTGCCCAGCGTGACCGCTTTCCAGGAAGCCGAGCCCTCGCTGTACCAGCACCTGCTCGGCTTCCTGGCCGCCTTCGCGGGCTAGTAGCCGTAACCCCCGCCGCCACCGGTGGCCGGTGTCGTCGTCACCTTGGGAGCGGTGGTCGCCTGGTTGCCGGTACTGGCGGTGCTGCCCTTCTTCAGCTTGACCTTGATGATGTGCCAGGCGCCCTCGACGCCGTTGCCGGCGATCTGGCCCGGGGCCTTGTCACCGACGTAGTAGTAGATCGGGTAGCCGTTGATGGTGACCTGCACGGTGCCGTTCCCGCGGCGGATCGTCCCCATCGGGCCGGGCATGCGCGCCCCGGCCGGGGCCTTGACCGGGGCCGCCAGCGCGGGCCAGGCCTTCAGGCAGCTGCCGAAGCAGGCCGACTTGCCGCTGTGCGGCTTGTCCTTGGTGAAGTAGTACAGCGTCAGGCCCTTGCTGCCCGCCAGCACCATCCCGGCCCGGGTGCGCTCGACCTTCAGGGTGGCGGTGGCGGTCTGCATGGCACCGGCGGAGGACGACATGCCGGTCGCCATCGGGCTGGCCGTCTGGGTGCCGTAGGCGCTGCCGGCCTGCGTGCCCGCCGCGGAGCCGGTGCCGGTGGCCTTGCTGCACGCGGTGGCGGTCAGGGCCACGGCGATCAGTACCGGGATCGCCCATGCTTTCCTACGCGTCATGGTTCTGTGATACGCACATTCCCAGCGCTCCACAGGGCTTGTAACCGGGCGGTAAGGACTTCTCGTGGCCAGCGCTGTCGATGGGGCACGGTGCCGTTCGACTACGGGGAAAGACCATCAACGTGAAAGGTGGCAGGCGATGAAGTACCTGTTTCTCCTCTACGCGGACGCGCCCATGCCGGAGCCCGGCACGCCGGAGGCGCGCACGCTGCTCGAGGACTGGACCGCGGCCGAGCGGGCGATGGCCGAGGCGGGCGTGCTGATCGACTGCGCGCCGCTGCACCCGGTGGCCGCGTCCACCACGGTGCGGGTGCGGGACGGCGAGACGCTGCTCACCGACGGCCCGGCGGCGGAGATCAAGGAGGTCTTCGGCGGGTTCACCCTGGTCGAGTGCGCCGACCTGGACGAGGCGCTGCGGTGGGCGGCGCGGCTGCCGACCGCGCTGGACGGCAAGGTGGAGGTCCGGCCTCGTCCTGCAGGTGCCCGGCGCCTAGGTGCCCCGAAGCTAGGAGCCGACGCTGAGCGAGGACTACGCGGACCTGCTCCGCGACAGCTGGTGGGGAGCCGTGGCCACGCTCACCAAGATGTTCGGCGATCTCGGGGCCGCCGAGGACGCGGTGCAGGACGCCTGCGTCCTCGCGGTCACGAGCTGGCCGGTGACCGGGGTGCCGGCCAATCCCGGTGCCTGGCTGACCGGCACGGCGCGGCACAAGGCGCTGGACCGGCTGCGGCGCGAGGGCAGGCGGCCGGCGAAGGAGGCCGAGGCGACGCGGCGGGCGGAGACGGCGGTGGCCGGCGGAGGGCGACACCGATGAGCTGGGGCTCATCTTCATGTGCTGCCATCCGGCGCTGGATCCGCAGGCGCGGGTCGCGCTGACGCTGCGCTGCGTCTGCGGGCTGGCCACGGCGGAGATCGCGGCCGCCTTCCTGGTGCCCGAGGCGACGATGGCGCAGCGGCTGGTGCGGGCCAAGCGGAAGATCCGGCAGGCCGGGATCGGGTTCGGCGTGCCGCGGGGCGAGGAGCTGACCCGGCGGCTCGGCCCGGTGCTCCGCGTGGTCTACCTGGTCTTCACCCAGGGGCACCGGGCGGCCGGCGGTCCTGAGCTGATCCGGCCGGAGCTGTGCGACCAGGCCATCCGGCTGGCCCGCGCGCTGGCCGCGCTGCTCCCCGGGGAGCCGGAGGCGGCCGGGCTGCTGGCCCTGCTGCTGCTCACCGACGCGCGGCGGGGGGCGCGGCTGGACCGGGCCGGGGAACTGGTGCCGCTGGCCGGCCAGGATCGGAGCCAGTGGAACCGGGACCTGATCCGGCGAGGGAGACGCGCTGCTGACCCGGGCGCTGGCGGCCAGGCGGCCGGGCCCGTATCAGCTGCACGCGGCCATCGCGGCCTGCCATTCGGTCCCGGCGGAAACGGACTGGCGCCAGATCGCCCTCCTGTACGGGGAGCTGGCGCGGTACGAGCCGGGGGCGGTGACCGAGGCCAACCGGGCGGTGGCGGTGGCGATGGCCGGGCAGCCCGCCGCGGGCCTGGGCATCCTGGACGCGCAGGGTATCCGGCTGGCGCGCTGGCCGCAGTTTCACATCGCCCGGGCCGAGCTGCTGCGGAAGCTGGACCGGACTGAGGAGGCCAGGGACGCGTACCGGGCCGCGTTGCGGCTGGCGCTGGCGCGCCCGGAGCGGGCCACATCGAACGCCGCCTGGCGGAGCTGTGACGCGCACCTGTCTACTCGGTGGCGATGGCGGCCAGGATGTCGAGGCGGGCGGCCCGGCGGGCCGGCCAGGTGGCGGCGATCAGGCCGAGGACGGCGGCCAGCAGCAGGAAGATCACCAGGTTGGATACCGGCACGACGGTCTCGGTGATGCCCTGCGGGCGCAGCGAGGCGACCAGGGCCAGGCCCAGCGCGGTGCCGATCACGATGCCGACGATGGCGCCGAAGACGGCCAGGATCACCGCCTCGGACCTGATCATCGTGCGGACCTGGCGGCGGCGCATGCCGACCGCGCGCAGCAGGCCGATCTCGCGGGTGCGCTCGAAGACCGACAGCATGAGCGTGTTCACGATCCCGATGAGCGCGATGAGCACCGCCAGGCCGAGCAGGGCGTACACCAGGCCGAGGAGCTGGTTGACGTTGGCGACCTGGGTCTGCTCGAACTGGGCCCGGGTCTGGACCTGCAGGTTCGGGTAGGGGGCGAGGGCCTTGGTGACCGCGCGGTTGGCGCTGGGGCCGGTGGTGCGCAGCAGCAGGCCGGCCGGCGGCCGCGACGAGAAGTGGGACTGGAAGAACGCGGCGCCGGCCAGGTAGCTGCCGATCAGGGCGTTGGCCTGGTAGATGCCGCCGATGCGGACGGTGGCCGGACCGGTCTTGGTGAACCGGGCCCGGACCGTGTCGCCGACGGCGAGGTGATCCGCGGTGGCGGTGGTGGAGTCGATCAGCAGCTCGCCCCGGGCCAGGGCGGCCGGGGTGCCGGCGGTCATCCGCAGGATCACCGTGTCGGCCAGGTGCGCGGTGGAGACCGCGGTGAGCGTCGTCACCGTCTGCCGGAATTCGAACCGGCCCAGGTAGAAGGCGGTGGCGGTGGTGACGCCGGGCACGGCGGCGACGCCCGCCGCGGCGTTGCTGACCTGGCCCGAGCCGCTGGGCGTCACGATGAGGTCGGCGCTGATGGCCTGGTCCGCGCTGGCGGTGGCCGACCGGGACAGCGAGGCGCCGAAGGTGGCCATGGCCGAGACCAGGGCCAGGCCGATCATCAGGGCGGCGGCGGTCTGGGCGGTGCGCCGCGGGCTGCGCATGGAGTTCTCCCGGCCGAGCTTGCCCGCCACGCCGAGGGTCCGGGCCAGCGGGCGGCCGATCACGCTGGCCAGCGGGCGGGCGATGCCCGGGGACAGCATGGCCACGCCGAGGAACAGCCCGGCCGCGCCCGCGCCCACCAGGCCGATGGCCGGCTGGGCCAGCCCGATCGCCAGCAGGACCACGCCGGCCAGGGCCAGGGCGGCGCCCCAGATGAGCCGGCGGCGCAGCGAGGCGCCGGCGATGGGCTGGCGGTCGTCGAGCGCCACCACCGGGGGGATGCGCACTGCCCCGCGGGCCGGGCCGATCGCGGACACGACGGTCACCACGGTGCCGGTGAGCAGGCCGACCACCACGGTCCGGGGCGCGAACACCAGCGACTCCGGGGGCAGCGTGATGCCGAACCCGCGCAGCAGCGCCTCGAGCCCGAGCGCGGCCAGCACCCCGAGGCCCAGGCCGATCACCGCGGAGACGAGGCCGGTGATGGCGGCCTCGGCCAGGACCGACCCGAAGACCTGGCGGCGGCTGGCCCCGACGATCCGGAGCAGGGCCAGCTCCCGGGTCCGCTGCCCGACGATGATCGAGAACGTGTTGTAGATGGTGAACGCGCCGACGAACAGGGCGATGAACGCGAAGACGAGCAGCGCGGTGGAGAAGAAGCCCAGCGCCTGGTCGATCGAGCTGGTGTTCTCGTCCGCCACGGTCTTCCCGGTGACCACCTCGGTCCCCGGCGGCAGGGCCCGGGCGATGGCCCGCTGGACCGCGGCCTTGCTGGCGCCGGGCGTGGTCAGCACGTTGATGTCGTCGAGCTGGCCCGGCCGCAGCGCGAGGGCCTGCGCGACCGGCAGCGTGAACGCGGCCAGGGTGGCCCCGGCCAGGTTGCTGGCCGAGCCGAACTGGGCGATGCCGGTGATGGTGAAGGTCCGGGGGGCCGTCACCGACAGCACCCGGACGTGCTGGCCCGACGGCGAAGCCGTACTTCTGCGCCGTCCCGGCGTCCATCACCACGTCACCGGAGCCGGACGGCGGGCGGCCCGCGATCAGGTGCAGCGCGGACAGCTGCGGGTACGGGTCGAAGCTGACGCCCGAGGGTGGGCGCGCCGCCGGTCGCGATGGCCTGGCCGTCCCGCGCCACGAACTGGGCGTACCCCTGGACCTGGCCGTCGGCGACCGCGACGCCGGGCACCGTGCGCACGGTGGCCAGCACCGACTCGGGCAGCGGGTTGCGGGTCGCGTTCGCGCCGGAGCCGAGCTGGGCCGCCCCGCGGACCTGGAAGTCGACCTTGGAGTAGATGGTGCCGAACAGCGTGTTGAACGTGCTCTGCAGGGTGTCGGTCAGGACGAACGTCCCGGAGATGAACGTGACGCCGAGGATGATGGCCAGCGCGGTCAGCGCCAGCCGGAGCTTGTGGGCCAGCAGGCCCTTGAGCGTGACGTTGCGCATCTCAGTCGCCCCGAGGACGCGCATGCGCTCGAGGACCGAGTCGGCGGTCGGCTGGTGGAGCTCCCCCACCACCGCCCCGTCGGCCAGGAAGACCACCCGGTCCGCGTAGGCGGCGCCGCGCGGGTCGTGGGTCACCATCACGATCGACTGGCCGAGCTCGCTGACCGACGCGCGCAGGAAGTTCAGGACGTCGGCCGAGGAGTTCGAGTCGAGGTTGCCGGTGGGCTCGTCGGCGAAGACCAGATCGGGCTTGTTGATCAGCGCCCGGGCGCACGCGACGCGCTGCTGCTGGCCGCCGGACAGCTCGGCCGGGCGGTGCGTGAGCCGGTCCGCGATGCCCAGCTGCCCGACCAGGTAGCCGAGCCAGTCCCGGTCGACCTTGGTCCCGGCCAGGTCGGCCGGGCAGGGTGATGTTCTCGGCCGCGGTCAGCGTCGGGACCAGGTTGAAGGACTGGAAGACGAAGCCGATCTTGTCCCGGCGCAGCTGGGTGAGCCCGGCGTCGTCGAGCCGGCCGACGTCCTGGCCGCCCACGAACGCCTGCCCCGACGTCGGCCGGTCCAGGCCGGCCATGCAGTGCATGAGCGTCGACTTGCCCGAGCCCGACGGGCCCATCACGGCGGTGAACCGGGCCCGGTCGATGGTCACGTTGATGCCGGCCAGGGCGTGCACCGCCGCCTGGCCGCTGCCGTAGGTCTTGTGCAGGTCCACGGCCCGCGCCGCCGGAGCGGCCTGGCCGTCTTCCGCTGATGGCTGGTGCCGTCATGCCTCGCTACCCCCGGATGCGCCTGCGCGCGGCAGCTTGCTGTCGCAGTCAATTATGGCCGCAAACCGGAATTGCGCGTCATTGCGGGGCGAGGCGGGTGGCGGGGGCGGGGCGGGGACGGAACTCGTTCGGTGGAAAAGATTTTGTGCCCTTGGCGGGCGCGGCCCCGCACGCGTGGCGAGGCCGCGCGCCGCTTCGGACACTGCGCGCCCGGACGGAGAGCGCGAGCTTTCAGTAGCCGTAACCGCCGCTGGCGGCGGTGGCGGTGGCCTTGGGCGAGCTGCTGACCTTGGCGGCCGCGGCGGCGGCCTTGGCCGGCGGGGTCGAGCCGTAGACGGTCATCTCCCACCACAGGCCGCCGGAAACGTTGACGCCGTTGCCCTTGTTCTGGCCGGGGGCCTTGTCGCCGGCGAAGGTGTACAGCGGGTGCCCGTCGTAGGTGGCCTGCGTGCTGCCGTCGGACCGGGTGATGGTGCCGAGCTGTGCCGGTCATGCCGGAGCCGGCCGTGACCGGGCCCGCGACCGGCGGCCAGAAGGTTAGGCAGGCGCCCGAGCACTTGGACGCGGTCTTGGTGTCCGGGACGAACCAGTACAGGACGTCGCCCTTGGAGTCGGTCAGCACCTGCTGGCCGCCGACGGTGATCTCCGAGACGGTGCTGCCGCCCGCGGCGGCGGACGAGGACGCGCTCGCGCTGCTGCTCGCGGAGGCGGCGGGGGTGGGGGTGCTGGCGGCGGTGCTCGAGCTGCTGCCCGAGCTGCCGCAGGCGGATATGGTCAGCGCGAGACCGGCCAGTCCGGCCACGCCCAGTATCGTTCGCATTTCAGATGTCTCCCCTTCACAGTGCACGTGGTCTCCCGTTAGAGATCACGTGCCGGAAGGGCGAATCAGTTCAGAGTTCAATGAACGCTGGCGCCAGAGAGGGCGCGCCGGCTCAGGGCGCGTGGCCGCCGCCGATGAGGTGGCCGACCGCGAACGTCACCGCGACCGCGATCGCGCCCAGGGCGAGCTGGCGCAGGCCCGAGCGCAGCAGCGAGCGGCCGGTGAGCTTGCCCACCACCATCCCGCCGGTCAGCAGCGCCACCGCGGCCACCGCCAGGGCCGCGCCGAGCGCGGCGCCCATCCCGGTTATGCCGATCAGGTAGGGCAGCAGGGGGATGACCGCCCCGACGGAGAACGCGATCAGCGACGAGCCGCCCGCGAGCAGGGCGGACGGCAGGTCGAACGGGTCGACGCCGAGTTCCTCGCGGGTGTGCACGCGCAGCGCGGTGTCCGGGTCGGCCGAGACGGCGGCGGCCATCCGGGCGGCCGTCACCGGATCGGCGCCGTAGCCGGCGAAGTATTCCGCCAGTTCGGCTTGCTCGGCGGCGGGGAACTGGGCGAGCATGGCGCGTTCGGTCGATACTTCGGCGTGGACCAGTTCGTTCTGGTTGGTGACCGAGACGTACTCGCCGGTGCCCATGGAGAAGGCCCCGGCGACCAGCGCGGCGACGCCGGTGAGGATCACCGTGTGCGCCGCCACCCCGCCGCCGCCCAGCCCGGCGATCAGCGAGGTGTTGGTGACCAGGCCGTCCACCGCGCCGAACACGGTCGGCCGCAGCCAGCCGCCGGAGACGTCGCGATGCCGGTGCGACCAGCCCGCCGCGAGCGCCGCCTGCCGGATCGCACGCCCGTGGTCGTGCAGTTCCTCGCTCACGTGGTGGATTATCCCCCGG
>CAWIUF010000042.1:0-88205 GCA_963839095.1 uncultured Actinomycetota bacterium | reverse complement strand
GTCCTGGCGGATCAGGTCGGCGGCACGTTCGGCGACCAGCATCACGGTGATCACCGGGTTGACCGAGGGGATGGTCGGGAACACCGACGCGTCGGCGACCCGCAGGCCCGTTACGCCGCGCACCCGCAGCTCCGGGTCGAGCACGGCGAGCGGGTCGTCCGCGGCGCCCATCCGGCAGGTCCCGCTGACGTGGTAGACGGTCTGGTGGGTCGCCCGGGCCAGGGCCGAGATGTCGGCGTCCGAGGTCGCCTGCGGGCCCGGGAACACCTCGCGCCGCAGCTGTGACGGCCATCGGCTCCGATTCGCCGATCCGGCGGGCGGCGCGCACGGCGGCGACCAGGACGGCCTCGTCCGCCCCGTCCGGGTCGGTGAAGTAGCGGTAGTCGATGGCACGGGCGGTCGTCCGGGTCGGCGCTGGTGATCCACACGCGGCCGCGGCTGCGGGGCTTGGCCACGTTCGGCGCGATCGCCATGTAGTGCGGCGGCATCTCGATGCCGTGCGCGACCACGTGGTCCACCCACGCCTCCACCGGGAAGTGCATCGTGACGTCGGGCCGGACCGCGTCCGGCGTCAGGCGCAGCAGCGCCCCGGCGTCCCAGCCGGTGGCGCAGACCGGCGACGGCGGCCCGGCGACCTCCCACACGACGATGCCTTCGGCGTGGTCCATCAGGTTCTCGCCGACCCCGGGCAGGTCGACGCGGACGTCGACGCCGGCGTCCGCGAGCACGGCGGCCGGCCCGATGCCGGACAGCTGCAGCAGGCGCGGTGAGTCGATGGCCCCGGCGCAGACCACGACCTCCCGGCGGGCCGCGACTTCGGTGACCGCTCCCCCGTCGGCGCGGACGAGGACGCCGCTGACCCGGTTACCGCCGTCGAGCAGCAGCCGCAGGGCCCGCGTCCGCAGCAGGACGTGCAGGTTGGGGCGCGTGCGCTGGGCCGGGTGCAGGTAGCAGATGGAGGACGAGGACCGCGTGTTCGTCTCCGGGCGGTAGCCGATCTCGAAGAAGCCAGTGCCCTCGATGACGTCCTCGTCGTTCCAGGTCGACCGCACCGGCAGGTTCAGGGCGGCATGGGCGGCGCTGACGACGCCGGCGACGAACGGGTTCTGGTCCCCGGCGGCACCGGCGTGACCGGGGCCCGCAGCCGGTCGTAGTACGGGTGCACGGCGGCGGCGTCCCAGCCGTGGGCCCGAGGTCAACCCATTCCTGCAGGTCGGCCACGCGGGGCCGCCACGCGATCATGGTGTTGGCGGTGGAGCAGCCGCCGAGGATCCGCAGCCGGGCCTGCCGGATGCCGGAGTTGCCGCGCTCCTGGGGGACCGAACGGTAGTCGAGGTCGTACTCGCCTTCGAGCATCTCCGCCCAGCGGCGGATCGAGCGGGCCCGCGGTTCGTGCTCGTCGCTGGGCCCCCATTCGATCAGGCCGACCGAGACGGCGGGGTCCTCGGCCAGCCGGGCCGCGACGATGCAGCCGGCGGTGCCGCCGCCGACCACGAGGTAGTCGAACTCGGTCAACGGTGCTCCCTCGGCAAGACGGTCAGGCGGGCGGGTAGCCGACCAGCAGGACCCCGTGGCAGTCCTCGGCGGCGGAGCGGTACAGGTGGGGGCCGTCGCCGCTGTAGCGGGCGTAGTCGCCGGGGCCGAGGGTGATCGGGTCGCCGGCCGGGCCGACCGTGATCGTCCCGGCGTGCACCAGCACCCGCTCGACGACGCCGGCGCCGTGCGGCGAGCCGAGGTGCTCGGTCCGGGCGGGCAGGAACAGGTCGAAGACCTCGACGAGGCCGCCGCGCTCGATCCGGTCCACTAGCCGCAGGTCGAGCTGCCCGCCGGGCGTGGACCCGCGTACCCGCGCGCCCTGCTGGGCGCGGACGACCACCGTGGTGGTCTCGCGCCGGTCCTCGAGCAGGTCGCTGAAGGCCACGCCGAGCCCCAGGGCCAGCGACCACAGCGTCTCGATGGTCGGGTTGCCCCGGCCCTGCTCCAGGTTCGTCAGCGTGGCCTTGGCGACATCCGCGCGGCTGGCCAGGGTGGCCAGCGACATCCGCCGGGCGGTGCGGAGCCGGCGCAGGTTCGCCGCGATGACGTCCCCCACGTCGGCGAAGGCTTGTTCCGGAGCATCATCGGCCATGCCAGTGAACTATACCAATGGGCTAATCAAATGGTACGCTCCGCTCAACGTAGCGGTAGATGTGACGTTCTGTCTGGCCAGGGTGACATGCGAGACGCTGCTTCCGGTAGTCCTGTCTTCGATACCGCCGCCATCTCCGCCGATGCGGTGGCGCTGGCGGAGCTGGACGGCGGCACCGGCCATGAGCAGGTGCGCATCGACTGGCTGCTCCGGCGCCTGGCGGACGCGCCCGGGAGCCGGCACGTCGACGGCGCCGGCAACCTGGTGTGGACGTTCGGGCCGGCCCCGTACCGGCTCGCGGTGCTGGCACACGTGGACGACGTTTTCGGCGAGGCCACCGAACGGGGCGTCACCGAACGCGACGGCTGGCTGTGCGGCCCGGGCATCGGCGACAACGCGATCGCGGTGGCGACCGCCGTGGCGGTGTGCGAGCACGGCGGCCGGGCCCGCTGGCCGTGGTCTTCACCGTCGGCGAGGAGGGGCTCGGCGGGCTACGCGGGGCTCACCACGCCTGCCGCGAGCTGGCCCCCGAGGCGGTGCTGGCCCTGGAGGGGCACGGTGCCGACCGCGTGTTCACCGAGGCGGTCGGCTCGCTGCGGGTGCGGCTCACGGTGACCGGCCCGGGCGGCCACTCGTGGTGGGACCGCGGCCGGCCCAGCGCCGTGCACGAGCTGGTGAGCCTGCTCCACGCCCTGACGGGGACGGCAGCCGCGCCGCTGTCCGTCAACGTCGGCCTGCTCGACGGCGGGACCGGGGTCAACGCGATCGCCGCCCGGGCCAGCGCGGCCGTCGAGTGGCGCGCGACCGATCAGGCCGCGCTCGACCGGCAGGAGACCGCGCTGGCGGACCTGACGGTCTCCCCCGGTCTGGAGCTGCGCGTCGAGCGCCTGGACCGCCTGCTGCCGGCTCGGTACCGCTCAGCCATCCGCTGGCGGCGGCGGTCCTGCGGGCCCGCCGCGCGGTCGGCCTGCCGGAAGTCACCGGGGACGGCTCGACCGACGCCAATGCGGCGCTGGCGGCCGGCATACCGGCGGTCGCCCTGGGCTGCTGCGAGGGCGAGAACATGCACGCCCCGAACGAACGGATCCGCGCGGACAGCATCGGCACCGGCGCCGGGCAGCTCCGCGCCGTCCTGGCGGAGATCATGGAAAGGAACCCATAGTGCTGCGAACCGGCAAGGACTACATCCAGTCCCTGCACGACGGCCGGGAAGTATGGATCGACGGCGAGCGGGTCGAGGACGTGACCACGCACCCGGCGTTCGCGCCGATCGTGAACGTGCGCGCCCGGATCTACGACCTCGGCCACGAGGCCGGGACGAAGGACCTGCTGACCTACGACGACGAGGAGAGCGGGGAGCGCTGCGCCACCACCTCGCGGCCGCCGCGCACCCGCGAGGACTGGAAGGCCAAACGGGCTTCGGTCGACGCCATCCTCGACGACGCCGGCGGAGTGGTCACCCGGGTCGGCGACGAGACCGTCGGCGAGATGTGGTCGCTGTTCGACGGCCAGGACGTGCTGAACGAGATCAACCCGGCGTTCTCCGCGAACATCACCAGCCACGTCCGCCGCGCGCAGCTGCTCGACCCGTTCCACGTCTCGGCCAACACCGACCCGAAGGGGAACCGGGCCAAGCGGCCGCAGGACCAGGACCCCGACGTCCTGCTGCACGTGGCCGGGGAGACCGACAACGGCATCATCGTGCGCGGCGCGAAGTTCGAGACGGCGGCGGCCTACGCCAACCAGGCGTTCGTCAAGCCGACCATCGGCGAGTGGAACAACGAGGTCCTGTCCGACTACGCGGTCGGCTTCCTGGCCGACATGGGCGCACCCGGCATCAAGCACATCTGCCGGTCCGCCTTCGCCGACCGGCGCGACCCCGAGGACTACCCGCTGACCAGCCGGTACGACGAGATCGACACGATGATCGTCTTCGACGACGTGGAGATCCCGTGGGAGAACGTCTTCTTCTACCGGCACACCAAGGCGGCCGCGTTCATCCGCGCCACCCTGCACCGGTACAGCATCTTCCCCTACGTCCAGCGTTACCTGCGGTTCGCCGACTTCCTGCTGGGCGTCGCCTACGCCAGCGCCCGGTCGACCGGGGTGACCATGCACCAGGGGGTGCGGGAGAAGATCGCCCAGATCGCCTGCTACCGGGAGGGCATCAACGCGCACCTGACCGCGGCGATCGAACTGGCCGAGCCCAGCCCGGCCGGGCTGCTGATGCCCAGCCCGTCGATGATGTACACCGGCCGGGTCTTCGCCTCCACCCAGCTGCCCGCGGTCATGCACACAGTCCGTGACCTGCTCGGCTGCCAGGCCAGCCTGATGCCGAGCAAGGCCATGTTCGACTCCCCCGGCGCAGGCGACTGGCTGCGGAAGTACTTCCGCCTCGGGGAGATCCCGGCCGAGGAACGCCGCAAGCTGTTCGTGCTGGCCCGGGACCTGCTCAACTCCGACTACGCCGGGCACCGGCTGACGTTCCAGCTGTTCGCGCAGTCGCCGCCGTTCTCGCACCTGCTCGCCGTCTACAACAACTACGACTTCAGCGGCCCGCTCGACCTGGTGGCCAGGTACTCCGGCGTCGCGGACGAGGTAAGGAAAAAATGAGCGACCCGATCACCGTCGGCGGCCACCTGCGGATCCGGCCGTTCAACACCGCCGACAGCTATCCGGAGCAGCGGCTGGACAACGACCTGTGCCAGGCGGTGGTGGCCGGCGACACCGTCTACCTGCGCGGCCAGGTCCCGCAGGACCTCGACACGGGCGAGAACGTGGGCGTCGGTGATCCCGAGGCGCAGGCCGAGCAGGTGATGACGAACGTCGCGACGCTGCTCGCCGAGGCGGGCGCGGCCGCCGAGCACGTGGTGTCCTGCACCGTCTACCTCACCGACATCCGCCACCGCGAGCCGGTCTACCGGGTGCTCGGCCGCCACCTCACGGGGGTCTACCCGGTGTTCACCGGCCTGGTCGTGTCCGCCCTCGCCCGGCCCGAGTGGCTGGTCGAGGTCACCGTGGTGGCGGTGAAACCATGACGTTCTCGCTGGCGGGCCGCTGCGCGCGCACCGGCGCGGTCGGCGCCGTGATCGCCTCGGCCAGCATGGCGGTGGCGGCGCGGTGCGTGGCGGTCCGGGCCGGCGTTGGCGCGGTGTGCAGCCAGAGCACCACCGACCCGCGACTGCGCGAGGTGCTGCTCGAGGCGATGGCCGGCGGCCTGGCCGCCGATGACGCGGTGGCGGCGGTCACCGGGCAGGCCCCGGATATCGCGTACCGGCAGCTGGCGGTGGTCGACGCGGCCGGGGGTTCGGCCATCTACTCGGGCGAGCGGGCGCTGGGCGAGGCGGCCGGCGTCCGCGCCGCCGAGGCCGCGGCGGCGGGAAACCTGCTGGCCGACCGGGGCGTGCCTGCCGCGATGCTGGCCATATTTACCGAACGGGTGGGCGCGAGCCTGGGCGACCGGCTTATCGCCGCACTCAAGGCCGGGCTGGCCGCAGGCGGTGAAATCTCACCCGTTCGGTCCGCTGGTTTGGTTGTGGCGGAATCGGCGTCG
The DNA here is from genome assembly GCA_963839095.1 of uncultured Actinomycetota bacterium. Taxonomy (GTDB): domain Bacteria; phylum Actinomycetota; class Actinomycetes; order Streptosporangiales; family Streptosporangiaceae; genus Palsa-504. The sequence goes on along the minus strand of CAWIUF010000042.1, from coordinate 82,524 downwards.
TGGCCGGTCACGGATCTGCGGGTGGACTGGCACGACGATCCGGTCGGCGAGCTCGCCGGGCTGTGGCGGCGCTGGCAGCCGCAGGCGGACGGCTACGTCCAGCGGGCGCTGCGCCCGTCCGAGACATGACCGGGGACCTGCGCGCCGGCCTCGCCCAGTGGACGCCCGGGCGTGATCCGGACGTCAACCTGCGCAAGGCCGAGGCGGCCCTGCGGGAGCTGGCCCGGCGCGGCTGCCAGCTTGCGGTCCTGCCGGAGCTGTGGCTGTGCGGCTACCGCACCGCCACCCTGGGCGCTGACGCGCGGGCGGTGGCCGAGCCGGCCGACGGCCCGGTGCAGCAGCGGCTGGCGGCCGTGGCCCGGGCCACCGCGATGATCGTCTGCGCCGGGACCTTCCCCGAGCTGGACGGCGGGCACCTCTACAACACCGCGGTCGTCTACGGGCCGCACGGCGAGCCGCTGCTGCGGCACCGCAAGGCGTTCCTGTACGGAACCGAGCCGGAGGTCTTCCGGCCGGGGAACGGGTCACGGCCGGTGACATCGCCGGGTTCGGCCGGGTGGGGCTGTGCGTCTGCTTCGACGGCGATTTCCCCGAGACGGCGCGCTCGCTGCGCGCCGCGGGTGCCGACATCGTGCTGCACCCGTCGGCCTACGAGAGCGCCGCCGAGAACTGGTGGGACACCATCTACCCCGCTCAGGCGCTGTGCAACGGCCAGTGGTGGATCTCGGCCAACCAGCACGGCGGGTCCGGGGCCGACCGCATGCTCGGCGGCAGCCGGATCATCGCCCCGGACGGCCGGACGGTCGCCGCCGCGCCCCGGCACCGCGAGATCGTCTCCAATCCCGAACTCCTCGTGACCGACCTGGCCGTCGGCGACGAACTCACCGCCGCAGCCGCGACGAACCGCGTGCTGTGGTCAATCCCCTCAACCCGAAGGACGGAGGCAGCAACCTCATGAGCCCCAGATCGAGCACCGAGCCCGCGGCGCTGGAGCGCCGGACCATCGACATCATCCCGCTGGACGAAAGGCACGGGAAACCGCGGGACCTGTTCACGATCTGGTTCAGCTCCAACATCATGCCGCTGACCTTCGTGACCGGCGCCCTGGCGCCGGCGGTCTTCGGCCTCAGCTTCTGGTGGAGCCTGATCGCCATCGTCGGTGGCAACGTCGTCGGCGCCCTGTTCATGGCGCTGCACTCGGCGCAGGGACCGCGGCTGGGCGTGCCGCAGATGATCCAGAGCCGGGCCCAGTTCGGGTACTTCGGCGCGCTGCTCGTGGTGGCGGTCGCGGTCGCCATGTATGTCGGGTTCTTCGCGTCCAACCTGGTCCTCGGCGGCCAGTCGCTGAACCAGCTGGCCAGCGGGATCAGCGTCGACACCGGCATCGTCATCTGCGCGGTGGTCAGCCTGGTGATCACGATCTTCGGCTACGACGTGATCCACGCGGTGAACCGGTGGGCGGTCGTCTTGTTCGGCGGGGTGATGATCCTCAGCCTGATCTTCATCGTGGCCGTGCACGGGCTGCCGGCCAACTTCCTGTCGACCGGGAAATTCACCGGCGGCGGCTTCCTGTCCGCCGTCTCGCTCGGCGTGCTCTGGCAGATCGCCTACGCGCCGTACGTCTCGGACTACTCGCGCTACATGCCGCCCGATAACGAGGCCGGGTCGACGTTCTGGATGTCGTACTGGGGCACCGTGCTGGGCAGCACGCTGCCGATGCTGCTCGGCGCGATCGTGGGCGTGGCGTCGACCAACCCGGACCAGATCGCCGAGCTGCACACCCTGTCCGGCGGCGTGGGCTGGCTGGTGATGCTCGTCTTCGCGCTCGGGATCATGGACACCAACTCGATCAACCTGTACGGCGGGGTGCTCTGCTCGATCACGACCGGGCAGACCTTCGCGCGCAACTGGATCCCCGGCGCCCGGGTGCGGGCCGCCCTGTCGGTCGTCATCGTGGGCATCTCGCTGATCCTGGCGCTCGGCCTGCAGGCGCAGTTCCTGACCAACTACACCAACTTCATCTTGCTGCTGCTGTACGTCCTCATCCCGTGGACCGCGATCAACCTGGTGGACTACTACCTGATCCGGCACGGTGAGTACGACGTGGAGGCCTTCTTCGATCCCAGCGGCGGCCCGTACGGACGGGTCGGCACGATCGGCATCGTCGCCTACATCATCGGCATCGCGGTCGAGGTCCCGTTCATGTCGACCACCCTGTACACCGGACCGGCGGCCTCGGCGATGAATGGCACCGACCTGTCGTGGATCGTCGGCTTGGTGATCACCGTGCCGCTGTACTATCTGCTCGCCGTCCGCCAGCGCACCCGGCGCCCGGCCGCGGCGCCGGAGCCGGTCCGGAACTGAGGCTGCATAAGCTGCGAGCATGAACTCGGCATACCTGATCTCGCGCAAATGGGCCCTGACCAGCCGGTTCGCGATCGCCGACGATACCGGGGCGGCGCAGTTCGAGGTTCAGGGCAGGTTCGCGCTCAGCCGGAAACTGACCGTCGCCGACATGACGGGAACAGAGGTGGCGGTCATCTCGCGCCGCGGGCTGGCGATGCGCTACGAGATAATGGCCGGCGGCCAGGTGACCACCGTGCGTCCCCGCGGGTTCTTCGGCAGGCGCTTCGAGATCAACTCGCCCGCCGGTGCCATGGAGGCGAACGGGAACTTCTCCGGCCGCCAGTACGCCATCACCCGCGGCGGCGTACTGGCGGCGGGAGTCTCGCAGTTGCGTTCGTTCAGGGAGCAATTCGCGGTAGAAGTCGCCGAGGGCGAAGATCCCGTGCTCATGCTGGCCGTGGTGCTGGTCATCGAGACCATCAGAGCCGAACGCCGAAGCAGCGCCGGCTCCTGACCTGGCCGGCCAGTGCCGTATCAGGGTTCCGGCGGTCAGTGCTGGTGGCGTTCTTTCCTGGTGTCGATGATCCGGCGCTTGCGCAGGGACTCGAGCCATTCCTGCCCGCTGAGCAGCCGGGTGGTCTTGGCTGACTTGACCTCGCCCGCGGCGGCGACCGCCATGGCGACGCTGGCCGCGGTCACGTCGTCGGGTGCCTCGTAGACCAGGAGCATGTCGTACTCGCCGAACGGGAAGCCGGCCACCATGACCTTGGCGCCCAGGTCTTCCAGGACCGGCCCGATCGCCTCCATCGGGTCGTGCGGATCGGTGAGCTGCGCCGCCATCGACTTCGCGGTGTAGGAGGCCTGGTACATGTAAAGCGTCATCGAGCTTCCCTCCAGCAGGGAACAGGCGCCGGGATCGCCTGCCTAGCGGCTGGAGACCACTGCGGTCTGAAGATCGTAAACCGGCCCGGACGGGCGCACCAGCCTCGGCCGCGCCGGGCGGTGACGCCGCCGGGTTGCCGGGCACGTATCTGGCCCGCGCTGGCCTGCCTCCGGGTTAACAAAGAGCCCAAGGAGGCAGTCATGACGACGACCGTAACCGCGCCCGTGTGGACGCCGTGGACCAGCTACTACGACTCGGCCGGCCAGGGACCGGCCATGGTCGCCCACGTGGCCGGGGATGGTCTCAGCGTGCAGTTCCTGCTGGACCGGTTCACCCTGTCAGTGCAAGGTGACCAGGACGCCCCCTTCGCCGGCGCCGCCGGACTGTCCGGCGCCCTGTCGGTGGACGTGCCCCCGGATTTCAACCTGCTGGGCTTCCTGCTGGTGGTCAACGGCCACGTGGAGAAGACCGTCAAGAGCCAGGCCGTGGTGACCTGCTCGATCGGGCACGGCACGCAATCCCAGTCCTGGCAGCTCGGCATACCCGCCGGGGACGGGGACCTGGTAGCCGGCTCTCGACTTCAGCCTGGAGTGCTTCACCAGCGACTACAACCCCGCCACGGTCGGGGAGCCGCCCTACCCGCCGCTCCCGCCCTTCCCCGTCACCGTGAGCATGCAGGCCCGCCGCCGGACCGCCGACGAAGCCATCGCCATCAGCGTCACCGACTTCACCGTCATCCTGGTCGGGTCATAGATCGCCGGGCCAGCCGGGCCGGTTGCCAGACCTGTTACCTTGCCGAGCAAGGTATCGGATTCTGCGATAGTCCTATGCCGAAGCAGGCCATGGACGATCGGGGCGGCCCCAGCACTGTCGGCAGCGCTGGGGTCGCCGGCACCGCCCCGATGGCCACTCTTGACCTGCGCAGCCCGTCGGCCAGAACGTGCTACATCCCGTCCGGGATCGCGAACGAGAAGCTCAGCCGCGTGGTCTCAGACATGTAGCCAGGTGGCCAGCGTGACTTGTCGACCACTCTCGACGTAGCAGGCGGGTTGCGATCGGTCACCTGCACGGAGTAGAGCTCGATGTCAGTACGGTTCGGCATCCAGCCGATGTCGCCGCCGTGGGACTGTGAAGCTGTCACGTCGATCTCGAGGTTGGCGAACAAGGGCGTGCCCGCCGGATGAAGCTTGCGGGCGGTGCCCACGAAAGACGGCAGCTTGCTGCTCACCAAGGCCATCAGCGCGGACCAGTCCCGCTTGAACATCTCATTGAGCTCCCAGGAGATCGCCAGCCCGGCGAGGGCGTTAGCGGCGGTCATGGCGGCCATGCCGCCGACTGACGGCATCATGCGACCGGGCGGGGCGGGTATCTCCGATTCGGCCGCTACCGGCGCAGTGGCGGTCTTAGCCGGGGCCGGGAGCGCAGGAGGAGCCTCCGACGGGGCCTCCTGGACCGGCGGCGCCACCGCGGGCTCGAGCGGCCCGACCGTGGCCGCCGGCGGCACGGATATTTTGGCGGGCGGCGCCGCCGCCTTGGGCGCAGGCGGCGCCGTCGTGGCATGTTCCCCGGCTACCTGCGACGACACCGGGATTTTGGGAGCGGCCGGCGGCGATGCGGGCGTGACGCCCGGTCCTCGAATCCTGCCCGCTCCAGTGTGACGCCTGATTTCCGCCTCCGTCTGCGCCCTCGTGGGCCGCGGCGGCAATGGACGGGTTCCGCTGGCGGGGGTCCCCACCACCCTGCGCTGAGGATGGAAAACCGTATGGGCATCGTGCAATGCCTCCGGCATCGGCACCGCCTTGGCCCCCTGGCCGATGTGGTGATGCTCAAGGATCTCGCCGCGGTAGGCCGCATGTTGCGGGTAGTACCTGACCCAGAGATCGTCGACCACCGGGGATCTGCCATTGGCGATGCGCGCGCGATTACCGGGACTGAGCCGGTCGCCATACGCCGCCTGGAAATGGCTCCAGAAGTAGAACCGGGTCGCGCAGGTAACCGAGTTCGCTCGACGGCTTGCCCCGGCCGACCCAGGGCATATCGACTCCTTCGGCCGGCAGGGACAGCGGCGAGGGGGCAGCGGGACCAGCGGGTCCCGCGCGCGCGACCCTGACCCCGGTCCGGCCGCGCACAGCGAATGCCTGACTGTGCGCGACCGCGGTCGCCGCGGCGTTCGCCTCCAGCTCAGGATCGACCGGCGGACCTGGCCGCCCGGGAGCCTCGCGTGTCTGCTGCACGACATGAGTCAGCTCATGGGCCAGCAGATAGTGCCGGTCCGCGGCCGGCAGCGACTGCATATCCGGGAGAAAGAGATCCTCGCCCACGGTGAACGCGCGCGCTCCCCCGTGATAGGCGGAATCCGCGGCGTGAGGCCAGCGGTGAACGCGTACCCGGCTGAAATCGTGACCTAGCCGGGCCTCCATGAGGAGTCGGGCCGGGAGGTCAAGCGGTTCGCCGGATCCTGCGGCTGGCCGGATGCCGAACGGCCGCCGCCGAGGCGGCGCAGCGTCACGATTGCGCCGCTCACGCGAGAGATGAGCGGCCCATGAGTCGCCCACGGTGGCCCCAGTTGAAGGACGGCTATGGAACAGCATCCAGGCGCATGCCGCATCCCTTGCTACCAAGCATAACCCTCGCCGCCTGGACCGCTGGAAGGGCCAGGTAATGAAGCGTATGTTTGATGACACGCGCGACCAGAGGCGGCATTGATGAAGGCGCTCGCGCAGCCCGCGAAGAATCCCGCGCTCGAACGCTCGAGCGCAGCCCTCGCCGATCGGGGCCTCGCCCGGCAGCGCGGAGCCGGGCCAGGCCAGGCCGCGGAGGATCAGCCGGCTGCGATGGGTGGTTATACCTTCTCCGGCATCTTCGTCCCGCCGACCCGGAGCGCCGCCGGCCAGCCGGACGATGCTATCCAGTCCCCCGCCCGGCCCTGCTGCGCCCGGTGTGAACACGAGCGGGCCGCCGACGATGGGAGCAGCGCCGCATGCGCCAGCCCGTCGCACGAAGGCAGCAGCCGTCGCTGGCTGTTGCCGCCTGCGCTGCGCACGCTCGACGTCAGCGCCCCGCGCGACGCGCGGGAGCGCGCCGCGGACCGGCTGGCCGCACGCGCGCAGAGTGCCCAGGCCGCGCAGGTGCCGCTCCCGCGTGGCCCGATGCCGCATGGGCCGGCACCGCATCGGCCTGGACTGCATGGGCCGGCACTGCATGGGCCGGCACTGCATGGGCCGGCACTGCCGACAGCAGATCCGCTCGGCGCCGCCGGCGGTGCGCTGCCCGCGCCGCTGCGGGACGAGCTCGGCGCCGGCTTCGGTCACGACTTCAGCGGCGTGCGCGTCTTTCATGACAGGACCGCCGCGGCCGCGGCCGATGAGCTCGGCGCCACCGCCTTCACCGTCGGCCAGAACATCTACTTCAACCGGGGTCGTTACCAGCCCGCGTCGGCGGAGGGCCGCTCGCTGCTTGCGCACGAGCTAGCACATACCATCCAGCAGCGGGGCCAGCCGCCCGCCATCCAGCGGAGCACCGCCGGCCGCTGCGCCAAGCCCTTCGAGAACATCGACGAGCAGCGCGAGGAGCTCACCCGTGTCGGCAGCGCCGCGCACCGGCAGATCCAGCATTTCTTCGGCGGGGAGCTCGAGAATGAACGACGCGTCCCCCGCGCCAGCAAGGACCATCGCAACCTCCCGTCCCCCGGGCCGAAGGTGCCCCGCGGCTTCGTCGACCTGGTCAAGTTCGGCCGCCTGCGGGCCGAGATCGGCGAGATCAAGTCAGTCGAGGGACCGGAGTACGCGCTGCGGGACGTCATCCACTACCGGACGCGCGGCGCCCAGGCGGCCAGCCGGCTACTCGGCTTGTCGGCGCGCTCCGATCTGGCCGATGACCGCGACCGTGAGTGGGACGAGCACTGGTTCGGCGGCGCGATCCAACGGCGCCACAAGGAGCCCGATCTGCCGCCGCTCACCTCCGTGATCCCGAGATCGCCAACGGAGCTCGGCCCCTTCTGGGCGGACCCGGAGAAAGACCTTCTCTGCGAGCTTCGCCCGGGAGGCGCCGTCCTCTACTGGTGCAACGGACGGGAGGAGAAGAAGAAGAAAAAGCAACAGCAACGACAGGCCGTGGCCAAACCGCAGGAGAAGGGGCAGCAGCAGAGACGGGTGCCCGCGAAGGTGGTCGACGCTGATCCGGCGTTCGCGGAGTACGTCCAGCGGATGCGGCCGCCACTGGTACTGCCCGGGCAGCAATTCATCGTCGCTTTCCGCGACGACATCTATAACGATGCCGTGAAGGAGATGAACCGCCGACGCTTCGAGCAGGCACGGCGGCTGCTTCAGGTCGATCCACGCAGCGTACCGCTCTTCACGCTCGAAGCCCCGCTGATCCCGCTAGCAGTGGTCGCCGGCGCCATCGAGCTGATCTTCGTCGGCGGGTTGCTCGTGTTCGCGATCGCCGAAGCGGCCACCGCGGCGGCCGCGGCGGCCGCCGTCGCCGAGGTTGGCACCGGAGCCACGGTCGTGGCCGAGACCGGGGCGGTCGCCGCACCGACACTGACCGTGCTCCAGGGCGGTGCCGCCGCGACCGGCGGTACCGCCGCGGCGGGCGGGACGGCGGCCGCGGCGGGCGGCACCGCGGCGATCACGTTCGACAAGGCGGCCGCCGCGCTGGTGATCGCGAAGCTGGTGGCAGGCGGCTCGTCGGAGGCGGAGGCGGCCGAAGCGGTCCGGCCGCTCGCCGGGAAGCGCATCGCCGTGGTGGTCGAGGTCTCGCGACGCGGCGGCATCCAGTCCTACAAGCCCGGGCAGGCGGTAAGCACCGGCTCCGGCGACGTGTACCGCGCCGCCATCGCGCTTACCGCCGACGAGAGTCCTTGAGCCAGGCCCGCGCGCGATCGAAGAGCGCCGCATGGCGCGCCGCGAAGGCCGGCCAATCGACGCCGGCGTCGGCCGCCGTCTGCCGCAGCGCAACCGACAGCGTGTCGAGATGGATCGAGACCAGGTTGCGGCTCGCTTTCTCGCCGCTGGCGAGCTGCTCTTCGAGCGCCGTCGCGGTTCCCGCGGCCGCCCTGGTCCAGAGCTCGCGCGCAAGATCTCGGTAGGCACTCTCCTCGGCGGCGGCCGGCGGCTGCGCCAGCGCCCGGTACGCGTCATGCAGGTGCGCGAGCGCCTCGAAGTATGCCATCGGGACATGCTGCTCGCCGAGCCTGCGCCGGGCGCGGGCGAGATCACCGCGAAAGGTACGCGACACCGGGTCCGTCATCTTCTCGAACGGCTCGCCGTTGGCAACGCCGATGACGAAGCGACCGGACCCGGCCGGGAACTCGAGCGCGCAATCAGCGAGCGGCGCACCGTCGAGGAGCGCGTCGAAGTCATCGAGCACCGGCGCCAGAGCGCGCGCCTGGCGCGGATCCCCGCCGTACGCCGGCCCGCTCGGCCCGCTGTAGGCGGTAAAGCCAAGGCCGCTCCGGCGGTCGCGCAAGCCGTAAGTAAAGCCGCCGTCGCCGACGAGGTCAGGGGCGCCGAACAGGGTCCACAGGCGTCCGAGGAAGTCGCCGGCGAGCGCTCCGCCCGGCCGGCTGCGCAGCTTGTCGCCATCGACCGATGGATCGCGCACGAACCGCTCGTTGACCATGCGCTCCACATAACCACGCGGATCGCGGAGGATCAAAAGCCCGGTGGCACGGATGATAGCCGGGCGCGATCCGCGCGCCGCTTAGGCAAATCTGACGAGAAGGGAGTTGATATAACGCTGGCGGCGGCCGAAGATGAGTCCGAGGCTCCGCGTCGGAGGTCGGGAGTTACCGAAGCGTGGTAGGAGTCGGCTGACGTGCTCTTGTCAAGAACACCGGATCAGGCGAGGCAGCCCATGGCGGGGCTCATCCGGAGTGAGCGTCCCCGGGGATGGCCGTACCCTGGTCACGGGGCTGGTGCCTATAACCGCAGGCCGCAGGTTCCGCGGCATTCCCCCGAGGGGCCGGACCTGTCCGTCCGACCGCCCGGCCATGCTGGCCGCGAGTCCACTCAGCCGCTCGTCGCAGCAGACTTCAGCCGGGTACCCGCGCATTCGGATAGCACGCAGACGGAATCAGCTGTGCCGTCCGGTGCCTGGCAGGTCAGTCAGCGAATACCCGCGAAAACGACGAACTCGGGCGAGCGCAGTGTGCTAGCCCTTGTGCATGATGTGATAAATGCGCCGGGTGCGCCGATGGATCCGGCTGGACGTGCCTTTATGGAATCGCACCTCGGATATGACTTTCGCCACGTGCGGATACATACGGACGCCCGTGCGGCGCAGTCGGCGCGCGCTGTCCGTTCGCTGGCATACACCGTCGGCCCCCACGTGGTTTTCGGTGAAGGGCGGTACTCGCCGCAGACCGCTGCGGGGCGTGGCCTGCTGGCGCACGAGCTGACGCACGTCGCGCAAACCGCTTCCGTAGCGTCCGCAGGGGGCAGTACCGCACTCACGATCGGCCGGACGGACGACTCGTCCGAGCGGGCTGCCGAAGCGGTGGCCCGGTCACTGGACTCAACTGCCGCGCTCGGGGCGCGGCACAGCGAATTTGCGCGTTACGCTGCCCCACCGCAGCTACGTCCGCTGGCCCAGCTGCACATCGACGCGGCGTTCATCCGGCGCCAGGCAGCGCCCGGAGCGGCACCGGGCGGTCAGCAGGAGGAAGATTCCCAGGCCGCCAGGCCGGCGGACGCCGCAGATCCGGCGGCGGAGGTTGAAGGACCGGCGGACGCCGGCGCTACGGCTGCTCCGGCGGTGACAGGGGCCGATGACGCCGGACAAGCGGCCGCCCCTGAGCCTGTCCCGGTACCGCCGGCCACCACGGCACCCCCGGCGCCCGTGACTTCCGGGCAAGTCCCGCCCGTTCCCGGGCTGGCGGTCTGTCCCGAGCCGCCGGGCTGGTCTGTGATCGTGCTCGGGTGCGCGTCTCCGGTCGCCAAGGTTCCGCCACCGCGCGAGAAGGCGCACATTCCGGTCATCCCGACGGCTAACTTCGGCGGTGACCCCGACCGCCGCGCATTCGCTGCGGCCCTGGCGCAATGCCGGGCCGAGCGTGAGGTCCAGAAGGAAATCGGGAAACGCTTCCAGACACAAGTGGCCGCGGCGAAAAAGAAGGCCACAGAGGAGGCCGCGGCCGACACCAAGGCGGCGGTCGAGGCGGCCACGCAGGGCATCGCTCCTAACGATCGGGCGGCCATCCGGAAGGCGACCGCGGACGCCACCAAGGCGGCTAAGGCGGCAGCGGCGAAGAAGATCGGCGATGCGCAACGCGCGATCGCCCGGCAGCCGGCCGCGGCCGTCACGGCGGAACTCGCCCGGGCTCACCTGGATGCTCTGGAGTCGGACTACACCGCCACCATGGAGAGCGCCTTGAAGACCTACGGAGGAGGATGGCTCAAAGGAATGCAGGTCGTGCTGGACCGGGAGCGTGCCCGCATCACCAAGGCGAAGACGGCGAAACCGAAGGTAAAGAAAGGCGAGGAGCCGCCTCCGGCCAAGTCCGCGGACGAGATCGGCGCGGAGATCGAGGCAGAGATGACCGAGGTGCGGTGCGGCCAGACTGAATGGGCGATGAACCAGGTTGAGCGCATCGCGCGCGGCTGGGCGGTGAGCAGAAGGGAAGAGGTGGACTTCGCAACCATCCCGCAGAAGGCAGCCTGGCTTCCCGGGAACTTCGGCCCCTCGTACGCGCCTGCCGAGGCCGACAAGGTACCAGTACCGGCCAGCCTGAAATGGGGAGGGCCAGACGCTAAAATGCCGCCGGTCGCGCCGGAAACAGCCACCTTCCTGACCGAGCTCGAACGGATCCTGGCGGCGGCTAAACCCCCGCAGAGGTATACGGCATCGAATTACTCATCACACGGTCTTGGCCGCTGGAAAGAGAAGGGTTTCTCTCTCGACCTGCGCCTTCCCGAGGCCCGCCTGGACGGCAGGGGTTTCTACGATCGCTCCGCGGCTATCAGCTTCCTGCTGAACCTCAACCAGGCGGCAAGCTCGCTCGGGGCGCGCTGGCGTGTGCTCTACAACGATTTCAGTGTCGCCCAGGCGGTCAACGCGGCCACGGGCTCGCGCAACGTCGAATTCACCGGAAGCGTCGACAGCAGCGGCAACCTCAACTGGCACGGGCCTGACCCGCTGATACTCCACTTCCACCTGGACCTCGAGATTCCCCAGGGAGCACTCGCTCCGGCCGCGGGCCCAGGAGGCGGGCCCTGAGCAGCGGACCGCCGGGGAGCTTCAGGTGCCCATGCCGAGCTGCTGCTCGGGGGCGGTCACGGTGACCGTACCGCCCCAGGCGCACTGGCAGGTCGAGGTGATGAGCACGCAGGGGATACCGCCTGCCTGGGCGGTCACGGATCCAGCGGTCCACGGGGCGCCGGTGGCCGGTACGCAGGGCTGCGGTGTCAGCACCCCCTGAGCGGCCGTGGTCGCCGTGGCCACCTGCGGGTTGCCGAGGCTCATGCACAGGCCGAAGGCGGCAATATTGGTCTCCGGGATGGTGTCGGCGATCGTCGCGACCGGCGTTGTCGCCGACACGATCGGCGTAGCCGCGATGAGGCTGCTGGGCGCGCGTCCCATCGTGCAGGTCATCGTGGTCCCTGTGGTGACAAACGCGGGCATGTCGTGACCGCCCTCCATCGGTTGCCGCTAGTTCTGAGTTTACGCGTAAAAGGGACGCCGGCTGGAGCGGTCAGATCCGGCATCGTCAGCTTCGTTCGAGCATGAGTTCTACGCCGCCCACGTCTATCCGGTCACCGGACGCGAGCGCGGTCTGGCGCTCGATGAGCATGCCGTTGACGGCGGTCCCGTTGGTGGAGTGCAGGTCCTCGATGGTCACGTCCGCCCCGCGGAGGCGCAGCACGGCGTGGATATGAGAGACCCTCGGGTCATCGAGCTGGATCGGCGATCCTTCCCCGCGCCCGATGACCAGCTCACCGGGACGCAGGCCGAACGCCTTGCCCGCGTGCGGGCCGCCGGTCACCACGATCCGCAGCGCGACCGCCAGCGGATCGGGCCGCGGCATGGGGGCGGTCAGCGACGGGGAAAGCCCTCGCGTGGCCGGCAGCCGTTGCAGCGGCTTGCCGGTGAGGCGACCCTGCGCCTCCTGGCGCCGCCGCTGCTGCTGTTCGAAGAAAGCGCGTCCCTCCAGCGCCGGGCCGGCCACCTCACGCCCCCTTGCCGTCCTGGTTACCGGGTTCGGGCCAGGCCAGGTGGGTGAACAGGACGCGCATGTCCGCGGCGGTGTTCTTGGCCGTGACCAGTGCCAGGGGCACGAGGTAGCGGGTCGGCCCGTGCGGGGGGACAGGGCGGGGCTCGGGGCCGCCGGGCCACAGGACGCCGCCGGTTGCCGTCCGGGCCGGAATCAGCCAGTAGTCGCCGGTCCGGTACTCCGCGCCGTTGGCCGGGAAGCGGACCTGGACCCCGTCTTCGAGCTCGAGCCAGGCGTCGTTCTCGCCGTCGGCGGATGACTCGACAATGGGAGATCCGTCCGGGCTCGGCGAGGTCTGGTCCCAGCGGCGGAGGTAGGGATGGAGCGACAGGTCGGTGGCCAGCTCGCCGCCGAGGGTGACGATCCGGCCGGCCCGGTCGACCGCCTGCACGGCCAGCAGCGGCGCCGGCGTGCCGTGCGGAATCCAGGTGTCGTCGACCAGCTCGACCCAGTCCCCGGCGGCGAGCCCGGTCCGCGCGTCGCGGCCGAGAGAGGCAACGGTGACGTGGGCGACCGGATCGGGGGCATTCCGGCCGCCCTTCTTCTTGACGTCGGAGTCCCCGGTGTCGATGGCCACGACCCGGAACTCAGCGGAGCCGTTGTCGCGTGACCACTTGTACGTCGGGCGGCCGGCGGCGACCGTACCGCCCACGTGCACCTCGAGGCGATACAGCTGGTTCTCGGGGCCCAGGTAGCCCGATGTGGCCGGCACGATCGACGTCGCCTCGCCCTGGTTGTCACCGACGCCCGCCGCCAGCAGCGGGAGCGTCCGCCCGCGGGCGTTGTACTCCTCGAAGTTCGCGGAGATGTACTCGGCATTGAGGTCGGCGGCTTTCACGTCGGCCAGCGCAGTGCCGTCCGGGTCCGGCGCCGGGAGCGAGCTGCTGACCATCGGGGACCACGCCACCTGGGTGCGCACCGTGGTGTCGGGCGGGTAGGGACCGAGGGCCGGCTCGAGCAGGTTGTCGTCGATCACGGCGCTGACCGAGCGCTCCCACACCAGCAGCTGCACGAGCACCGGCAGGGAGCTGTCCCCGGCACCAGGCCGCGGTAGGTTGCCGCCGGGTCGTCCGGGCCGCCGGCTCGGGTGCCTCGCAGCGCAAGCCGTACACGTAGTAATGCCCCGGGCTGAAGGTCAGGTCGGACCCGTTGACCTCGACGTGAAAGCCGGCCCGGTTGACGTGGCCGCCGAAGGGACCGATGAAGTCGATGGCGAGGGTGCGCAGCCAGTCGAGCAGGATGGCCGTCTGCTCGTTGGCGTCGGCGTCCAGCTGGACCCGGCCCTGCTGGGACCACACGCCCGTATAGGCCTTGCCGGGGGAATATGTCAGCCGGGAGAAATCTCCGTACATCAGGGTCTCCTAGGTGGCGAAAATGGAGGCAATGTCCATCGCGATCGGCGCGTAGGCGGGGAGCCCGGCCCGCAGCTGGGACTGGCGGTAAGCCAGCCACGCGAAGTGATAGGCGCCGAGTTCGCCTTCGTCCTCGGCGCCGCCGGCCAGTTCGGGCGCGACGTCGTCGCTCAGCCGCCCGTAAGCCGGGGCGCCGAACCGCACGCTGTCGAAGCGGGGAGTGACCCGGGCCGCCTCGCGCTGGCGCAAGGCGTCACGCTCCGACGGCGGGTAGGTCCCCCGGGCGATGGCGTCGTCCATCGCGGTCAGCACGTCGTCAGGCTGGCACGAGGTCCGCCGCGGCGTCCGGGAGCCTTCGGGGAGGTAGCAGAAACGCACGCTTCCGACCTGGCGGCGGCCGCTATTCAGGCGGCCGGTAAGGAGGCTGTCGGCGACCACGCCGATCTCGCGGACGTCAACCTCGCCGAAGACGGTGACGCGGCAAAGAGACAGCCGGGCCCAGGCTGGGCGGCGCTCCGCGCCTTCGATCGCCTTGCGGCGCGGGCGGCCAGGGTCCAGGATCGAGTCGGTGACGGTCACCGGGATCGGGTCGAGCCCGCTTTCGGGGCTGATCACCTGAATCCGGCCGATGACGGAGAACTCGATCCGGACGTCGCTGGGCATGGCCTCGACCCGCAGGCTGACGTCGGCTCCCTCGCGGCGGTTCCCGGCCGCCGGCACCAGAGTGCAGTGCCGGAACGTGGCGGTGCCCAGGTGGCCGGACAGCTCGACCGGATGCCCGGCGACCCATACTCCGTCGAAGGTAACGTCCGGCGGCGGCGCCGGGGGGCGTGCGGGCGGGGGCGGCGCTTCCGGTGACCGGGGACGGGACGGCCGCTGCGCTTCATCGTGGCTGATTCCGATCACCCGCAGGGCCTCAGGGCGGTCGTGGTCCTCATCGACCGGGCGCAGCACGGGCCGGTGGCCGTCGGCGGCGCGAAGCTCCAGTGCCTCGCCGGGTCGCAGCTCGAGGCGGAGCCGCTCCTCGTAGACGCCGTTGTCCGTGATCTCGATGGTGGCGCGGTCGCCGGCTTCGCCGCGGGCCTGGTCAGCCCGCCAGGCGGCGACGGCCGCGCCGATGCTGGCGTGTCCGTCACCGGTCGCGCTGACCGGGTAGCGGGCGGCCGCGGTCACGCCCAGGGCGCGGGGATACTGCCCGCCGCCGAGGCCGCCGACGGTGAGACGGCGGTAGCTCACCGACACGCCCGCTTCGGGGATATCGCGCACCGGGAAGGCGATTCGCCCGAGCACCGGGTCCACGGCGACCTGGCGCGGGCTGAGACGGTGGCGCCAGCGGCTCAGGTCGGCGACGACGATCTCGGCCCGGTCCACGGCCGAGCGGCCCCGGTACACGCAGAAGCTGCGAGCCTCGCCGTAGTAATCCTCCAGCTGCCGGTCGAGGGCCAGCCGGCTGATGGGCGTAGGGACATCAAGATCGCTGGCCGGCCGGCGACCGGGGATCCGGGCGACCGGACGGACGCACAGCTGGGTGTCGCGGCCGAGGGCATCGAAGGTGAAGTGGTTGTCGTCGTTCACGCATTCCGCCGGAGCCCGGTCAACGCCGTCGGCAACCAGGCGCCAGGCGACGAGCCCGATCGACGGCAGGTTGTGAGTTGCCCGGGTGCGGTGCGAGCAGATGCGCCGCGTGTCCGCCGTATAGGCGGCGGCGGAGAACGGGGTGCCGAACGTGCCGAGCACGCTGGCGTCCCCGATGGCCATCGTGGTACCCCGGCGGAGGTCAGGGTGCAGGACCGACTGGGTGACCGACACGAGCCAGGCGAACTCGGTCGCGCGGCACGGCCACCCGGTGACGTCGGTGGCGAAGCGCTCGATGGCGGCAAGCGTCCCCTTGGCCCGCCGGTCGCGGATGGCGTTGGCCACCTGGCTGCGGCGGCTGGCCGCGTCGAGCGGATCAGGCGCGCCGGTGGCCGGGGCTCCGATGGCGGGGCCCAGGGCGACGCCGGCCAGGTCCGCGAAGTAAGGGACGAGCCAGTCCTGGCAGGTTTCGATGAACCAGTCGCGTAGAGCTGGGCGATATCCGTCTCCAGCTCGGCTACCTGGTCGCCGATTACCCCGAGCAGGGCGCGCAGCGGACCGCCGGCCTCAGTATCGCGGAGCTGGTCGATGGCAGGCAGCAGGCGGTAGAGCCGGTCGTCGGGCATTACGTCACCTCCTGCAGGATGAGGGTGTCGTTCATGACGTCGGAGAGGTAGGCGACCGCCGCCGCGGCCGGCTCGTCCGCTGCTGCCGTATCCGGCGGCGGCAGCGGCAGCCGGCCGCTGGCCGGCGGCACGGGGAGGCTGCTGGTCAGCGCGACGATCTCGCTGGCCGTCGCGGTGGTCGGCACGAGCGCGATGGCCGTAACCGAGAACGACTCGACGCCGGCGACCGAGTGGGCCACGGCGATGACCTCGCTGACGACGACGTCCTGGCCCAGCTGGCGGGACCCGTAGCCGAACGCGCCGGACAGCGCGGCCCGCACGGCAGCGGAGACGTCAGCCCAGTCCAGCGCGGGGTCGCGCCGGATCCGGGCGGCGAGCACGATCAGGTACAGGCGCGCGGGCAGGACCAGGACCGGCGAGTCCGGTTCGCCGGCCGCGGCCAGAGCACCGGTCAACGCGGTGCACAGCGCGCCCGCCGGGTCGAGGGGGACGGGGTCGACGCCGGCGACGGTCAGGGCGACCACCTCACCGCCCGCGGCGGTCGCTGACACGGCACTGGCCTTGCCGACGCCAGCCCACGACCGGACGAGGTCGGCGGTGTCGGCGACCGAGACCAGGCGCCCCAGGCAGGCGAGGCCGACCGGTGCGCCGGCCCGCAGGTCACCGGGTCCGTCGCCGTCGGATCCGCCCGAGCCCGGCAGCGGATTGTCCACGCTGGCGACGGTCAGGGGCCGGCTGAGAAGCTGCGTGACCTGATGGGCACGTACGTTCCCGGCGCTGCCTTGCCCGGTCCGGTAGGTAGCCACCACGCTGCTGGTGCCGGTCGGCAGCGGTCCGCTCAGCTTGATGGTGGTCCGGCCCTGGCTGTCGATCCCGGTCTGGTAGCAGCTGCCCGGCGTGCTGGCGTCCAGCCGGGGCACCGGAGTCCAGGTGCGCCCGTCCACGCTGAGCCGGAGCGAGGAGGTGGATCCGGCCGCCGTGGCGCTGGGATCGGCCAGCACGGGCGCCTGGGACAGGGTGAAGAACGGATGGGGGTTGCCGGGAGCGGCACCGGTCAAGGCCTCGGTTACGGTGGCGCCCTGGTGCGCGGGCACGACGTTGCCGTAGATCCGGACCGACGTCAGCTCGTAGCTGTAGGTGAGCGGGACGGCCAGCTGCAGGGTGGTGTGCGGCGTATCGGCGGTCCCGCTGATCGTCTGCTGCGTGACCTCGGACACCATGGCTGCCTCGCCGGCCGGCACGGAGGCGCCGCCCGGCAGGTCCGAACGGGTCCCGGTGACCAGGATGCGCTGCCCGGCCTCGATCCCGGCGTAGAGCCCGTCGAGGTCGATGCTGGGACCGGCCAGCGGACCGGGCAGCGGCACGGGGAGCAGGGTGAGCCCGGCGGACTGGGCCTGAACGCTCAGCGGCCGCACCGCGGAAAGCCAGCGGGTGCCGGGAGGAGGCCAGGGTCTGTCCAGGATGAGCTCGGTAACGGTCCCGCTCATGCCGTAGCGGGAGATCGCGGTGGAACTGGCGCTCATGACCTGGGCGACCACCTGATAGGCAGCTGTCCCGGCCGGGATGCCGGCTTGCTGGATGACGACCCAGCTGCCGGGCACGATGCCGGGATAGGTGGTGTCGAGGTCGAGTACCGCAGGATCGGCCAGCAGCATGGCCTCGGCGACCGAGACGGTCAGCACCGGCTCGCCTTCGATCCTGACCCGGGCGGCCTGCCACCCGATGGTGACCCTGTAGTTGCCGAGGGTGAGACGCTGCGAGGCGTTCAGGGTTGGCGCCCAGGTGAACCTGCTGTCGCCCTCATCGGCGCTGGGGTCGCTGATCGTGACGGTGATGGGCTCGTTGCTGCCCCAGTCCAGGGTCAGGGTCAGCGGGTTCAGCCCGGAGGCGGCGGCCGGGGTGAAGGCGACGGTGAGTTCCTGCGACTGGACCGTCACGGCCGCGTTGCCGAGGTCGCCGAGGCTGACGGCCGGCGGGGCCGGTCCGTCGACCGCCGCTTGGGCGAAGGAGCCGCCGGGCCCCTGGACGGATAGCTGGACGGACTGCTGGGCGGCCGGGGTCTCGGTGTTACCCGTCCAGTTCAGGCTGGTGGTCAGTACCTGAACGTCGCCGACCGGCCATTCTTCGGTGCCGACCTGCTGGCCCTGGCTGTCGAACACCGGCCGGGGGGGCATCCTGACCCCGAACGGGGTGGCCTGTACCTGCAGGGCCATCGCGGCGGTGACGGCGGCCGGGCCGATGGACGTCGTGCCGAGTGCTTTGTAGATGGTGCCGGCCAGCGCCGGGTGCAGGGCGGCCACGAGCCGGGGAACGGCGTCGGAGTCAGGGGCGAACACCTCGGCGGGTCCCCGGTTGAGGGCCGCGGCGGAGGCTGGCGGTGCCGCCGGCAGCTCGCGCAGTACCGGGACCAGGGAGTCGAGCGCCGGGACCAGGGCGTCGATGACCCTGGCGAGCGTGATGCCGTGGGCGGCTCCCCCGGCTGCGGCGGGCGGGGCCGGCCGGGCCGCGGCCGGGGTACTCGCCGCAGGCTGCTGCAGGGTCACGGAGGTGACCTGGCTGGCCAGATCGACGCTGACCGCCTGGACCAGCACCGGCGTCGGCGGGTCGCCGTCGTCGGCGAGGAGGATCATGCTGTTGGCCGCGAGGCCGGTCGTCACGCCCTGGAAGGTAAGGGCGGTCAGCTTGGAGAGCCCGTCTGGCGCGGTGACCGGGCCGGTCACCCGCACCCCGAGGGTATTCCAGCTCGGCCGGGCCACGAGTTCGGCGGTGGTCTCGAATATCTGCGGCAGCTCGCCGGTCCCGGGCACCGACTGGGCCAGCAGCCCGGCCGGCAGGACAACGGGCGTATCGACGGGATCGGGCTGGAGCGTGTAGGCCAGCCAGGCCGAGGCGGCCAGGCCGGGCCGGGGCTGGTAGCCCACCAGCTGGGCGATGGCCAGCAGCGAGCCCGGCTGGCTGGCGGTGCGGATGAAGCCCTCGGTCGCGATGCGCTCCTGGTAGAACGCGATGACATCGGCGACGGTGGCCCACGCATCGACCAGGGCCACCGTGGGGTCGTCTGGCGCCCTGGTGCGCAGCCCGAATGGCTTGCCGTCGGCGGTGTCAGTGCGCGCCAGCTCGGCCAGCAGCTGGTCCAGGAACTGCTGGCGGCTGCCTGAACTGTACGGCAGGGCTGGCGTGCTCATTGCTGTGCTCCCACCATCGGTCACCGGCCGCCCCGCAGGTTGACGGTGGCGTAGCCGTGCTCGGGCGCGTCCGGATCGTTGTCCAGGCGGGCGATCTCGCGGGCCCGCACCCGCAGCCGCTCCGGTACGTAGGCAGAAGCGGGCGCGCCCGGATGGTCCAGGAAGCCGAGACGGGTCAGCGTCACGGCCTCGACCCCGGGGACGTCCTGCACGGCGGCGACGATCGGGCTGGCGAAGACCGGCTGCCCGAAGCCCCTGCGCAGCGGATTGAACAGGGCAGGCGTGCCGTCCGCCTGCCAGCCGGAGCCCAGCAACGCCGCCAGCCCGTCCGCCAGGACCGCGCGCACCGTGCCGGGGCCGATGTCGACGTTGAGCCCCAGCACGACGGACCGGTAGCTCGGCGGCCGTACCCACAGCTCGTGGCCGATACGCCGGGCCGGCCAGAGCGCGTCGTCGACCGCGGCGAGCAGTTCCGGGCCAGGGTCCTCGCCGGCGGCGGGCTGGACCGCCACGTCCGCCGCGTAACGTGTCCCGGTCCAGCGCAGCACCGTCGCGGCCCGGCGTACCCCGGTCACCCGTTCCGCGATCGCGGTGTAGTCAGCGGCGACGAGGGCGCGCGGCTGGTCGACCAGGAAGGCGCCGGGCAGCGCCGCCTTGGCCGCGGTGATGCTCTCCGGGTCGGTGCCGCCCGCCGCGGGAAGCGGATTTCCCAGGCACCGGACCACGGACACGGCCGCGGCGGCCGCCGGAGTCAGGGCGGCGATGGCGTTGATCGCCGCCGCCGGCACGTTGCCCGCATTGCCCTGGCCCACCTGGTAGCTCACCTCGACCGGGGCGGCTGGCTGGTCACCGGGGCTGAAGCGCAGGTGCCCCCGCCCGGCGTCGTCGACCTCGACCATGACCTGCCGGGATCCCGGCAGGCTGCCGATCAGGTCCGGCACCACCGTCCACGGCTGCCGCCCGCCGAGCGCATCAGCGTCACCGGCCTCGGTGCCGGCGGCTGGCACCAGGGTGAGCAGTGGCCGCGCCCGGCGGGCATCTTGACTGGTGGCCGCGCTGGCCGGACCCCAGGCGGCCGGGTGGTGGGAGCTGAGCTGGCTGGCCAGGCTGGGTCCCCAGTCGTCGGCAACCTCCCGGATCAGCACTTCCTCGAGCGGGCCGCTGGCCCGGGCCAGGTCGGCCAGGACGGCCAGGCGGCGCACCCGGGGCCCGAGCAGCCGGCTGGCCTCCAGCAGGAGCCGGCCCAGGCCTTCCGCCTGCTGCCCGGCCAGGTCCTGGTCCCGGTGGTCCCGGCCGGTCAGGCCCAGCTCGGCGAGTGCATCCTCGCCGAGCAGCCGGCCCAGGGCGGTCAGCTGGCGGTCGCTCAGCACCTCGCCATCCTGGGCGTCGCGGCGCCACTCCTCCACCTCGCGGCGCCAGTCCGCGGGCAGCCGGCGCAGTCTCCGGGCCTGGTGCCGGGCGACCGCCGCGGGGTCGGGGTAGGGGCAGGTCCAGGTGAGCGACGGGTAGGTGAGGACCACCTGGCCGGGAAGCAGCTGCTCGGACACGCCCGCGCCGTCTCCGACCAGGACCGTGTTCGCGCGGACCACGGCGCACGGCACCGCGGTGCGAGCCGGGCCGGGCACGCTGACCTGCAGGTCGAACGGCAGCGCGTCCGCCTCGGCCCAGGTGATCTCCAGGATGGGCTGGTCGTAGAGGCGGTCGACCGAGGCGTGGACCGCGGTCAGCCGGACCGGGTGCCGCTGGTCCGGGTCCGGCGGCCTGATCCCGGACCGGTCGGTCGTCGCCTCGAACACCACGACGTCACCGGCCCGCAGGGCCAGCGATCTCGGCCCGGACGGGCCGTGGTCAGCGGGATCGGTCCATGTGTCGGCCAGGACCGCGGTCGTCGCTCCGGCCAGCAGCCAGCTGTCATGCTCGCCCCACGACCACAAGGCCACCTCATTGTGGGCCGGCCTGACCGCGACCACCGGCCCGCGGCCCCGGTGCGCCGAGCTCACCGCCGGCGGCCGCAGGCCCGCCCGGACCGGGGTGTAGCAGCGCACCGGGCCCGGTGCCCCTGGCCGCAGCGCGTCGCCTGACAGGACCGGCGAGGCCCCCTCGGCCAGGCCCGGCACCGCGGCGAATACCAGGTCACGCAGCGGCAGCTCGGCCGCATCGGTCACCGCCAGGCACACCCACGCCCGGGCCTGGACGCCCTCGCCGAGCCGGTAGTCAACCAGGCGGGCGTGCCGCCGCACCGAGATTCGCCGCCGGGCGGTCGGCAGGTAGGCCTCGGTGGCAACGGCGTCCTGGTAGTAGCTGAGATCATCGCCGATGTAGGCGAGCAGTTCCACCAGGGTGATCCCGATGTCGGGAACGTGGCTCTCGGTCCAGGCCGGCATGGTCTGCGCCAGCCGGTCCAGGATGAGCTGGCGCAGCCCGCCGTAGTCGCGGGCCAGGTAGGAAGCCTGCGGGCCGGCCGTGCCCGGGGCGGCGGGCGAGGCGGCGGAGACCGGGTTGGGCCGGTCGACATCAAAGGTGAAACTGGCCTCGGCGAACCGGGAATCAAGGCCACGCAGCGGTGCCCGGCCGGGACGGCCGTCGGCCGTCCGCTCGACCAGCCGGAGCGTGTAGAGGCCCGCGCCGCCGGGGGCCGCGAGCTCGACCAGCAGCCGGTCCTCCAGATGCGGATCGTCCTGCGCTGCCCGCCGGACCGCGGTGGCAACGACCGGCGCCGCGCGGGGCGGCCCGTCGATGCGGATGTTAGCCGGGTGCACCTGCGCCGGCGGGTGCTCGAGGAACGTCAGGACCAGCCGCCGTCCGTGCTGATCGACCTCGACCGTGTCGAGGCCGTTACCGTGACGACGCCGGACTTCCTGGCGGCGCGTTCCCCCCTCCGCCATCAGGTCACCCCACCGGGTCGCCCGGCCGCTCATCGTCCCGCTCACCCCACCGGTATCACGAGGGAAGTGGCAGCGGCCGTGCCGGTGGCGGTGACCAGGTAACTCAGGACGACCTGCAGCTCGCTCCCGGCCGAGGTGACGTCGACGGACTGGATTTTCATGACGTCACCGAGCCACTGCTGGACGGCGGCTGAGACCGTGATCGACAACGCGGCGGCGACCTCCGGCGAGGCCGGGCTGAAGACCAGGTCGAGCAGCCCGCAGCCGAAGCCGGGACGGTTGACCCGCTCTCCCGGGCGGGTGAAGAGCAGCTGCTCGAGCAGCTGCGCGATGTGGTCGCCAGCCGACGCCGCGGTGGCCGTCGAGCCTTGCGGATCGAGCTGATACGGAAAGGCGATATCCATCTTCAGGTCACCGAGAACTGGGCGCCGTTGACCGTGAAGCTGGACGTCACGAGCTTGACCGCGGGTGCGGTGATGGTCACGCCGGACGCGTTGAGGCTGATCGACGTGGTCCCTTCGTTCGCGTAAAGGCTCACATTGCCCGCCGTCGGCGGCAGGTTCGGCAGGTCGGAGATCCCGATGCCGCTGGTGACCGTTTCCAGCGTCATCGACGGGGTCGGCGCGGTCCCGGTGAGCAGCGCCATCTTGCCCAGGGTGGCCGGTGTCTCCCAGAAGCAGCCGACCCAGATCGGCAGCTGGGGATCGCCCTGCTCGAACTCGGCCCACACGCTGGAACCGACCGCCGGGGGGACGAACGAAGCGCCCATCATCGGGCCGGCCAGCGGGACGCAGGGCAGCGCCCAGTTGCTCGTCAGCAGCCCGAACACGTCGGGGACCCGCAGGATCAGCCGGCCCTGCTTGAGCGGATCGAGGTTCGCCACGACCGAGCCGCGGTACTTGCCGAAGAAGCGCTTGCGGACCTCGGGATCCGGGTCCTGGGCATCCGGTTCCCCGAAGGGCAGCAAGGACTCCTTGTAGCCGGAATGGCCTAGGTCAGTCATGGTTCTCCTTGTACTCGGGTGTCACGGGGATGCGGGCAGCGCGGCGATCCGGCCGCCTCCGCCGGGGGATGGCGCGGGCACCGGCAGCAGCGGCCCCGGCGGGGTCGTGAGAATGCCCACGCCGCCGGGCAGGACGGGGGTGGCGTGCACCGCTGCGGCGGCGAACCCGCCCAGCTCCTGTACCTGCGAGGTCAGGTAGGACAGCGGGTCGCCGCGGCCGGCGATCAGGGCATTGCGGCTGAGGGTGAAGCTTTGCTTGTAGGATCCCGGCTTGATGGTGTGGGTGGTGCTGTCGACGAAGTACTGGCCGTCGTAGGTGAGGCCCGCGCCGCGCACCTCGACGAGGGTGCGGGCCGGCAGGATCGACCCGTAGCGGAGCACGTCGAGGGTGCCCTGGCCGGAGATCACGTTAGCGGTGGACGCGGCCTGGGCCAGGGCGATTCCGGCCGCCTGGAGCGGGCTGTACTTGGCCAGGCCGGGCATGGGGCTGATCTTGAGCGGGATGGGGCTCTTGCGGCCGAGCGGCGGGCTGATCGGGCTGATGTCGGGTACCGGGATGGGCACGGGAATGCCGTCGACCTGGATGACCACGACCCACTGGGTCTTGGCGAAGCCGTCGAAGGAGAACTGCAGGGACTCGACGTTGCCGGCTCCGTCCCAGTCGATGGCGATCGGGGGCGGTACCGGCAGGAACGGGATCGCCGTCCGCAGCATCGGTCCCCAGTAGGCCAGGTTCATGCCCGGTAGCGGCCCGGGCTGGATGAAGAAGACGTAGCCGACCCGGTCCGCCAGCGTCTTGATGTAGTTCAGGTCGGTGCCGCGCTGAACGGGGATCTGAGCCAGCGGGTTCGGGACGTCGATCAGGACGCTGGGAATGACGACCGGGACGATCCCGTAGAGCGCGATGTACTTGCCCACCGCGATCGCCACCCGCGCCTCCGCGGGCATGGCCGGCCAGGGGAAGCCGGTCAGGTCGACGAGGTCGAGCATCCGGGTGAGGTCATCGCCCTTGATAGAGAGGACGGACTTGCCCGGCTCGTCGCTCGGCACCATCTCCTGGAAGGTGATCACGCCGTCCATCAGCACGGTGGCCGAGCCGCCCATGGTGGCGACCAGGATCACCCGGGTCGGGGGATCGAAGTACCCGGTCGGCAGCAGGTCGGTGAGCAGCGGCGATCCCTTGCTTACGGCGAAGGACAGGTCGAATCCGCTCTTGCCGGTCGCGCTTACCTGCACGCTCGCCGAGACCAGCGACTCCATCACCTCCCGCGGCGCCGGGGTCGGCTGGACGGCCCCGATCAGCAGGCTGAGGGTGATCTCACTGGCCACTGGGCACCGCCGGCGGGCAGCGGGACCGATGATGATCGTGCCGGGCTGGGCCAGGTCGCTCGGCCGGTCGACCAGGTTGGCGTCGGCCAGCAGCCAGGACAGCTCGGCGTCGCCGAGCTCGGCGGCGGCGATCTGGTCGGCACGCTCGCCCGGCCGGACCAGGTGCGTGCCGCCGCGTCGCCAGCTGACCGGGCTGGGGCAGGAAGCGGCGCAGCAGGTACGGCACCGTGGTCCCGTCGGGCGCGGTCCAGGTGGTGGTGCCGGTCGTGGCATAACGGCTAGGCGGGCTCATCTGAGTGTGCTCCCGGAATCGGTCATGGCAGGTGCTCCAGTCCCAGCGGCCGGACGTCGGTGCCGGCCACCAGGGCGGCGAGGCTTTCCGCCGTGCGGCGGTAGCCGAGGTAGAGCGTCGACCCGAGGTGGGTGATCGGCAGATCGCTGGTCGTCAGCACCTTGAGCTCGAGGCTGACCTTGGCCCGGATCGGCCGGAGCTGGGGATCGAAGACCTCCTCGGTGATCGACAGGCTGCCGACCAGCGACCGGGACCACCCGCTGCACGCCCCAGCACCAGGACGATCAGCGGCGCCTCGACCGGGGCGATCTCCAGCATCCCCCGGTCGAAGAGCGCGTCGGTCGTCAGCAGCTGGTCGGCGGAGGGCGTGATCAGGGCCTCCAGCGAGGCGAGGGCGGGCAGCAGGCCGTTCCCGGCGGCGGACGTCGCCGGGCTGGCCGGCGGATTTCTCCAGCACCTGGTCGGCCGCGTCGAGCTCGGCTTCCAGCTTGATCGTCTCGTGCGGCGGGCCGGTGAGGCGCAGCACCTCGAGACGGTCGCCAGGCTCGCCGGTCATGGCCCGGGGCTGCAGGGTCCTGGTCATGGTGTCGGGGTTGTACTGGAACACGATCACGTCGACGATCGTGCGGGTGGTCGGGTCGAGCTGTACCAGGCCCCCGCGCAGCAGCTTGGGCGAGCCCGGGAACGTGCTGGCCGGCATGTTCACGGGCGCCCCCGTCGGGACTGGCGCCGGCTCGGCGCGGCCGGGCGGCTGCCAGCGAGAGCGCCGGCGGGCAGCCCGGCCAGCACGTCGTGCGCGATCCGGCTGCCGAGCCGGGATACGCCGCTGGCATCCTGATCCGGCCGGGTGCCTGCGGCCGGCTGGCCGCGCTCGCGGGTGACGCGCTCGCGCAGCTGGCGGGCGAGCTCAGCTTCCAGGGCCGCGGCGAGGTGCTCGCGCTCGCGCCGGGTCAGGGAGGCGCCCTCGACCACGATCTGGCCGATGTGCACGTTGATCTTCACCGGGCTACCTCCGTGCGCGGCTCGAAGTCGGTGCCGCTGACCGGCAGCTGGAGCTTGCGGAATTCGATCCGTGCCATCTCCAGGACCAGCTCGGTCGTCACCGGCGTCTGACGTCCCGCCGCGCAGAAGGCGGCGTTGAGGGCGATGTTGCGGATCATTCCGCCGGTCGTGGCCAGCTTCGTGCAGCCGGCCGACGTCGAGATCGCCAACCGGGGCCCGGGGCGGGAATGCGCGTCGCCACAGCAGCTCGCGCTCGCGGGGCGAGGGGAACGGGAAGCTGACGACGAAGCGCAGCCGGCGCAGGAAAGCCCGGTCGACGGCCTGACGCTGGTTGGTGGTCAAGATGGCGACGCCCCGGTAGTCCTCCATGCGCTGCAGGAGGTAGTTGACTTCGATGTTGGCGTAGCGGTCGTGGCTGTCCTTGACTTCGCTGCGGCGCCCGAACAGTGCGTCTGCCTCGTCGAACAGCAGCAGGGAGCCGCCCTCGTCGGCCGCGTCGAACACCCGGCGCAGGTTGCGCTCGGTCTCGCCGATGTACTTGCTGACCACGCCGGACAGGTCGATCCGGTACAGCGCTAGCCCGAGCTCACCGGCGATAACCTCCGCCGCCAGGGACTTGCCGGTGCCGGACTGGCCGGCGAACAGGGCCGTGATGCCGCTGCCGCGGGTGATCCTCTCGCCGAAGCCCCACTGGCGCAGCACCGTCGCCCGGCCCCGGACCTGGTCGACGAGGTGCCGCAGCAGCACGGTCTCGGCGTCCGGCAGGACGAGATCGTCCCAGGTGGCGACGGCGTCCTGCCGCCGTGCGAGCGCCGCCAGCCGGGGACGGCTCTGGGACTGGCATGCCTGCCACAGGGCGTCGGCGCCGCCCCGGCCGCGGGCATACCGCGCCGCCTCGCGGATGGCCGCCTGGTTGAGGTCGAACTCCCCGGACAGCCGCCCGGCAATGGCATCCAGGTCGCTGACGGGCCCGGCCAGATCGGCCAGGACTTCGGCCCAGAGCTCCTGCTGCTCCGCGGGACACGGGCGCCGGGCATCGACCAGGCGGAACGGGCGTCCGGGGACGGCGAGCGGCTCGCGGCAGCCGACCAGAACCGGGCCGCTCAGGTCCCGGAACAGGCCGTGCAGGGATGCGACATCCTCGGCCGGCACCTCGCTCACGTCGATGTACAGGGCGAGCGGGAGCAGCATCGTCTCGCGCTCCCACAGCCGGATGACGTCGGCAAGGTCGAGCCCGGAACGGGGCAGCCGGTCGGTGGCCAGCTCATAGAGCAGGAGATCGGCCCGTTCGGCCATGGCCGAGGCCAGGCCCTGCCTGACCGCCGGATCGGCTCCGAGGAGCTCGATCAGCGGCAGCTGGGTCGCGGTCGCCGGCTCCTCCCAGGCCGCGAGCCCGTCCTGGACGGCCGCCTCCTGGCTGGGATGCAGTCCGCCGAGGAGATCACCGACCGGGCGGACCAGGTGATCTAGGCGGTCGTCAAGCTGGTTGAGGCCCTTCAGGTAGTTCACGATCCGCTCGTCCGCCCGCAGCGCGCTCGTCACGAGCGGCTGGGCGGCCCCTTGGTGCACTTCGACCAGCCGCCAGTAGCGCAGCGGCCGCTGGGGTGACAGGGCGTCCCAGGCCGGATCGGGCAGGATGCTGAGCGCGAGCGCGAACGTCGGCTGACCGGTTCCCGCCTGGCCGGCGGCCGTCGCGCAGCGGGCCGCCATCGCCGGGTCGAACTCCATGGCGGCGCAGAGCAGCAGGACAAGGCGCTCGAAGCGGGAGAGGCCGAGGCGGTCGCCGAGCAGCTCAAGTGCGGGGGGAGGCCCGGATCGCTGGCTCGCTGCGGCGCCCTGCCACCAGGTTGCGCCTGGCTGGCCGCTGGGATCACCGGCCTGGTCCGCGGAGAGCCGGCCGCGGAGCCACTCCAGGCCCTCGGCGAGATAGGCGTCGTTGCGTGACTCCCAGCCGGTCACGGCGGTCATGACAGCACCAGACGCTGGCTGGGGTCGAAGCTGGCCTGGCCAGCCACGACGGGGATGCTGTCCTGGCCGTCCACGCGCAGCCGCACCACATATGAGCCGGCGGTGAATCCGCGCAAGGTGAACGGCACCGAGGTGCGGGGCTCGCTTCCGGCTTCGCCCGCGGCGCCGGGCACGACCTGGTCGCCTACCACGAGCGCGACGGTCTGCCCCGCGCCTACGGGTGGCGCGCAGGTGATCTCGAGGGTCACCGATCCGCTGTCGAGCGTCCCGGTAACCGGGCCGTCATTGGTGATCACGGGAATCAGGGCCAGCGGGCTGGCGTTGCTGGGCAGCGTGCTGCCGTCGGCCACCGTCACCAGCGCGGTGATGGCGACGATCCCGGCG
Source organism: uncultured Actinomycetota bacterium (assembly GCA_963839095.1). Classification (GTDB taxonomy): domain Bacteria; phylum Actinomycetota; class Actinomycetes; order Streptosporangiales; family Streptosporangiaceae; genus Palsa-504. The sequence continues at coordinate 54,483 of CAWIUF010000042.1, read as the reverse complement.
GGCAGCGGCGTCTCGGCCGGGAGCTGCACGGCCAGCGACCCGTCCGGCGCGGTGACGGCCGCTAGCAGCTGCGGGCTGCTCAGGGCGCCCCCCGAGACCTGGACCTGGGATACTCCGCGCAGGCCCTGACCGAAGAGGGTCACGGTGTCACCGGGGCGGGCACCGGGCTGGCCGCCCGGCGGCGAGACCAGCCGCAGCCAGGGCGCGGCCCCCGCGGTGGCGAACGGTCCCTGGTCGCCGGGCGAGCGGGCCAGGACCGGGAGCGGAGCGCGGACCGGCCGCGTGTTGTCGATCAGGACCACGGCGGCGTCGTAGCTGACCGAGATGCGGTATCCGGTACTGAAAGTGGCCCACATCCGGGATATCTCGTCCATCGGGATGGGGTGCGGGGTGATCCTGACCCGATCGGGCTGATCTTCCAGGCCGCTTCCGCTCAGGGCCGCGGCGATGGCCGCGGGGGAAAGCAGGGGCTGGTCGTTGAGCAGCTGCATGCCCACCCCGAGCAGCCGGTGGGCCAGCACCTCATCGTCGTCCTCGCCGTAGGCGGTCATGAGGTACGACAGAACGAGCGGCAGCGGCGGCTGGCCTGATTCGCCGGGGCGTATCCCCGGCGGATCCTGGTTGCGCCAGGCCGCGTCGATCGAGGTCCGGTACAGGAAGAGGTTGATCTGATTGCTGGTAGTGCCGTCCTGGCGGGCCCGGTCAGGAGGCCGGGTGGTGACCGTCGTCCCGGCCAGGTCGGCGTCGCTGGATACCGCCTGGAACAGCATATTCCGCAACGTCGCGGTCACCGCCGCGATGGCCCGGTCGTTACTCATCCGACCCTCCCGGCGGTCCGGGCTCGCAGGTAGTCCTCCAGCCGGCTCGGCTGAGGCCGCGAAGCAGGGGCGCCAGCCGGAGGGGCGGCCGGCCCGGGCGCGGCCGGCGCCGGGCCGACGCGGACCTCGACGCGCCCGATGGTCACCGTTACCTCGTCGGGTTGAGCCCGGCGGGCGGCAGGATACCCGCCGGGATCCGAGCGCTCAGGCCGGGATGCGCCGCCCCGGTCACCGGCCAGGGGATCGGCGTCGCCGGCCCGTCCGCCGGGCCCTGAGCCGGCCGGCCCAAGGCCGCCGGGCCCGGAAAGGCGCCCGAGGTAGGGCCCGGCCAGCCCTGACCGCGGAGGGCGCCCCGTGACTCGGAGCCGGTCTCCTGGGAGCGTCACCGCTGGCTCGATGGACCCGGCGGGCGGGGCGGAATCCGGGCGGCGGGCCGGGGCGGGCGGGCGGGCGGATCCGGATCGATCTCCGGGCGCCGGGCCCAGCCGGCCGCGGCCGGAGCGCACGGGTGCCGGGACCGGTTCCGCCGGATCAGATGCCGGGTCCGGCAGGCTCGGGCTGGTCCGGCCGGGCGGCCCGCGGCGGTCATCGTGATGGGCCAGGTGGCCATCGGGCGCGGGGCGGCCGGAGCGGGCGTCCTGCGCGCCGGGCCCGGCCCGGTCCGCAGCGGCGGCCCAGGGGGGGCCGGGCCGCCCGGACGGCCCCGGCGGCGGGCCGGGGCGCAGCTGCGGCGGAATGCCGCGGGCACCGGCTGACGGCGCAAATGGCCCAGGGCTGTCCGGAGCCGGGCTAGCGCTGGCCCGGGCGGGTGGCCGCCCGGGCGTCGGGCCGGACCGGGGACGGGCTGCTCCCTTCGGGTCGTCGGTCGCTGGCCAGAGGGTCTCGGCCCAGGACACCGCAGGATCCGCGTCGCCGGTCTCGGCATGCTGCGGCCCCCGGCGGGGCACCGTCCCCTCCCAGGGCGGCTCGGTCCCTGGCGGGGCCGGTCGAAACGGGATCGGGGTCGCACTCGCAACGACGGCTCGCCGCCGGTGAGCCCGCGGATGCGCCTTAGGTACGCGGTCATTCCGCGCAGGACTCAAGGTAGAAGCGGCGCCGGTACGGACTCATCTCCAGGATGTCCCGCTCGGCCCACCCGTAGGCCAGCGCGAGCTGGTGGACCTCCAGCAGGCGGCGCTGAACCCACCGGGTCAGTTCCGTCCACAGGATCGAGCGGATGTCTACGGTCTCGGGCCACACCGCTCCGCAGGGGCACTCGATCTCGGCCGAGATGTCAGCGCCCGGATCGCTGGCCGCCAGGGCGTCAGCCACCCGCTCCGCCGTCGCCGGCGGCAGCGCGGCCGCGGCGGGCGGGGCATCCGGTCCCGCTATGTCTTCGACGCACCGCTCGAGCAGGTCCGCGGCCGTCGCCCCGGGCCCGATCGCGGCTAGCTCCCGCAAGTCGCCGTTGGTCGGCAGGCGGCACTGGATGCACAGGCCGTCTTCCTCGACGATCACCTGGCTCAGCCGGATGGCAGGATGAGCGGGCACCACCTCGGCGGCGGGGATGACGAGCTCTACCAGCATCCCGCACGCCGGGCAGGTCGCCACCATGTCGAGGTCGGGACCGAACAGCCGGCCGCGCACATCGAATAGCAGCAGATCGCACGCGCCGACGGTCATGGCCGCGGGATCGCAGGCCGGCTCGACCAGCCCGAGCGACCGGAGCAGAGCCGGGGCCCGGTCCACGAGCGGCTCCCCCATCCCGTCCTCCCAGGCAGCCACCAGCGCCGCGGTGCTCAGCGCCCCCATGCCGGTCAGCTGCTCGGATCGGTGAAGCTCGGCTCCGTCGGCTCGGTCACACTCTGGTCACGGATCCAGCCCTCGTTCTCCACCTTGATGTGCTGGATGGCGACCGCGTTGGCGTTGCCATCCAGCTCGGGCATGGGCTGGTACTCCGACACCCAGCAGCGGAAGACCTGGTACGAGATGACCTTCTGGCCCGCCTCGTTGAAAAGGTCGATCGTCAGGTTCCGGCGGAAGTCGGCGAGCGAGACTTCCTGGCCGGCATTGGCGGCCTGGGCGTTGTTGTAATCCCAGGTCTTATTGGCCCACTGCTCGAAGGTGACGTCATGTGTCACCCCCCGCTCGAGGGTGATGGCGTCGTACTCGGTCCGGCCTGGCGATTTTCGGCTGGTGCTCTCGTCGCCGCCGTCACGGAACTTGACCACCTCCGTGGTCCGCTTCAGCGCGCTGACCTTGCTGATACCCGCGACGTAGGTGCTACTGCCCTCGAATTTAACCCGGAATTTGAAGTTCTTATAAGGGTCGAGCCTGGTACTCGTGAACGGGGGCATCTGGCGCTCCTCAACCCGGCAGCTGGCCGGCCAGCTGCTCGATCTGGATGATGACGAACTCAGCGGGCACCAGCGGCTGGAATCCCACGAGGATGTTCAAGATGCCCTGGTCGATGCTGCTCTGCGGATTATTGCTGCCATCGCACTGGACTAGGTAGGCATCGGTCGGCTTGCTTCCCTGGAAGGCTCCCTGCTTGAACAGCAAATTCATGAACGCGCTGATGTTGAGACGGATCGAGGACCACAGCGGCTCGTCATTCGGCTCGAATACGGCCCACTGGGTGCCCCGTCGCACGGACTCCTCGATGAAGAGCGCCGTGCGGCGGACCGGGACGTACTTCCACTGCGATGGCGATTCGTCGAGCCCGGCCGCGGTCCGTGCGCCCCAGGAGACCGGGCCGACCAGCGGGAGCGTGCGCAGGCAGTTGACGGCGACCGGGTTGAGCACGCCGCTTTCCCCGTCGTCAATGTGGACGGTCAGGTCACTGATCCCGGCGATCCCGGCGGCCGTGCCGGCTGGCGCCTTCCAGACCCCGCGGGCATTGTCGGTACTCGCCCACACTCCCGCGACGGCCCCGCATGGACCTTGCGTTGTCGTCGCCCTGGTGACGGGGTCGGTCACCAGCAGGTTGGGGTAATAGACGGCGGCGTAGTCCTGATCGGAGGTGACCGCGGGCCAGCGGACCACACCCGGGAACCCGAGCGGAGCCGGGCCGGCAGCGGGTCCGGGAGGGCGGGGCCGGCTTGCCGTCCGCCGTGCTCCCGGTCGGATCCGTCCACCAGGTGGTCGGCGGGTCGACGATGAGCATGGCCCGTCGCTGCTTGCAGAAGGCGGTCGCCTGGCCGAGGATGTCGGCCGGGTAGGTCTTATCCGGAGCTGTCGGCAGGCAGAGCATATTGAAGATGTCGACCTTGGCTAGCGCGTAGATTCCCGTCCTGGTGCCCGGGTCACCCGGCACCGCGAGCTTGTCGGCCGGCACGTCCGCGCCCGCGTGGCCGCCCGCGGGTGCCTGGTCGGCCGGCTTGGCCTGGTCGGCCGGCTTGGGTTGGTCGCCCCCCTTCGCCGCGGCCGGCGGGGTGAAGGTCCCGACCGTGTACGTCCCGGGATTCGGGAGCTTGGTCAGCGCGCTGCCCGGGCCGACGCTCATGAGCCGCGACGACGCGAGCGCGGCGGTGATGGAGACGCCAGGGGGACCGCCCTGCAGGACGAGGTTCGTGTAGCGCTCGACCGATCCGGAGCCCCCGTCCGTGATGGTGAGATTGAACTGGGTCTTCGAGTCGCGCACGTTGCCGGTGTCCACCACCAGCTGCAGGCTGTCTCCCCAAGAGCCGGGCGAGTTCGCGACGAGAACGACGTCGTCGGACAAGGCGATCTTGGTCGCGGCGGCGCTCCCGTCAGCGGCACCGGCCCGGACGACCTGGGCGGTATTGCCGCCGTTGAGGAAGAACAGGAACACCGCATAGCTCATCGGGCTGCTGGGGTCTAGGCCGCCGAAGCTACGCTCGTAGTCCGCCCAGCTATTGGCTTGAACGGCCGTATCAACAGGTCCGCGAGCGGCGTAGCCGACAAAGGCCGCGACCGATGTGGGCACCCCCACGATAGTGTGGACGGAGCTCTGAACTTCATCGATATAGACGCCGGGATACGTTGGGGTAACAGGCACGTCGAATCTCCTCGATTGCGCTATAGAAGTCCGAGGAGTTACTCAAATCCCGTGCAATTCCCTTTCGCGCCCGCCCATGTTCCCTGCCCTCAGTTCCCATTCCCCAGACTAAAGATAGGATGGAATAGTAGCTCGGTTCCTCGGCCAGAGTCAAGAGAATTCCAGGTGGGGGGCCTGCCGCCCGGGCGTAAGAGCCAATGGCCCGTAGAGAAGTGTAATTTATCATAACTCCAGAGACGGATGAGTTAGCAGATAACTAACGTGACGATGCGGGTAACCTAGGACCAGGGCGGGCCCTTGACGGCCATGAGCAACTGCCAGGCGAGCTGGACGAGTTTGCCACGGGGCACGCTGCAGCTTACCGGCGGGCTGGGAGGCCCTGCGATGAACGCGCCCGGGCCCCGTGGATGCCGCCTCAGCATCACGGAGTCCACATTGATGCATAAGATTGAATATGATCGCCACCAGACCAGAGGGCGTGAATCGGCAACCGATTTAATGCCGATTTCCCGGACGGCACGTTCGGTACTGCAGGCACCTTTCGCAGACCCGCAATAGATTCGGTATCGTGACCCTGCATCCAGCATCAGGCGATCGTGAGCCGAAATACCAGCATGGTGCGGGTTCCTCTGCTTCCTGCTTGAAACCCGTTAGATGATAATTTCCCATTTCGGAATCCGCCGACGTGCCGGGCGCGAATGTCTTCGCAGTCATCGGACTCGTTGCCGGGCAAACCCATGACCGCTGCGCAGCCGGGTGGGTAACTGTCCTCTGGGAGGTGGATCCATGCGACGGTGGTGTTTCCTTGACCGCCACGCGGACGCGACGGTACGCACCTGCGGTTCTTTAGGCACGAGGCAGCAGCCGCGAGCTACGTTGCGCTCGCGTTCCCCGGGCCGCTTCGCCCGGCCAGCGGGCCGCCCTGATCAGCAGAGCCAGGTCAGCCGCCTCTGCTCGCTGACGGCTAGGTCCTGCCATCGGCAGCGACATCCGCTGCGCCCTGGCCTGGTCCGCCGGCCCCGCCGTCGGCGGTGCCGCCGCCTGCCGCCTGGGCTGCATTTCCCGCTGATGTCCCGGCCGCCCGCCGGGAACTCGACCGCTTGGCCCAGCGGCGTAGCCAGAGCAGGCCGAAAACGGGAAGGACGAGCGGGACGAAGCCGTACCCGCTGCCATAGCCAGACCACACGGTGGCGTCGGGGAAGGTAGCCGGGTCGGCCACGCTCCACGTACCGACCGCCAGCACGCCGACGAGTTCGATCGAGCAGGACAGGACGGCGATCCGGCGTGCCGTCCGGCTGCCGTTAGCCAGGGTGATCGTCGCGAGGATGTAGACCAGGCCGGCGAAGGCCGACAGCAGGTACGCGACCGGTGCGTCGCCGAACTTCGTCGCGATCTGCACCCCGGCCCGGGCGGAAGCGGCGAGCGCGAACAAGGCGTAGACGGCGACCAGCAGCCGGCCCGGGCCGGTCCTGGTCGAGTCGGGCGGCGACGCCGCGGGCTCAGGCGATGCCGTGGGTTCAGGTGACGGCGTGGGTTCAGGTGACGCCGCGGGCTCAGACATGGATGACCGGCCAGATCTGATGCAGCCGGACCATCAGCACCGCCGCGACGAGCCCGGCCACGGCGATGACCGCCGGGCCCCATCGTGTCCGCTCCATCAGTCCCCAGAATCCTGCGGCCACCGGGACGATCGGCATCGCGATCAGGTACCCGATGAGCGTCGGCAGCCCGGCCGGGCGGGCGCCGCTGGCGAGCTTGGCCACGATGAGACCGACGAGGACCAGCAGCAGGACCTCGAGGACGCCGAGCGCGACGAGCAGGTCAACGCCCATCCGCCGGTTCCGGGCGGTTGCCAGCCCGGCGTACCCGGCCAGCACCAGGCCGGCGACGATGACCGTCGTCGGCACGACACTGTTCACGGACGCGATTTTACTACCTTTCGTAGTAGCCGGACCGTCGACCGCTTGCTGGATAATGGCGTAGGAAGTCACGATGCTGACAGCGGACAGGACGGTGTTCCCGTGGAGGCCTTCTGGGAATCATTCCGTCTCGACCCGCGGCAGCCAGGGCACGCGCCGCTGCGCGCCTCGGACGCCGACCGGGAGATTGTCCGCGTCATGCTGGCCGAGGCGTACGCGGACGGGCGCCTGACCCGCGAGGAGTACGACGACCGGCTGAACACCCTGTACGGCAGCCGGACCCTCGGTGACTTGCCCGCCCTCGTCACCGATCTCGTGCCGCCGGATGGCCTGCCTGCGGCACCGGCGACGCTCCTGCCCGCGGACCTGAGGACGCGCGGCGCGCGCAAGTGGCGCAAGGACGTGGAGGAATCGCTCGCGGCCTTCCTCGTCCCCAGCATCATCTGCACCGTGATCTGGATCGCGTCGGCCAGCGGGGGCTTCTTCTGGCCCGCGTTCCCCATGCTGTTCCTCGGGATCAACCTCGTCAGGATCCTCGTGAATCGCGAATCGGTGATCGAGCGCGAGGTCCTGCGGCTGCAAGAGCAGGCGGCCCAGGACACCGCTTCGGAACTCCCGGCCGGACGCGATGACCCGGGCGGGGCAAAGGACACGTGAGGTAAGCAGAAGACCCGCGATGCTGGTCAGCCCGGTTACCGGCCGGCTGACTGCCCGGCCAGCGGGGCGTAGGGCCCCAGGTCGATGGCGGGGGCCAGGCCCAGCGCCGCCTGCGCGGCCAGCGATCCGGCCAGCGGGCCCATGGTCAGCCCCGTGGCGCCCAGGCCGGTCGCGATGACCAGGCCGTCCAGCCCGGGTACCGGGCCGAGCAGCGGCCGGATGCCGGGGCCCACCGGGCGGAATCCGACCCGGGTTTCCAGGTAGGTGCCGCCGGCCAGGCCGGGAGCGACGGCCAGGGCCTCGCCGAGGACCTCGGCCAGGCCAGCCGGGGTGATCCGGTAATCCAGGCCGGAGCCTGGCTCGCGGGTCGCGCCGGCCACGATCCGGCCGCCGTCGAAGGCCAGCAGGTAGTGGCCGCTGGCGCCGGGCAGCACCACCGGCCACCGGCTGGTGTCGACCCCGTCCAGCGAGATGTGCATGATCTGGCCGCGCTGGGCCTCGACCGGGACCTCCACGCCGGTCTCCCGCAGGAAGGGCCGGGTCCACGCGCCGGCGGCGGCGATGACCGCGTTGCCCTCGATGAGCTCGGCGCCGAGGTGCACCCCGGTGACCCGGCCGCGGCCGGCGGCCAGGCGCGCTTCGCCGTCCCTGACCACCGCGCCCTGGCGGATCGCGGCCCTGGCCAGGGCGGCCGCGAGCTTGCGGCCGTCGACCCGGGCCGCGCCGCCGATGTACACCGCGGCGGCGTCCGCCCGCAGGGGCGGGAACAGCCGCTGCGCCTCCGCGCCGGAGAGCTCAGCCACCTCGCCGATCTCCGGTGCCGCGGCCCGGCGCGCCAGCAGCGCCAGCCGGAGCTGCTCCCGGTCTTCCGCTTGCCCGGCCAGGGCGAGCGCGCCGACCTGCCGGTAGCTCACGTCAGTCTCGCCCGCATCGGCCAGGCCGGCCGTCAGCGCCGGGTACTCCCGGGCGGCGGCGTAAGCCAGCGCACACCACGCCGGATCGGCTACCTGCGCGGACCACGGGCAGATGATGCCCGCCCCGGCTGCGGTAGCCCGGCCCGGCAGCGCGGCGTCCACCAGCACCACTTCGGCCCCCAGGGAGCTGGCCGCGTACGCGCACGAGGCCCCCACGATTCCCGACCCGACCACGATCAGCCGCATCAGTCCACAGTAATGTCCCGGCGCCCGGGCCACCCGGTCGCTCTACAGTGACGTGATGAGCATGTTCAGGCCGGGTGAGGCGGTGCTGGTGGCTGATGGCGGCCTGGCGACCGAGCTCGAGGCGCGGGGGAACGACCTGTCGGACTCGCTGTGGTCGGCGCGGCTGCTGATGGACGCGCCCGGGCAGATCCTGGACGCGCACCTGGCGTTCTTCCGGGCCGGGGCGCAGATCGCGACGTCGGCGAGCTACCAGGCGTCCTTCGAGGGATTCGCCTCCCGGGGCCTGGACCGCCGGGAGGCGGCCGGGCTGATGCGGCGCAGCGTGGACCTGGCGCGGGCCGCGCGCGACCAGCTGGCCGGGGACGGGCAGGAGCGGTGGGTGGCCGCCTCGGCCGGGCCGTACGGCGCCGCGCTGGCGGACGGGTCGGAGTACCGGGGGCGGTACGGGCGCAGCGTGCGGGAGCTGACGGCCTGGCACCGGCCGCGGCTGGAAGTGCTGGCCGAGGCGGGCCCGGACGTGCTCGCCCTGGAGACGGTACCCGACACCGACGAGGCCGAGGCGCTGATGGCCGCGATCGCCGGGCTGGGCGTCCCGGCCTGGCTGAGCTACACCGTCGACGGCGGGCGCACCCGGGCCGGGCAGCCGCTGGCCGAAGCGTTCGCGGTCGCCGCCGGCGTGCCGGAAGTCGTGGCCGTGGGGGTCAACTGCTGCGCGCCCGCGGACGTGCTGCCCGCCATCACCGCCGCCGGGGAGGTGACGGGCAAGCCGGTGATCGTCTATCCCAACAGCGGCGAGGAATGGGACGCCCGGCGGCGCGCCTGGACGGGGCAGTCCGGGTACTCCCCCGCCCTGCCGCGGCAGTGGATGGCGGCGGGAGCGACGATCATCGGCGGCTGCTGCCGGGTCCGGCCCGCCGACATCGCGCAGATCGCCGCGTGATCACGGCGGCCGGACCGAGCCGACCGCCGCACGCGGACCACGGTCTGCCGTTCCGCCCGCCATAGCACTCCCCCGCCTGCCCACTCGAAGGCCAGCACCCGCCCGGACAGCGCAACGGTCAGCGCCGCGAAGCCCTTAGTGAATGCCGGTCATAATGGTGCGGTGCGCGTCGTGGTGGATGGGGTCCGGCTGTACTTCGACGTGGAGGGCTGCGGCCTGGCGGCCCAGGGCGAGGCGATGGTGCAGCGGCCCGCGCTGGTGCTGCTGCACGGCGGCCCGGGCGCCGATCACAGCTTCTTCAAGCCCGAATTTTCCGCGCTGGCCGACGTCGCGCAAGTGATCTACCTCGACCAGCGCGGCTCGGGTCGCTCGGACCGCGGCGACCCTTCCGGCTGGACATGGTCACGCTGGGCCGAGGACGTCGCGGGCTTGTGCGAGGCGCTCGAGATCGCGTCCCCGGTGCTGGTCGGCACCTCCAGCGGCGGCCGCGTCGCAGTCGAGTGCGCCGCGCGTCATCCTGGCCTCGCCGGCGGTGTGGTCCTTGACTCCACGCTGTTCGAGTCCGGCCTCGACGAGAGCCTGGAAGTCTTCGGGCGGCGCGGCGGCCCGGCGGCCCGGGAAGCAGCGGCCCGCCTGCTGGGGGGTGACCGCAGCCCAGAAGCGCTGGCAGCCTGGAAGGCGCACGCCATGCCCCTGTACGGGAGCGCCTCTGACGGCGATATGGCCGCGCGCGGAGCCCGGGCCATGGTGAACCGCGAGGTGCAGGCCCGCTTCGGCCGCGGCGAGTGCGGCCCCTTGAAAGTGACCGCCGAGGACCTGGACACGGTCACCTGCCCGGTCCTGATCCTGGCCGGCCAAGACGATCCGATGTCACCAGCGGCCGCAGCCCGGCGCGTGGCGTCGTCGGTGCAGCAGGCGGCCGTGGAGATCCAGGTCTTCCCCGGCGTGGCACACGGGGTGTTCAGGCAGGCGCCAGCACAGGCTTTCGCACGGCTCCGCGCTTTCGTCTCCGCGCTGAGCGACCCCGGCAGCTGAGACTGGCGCTTTCGCGACCACCAGTGGCATCCGGGGGGAATGGCGGGGATGCTGATGCTGTTCCTGCGGTCGGGGGGCCGGGCGGCCGAGGATGTGAATCGGGGACAATGGGCACAGCCATCCTGCTGGGCGTCCTGGCGAGCATCTGCACGGCCACCGCCTCGGTGTGCCAGCGCATTGGCGTCCGGAGCACCGAGACGGCTGGCTTCGATGCCTGGCTTCTCCTGCGCCTGGCCCGGCAGCCGGTCTGGCTGCTCGGCGTGGTCGCCATGATCGGCGGGTTCGTCCTGCAGCTGAGCGCGCTGCGGTATGGCGCGCTGGCCCTGGTCCAGCCTCTCCTGGCGCTGGAGATGCTGTTCGTCTTCGGGTACCTGGCGATCGCCGGCGCCGGGCGGGTGAAGGTGCGGCGCCGCGACTGGCTGGCGGCGGCGGCCATGTCGGTGGGGATCGGCCTGTTCCTGCGCCTGGCGTCGCCGTCAGGCGGACGGCTGCATGCTCCTGGTTCCAACTGGCTGCTGGCCGGCCTGGTCACGTCCGGCGTCGTGCTGGCGGCCGTGGCCTTCGGCTCGGGCAGCCGTTCCGGCGCGTCCCCGTCCCGCCGGGCCGCCGTGCTCGGGGCAGCCACCGGGATCTCCTGGGGCTTCGTGGCGGCCGTCATCAAGGAGCTCAGCTCGCACCTCGACGAGGGTCTCGGCGCCATCTTCTCCAGCTGGTCGGTCTACGTGCTCCTCACCGCCGGAGCGGCGGCGATGCTGCTGGCCTCGCACGCGCTGGCGGCCGGGCCGCTGGCCGCCTCGCAGCCCGGGTTCACCGTCCTCGACCCGCTGTCAGCGGGCCTGCTCGGCGTCTGCCTGTTCGGCGAGCACATCCGGACCGGCGTCTTCGACCTGGCGGGCGAGGCACTGGCGCTGGCCGTCGTCTTCGCCGGCGCCTCGGCGCTGAGCCACAGCTGCCTGATCCTCGGCGAGGACGGGAATCCGTCCTGCCTGCCCGACGGGTTCGCGGCGCCGGCCCAGCGCAAGCAGCTCGGCGCAGCCGAGGACGAGGCCACCCGGCGCCTCGCCTAGGCACTCCCGGACCGAAAATCATTCGCGTCCGGGCGGCCTGGATACGACAATGCGTGGTGCAGAGGGCCGGTGCGGCCCCAGGGATCGGGAGGAGTCAGCGATGCGAGGAGCGTCCGTGTCCATCGAAGAGCTTTCGCAGGCCTATTCGGAGGATGTGGCGCGTGCTTCGCGGAGTACTGAACCTGGGGATCCTGGCCCATGTTGACGCCGGCAAGACGACGCTGACGGAGCGGCTGCTCTACTGCGCTGGTGTCATCGACGAGCCCGGCAGCGTCGATGAGGGCACGACGCAGACCGATTCACTGGCGCTGGAGCGCCAGCGGGGAATCACGATCAAGTCGGCCGTCGTCTCGTTCACCGTCGGCGGCACGGCCGTCAACCTGATCGACACGCCCGGCCACCCGGATTTCGTGGCCGAGGTGGAACGGGCGCTGAGCGTGCTCGACGGCGTCGTGCTGGTGATCTCGGCCGTCGAGGGCGTCCAGCCGCAGACGCGCGTCCTGTGGCGTGCCCTGCAGCGCCTGGGCGTCCCGGCGCTGTTCTTCGTGAACAAGATCGACCGCCGCGGCGCGGGCTACGAGCGCCTGCTGCGCGATATCGGCGGCCGGCTGACGCCGGCGATCGTCCCGATGGGGTCGGTGAGCGGCCTGGGCACGCCCGGGGCCGACTTCGTCCCGTCCGGCGACGACGACCAGGCCTTCGGCTCGCGGCTGGCCGAGGTGCTGGCCGATCACGACGACGCCGTCCTCGGCGCCTACCTCGGCGGCACGGGGGCGGTACCCCGCGACTGGCTGCTCGGGAAGCTGGCCGGGCAGGTCGCGGCTGCACGGGTGCACCCGGTGTACTTCGGGTCGGCGATCACGGGCGCCGGCACCGGCGCGCTCATGCGCGGCCTGGCGCGCCTGCTGCCGGTGGCGGCCGGCAGCGCCGACGGGCCGGTCTCGGGCCGCGTCTTCAAGATCGAGCGCGGCGGCGCTGGCGAGCGGACCGCGTACGCCCGCATGTTCTCCGGCACGATCACGGTCCGGGACCGGGTGCGGTTCGGCGGCGGCGAAGGCCCCGGCCGCGACGGCAAGGTCACGGCGATCAGCGTCTTCGCCGACGGCACCGCCGAACGCCGCGACGCGGTGAGCGCCGGCCAGATCGCCCGGCTGTCCGGCCTGGCGCAGGTCCGGGTCGGCGACATGCTCGGGACGGAGCCGGACGACGCCGGCCAGCGGTACTTCGCGCCGCCCACGCTGGAGACGGCCGTGGTCGCCCGCGATCCGCGGGACAAGGCGCGGCTGCACGCCGCCCTGACCCAGCTGGCCGAGCAGGACCCGCTCATCGACGTCCGCCAGGACGATATCCGGCAGGAGATCTACGTCTCCCTGTACGGCGAGGTCCAGAAGCAGGTGATCGACGCCACCCTGGCCGCCGACTACGGGCTGGCGGCTGACTTCAGGGAGACGACGCCGATCTGCGTCGAGCGGCCCGTCCGGCACCGGACGGGCGGAGAAGATCCTCTACGGGCCGGGGAACCCGTTCCTCGCCACGCTGGGATTCCGCATCGACCCCGCCCCGCCGGGCTCGGGCATCCGGTTCGGGCTCGAAGTCGGCCATCAGGCGGTGCCGCTGTATATCTACAAGAACATGGAGAACTTCGCCGCCGCCATGGAGCAGCACGTCACCGAGACGCTGCGGCAGGGCCTGCACGGCTGGCAGGTCACCGACTGCGCGGTGGCGCTGGTCCGGTCCCAGTACAGCGTCCCGGACGGGCCCCCGTCGACCCGCGGGCCGCTCAGCGGCCCGCAGGACTTCCGCAAGCTGACCCCGCTGGTGATCATGGACGCGCTGAAGCAGGCCGGGACGGTGGTCTGCGAGCCGGTCCACCGTTTCCGCCTGGAGGCCCCGGCCGATACGCTCGGCGCCCTGCTGCCGGCCCTGGCGAAACTGCACGCCATCCCGGGGGTTTCGGCGACCAGCAGCTCGGTGTGCATCCTGGAGGGAGACCTCCCGGTGACTCACGTGCACGCGCTGCAGCAGCAGCTCCCGCCGCTGACCCGGGGCGAGGGCATCGTGGAATCATCCTTCGACCACTACCAGCCGGTCCGCGGCCCGGGCCCGGACCGGCGGTAGGCGCCGCGATGCTCATGACACGCCCGCACTGGGGGCAGCCGCTGCGGCGGATCGCCGAACTCGTCGCACCGTCGCGCCTGGGCGCCAGCTTCCGCTGGCTGCTGGCTTCGTCGTGGGTGACGAACCTGGGGGACGGCATCACCTTGGCGGCCGGGCCGCTGCTGGTGGCGTCGGTGACGCGCGATCCGCTGGCGGTGGCGATGGCCGCGCTGCTGCAGCGGCTGCCCTGGCTGCTGTTCGGCCTGTACGCCGGCGTGCTCGCCGACCGGCTGGACCGCCGCGCGATCGTCATCGTCACCGGCCTGGTCCGGGTGGCGATCCTGATCCTGCTGACGACGCTGATCGTGACGCGCCACGTCAACGTCGCGGTCGTGCTGGCCGTCTTGTTCCTGTTCGGGGTGACCGAGACCTTCGGCGATACCACCACCGGCACCCTGCTGCCCATGCTGGTGGACAAGCCCGACCTGGGCATCGCGAACGCCCGCGCCATGACCGGCGTCGTCGTCTGGAACCAGCTGGCCGGGCCGCCGGTCGGCGCCGTGCTGTTCGCGGCCGGGCGCGCGCTGCCGTTCGTCAGCGAGGGCGTGTGCGTGCTGGCCGGACTGCTGCTGATCGTACGGGTGCAGCTGCCGCCGCACGGTGCGGACGGTCAGCGCACCCGGGTGCACCACGACATCGCCGAAGGGTGGCGCTGGCTGTGGGCGCACGCCGCGGTGCGGACGCTGGCGATCACGATCTTCACCTTCAACGTCACCTTCGGCGCCGCCTGGTCGGTGCTGGTCCTGTACGCGCGCGAGCGGCTGGGCATGGGCGCCCTCGGCTTCGGGCTGATCACCACGGCGATAGCGGCGGGCGGCCTGCTGGGCACCGTGTCCTACGGCTGGCTGGAGCGGCACGTGCGGCTCGGCGTCATCATGCGCGGCGGCCTGGTCATCGAGACGCTGACCCACCTCGCGCTCGCCCTGACCCGCTGGGCCTGGTTCGCGCTGATCATCTTCGTGATCTTCGGCGCGCACGCGTTCGTCTGGGGAACGACGTCGTCGAGCGTCCGGCAGCGGGCGGTGCCCGCCGAGTTCCAGGGTCGCGTCGGCAGCGTCTACCTCATCGGCGTGATCGGCGGGATCGTGATCGGATCCGCGCTCGGCGGCCTGGCCGCCTCGGCGTGGGGCGTCACCGCGCCGTTCTGGTTCGCCTTCGCCGGATCGGCCCTGATCCTGGCGCTGATCTGGCGCTCGCTGCTGCAGATCGCCCACGACGACGATAGTATTCGGACGACCGTTTGATAGATGGGCGGGCGAGGCCGGTATGCGTTTCGGTGTGGTGCTCCCGATCCAGGACGTCGGTGAGCCGCTGGATGTGCTGCTGGATCAGCTGCGGGCCGAAGTGCGGGCCGCCGACGAGGCCGGTTTCGACGCGTTCTTCCTGCCCGAGTTCCACCAGACCCGGGCCGGCGGGGTGATTTCCCCGCTGCTCACCGGCGCGGCCCTGGCCGAGGGGACGCGGCGGATCCGGGTCGGGCAGGCGGTCGTGCCGGGCCCGCTCTACCATCCCGGTGCGGCTGGCCGAGGACATGGCGATGCTGAGCTGGCTGACGCGCGGCCGGGCGCTGCTCGGCGTCGGGGTCGGCCACCTGCCCGCCGATTTCGAGCTGTACGACGTGGAGCGCGGCACGCGGTTCGACCGGGTCCGGGATCTGCTCGACGTCGTCGACGCGGCGTGGAGCGGGGAGCCGTTCGACGTCAGCGGCCAGCACGGGCGCTGGCGGGGGCACGTGACACCTGCCCCGTTCGGTAATAAAAGACCTGAGCTGGTGATGGGCGCGCACGGGCCGCGCGGCCTTGACCTGGCGGGGCGGCGGGCTGACCTGTGGCTGAGCGACCCGCAGCGGCACGTCGACGTGGTCGCCCGGCTGGCCGGGCGGGTGCGGTCCGCGGCGGAGGCGGCCGGGCGGCGGGTCGCGATCGGCATGTTCCGCGACGGGTGGATCGGCGACTCGCGCGCGGCGTGCGAGAAGCTGTGGCTGCCGCACGCGCTGGCGGTGCACCGGCTGTACTTCAACGTCGGTGTCTACCTGGCGGAATTCGAGCCCTGGGTGGGGCAGGTGCGGTCCCGCGCGGACTTCACGGCCGAGCTGGTGGCGCCGGGCCGGCTGCTCTACGGCGACGGCGCGGACCTGCGGGCCGAGATCGCCGACTGGCGCGACCGGACCGGGATGGAGTACCTGGCCCTGCGGATGCGGCAGCCCGGCGGCCCAGGTCACGAGGCGACGCTGACCGCGCTTGCCCGCTTCGGCGAGGAGGTCATCGGGCCGATGGGAGAAGGGGTATGGCCATGAGCACCGGGCAGCTGTTCGCGGTGCCCCAGATCACGGCCGAGCCCGCCGACGGCCCGGCGGGCACCGTGATCCTGCGGTCGGCCGAGCCGCTGGGCGAGTACCCGGCGACGGTCGTGCACAGCGTGCGGGCCTGGGCCCAGGCCGACCCGGATCACCTGCTGGTCGCCGAGCGGGAACCCGGCGGGACGTGGCGGGGCTGCGGGTACGGGGCGGCCGTCGCCGCGCCGACGCGATCGGCCAGGCGCTGCTCGACCGGGGCCTCGGGCCGGAGCGGCCCCTGCTGCTGCTGTCCGGCAACGGCGTGGACCACCTGCTGCTGACGCTGGGGGCGATGACCGCGGGTGTCCCGGTCGCACCGGTCAGCGTGGCGTACTCGCTGCAGAGCCACGACCACGCCCGGATCAGGGCGATCGCGGAACTGATCCGCCCGGGCGCGGTGTTCGCCGAGGACGCCGGCCGCTTCGCCCCGGCCCTGGACGCCGTCCTGGATCCGGCCCTGGATCCGGCTCGGATCCGGCGGGCGCGGTGCCCGCCATCGTGAGCCGGGGTGAGCGGCCGGGGGCGTTCCGGCTGAGCGAGCTGATGTCCGCCGCGCCTGGCCCGGCCGTCTCGGCGCGGTTCGCCGCCTGAACCCGGACGCCGTCGCCAAGATCTTGTTCACCTCCGGGTCGACCGGGACGCCGAAGGGCGTGCTGAACACCCACCGGATGCTGGCGGCCAATCAGCAGATGATCCGCCAGGCGTGGCCGTTCCTGGCGGACGAGCGGCCGGTGATCGTGGACTGGCTGCCGTGGAGCCACACGTTCGGCGGCAACCACAACGTGAACCTCATGCTCACCTCGGGCGGCACGATCTATGTCGATGCCGGGCGGCCCGCGCCGGGGCTGTTCGCGGCGACCGTCGCCAACCTGGCCGAGATCCCGCCGACGATCTACTTCAACGTCCCGGCCGGGTACGCGCAGCTGGTGCCGGCCCTGGAGGCGGATGCGGAGTTCGCAGCGCGGTTCTTCTCCCGGCTGCGGCTGATGTTCAACGCCGCCGCGGCCCTGCCCGGCGGCTTGCGCGACCCGGCTCGCCGCGCTCGCGGAGACGACCGCGCGGCCGTGAGATCCCGGTCACCGGCTCCTGGGGCGCGACCGAGACCGCGCCCGCGGTGACGTCGGCGCACATGGACTTTGACGACGCCCGGTGCATCGGCGTGCCGCTGCCCGGCGCGGAGGTCAAGCTCGTCCCGGCCGAGGACGCCTACGAGATCCGGGCCCGGGGACCGATGGTGACACCGGGTTACTACGGGCGGCCGGACCTGACCGCCGCGGCGTTCGACGAGGACGGGTTCTACCGCACCGGTGACGCGGTCGCCTTCGCCGATCCGGGCGACCCCGGCGCGGGCCTGGTGTTCCGGGGCCGACTGGCTGAAGACTTCAAGCTCGCGACCGGCACGTTCGTCCGTGTCGGGGCGGTGCGGACGGCGCTGCTGTCCGCCGTTCCCGTCCTGTCCGACGTGGTCATCGCCGGCCAGGACCGCGTCTTTGCCGGGGCACTGGCCTGGCTGAACGCCGCTGAGGCCGGGCGGCTCCTGGGCGGCGAGGCGGCTGCGGAGGGTGAGCTGGTCGTGGACGCCGGGCTGCATGAGGTGCTGGCCCGGGCGCTGGCTGAGCACAACGCGACGGCGGGGTCGGCTGCCCGGGTCGAGCGGCTGCTGGTCATGGCCCGCCCGGCCGGGCTGGACACCGGGGAGATCACCGACAAGGGCTACGTCAACCAGCGCCGGGTGCTGGCCTGCCGGGCCGCGCTCGTCGAGATGCTCTACGCCGACCCGGTCCCGGCCGGCGTCGTCATCGCGGGCGGGACGGCATGATCCGCCGTCCCGCCATGTCCGGCATCGTCGGCTTCCGGCGTCCCCCCGTCGCCGGCGCGGCCGGCTTCCGCCGCGAGGAGTTCCGGGCTGTCTCGCGGGCATCCCCGGTGATCTTCTTCATCTGCCCGTACGGCACCTCCATCCCCGTGGTGCGGTGGGCGATACGGCGGCTGGGCCGCGACGGCTTTCACGTGGTGGCCTACGAGGCGACCACGGCCGTCTTCATGGACGGCGACCCGGAGATCCTGCCCGGTCTCATCGCCGCGGTGCGGGCCGACGTCAAGGCGCAGATAGCCCGGCTGGGGTCGGAGGGCGTGACCGAGTTCGGCTTCTTCGGCAGCAGCCTCGGGTCGTTCATCTTCTATAACTGCGTCGGCGATGCCGTGCCCGAGCTGCGCTGGGGCGTGTTCAATACCGGCGGTGACATCGCCCAGGGCATGTGGCGGCTCGACGGGGCCCGGCGGCAGCATGTCATGCGCGGCTGGTCGCTGGACCGGCTCAAGACAGCGTGGGCCGGGGTGCAGTACCCGGAATTCGGGAACCTCGAAGGCGGCCGGTACGTCTTTGTCAGCTCACGGCGCGACAAGATCGCGCCGCTGGACAACATCGAGCGGTACCTGGGGTCGATGCGGGAGGCAGGCGCCCAGGTCAGCGTGCTCGAGGTGCCCGCCATCGGCCACTTCTCGACCATCGTCGCGGGCCTGTGGCGAGCGCCGCGGTTCGTCGCGATGGTGCGGCCCGCGGTCGGGTCGGCGCCGGCGCGTTAGGCGGCGGCGAGCGGGGGCAGTTCGGTCCTCATGACTGACAAGGCCGTGAGTGACCTGTGGTGGAAGAACGCCGTCATCTACTGCGCCGACGTGGCGACCTGGCTGGATTCCGACGGCGACGGGATCGGTGACCTCGCGGGCCTGACCCGGCGGCTCGACTACCTGTGGGGTCTCGGCATCAACACGCTCTGGATGATGCCGTTCTACCCGTCCCCGCTGGGAGACGACGGCTACGACATCACCGACTACTACGCCGTCGATCCCCGCCTCGGCACGCTGGGCGACTTCGTGGAGATGATGCGCACCGCGGACAACCTGGGTATCCGGGTGCTGGTCGACCTGGTGATGAGCCATACGAGCGACCAGCACCCCTGGTTCCAGCAGTCCCGCAGCGACCCCGGTTGCCGGCACCGGAGCTACTACCGCTGGAGCGACACCAAGCAGGCCGAGCCCAGCGAGGTGGCGTTCCCCGGCGAGCAGAGCGGCACCTGGAAGTACGACGAGGCCGCCGGCCAGTGGTACATGCACCGGTACTACGACTTCATGCCCGACCTGAACATCACCGACCCGGACGTCCTGGACGAGATGCACAAGGTCCTCGGCTTCTGGCTGGAGCTCGGCATCTCCGGGTTCCGGGTCGACTCGCTGCCGTTCATGATCGAGACGATCGGCACCGACGCGAAGGACCAGTCGGTCACCTACCTGCGCTCGCTGGTCGAGTTCCTCGAGCGCCGCCGCGGCGACGCCATCTTCCTCGGCGAGGCCAACGTCAGCCCGGAAGAACAGCAGGGCTATTTCGCCATGGACGGCGGTGACGGGGTGCAGATGCTGTTCGACTTCCGCACCTGCGCCGCGCAGTGGCTCGCGCACGCCCGCGGCGACGCAGGACCGATCGCCGACGCGCTCCGCAGCCGGCGTCCCCACCCGGAGCAGGCGCAGTTCGCGAACTTCTGCCGGCACCACGACGAGCTGAACCTGGGGCTGCTCAGCGACGGCGAACGCGACGAGGTCTTCGCCGCCTTCGCGCCCGAGCCGGAGCACCGGGTCTACGGGCGCGGCATCCGCCGGCGGCTGGCCTCGATGCTCGGCCACGACCAGCAGCGGATCCGGATGGTGCTCGCCCTGACGATGGCGCTGCCGGGGACGCCCGTCCTGCTGTACGGGGACGAGCTCGGCATGGGCGAGGACCTGTCGCTGCCCGGACGGCTCGCCGTCCGCAACCCGATGCAGTGGTCGCCCGGGCCGGGCGGCGGCTTCACCGCCAGCGACACGCCGTTCCGGCCGGTCCGCGCCGACGGGCCGACCGGCTACCGCGCCGTCAACGCGGCCGACCAGCGCCATGACCCCGGTTCGCTCTACTCCTGGGTGGCCCGGGCGGTCCGGGCGCGCCGCGAGAGCCCGGAACTCGGCTGGGGCCAGTGGCGCATCCTCGACGTCGGCGACCCGCACGTGCTCGCCATCGAGACCCGCTGGCGCGAAAACCAGATGGTCACCCTGCACAACCTGTCCGCCGAGCCGGTGAAGGTCCAGCTGCCCGATGACCTGGACGAGCCGGCCGGAGGCGTCGGCATGCGGCAGGTGCTCGGTGACGCGGATCCGCCGTACCAGCCGGGCCAGGAGCTTGTCCTCGGCCGGTACGGCTTCCGCTGGCTGCGCCGGGAAGCCTGACGGGCTCCGTGCCCGTGCTGGCTAGCTGCTTCAGCTGAAGGCGGGGATGCCGGTGATGGCCCGGCCCATGATCAGGATGTGGATCTCGTCGGTGCCCTCGTAGGTGCGGACGCCCTCGAGGTTGTTGGCGTGCCGCATCGGCGAGTAGTCCATGGAAACGCCGTTCCCGCCGAGGATGGTCCGGGCCTGCCGGGCGATGGCGAGCGCGGTCCTGACGTTGTTGAGCTTGCCGAACGAGATCTGCTCCGGGACCAGCGTCCCGGCATCCTTCATCCGGCCGATGTGCAGCGCCACCAGCAGGCCCTTCTGGATCTCGAGGACCATGTCCACCAGCTTCTCCTGAGTGAGCTGGAACGACGCGATCGGCTTGCCGAACTGGCTGCGGTTCAGCGCGTAGTCCAGCGCCGCCTCGTAGGCATCGCGGGCCGCGCCCATGGCGCCCCAGATGATGCCGTAGCGCGCCTCGTTCAGGCAGGCGAACGGGCCGCGCAGGCCCGCCGCCCCGGGCAGGATCGCGTCAGCCGGTACCTCGACGTTCTCGAGGGTGATGTCGCACTGGATCGAGGCGCGCATGGCCAGCTTCGGCTCGATCGGGGTGGCGGTGAATCCTGGCGTGCCGGTGGGGACCAGGAACCCGCGGATGCCCTCCTCGGTGCGCGCCCAGATGACGGCGATGTCGGCGATCGAGGCCAGGCCGATCCACCGCTTGGCGCCGTTGATGACCCAGCTGCTTTTCTCCCGCCGGGCGGTCGTGGTCATGCTGGCCGGGTCGCTGCCGGCTTCGGGCTCGGTCAGGCCGAAGCAGCCGATCAGCTCACCGGCGGCCATGCCCGGCAGCCAGCGCTCCTTCTGGGCGTCGGTGCCGAACTTGTAGATGGCGCTCATGGCCAGTGATCCCTGCACGCTGACGAAGGTCCGGAGCCCGGAATCGCCGGCCTCGAGTTCCAGCGCGGCCAGGCCGTACTCCACCGCGCTGCGGCCAGCGCAGCCGTACCCGGACAGGTGCGAGCCCAGCAGGCCGAGGCTGCCCATCTCGGTGACGAGCTCGGCCGGGAACACCGCGTTCTCGTACCAGTCCCTGATGCGGGGCCTGATGCGCTCGGCGACGAACGCCCGCACGGTGTCGCGCCAGGCGAGTTCCTCGGCCGAAAGCAGGGCGTCGAGGCCGAGATAATCCATGGCCAGGGTCATTGCGGTCTCCAGTCAGCAGGCACGGGCGGCTCGCCGACTACGATGCCAGCTCCCCCGGCGTGCTCGTGACCCGGCTGTCGTCGCGGCCGCTTTGACCGTCACTGACGCTCCCCCGCGGCACCGCGTAGTGACAGCCTGGGGCTTCTTGCTGTTATCATCGTGAGGCCGATACGCGGGGGTCTGGGGAGATATCGTTCCGCCCCAGGCTCAGGGCTAGGCTTCCCCGTGGATGGCGGCCTGCTGCCGCTCGAGTTTGCGTGCCTTACGGGCCGAGATTGCCTGCGCACCGTGTTCTACGGTCCGTGTTCTACGATCCGGTCACGCTCACCCTCGGTAGCAGATAATGCCGGGACTTCGGCCTCTTGCACGAAACCGGCCGGCGTGGCGGGAGTGCCAGGATCGTGGCGGATACCGAGCCGCGCGGCAAAAGCATGCAGCTCTTCCTCGTTACCGGCCGTGAGGCTGAACAATGGGAGCGCCATCGTGGACTTGCCCGCCAGCCAGTAGCCGGCCGATACCTCCCAGCTTGCTCACGTACACGGTCACGGCATCCACTCGCCGACACTTCCAAGAGCCGCGGGGCCGCGCTTATCGTGCCACGATCAGCGGGCGATCAGATTCGTCCGCTGTCCCCGCTCGCGATTCCCACCAAAGGAGTCGGTGGCCCACAGGGTACGTAAGAACGTAGCCTGTGGCACACAGACTCCCTACTGAGCCGCCGGCGTACGCCTCCCCTTCCCCGGATGCCCCTCAGACCCCGGCCGCCCTACGCCCGGCCGCCCAGGCGCCCGGCAACGAAGTCAATGGACTTAGGGCAGCTTAGGAGCTGCTCAACGGCACATCGACTCCTCTTAAGATGCCTGCTTCTTGCTGTTATCTGTGCGGATGGGCGCCGATGGCGGGGCGGTGCCCTGGCCGATGGCGGGGCGGTGCCCTGGCCGAGGCGGCGTGCCCTGGCCGAGGCGGGGAGGGTCAGGAGGTCCAGGCGGAGGCTACCTCGATGAGGGCCAGCTCGTTGGCGTGGATGCGGCCGGGGTCGACGCCGTAGTGGGGCGGGTAGAGGATCGCCCAGTCCACCACGTCGGCGTAGCGGCGCAGCTGGGCAGCGACGTCTTCCTGGGTGCCGAACACGGCTCGTTCGCCGACCATCGGCTCCCCCGCCGCGATCACGCCGGGCACGTCGTTCCGGGCGACGGCGGCGCGGGCAGCGGCGCGCTCGGCGGCGAACTGGCCGTCCGGGAAGAGCAGGTCGTAACCCTTCGGGGTGGAGTAGAAGCCGACCTGGGCGGCGGCGTCCCGGCGGGCGGCCTGAGGATCGCCAGCAGCCGCGGCGACGATCTGCGTGGTCACCCGCAGCCCGGCCGGGTCCCGGTCCGCCCGGGCCGCGCCTCTGGCCAGGAGCGGGGTGGCAGTGTCGCGCAGGTAGCCGGCCGAGGCGATCGTGTGCCCGACGAAGCCGTCCGCGCACTCCCCCGCCACCGCGACCATGTGCTCGCCCACGCCGGCGGCCAGGATCGTCATGGCATCCGGCAGCGCGGTGCGGTCGTAGTGCGCCATCGCGACGCGGTCGAACCGGCCCTCGAAGCCGAACGGTCCGCTGCGGTGCGCGATCAGCCGCCGGATCAGCTCGATCCGCTCCCGGACCTGCGGCGCGGGGTGCTGCAGCGGGGTGCCGTACCAGTCCTGGTTCATCCGGCGGGTGCTGCTGCCGACGCCGAGCACGAACCGGCCGCCAGCGATCGCCGCGACGTCGGCCGCGGCCGACGCGAGGGCCAGCGGCGAGCGGGCGAACAGCGGGGTGACGCTGGTGCCGACGATCGCGTTCTCGGTAACGGCCGCGTACGCCGCCGCGCGGGTGAGGCTGCTGCGGTTGTAGTAGTCGATCGACCAGAGCGAGTGCACGCCGGCCTGGTCGGCCGCGCGGACGATCTTCAGCCCGTCGGCGGGGTTCTCGTCCATGATCACTAGGCCGACCTGCACGGGTGGTCTCCTTCCGTCGTGAGTGGTGAGTATAGATTCTCCTCTGACGGCGACCACGGCCCCGGAGGTACCGCTAATGGGCAGGCTGGACGGCAAGATCGCGATCGTGACCGGAGCGGGCCGGGGCATCGGCCAGGCCATCGCCGGCAAGCTCGCCACCGAGGGGGCGACCGTGGTCGTCACTGACCTGGACGAGGCGAGCGCGAAGGAGACGGCGGCGTCCTGGCCGGGTGCCGTGCCGGCCCGCCTCGACGTCACCGACCGGGACGGCGTCCAGGCGCTGGCCGACCGGGTCGCGGAGCAGTTCGGCCGGATCGACGTCCTGGTCAACAACGCGGGCTGGGACAAGGCCAGCTCCTTTACCGACTCCGACCCGGCCGACTGGGACCGCGCGATCGGGATCAACCTGTACGGCGTCCTGCACACCTGCAAGGCGGTGGTGCCGGTGATGGCCGGCCAGGGCGCCGGGGCGGTGGTGAACCTGGGTTCGGACGCGGGCCGGGTCGGATCCTCGGGCGAGGCGGTCTACTCCGCCGCCAAGGGCGGCGTGATCGCCTTCACCAAGTCGCTGGCCCGGGAGATGGCACGGCACCAGGTCCGGGTCAACTGCGTGTGCCCCGGCCCGACCGACACCGCGCTGTTCGCCGAGTTCGCGGGGCCGAAGCTGCGCGAGGCCCTGACCCGGGCGATACCGTTCCGGCGGCTCGGCCAGCCGGACGACGTGGCCGGCATCGTCGCGTTCCTCGCCTCGGACGAGGCCTCCTTCATCACCGGCCAGACCGTCAGCGTCAGCGGCGGCCTCACGATGAGCTGAACCCGTCATCATCCATCCGCAGACCAGCAGGGAGCACCGTGAAGTTCGCCGAGTACGAGCACCTCACCTTCGACCGCCGGGACAACGGCGTGCTGCTCGTCACCATGAACCGGCCGGACAAGTACAACGCCGCCAACGAGCAGATGCACGGCGAACTCGCCCGCGTCTGGGCGGAGATCTCGGCCGACCCGGAGACGAAGGTGGCCGTGATCACCGGCGCGGGCAAGGCCTTCTCAGCCGGCGGTGACCTGGCCATGGTCCAGCGGATGGCCGGCGACCACGACCGGGTCGCTCACATGCTCAAGGAGATGAGCGACCTGGTCTACAACATGGTGAACTGCGAGAAGCCGATCATCTCCGCGATCAACGGCGTCGCCGTGGGCGCGGGCACGGTGGTGGCGCTGATGGCCGACATCTCGATCTGCGCCCTCGACGCCCGGCTCGGCGACGGCCACGTCAAGCTCGGCGTCGCGGCCGGCGACCACGCCGCGATCCTGTGGCCGCTGCTGTGCGGCATGGCCAAGGCCCGCTACTACCTGCTCACCGGCGAGATGATCACCGGCGAGGAGGCCGAGCGGCTCGGCATGGTCAGCAAGGCACTCCCCCGCGACCAGGTCCTCGACGAGGCGCTGCGAGTGGCGGACAGCCTGGCCGACGGTTCCCAGCAGGCGATCCGCTGGACCAAGCGGGCGCTGAACAACTGGCTCAAGATGGCCGGCCCGATCTTCGACCAGTCCGCCGCCTACGAGATGCTCTGCTTCATGGGACCCGACGTCCTCGAGGGCGCGGCCGCCCTCACCGAGAAGCGCGCCCCCCGGTTCCCGTCGGCGCACGCGGCGGACTGACATGCCCTGGTTCCCGGAATTCGCCAGCGCGGTGGAACTGGCGCGCAAGCAGACCCGCGACGCGGGTCACGCCGATCCGGTCGGGCAGTTCTTCGCCGCGCTGAACTCCGGCGACGCCCGCGCCCTGGAGACGGCGTGGCCCGGCGAGGTGGTGATCTACGACCCGCGCGCGGGCGAGATCCGCGGCCACCGGCACCTGCGCAAGTTCGTCAGCGACAACAACGCCTGGATGGCCGAGCACCATGTCCGCATCGAGACGGTGGCCTCCCTGTCAGCGGACGGCCGGGCCGTACTGGAGCTGCTGGCGCACGTGCCCCGCGACGACGGCGTCGTGTCGTGGCCGGTGGCGATCGTGGCCGAATCCCCTGACGACCTGTCGGTGGTGTTCCGCACCTACTGCAGCCAGTGGCCAGTCGACGGGCGGCGGCACCTCCGGCCGCCCATCCTGCCGCCCGGCGGCGCCGACCCCGGTGATGTCGTCGGCCGCTACCAGGCCGCCTTGGGCACCGGTGAGGTCGACGCGATCGTGGGCACCTTCGAGCCGGACGGGTACTACCGCGAGCCCATCGGCCCGCACCTGACCCACCGCGGCACGGCGGAGCTCCGTTCATTTTTCACCGAACGAGTCGGTGCGAGCGGCGGTATCGGCCTCCAGCATTGCGTGGTGACCGACGACGGGGTGCGCTGCGCCCTGGAGTACAACTGCGTTCGCTGGGGCGACCAGGACGTGGTGCCCCAGGCGGGTCTCGGCGTCTACGAACGCGGCCCGGACGGCCTGCTGGCCGCGGCCCGCGTCTACGACGACATCGTGCCGCCCGCCGAGCTCGCCTGACGGTCCCGGAGGGAAACTGACGATGAAAGCACCGCTGTCCTCGCTCGGCGTGGCGTGCCCAGTGCTCGCGGCGCCGATGTCCGGCGGACCGATGACCCCGGCGCTGGTGACCGCGGCCGCGCGGGCCGGGAGCCTGGGATTCCTGGCGGGCGGCTACAAGACGCCGGCCCTGCTGCAGCAGCAGATAGCCGAGGTGCGCGAGCAGACTCCGACGTTCGGGGTGAACCTGTTCGCGCCGAACCCGGTGCCGGTGGATCCGGGAGAATTCCGCCGCTACGCCGCGGCGGTCCAGGCTGAGGCCAGCCAGTACGGCCTGCAGCTGGAAGGGACCGACCCGGTCGAGAACGACGATGCCTGGTCCGCCAAGGTGGATCTGCTGGTCAGCGACCCGGTGCCGGTGGTCAGCTTCACGTTCGGCCTGCCGGGCCCGTCAGTGGTCACGGCCCTGAAGCGGGCGGGCACGCTGATCATCCAGACGGTTACCTCGGTCGGGGAGGCACGGCTCGCCGCTGACTCGGGCGCCGACGCCCTGGCCGTGCAGGCACTGGCGGCCGGGGGCCACTCCGGCACGCTGACGCCCCAGCGGTTGCCGGCCGCGGTACCGCTGCCTGAACTGGCTGCCTCGGTCGCGGACGCCACCGGGCTGCCGGTCGTGGCCGCGGGCGGGCTGTCCACCCCGGCCGAGGTAGCGGCCGTCCTGCAGGCCGGCGCCGACGCGGTCATGGTCGGGACCGCGCTGCTGCGCAGCGACGAGAGCGGCGCGTCGGCCGTGCACCAGGCGGCCATCGCCGATCCCGGCCGGGGCCGGACCGTGCTCACCCGGGCGTTCAGCGGGCGCCCGGCCCGGGGCCTGGAGAACACGTTCACCCGGAAGTACTCGGAGCTGGCACCGCTCGGCTACCCGGCCATCCACTACCTGACCAGCGGGCTGCGCACGGCCGCGGCCGCGGCCGGGAACCCCGAGCTTGTCCACCTGTGGGCGGGTACCGGGTACCGGAACGCGGCCACCGGGCCGGCCGGGACGATCCTGACCCGGCTGGCCAGCGCGGTCTAGCGCCGGGGGCGTGAGCGCGTCGCGGCTGGGCGGGGCGCCGAACATACGGCGGTACTCCCGGGTGAACTGGGACGGGCTGCCGTAGCCGACCGCGAATCCCGTGCCGGCGATGTCCCCGGGCCCGGCCAGGAGCCGGGCCCGGGCCTCGTGCAGGCGGATCTGCTTCTGGTACTGGATGGGCGTCATCGAGGTCAGCGCGCGGAAGTGACGGTGGAACGAGGTCACGCTCATCGTGGCCAGCGCGGCGAGGTCCTCGACGCGCAGCGTCTGGTCGTAGTGGCGGCGGATCCAGCTGATCGTGCGGGCCAGGTGCGCGAGGCGGCTGTCGGCCAGGCCGATCTGCCGGACGAGGGTCCCTTGCGGGCCGGTGATCAGCCGCCAGAGCACCTCGCGCTCGATGCCGGGGGCGAGCACGGCGGCGTCGCCGGGGGCGTCGAGCAGGGCGAGGAGCCGACCGAGCGCGTCGAGCAGCGCCGGGGAGGCGGCACTGACGCCGATGCCGACGGAGTCAGCGGTCCGGGTCCGGGCGGTGGCGGCCGGGGTCGTCTCGGCCAGCAGGGCGGCGATCTTCTCCGCGCGCAACCTGAGCACGAAGGCCAGCAGCGGCTCGCCCGGGCTGGCCTGGACGATGTGCCCGACGACCGGCAGCTCGACCGGCACGAGGAGGAACTGACCGGGACCGTACCGCAGGGAGCGCCCGCCCAGCGCGGTTTCCTTGACGCCCTGGGCGATGACCGCCAGCGTCGGGTCGGCCACGTCGCCCAGCGGCTCGGTGGCCGCGGTCGCGCGCAGGACCGAGACGCCAGGCAGCGCGGTGGGCGTGAGGCCTTCCCCCGCGTGCCGGGCGATCAGCTCCCTGAGGCGGTCCAGCTCGCGCATGCCCTCAGTGAATCACGCGGCGAGGGTCGTCACCGTCATGGTTGGCAGGATCGTGCAAGAGCCGGGCATCATCGGTCTAGGGCCGGCCGGGCCAGTGCTGGTGTCATGAAGCCATGTCCAGAGAAGAGATGACCACACTCGGCGGGGACCTTCAGGTCGGCCGGATCGGCTACGGCGCGATGAGGCTCACCGGCCCGGACGTGTGGGGCGAATACCCGGACCGCGACGGCGGGATCGCCCTGCTGCGCGGGGCGGTCGACGCGGGCGTCACGCTGATCGACACGGCCGATGTCTACGGGCCGCACAGCAACGAGTTGCTGATCCGCGACGCGCTCTACCCCTACCCCGAGGACCTGGTGATCGCCACGAAGGGCGGCTTCGTCCGCGGCGGGCGCGAGTTCTCCACCGTCGACGCCATCGGCAACCCGAACTACCTGCGCCAGTGCGTCTACCTGAGCGCCCGGCGGCTGGGCGTCGAGCACATTGACCTGTACTACCTGCACAGCGGCCGGGCCCGGGACGCCTCCTTCGAGGACCAGGTGGGCACCCTGGCCGAGATGCGCAAGGAAGGCCTGATCCGGCACATCGGCCTGTCGAACGTGACCACCGGGCAGCTGCGGACGGCCCGGGAGATCACCGAGATCGCCGCCGTCACCGCGTACTTCAACGTCGCCGCCCGCCACGAGGCCCCCCTGCTGGATGCAGCCGTCGGGGCAGGGGCAGTGTTCGTGCCCTGGCAGCCGGTCTCCCTGACGCAGCCCGGCGACCCGACCGACACCAGCGGACCGGACGCGCTCGGCCGCGTGCTGGGGGCCATCGCTGCCCGGCACGAGGCGACCATCCCGCAGGTCACGCTGGCCTGGCTGCTGGCCCGCTCCCCCGCGGTCATGCCGATCCCGGCCACCACCAGCCTCGGTCACCTACGGGAGAACCTGGCCGCCGAGGATCTCGAGCTAACCGGCGAGGAGATCCGGAGGATCGACGGCCTCGCCCCCGACCACGCGCTCTAAGGCGAGCGCGCGGGCAGCGTCCCCGTTCCTGCCCGCGCACCCGCTGACCCTAGAGCGAGCCGGCTGCCGCCTTGACGCCGGCCGACTGGCAGACCCCGCCGGGCTGGCCGTGGGTGAGGGTGCAGATGGCCGCGGTGATCACGTTGGCGGCGCCGTCGATGTCCTTCGCGACCGGGCTGGACGGGTCGTGCATGGCCGCCGGTATCTGCGTCCAGCTCAGGCCGGCCAGCGCCGCCGGGTCAAATTGCACCTGCGGGAGGAGGTAGCGGTTCCCGATGTCGACGAACGGGATCGAGCCGCCGCCGTACCGGGCGAACAGCGCCTGCTGCTGCGCGGTCGGCCGCTGCAGGTAGGCGTGCCCGAACGGGGTGCCGCGGTCGGCCGCCTGGCCGTACCACTCGACCGGGGCGAAGGCCAGGTACTTACTGGTGTAGCGGGCGTTCTCGAAGGACAGCGTGGGCGTGCTCGGGTAGACGTCGGCGGGTGAGGAATGGATGAGGCTGAGCCCGGACAGCGTGCCGAACCGGCTGACCGCGGCGGCGAGCGCCCACCGCTCGGCCGCGCAGAACGGGCAGTACTGGCCGCCGATGTAGAGCACCTGGGGCTTGCCTGCGGCGGTCAGCGCGGGCTGGCCGGTGACCTCCTTGAACCCGGTCGCCGTCCCGGCCCCGACCGCGTCGAAGGCGGCCGCCGGCACGCTGGTGACCTGCCGCTGGACCTGGGCGATGGTGCTCTGCCCCGCGACCGGCGCGGTGGCGGGGCGGGCCGGGGACTGGCTCAGCTTGACCGCGATCAGCGTGCCGACGAGCGCGAGGACGACCCCGACGCTGCCGCCGGCCAGCAGGACCCGCCGGCGGACCTCGGCCCGGCGCTGGGCCGCGCGGCTGGCGGCGAGCCTGTCCCGGGCGGTCCCGGCCTTCGTCCGTGCGGCGCTTCCCATGACGCTCCCGTCCCCGTCCACTATCTACTATCTACGTACGTAGGTAGTACGTAAGGAGACAGTAGCAATCGTGACCGGGGCTGTCTATGCTGGCTGGTGATAACGCGGGAGGCGAGTTGCACGGGTTCGGTGACCTGGAAGCGGTGATCATGCACCGGGTGTGGGAGCACGACCGCCCGGTGACCGTGCGGGAGCTGTTCGACGAGCTGGCCGCCGAGCGGACGATCGCGTACACGACCGTCATGAGCACCATGGACAACCTGCACCGCAAGGGCTGGCTGGACCGGGTCAAGGAGGGCAAGGCGTACCGGTATACCGCGACCGCCAGCCGGGAGGAGTACAGCGCCCGGCTGATGCGGGAGGCGCTGGCTGGCGGCGGGGACGCCGAGGCGGTGCTGAGCCATTTCGTCGCGCAGATCGGCAGCGGGGAATCCGAGGCGCTGCGGTCGGTGCTCAAGAAGTCGGCGCTGGGCAAGCTGCGGGTCCGGCGGCCGGGATGATCCCCGCGCTCGCTGTCTTCGGCATCGCCATCGTCCTGGCGTGGGCGCTGCCGCTGCCGCTGGGACGCCTGTCCCGGGACGGGGTCAGCCCGCGGCTCGGGCTCGCGGCCTGGCTGACCGCGATCATCAGCGTGCTCGCCCTGGCGCTGGCGGCGCTGGGGCTGCTGGCCCGGACGGCCGCCGGCGGGTGGCCGTCGTTCGCGCGGACCGTGTGCGAGTCGGTGACCACCGGGGTCTGCCCGCCCGCGGTGTACCGCAGCGCCGCCTACGAGCTCGGGCTGGCGGCCGTGGCCTTCGCCGGCGGCATCACCTTGATCGTGCTCGGCTGCCGGTACGGCCGCAGCCTGCACCGGGCCAGTATCAGCACCCGCGAGCACGCCGAGGCCGCCCGCATCGTCGGCCGCCGGGCCGGGGGCCCGGACGAGGCGTTCGTGCTGGACGCCGCCCGGCCCGCCGTGTACTGCGTGCCCGGCCGGCCGCCCGTCATCGTGCTCACCACCGGCGCGCTCGCCGTCCTGGACCCGGAGCAGCTCGCGGCCGTGCTGGCGCACGAGCGCGCGCACCTGGCCGGCGCACCACCTGCTGCTCGCGGTGACCCGCGCGCTGGCGGCCGTCGCCCCGTTCGTCCCGCTCTTCGCGCGCGGGGCCGCCGAGGTGGCCCGGCTGGCCGAGATGCGCGCCGACGATGCCGCCACTCGCCCGTCCGGCTGCAGGCCGGGTCGCGAGCCCGGCAATGAGCAGGGGCGCCGCACGCTGCTGACCGCCCTGCTCGCCATGGCCGCGGGCGCGGCGCCCCCGGCCGCCGCGGTGCCGGCTTCCTGGCTGCCCGCCACCGGCGGCGTCGTAGCCGTCCGCATCCGGCGGC
The DNA here is from genome assembly GCA_963839095.1 of uncultured Actinomycetota bacterium. Lineage (GTDB taxonomy): Bacteria > Actinomycetota > Actinomycetes > Streptosporangiales > Streptosporangiaceae > Palsa-504. The sequence continues at coordinate 23,231 of CAWIUF010000042.1, read as the reverse complement.
TGGCCGAGCCGCCGCCGCCAGCCCGGCGGGCCGCCCACGGGCTGGCGCTGGCCGTATGCACGCTCGCCGTTGCGGCCGCGGCCGTGGTCGTGCCGCTGGCCGCGGTCACCGGTATCTGACCGGCCCAACGGCCGGCCGGGTCAGGGCGCGGACGGGGTAAGGAGCCGGCCCAGGTCAAAGAGGCCGGTAGCCCCGGGCATCCGACGGGAGGCCCTGGGGATTGGGCGCGTAGATCGCGAGCATGCGGGCGTACTCCGGGGCCCAGTACCGCCCGGTCGAGCCGGCCGTGACCGTGACCGTATCGCCGGCCGCCGCGACGACGACCTGGCCGTCGGACTCGACGTGCAGCACGCCCTCCAGGACGTAGTTGGTCTCGTCGAACGGATGGCGGTCGGTCCACTCGAGCCGGGTCAGCTCCCACTCGTGCACCGCGATCGTGTCCCACCCGGCCGGGTCGGGCGGGATGATCGCGGTGCACGGCGACTCCCCCGGCTCGGTCTCGATCGGCCGGGCGGGATAGTGCCTGACGCTCATGGGTTCCCCTCAGTGCCCGCGGGCGATCCACTCGTCGAGGTGGGGACGCTCGGCCCCGATGGTGGTGTCGTCCCCGTGGCCGGTGTGGACGACGGTGGCCGGGTCGAGGACGAGCAGCCGGCCGCGGATCGAGTCGATGATCGTGCCGAAATCGGAGAACGAGCGCCCGGTCGCGCCCGGGCCGCCCGCGAACAGGGTGTCCCCGCTGAACAGCCAGCCCTGGCCGGGCAGGTGGAAGCACACGGCGCCGGGCGAATGGCCGGGCGTGTGCAGGACCTCGAGCTCGGCGCCGGCCACGGTGATCTTCTGCCCGTCAGCGAGGTCCTGGTCGGGGGCGCGGTCGGGATAGGTCCGGTCCCACAGCTCGCGGTCGGCGGGGTGCAGCCAGACCGGCGCGTGCGTGGCGTCGGCCAGGGCGGCAGCGGCATCGACGTGGTTGTCGTGGGCGTGGGTGCACAAGATGGCGGTGAGCCGGCGCGAGCCGACCGCGGCGAGGATCGCGTCCGCATCGTGCGGCGCGTCGATCACCACGCACTCGGCGTCGTCACCGATGATCCAGACGTTGTTATCGACGTCCCAGGTGCCGCCGTCGAGCGAGAAGGTGCCGGACGTGACGAGATGATCCAAGGTAGGCATCCCCACATCATCACCGAGCCCGGGATCCCGGCGCGACCCGGCCGCCGCTTACGGCGCCTGGTGACGGCCAGGGCTAGGCTGGCCACCGTGACCACTGCCGCCCCATCCGAGGGCTTCCTGCAGATCGTCGTGGGCTATGACGGCTCCCCGCCCGCGACCCGCGCACTCGACGCCGCGGTCCGGCTGCTCCAGGGCCGGGCCGGCCGCATCGAGGTCGTCTGGATCTCGCACCTGTCCAGCACCGTCATGCTGTCAGCCGACGCCATCGCCGAGATGGAAACCGGATGGGAGGAACTCGAGCCGGAGCTCCGCGACCAGGCGGCCGGGCAGCTGCACGGGCTCGACGTGGACTGGGGGTTCCAGCGGCTCCAGGGCATCATCTCCGACGAGCTGGTCGCGATGGCGGCCGGCCTGCACGAGGCCCACCCCGGTGCAGACCGTCGTGGTCGTGGTGGGGAGCTCGTCCCATGCCGGCCACCGCGTGGTCGGCTCGGTCCCCGTCAGCCTGGCCCGCCACTCGCCGGTCCCCGTCATCATCGTGCCCTAGGGTCCCGGCTAGCCGCGCTCGGCGCGGCGGAACGCCAGCCACAGGCCCGTCAGGGCGATCGCGAACACCGGCAGCCAGGCCAGCCGTTCGGCTACCCACAGGATGCCTGTCGGGGCCGTGAGCAGGCCCGGCAGCCGGCCTGCCAGCAGGCCGAGGGAACTGACCGTGACGAACGCGGTCTGGTGCCACAGGAACAGGGTCATCGCCGACAGGTTGACCAGCGCGACCGCCGCCCAGGCCAGCGGGACGGCGCATCCACCGCGCCAGCCGCTCGCGCAGCAGCAGGGCCAGGCCGCACTGGGCGATGCCGAAGGTGACCGCGGCCAGGGTGGGCGGGTTCAGGTTGGAGATGTGGGCGCCGTTGACGCCGACCATGCTGGCCGGGTAGCCGGCCCAGGCGATCAGCGCGGCGGTGGCGGCGGCGCCGCCGGCCAGCATCAGGGCGGGGATCCGGCGGCCTGCCAGCGACCCGCGGGCCCAGGCGATGCCGAGCAGGTAGGGGACGAGCCAGCCGGCCGGGAGGTTGATCCAGCCCAGCCAGGCGGGCCCGTGGTAGCCAGCACCGTGCAGGCCGAAGCGCAGCAGGTCGACGGCGGCGACCAGGGTGACCGGGAAGATCGCCGCCGACGCCCCGAACCGCCGGACCAGCCGCAGGACGAGCGGCGTCAGGGCGGTCAGCCCCGCGTACACGCCGAGGAACCACAGCGGGCTGATGACCAGGAACAGGAGGGTGTGGATGGTCGCGGACGAGACGCCGGCCGCGATCATGCCGATGGTGACCGGGACCCACACCGCGACCAGGGCGGCAACCGGGCGGGCGAGCCGGATCAGGCGCTTGCGCAGCCACGGGAGGTACTCGCCCCGGTAGCTGCGGGCCGCCGCGTAACCGCCGACCAGGAAGAAGACCGCGAGGGTCTGGAAGATCCAGGACAGCGGGGCCAGCCACGGCATCGAGGCCAGCGGGCTGTTGTCGCTCAGCACCGTGCCGTGGTGGCTGCCGCTCGACACGAGGGCGGTGACCAGCCAGTGGCCGCCGATGACGCCCGCGATGGCCAGGGCGCGCAGCGCGTCGACGGCGCGGTCGCGGTGCGCAGGCGTGGCGGCGTCGAGGTGGCGGGCGAACCGGCGGACGGGGGCCAGGGCGGTCATCGGGTCACCGCCGCGGCGTGGCCCAGCGCGATCTCGGTGAGGTTGCGCAGGGAGGTCGAGCCGGGGTCCAGGTAGCCGCTGTGGCCGCTGTCACCGGTGGCGAAGACGTGAGCCCCGAAGCCGTCCGACATCGGGTCGGCTCCGAAGCCGAGCCCGAGCAGGTGGATGTACGGGACGTACTTGATCGAGTCGCCGCTCTCGCGGCCGGCCCAGACGCGGGCCGGGGTGCGGAGCGAGGCGACCGAGGAGGCGTCCATGCCGGGGCTGCCGAACACGGCGATGTCGGTGACCGGCAGGTGCGGCGCGGCCAGGCCGCAGACCACGGAGCCGTAGCTGTGGCACAGCAGCGCGACCTGGTTGCCGTGACCCGCCAGCGCGGTGACCAGCGGCCGCAGCGCCTGGGCCCCTTGCCCGGCGTCGCCCGAGGTCATAACCGACGGGCTGAGCAGGGCCGGGGTGGGGTAGCCGAGCCAGGCGATGATGGCCAGCTTCTCCCCCGGGTCGAGCTGGCGCGCCTCGCGGGCCAGGGCCTCGGCGCCGCCGCCCGGGGACTCCGGGCCCCGGGAGAAGAACGTGGCCAGCGTGGTGTCGGAGCCGGGGACCAGGATGGCGACCCGGTTCGCGGTGGCGAGGTTGCCGATGACCATGGCGGCGACGCCCTGCCCGTTCGGATTGAAGAACAGGACCTGCTGGGGACGGAGGCGGGTCAGCGCGGCAGCCAGCGGGCGGTCGCCGTCGCGGGTGGCGGTACGTTCGGCCCTGGTGATCGCCTTCGCGTCGGCCGCGTAGCGGGCGGACAGCGCGCTGGCGGTCAGGGCGGGGGGCGGCGGGGGCACGGCGGCGGTGCTGGACGGCCAGGCCGCGGCCGTGGTGCCGAACATGGCGGCGGCGACCAGCGGCGCGGCAGCCAGGTAGCGAAGTTTCATCGTGGCGTCCTTCCTGCGTGGTTCGCGTTCTGGTGAGGAAGCTACGGACGCGGGGGGCTAGCCGGCGTCGGCCGGGCGAGCCGGTTCGCCGGGCTGCATCGCTGGTATGACAGGGGTGGCGCGGGGTGCGTTGTACGGTGCCGGCGGCCGCTACCGGGCCGGCCCTTCCCCTACCGGGGTAGGGGGTCGCAGATACGCCGCGCGGGGGACGAGGTTCCCGGGTCGCCGCGCCTACGCTTGAGGCATGGACGTGAAGGCGGTGAGGAGGTTCGGGGCGACGTTCGTGACCGACACCACGAGCCCGCCGGCCCCGCGTTACCGGCGGCTGCGGCGCGGCCGGTACGACCTGGTTGAGGTCGCCGACGTGATCATCGCATTGATCTGCTTCGCCATCACCAACTCGACGCTGACCAACGAGAACACCAGCCACCATGGTCGCCACAGTGCCGGCCTGCTGGTGCTGGTCGCGTTCGCGGTGTGCGCGCCGCTCGTGCTGCGTACCCGGTTCCCGCTCAGCGCGTGGGCGGTTTCTGCGGCGGCCCTCGTCTGGACCAGCCTGGTGATCTCGCCGGGCTCGCTCGGCGGGTCGCCCGTCCCGGTGGCCGGCGCGCTCGTCTACGGCCTGTGCCTGTACGCGGTCGCGGTCCGCTGCCGCCCGCGGGTCGTGGCCGCCACGGCGGCCCTCACCCTGCTCGGGGCCACGTTCATCGACCCGAGCACGACGGCCGCGGCCGTCTTCCTGGCCGCGGTCTCGATCCTGCTCGGCGTCGTGGTCCGGGTACGCCGCAGCGGCGCGCGCCAGCTCGAGGAGCAGGAGCGCCGGCACTCTGGCGAGCGCGCGCTGCTCGAAGAGCGCCAGCGGATCGCCCGGGAGCTGCATGATGTGGTCGCCCACCACATGTCGGTGATCGCGATCCAGGCGGAGGCGGCCCCCTACAAGACCGCCGATCCGCCGCCGGAACTGGTAGAGAGCTTCGTTGACATCCGCGCGAGCGCGCTGGCCGGGCTGACCGAGCTGCGCCGCGTGCTGGGCGTGCTGCGCACTGGCGTGCAGGACACCGCGCCGCAGCCGGGCCTGGCCGATCTCGACGCGCTGCTCGACTCGGCCCGCAGCGGCGGGGTGTCGGCCACCGTCACCTTCAGCGGGGACCCGGCGCCGCTGCCCGACGGTGTGGACCTGTCCGCGTATCGCATCGTGCAGGAGGCTCTGAGCAACGCCATGCGGCATGCGCCGGGGTCACATGTCCGGGTGCACGTGGCGTACCGTCCCGACGGCCTGGCCCTCGAGGTCCGCAACGACCCCGTCCCGGCCCTGGCCACTCCGTCCCTGGTCGCCAGCGGGGTCCGGGCGGCCGGGGGCGGCCATGGCATCATCGGCATGCGGGAGCGGGCCACGATGCTGGGCGGGACCCTGGACGCGGGCCTGGCCGAAGACGGAGGATTCCGGGTGGCCGCGGTCCTGCCGGTGAGCCCCCCTGAGGAGGCGGCGTGACGATCCGGGTGCTGGTGGCCGACGACCAGGGGATGGTGCGGTCGGGGTTCTCCATCCTGCTCAACGCGCAGCCCGACATCGAGGTGGTCGGCGAGGCCGTCAACGGGCAGGAGGCCATCGCCCGTGCCAGTGAGCTGGGGCCCGACGTCATCCTGATGGACGTCCGCATGCCGGTGATGGACGGCCTGCAGGCCACCCGGGCGATCATGGCGGCGGGCGACGGCACGCCGCGGGTGCTGATCCTGACCACGTTCGACCTGGACGACTACGTGTACGAGGCACTGCGTTGCGGGGCCAGCGGTTTCCTGCTCAAGGACGCCTCGGCGGGTGAGCTGGCCGAGGCGGTGCGGGTGGTCGCGGCCGGAGACGCGCTGCTGGCGCCGGGGGTGACCCGGCGGCTGATCGCGGAGTTCGCCCGGCTGGGGGCGCCGCGGGCCGCCAGCCGCAAGAACATCGAGGACCTGACCGAACGCGAGACCGAGGTGCTGGCCCTGGTGGCCCGCGGCCTGTCCAACGCGGAGATCGCGGCTCACCTGGTGGTCGCCGAGCAGACGGTCAAGACGCACGTCAGCCGGGTGCTGATGAAGCTCGCGTTGCGGGATCGCGCCCAGGCGGTGGTCTTCGCCTACGAGAGCGGCCTCGTCCGGGCCGGGGAATAGCGGCGTGTCCCGCCGCGCCCACGTGGCGTTCGCCGCGGCCGCCTGCGCGGGGCTGACCTGGTACAACAACGTGGCTGGGCGCCAGCTGTGGCACCGGCGGTGGTATCCGGCGGTCAACGGGTGCGCGGCGGCGGCGGCCGTGGCAGCCGCAGCGGGCAGCGGGCTGACGGCAGGGGACCTCGGCCTGGGGCGGGACCGGCTGGGGGCCGGGCTGAGGCTGGGATCGGCGGCGGCCGCCCCGGTCGTGGCGGCGTACGGGGCGGCCGTGCTCGTCCCGGCGATCCGGCCGCTGCTCGATGACCAGCGGGTCGCGGGGATGGACGGGCGTCAGCTCGCGTACCAGGTGCTGCTGCGCATTCCGGTCGGCACCGTCGCGTGGGAGGAGATCGCGTTCCGCGGGGTGCTCCAGGCGGCGCTGCGCCGGGTGCTGGCCGAGCCCGCGGCGACCGCCGTGGGCAGCGCGGTATTCGGGCTGTGGCACATCCGCCCGACGGCGGGGGCGCTGGCGGTCAACGGGCTCGCGGAAGGGCGGCGGGCCCGGATCCTGGCGGTCACCGGCGTGGTGGCCGGAACCGCCGGGGCGGGTGCGCTGCTGTCGCTGCTGCGGGAACGCTCGGGGAGCCTGGCCGCGCCGGTGCTGCTGCACCTGGCCGCCAACTGCACGGGGCCGCTGGCTAGCGCACTGGCTCGTCGCCGGCCGATTCGGCGCGCTGGATCGCTCCCATAGCGCCCAGGAACAGCCGCTGCCGGTCGAAGGCCAGGCGGGTGGCACGGATCCCGGCGGTCGCCGCCAGGTCGCTCAGCGGGCCGTCCGGCCGGCCGTACATCCGGCGGGCCCAGCCCGGCAGGGTCGAGAAAGCCAGGGCGCTCACCGGCGGCAGCCCCAGCTTCAGCAGGCGGTTGCCGTCCGGCACCGGCGGGTGCAGGGTCAGCCGCAGGGCCTGCCGGGCCTCGTCGCACGCGTACAGCCGCGGCCTTATCTGCTCGTAGTACGCGTCCAGGCCGGCCATCGAGGCGGGCGCCGCCGCGCGGTCGAGGCCGATGAGTTCCGCGCTGGTGCGCTGCTCGGCCACGAAGGCGTCGAGGTCGGCGGCGGAGAACGGCAGCCGGGCGCGCCGGGCGATGTCGGCGCAGGAGGCCACCTCGCCGCAGTGCACCCACAGCAGCAGCTCGGGGTCGTCCACCCGGTACCGGGTCCCGTCAGGGTCGGTTCCGGTGAGCGGGTCGTGGACCGTGCGCACCAGGCGTCCCGCCCGGGCGGCTTCGGCGCGGGTGCCGAAGGTGCGCGTCTCGAGGAACTTCCTGGTCCGCCGCAGCCGGGCCCAGGCATCGACCGGCTCGGTAATGGCCGGGGCGTTCTGCAGCGTGCCGCGTATCACCCGCGGGTGCAGGGCCTGCAGGTACAGTGCGCGGACGACCGCCACCCACATGATCCGGCTGCTCATGACCCGCCAGGTCACCGACCCGGGGCCGAACAGCCCCTCGTCTTCCCGCGCGGGATCATAGGGACTCGTGTACGTGTAGGGCAGGTAGGTCATCGTCTCTCCGCGTCCATTATCTTCTTAGCTAATCCGGAACGGTGATTCCCTGGTCCTGGCGGGGTGATGTCATCAGCAGCACGAGTGTCAGCGGGCGCATGCGCAGGTCCCCGGCCGCGACGCGCGTAACGTGGGCCCTGGCCGGCGGGGCCGTCACCGGGGTGGTGGCCTCGCTGCTCACGCCGCTCTCGGCGTCGATCCTGCTCGGCTGGGACATCGCCGTCGTCATTTACGAGACCTGGACCTGGGGCGTGGTGCAGGGGCTGGACCCCGACGTCACCGCCCGGCTGGCCAAGCGCGAGGATCCCAGCACCCCCGTCGCGGACCTCGTCATCGTCGGCGCGGGCACGGCCATGCTGGCCGCGGTGGGTTTCGCACTAGTCAAGGCGGGCCAGGCCACCGGGGGAACGAAGGCCTACCTCATCGCGCTCGGCCTGCTCAGCGTGGTGCTGTCCTGGACGGTGGTGCACACGGTGTTCGCGCTGCGATATGCCCGCGCCTACTATTCCGAGCCGGCCGGCGGCATCGAGTTCAACGAGGCGGAACCGCCGAACTACATCGACTTCGCCTACTACGCCCTCACCGTCGGGATGACCTTCCAGGTCGCGGACACCAACATCACCTCGAAGGCGATCAGGCGGATGACCCTGCATCACGCCCTGCTCTCCTACCTTTTCGGCACCGTGCTGCTCGGGCTCGTCATCAACGTGGTCGCCACCCTGCTGCACTGACGTTCAGGTGACGGGGACGGCCTGCGCCCGGCCGGACGCGACGGCCTCGGCCAGTGCCGCGTGGTCGCGTTCGGTCTGGTCGGCGTAGCTCTCCGCGAAACCGGCGATGGCCTGGTCGAACTTGGCGGAGCCGCCGAGGTAGGCGGCGATCGCGAACCGGTCGCCGGTCCGGGCGTGGGCCCGGGCCAGGGTCCAGGCGCACAGCTCGCCGTAATCCGACAGCTCCGCGGCCGCCATCCGCTCGATCGGCGCGGAGTACTTCCAGTCCCGCAGCTGGCGCAGGTAGTAATCCGTCGGGCCGTTCGGTTCGGTGATCCGCTGCCAGCCGAGGAAGATGTCGCTGGCCGCCTGCATCAGCCGCTGGCCCGCCACCACCCGCTCCCCCTGGTTGTCGTACTCGCTCTCCCCCGCGTAGCCGGCCAGCACCGAGCGGGTGGCCTGCTTGGCCTGCAGCAGCAGCGGGTCGAGGTCGTCCTGCGCCTCCAGCAGCACGATCCACGACTCGGTGCCGACGCTGCCCACCCCGACGACCTTGCGGGCCACCCGGGTCAGCCGGAAGCGGCCGAGCAGGTGCTGGCGGTCCGGCGGCAGGGCCCGAGTCGGGGGCCGCGGCCAGGTCGGCCGCCATCGGCAGCGCGGCGCCGCGGTAGAACGTGAAGTCGCCCAGACGCACCGCAAGGTCCGCGCCGCCCGTACCGATTTCCTCCACAAGACCTCCGCCCGACTGATCCGCGGCCACGACCTGATCGCCTCGAAGACCTCGCCGTCAAGAACATGGTCCGCAACCACAAGGTGGCCAAGGCGATCTCGGGCTGCGGGTGGCGCAGCTTCCGGGAAATGCTGGAATACAAGGCGGCCCGGTCGGCCGGCGGGTGATCGTGATCGACCGGTGGTTCCCGTCGTCGAAGATGTGCTCGGCGTGCGGGTATGTCCTGGCCGAGCTGGGCTTGAAGGTCCGGGCGTGGACGTGCCCGTCGTGCGGTACCCGGCATGACCGGGACATTAATGCCGCGAAGAACGGCCCGTGAGGACCGGACTCCGCCTTCCAAGGGCAGAGATTAGCCAACCCGCTACAGTACGGCTCGCTACAGTACGGCGACAGAGGCGACGCGGGACGAGTTCTCCCGGTGAGGCGAGGGAGGCGGACCGCAGTGAGCACCGAGCGCGACCGGGTGGCGGGGTTCGGCAGGCTAGAGGACGGCCTGCGCCAGGCCAGCGACTGGTACCTGTGGGGGCCGTACGTCAGCGAGCGGCAGTGGGGCACGGTCCGCGAGGACTACAGCCCGGACGGGCAGGCCTGGGACTTCTTCCCGCACGACCACGCGCGGTCGCGGGCCTACCGGTGGGGCGAGGACGGGCTGGCCGGGTTCTGCGACATCGAGCAGCGGCTGTGCCTGGGGCTGGCCCTGTGGAACGGGCGGGACCCGATCCTGAAGGAGCGGATCTTCGGGCTGACCGGCGAGCAGGGCAACCACGGCGAGGACGCCAAGGAGTACTGGTGGTACCTGGACGCCCTGCCCAGCCACGCCTGGAACCGGTGGCGGTACCACTACCCGCAGGGCGCGTTCCCCTACCAGGACCTCATCGAGACCAACCGGGCCCGGGACCGGCACCAGCCCGAGTACGAACTACTCGACACCGGGGCGTTCGACGGCGACCGGTACTGGATCACCGAGGTGACGTACGCCAAGGCCAGCCCCGATGACCTGCTGATCGCCATCTCGGTGACGAACGCGGGCCCGGACACCGAGACCCTGCACGTGCTGCCCACGGCCTGGTTCCGCAACACCTGGTCGTGGGGCGACCAGGGCGGCCGGCCGACGATGACCGCCAGCGGGCCGGCGGCGGTGCGGATGGCCCACCCGTTCGGTACCGATCTTGAACTTATCGCCGGGAACGGCCCGGACGGGGCCGGGCCGGCCGCGTTGTTCTGCGAGAACGAGACCAACGTCGCGCGGCTGTTCGGGTCGGCGCCGCTGACGCCGTACCCGAAGGACGGCATCAACGACCACGTGACCGGCGGGGCGGCCACGGTCAACCCGGACCTGACCGGAACCAAGTGCGCCTTCTGGTACCAGGTCACGCTGGCCCCCGGCGCCTCGGCCGAACTGCGGCTGCGGCTGCGGCCCGCTGGCCCGGGCGCCCCGGCGGCCACCGCCCTCGGCGCCGGGTTCAGCCAGGTGCTGGCGGCGCGCCGGGCCGAGGCGGACGAGTTCTACGCCGAGCTCACGCCCCGGGAGGCCAGCGCGGACGAGGCGCTGGTCATGCGGCAGGCGTTCGCCGGGCTGCTGTGGAGCAAGCAGCTGTACTACTACGACGTGGCCCGCTGGCTGGACGGCGACCCGGGGCAGCCGCCCCCGCCGCCGCAGCGCCACACCCAGCGCAACGCCCGCTGGCGCGGCTTCGACGCCTTCGACATCATGTCGATGCCGGACAAGTGGGAGTACCCCTGGTTCGCCGCCTGGGACCTGGCCTTCCACACCGTGGCGCTGGCGCACGTGGATCCCGCGTTCGCCAAGTACCAGCTGATCCTGCTGTGCCGGGAGTGGTTCCAGCACCCGAACGGGGCGCTGCCGGCCTACGAGTGGGACTTCTCCGACGTGAACCCGCCGGTGCAGGCCTGGGCCGCGCTGGAGGTCTTCGCCGTCGACGAGGGGCGCGACGTCGAGTTCCTGTCCCGGGTCTTCGACAAGCTGCTGGTCAACTTCACCTGGTGGGTCAACCGGGAGGACGCGGGGGGCAACAACGCGTTCGAGGGCGGTTTCCTGGGCCTGGACAACATCGGGCCGCTCGACCGCTCGCACCTGCCGCCCGGGGTCCTGCTCGAGCAGTCCGACGCCACCGGCTGGATGGGCTTCTACGCGATGGCCCTGTGCGGCATCGCCGTCACCCTCAGCCAGTCCCGGCAGCGGCCCGCCACCGATCTGGTGATGAAGTTCCTCGAGCACATCGCCGCCATCCGCGACGCGTTCACCAGCCAGGGCCTGTGGGACGAGGCGGACGGCCTGTTCTACGACCGGCTCGTGCTGCCGGACGGCACCGCGGTGCCGGTGCGGGTCCGCTCGATGGTCGCCATGATCCCGGCGCTGGCCGCCGCGGTGGTAGACCAGGACGACCTGCGGCGGGCACTGGTGGTGGGCAAGCGGTTCGCCGGGCAGCTGGACCGCAAGGGCCTGGCCGACCCGGGCGCGCTGCGGCAGCAGGGCATGCTGCGCGGCGCCGAGGGCCAGCAGAAGCTCCTGCTCAGCCTGGCCGCCCAGGACCGGCTGCGGCGGCTCATGGCCCGGCTGTTCGACGAGGACGAGTTCCTGTCGCCGTACGGCCTGCGGGCGCTGTCCGCCTATCACCGCGACCACCCGTACCAGATCGAGGTGGCGGGCGTCACGGCCAGCATCGACTACGAGCCCGCCGAGTCCACCACGGCGATGTTCGGCGGGAACTCCAACTGGCGCGGGCCTATCTGGTTCCCGCTGAACTACCTGGTCATCAGCGCCCTGGAGCGCTATCACCGGTTCTTCGGCGACGACTTCACCATCGAGTACCCGACCGGGAGCGGCCGCCAGCTCACGCTGGACAAGGTGGCCGACGACCTGCAAGACCGGCTCATCTCCCTGTTCACCCGCGGTCCCGACGGCCGCCGGCCCAGCTTCGGCGGTAACCAGCGGCTGCAGGACGACCCGGCCTGGCGGGACAACCTGGTCTTCGGCGAGTACTTCCACGGCGACAACGGGGCGGCGCTCGGCGCCTGGCACCAGACCGGCTGGACCGGCCTGATCGCCGACGTGATCCGCCGCCGCCACGGCGCGGTCAGGTCGTCAGCCGAGATCATCCGGATCATCGAGCAGGAGAACCGGCCGTGACCGGCCGCCCGGCCCGGTGATCAGCCGGCGGCGCGCTTGAGGATGTCGGGCGGGAACGCGCTGGCCTCGATGCACAGCTGGCCCCAGTGGTTCAGCCGCTCGCAGACCTCGTCGAACCGGCCGCCGAGGGCGGCGACGATCGCCTGCTCCTGAGCGTCGGTGTGCTGCTCGATCTCGAGCCGGGCGGCGAGCCCGGCGTCGGTGAGGGCGCCGTCGCGGAGCCAGCCGCAGAGCTCAAGGCTCTCGACCGCTCGCTGCATCGCCTCGGGTGACCAGCCGCGGGTGGCGGTGTAGGACAGCAGCGGCATCCCGACCCACAGCTCGGTCACGATGTTCGCCTCGACCGGGTTCAGGCCGGCCGCGGCGACCGCGGCCACGTGGCTGTCGCCGCGGTGCTCGCGGACCAGGCCGCAGGCCCACCACAGGAGGTGCACCGGGTCAGCCGGGCGGCCGTCGGCCCGCCGCCCGCTGAACAGCGGGCGGCCCATGCCGTCGGCGGCCTGCGCCGCGTCGGCGAGCAGGACCGCCACCTCGCCCGGGTCCTCGCCGCCCAGGGCCGCCCGCAAGCTGGCGACCGTGGACTCGTCGCGGGCCTGGGCCATCTGCGCAGGTGTCGCGGCGGCCCGGGCGGCTTCCCACGTCGCGATCATCATGCCGGGTTCGAACCAGGCGAACGTGGCGGCGACGACCGCTCCGGCCGGGTCCCCGAGGGAGGCGGCCCGGGGGCCGACGTAGCCGCTGAGGAAGTCCAGGCCGAGCCGGGCCAGCCGCTCGTGCACCGCCCGGCTCCACACCGCGTGCATGGCCACCGGCTCGCAGGCGTCGCGCAGCTGCCGGGCGGGACTGCCCTCGGTGACGGCGGCGGGCAGCGGCGTGCCCTCCGGGCGGGACACGAAGAAGACGGCCTCGGCGTCGGCGTAGTCCACGAGCACGCTCCAGGTTCAGGATCCGGCGGATTTTCCCCTTTACCATGATCCACCGGATGGCTTACGGTGGCCTGGTTCTCGACCGGGAGGGGCGAAACGTGAGCGAACTGTGGCGTAAGGGCGCTGTCGAGCTGGCGGCGCTGATCCGCGACCGCGAGGTCAGCAGCCGGGAGGTCGTCCAGGCCCACCTGGACCGCATCGAGGCGGTCAACCCGGCGCTCAACGCCATCGTCCGCCTGCTGCCGGACGAGGCGCTCGCGGCCGCCGACGCGGCCGACCGGGCGGTGGCCGACGGCGCCGCGCTCGGCCCGCTGCACGGCGTGCCGTGCACGGTCAAGGAGAACATCGACCTGGCGGGCACGCCGACCACGCAGGCCATCCCGGCGCTGGCCGAGGCGATCGCCTCGGAGGATGCCCCGCAGGTGGAACGGCTGCGGGCGGCCGGCGCGATCCCGCTGGGGCGGACCAACCTGCCGGACTTCGGCCTGCGGGTGCACACCGACTCGTCCCTGCACGGCCTGACCCGCAATCCGTGGAACCCGCAGCGCACCCCGGGCGGGTCGAGCGGCGGCGAGGCCGCCGCCCTAGCCACCGGGATGAGCCCGCTCGGCCTGGGCAACGACCTGGGCGGATCCCTGCGCAACCCGGCGCACTGCTGCGGCATCGCCTCGATCAAGCCCTCGGCCGGGGCGGTGCCCGCCGCGACCGTGATCCCGCCGCAGGAGATGAACATCTCCTTCCAGCTCATGGCGGTCGAAGGCGTGCTGGCCCGGCGGGTCGCCGACGTCCGGGCCGGCTTCACCGCGATCGCGGGCCAGCACCCGCGCGACCCGCTGAGCGTCCCCGCGGTCTTCACCGACCTCGAGCCCGGCGAACGTCCGGCTGTCGCGGTGCTGCCGAAACCGCCCGGCGGCAGCACCCACCCGGAGATCGCCGCGGCCGTGCGGCGGGCCGCCGACGCCCTGTCGGATGCTGGCTACAAGGTCACCGAGGCCGAGCCGCCCGGCTACGAGCAGGCGATCGAGCTGTGGGGCACGCTCCTGTCCGTGGACCTGCGGGTCATGAAGCCGGTGCTCGACCAGCTCATGGGCGCGGGCGGCCGCGAGTTCCTGCGCTACACCCTGGGCCACCTGCCCGCGGTGGATCTCGAGGCCTGGGCGACGGCACACACCGCCCGGCACGGGCTGTTCCGCCACTGGAACCTGTGGTACCAGCAGTACCCCGTGCTGCTGTGCCCGGTCTGGACCCAGCCCGCATTCCCGCTGGACTTCGACATCGCCAGCATGGACGGCGCGATCGCGACCCTGGAGCTGATGCGTCCCGTTCTTCCGGCCAACCTGTTCGGCACCCCGGCCGCGGTGGTGCCGGGCGGGATGGCCGACGGGCTGCCGGTCGGCGTGCAGGTTATGGGGGCCAGGTACACCGACCTGCGCTGCCTGGCCGTGGCCGAGGCGATCGAGCAGCGGCTGGGACCGATCACCCCGATCGACCCGGTGGCCGGCTGATCCTTCGCTGCCGGCGATGGAGAGCATCACCAAGAACCGCCAGCCGGTCCAGGTGCTGCGGGCTATCGTCGCGCGCGGCCGCCTGGAGATCGGCCTCGGGCCCCGGCTGGAACAAACCCGGCACGACGCCATCGGCCTTCCCTTCGAGCCGGTCGGTGTCCGGATCAGGCGCCTGACCGAGGCGATCACGATCGTCAAGGGCTGCTTCGCCGACGGGCCGTTCACCTTCACCGGCGAGCATTACACCGTCACCGGCCACGACGGCGTACCCAAGCCGGCGCAGCGCCCGCACCCGCCCCTGTTCCTGGGCGGCGGCGGCAAGCGCCTGCTGACCCTGGCCGCGCAGCAAGCCCAGATCATCGGCCTGGCACCGCGGCTGATCCCAGGCGACCATCCCCGCCTCGACGCCCGGGGCCTGACGGCCGCGGCAACCGAGGAGAAGATCAGCTGGAATCTGCGAGGCCGCCGGCGACCGCTTCGGCGAACTGGAACTCAACACCTACCCCACCGGCGGCCCGGCGGTCGTCACCAGCGACCCGCGCGCCGCGGCACGCCGCCGCGCCGACGGCATCCGCGAGCAGACCGGCGTTGAGCTGACCGTCGAGGAGATCCTGGACTCCCCCATACGTTCATCGGCAGCATCAAGGACCTGGTGCGCAAGTTCACGGACCTGCGCCGCGCGGCAGCGGACCAACGATGGCCGGGCCGCCGCTAAAACGCCTGCTGCCTCTTCTGGAAAAGGGTGGGTGGGTGCCCACGCCACAGCTGACCCGTAGTGCGATGGGAACGCGGCGGCAGATTGGCTAAATCTGCGTACGTGAGCTGACGGTCGCAACGGCCCTGGCGACCGCGCCTCTGGCTGGCCGGGCTTGCTTGCGCCCTGCGACCCGTCTTGCTGGATCCGCAGGAGACAGGATCAGTAACCCGGGCTGGAATCTGGGCCAGCCGGGTGCCGGTCACGAGACAGCGGGGACCCAGCGTCACCGGCGATATCAAGGCCGGCCTGCGGGCCGCGGGGATGAGTTTGGCCGAGCTGCGTTCTGAACTTCGCCGCCGGGCGGCTGACCTGCCCCGCCGGGGGAGGCATGCCGTTCGGGGCGGCCGCTGGCGGCTTAGTCAGCTGGGCAGGCGGCTGAGTGCCTCGACCACGGGGATGGTGCCGTCCTCGCCGGCGATCCGGGCAGCGAGATCGCGCGCTCGGTTCAGGTAGGACGGGTGGGTAGTAGCGTCGCGAAGTGCGGCGGCGAGGGCGGGAGCGGTGAGCCGCCGAAGCGGGATCGGCGGGGGCCCGATCCCGAGGGCGGTGACCCGGGCGGCCCAGAATGGCTGATCGCCGTTCATCGGGACGGTGATGGCGGGAACGCCGGCGCGCAGTCCTGCCGCCGTGGTGCCAGCGCCGGCGTGGTGCACGATGGCGGCCATTCTCGGGAAGAGCCAGTCATGCGGCGTGTCACCGATCAGGATTGACCGGCCCGGCGGTTCATCGGGGCGCGTCAGGCCGGCCCACCCCGCCTGGATCACGATCCTGGTCCCGGCCTGCCTGGCGGCCTCGGCGATCAGGGCGCTGAGCCGGGTGGCGTACCCGGGGGCCATACTGCCCAGGCCGACAAAGACTGGTGGCGGTCCCGCGGCCAGGAAATCCGCTAGCTCCGGGGGTGGCGTCCACGGCTGCGGGCTGTCCGGCCACCAGTAACCGGTCACCTCGAGTCCAGGCGGCCAGTCTGCCGGACGCGAGATGACCGATGGGCTGAAGCCGTGGAAGACCGGCCAGCGCTCGGCGCGCATGAGCCCGATGATCGCCTGCCGGCTGCTGACACGTGACAGGCCCAGCTCGGCACGGAGTTCCTGGACTGGCCGCGCCAGGGCCGGAACGCCCAGGCATGCCAGGACCTGGCCAGCGGCCAGGTTGCCAATCCGGCCCAGGTTACGGGCGGTCATGATTGATGGCGGAAAGTTCCTGGTCGGGTAGACCGGCTGCAGGATCAGGCCGATGCTGGGCAGGCCGAGCGCGATCCCGATGTGGAACCCGCCCGCATAGCTGATCCCGGAAAGGAGCAGCACGTCAGCTTCCTGCCGCGCAGCCGCAAGCATCCCGGCGTGGAGCTCCCTGATGTGATCAGCGACCAGCCGGATCAGCCGGGCCCCGCCGACCGGGCCTTTGCCCCGCTGCCGCCAGCGAGCCGCGTTCAGCAGCCTGGCGTCACCGGCAAGCGGCCAGAATCCCAGCCCAGAGGCGGTCACCAGGCCACCGAACATCGCATAGCCCGCAATCGTCACATCGTGACCGGCGTTCCGCAGCGCGCTGCCTAGCCCGGTGAACGGCGCGACGTCCCCCCGTGATCCGGGGGCGACGATCAGCACCCGCATCTCGCGATCCTCCTCCCCTGAGCCCGGAGGGGTCCGCCGAGGCCCTTGGCGAGTTCACCTATGGCCTGGCGAACTTCATGGCCGGCTCAGAACACATGAAAAATGGCCAGCAAGACGAGAGTCAAGATGACCGATACGGCTAGGGAGCCTAGGCAGCCAAGACGGCTGGAGAAGAAGAAAAACACCTGGATTGGCTCCTTGGTACCGCGTTACTCACGGGGCTGGACGGCGCGGGCCGGATAATCGGCCTGCCCGGTGCGATAGGCGGTGGCTCTCCCCGCACGCCGTCAACCGAAACCTGCCTGAGCGTGCGTGCCTATGTGGATGCAGGACCTGCGCGAGTACGGGAGCACTTCCTTGCCTTCGATCCGGCCTCCGGGGACCCGAGGGCAGGAACCGCGCAGGCCATTCCGTGACAGCAGGCTAGGCCCGGCCTCAGCGGGCAATGGCGTTGCTTTAGGTGAGCTGCCAGGGGCAGAGCAGGTAGAACTCGATTCTGCGGGGTGATGTGCCTGACGGCAGGCTCGCCGGGCCTGCTCCGGGTTGCCCGCGCGTGGACGCCTGGCCGCTGGTCACGGTTCGACAGGCACCGGGAAGAGGTGGCGATGTGCCGGAATGCGGTCGTCGGTCCGCCCGGTCACTTCCAGGGCCGTGACCACTGGCTCACGGCCCAGTTCGGATGCCGGCATCAGTTGCCGCTGGCCCCGCCGGGTTCTTCCTCTAGATATACGAGCCCGTTGCCGTCCGGGTCGGCGAAAAAGAACATCGGCGGGGAGCCGTCGATGTGCACGATCTCGTCGTTGTGCAGCCTCGCGCCCGCCTGGCGAAGCCGCGTGTAGGCGGTCTCGGCGTTGGTCGTGCCCAGCCGTACGGCCATCGGATTTCGCTGTCCGGGGGCAGTAGCACCAGGCCGCGCTCGACCCGGGGAGCACCACTTCCACCAGCCTGGCCCCGGGCCACACCTCGATGTCGGTGCGCAGCTCGCAGCCGAGCACCTCGGTGTAAAACGCCAGTGCCCGGTCCTGATCGGCCACCGGTATCGACACGCTCTGACTCTCGTCGTCATAGTCATGCCGGTAAGACCGGCGGCCGCCAGGAAAATCATCGCACCGGAAGGCTCCCATCCGTCATGTCCGGATGGCGTTGCTTTCAGGTGAGCTGCCAGGGGCGGAGCAGGTGGAACCCGATTGTGCTGGTGACTTTGGTGACGCTGGGCTCACCTGGTCTTGCGGGCGGGGAAGTCGCGGCCTTCTTGGTCTTGCGCGGGCTGGCCCGGCCGGGCGGTCGCGGGTGAAGAAGGCGGGCATCGAGGATCTTGGCCAGGAACGTGGCGAAGGCGAGATCGGCCTGCTCAGGGGGGAAAGCCGCCACAGTGGCGTCGCGGCGGCCAGGGCGTGCGGGAAGCTGATCTGATCCGGGGGGATGCCCGCCGCGTCCACGGCGATCCCGGTGAGCCGCTGATGGCCTGGTAGACGGCGAACAGCGCCCACATCTCCTGCCTGACGCCCTCGGGGTCGCCGGAGCGCAGGACGGGCTGGCCCTCGCCCATGTCGGTCTTGCGGTGGCCGATGACTGTCTCGCAGCCCCAGCGCAAGGGGTACGCGCAGGCCAGGTCCAGCGCCGGGTACTCCTCCACGTCGAGCAGGTCGGTGACCAGGCAGAACACCTCCGACCCGTCCATCGAGACACTACCCGCAGCCCGCAGCAGAACACCCCCGGCGCCCCGTCCGCCCCGGTCGGCCCCGCCACGTGCTCGAACAACATCCGCACCGGATCGGCACCCAGCTTGCCGCGTCCCGCGGGACAGCGAGGAGATGTTCGGCAGCCACCACTGGCGGCCGCCTTCCCCGCATCCACCCAGCCCTCCCGGCGTCCAGGCGCCCGGCCAGCAGGTCCTCTCCCCGCCGCTGGCAATACAGCCCGTCGGTCAGCTTGGCCATCACCTGCCCGTACCCGCAGTTCCGGCCCCGGAACAGCCACAACGCCAGCACGAAGTACACCATCAGCCGGGCCGGCAACAGCCGGCGCCGCTGCTCCCGCGTCCCGGTCACCTCGATGACCTCATCGACCAGCTCCGGCGGGAACGCCCTGGTCAGCACCCCGACCGAGATCCGGTCCGGCAGCCAGCCATCCGGCGAGAGCCCCTCAGAACCGTCATGAGCCACCAAACGTGCCTAGCCCTTTGTACAGCGCGACGTCCCTCCGTGATCCGGGGGCGACGATCAGCACCCGCATCTCGCGATCCTCCTCCCCTGAGCCCGGAGGGGTCCGCCGAGGCCCTTGGCGAGTTCACCCATGGCCTGGCGAACTTCATGGCCGGCTCAGAACACATGAAAAATGGCCAGCAAGACGAGAGTCAAGATGACCGATACGGCTAGGGAGCCTAGGCCAGTGAACCCGGACCGTCGAAGCATGGCCGAGCGGGTTGCCACCGACCGCCCCTGGGTGATCAGGCACGTGATCATGGACGAGTCATAAGAGCTTTGAGACTGTGCGGTTGGGCACGGGGATGGCGGGTAGCGGCCGGCCCGTGACTTACTCCACTATCGCCGTCCTCGACATTGACGGGACGCTCATCGATTCCAACTACCAGCATGCGCTCGCCTGGTACCGGGCATTGCGCACGGTGGGCGAGATCCATCCGGTGTGGCGGCTGCACCGGCTGATTGGCATGGGCGGGGACCAGGTACTCACGGCTGCTGGAGGTGAGGATCTGGAGCGCCGGGTAGGCGATCAGGCTCGGGAGCAGCAGGGTAAGGAGGTCGACGCGCTGCTCGAGGAGATGGCGCCGTTGCCCGGTGCCCGCGACCTGCTCGTCGCCATCAGGGAACGTGGTCACCGGCTTGTGCTGGCCAGCTCCGGTCAGCAGCGGCACGTGGACGTCTTCCTGGACAAGCTGGACGCCCGCGGTATCGTCGACGGCTGGACGAGCAGCGCCGATGTCGAGGCGTCCAAGCCGGCCCCGGACCTTCTGCAGGTGGCGCTGAAAAAGCTGGGCGCGCCGCCTGACGCCACGAGCGTGATGATCGGCGACTCGGTGTGGGACGTCGAGGCGGCGAAAAAAGCCGGGATGCCGGCGATCGTCGTCCGCTCCGGCGGCTTCGGGGACGACGAACTCCGCCAGGCTGGCGCCATCGCCATCTACGACACCCCCGGCGACCTCGCGAAGGCACTGGACGACACCCCTCTCGCCTGACGCCACCGCCAGGCCGCCGGCCGGATCCGGCCGGGCGGCGGAAGCGTCCACGCCATAACCAAGGGAGCACCGCAACCGATGACCGCCAACGAAACAGACCCGGACACGGGGACGAGGAGCACCCGCCCCGAGGCACCGGCCCAGGCCGCGAGCGATGCGCCCACCGGCAACCCTGCCCAGCCGCGCCCCACGTTGCCTGAGGGGATGGGCGAGCTCGATCGCCGTGCGATCGACACCGTGCGCGTGCTGGCGATGGACGCGGTGCAGAAGGCCGGCAACGGCCACCCCGGCACCGCGATGAGTATGGGGCCCACGGCCTACCTGCTGTTCCAGAAGTGGCTGCGTCACGACCCCACGGATTCGAACTGGGCCGGCCGTGACCGTTTCGTCTTGTCGATGGGGCACTCGAGCCTCACCCTGTACATCCAGCTCTTCCTCTCCGGCTATGGCCTGGAACTCTCCGATCTGGAGGCGCTGCGCACCTGGGGATCCCGGACGCCGGGCCATCCCGAGGTCAACCACACGCCGGGCGTCGAAACGACAACCGGCCCGCTGGGCCAGGGCGTCGGCAACGCCGTCGGTATGGCGATGGCCGCACGTCGCGAGCGCGGCTTGCTGGACCCCGGCGCCCCGAAGGGCGAGAGCGTGTTCGACCACACGATCTGGGCATTCGCCTCGGACGGCGACCTCGAGGAGGGTGTCAGCGGCGAGGCGTCGTCACTGGCCGGTACCCAGGAGCTGGGGAACCTGGTCCTGGTCTACGATGCCAACCGGATCTCGATCGAGGACGACACCGACATCGCGTTCACTGAGAACGTCGGCATGCGGTATGAGGCCTACGGCTGGCACGTGCAGCACGTCAACGACGGTGAGGACCTGGCGGCGGTCGACCGCGCGCTGGCCGCCGCCTGGGCCGAGACCGGCCGCCCATCGCTGATCGTGCTGCGGACGATCATCGGCTGGCCCGCGCCGAACAAGCAGAACACCGGCGCCGCCCACGGGTCGGCGCTGGGCGAAGACGAGGTCCGGGTGACTAAGGAGATTCTCGGCTTCGACCCCGGCAGGACCTTTGAGGTCGCCCCGGAGGTGCTCGAGCACGCCCGCCGGGTCGCCGTCCGGGGCAAGCAGGTGCACGCCAGCTGGCAGCACCGCTTCGACGCGTGGCGGGCCGCTCACCCTGACGGCGGCGCGCTGCTGGAGCGGCTGTCCACCCGCACGCTGCCGGAGGGCTGGGCGGACACCCTGCCGGCCTGGGACGCCGATCCGAAGGGCGTGGCCACCCGGAAAGCCTCTGGCGAGATCCTCGCCGCCCTGTACCCGGTCCTGCCAGAGCTGTGGGGCGGCTCGGCTGACCTGGCGGAGAGTAACAACACCGCGGTCAAGGGGGCGGCCTCATTCCTGCCCGCGGACCGGCAGACCAAGATGTGGTCAGGTGGCCCGTACGGGCGCACACTCCACTTCGGTGTCCGCGAGCACGCCATGGGCGCCATCATGAACGGCATCGCACTGCACGGCGGGACCCGCGTCTACGGCGGCACGTTCCTCACCTTCTCCGACTACATGCGCGGCGCGGTCCGGCTGGCCGCACTCATGCAGCTCCCGGTCACGTACGTGTGGACCCACGACTCCATCGGGCTGGGCGAGGACGGCCCCACCCACCAGCCGATCGAGCACTATGCGGCCCTGCGGGCCATCCCCGGCCTGGACTTCGTCCGCCCGGCCGACGCCAACGAGACCGCGGTGGCGTGGCGCACCATCCTCGAGCACAACGACCGCCCGGCCGGTCTCTCGCTGTCCCGCCAGAACCTGCCCGTCTTCGACCGCACCGAGTTCGCGTCAGCCGAGGGCACCGCCAGGGGCGGGTACACCCTGGCTGAGGCCTCCGGCGGCATCCCCGAAGTCATCCTGA
Organism: uncultured Actinomycetota bacterium; assembly: GCA_963839095.1. Taxonomy (GTDB): domain Bacteria; phylum Actinomycetota; class Actinomycetes; order Streptosporangiales; family Streptosporangiaceae; genus Palsa-504. The sequence goes on along the minus strand of CAWIUF010000042.1, from coordinate 1,256 downwards.
TGGGCACCGGCTCCGAGGTGCAGATCGCTGTCGCCGCCCGAGAGTCGCTGGAGGCCGATGGCGTCCCGACGAGGGTGGTGTCGCTGCCGTGCTGGGAGTGGTTCGCGGCCCAGGACCGGGCCTACCGCGAGCAGGTGCTGCCGCCCACGGTGCGCGCCCGGGTAAGCGTCGAGGCCGGCGTCCCCATGGGCTGGCGGGAGTTCGTCGGCGACGCCGGCCGGGTCGTCGGCCTGGATCACTTCGGCGCCAGCGCGGCCTACACCGTGTTGTACGAGCAATTCGGCCTCACCGCCGACGCGGTCGTCGCCGCAGCGCGGGAGAGCCTTGCCGCCGCCGGGGCACCTCCGGCCGCCCCGACCGGTCCGGACAGCGCTGGGGTCTTGCACGCCCCTACCGGCGATCGACCGCCGCCGACGAGCTCCTCACCAAAAGCAGCCGTTTCGGGACGCTAAGCAGCGTGGCAGCCTGACGTTATGGAGGACCACGAGGGCCAGAGCGCTCATTCCCGCGCTGGGCGCCCAGCGCGGCAGGCCACGGACCTGCCAGCCGGCTACCCGGAGGAGTATCAGCAGATGATCACGCTACGCGATGGGCGCAGTGTCCTCATCCGCCCCATCCATCCCAGTGACGCGCCCGCGTTGGCCGAAGCGATCCGGTCCGCCGATGCTGACACTATCCGCCTCCGGTACCTCGGCGGCCATCCGCGGGTCACGCCCGGGCTGCTGAATTTCCTCACGAACGTCGACTACACAAGCCGGTTCGCGCTCGTCGCCGTCGAACCAGCCAGCCAGCGCGGCATCGCGATCGCCCGCTACGAGCCAGCCGGACAGGACGCCACCGCGGACGTCGCCATCGCGGTGGCCCCCGGCTGGCGCGACGCCGGCCTGGCCACCGAACTGCTCCGCATCCTCGCCCAGGCCGCCAGCGAGCGAGGCATACATACCTTTACGGGCACCTACCTCGCCGAGAACCGCCCGGTCACGGCCCTGATCAACACACCGGATGCGATCACGGAGCAGGTCACCGCGCACGGCATCGTCGAGTTCTCCGTGGCGCTTCCGCTCCCGAATCCAGGGCCCTTACTGGTCCACGGAGACCGACACCGGGGCTTTCCAGATCGGCCAAGACACCCCTCTCTACCTACCCGCTTACGCGCAGCCCGGCACTCCAGCCTCTGGCTACTTCCGGTCAGGAGCAGAACTCCTGGAATGCCACTCAGTTATCCGGCATGACCAACTTCCATAATCCGGCCAGCC
>CAWIUF010000041.1:0-35914 GCA_963839095.1 uncultured Actinomycetota bacterium | reverse complement strand
CGGGTCCCGGACCCGATGCGGGCGATGCTGGTTATAGTGCGCGGCGGGGACGCGTTTTGACGCGCGCGGCCCGCACCGTCCCGGCTTCTCCGACCGAGGAGGTCCTTCGTGGCGAGACCGACGGCGATGGACGAGTACTTCGTTCATCAGATCCCCGAGCTCCTTCCGAGCGTCGCCGTGCACCACCATCATTGGCGTGAAAGCTACTTCTACGAGCTTCACGACCCGTCGGGTGACGGCGACGCCATCTTCTTCACGATGGCTCACTACCCCGCCCAGGAGCGCATGGACTCGCTGCAGATGGGGCGGGTCGCAGGCCGGCCGATGATCGGCGTGAAAGGCCGCCCTTACGAGGGCGACCCCCACACGACCGTGGTTCCCGGCGCTCGTGTCGACGTCGTGAAACCGATGCAGGAGGTGCGGCTCTGGGCCGAGCCAGCGGATGGGGGCATCGGCCTGGACCTGACCTGGCGGGCCCGGACCCAGCCCTACGGGCTGCGCCGGGGCACCATGCGGGCCGGCCACGAGCTGGTGTGGGATCAGTCCCACATCTTCCAGTCCGGCACCTACACCGGCACCTACACGGTCGACGGCACGGGCTATGAGGTCGACGGCTGGATCGGCCAGCGCGACCACTCATGGGGCGTCCGGGACCACGGGCGCTGCCCGCTGTGGCTGTGGTGGCAGATCCAGCTCGACGACGGGTTCCTCGGCGTCTGGCACTGGGAGCTCCCGAACGGCGCGATCGTGTACCGCGACGGCTGCTGGGCCGGCGCCGACATGTCCGAGCCGGTTCCCGTCATCGACTTCCGCTACGACGCCTCCTGGACCGGAAGCCGATCACCAGCCAGCTCCCTACGGTGAGCACGGCGACGATATCGCCGGCCTCATCGCGTCGGCCACGTTCACCCTGGCCGACCGGCGAGTCATCGAGGTCGACGCGCAGGGCACCTTCGCCCGCCCCTACGAGCCGTTCCATCGCGGGGGGCTCAACCTGATGCGGGTGAGTACGGGCGACGGACGGCGGGGCACCGCCATCTACGAGATCACCGGCGCCCGCCACCACCACTTCTTCCCCGATACGGCGGTCGAGGGGACACTGCCATCATGACCGCGATGTCATCAAGGCCACCTCTTGTCGCCGACCCGGACCTCGTGACGCCTGAGTGGCTCACCCGCGTGCTGCGGCATGCGGGCGCCATCGACGCGACCACGAAGGTCGCCTCGTTCGAGGCGTCGTCGATCGGCACCGGCCAGGTCGGTGCCAACGTGCGGTACGCGCTCAGCTACGGCCACACCGCGGCCGCGGGCTCCGGCGACGGTCGTGTGCAAGTTCTCGTCGCGCGACGAGGCGAGCGCGGCCGCAGGCGTGGCGACACTCACCTACGAGACCGAGGTCGCCTTCTACCGGGACCTGGCGCACACCGTCGACATCAGCCGCCCGCAGTGCCACTTCGCCGAGCTCCGGTCCGGCACCGCCGACGTCGTGCTGGTCATGGAGGACATAGCGCCGGCCGAGCAGGGTGACCAGATCGCCGGCTGCACGGTGCAGCAGGCCGGTCTCGCCATCGAGGAGGCGGCCCGGCTGCACGGGCCCCGCTGGGGCGACCCGACGTTGCACGAGCTCGCCTGGCTCGATCGCGGCGGCACCATGGAGAGCATCGCCGCGATGCTCGGCACCATCTGGGAGGCGTTCGCCGAGCGCTACCGTGCCATGCTCGACCCGGTCACGCTCGAGGCCGGCCCGCAGGTCGCCGCACTCGCGCCCGCGCTGCTCGCGAACAGGTCGCCGCTGCGCACGCCGGTGCACAGCGACTACCGGCTCGACAACATGCTGTTCGCCACCAGCGGCGCGAGCCGTCCGCTGACCGTCGTCGACTGGCAGACCGTGCAGCTGGGCGTCGGTCCCAGCGACGTCGCCTACTTCCTCGGCAGCGCGTTCGGGCCCGAGCGCCGCCGCTCGTGTGAACGCGACCTCCTCATCCGCTACCACCGGGCGCTGGTCGAGGACTACGGCGTCGACAACTACCCGTTCGACCACTGCTGGCGCGACTACGTGCGATCGAGCTACGGCAGCCTGCTCATGGCGGTCTTCGCGTCCATGATGGTCGGGCGCACCGATCGCGGCGACGCCATGTTCATGGCGATGGCTAACCGCTCCGCGCAGATGGCCGCCGACCTCGACGCACCAGCAGTCATCAAGGGGGCTGAACAGCTCGTCGCTACGCCGTCGTGGTGTTCCTGCCTCAGCAGAGGTTGGGGTGTATCAAGGATGCGGCAGTATGTCTCCGACTCAGTGGCTATTGATCCTGGAGGAATTCATCATGACGGCAGTTACGCAGACAGACCCGGACTTCGCGTTCGCGGGGCTCGCCACTCCTGAGGTAGAGCCGACGGAGCGTATCGAGGCGCTCGCGGCCGGACCCGATCCGCTCGGGGCCCTGGCAGGTCTGCTGGGCACGTGGAAGGGCCATGGCTTCAACGCCATCTGGAGGCCGCACCACCCGGCCGACCAGCAGGACCGCTTTCTCGAGCTGAACATGACTAACGAGACGCTGGTGTTCACCCGGATCAACGGGCCGATCCCCAACCGCGGGCTGGCGATGGCGGACATCAACATGTTCGGCCTGACCTACATGCAGCAGATCAGCGAGGCGAGCACCGGCGCGGGCCTGCACATCGAGCCGGGCATCTGGGCCTCGGTACCCCAGACGACCGATCCCCAGGAACCGGCCTCGGTGGTCCGGATGGCGTCGATCCCGCACGGCACGACCATCCTGGCCCAGGGGGGCGCCCCCCAGGTGATCTCGGGAGGTCCGCAGACCATCCCGAACAACAACATCCTGCCGTTCTTCGTCGGCAGCCCGGCGCCCGCGAACGGCGACTTCAACACGGTGGCGCAGACGTTCAGCGAGCTGAACCTGTCCCAGGCGACCCAGTTCCGCTTCGTGGCGCCCGGGGTGACGCAGGACATCGTCAAGAACCCCAACAGCGTGCTGCAGGCCGCGCTCAAGGCCTCGCTGCAGGGCACCACCATGAAGAGCCGGACATTCCTGCACGTGGCGACCGATCACAGCTCCATCAACGCCGGCGGCGGCACCGCCAACACGGCGTTCCTGTCCACCAGCGGCAACCCGCCCGGCGGCAACGCCAAGGCTACGACGGTCCAGGCGACGTTCTGGATCGAGACGATCGCCGGCACCGGCGGCCAGCCGGACAAGCACCAGCTGCAGTACACGCAGCTGGTGATGCTCGACTTCAACGGCATCCACTGGCCGCACGTCACCGTCGGCACGCTGGTCAAGCAGTAGGCCGCCGGCTCCCACTGCCTCACCCGAGCCGGGCTGATTGCCCGCGAGCACCACCTGAGCCAGGTAAACGATGGGGCTACCTGGGTTTCCTGACGGCGGAGCGCGCCGCCGTGGAGTTCTTGTCCTGGTTGGCGCGCGCCCAGGCGGCGAAGGCCTGAATTCCGTCGATGACCGCCGCGAAGCGCGGGGAGCGGAAAAGATCGAAGGAGTGCCCGGCGCCAGGTAGCCGGAGGTAGATGACCGGGCTGGCCGAGCAGCCGCGCAGGCGCTGCACGAAATTGTCGGCGTGGGCTATCGGGATGAGCGGGTCCTTATTGCCGTGCGCGATGAGAAACGGTGGTGCACCGCAGCTGACGTGGGCCTCCGGCGAGGATGCCAGCGTTCCTCCGGCTTCGAGGTCACCGTAGTAGCCGTACAGGCAGACGGCTGCGGTTACCGTGGTGTCCGCGTCCTCGAACGCGGGCTGGAACGCCGGGTTGTTAGGCGTGAGGGCGGCCATCGATGCCAGGTGGGCGCCCGCCGAGCTTCCGGCCACGATCAGTGTGGAGGGGTCAGCTCCGTACTCGGCGGCGTGTGAGCGTACCCAGCTGATCACCTGCTTGGCGTCGATCAGCGCGTTAGGAAACCGTCCGGCCTGACCGAGTCGGTAGGTGGCGCTGACGCATACCCAGCCCTGGCGGGCGAGCCTGTACAGCAGGGCCCGCGCCTCCCGGCTCTTGCCGCCGATCTGGAAGTGGCCGCCGTGAAAGTGGACGAACACCGGCCCGGCGCCTGCGGCCTGCCCGCGGCGGCGGTAGACGTCGAGCCGGTTGCGCCGGCCTGCCTCGCCGTAGCTGACGTTCCCGATCCGCTGCACGCCCAGCGGCCGCAACGGCAGGGGCGCGAGCAAAGCACCGCCCAGGCGAGGCCAGCGTGAGCCGCTGGCGATCCCGGTCAGCGATCGCCAGCCGCGGCCGAAGCCCTCGTCGAGCGACCGTTCGACCACTGATGCAGTCATGAGCCCGCGCCGGGTGACCTCGATCAGCCCGGCCGCCGTCAGCGCGGCCAGCCCGAGCACCATCAGGCCGCTCGCCGAGGACAGGCCGCCGGCGACCATCGCGAGTGCCGTGCCGGCGAGCAGGGCTATCAACGCGAGGCCGGGCAGCTCGTTGACCGGGTGGCTCACGAAGAAGACCGCGACAGCGAGCGCTCGTGGCCGACGTGGCGGCCACAGCACGAGGCCGGTGTACAGGCCGATGACCGCCACCAGTTCCAGGTATCCGCCGGGCATCGTTCAGGCCTCCTCAGGCGCCCTGGACGACCGGCCGCCCGCGAAAGCAGGAATGAGAATCGCGGCCGCGAGCAGGTGGCGAGGCCGAGCGGCTCGTCACGGCGATGGCGGTGGCGGCGCCGACGTGCTCGGCGGATCCGCCGGCGTGCAGCCGCACGTCGAGGGCGGCGAAGCGCCTGGCGACCAGCCAGGAGACCAGGGTCGTGGCGGTAGCGGCCGCCAGCGCTAGCGTCCCCGTCCGGGCAGAGGGCGCACGCCGGGATAGACGGGCCACTGGCGTGGAGATGATGTGAGACATGGGAACCCCCGTAGTGAATAGCGTAACGGTGCTCATATAGGACGCTAGGGGCCAGGCGGACCCCTGGTAAGGTCCAATTCCACGGCTTTAGAGTGATCCGGTTTGAGCCGGAGACTGCGAGGGATACCTGACCAGCCGCACCGGGGCCGCCAGCCCGCCAGCGGGCGATCCGCCGGTCAGCGCGAGCCGCGGGTCCGGGAGCCGCAGCGCGCCACGGGCGGCGAGGGCCTCAGAAGCTAATCGTCCTGACCACGGTGGCGCTGATCGTCTCGCTGGTGACCTCGTTCATCTCGTTCTTCGTCGGCCAGGCGGCGATGTCCGGCTCGGGCGTCAGCGCGTCGCTGTTCCACTCGGTCACGATCCCGGCGAACGCCTTGGTGAAGTCGCCGGTGCACGCGCCCGCCCCGTTCGGTAGGAAGATCTTTTGTACCGAACGGGTGGGCCGTACGCCCCGGTAGCTGCGTAGCGCACCGCATCACCGGCGGACCGCGACCTCAGCGCCATGAAGCTCCGGTAACCGGGCTCGATTTCAGACGCTCCACAGTGCCTCCGTCGGGGACATGCGTGCGGCGCGGATGGCCGGCAGCAGCCCCGCGAAGGCGCCGATGACGACGGCAGCGCCCAGGCCGCCCGCCCAGGCGCCGGGCGGGATGACGACGGCCTCACCGTGGGCGCGGGCGTACAGCGCGGTGGCGGCCGCGCCGGCCAGGACGCCGACCGCGCCGCCGCCCAGCGACAGCATGACCGCCTCGGCCAGGAACTGGATCCGGATCTGCCCTCTGGTGGCGCCGAGCGCCCGGCGTAGCCCGATCTCCTGACGGCGTTCCAGCACCGAGATGACCATGATGTTGGCCACCCCGATCGCGCCGACCAGGAGTGCCACCGCGCCGAGGCCGAGGAACAGGGTATCGAGCGCGCCCTTGGCGTCGGCGGCGGCGGTCAGCGCGGCTGACGGCTGGGAGACGGCGACCTGGTTCGGGTTTTCCGGGTTGGCCTGCGCGGCGAGCAACCTGTCGACGCGGGCGGTAACGGCGGGGTCGTCGCCGGTGCGCACGTAGAGCTGCGACGGATGCCCGTCGAAGCCGAGGTACCGCTGCGCGGCGGGGAAGCCCACCAGGACCGCCGAGCCGAGTTCCGGCGCGTAGGTGTCCGGGTTGAGGATCCCGGCCACCGAGAACCACTGCCCCCCGGACGACTGACGGCTCAGCCAGATCCGGGTGCCGGGACGCACCCGGTCGAAGCCGAGGAGCCGGGCCGTGACGGCACCGAGCACCGCGACGGGCTCGCGGGCGGTCGCGGCGTTCAGGTAACTGCCCTGGGCCACCGAGGTGCCCGCCGCCGCGGGCAGGTCCAGGGTGGCTGCCTGCACGCTGAGGCCGCTGGTCTCGATGGCCGGGATCAGCGGTGACTTGTAGACGTTCACGCCGCTGACGTTCCCGGTGTCCTGGACGCGGGTGACCCCGGGCAGCCGGGTGATCATGCCCGGCGCGGCGGCGGGCAGTTCCGCGGTGGCACCGCCGAAGGTCTGCCCGTTGCTGACGGTCAGCAGGTTCGTGCCGAGGGCCTGGATCTCGTCGAGCAGCGCGGCCTGAGAGGAGGCAGCCAGGCCAAGCACGGCGACGATCGCGGCGACGCCGATCGCGATGCCGAGCGCCGACAGGGCGGCCCGCAGCTTGCGGGTCCGCAGCCCGATGCTGGCGAGCCCCGCTACGTCGGAGACCGGTAGCCGGACAGCAGAGAAGACCGGGCGACCGGTGGCGGTCACGGTGATCCTTCCTGCGCCGGAACGAGGGCGGTGTCGGTGATGACGTGCCCGTCGAGCATCTCGATGCGCCGCCGGGTCCGGGCGGCGACCGCGTGGTCGTGGGTGATGATGATGACCGTGGTGCCGTGGGCGTTGAGCTCTTCCAGCAGGGCCAGGATGGACGCGCCGGTGGCCGAGTCGAGGTTGCCGGTGGGCTCGTCGGCGAGCAGCAACGCCGGCGCTCCCGCGACCGCCCGCGCGATCGCCACCCGCTGCCGCTCACCGCCGGACAGCTGCGTAGGCCGGGCGGCGGCGCGGTGCCCGAGCCCGACCCGGTCCAGCGCGGCCCTGGCCAGCTGGCGGCGCTCACCGCGCCGCACCCCCGCATAGAGCAGCCCGTCGGCCACGTTGCCCAGGACCGTCTGGTGCTCGGCCAGGAAGAACTGCTGGAACACGAACCCGATCCGGGCGGCCCGCAGGGCCGACAGCTGCCGGTCGGTCATCCGGACCGGATCCAGGCCGGTGACCCGCACCGTGCCGCTGGCGGGCTTGTCCAGGGTGCCCATCAGGTGCAGCAGCGTGGTCTTGCCCGACCCCGACGGGCCGACGACGGCGACCAGTTCCCCGGCCGTCACCGCCAGGCTCACCCGGTCAAGCGCCCGCACGGGCGGCGCCCCGGCGTACACCTTCGACACCTGATCCAGTTCCAGGACCGGGACCGGCGGCGGAGCCGCGGTCATGACGCCGGCACCACGACGCGCTGCCCGGGGGAAAGGGGCCCGGTCACCTGCACCAGGCCGGCGGCGTCGTCGAAGATCCCGGGCGTCACCGGGACCCAGCGGCGGGTGTTCCCCGGGCCGGTTACCTCGACGTCGTAGCCTCCGGCGGACTGGGCCACCAGCGCCGTCACCGGCACCGCGAGCACCGGGCCCGAACTGCTCTGCGTGGTGATGTTCACCGTCACCGGCGCCTGGTCCAGGGTGCCCGCCGCTCCCGGATCGGTCAGCGTCACCTGGACCGGGATCGTGGTCGCCGGCCCCTGCCCCGACGCGGAGCCCGGCGCGGTGGTCGTCGCCACCGTGCCGACCGAGGAGACCACGCCCGGTACGGTCGCCCCGGCCGGGAGCGCGACGGTCACCGGGTCGCCCGGCTTCACCTGCGTCTGCATGGCGGCGTCGAGGGGGATCGTCACCACCCGCCGGTCCGAGGTCGCGGTCAGGACCGGACCAGCCGCCGAACCGCCCAGGCGGCCAGTCACCTGGCTCACCCGCAGCGCCTCCGGCTCGAATACGACCTGCCCGAGTGACAAGCTTCCCGCCGGGTCGTCGACCCCGAGGTGCGTCTCGAGCCGCTGCACCGCATAGCCCGTCTCCCAGGAGTAGTAGTCCCAGCCGAGCGCGGTGACATCCGCCTGGTCGGCGTCGCCGAGGCCGACCAGGTCATGGTTGAGCTGGGACACGTCCTCGCCGGTGGTCCCGGGCGACAGGGGCCGCCAGTCCGGCACGCTGCCGTCGAGCAGCACCACCGGGCTGCCGTTGCCGGTCCGGTACAGCGCCTGCCCCGGGCGGATCACCCGCCCGGGCGGCGGCAGCCAGGTCAGCGTCCCGGTGCCCTGGCCCGTCACGGTGTAGGAGCCGGCGTACCCCAGGGTCGCGGTCACCGGAGTGGTCGCCGACAGGTCCCGCCGGGTCACCACGGCCGTCGCCGGTGCGGGTGCCCCCGGCCGCGCGGCGCCGGGCGCGGTCACGGGGGAGAAGACCCCCGTCCGCCAAGCCGTCACCGCCCCGGCCGCCAGCACGGCCGCGATGCCAACGGCCAGCCAGGCGGCTTTCACGACGTCACCTGGACCGACGGCAACCCCGAGCCTTTGGGCAGCACGGCCTCGCACTGATGGGCCTTGGCCAGAACCGGCGCCGAACGCGGGTCGAAGCCGTCCTGGCTGGTGTTGAGCACGAACACCACCCGCCCGCCAGAAGCGGTGGGATCGGGGAACTTCGGCAGGCCCTTAGCGCGCATGCACCGGGCGAACTTCAGGTCCTCGGTCAGCTCCTGCTGCTGCTGGGCCTGCGTGAGGGCCTGGTACGGCCACAGGGCCTGGCAGGCGGTCGAGGCCGATCGGAGTGTGGCGTCACTGACCCCGACCTGCTGCCCCGAGGTGATCTTCTGCAGCTGCCCGGTGCTATCCGGGGCGGGGTAGTCCGGGATCCCGTGGGAGTGCATGCACTGGGCGAAGGCGACCCCGGTGGACGCGGTCGCCGCCGCGCCCGCACTCGCCGTGCTGCTCGTGCTGCCTGGGTTGCCGCCGCACGCCGCCGCCAGCAGGGTCAGGCCGGCGGCGGCGATGATGGCGATGACGCGTGGCTGTGGGTTCATGACGGCTAGCGTGCCGGCCGCGGTCAGCGAAAGCATCACGCGCCGGGAGGAGCGCGGCTACCTCGCTGGAGGGATACGCGGCCGGCCCACCCGGACGTAGCCTGCAGGTGTGCTGGATCGTCCGAGTGTGCTTGACCGGGTACGACGCCGGGCGCGGGGGCTCTCGGGCCGGCTGATCGCCTCCTACATCCTCGTCACGCTCGCCGTCGTGGTGCTGGTCGAGACGCTGGTGCTGGGCTACCAGGTACTGCCGACCTTGGCCGGTTCCCGGCTGCAGGCTCAGGTGGACGCCACCGCGAGCGGCTACGCCCAGCGGCTCGCCCAGGATTATCCGCGCGGCGTGCCCGTCGGCACCATGCTGGGCGATCGTGGTCAGCGGGCCCGCCTGGGCCCGGCCGCCGCCCCGGATGGCAGCCTGGCCATCCCGGCGATCACCGGCCCGGTCCCGGGTGGCCGGGCGGTTACCGCGGTCGTCGCGGTCGGCGCCAACGGGACCGTCATCGCCTCCTCCGCGCCGACCCGGTACCCGCCCGGACAGCCGGTGGCGTCCGGCGCGTTCGCCGACCCGGCGCTGCCCGGGAACGCGGACTATATCAAGGGCAACGGCGTGTTCGCCCCCTACCGCACGCCCTACGGGGACGTGCTCTTCGATGTCGTCCGGCTGCGGGGCCGCCCGGCCACGGGCCGGACGGCGGCCGGCCGGGCCCAGGTCGCCTACGTCTACGTCCAGGCACCATGGTCAGCTGGGTTCATCAACCCGATCGGCGCCGAAGGAGAGCTGAGCCAGCTCGGCCCAGCCGGGCAGCAGCTGCTGGTGGTGACCCCATTGGCGCTGCTCGCCCCCATCGTGCCGGTCGGCGTGCTGTTCGGGCTGGCGGCCTCATGGCGCCTGGTCCGCCGGGTGCGCCGCCTGGAGCGGGCCACCCTCGCGGTCGCCGACGGCGACTACACCATGATCCTGCCCTCCTCCGGACGGGATGAGGTCGGCCGCCTCGAAGCGAACTTCACCGCCATGACCCGGCAGCTCGGCTCCGCGATGACCGCGCAGCGGCAGCGCGCCGCCGGCGATGCCCGCGCCGCGGAGCGGGCCAGGATCGCCCGGGAGATGCACGACGCGATCTCCCAGCACCTGTTCGCGCTGCGGATGATCGCCGCCGGGATGCGCCGCGCCGACCCGGGCAACGATCAGGCCCGGGTGATCGAGCGGGTCAGCGAGGAGGCGCTGCGCGACATGCAGACGCTGCTGGCCGAGTTGCGCCCGGCCTGCCTGGACGGGGCCGGGCTCACCCGGGCCCTGCGGGAACTGTGCGCGAACTACCATGACCGGCTCGGCGTGGTCGTCGACGCCAGCCTGGATGACGTCATCGTCCCCCCGCCGGTCGGGCATGCCCTGCTCCGCATCACCCAGGAGGCGTGCATGAACGCCGTCCGGCACGGGGAGGCACGCAAGCTGGCCGTGTCGCTGACCCGACAGCACGGGCACGTGGAACTCACCGTCCGCGACGAGGGAACCGGCTTCGACCCGGCTGCCGGGCACGCCGGGTCCGGGCTCGCGCACATCAGGGACCGGGTCGCCGAACTCGGCGGCAGCGCCGATATCGACAGCGCACCCGGGCGCGGCGCGTCGGTCACCGTCCGGGTGCCAGTGCCATGACGACCGGTGCCAGGACGACCGGCGCCAGGAACATCCGCGTGGTGGTCGCCGACGACCACCGCGTAGTCAGGGACGGGCTGTGCTACCTGCTCGGCCAGGAACCGGGAGTCGAGGTCGTGGGCGAGGCCGGAGACGGCCGCCAGGCGGTCGACGTCGTGGCTGCTACCCGCCCCGATGTCCTGCTGCTTGACCTGTACATGCCAGGCCTTGACGGGCATGCCGTGCTGGCCATGCTGTGCGGCACGCCTCACCTGCCCGCCGTCGTGGTGCTCACCTCCGCCACCGGCGACGAGCACCTCGTCCGCGCCATGCAGGCCGGCGCGACCTCTTATCTGCTCAAGACCGCCGCGGGCGATGATGTGATCGCCGCCGTCCGCGCCGCCGCCGCCGGCACCGCCAGCCTCAGCCCCGAACTGCTCACCCGGCTCACGCAGGCGATCCGCCGGCCGCCGCCGCCGGATCCGCTGGAGCCGCTCTCGCCGCGCGAACGCGACGTAATCGAGCTGATCGCCCGCGGCCACAGCAACCGGCAGATCGCCCGGGACCTCATGATCGGCGAGCAGACCGTCAAGACCCACGTCCGCAGCATCCTGGCCAAACTCGGCCTGCAAGACCGGGTGCAAGCGGCGATCTTCGCGCTCCGCCACCATGGCGACGGCAACGAGCGCCAGCCGTAGTCCCGTCCCGGAGGACGAGACAGCGAATGGGGCGGGAACAATGAGTTCGAACGTGATGCCCGGCCTGATCACCAGGCCCGTCTTCGCGAATAGCCGCAGCGCTTCATCGCCCTCGCCGGACCGGGAGGTCTGCAGCGCTGGGTACCGGGGACTGGCTGGGAGCCCGACCACGCCCAGCACGACCTGCAACGGTGCCACCGGGGCATTGGCGTCTACGTAGGTGCCGCACGCCAGCGCAGATTCACCGGCCGGCGCATGGCGGTCACTGCCGCGGGAAGGAGAGCCCGGCCTTGCCCCTCGGGTACCTAACGCAAGGCTGTCACCTGCCAGTCCTAAGCTGGTCCACTGGTTCATCGTTGCGGCGCGGGCAGGACCGGCCTGCGCAGGCGGTGGCTGGCGGGTCAGCGTGCCTGGTGGTAACGGTCCAGGATCGCGGTGCTCAATGCCGGTCCGGACACGCCGAGGGCCGGCAGGATCGGGGGCGCTAGCCCCTCGCTGACGGCGAGGATGCCCAGTGCGAGATCCTCGACGCCGAAGGGCTGAGTGGCGCCCCGGGCCCGGGCCTCGCGGCGGGCGCCCTGGAGGGCCTGCCCGGCGCCCGGGCCGAGGGGGAGGTAGGCGCCGTCCCGTCCGGTGAAGGCGGCGGGCCGCGGGTTGAACCAGCGGGGCTTGCGGTGGACGGCCCGGGCGGCGCGGCTGAGAGCCTCCTGGCCGAAGGACGCCTCGGTCGTCGCGCTCACGGCATCGATATCGACTCCGACCGCCGCCAGCGCGCCCCGGTCCAGGTCACCGAACAGGCCGCTGCCAGACAGGCGAACGATCTCCGCCTCGACGCGCCCGGGCGTGACGCCGTGCTCGCCCAGGACCGTGCCGGCCGGCTGGTCGGCGGCGGCCAGGGCAAGCAGGAGGTGCTCGCCGCCGAGGTAGGGGTGCCCGAGCCGGACGGCGTGCTCGTAGGCCTGGACCACGATGGCATCGGCGTCTTCGGTGAAGGTCCTGGTCATTGCTGCCTCCGGGGCCGCTTGCCGTGCTTGCGTCCGCTGCCGGGGGCGGCCTCGGTGATGGCGAGTGCCGATTCCATAGACGTCAGCATATGCTGACGACCGGGCGGACGTCAACATATGCTGACAGGATACGGAGCAGGCCCTGCGCGCGATGGCTCTAGCTTGACCCGGCACTGGCCAGCCATGGCCATCGTGCCCGGCTGACCGCGGCGGCGCGCAGTCGCTCTCGGCCGCCGCGGCGGCGCCACCGGACCTGGTGCTGCTGGACCTGGGCCTGCCGGACATCGACGGGGTCGTGCTATGCCGCCGCCTGCGGACCTACCGCTGGTCAGGCGTCGCGCTTGCGGAACAGGTAGCCGCCGGTGCCGACCAGGACGACGGCCCAGATCACCGTGACCAGGAACTGCGGCCACGCTGACCACAGGTGCGGGTTTCCCGGGCCCACCGTCACCGAGAGGACCCGTCCCGCCGCGTCGGGGAAGAACCGCATGATGTCCCAGCGCCAGTTGTCCGGCAGGATCTGGATGATGATCGAGAGCACGAACATCAGGCCGATAGCGGAGGTGATCGCGCCGGCCGTGTGCCGGATGATCGCGCCGAGCCCGAAAGCGATCAGCGTGACCACGGTGACGAACAGCGCGGTGCCGATGATGGCGACGAGCACCGTGCCCGGAGAGATCGTGACAGTTCCCTGGAACCTCACGCTGCCCGGACCGCCCCCGGACCCCTTCACCAAGGCGTTCGCCGGGATCGTGACCGAGTGGAACAGCGACGCGCTCACGCCCGAGCCGGACATCGCCGCCTGGCCGACGAAGAACGAGATGAACGAGGTCACCAGCGAGACGGCCAATGCCACCGTGGTCAGGACGATCAGCTTCGCGAGGTAGATGGTGCCGCGCCTCGGCATCACGGTCAGCGAGGTGCGGATCATCCCGGTGGAATACTCGGAGGTGATGCTCATGGCGCCGACGACCGCGATGATCAGCTGGCCGAGCTCGAAGAAGGCGATCAGCGACGCCTGCGCGGCGTCCGTCCCCGCTTTGTTCTGCGGGTTGTTGTGGATGTTGGACGCGATGCCGAAACCGGCGATGGCCGCGATGCCGACGCTGACGATGATCAGCGCCGCGAGGGTCCAGTAGGTGGAACGGACCGAGCGGATCTTGGTGAACTCCGAGGCGAGCGCCCCGCGCAGTCCGGCCCGGCCGGTGGCCGGCGGCAGCGCGGGCAGCTTGACGTCCGCCGTAGTCGTCGTCATCGGCCAGCCCCCGCTTCGATCATCGTGCCCGCTGGCGGTCCGGGCACATCGGCGCGGTACTCCACGCTGTCCGCCGTCAGCTCCATGAAGGCCTTTTCCAGTGAGGCCCGCACCGTGGCCAGTTCGTGCAGCCGGATGCCCGCGCTGAAAGCCAGGTCGCCGATCTGCTCGGCCGACATGCCGCGCACTTCGACCGACCCGTCATCACCGGCGCCGGCGGTAGCTCCCTGCGCGCTGACCGCCCGGATGAGCTGATCCGCCGAGGGCGTGCGCACCCGCACGGCCGCACCGGAGGCGCGGGCGACGAAGTCCGCCATCGTGCAGTCGGCGATCAGCTTGCCCCGGCCGATCACGATCAGGTGATCGGCGGTGCTTTCCATCTCCGACATCAGGTGGCTGGAGACGAAAACCGTCCGCCCCTCGGCGGCCAGGGCCTTCATCAGGTTCCTGATCCACAGGATGCCCTCGGGGTCGAGACCGTTGACCGGCTCGTCGAACATCACCATCTTCGGGTCGCCGAGCAGCGTGGCGGCGATACCCAGGCGCTGGCTCATCCCCAGCGAAAACCCTTTGGACCGCTTCGCCGCCACCTCCGTCAGGCCGACAAGCTCAAGCACCTCGCCGACCCGCCGCCGGGGCAGGTTATTGGTCTGGGCGAGGCAGCGCAGGTGATTGCGGGCCGACCGGCCACCGTGCACCGCCTTCGCCTCGAGCAGCGCGCCGACCTCCCGCATCGGATAAGCGAAATCGCGGAACGCCTTGCCGTCGATGGTGACCGCGCCCTTGTCCGGGTAGTCGAGCCCGAGGATGCAGCGCATCGTGGTGGTCTTGCCTGCCCCGTTCGGCCCCAGGAAGCCGGTGACCTTGCCCGGCTCGACGCCGAACGTCAAGTCATCGACGGCGACCTTATCGCCGTAGCGCTTCGTGAGGCTCCGCACCTCAATCATTGGAAACCAGCCTTTCCAGAAACGTTCGCTTATTCACGTCGCGCCCCTCTCCGTCATCGGCAGGAGAAAGAAAGCCCGCTTCGTGGTCGTCTTCATCCTGCCCGGTGGCCGATGGCCACCGCGTCACCCGCGGTGATGATTACGCGATCCGCCTACAGGATGAGCCGCTGGCTGAATGCGTGCATGAACGGGGACGGCCCCGCCCGTCGCCGGGCGGGCCGTGGTATTTCACCTGGTTATTTCTGGTTTCCCGGGCCGCGGGTCTCCCGGCAGTTAGTGCCCTGGTTGTTGCACCAGATCATGATGGTGCCGAGCTTTCCAAGCCACTGCACGGGCTGCCGTAGCGCCTTGCTGACCCTGCTCACGTAGCTCGAGACGTCGTTCGGCATTCCCGTACCCGATAGGAGCGGGGAGCTCGGGATACGGGAACAGCTTGACCTGCCGCACCACCGCCGTCGTGGCCGGAGCGGCGGGACGGCGTTGGTCAGGTCGGTGCCCGGTGGCAGTGCCGGCGTCACTGTCCCGCCCGTGCCTGCGGGAGGTTGACGCTCGTCGGGTCACTCCAGTCGTACATGCTGCTGAGGGAGTACCCGCGCCGAGCGCGGACCTGACCGTGCACCTCCTCGCGCCGCTGGGCAGACGACGGATGGGCGTCGGCCCAGAGCGTGCTCTGGGACGAGAACGGGACCCTGGTGGCCTACGCCACCCAGATGATGCTCTTCACCTATCCGCCGGCTAGCCGTCAGCAGGCGCTAGAAGAAGGTGTGCACGATGTCGGTGATGCGGTCTTTGGCGTCGAGGACCGGGATCAGCCGCCATTTGTCCAGGGTGGTGCAGGGGTGGGAGATGCCGAGGCCGACCAGGTTGCCGGGCGCCAGTGCGATATCCGGGTCTAGCCGCAGGTAGGCGTGCTGGTCGTTGAGCTCGGTGACCTCGCCGGCCAGGTCAGTCGCTCCCCCGTCACGGCGCAGCGCCCGCAGCGGCACCGGCAGGCCGGCGTCGAAGCCGGCGTCGCGGCGGCCCGCGCTGAGCAGGGCCAGGCCGGGCTCGGGGCGGGACAGCACTTGCGCCCACAGCTCCAGGGCCGGCCGGAGCACAGGAGCTCCGGCCACGCCGCGGGCGGCCGGCGTGGCGGCCTGGTAGAGCCCGTGATCGTGGAAGAGGTACCCGCCGCTACGCAGGACCACGGTCATCCCGGCCGAGCTGGCCGGGGCCAGCTCGGCGGCCACGACGTCGAAGTACACGCTGCCGCCGGCCGTGACGATGAACCCGTCGCTCGCACCAGCCAGACTCGCGACCTGGCCCGCTAGGGTCGCCAGGCGCTGGCAGAACGAGGCGACCAGGTTGTCGGTCTGCGCCTGGCTGTCCCCGTGGATGCTGCCCTCGTAGCCGGCCACCCCGGCGACCGTCAGGGTGGCGGTGGCGGCGGCCGCCTTGGCCACCGCGAGGGCCTGCTCGTCGGTCCGGCAGCCGGTGCGCGCCGCGCCGATCTCCACCAGGACCGGGAACCTGCGCCCGGCCGGGCGGTCGGTCAGGACCCGGTCCAGGATGGCCACGCCGTCGGTGCTGTCGACGTAGCAGTAAGCCTCGAAGCCAGGGTCGGCGGAAAGCTCACCCGCGAGCCAGCCGATGCCCGCCTCGTCCACCAGCTCGTTCGCCATCAGCAGGCGGGGGAAGCCGAACGCGCGATAGGCCCGCAGCTGGCCAATGGTGGCCACCGTGATCCCCCAGGCGCCGCTGGCCAGCTGGCGGGCGGCGAGCTCGGGCGACATGCCGGTCTTGCCGTGCGGGGCCAGCTCCACCCCGGCCCGGGCGCAGAAGCCGGCCATCGCCTCGAGGTTGCCGGCGAGCGCGGGCTCCCGCAGCGTCAGCACCGGGTAGCTGAAGCCCGCCGCTGGCAGCGCCGGCCTCGCTGCGGTCAGGCTCGCGGGCGTCAGATCGTTCGTCCCGGACGCCAGCAGGCCGGGACCCTTGTCGGATGGCTCGACGGGGCGCTCGCGCAGCGCCCGCAGTCGCTCCTCGACCAGCGGCGGCAGCGGATGAGTCACGGGGCCTCCTGGCCGGCTCGCGGTCACATCTCTATGATATGTAAAACAACCGTTTGATAGGACTCGCCCTCGCGATGAACACAGGGGGATATGGCATGACCGACTACGACGTCGTGGTGATCGGGGCCGGGGCGGCCGGCCTTTCCGCCGGTGCGCTGCTGGCCACCGAGGGCAAGCGGGTCCTGGTGGCCGACCGCAGCCCGGTGCTGGGCGGCCGGGCCATGGCGGTGCCGGACGAGGGCTTCAAGGTCAACGTCGGCGGCCATCTCATCGAAGATCCCGGATCCGGCCTGACCAAGGTGTTCGAGCATGTGGGCAAGGAACTCGTGCACGGCACGGTGTCGGCCGAGATGCCGGTCTGGGACCACGAGAAGCAGGTCTGGGGGTCGGTGCGCGACCGCTACGCGGGCAGCAAGTCCGAGCTGAAGAAGGTCATCAAGGCGCTCCTCGAGACGCCATACGAAGAACTCGACCGCTGGGACGACAAGAACCTGCGGCAGTGGCTGCGTCAGTACACCGACGACCAGGGCGTGATCGACCTGTTCGAGTTCATCACGGTGCTGGAGTGCATGACCGACCAGTGGTGGGATCACTCGGCCAGCGACAACCTGTACGTCCGCAAGATGCATTTCTCCGAGCGGGGCACCGCCGCCTACTCCTGCTGGCCGGGGCAGGGCTGGGACGGGATGTGGGCCGACCTGGCCGACGCGATCACCTCCCACGGCGGCGAGTTGCGGCTCGGCACCGCGGTGGAGCGCGTCGTGATCGAGAACCACGAGGTCAAGGGTGTCGCGGTCGCGCGCCAGCCGCGCGTGCTGCCGAACGAGTTCTTCGAAGAGGAGATCATCGAGGCGCCGTGCGTGATCTCCACCCTGCCGGTGTGGCACGTGCTCAAGGTGGTACCCGAGGACGAGCTGCCCGACTGGTACGCCGGCCAGATCAGGTACCTGGCCCAGGACCGTTTCCGGATCGCCTGGCTGGGCCTGTACCTGGCGACCGAGGAGCCCGTGCACCAGTACGACCCGCGCGAGCTGTCCACCTGGCTGCGCACGCCTACCACGGACACCTCCGGCTTCATGTTCAACCAGACCGCGATGGACCCGTCCTGCTCGCCGCCGGGCACCAACCTGTACGTGATGGGCGCCGTCTTCCCCGGTGAGAAGGGCCGCGACCAGCGGTTCCTGCGGGACACGATGCTGGCCTTCGAGGAGGACATCAAGGTCATGTGGCCCGGGTTCGCCCAGCCGGTGTGGCGACGGCGGCACCTGGTGTTCGAGCCGTCGTTCGGGGTCATCCAGAAGCCCGGCCTGGTCGGCATGTACCGGCCGCACTGGCGGGCGCCCAACGTGGAGGGCCTGTACTTCGCCAGCGAGACGTTCCGCAGCCGCGGCATCGGCACCGACCGCGCCGCCCGGGCGGCGGTGACCGTGGTGGAGGACTACCTGGGGCGGCGGCTGGCGACGTTCGGCGACGGCTGGCGCTACTGATGGCAGCGCCCGTCCGGATCGAGCTGGGCGTACCCGGGCAGATCATGCCGCCCGCGTCGGCCGCGGTGAAGTTCGCGCAGCGGGCCGAAGCCGACGGCTTCGACGCGATCTGGTGGCCCGACCACCTGATGGGCTGGCACCCGGACTCGCTGTGGACCCCGGACCTGACCCCGCTGGCGGCCGTGCAGGCCAACCCGCACACCTACTTCGACCCGCTGGTCATGATGGGCGCTATCGGGGCGCAGACGACCCGGCTGCGGGTCGGCGTGGTGGTGACCGACCTGATCCGCCGTCATCCCGCCGTGCTGGCCCAGACCATGCTCACCCTGGACCACCTCACCGAGGGGCGCGCCATCCTCGGCCTCGGTTCGGGCGAACAGCTCAACGTCAAGCCCTACGGGCTGCCGTGGGACAAGCCGGTGGCCCGCCTGGCCGAGGGCATCGACGTGATCCGGCGGCTATGGCGGGCCGACGGGCCGATCGACTTCGACGGACAGTTCTTCCACCTGCACAAGGCCGTGCTCGGCCTGAGCCCGTTCGGGGCCGAGCCGCCGATCTGGACGGCCGCGCACGGCCCGCGGATGCTCGAGCTCACCGGGCGCCAGGGCGACGGCTGGCTGCCCACCAAGATGACGCCCGGTCAGTACGAGACCAGCCTGAAGACGATCGAGGCGGCGGCGCGCGAGGCCGGCCGCGATCCCGGGGCGATCACGCCCGGCATGCTCGGCTACGTGCTGGTCGGCCCGGACGAGGAGACCGTGCAGCGGCTGACCGAGCAGCCGCTGGTGCGGGCGCTGTGCGTGCTGCTGCCCGCCTCGGTGTTCCGCGCCCTCGGCGTGGAGCCGCCGCTGGAGGGCGCGGGGTCGGGCTTTCACGACTTCATCCCGACCGAGATCGGACGGGAGCAGGCGTTGCGGATCGTGGACGGCATCCCCCCGGCGGTGGTCAGGCACTATGCGTTCTGCGGCACGCCCGAGCAGGTGGCCAGCCAGGTCCGCGAGTACGCCGCGGCCGGGCTGCGGCACCTGGTGATGTGGAACATCACCGCGTTCGGCGATCCCGCGCTGGCCCGGTACTCCTTCGGAGCGATGAAGCAACTGCGCAAGGAGCTCAGCTGATGACCGATCCCGTCAGCGCCTACTTTGACGCGATCAACGCCGAGGACTGGGACGCGCTGGCCGGGCTGTGGGCGCCGGACGCGGAGCTGTATCCCGCCGGGGCCCGGCCCCGGCAGGGCCGTGAGGCGATCCTGGCCTACTACCCGCGCCTGCTAGGCGGGTGGGCCGACCATACCGACCGGCCGGGGCGGCGGATCACCGAGGCGGACACGGTGGTGGTGGAGATCAGCTTCACCGGCACGACCGGCCAGGGCCGCCCGGTCGCCTTCGACGCGGTGGACCTGTTCGACCTGGCCGGGCCGCGGATCAGGCGGCTGTCGATCTGGTACGACACCGCGGCGGTGCTCCGCCAGGTGCAGGGTGCATGAGCAGGTCGCCAGCACGGTGCCGGTCGAGGACGGGCGCCGCGGTGATCCTGCCGACCGAGCTCGTCCGCCGCGAAAGCGCCTGACCGTACCTGCCCGGCGGACCCGCTCCCGCGACGGGACGCTGACTACCAAACGGATGGCAGAAAGCGTAGGGTCGGAACTGTCATCAGAGGCGAGGACGAGGAGGACGGATGGCGGACCGCGCGAAGATCGCCGACCTCTGGGGTGCCTACGGAGCCGGCAACGACCAGCGCGATTTCGGCCTGCTGGAGTCGTGCTTCACCGAGGACGCGTCGTTCACCGTGCACATCGCGGGCGGCGATACGGTCGGCCCGCTGGCGCCGCGCAAGGACGTGATGGAGTTCTTCCGCGCCGCCCTGGGCAGCCAGACCGACCGGCGGCGGCACGTGCTGACCAACTTCAGGTACCTCGACGAGGGCGCGGACCGGGCGCGGGTGGCCGCCTACCTGAGCCTGATCGTCACCGACGAGGGCGTGACGGTGACCAAGAGCGCCGGCGTCTACGACACCGAGGTGGTGCTTGACCAGGGCGGATGGCGGTTCCGTTCGGTCGTCCTCGATCTTGATTCTCCGTTTTAGGGGGGCGGCATGAAATTCGGCCTGCTGTTCCGCCCGCAGGACCCGCCCGCCGCCGAGCACATCGGCCGCCGCTGGCAGGAGACCCTGGACGCCGCCGAGGCGGCCGAGGAAGCCGGGTTCGACGGCGTGTTCGTGCCCGAGCACCACATGATGCCGGACGGCTACCTGCCCGCTCCGCTGGTGGCCTGCGGGGCGCTGGCCGCCCGGACCCGGCGGGTGGACGTCGGGACCACCGTGTTCCTGCTCCCCTACTACAACCCGGTCCAGGTCGCCGAGCAGGCCGCCATGGTCGACATCATCTCCGGCGGCCGGATGCGGCTGGGCTGCGGGCTGGGCGCGCTGCCGGAGGAGTTCGCCCTCTACGGCATCGATCCCAAGACCCAGATCTCGCGGTTCGAGGAGGCCATCGGGCTGGTCCGGGAGGCCTGGTCCGGAGCCGAACTGAACCACCAGGGCAAGCATTTCACCGCGACCGGGAAGATCAGCCCGGTGCCGCAGAGCGCCGAGCTGTGGCTGGGGGCCATGTCGGACGGCGGGGTGCGGCGGGCGGCCCGGTTCGGCGTGCCGTGGATCACCGACCCGCTGCACAACATCAACGTGATGAACGAGTGGGCCTCGCTGTACCGGCAGGCCGGCGCGGAGTACGGCACCGAGGCCGGCCAGCAGGTGGTGCTGCTGCGGGACGGCTGGGTGGCGGACAGCCTGGCGGAGGTCGAGCGGGCCTGGTGGCCCTGCATCCGGGCCGAGCACTGGTTCTACTTCAAGCAGATCCCCCGCTGGGTGGCGGACCGGGAGCCGTTCCTGGCCGGGGTGAAGCAGGAGTCCGACTTCCGCTTCGAGACCCACCGCATCGACCGGCTGGTGGCCGGCAGCCCCGAGGACTGCATCGAGGCGATCGCGAAGCTGCGCGACACCCTCGCGATGGACTACCTGATCATGAGCTTCCGGATGGCGGCGGGCCCGGCGCACGAGGAGGAACTGCGCTGCATCCGCCGGTTCGGCCGCGACGTCATCCCGGCCTTCCGCTGATCTGGACGGCACGGACCTGGATGGTACTGAGATGAGCCGCTACCTGGAGCTCTGCACGCTCGGCGATCTCCTGGTGCGCGGCCGCGAGCACCATCCGGAGCGGGACGCGCTGGTACTGCCGGGAGCCAGGCTGAGCTACCGGGAGCTGACCGACCGGGCCACCGGGGTAGCCAGGTCGCTGACCGCGATGGGAGTGACCCGCGGCGACCACGTCGGGCTCTTCATGCCGAACGGGCCTGAGTTCATCGAGGCCATGTTCGGCATCTTCTTCACCGGCGCGGTCGCCGTCCTGGTCAACGCCAGGTTCACCGCCCGCGAGCTCGGCCACGTGGTGCGGGACGCCGGCCTGAAGGTGCTGCTGGCCGGCGACGCGCCCGGCGAACCGCGCACCCGCGCGGACGTCCTCGCCGAGGCCCTCGGCCCGGACCTGGCGGCGGTGCCCGGCCTGTCCGTCGTGGCCGCGGGGCCAGTGCTCCGCCCGGTTGGCCCGATGCTGTCGCAGGAGGCGTTCGTCCAGGTCGCGGAGCAGGTACCGGCGGACGACATCGAGGCGTGCCGCCGCCGGGTGGCGCTGCGCGACCCGGCCGTCATGTTCTACACGTCGGGGACGACGGCGATGCCCAAGGGCTGCGTGCTGAGCCACGAAGCCCAGGCCCGGACCGGGGTCGCCACCCGGTTCCGGCTGGGCTACGAGGACGGGGTGCGGATGTTCGCGCCCTGCCCGATGTTCCATACGGCGTCGAGCCAGCCGCTGGTGGCGACGCTGCACGCGTTCGGCACCTTTGTCACGATGACCCATTTCGATCCGGCCCGGGCGCTGGAGCTCATCGGGGCCGAACGGGTGAGCGCCCTGTTCCCCGCGTTCCCGCCGCTCACGCTGGGGCTGCTGAACTGCCCGGACTACACGGCGGACAGCTTCGCCCGGGTGCGGACGGTGTTCACGGTGGCGCCGCCGGAGGCGCTGCGGGCAATGCAGCGGCGGATGCCGCACAGCGTCGTGGTCAACGCCTACGGCATGACCGAATTCGGCGGCTCGGTAGTGATGGTGGACCCGGCCGACGACGATGACGCGCGGCTGGCCACCCAGGGCCCGCCGTTCCCGGGCCTGGAGATCGGCATCAGGGATTCCTCCGGTCAGCCGGTGCCGCCCGGCGGACGCGGCGAGATCGTCATCCGCGGGCCGTCCATGTTCGAGCGCTACCACAATGACCCGGCCAGGACGGGCGCGGCGATCGACGCGGGCGGCTGGTACCACAGCGGCGACCTGGGCATGGTCGGCGACGACGGGCGGCTGCGCTACCTGGGGCGGCTCAAGGACATGCTCAAGGTGGGCGGGGAGAACGTGGCCGCCATCGAGATCGCCTCGCACCTGCAGGCCCACCCGGCGGTGGCCGTCGCCCAGGTGACGGGCGTGGCCGACGCGAAGTACGGCGAGGTGGCGGCGGCGTTCATCGAGCTGTCGCCGGGGGCGGCGCTGACCGAGGAGGAGGTCATCGCGCACTGCCGGGCCGGGCTGGCCAGCTTCAAGGTGCCGCGGCACGTCCGGTTCGTCACCGAGTGGCCGATGTCCTCCACCAAGGTGCAGACGTTCCGGCTGCGTGAACAGCTCGAAGCCGAACTGGCCGGCCTGGCCGACCGCGGGGCCGGTCCGTTAAGTTAGCTGGTCATGGCTATCGTCCACAACACCACGATGAACCCGACCAAGCTGGAGCTCCTCGCGACCTGGCTGCCCGCCCAGCCCTGGTTCGCCGGCCGCGGGCGCGAGCCGGAGCTGACCAGGGTCGGCGGGTTCCGGCTCGACGACCCGCTGGGAGAAGTAGGCATCGAGTTCATGCTGGTAGCTGACGGGTCCGCCGTCTATCAGGTGCCGATGACGTATCGCGCGCGGGAGCTTCCCGGCGCCGGCGGCCGCCTGATCGGGACGTCCGAGCACGGGGTGCTCGGACAGCGCTGGATCTACGACGGCGCCCGTGATCCGGTGCTCGTGGCCCAGCTGGTGGCGTTTATCCAGGGTGAGGTCGAGGCGCAGGCGCAGCACGTCAGCAGCACGCCGGATCCCACTGTGACCAGCCAGCCGGTAACCAGCGGATCCCTGGCCGCGATCAGCTCGGTGGTCGGCGCCGACGGGCTCGCCGGCACCGAACTCCTGGTGGAGACCGCCGGCCCGGATGGCCTGCCGGGCGGGCAGCTCACGATCCGGATCAGGAGGACTCTCGAGGCGGAGACCGACGGCGCCCCGGCCGGTGACGCGGTTGGCCAGCCTTGCCTTTCCTGCACGTGGCGACTGGCTGACGGCACCGAGGTGCGCGGCGTCCTCGCCACCGCCCGGCACACTCCCTGCTGACCACGCGGCCCTAGGGTCGGGTGCCGGTGGCGAGGACGGCAGTGGCGGGCAGGGCGATCAGGCCGTCGCCGGTCGCGTAGCGGGCGGCGACGCGGTCGAACTCGTTCTTGATGCGCTCGATGGTGGCGTCGTCCTGCCGGGCGATCACGACGCCGCTGGAGCCGACCCGGGACCGGTAGACCTCCCGCCACCACTCCCCCGGGTCGACCCGGTGCGCCCAGCTCAGCAGCTGGGCCGAGGTCCCGGCGAAGCCCGTGCCGGCCAGCAGGGCGGCGAAGGCGGAGGGCGACTGGTAGGGGCGGAACGGCGCGGCCGGGATGTCCTGCGGCCAGGAGACCCCGGCTGCGTCGATTGCCTCCCGGGCGATGCGGAGCACCGGGGGCGGCGGGTCGACCCAGGTGGTGAGCGCCACCCGGCCGCCGGGCCGCAGCACCCGCCGCAGCTCCGCCAGGACGGCGGCCGGGTCGCCGGTCGCGTGGATGACGAAATTGCCGGTCACGGCGTCGAACTCGCCGTCTGGCAACGGCAGGTCGGGAAGCACGGCCACCCGCACGTCCAGGCCCGGGACGTTGCGCGCCGCCGCCTCGGCCATGCTGGGCTCGGCGTCGACCGCCGTCACCCGGGCCCCGCGCGCGGCCGCGGCCCCGGCCACCACGCCGGGACCGGTGCCGATGTCCAGCAGCCGGGTATCCGGCCCGGCCCCGGCCGCGTCCAGCAGCGGCCCGGCGGCGTGCGCGGTCAGCCGGGCGAACCCGCGTTCGTAGGCGGACGCCCGCCCGGACCACAGCTCGCGCTCGTAGGTATCGAAGTCCATGCCAGCATCACAGCACAGGGTGCCGCGTACCGTTGAGCCGTGGATCGCGAGCCGGAGTGAGTTCATGGGCCGCGGACGGGCAGGATCCGGCCGTGATGCCGCAGATGACGCGCGGCTTGATCGTCCTGCTGGCAGTCGGCCGAGCTGATATTCGCGGCCTTCGGGTTCACGGTCTGGCTGCTCGGGCGGCGGGGACCGCTGGTAATCCCTCAAGCCACCCCAGCAGTCGCCGCGCACCAGGCAAAAGGCACGTCCTAGCGGCACCGCCTTCGGTGCGGCCCCGTCAGGGGTCGTCCAGGCTGGCGGGGGCGAGCAGCAGGACGGCGAGGATGGTCAGGGCGCCGCCGAGGTACTGCGGCGGCCGGAGCGTCACGCCGAGGAACAGCGCGGCGGCCACCGCCGCCAGGGCAGGCTCGAGGGTGCTGGTGACGGCGAACTCGGTCGGGGTGATGTGCCGCAGGCTGGCCTGCGACAGGCTGAAGGCGATGGCGGTGGCAGCGACGGCGATGAACGCGGTCAGCGCGGCGACGGCCCAGGGATCACCCGTGGCATGCGCGGTCCACGGCGGGAAGATCACCAGAAGGGGAAGGCTGCCGATGCTCAGGCCCCACGCGGTGGCCGGCCGGGCGCCGGTCTCGCGGACCAGGCGGGCTGAGCCGAGCATGTAGAAGGAGTACGCCACCGCGGAGATGAGCGCGAGGAGGATTCCGGCCTGGTCGGCGCGGGACGCGTGCAGTCCACCGGGCCCGCCCGCCGCGAGCAGGTACACGCCGCCGGCGGCGGCGGCCACGGCGGCCAGCCGCCGGGGCGTGGGCCGGACCTGGCGGCGCAGCATCTGCCAGCTGGCCGTCATCGCGACCGCGCTGTACTGGACGAAGGTGGCCAGCGCCACGTTGGACCTGGCGATGGCCGCGAACCACGTGAACTGGGCGCCCGCGATGCCCAGCACCGCCACGGCGATCAGCAGCCTGCTGTGCCCGCGCGGCCAGGCGGGCCGGAAAGCGGCCAGCAGGAGCAGCCCGCCACAGGCCATCCGCACCCCGACCAGCCAGCCGGGATCGACGTGGTGATGAGTGAACAGGATCTGGGCGCTGATGCCGCCGAGGCCCCACAGCGCGGCCGCGGAGGCGGCCAGGCTCAGCCCGGCGACGCGCCGGGAGGTTCGAGCGGAGCCAGTCGTGTCAGCCGCCGCAACCTCCCCCGGTAGTCAGGCCGGCTTCACTGTAGCGTTGACGCTATGCCCGACATGACATGGCTGGACGCCACGGCCCAGGCCGAGGCCGTCCGGCGCGGTGAGGTAAGTCCCAAGGAACTGACCGAAGCGGCCATCGCCCGGATCGAGGCGGTCAACCCGCAGCTGGACGCCGTGATCCGGACGCGGTTCGACGAGGCGCGGCAGGAAGCCGACGGGGACCTGCCCGACGGCCCGTTCCGCGGCGTGCCGATCCTGTTCAAGGACCTGGGCTGCACGGTCGCGGGCGAGGTGACGGCGTTCGGCGTCGGGCCGATGCGCGACGTGGCCTGGCCGGTGACGTCCTTCCTGGCCGAGCAGTTCCACGCGGCCGGCTTCGTCGCGCTCGGCCGCACCAACGTGCCGGAACTCGGCACCACGGTGACCACCGAGCCGCGCAGCTTCCCGCCGGCCCGCAACCCGTGGAATCCGGGTCATTCGACGGGCGGCTCGTCCGGGGGCTCGGCGGCCGCGGTGGCGGCCGGCCTGGTGCCGGTGGCGCACGCCAACGACGGCGGCGGCTCCATCCGCATCCCGGCCAGCGAGTGCGGCCTGGTCGGGCTCAAGCCGACCCGCGGGCGGGTGAGCCAGGGCCCGCTGACCGGGGAGGCGTGGGCCGGCGGGGTGGCCGACGGAGCGGTCACGCGGACGGTGCGGGACGCGGCCGGCCTGCTCGACGTGATCAGCGGCCGGATGCCGGGCGAGCCGTACTACGCGCCGCCGCTGCCGCGGCCGCTCGTGCAGGAGGTCGGCGCCGACCCCGGGCAGCTGCGGATCGGCATTCTCGACCGGCCTAGCGCCGAGGG
Source organism: uncultured Actinomycetota bacterium (assembly GCA_963839095.1). Taxonomy (GTDB): domain Bacteria; phylum Actinomycetota; class Actinomycetes; order Streptosporangiales; family Streptosporangiaceae; genus Palsa-504. Next base: position 9,537 of record CAWIUF010000041.1, on the reverse strand, counting down.
GTACCTCGATGACCCGGAATGCCGGGCCGCGGTGGCCGGCGCCGCGCTGCTGCTGGAGGCGCTCGGCCATCACCTCGAGGACGTCATCGCGCCCGCGCCCGATGTTCGAGCCGGAGTTCCTCGGGCACTTCAGCACGGATCATCGCGGCCGACACCGAGGCGACGTTCCAGAACTTCGAGGAACTGCTCGGCCGCCCGATCGGCGAGGACGAGATCGAGGGACGCAACGTCGCCTACCGGCGGATCGGCCAGAAGCTCAGCGCGGTCGACTACCTGGACAGCCGGGCCTGGTTCGGGACGTGGGCCCGGGGGATGGCGGGCTGGTGGGAGGAATACGACCTGCTGGTGACGCCCACCCTCGGCGCTCCCCCGCCCGAGCTGGGCTGGTTCACCGGGGCCGGGCCGGAACACGAGGGGGAACGCGTCGTCAGCTTCATCCCCTACACCGCGCAGTTCAACATGACCGGCCAGCCGGCCATCACCCTCCCGCTGCACTGGACCTCCGGCGGCCTGCCCGTCGGGGTGCAGTTCGTCGCCCCCTACGGGCGGGAGGACCTGCTGATCCGGGTCGCCAGCCAGCTCGAGCAGGCCGCCTCCTGGGCCGACCGGCGTCCCCCGGTCCACGCCTAGCGAGCCGGCTGGCCGCGCCCCGATCCGGAACGCGGCCAGCCGGGAACCCGGTCAGGGCATTGTTCCCGGGCCGGAGACCAGGGCGGATTTCATGATGGCCGCCCCTTCGATGACCTGGCCGGCCTTAGCCCCGGCCGCCGGGCCGAGGATGGCTTGCTGGCCCATCAAGGCGAACGTCCGCGGGTCGAGGATCAGCTCGTCGAAGCCCGCCCCCTGACCGTCGGGCAAGGCGATCCTGAAGCCGATCCCGTGGCGGCCGGCGATGTCGGCGGCGTGCCGGTCCACGGTCACGCCGGGGATGTTGCCGAGGGCCCGGTAAAGCTCGGCCGTCAGGGCGGGCGGCATCACGTAGGTGATGAGCAGGTCCTCGATGACCCGGAACGCCCGCACCGGCGCGGGTCCGTCCCCGGGTGTGAGCAGGCCGGCGAAATACCGCCCGAGCGCGACCGGGTCCTGCGGCAGCGAGCTCAGGCCGGCGTAGGGGACCGGCATCTTGCCGGTCAGCGCGCTGATGGAGATGCCTCCCGCCCTGACCGGCTCGACGTCCGGCTGGCCGATGTACTGGCAGGTGGCAACCCGGGTGGCATGGGGTCCGACGCACGGGACGAACGCCACCTTGCCCTGGTAGACGTACGCGGCCCTGGTCCCGTCCGCCGTGGTCCAGATCTCGTAGGTATGGTCCGGCGTCTTGTCCTGCCAGTAGACCCACTGGCCCGGCGCCACCGCGGACCCGGTGGCCGCCACGGCGGCCACCCGGTAGGCCATCTCCTTGACGACCGGGCTGACCGTGCCGGCCGGTGACGGCCCGCCGCCGGGAGCGGCGATCAGGGCCACGGCCACCGCGGCGGCCGTGGCGGTGGCGGTCAGGCCGGCCAGGGCGAGCTTCCCCCGGATGCGCGGCCAGTGCAGCCGCCGCAGGCCCGGGCGATCCAGGCCGGGAGCGCCGTCGGTGATCCGGGCCCGGGCTCGCTCCAGCACCGCGTCACTGGGCGGTGCCACCGCGGCGCGGAAGTCCTCAAGCAGCGTCATCTCGTCCATGTCCTGCTCCTAACTCGCGCCGGCCGGATTCGGGCCGGCGAGACCCTCGCGAAGTTTCCTGCGGGCCCGGGCCAGCCTGGACGACAGCGTTCCGGCCGGCACCCCCAGCGCCTGCGCCGCCTCGGCGTAGGACAGGCCGTCCGCGACCAGCAGCAGCGCGTCCCGGTCGGCCGCGGCCAGGGCCGCCAGCGCCCCCGCGAGCTGGCGGTGCAGCGTCCGGGCGTCCGCCCGCCGGATGCCCTGGTCGGCGACCGGCTCGGCCGCCGGGTCCGCCGCCGGGTCGATCCCGGTGCGGGCGATGGCGCGGAAGAACCGCACCTCGTCCCGGCGGCGGCGGCTGATCAGCCGGGTCGCGATGCCGTACAGCCAGGGCCGGGCGCTGGGCTGATCCGGGTCATAGCGGCCGCGCTGGCGGAACGCCACCAGGAAAGTCTCGGCGACCAGGTCGTCGGCGGCGTCCCGGCCGAGCCGCCGGGTGATATAGCCGTGGATCGCCGCCGCGTGCCGGTCGAATACCACGCCGAAGCGCTCGGGCTCGCGGCACGACTCGGCGATCAACCCGGCGTCATCCGGCTGGCCCCGCTGTACCCCCGGCGAATCCTGTGTCCCCGGTGAATCGTGGGCGAGCTGCGGCGCATGACTCATATCGGCCCTCCGTGGGTTAGCCCTCACCCGTTATTGCCCGATCGCGTGGCTCCTCGTCTCGCCCGGCGCGGCCAGGAGCTCGGCCACCAGCTCGGGCGGCAGGCCGTGGGTCTGGTGGAAGTACTCCAGGTCCGCCGCCGTCGGCGGCCGGCCGGACCCGAACCGCGCCAGCACCTGCCGTCCGCGGTCCAGCAGTGCGGAGAACCGCCGCTCCTCGTCCCGCATGGCCGTCTCGATCAGTCCGGTCTCCGCGACCTGGCCGAACTGCTCCAGCGTGTGCTCGAATAGCACGGCCGGCAAGTCCCCCAGCGTCCTGGTGCCGTCCGTGCGCCACAGGACGGTGAGCGCGCGACGCAGCAGCCGCCGCAGTACGTAGCCGCGGCCGGTGTTGGAGGGCCGGACGCCGTCGCCGATGATCACGATGCTGGCGCGCAGGTGGTCGGTGAGCAGGCGCAGCGACCGCTCGTCGGGCCGCCACAGTCCGGGCAGCGTGCTCATCCAGGGTTCGAAGACGTCGCCGCCGAACACCGAGGGCACGCCTTGGGTAATCATCAGCAGCCGCTCCAGGCCCATCCCGGTGTCCACGTTGGGCTGGGGCAGCGGCTCCAGGCGGCCGTCGTCCTGGCGCCGGTAGCGCATCGTCACGTGGTTCCACAGTTCCATCCAGCGTTCGTCGGTGCCGGGGCTGCCCTGCGGCGGCCCGTCACCGGTCCAGGCGAACAGCTCCGAATCGGGGCCGCACGGGCCGGTCGGGCCATTCGACCACCAGTTGTCGTCCGTGGTCAGCTCGACCGGCACGCCCAGCTCGCCCCAGGTGCGCTGCGCGTCCAGGTCCGGGCCCACCTGGTCGTCACCGCCGAACGCGGTGGCGTGCAGGCGATCCCGTTCGGTCCCGAAGCCCTCGGTGATCAGCTCGTAGCCCCAGCGCAGGCTCTGCGGTCCGTCGTAGTCGCCCAGCGACCAGGAGCCGAGCATCTGGAACACGGTCAGGTGGCGTTCGTCGCCGACCTCGTCGAGATCGGTCGTGCGCAGGCAGCGCTGCAGGCCGGCTAGCCGCCTGCCCCGCGGATGAGGCTGGCCGTCCAGGTAGGGCGTCAGCGGGTGCATCCCGGAGGTGGTGAACAGCACCGGGCCGCCGCCGGGCGGCACCAGCGAGCCGCCCTGGATCACCGGGTGACCGCGGTCCTGGAAGAAGTCGAAAAAGGTACGGGTGGTCTCGGCCACGTTCATGGCGTGGGTCCTTTCGTGGTTACGGGACCAGGAAAGGACCGCGGGCAAAATCACGAGCTGGCGGGCAGCGCCACGCACCGGCGGACCGTTCCCGGTCGCCCGCGTGGTGGGGAGTTGAGGTCAGGCAGCGGCAACCGGCGAGCTGGTAGCTCGCGCCGCGCGGATATCGCCGACCTTCATGGACTCCATTTTAGGCCCGGTCGCCGCCGTCACCCAACGGATTATCCCGCCGGGCGGTACTGGGTGGCGCGGGCTGGCCGGCGGTGTCAGCCTGTACGGGTGAAGCCGAGGATCAGGTACTGCCGCACCCCAGCGGGCCGGGTCGCCTACGCGACGTCGGGCACCGGGCCGCCGCTGCTATGCGATTCGGGCTGGATCACGGATCTTCACGGGCAACTGGAGCTATTCGCGTACGGCGACTTCGTCGCGCGCCTGGCCGAGCGGTTCACCGTCATCCGGTTCGACAAGCCCGGCTGCGGCCTGTCGGACCGGGACGGGATCGAGCTGTCCTTCGACGGGCAGGTGGCCGCGGCCCTGGCCGTCGCCGATGCCGTCGGCGCCGACCGCTTCCGGCTGTTCGGCGCCTCGCAAGGGGGACAGCTCGCGGCGACGATCGCGGCGCGCTACCCGGGCCGGGTCGAGGCGCTCGCGCTGTACGGAGTATGCGCCAGCGGCCGGGACCTGGCACCCGCCGAGGTCAGGGAATCGGTCGTGGCGCTGGTGCGGGCCCACTGGGGCCTGGGGCTGAGGGCATTGACGGGAGCCTTCATCACCGATCCCACGGCCGAGGACCTGGCGGCGCTTACCCGGTTCCAGCGGACCTGCGCCTCGCCCGCCGCGGCCGCCCAGCTCCTGGAGGTCTACTACGACACCGACATCAGGGCGCTGCTTCCCACGATCACGGCGCCGGCCGCCGTCCTGCACCGCGAGGCGGACAAGGGCACCCCGTTCGAGCTGGGCCGCGAGGTCGCCACGCTCATCCCCGGGGCGACGCTGATTCCGCTGCCGGGCTCCAGCCACCTGTACTACCACGGCGACTGGACGGCCGTGCTGGACGCGGTGCTCGGTTTCCTGTCCGAGCCGGCCAGCACGGGACCGCAGCTGACGAACCGCGAGCTCGAGGTGGCCGGCCTGGTCGCCGAGGGGCTGACCAACCAGGCCATCGCCCGGCGCCTGGCCGTCGCGCCGCGAACGGCCGAGGCGCACGTGGAGAACATCCGGCGCAAGCTGGAGGTGCGCTCCCGCGCCCAGATCGCGACGTGGGTGACGGAGCACCGGCTGCGCGGCTGAGACGGCCTCGGTAGTTCACCGGAGACGGGAGCCGCAGACCAACCCTGCTCGCGGGACGGACGGCGGATTCGTCGGTGATTCACCCGATAGCGGGCCCGGGCTGGCCGACCCTAACCTCGAAGACATGTCAGAGAAGACGCCCGACCTCATAATCCCGTCCCGCTTCTGCGGTCCGCCGAACAGCGGCCACGGCGGTTACGTCAGCGGCGCCATCGCCGGTTATTTCGATGGCCCGGTGACGGTCACGCTGCGACGGCCGCCGCCGCTGGACACGCCGATGGCCGTCGGGCAGGACGATGACGGCTCGCTCCGTGTGCAGCACGGCGGCACGCTGATCGCCGAGGCAGCCCCGTCGCTTGGCTTCCCGGCAACCCGGATACCGGACCCGGTCTCGATAGCGCAAGCCCACGCCGCGGCCGGCCGCGGGCGCTACTTCGACGATCCGGTCTACCCCGGCTGCTTCGGCTGCGGGATGAGCCGCCGTCCCGGCGACGGGCTGCGGATCTTTCCGGGCGCCGTGACCAGCCGGGGCTTGTGGGCGGCGCCATGGACACCGGACGCCTCGGTCAGCGACGCGAACGGAATGGTGTGGCCGGAGGCGCTCTGGGCGGCACTCGACTGTCCCAGCGGGATCGCCGCCGCCGAGGCCGCCAGCCTGAGTCAGGACACGGCCATCCTGCTCGGCCGGATGACGGCCGGCCCGGTGGTTCCGCCCGCGGCCGGCGATCCGTGCCTGGTGATCGCCTGGCCGGCCGGGCGCGATGGCCGCAAGCTCACCGCGGGGTCGGCGGTGCTCGGTCCGGACGGCGAGGTACTCGCCGCGGCCAGCACCCTGTGGCTGACCGTTCCGCGCCAGGTTCCGGTGCCGGCCGCCGCGAGGGCGTCATGATCACGCGCCGCCGCGGCGTGGCGCTGACGCCGATGGAGACCCGGCGCGATGTCATCGTCCGGGCCGCCGTGCTCGCCGACGAGCTGGGCTACGAGACGTTCTCGGTGCCCGAGGGCTGGGGCCTGGACTCGGTTCCGGTCCTGACCGAGATCGCGCTGCGTACCTCCCTGATCCAGGTCGTCTCGGGCATCTTGTCGGTCTGGGGGCGCACCCCGGCCACCCTCGCGATGACCGCCGCCACCCTCCACCAGGTCAGCACGGGCCGCTTTGTCCTCGGCCTGGGCGCGAGCACCCGTGCGCTGGCCGAGGGATTCCACGACATCCCGTTCGAGCACCCGGCCGCCCGGCTGCGGGACACCGTCACCAAGGTCCGCGCGCTGCTCGGCGGCCAGCCGGCTCAGCTCGACCAGGCCTCGTCGGCGCGGCCGCTGCGCCTGGGCCAGCCGCCCGCCCCCGAGGTGCCCATTCATGTTGCCGCGCTGGGCGAGCACACGACCAGGGTGGCCGCGGAACTCGGCGACGGCTGGATCCCCTTCCTGGTCGCCCGCGATAGCCTCCCCGTCTGGCGGGATCAGCTGAACCGCCTGCGCGAGGCCACCGCGCCCGGCGCGCAGGCCCTCACGATCGCCACCGGCCCCATCACCGTCGCCGCCGAGCCGCAGCAGGCCCGGGACATCGCGGCCAGCTGCACCGCCTGGTACCTGACCGCCATGGGCGACGTCTACGCCCGGTCGGTGGCTGACCAGGGCTACGCCATCGAGGTCAAGGAGATCATCGCCGCGAACCCGCGGCCCAACCCGCAGCGCGGGATCGTCCCCGCCGGCGCCCAGGCCGTCCTGGGCCAGCTCGCCGTCTGCGGGCCCCCCGGCCAGGTCCGGGAGCAGCTCGAATCCTGGGATGACGCCGCCGACATCGTCACGGTCGTCCTGCCCCCGGCCCTGCCCTGGCCCCTCATCGAGGCGACCCTGCGGGCCGCGGCGCCGGGTATCTGACCTCCCCGCGAACCCCCCGGGTGACGGCCTTCGGCACCTGCGTGTCACCCGGGGAGAGAACGTCCGGAGAACACGGGAGAATTCGAAGTGACTAGAGTTGCTCCTGCCTAGTTTCACCTCTACTGTGGCCCCAAGGTCTCTTCATCCCGCATGGCCTGCATCGATGGGGCTGAGAGGCGGACGAATAGTCCTGCAGGTCAAAGAGGGAGAAATGGTCAAATTGCGGATAAGACATCGGCGGGCGGCAGTGCTGCTTGCCTTCTTGGCGTTGCTGATTGGCATTCCCGCTACCGCTTCGGCGTCTTATGCCGCCGCGAGTAGCGGCTGGATCAGGCTTGGGAACTTGTCGGCGACCACGTCGGCCGTCGACATGTATGTGTACCCGGCCGGCAATTCAACTCCGCGCCTAGTGCTCCATAACGTCACTTACGGAGCGGTATCGGGGTACACCTCCGTGAGCGCCGGAGACTATAGCGTCAAGGTGCTCAAGACCGGGTCCGCCGCGTCGAGCCAGCCCGTCTTGACCGGAAGTGTAACGGTGCAGGGTGATAAGGCGTTCACGGCGACAGCTCTTAACGTGAGCGGCCAGGCGCAACTGAAAGTCCTCGATGACCAACTGACTCCGCCCTCGGGCAAGTCCCTGGTGCGGGTAATTCAGGCCTCTGACAAGCAGAACGCCGTCAAATTCCACTGCAGCTGCGCGCCGGGCGCGCCGGGGGACATCACGACCAAGGCATCACCCGGTTCGGTCAGTTCCTACGCGACGATCCCGGCCGGCACCTGGACCATGTCCGCGACCGGGCCCAGCGCGAAGACGAGCCTGCCCGTTACCCTCACCGGGAACACCGTCCATACCGAGGTCGTTCTCGACGGCTCCAACGGCCTGGAGATCCTCAACCTGACCGACGCCGCCGGAACCGGCCAGCCGCCCACCGGTGGCGCCAACACGGGATTCGGCGGCACCGCGCCGCACGGCCCGGGCTCACCGCTGCCGTGGCTCGCGGTCATCGGCGCCGGGCTGCTGCTCGTCCTGACGGGCGGCGTCTGGCGGCGCAACAAGCTCCGCCGTACGGCCGCCTAGGCGTCAACCCGTATTCAGCAGCAGGCCGGCCGCGATCGCTTTCGCGGCCGGCCTGCTGCTATTTCGGGGATGGCGTCCGGTTGACCGGCGGGCGAGCCGGTGTGCCGGCGGGCGAGCCGGGCGCGGGCATCGTATAGCTTCGGCGAAACGCCACCGCCGGATGAGCGACGGCTGCGGCTACGCTTGATTGCTGTGAACAAGCAGGAACGCACCTATACGATCCTTCGGGACCGGATTCACAGCGGCAGTTTCGCGCCGATGGAACGACTCAACATCGACGCACTGGCTCGTGAGCTAGGTGTGAGCCCGATACCGGTCCGCGAGGCCCTGCGCCGCCTGGAGGCCGAAGGCTGGGTGCGGTTCACCCCCAACGTGGGAGCGGTCGTAGCGCCGGTGGACTCCACGTTCTGGGAGCAGGCCATGATCGCGCTCGCGGTCCTCGAAGGTGCCGCCAGCGGCGAGGCTCAGCAGCACCTGCGCCGGTCCGACCTGACCCGGCTGCGCAAGATCACGGCGGGGATGGAGGAGGCCGTCGGCCGCGCGGATCCCGTGCGGTTCGGCAAGCTCAACCGGCTGCTGCACGCGGCCATCGCGGCCCGGTGCCCCAACACCTACCTGACCGAGCTGATCGAGCAGACGAACACCCGTCTCGACCGGGTGCGCTCGACCATGTTCGCCTACCTGCCGCACCGTTCGGAGCAGGCCCTGGCCGAGCACCTTCGCCTGATCGAGCTGCTGGAGTCCGGCACCAGGGAAGAGGTCGAGAGCTACGCCCGCTGGCACAAGCTGCAGACCGTCGAGGCGTACCGGGCGATCCACCAGGCTGGCGAGGTTGCCGCGGTCCGTTGATTACGAGGTCCGATGATTACGCCGTCGGCCGTTCGTCTGGAAGGGTGAGCTTCTGAGGCGGGATGGGCGAGCGAGGGGACCATGATGGGGATGCGGACGCTGCTGACGGGACGAGGCCTGGTCGAATCACCGCGGTGGCACGGTGACCGGCTGTACTTCTCTGACTGGTCCGCGGGTGAGGTGCTCGCTGTCGACCTCGAGGGACACAGCGAGGTGGTCGCCCAGGTGAAGTCGCTTCCGCTGTGCACCGACTGGCTGCCGGACGGGCGGATGCTGATCGTCTCGTCCACGGAGGGACAGCTGCTGCGGCGTGAAGCCGACGGGTCCCTGGTCACGTACGCGGACCTGGGCCGGCCGGGCTGGAACGACATCGTGATCGACGGCCGCGGCCATGCGTACGTGAACGGGGCCGGCTTCAACCCGGTGGCCGGGGAGGCGTTCGCACCCGGAGGCGTTTCCCTGGTCACGGCGGACGGCACGGTGCGGCAGGTGGCCGGCGACATCGCGTTCCCCAACGGGATGGCGGTGACCGCCGACAACTCCACCTTGATCGTCGCGGACTCCTACGGGCACCAGCTGGTGGGCTTCGACATCGACGCCGACGGCGGGCTGTCCGGCCGGCGCGTCTGGGCCGATGTCGGCGATGGCGTCCCGGATGGCATCTCCGTCGACCTGCAGAACGCCGTCTGGTACGCCGACGTGCCCGGGAAGAAGTGCGTGCGGGTGGCCGAGGGCGGCGAGGTGCTGCAGACCGTCGAGCTGGACCGCGGCGGCTTCGCGTGCGCGTTGGGCGGACCCGGCCGGACCACCTTGTTCATCGTGGGCGCCGAGTGGCGGGGCATGGGCGAAGCCGAGATGGTCACGCCGGGCAGCGGCCAGGTGCTGGCCGTCGA
>CAWIUF010000040.1:0-190635 GCA_963839095.1 uncultured Actinomycetota bacterium | reverse complement strand
CGAGCACCAGCTCGTTCGTCCGCTGCGGGTCGGGGTGGGCGTGCTGCTGCCGGATGTCCCAGCCGGCCCGGCCGGGCCCGGCGCCCGCCCGCCGCGCGTGAACGGCGCGAACCCGGGCCAGCCCGGGTCGGGCGCCGTGTCCGCGGCCGTGTAGAGCGGCTGCACCCGCAGCCCGTCCTCGACCTCGGTGGCCAGTGCCTCCTCGGCCGCCGCCCCCGCCAGGCCGGCCTTGCCGGACTTGGCCAGCACGCCCTCGACCAGGCGCTGCCACTGCTCCCGGCTGGCGGCCGGGAATTCCGAGGCCAGCGGGAGCTCTTCCTCGAGGGCTGTCATAGGGCCAGTCTAGAAACCGGCCTGGCTGGCTTCCCGTCGCCGTCCCGCCGGAGCAGGTAGGTGTCCATGATCCAGCCGTGCCGCTCGCGCAGCGCCGCCCGGGTCTCGGCTGATCTGGCCGGCCACTTCCCGCAGCGGCCCCGAGATCACCACCTCGTCCGGCGTGCTGAGGTAGGCCCCCCAGAACACGGACAGGCCCGCCTCGTCGAACCCCGCCGGAACGAACCCGCTGTCCAGCATGACCACGGCACTGTCCAGCCCTTCCGGCAGGCCGTCGGCGATCCGGCGGGCCGGGGTGATGTGCACGGGCTCGCCGACCCGGTTCAGCGTGATCCGGTGCGCCGCCGCCAGGGCCTGCACGCTGGTCACCCCGGGGATCACCGCGTACTCGAACGCGACCGTGCCGAGCGCGAGCACCCGGTCGACGATCCGCAGCATCGAGTCGTAGAGCGAAGGATCCCCCCAGACCAGGAACGCGCCCACCCCGTCCGGCCCGAGCTCGGCGCCGATCGCCTCCGCGATCAGCCGCGCCCGGGCCTCGTACCAGTCCTGCACCGCCCCCTGGTACCCGTCCGCGGTAAGCCCCGGTGACCGGTCGCGGGGCGGCTCCGGGATGTCCACCACGCGGTACCCGGACCCGGTGACGTGCCGCCGCAGGATCTCGTCCCGGGCGCTGTTCAGCCCGCCTTTGGCGTCGCCCTTGTCGATCCGGAAGAACACGTCCACCCGGTTGAGCGCCTTCACCGCCTGGACCGTCAGCTGGTCCGGGTGGCCAGGCCCGATGCCGATGATCAGCAGTTCACGCATCCGCCCAGTCTCCCGCACTAGCCTTTCCCGGTGCGCATCCTCATCCTCGGCGGCACCGGCGAGGCAAGGGAACTGGCCAGCCGGCTCCGGGCCGCGGGCACCGACGTGCTGTCCTCCCTGGCGGGCCGGACCCGCCAGCCGCGCCTTCCCGACGGCGAGGTGCACACGGGCGGGTTCGGCGGCCCGGACGGCCTCGCCGCCTTCCTGCGCGACGAGGCCATCACCCACCTCATCGACGCGACCCACCCGTTCGCCGACGTCATCACGGCGAACGCGGCCCGGGCGGCCGCCGACGCTGGCATCCCGCGCCTGGTCCTGCGCCAGCCTGCCTGGCCGCCCGACCCGTCCTGGGACACGGTCGCCGGCATCAAGCGAGGCCGCCGGGGCCGTCCGCACCTGGCCCGGCGAGGCCGTGTTCCTCACCACCGGCCGCCGTGAGCTAGCTGCCTTCGCCGCCGACGACCGTCACCGGTTCCTGGTCCGCGCCGTCGATCCCCCCGAAGGCCCCGTGCCACCCCGCATGACCCTGATCCTCAGCCGCGGCCCGTACACGGTCGCGGGGGAGTCCGCCTTGCTGCGCGACCACCAGATCAGCTTGCTGGTGACCAAGAACAGCGGCGGCTCGATGACCGCCGCGAAACTGCAGGCCGCCCGTGACCTCGGCGTCCACGTCGTCATGGTCCGCCGGCCGCCGCTACCCCCCGGCAGCAGGGTCGCAGCGACGATCCCCGAGGCACTGAACTGGATCAGTGATGGCCATTGGCTTTGAACAGGTGCTCCCCGGCTGCCCCGGGGAGCCAGTCCAGCTTCTTCTCGAAATGGACCGTCGTCGTCCCCTGGCGCTCGTTGCCGGTCAGCTGCAGGTTGTCCACGACCGCATTGATGATCTTCAGCCCGCGGCCGTGCTCGGCGTTCACCGGTACCGGCTCGTCGGTAAGCGCAATCCCGTCACCGCTGCCAGCATTGACAACCTCGATGACGCACCGCCCGTCCCCGGTGCTGACCTGCACCTGATACTCCTCGTCCGGCCCCGCGTGCTGCACGACGTTAGCGCAGGCCTCGCTGAGCGCCAGCGCGATGTCAGCCCGCGTATCCGGCGTAACCCCCAGCGTCTCCAGGCACCCGTCGAGCACCCGCCGGCTCACCGGCACGCTGGCCACATCCCGAGGTAGGTGGAGCACCATCGTGATTTCCATCTCATCCACCTCCGGCTAGGCACCAGCACCACCAGCAGGCCGTCGGCCTGCCTGATCCGTTGTGCCTCCAATAGGCCGTCCCAAACCCGCTACCCAGATCCGACCAGCACAAGCACGGAGCATCCACCCACCCCCCGCACCACCGCCCACTGCCCCCGGCCCCGGCAACCACCGCAGTGACATCGCGTTGTCCTGACCACAGCAGAGTCACATCGCGGTGGTTCATGAGCCGCACACAGAGACCTCGATCCCCCGGTCCCCCGCACCAAAACGCTGCTCAGACCTCACGCAGCACCGCCGACAGCGCGGGCCCGGCCGGATCGGAGCCGGCCGGGCCCGCGCTGCGGCATGTGAGGCCGCTGTCCGGTCAGGCGGGTGCGGCTGCGAGAGCCCTGACGTCCTGCGTGGTCAGTGGCTTGCCCCCGATTCCCCAGTCGCCGCTGCGGACTTCCTCGACCACGACCCAGGTGACCGGGCGCATGGCCTCGCCCTCGATAGCGACCATCGCGTCGGTGAGTTCGTAGACGATCCGGTGCTTCTGCTCGGGGGTGAACACGTCCTCGATGAGCTTGACGTTGATAAGCGGCACTTTCTTCTCCTTGGCTGGTTGCGTTACGCGTTCTGCGGTGACGCTAGCCCGCCGCGACTATTAGAGGCAATGCATCTCTGTTAACATCCATTAGTGGAACTAATATCCCATGTCCGGCGGCTCCAGGTCCTGGAGAGCATCGCGGCCTGCGGCTCTTTTTCCGGGGCAGCCGACGCGCTTCAGCTGACGCAGTTGGCGGTGAGCCAGCACGTAGCGGCCCTGGAACGGGCGATGGACCTGCCGCTGATCGAACGCGGAACGCGCCCGGTCCAGCTCACCGATGCCGGGTTCGCCCTGGTCCGGCACGCGCGGGCGCTGATGGCCAGGCTCGGCACGGCCGAGCAGGAGCTCGGCGAGATTTCCGGCCGGCGGCACGGCAGGCTGCGCTTCGGCAGCTTCCCGACCGCGCTGGCCACGTTCGTCCCGGCGGCGCTGGCCCGGTTCCAGCGGCAGCATGCCGACGTGTCGCTCACCGTGATCGATGATCATCTGCAGCGACTGCTGCCCAGGCTCGACGACGGCGAGCTGGATCTGGCCATCATCTACGAGCACGAGGCGCTGCCCGAGGTCAGCTCACGCCAGTACGACCGCGTCCACCTGCTCGATGACACCTTCCGGGCCGTGCTCCCGCGGGGCCACCGGCTGGCGCGCAGTGGTCACGCCGTTTCCCTCGCCGAGCTCGCCGACCAGACCTGGGTCGGCGGCGGGCCGGCCAGCACCTGGTTCCGTATCGTCCGGCACACCTGCCGGGCCGCCGGGTTCGACCCGCGCGTGGCCCTGACCACCGACGACAACGTGGCCGTGCAGGCGTTCGTGGCGGCCGGCCTGGGCGTCGCGGTCATCCCGGGCCTGGCCGTCGCGCACCCCTTGCCGCAGGTCGAGGTCCGGCCCATCCGCGGCCTCGCGCCGGTGCGCCGCATCTGGGCAGCGCGACCGCGTGATCCGTTCTGCCCCCAGGCGGCCCGCGCCATGATCGACACGCTGCAGCTGATGGCGAAGCAGGCCGCCACGCCCCGCGGGCCGGAGCGGCCGGGCTGACCCGGGCCCCGCCTCACCTCGTGGTCAGGGGTCGGACAGCCGGCAGCACCTTCGACCCGATCAGGTCAACCTGGCGCTGCTCCTCACCGAGCGGCCAGAAATGCACCCGGCCACACCCCGCCTGGGCGAATCCGGACAGTAGCTCTGCGCACATCCCGGCCGGCCCCACGCACACCCGGCCGCGCAGCGTCGCGGGATCACGCTTGAGCAGCGGCGCCAGACGATCGGTAAGGACCCGGTCGGCCTCGGCGCGATCCTCGGTTATCCACGCCCACATCGTGACCAGCGCGTGCGGGAAGCCGTCAGCCGGCCTGCCCGCCGCCGCCAGCTCCGCCCGCAGCAGCGCGCTGGCCGCGGCGAAGCCGGCCGGCGTGACGTTGTACGCCGACGCCAGCCACCCGTCGCCCAGCCGCGCCACCCGGCGCATCCCGGCCGCCGACCCCCAGCTCCCGATCCACAGCGGAACAGCCCCGGCGGGTCGCGGCACCGGCAGCAACCGCGCCTGCGGGACCGCGAAATGCTTCCCGCCGGCGGGCGGCTCCGCCCCGCTCAGCAGCGCCCTCAGCAGCACCACGGCTTCGTCGAAACGCTGCCACCGGTCCTCGAAGCCCACCCCTACCGCGTCATAATCGCTCCGTGACGAGCCAGCCCCGACCCCGGCGACCACGCGGCCGCCGGACAGGATGTCCAGCGCGGCCACCGCCTTGGCCAGGGGCACCGGCCCGCGCAGCGCCGCCAGCGACACCGTGGTGGCCAGCGTCATCGGCCCCGACCGCTCCGCCACCGCGGCAAGAGCGGTAAGCCCGTCAAGCCACGGCGCGCCGAACAGGAAATGATCATTGACGCAGACCGCCGCGAACCCGTTCGCGCGTGCGGCATCGACCGTGTCCGCAAGCCGCTGCAGCGACAAACCCTCCCCAGCGAACTCCATCTGCGGCAGATGCACACCAGCTTCCATGCCGCCAATGCTTCCACCTCACGGCGCACCCCAGTACGAGCATTGCCGCCCTGCGCGCCCTCGACGGAAACTGACACCACCGCCACAGCGGCGGTGAAGCCTTTTGCGTATCACGCGATATAGATTGCACGATACGCAAAAGGCGAGCCGACACGTGCGCAGCCGCCCGGCACGTGGGAATTCCGCATCAAGCCCCTACGAGGACCAGAGCCCGACACGGAAGGCCCAGGGCCGCCTCCTTCCCTTGCGTCCTTGGTTACGGGTGCGTGCGGCCGACGATGCGGTGCAGGGCGGCGACGTGGCCCCGGTAGGCGGACCGGCCGGTCTCGGTGAGGCGCAGCCAGACCCGCTGGCGGGTGTCGCGCACGGCGCGGCGCTGTGCGACGTAGCCGGCATCGGCGAGTACCGAGATGTGCTTGCTGAGGGCGGACTTGCTGATGTCGAGCAGGGTCAGCAGGGCGCTGAACTCGACCTCGCGCACGGGGTCCAGGGCCGCGCAGATCCGCAGCCGGGCCGGGGCGTGGATGAGGTGGTCGAATCCGTCCCCGGGCGGGGCGGTGGCAGGCTCGGCGCGATGCGGCGCGGTCACCGGCGGGCGGCCCGGGCGCTCAGCGTGAGCCCGGTGCCGGCGAACAGCAAGAACGCCAGCACCGCGGCCGCGATCGGCGGCCATGAGGCGAACTTCGACCCGGCCGCGCCCGCGATGACCAGGACAGCCAGCGGCCCGTTCAGGACGAGCCGGTCCCGGTTCGTCATCGCGGTTCGGGTCCATCCCTCGCAGACGCCGCGGGCCCGGCTCGCCGCGTACGTCGCGGTGACCAGCACGGCCGCGATCACGGCCGCGACCGGCAGAACCGACCAGCCGGGCAGCTGGGGCGTATACGGCAGGGCGCCCATGGCCGCGCCGGTGGCGAGCCAGTACCAGGCCGGGTACCCGGCCCATGCGACGCGTGTCCGGCTGTGCCGTGCCGCTGCCAGTGCTGCTGACGCCTCGTCCGGGCTGACCGCCCCGTGAGTTTCCATGAGAGAAACTGTAGTGTTTCTAGATTGGAAACACAAGCGACGCCCGCCCGGAAGTACGGTGCCCTTCCAGGTCGAGATCGATCTGTCGGTTCCCTGGTAACCAGGCCACCGACATCACAGCCGCGCCGCCCCCACGGGACACAGCGGTCCCAGTCGGGTAGATATTAAGCCGTGACTGCTCTGACGGCTGAAGCCGCCAGCTTCTCAGGCCGCATCAGCCTGACCAGAGCCCAGCCCGGCCCTGGAATAGATGTTGAGCGCCCCGTTGCAGTCGGCATCCATACCGCCGTGCACGGGGCAGACAACAGTGTCCTGCTGCGGGCGGGTGCATCTTCGCCCGCACTGGTGACAGTCGATACTCGTGTAAGCCGGGTTCACGAACACGACTCGCCGCTCAGCTTCTTCCGCTTTAGCTGCGAGAATGCCCGCGAACTGCGCCCAGCCCGCATCAAGGATCGAACGATTCAGGCCGCCCTTGGCGGCGGCGTTGTTCGGGAGGAACTCGCCCGGCTGATCCGGGTCCGGCTTCGGCGCGGGACGCCTAGTCATCCCGGCCGTGTTCAGGTTTTCCAGCGCGATCACGTCGCACTCGTTCACGAGTGTCCGCGCGGTCTTGTGGTGGAAGTCGGCGCGGCGGTTGCGGATCCTACGGTGGACCGCGCCGATTTTTGCCTTAGCCCGGCGGCGGTTGGACGATCCGCGCTTCTTGTGAGCCAGCGCCTGCTGCGCGGCAGCCAGCTCACCGGCCGACTCGCGGGTGAATCTCGGGCTGGCGATGACCTCGCCGTCGCTGGTGGTGGCGAACCGGGCCACGCCGACGTCCACGCCGATCTCCCGGCCGGTCGCGGGGAGCGGGCAGGCGGGTACATCGTCACAGGACAGGATCACGTACCAGCGGCGCCCCTCGCGCTTGAGGCTGATCGTCTTGACGCGGCCCTGCACGGCGCGGTGGACGTGGACCTTGACGTGGCCGATGCCCTGGAAATAGACGCGGCCCATGTCCGGCTTCCACCGGCAGCCATCACCGTCAGACGGCCACTCGACGGAATCCCACCGGTCCAGCGCCTTGAACCTCGGATACCCGGCACGCCTGTCGCCCGCCCTGCAGCGCCGGTAGAACGCGGCCATCGCCTTGTCCAGCCGCCGCAACGTGGCCTGCTGGCTGGAGAACGACCAGCGGCCCTGATCCGGGTCCAGGCCGCGGACGTCCTTGAGCTGGGCGGACTGCTGCCCGTACCGGATGCCGACCGTCCGCATCCGCCACGCCTCGCGGCGTTCCTCCAGAGCCGCGTTGTACAGCCGCTGGTGATCCCGCAGGCATTGCGCCGCGCGGGACACCTGTCCCGTGGTCGGGTAGATGCGGAACTTGTACGCGCGCCTCACTGGCCGTTCTCCTTGCGCCAGGGCCGCTCATACTGCGTGTCGATGTACAGCTGCACCGTGGCAGCGCTGACCGCCCCCACCGATGCGACGAAGAACGACCGGGACCACAGCGTCGGCAGCCGGGACCGCAGGAACGGGAACTCCTCACGGAGACGGCGCGAGGTGAAGCCCTTGAGCTGGTTCGCCACGTACGACGGGGAGTCCTTCGGCCGGGTCTTCACGAACAGATGCACGTGGTCGGGCATGATCTCGCAGGCCACGATCCGCCACCCGTGCTCGGCGGCCTTGACGTCGATCAGTTCCCGCAGCCGGACCCCGACCTGGCCGCCCAAGACGCGGCGGCGGTACTTCGGGCACCAGACCACGTGCAGCCCGAGGTCGTACACCCCGCCTGCTGAAACCTCTATCGCCCGAACCATAGTGCTAGTATATACGCACCGTCTGCATAACACGGGAGAAGGAGCGAGGGGGACGCGATTCCGCTGCCGCCTGAAGGCGGCAGTCCCCTCGCGCAAAACTTGATGGAACGAACCCGGATCTCTGTTGCTATTGCCCCTGAGAAGTCCGCTTGGGCGGCGGATGCGATCCGCCAGGGCGGCGGCGAGCCAGTCGATCTGGACCAGAACCCGGCTGGCCTGGTGTGGACCGACCCCGGGGCGGTGAAAGAACTCCGGGATGTTCTCCAAGCACACCCGAAGATCTCCTGGGTGCAGTTGCCGATGGCAGGTGTCGAGCGGATGGCCGAGGCCGGTGTCTTCGACCACCAGCGGCTGTGGACTTCGGCCAAAGGCTCCTACGCCGAGCCGGTAGCTGAGCACGCGCTGGCCCTCCTCCTGGCAGGCCTGCGGCACCTCCCGGAGCGGGCCCGTGCGCACTCGTGGGGCGAACCCGCCGCCACGACCCTGTTCGACCAGCCCGTCACCATCGTCGGCGGCGGCGGCATCACCGCCGCGCTCATCCGCCTGCTCGAGCCGTTCCGTACCCGGATAACAGTCGTCCGCCGCAGCGAAGAACCGGTCCCCGGTGCCACTACGACGGTCACGACCGAACACCTGCATGAGGCACTGCCCGGCGCCCAGGCAGTCATCCTCACCCTGGCGCTCACCCCCCAGACCCGCGGGCTGATCGGCCAGCAAGAACTCGAGCTGATGAACCAGCAAGCCTGGCTGGTCAACATTGCCCGCGGCGGCCTGGTCGACACCGAAGCACTGGTGAGGGCCCTGCGCTCGCACCAGATCGCGGGCGCCGCCCTGGACGTGACCGACCCCGAGCCACTGCCCGACGGCCATCCGCTGTGGGACCTGCCCAACTGCCTGATCACCCCGCACACCGCCGATACCGAACAGATGACCGAGCCCCTCCTCGCCGCCCGCATCGCCGAGAACGTGAAGCGGCTGATCAGCGGGCAGGAACTGGCGGGCCGGGTGGACCCTGACCTCGGCTACTGACACTCTCCGCGTCGATCTCGGCGAACCGGGCGTGTGCCGCGGGTTTCCACTGGGCGAGGAGTGCGTCGATGCGCCGGGCCACCCGGCGCCCGATCCAGTCGGGCAGGAGCGCCTCGGGCAGCTGCGGGTCGGTGCGGGGGAGGACCCCGTACTCGTTGCTGAGCCGCATGCTCTCGAAGAGCTCCTCGTCCGGAGTCCGCGGCGCGAGCGCGCCGATAACGCCCTCGACCTGCTCGTAGTGCTCGCGCAAGGAGGCCAGGTCCCAGCCCCGGTCGACGATCTCCCGCTGGTCCAGGCCGATCGCCTCGACGGTGCCGGCGAACGACACCGTGTGCCGCTGCAGGTCGAGCCGGTCCACCAGCTCCCGTATCTCCGTGACCCGCTCGACGTGCGGCGTGACCCACAGGCCCGGCGCCGGGTTGCCCAGCCCGGCCCACGTGAGCCCGGCGTACAGCGGCCGGCGGACCGACCGGTGCGAGGCCGGAATCGTCGGGAGCACGACGAGCCAGCGGCCATCCCAATCGCGGTAGGAGTCGGTGAGCGAGTACACCCGCACCGAGCCGGACTCGAAGATCCCCTGCAGGGTGGGGGTCAGCGACCAGCTCACCTCCCGCCCGGTCCGGGCCGCGGTGATCCAGTCCGAGGATGCGGCCCGGGCGATGGCCTGGCGCGCGGTCTGCTCTTCGATCCCCAGGCCCCGCAGGACCTGCACCAGCGTCGCGGTCCAGACCGGCTTGCCCGTCGGCCACACCAGCTCACCGAGGATCGTGAACAGCAGCGAGCGCGCGCTGCCCGGGGTGACGGACCCGTCGTCGGGCTGCAGCAGCGCGGAGCCGTGCGGGGTGGCCATCCAGTGTCCTCCGGGGGTCGGGTGAGCGAGCGTCGAGCTGCCTTCCGATTTACCAGACGGAGATGCCGCCGTTGACCGAGATGGCCTGCCCGGTCAGCTTCGCCGCTCCCGGCCCGCCCAGGAAGACGACCATCGACGCGAGGTCCTCCGGTTCTGCTACCCCCAGGTGCGCCTGAGTCGCGGCCTTCTCGAAGAGCTTGCGGCTGAACCCGTCTCTGAGCACCATCTCGGCCGTCGGCGTATTCGCGATCAGCGACGGCGTCAGGGCGTTGACCCGGACCCCGTTCCGTTTCGCCTCGACCGCCGCCACCTTGCTGAACATCACGATCGCCGCCATCGCCGCCCCGATCACGCTCTCGCCCGGCGTCGGCACCTTCGCGGCGTCGGAGGCGATGTTCACGATGCTGCCGCCGCCCTGCTCCTGCATCAGCGGCAGGACCACCCGGGTGAGCAGCATCGGCGGCAGCGCCTGCTGGGTGACGATCACCGCCAGGTCCTCCACCGGAGTACGGTGCAGCAACTCAGGCCGGTACGAGCCCGTGACCGACGAGACCGCCACATCGATCTGCCCGAATCTGTCATGCACCGCCGCCACGGCCCCGCCCACCTGCCCGGCATCACCCGCGTCGGCCGGCACGAACAGCACCTCGGCCTCCGGGCACCGGGCGAGCACCGCCTGCCGCGCCGCCTCGCCCCGCTCCGGATTACGGGCGAGCAGGGCGATCCGCCGCACCCCCGCCTCGGCGAACCCGACCGCGCTGGCCAGGCCGACCCCCGACGTCCCCCCGGCGACCAGCGCCACCGAGTCGGCGTAACCGCGCACCAGGGGAGCAGCCATGGGGTCTCTCCTCGACAATCTACAAATGCTGCGACTGAGTATACGTACATGTCCTACATTGCTATGCTGCCAGCAGAGTCTTCCGACCGTCCGGAGGAGGGGGCTCATGAGCACTGAGCCGTGCCTGACGACTTCCCTGTGGCCTGCGGAACCCGGCGAGGTCCGCGACGTGACTGTATGCCAGCTCCTATACCACGCCGCCGCGACCGTTCCCGGGCGGCTGGCGCTCGTCGACTGCGTGGAGGACCCGGCTAAGCGGCGGCAATGGACCTACGCCGAGTTCATTCATGAGGCCGAACGGGTGGCCCGCGCGCTCCTGTCCCGCTTCCAGCCCGGCGAGCGCATCGCCGTGTGGGCGCCGAACAGCGCCGAGTGGATCATCCTCCAGCAGGGCATCAGCCTGGCCGGGATGGTGCTCGTGGCCCTGAACCCGGCCTACCGCGCCCGCGAGATGCAGTTCACCCTCACCCAGTCCGGCGCCGCGGGCCTGTTCTGCGTGGGCGAATACCGCGGCTTCAACATGCGCGAGCTCGCCCGCGAGCTCCAGTCCGGCCTCCCCGGCTTGCGCGCGGTGGTGTCGCTGGACGAGTGGGACACGTTCGTCGCGAGCGGCAGCGACGCCACGCCGCTGCCCGAGGTCAAGCCGCACGACATGATCCAGGTCCAGTACACCTCCGGCACCACCGGCTTCCCCCGCGGCGCCATGCTGCACCACATGGGCCTGGTCAACGAGGCCACCTTCGTCGCCGAACGGGCCGGCATGGCCGATGGCGGCGTCTACATCAACGCGATGCCGATGTACCACATCGGCGGCGGCGCGGTCACCTCGTTCGGCGCCTGGGCCAAGCGCGGAACCTTCGTGATCCTGCCCGGCTTCAGCCCGGCCACCATCCTCGAGGCGTTCGAGACCTACCGGGGCACGCACACCCTCGTGGTGCCGACCATGCTCATCGCGATGCTGGACCACCCCGACCTGCTAACGCGCGACCTCTCCAGCCTGCAGACGATCCTCAGCGGCGCGTCGTCGGTGCCCGCGTCCCTGGTGACCAAGACCATCACCGCCCTGAACTGCCAGTTCAGTATCCTGTTCGGCCAGACCGAGGCGCACGGGGTGGTATCCCAGACCCGGGTCACCGACTCGCCCGAGGACCAGGCCAGCACCGTCGGCCAGCCACTGCCGCAGCTGGAGATGAAGATCGCCGACATGGACACCGGCGACCCGGTCCCGCTGCAGGAGCAGGGCGAGATCTGCGTCCGCGGCTACCAGACCATGCGCGGCTACTACGAGATGCCCCGCGAAACCGCCGCCACCATCGACCCCGACGGCTGGCTTCACATGGGCGACATCGGCTCGATGGACGCCCGCGGCTTCCTCAAGGTCACCGGCCGCGTCAAGGACATGATCATCCGCGGCGGCATGAACCTCTACCCGGCCGAGATCGAGGCCGCCCTCCAGGACCACCCCGCGATCGAGACCGCCGCCGTCATCGGCATCCCCGACGACCGCTGGGGCGAGCAGGTCGGCGCCGTCCTCCGCATCCGCCCCGGCCACGACCGCCCCGCCATCGCCGACCTGACCGAGTTCCTCCGCACCCAGCTCGCCCCGCACAAGTGCCCGGTCTACTGGTCCTTCACCGACACGATGCCCATGACCCCCAGCGGCAAGATCCAGAAGTTCATCCTCCGAGACCAGGCCGCCCAAGGCACCCTGCGGTTCGAGCAGACAAGGCCGACCGCCCCCGCCTCGTCCTGATCCAGGCCGGACGCGTCGGCTCGCCTTCGCATATCTTGCAAGCTATATTGCATCTTATGCAAAAGGCTTCACCGCCGCCGCTGCTACCGCTGCTGCGGTCTAGGCTGCAGGCCGAGATCCTGACGCTCGTCCTGCTGGGTCCCGGGCAGGAGTGGTCGCTGACCGGGCTGGCGTCGCGCACCGGAGCTTCGGTCTCGTCGGTTCAGCGGGAGATTACCCGCGCGGAACAGGCCGGCGTCGTCAGTTCCCGGCGCCTGGGTAACGTGCGACTGGTGAAGGTGGCGGACTCCCCGTTGACAGCCCCGCTGACAGAACTGCTGCTGCGCTCGTTCGGGCCGCGCCAGGTGCTAGCCGAGGAACTCGAAGGCGTCGAGGGGATCGAGAGGGCTTACCTATTCGGCTCGTGGGCCGCGCGGTACGCGGGCGAGGCCGGCCGCCCGCCGGCGGACCTGGACGTCCTCGTGATCGGCACCCCGGACCGGGACGAACTCGACGATGCCGCCCAGCGGGCCGTCGGTCGCCTGGCCCGGGAGGTCAACGTCACGATCCGGTCGCCGGCCTGGTGGCGGGAGGGTACAGACGGCTTCCACGCCGACGTCACCAGGCGCCCGCTGGTTCCCCTGTTCAGTGAGGAAGGAGCGGGATGAGCTGGGAGACGGGAAGCGGGCGCATCCAGGAACTCATCAGCGCAGGGGAACTCGGCCAGGTGCCGCCGGACACCGGGCTCGCGCGGAGAATGCTGGCAGACGCCGGGCGGCACCTGGCCACAGCGGCGGCGGCTGAGCTTGCCGGAGATCTGTCGGGTGCTTACCAACTGGCGTACGACGCGCTACGCAAGAGCGCGGCCAGCCTGCTCGAAGCCCAGGGGCTCCGGGCGACTAGCCGTGGTGGGCACATTGCGGTACAGGACGCGGTCACCGCCCAGTTCGGATCCAGCATCCGGGCGCTTCGCGCGTTCAGCAGGCTCCGGCGCGCACGCAACAGCTTCGAGTACCCAAGCGCGGAGACCCCTGGCCCTTCGGAAGACGATGTGCAAGGACGCGGTCCGGGTCGCCCGCGAGGTGAAGGACGCGGCGGGCAAGATACTGGAAAGCGGAATCCTCTCTCCTTGGTAGAGGCGGTCAAACCTCTCCAGTGCAGGCCCCGACGATAGGACTCGGACCCGTGCTACTGGCTCCTGGGGAAAGTTAGCCTTTGCGCTTCAATTCAACCGCGTTCGCGAAATGTGCATGGGATTCCTAGCAATCTAGATGCAACGAGCGGCAGGAAGGTCGATTTGACGGAGGTCAGGTCGTGATCGCCGTCCGCTGGGGCCTGCGCCTCGTCCCTCGGTCGTCGACGAGGCGCCATTGGTCGCCGTACGTCCCGATGGTGACGTTTTCCCGTCGTAGCAGGTCGTGCGGGAAGCCCAGCGCGGGCGCGCTGGCCTTGTCGAGTTCGCGGAGCTGGTCGTCGTCGAGCTGGATACTAGCCGCTGCCAGGTTCTCGTCCAGCTGCGCAACGCTCGTCACTCCCAGCAGTGGGATGATGTTGCCCGGCCGGGCCGCCAGCCATGCCAGGGCCACCTGCGCCGGAGTGCACCCGATGTCGCCCGCGATCCTGACGACGAGGTTGACCGTCTCGTCCGGGCCGGACCAGCTGTGCTGGAAGAGCCCCTCGTCGGCGTCGTCACGCAGCCGTCCCTGGCCGCCTTCGCGGTACTTACCGGTCAGCCTGCCCTCCGCCAGCGGACCCCACGCGACCACGGCTAGGTCGAAGGCGTCGGCCATCGGGAGCAGGTCCCCTTCCGGTGTCCGCTCCAGCATGTTGTACCGCGACTGCAGGGCGACGAACGGCGTCCAGCCGCGCAGTTCCGCGATCGTGCTGGCTTCCGCGACTTCCCAGGCGGGCCAGTCGGAGACGCCGGTGTACAGCACCTTTCCGGCCCGGACCAGGTCATCGAGGGCACGCATCACCTCGGCGACTGGCGTCCACGCCTCGCGGGTGTGTACCCACAGCAGGTCGACGTACTCGGTGCCCAGGCTGCGCAGGCTGGCCTCGACCGACCGCACCAGGTTCTTCCGGTGGCTGCCGGCCGAGTTGAGGTCACCCGGCCGCGTCTGCAGCGTGTACTTGGTGCCCACCACAAACCGATCGCGGTCCGAGTGAAGGAATTCACCGAGGATCCGCTCCGCTTCGCCGTCGGAGTAGATGTTCGCGGTGTCGAGGAATGTACCGCCGGCTTCGGCGAACTTGTCCATGATGAGCCTGGCGGCGCGTTCGTCGATACCCCAGGGCCGGCGCTCGCCAAAGGTCATCGTGCCCAGTGCGAATTCCGAGACCCGCAATCCGGACGATCCGAGCAACCTGTATCGCATGCCTGCCTCCATTCGTTCCTGATTCCATGGAAGCGCATTCGACGCCATTCCGGTAGCGAATGTTTCGCATGGAGCCCATGCTGGTTTAGCATGGGCTCCATGCGCCTGCTCTGGTTCCAGGTCTTCCTGGAGGCCGTGCGCTGCGGTTCCCTCGGCGAGGCGTCACGGACCCTCGGGTATACGCAATCGGCCATCTCCCGTCACATTGCCGCCCTGGAAGTCGAGTACGGCGTGCCGCTGCTCGAGCGCGGGCCGGCGGCGTGCGGCCGACGCCGTACGGAGAGCGCCTGCTGCAGCATGCGGACGCGATCCTGGCCCACGACGATCAGCTGCGCCGCGAGTTCGACGGGGTCCGGCAGGGCGCCCTCAGGCACATCACCGTCGGTGCCTTCCCGACCGCCGTCGCCGGGATCATCCCCGCTGCCCTCACCGCCCTCCAGCAGGACCGCCCCGACATGACCCTGTCGTTGACCGAGGCCCTGACGCCGGCGCTGATCGAGTACGTTCAGGGGCGCGACCTGGACGTCGCGGTGGTGACCGACGGGCCCGACGGGCCCGGGCTGCCCGGCCGCCTGGACTCTACGCACCTGCTCGACGAGCACCTCCTGCTGGCGGTCGGACGCGGCCACCGGCTTGCCCAGCGGCGGGCCGTCTTCCTGCGCGAGGTCAGCGGCGACACGTTCATCACCGGCTCGGACACCGACGAGAACGCATTGCTGCGCGCGCACCGCCTTGACTTCCGCCCGCCGTCCCGGATCGTGGTCGCCGACTGGACCGGGAAGCTCGCCTGCATCGCGGCGGGCATCGGCATCGCGCTAGTCCCTCAGCTGGTCACCCGGGCGCTGCCCGCGGGCGTGACCGTGCTCAAGCTGCGCGACGAGCAGGCACCGTACCGCCGTGTCGTCGCCATCACCGACGCCAGGCGGCCGCCGAGCGAGCTGACGAGGACGTTCATCCGCCTCGCCCGGCAAGCCGCCCGCTTCTGACCAGGCGCGTGAACGCGGTCAGCTCAGGGCGGGCGTCAGCGCCAGAATCCGGTGAGCTGCCCGGCCAGGGCCTTGCCCTGGTCGTAGCCCGCCCGGGCGGCGGGCGGGCGCGTCGACGGATCCATCATGTTGGCGCCGAACGCATTGAGTGCATTGCCGTCCGGGAAGATCGTCTCGACGTTGCTGCCGCTGGCGCGCAGTTCATCGACCTGCGCGGCCAGCTGCATGCCCCACTCCAGCGGATGCCGCGTCCTGCCGCCGAACGGCGACAGCACCAGCACCCGCCGGTACCCGGCGGCCAGGTCGGCATTCTCGTTGCGCCGGTAGCCGCCGTCGATGTACCGATTGTCGCCGATGCGGTAGGCAGGGGCGCCGGGCCCGGAGCAGCTGGCGGCGACGGCGTCCGCCAGGTCGACTCCGCTGTGCCGGTCGAACACGACCGGTTCACCGGTACGGGCATCGACCGCGGTGATGAGCACCGTCCGTTCCGGCCAGCGCTGACTGGGCAGCCGGGCGGCCACGGTGGCGCGCCACCGCGTCTGCCCGGAGCCGTCCGACGCCGCCTCCATCTCGAGCGCCGCCGCACCCATCCGGCGGCGCATGTCGGCCGCATCCTCAGCGGCGGCAATGATCCGGCTCGTCCTCTCCAGGTGGTCGGCCACCGGCCCGGCGGGAACGCGGCCAGCACCGGTCCGTTGCCGGGGCGCAGCGGCAAGGATGGCGGCCAGCAGTTCGGCCGGGGCCGCGCTGGTGATCTGGGCCGCGGCCGTCGATCCAGCCGACGTCCCGACGATCAGGTCAGCGTCGGTCACATCCAGGCCGGCCTCGGACAGGCCGGCGATGACGCCGATCTCCCAGGCATTGCCGGCCGATCCGCCGCCATGGAGGACCAGCGCCCGCTCGCCCGCGGCCGGGGAGGAGTGCGGAATTGAAGAAGGTGTCGTGTTCATGGGAGTCGCCTTTCGCGAATTGCCTGGCGGGCGCTCCCGGTAGCGACTACCGCAGTCGCGCGATCGTGGACGGCAGGGGAGCACCCACTGCGGATACTGCGTGCATGGGGCTCACCTCCTGCCGACGGATCACGATCAGTAGAACGATTGCACACTGGCGACGCGGTGCGCAACTTCCGCCCAGCTTCAGTTCCGGACGCCGATGACCGGTCCCAGCTCCACGATCGCGGATGGCCGGCCGTCGCACTCGGCGCACGAGTGCCCCGGCTCCGTGTGCGGCACCTGGGACGGCCGGTCGGCGTCCCCTTCCGCGGCCGCCGGCCCCGCTTCATGCTCGCGCGCCAGCAGCGCGGCCCCGAAAGCCCCGGTGATCTGCGGGTGCTCAGGCACGATCACCTCGTGATCAAGGGCCACGGACAGGAAGTGCCGGGCGGCCGGGTTACGCGCGACGCCCCCGGTGAGGACCACGGGAGCGCGCTTGCCCACCTGCGCGACGAGAGCCAGGGTGCGGGCGGCGATGGCGCGGTGCACGGACGCGGCGATGTCCTCGACCGCCAGGCCCTGGGCGAGCAGGGAGACGATCTCGGTCTCCGCGAAGGTGGCGCACATGCTGCTCACCTCCAGGTCGGTGCCGCCGCCCGGTGACAGAGAACTGCGGAGTGCCAGCGCACCGAGCTCGCCGATGTCGCACTCGATCGCGCGGGCGAGGACCTCGTAGAAGCGGCCGGTGCCGCTGGCACAGCGGTCGTTCATGGCGAAGTCCTCCACCAGCCCGTCCGCGTCCACCGTGATGGCCTTGCTGTCCTGCCCGCCGATATCGATGACCAGCCGCGCCCCGGGAACCATGGCCGACGTCCCGCGGGCATGACACGTGATCTCGGTGAACGAACGCTGCGCGAGCGGGACCAGCCGCCGTCCGTACCCAGTGGACACGGTGCCGGACAGGTCACCGGGTGCCACGCCTGCCGCGGCCAGCGCCTCGTCCACCGCGCGCCGCATCCCCGCCCGGCTGACCGCGCCCATCTGCACGATCGCCGACGCCTGGATCGTCCCGGCGTCGTCGACCACCACGGCCTTAGAGGTCGTGGAGCCGAGATCGACGCCGAGGTAGAAATTCACGGCCGCGCGGCTCCCGTGTACTCGCCGCGCTGGCGCCGCACGTCGATCTGCTCGAGCATCGCGACCAGCCGGGACTCCAGGATCTCCTCCTTGTAGAACGAGGCGTCGGCCACGTCGCCCTCGAAGAAGATCGACGGGATGCCCAGCGTGTTCTGCGCGGACCGGGCGAGCAGCCGCTGCGGCCCGGTGAACGCGCGGCAGGTCCGGGTCGAGTGGAAGACGATCCCGTCCACGTCGTACTCCCGGCAGTCCCGCCGGGTGAGGTAGTCGAGCGTCCTGGTGCCGTGGTTGGTGGGGCACAGCAGGTAGTGCTGCGCCATGCCGCGCAGCGGGTTCTCGACGTCGATCAGGTGCGGCTCCTGCCAGAACGCGTTGTGAATGTAGCGTCCGGCCAGCACCGCGGCGCCGTGCTCGGCGAACTTGCGGGACAGGAAGCCGAGCTTGTTCCAGTTCATGATCCCGTCGAAGTACAGCCGGTACTTCTCGCCCTCGATCCCGGGCACGCCCGCGTCGAGCCGCTGCCGGATCTCGTCCCGCACGCCGCCGAAGTAGTCGACCAGGGCCTGGTCGCCCGGCAGGAAGTTGATCGGCGCCACGCACGCGATCCAGTCCCAGAACGTCGCGGGCGCCGGCTTGGCCTTGCACAGGTCGAGGCCCTCGCGGCGCAGTTCGGCCGCGCGCTTGATGTAGTCCATGCTCTGGCTCAGCAGATCCCAGTCGAACGGCCGCCCGGACTGCGCCTCCAGCCACGCGATCAGCTCGCGCAGCTGCCCTTCGACGAAGTCGGAGGCTTCCTCCCACTCCTGGCCGGTGAGGTAGCCGGCGTCCGGCTTGTTCCCCCACAGGAACGGGTGCGAGATATTGAAGATCGGCAGCTGCTTGCCGAACACGCGGTACGAGATCCCGTCCCACTGCTGCCCGGTGCTGCACCCGGCGTAGTTGTTCACGAAGAAATCAGGGGAGGGCAGCCGGGCCGCGAGGTCGCGCTGATCCTGGAGGCCGACCACGCCGGTGTGCTCGCCCTCGCCGCTTTCCAGCGCCGCGCCCTGCAGGGTCAGTACCGAGCAGCCCAGGTGCGTCCGGGAGTAGGAGCAGAGCTCGGCGTTGTAGCCGTACTCGGCCCCGGCCAGCTGCGCGGGCCCCTCCAGGCGCTGGGCCGCGAGCCGCGCCGCGAACGCCTCACCGTGGCACCAGGCCAGCCCGGCCGCCTGGAAGATCGGGTTCAGCGCGCCGCCGTTGTACCAGACGATCTGCTTGCCCTGCTCCCGCGCGGCGAACAGGTTGTCCCAGTAGTCCGCGACCAGCTGCCCGCCGGCCCGGGTCATCGTGAGCCGGTTCGTCCGGTCGGCGATTCGTTCGGAGGTCTGTGTCATGGCTGCTCCTCAGGCCGGGACGGCTCGCTTGCGGCGTACCCGCTCGACCAGCGCCTCGATGCGGGTACGGAAGGATTCCAGGGGGAGGCCCTCGTGCTCGGTCTCGATCTGCAGGTGCGGGATGCCCGCCTCGTCGAGCGCCTTGCGGAGCTCGGGGTAGTAGAGCATGTGCGGCTCGCAGAACTTCGGCAGCAGGTGGATCACGGCCTCGGCCCCGCTGCCGCGGACCGCGTTCAGCAGCCAGCGATCCCAGTCGGCGTCCTGCTGCACCCGGGTCGGGCAGGGGATGTTCACGTTGCGCTGCTGGTACCACCGGGCGATCGCCTCGAGCGGGTCGCCGTCCTCCGCGACGTCGGTCGAGACGTGGCGCCGCCCGTGGTAGAGGTCGTCGTCCACGACCACCGCGCCGCTGGCCTCGATCGCCTCGAGCAGCTCGCGCCGCGGCGCGTGGCACAGGTGCCCGGACAGGTGCACGCGCACCCGCCGGTCCGGCGAAGCCGCCGCCGGTCCGGCGGCAGAACCGAGCGCCGAGGCCAGCAGTTCGGCGTGCTCGTCCGGATCCATCACCATCGCCGAGGTGACGATGTCCTGCAACTGCACGGGAGACAAGACGGCCGAACGGGTGGCCCGCTCGTCACATAGCCCCCGCACCATCCGCCGATCCCGGTTGTGCGCGGCGATGGCGTCCTTCAGCGCCTGACTGCTGACCGGCTCGCCGGTCAGGCGCTCCAGCTCGGCCAGGAACTCGCCCATCATGGCGGTAACCCGCGCCGGCCCCCAGGAGTCGTTCATCGAGCTGTTCAGCATCCCGAAGAACACCGGCGTCTCCGGCAGGATCGCGCGAACCACGTCCGCGGCCCCGATGAGCTGGATGCAGTGGTCGGCCATCAGCACCGCGTCGTAGAGGTCGAAGCGCCCGGTCGCCGCCTGATCCGCCAGGTTGCGGGTGTAGCCGCAGTAGAACTCCGCGAGCAGCGCCCGCCCCTCGGTGACCGGCTGCTGGTCGTCCTGCACCACCACCGGCAGCGTCCCCGCCGCCAGCGCCAGCTCCCGCGGGAAGTTCATCGGCAGCACCCCGAGCACCAGCCGCCCCGGATGCCGCGCGCGCCAGCCCTCGACATACCCGCGCGGATCCCGCGCGACAGCACTGAGCTGATCCATGGCCGCAGTCACGCTAAATAATCTACGCCCGAAGCAACTAAGTTACAAGAAACGTAAGATGACGAACGAGGCTGGCTCCGCCGTTGTCGATTCGGTCCGACTATTCTATGGTTAGACCAAAAGTCTCACGGGTGCATGGACGCATCGGGTGGAGGTGGTCAGGATGGCGTTCGCCAAGGTGACGGACCGGTATAGCAGCGAGCAGATCGAGCGCTACTACGCGACCGGGGTGTGGCGGCCGTCGACGCTGTTCGACGAGCTGGAGGCTCAGGTCGCCATCAGGCCGGACAAGGTCTTCATCACCGACGGCGCGGCCGCGTACACCTTCAGCCAGCTCCGGACCGCGGCCCTGCGCCTGGCCGCCGGCCTGGCCGGGCGGGGGATCGGCGCCGGGGACCGGGTCGTGGTCCAGCTGCCGAACTGGACCGAGTTCGCCGTCATCACCGCGGCCCTGTCCCGGCTTGGCGCGATCATGGTCCCGGTCATGCCGATCTACCGCTCCGACGATGTCCGCTTCGTCGTGGAGACGGCCGAAGCCAAGACGGCGTTCACCCCCGGGGTGTTCCGCGGTTTCGACCACGCCCGCATGTTCGCCGACCTGGCCGCGACCGGAACTGGCCTGCAGACGGTCATCGCCGTGCGCTCAGAGACCGTGCCGGACGGTGCCCTGGCTTTCAGGGACCTCCTGGCCGGTGACAACGAGGACCTGCCCCCGTCCGGGATCGGGCCGGACGACCCGTTCGCCGTCGTGTTCAGCTCCGGGACCACCTCCCGGCCGAAGGGCTGCCTGCACACGTTCAACACCTACTGCGCGAGCGCCCGGCTGATGGGCGAGGCCTATCACTACACCGACGCGGACGTGCAGTTCGGGCCGTCGCCGGTCACGCACAGCACGGGGCTGGTGACGAGCATCCTGATGCCGCTCGTCCACGGGGCGGGATCGCACCTGATGGACATCTGGGAGCCGCGCGAGGGCCTGGAGCGGATCGCCAAGTTCCGCTGCACGGGCTCGGTCACCGCCACCACCTTCCTGCAGACCCTGCTCACCGTGTACGACCCGGACCAGCACGACGCGAGCAGCCTGCGCTTCTGGACGTCGGCGGGGGCCCCGATCCCCGGCGCGTTCGTGGCCGAGGCGCAGCGGACGCTGCCGCGCATGAAGGTGCTGAGCCTGTACGGGCGGTCGGAGAACCTCTGCACCACGCTGTGCTCCATCGATGACGACCCGGAGCGTTCGGTGACCTCGGACGGCCGGGCCGCGCCCGGCCAGGAGGTCCGCGTCGCCGGCGAGCACGGTGACGAGGTGCCGCGGGGCACCGAGGGGGACATCGCCTTCCGGGGCGCGTCCAACCTGCTCGAGTACATCGGCCAGCCGGAGGCGACCGCGGAGATGTTCACCGCGGACGGCTTCTCCAAGTCGGGCGACCTCGGGGTCATGGACGCCGACGGCTACGTGCGTGTCACCGGCCGGCTCAAGGACATCGTGATCCGCGGCGGCCTGAACATCAGCGTCCGCCAGGTCGAGGACCTGCTGATCGCGCACCCCGCCGTCAGCGCCGTGGCGGCCGTCGGCATGCCGGACGCGGTGCTGGGCGAGCGCGTGTGCTGCTACCTGGTCCCCGCGCCCGGCGCCGAGCCGCTGACGGTCGCGGACATGCAGGAGTACCTGCTCGGCGAAGGCCTGGCCATCCAGAAGGTGCCGGAGCGGATCGAGGTGGTGACCGAGCTGCCGACCACGGCCACCGGCAAGATCCAGAAGAACCTGCTCCGCGCCGACATCGCCGCCAAGCTCGCCCCGTAATCGCCGCCAGGCCCGGCTACCCTGACGTCCCACCCGGCCGGCAGCCGTCCTGGCAAGATAGGCGCCATGGAACGAGTGCTCGGCATCGGCGGACACTTCATGCGCGCGGCCGACCCGAAGGCCCTGGGCGCCTGGTATCGCGATTGCCTGGGCCTGGACGCCGACGAGAACGGCCGGTGGCAGCAGGAAGCCGGCCCGACCGTGTTCGCGGCGTTCGACTCCGAGACCGACTACTTCGGGGCCCGCACCCAGCAGACCATGCTCAACTTCCGGGTCCGTGACCTGGACGCGATGCTCGCACAGCTGCGCGCCAAGGGTGCGGACGTCGACGGGGAGCCGCAGGAGATGGAAGGCGTCGGCCGCTTCGGCTGGGTCACCGATCCCGAGGGCAACCGCATCGAGCTCTGGCAGCCCGCCTGACCCCGGGCTGCTAGCGGCGCACCGCGAACGTCTCGATGATCGCGCGGGTGTTCTCGGCCACCCGCTCCGGCGTGAGGGTGAAGCTAGGGGAGTACAGCGCCGCGTGGTCATAGCGCCGCTCGAGCGCCGGAAGCATGTCCCGCACCTCGGAAGCGGTGCGGCTGGTCACCGCGGCCATCGCCGCCGCCGACACGATGCCCGAACGGTGCAGGAACTCGCCCGACCAGGCCGCGTCGAAGCCGGCCGCCTCGGCCAGCCGGGTGATCTCCTGGGTCTCCTTGAGGTCTCCGGCTAGCACCGTGATGCCGCGGGTAGTCATACGAGTGACCCTCCGATAAATTGGCCATACCATTGTACCCATAAGCTGGCGCGGCCGAAGGGCGGCTCCCATGGCAGCAATCAAGGTCGGGATCTCGGACCAGGACGCCTTCACGCTGCCCGACCCGCGCGGCCGGCGGCGGCTGCTCGACCGGGTCGCGAAGGCGGGCCTGGACCACATCACGGTCGGCGACCACATCGGCTTTCACGGCGGGACCGGCTTCGACGGCCTGATCACGGCGAGCACACTGCTGGCCTCCCACGAGAGCCTGCCGGTGATAGTCGGCGTCTACCTGCTCGGCCTGCGCCACCCCATGCTGGCCGCGCGGCAGCTGTCCACCCTGGCGCAGGCGGCCCCCGGCCGCCTGACCCTCGGCATCGGCGTGGCGGGAGAGGACCGCCGTGAGGTGAGCAACGCCGGCGTCGACCCCGGCACCCGCGGGCGGCGCCTCGACGAGGTGCTTCCGCTGGTCCGCCGGCTGCTAGCCGGCGAGGAAGTCAGCCATCAGGGCGAGTTCTTCCAGCTCGAGGAAGCCCGGATCCTGCCGCCCCCGCAGCCGGAAATCCCCATGATCATCGGCGGTAAAGGGGAACCCGCGATCCGCCGCACCGCGGAGTTCGGCGACGGCTGGCTGGGTATGTTCTGCTCCGCCCGCCGCTTCGCGCAGACGAGAGAACAGATCCTCACGGCCGCCGCCGACCTGGGCCGGGCAGCGCCGCCGTGGTTCGGCGTGAACGTCTGGTGCGGTCTGGACCCCGATGCCGGACGCGCCCGCGACCTCCTGGCCGCCAAGATGGAACACCTCTACCGCCTGCCGTACGAAAAGTTCCGCTACCTGGCCCCGGCCGGCACCCCGAAACAGGTCGCCGCGTTCCTGCGCCCGTTCGCCGCGGCGGGCGCCGAGCACGTCACGCTTGTCCCGGCCGGGGCATCCGTCGAGGCTGAGATCGACGCCGTCGCGCAGGTCCGCGCGTATCTGCAGTGACTCTTATTTGGTCTGACCTATAGTATAGTTTAATCCGACCGGCGAGGTGGTGACCATGGACCTGTCCGACGCCCCCGGCGAGGCGGAGTTCCGGCTCCGCGCACGGGCCTGGCTCGCTGACAGCCTGCCCCGGCTGCCCTGGCCGGAGCCGCCCGACCTGGAAGCGAAGGCGCCTTTCTGGCGGCAATGGCAGGCTATGCTCTTCGCCGACGGCTACGCCGGCCTGACCTGGGCCAAGGACTACGGCGGCCAGGGGCTCAGCGAGAAGATGCGCGCCCTCTTCACCGAGGAGTGCGACCGGGCCGGCGTTCCCGAGCGCCTCAACATCATCGGCGAGGACTTCGCCGGGCCCACCATCGCCCACTTCGGCACGGACGCGCAGAAGCAGCGTTACCTGCGCCCCATCCTGACCGGCGAGGAGATCTGGTGCCAGCTCTTCTCCGAGCCCGATTCCGGCTCCGACCTCGCCTCCCTGCGCACCAAGGCAACCCGGGCCGACGGCGGCTGGCGGATCACGGGGCAGAAGATCTGGACCAGCCGCGCGCAGCTCGCGGCGCACGCCATCCTCCTCGCCCGCACCGGCGGCGGCGAACGGCAGCGGGGGATCACCTACTTCCTGCTGCCGATGGACAGCGACGGCGTGACCATCCGGCCGCTCGCGCACATGCTCGGCGAGGCGGAGTTCAACGAGGTCTTCCTCGATGACGTCTTCCTGCCCGACGACGCGGTGGTGGGCGCGGTCGACGGCGGCTGGAAGGTCGCGATGGCCACGCTCGCCTTCGAGCGCGTCGCCATCGCCACCGGGCGGGTCAACACCACCAAGGCGATCGAGGAGATCATCGCCGACATCCGGGGCCTGACGGCCGCCGACGGCCGCCCGCTCGGCGCCGACCCGCTGATCCGGCAGCAGGTCGCCGATCTGTGGGGCCGCGCGCTGGTGCACCGCGCCATCGGCCAGCGGGTCATCTCCGGGGCCGCCGCCGGCGAGCCGCCGGGGCCGGTCACCTCGATCGGCAAGCTCTACTTCTGCCCGCTGGTCGAGGACCTGGCCGACTTCCGGCTCGCACTCGAACCGCTGGGCGGCGAGTTCGCCCTGGACGACGAGCTGGCCGAGGCTCAGCGGTGGCTGCGGCTCGCCAACCAGTCCCGGGGCACCGCCATCGCCGGCGGTTCCACCTTCATCCAGCGCAACATCGTCGCCGAGCGCATCCTCGGCCTGCCCCGTGGCTAGATCAGTCTCAGTCCGCGGGCACCTCGATGGCCGTCCGGTCCTCGACCTCGGAGATCGCCTCGGTGTAGGTGTGCAGGTGGCGGGTCATCCGGCGCAGCGCCGCCTCGGTGTCCCCGGCCTCGATCGCCTCGGTCACCCGGGCGTGCGCCCGGATGGTGGTGCGGCGGACCTCGGCGTCCACGAAGGCCTGGTTGTCGGTGGCGGTGTAGATGACCCGGGACAGGGCCAGCATGATCCCGGCCAGCAGCTCGTTGTGGCTGGCTTCCGCCACCGCGAGGTGCCAGTCCACGTTGGCCTGCAGGAAGTCCTCGAGCGGGCCGTCACCGCTGATGGCGGCGTTGGCCGCCGCGAGCCGGGCGAGGTCCGCGTCGGTGCGGTACTTCGCGGCCAGGCGGGCGCAGGTGGGCTCGATCCCCTCCCGGGCCTCGAAAATAGCCGCCAAACGGATGTGCCGTCCGCGGATCAGCAGGCTCACCGAGTCCGCGACCGAGTCGCCTCCCGGGCGCTGCACGAAGGCGCCGCCGGAGCGCCCGGTCCTGATGCGGACCAGGCCCTGCACCTCGAGGATCCGCAGCGCCTCGCGGACGGTGGTCCGGCTCATCTGCGTCTGGACCACCATGTCGCGCTCGGGCGGCAGCGAGGTGCCCTCGGGGAACTCGCCGCTCAGGATGCGCTCGCGCAGGTCGTTGGCGAGGACGTCGGACGCCTTCGGGACCTGCATCGGCGCCAGCCGCACGGGCTTGTGCGCGGTCGCGGGTTCGGGAGTCACCGGTCCCCACCTCGTCAGCTCGGTGCTTGTCAGCTCACTGTTTTTGGTCATACCCAAGGTACCATTTGCCGGAAGGATTAGCCGTGGAGTGGAACCTCTCACCCGAGCAGGACGCCTACCAGGAAGCCTTCCGTGACTGGCTGTCGGACGTAGCGGCCCCGGACGCGGTGCGGCGGTGGCTCGACGCCGGTGACGCGGCTACCTTCGAGAAGCTCTTCGCCGACGGCGGCTGGGCCGGCGTCGGGCTGCCGGAGGAACTCGGCGGGCAGGGCGGCGGGCTGGTCGAGCTCGCCCTGACCGCCGAGGAACTGGCCCGGACGGCGGCGCCGTCGGCCGGCTGGCTGGCCACCGTGCTCGCCGTACCCGCGCTCGCCCAGGGCGGGCACCGTGACCTCGCCGAGCTCGCCCTGGCCGGCCAGGGCGCGGCCTACCTGATGCCCGCCGAGTGCGTGCCCGACGAGGCCCTGCCGCTGGCCGTCGACGAGACCGGCGCCGTCAGCGGTTCGGTGCCGCGAGTCCTGGCGGGCGATACGGCCTCCCGGTTCGTGGTGCCGGCCGACGGGGAGCTCCGGCTCGTGGAGGCCGGTGCCGCCGGGGTCACCCGTACCGGGCGCA
This sequence comes from uncultured Actinomycetota bacterium, assembly GCA_963839095.1. Lineage (GTDB taxonomy): Bacteria > Actinomycetota > Actinomycetes > Streptosporangiales > Streptosporangiaceae > Palsa-504. Next base: position 164,333 of record CAWIUF010000040.1, on the reverse strand, counting down.
AGCTGCTCGACCGCTCCCGGTCGGTGGCCGACGTGACCCTCGACCACGCCCCCTCGCGCCGGCTCGAGCTGGCCGACCCCGCCGGGGTACTGCGGCAGGCTTCGGCCCACGCGGCCGTCCTGGTGGCCGCGGACTCGCTCGGGGCATCCAGCCGGATGCTGGACCTGACGGTGGCCTACAGCAAGCAGCGCCACCAGTTCGGCGTCCCGATCGGCTCGTTCCAGGCGGTCAAGCACGCGGCCGCCATGATCCTGGTCGGCGTGGAGGCGGCCCGGTCCGCCGTGTACTTCGCCGCCGCGTCGGTGGACGCGGACGGCCCCGAATCGTTCCTGCACGCCGCCGCGGTCAAGGCGCAGGTCACCGCCGAGGGAGCACGGACCGCTGACAGCGCGCTCACCCTGCACGGGGCGATCGGCTACACCTGGGAGTACGACCTCCAGCTCTTCTTCAAGCGCGCCAAGCTCGACGAGAAGCTCCTCGGCACCCCGGCCCAGTGGAACGAGCGCATCGCCGCCGGCCTCGCCCTCGCCTGACCGCCGGCACCAGCTCAGGCCAGATGCGTTTCCGCGGCCAGGCCGGGATCCAGCCCGGCCAGGCGCAGGCGGGCCCCGGCATCGGACCGGGTCAGGAACTGGCCGGGGTCGCCGTCGAGGGACCGGGTCTTGGCGTCGAACACCCGCTGCCATAGTCCGGCGGCCCAGCAGGCCGCGTAGTCCCCGGAGGTCCAGCGGTGGCTGCGGGCACGCTGGTAGGCGTCGAGAAAGGCCGCGCTGTCCCCGATGCTGGCCATCTCGGACGGATCATCGATGCCGCGGAAGCTGGCGGCGGCGAGTCCGGCGATCGCCGCTTCGGGCTGGCAGATCACGCTGTCCCAGTCGTGCACCGCGATCAGGCGCGGGCCCTGCCAGCACAGGTTTTCCGGGTACCAGTCGCCGTGCCCGATGACCGGATCGCCGGCATACCCGCGCAGCCGATCGCGGACGGCGGCGGCGACGCGGGCCAGCCACCGCGGTTCCGGATAGGCGTTCAAGTCGGTGTCGCGGTCTTCGGGCGCCGGCCATAGCCCGGGCCCGGGGTGATCCCAGCCCGTCCAGGGCGGGGACGGAGCCAGGCTCGGCACCGAGCCGGGATCCGGGGCCAGCGCGACCAGGCGGGCCAGCGCGGTCGCCGACAGGGTAGCCAGGTCGCTAGCCGGCGGCGGCTGGCCGGCGTCCGGGACAAGCGTTTCGGCGGTGGCCGCATAGCCGTCCAGCGGCTGCAGGTTCACCAGTAGTCCGGGGCACGGGAACCCGGCCGTCCGCAGGGCCCGCTGCACCGCCGTGCATCCGGCCAGCCGCGGCGTGCCGGGCCGTACCTTGACGACCACCTCCCGGCCGTCCGCCAGGCGCAGCCCCAGCACCGCGGACAGGTAGCCCGCCTCGAACAGCTGCGCCGCGGGCGGCGCGCCCAGCCAGCGCCTGCACCAGCCGTCCAGCGCGTCTGTGCCCACGACGGGGCGGCGGGACTCAGGCACCACTCCATTGTGCCCGCCGCGCGCGTACGACCCCAGCCCTCGGCCCGCGACCCGCCTGGTTATTTGGTCAGTCCTTTGATACTTTGGACCAAAAGCCGGGAGAAGAGGAACCGTGGACTTCGAGCTCAGCGAGGACCAGGAGACGATCCGCAAGGCGGTCCGCGAGCTCGCCGCGAACTTCGACGACCAGTACTGGATGGACAAGGACCAGGCGCACGAGTTCCCCGAGGAGTTCTACCGGGCGTTCGCCGACGCCGGCTGGCTCGGCATCACCACCCCGGAGGAGTACGGCGGGCACGGCTTCGGGATCACCGAGGCGTCGCTGCTGCTCGAGGAGGTCGCGGCCTCCGGCGCGGGGATGAACGGCGCCAGCTCGATGCACCTGTCGATCTTCGGCATGCACCCGGTGATCGTGCACGGCTCGGAAGAGCTCAAGCGGGAGAACCTGCCCCGGATCGTCAACGGCGACCTGCACGTGTGCTTCGGTGTCACCGAGCCGGGCGCCGGGCTCGACACCACCCGGATCACTACGTTCGCCCGCCGCGACGGCGACGACTACGTCATCAGCGGCCGCAAGGTCTGGATCTCCAAGGCGCTGGAATCGGAGAAGATCCTGCTGCTGACCCGGACGACGAAGTTCGAGGACGCGCCGAAGAAGACGGCCGGCCTGACGCTGTTCCTCACCGACCTCGACCGGGACCACGTCGACATCCGCCCGATCGCCAAGATGGGCCGCAACGCGGTCAGCTCCAACGAGCTGTTCATCGACGACCTGCGCGTCCCGGCCGCGCACCGGGTCGGCGAGGAGGGCCAGGGGTTCACCTACATCCTGGACGGGCTCAACCCGGAGCGGATGCTGGTCGCGGCCGAGGCGCTCGGCATCGGCCGGGCCGCGCTGCGCCGCGCCGTGCGCTACGGCAACGAGCGGGAGGTGTTCGGCCGCCCGATCGGGATGAACCAGGGGCTCCAGTTCCCGCTGGCCGACTCGCTCGCCCGGCTCGACGCCGCCGAGCTGGTGCTGCGCAAGGCGACCTGGCTCTACGACCACGGCAAGCCGTGCGCCCGGGAGGCCAACACGGCCAAGTACCTGTGCGCCGACGCCGGGTTCGAGGCCGCCGACCGCGCGCTGCAGGTCCACGGCGGCATGGGCTACTCCGAGGAGTATCACGTCGCCCGGTACTTCCGGGAGGCCCGGCTGACCCGGATCGCGCCGCTCAGCCAGGAGATGGTGCTGAACTACCTGGGCGAGCACGTCCTGAAGCTGCCGAGGAGCTACTGATGTTCTCCCTGCGAGGGCGGACCGCCCTGGTTACCGGCGCGGGCAGCGGCATCGGCGCCGCCGTGGCGAAGGCCATGGCCCGGCCGGCGCCGCGGTCGTCGTCACCGACATCGACAAGGACGCCGCGGCCGCGGCGGACGCGATCGCCGCCGCCGGCGGCAGCGCGCGAGCCGCCGTGCTCGACGTGCGGGACGCCGCCCAGGCCGCCCAGGCGGTCCAGCAGGCGGCCGGCCTCGGCGGCGGCGTGCTCAACATCGTGGTCAACAACGCGGGCGTCATCGCCCCCGCCATGTTCGCCAAGATGACCGCCGACCAGTTCGGCCTGGTCCTCGGCGTCCACGTCGGCGGCACGTTCACCGTCAGCCAGGCCGCGCTGCCGTTCCTGCCCGAGGACGGCACCGGGCGGATCATCAACGTCACCTCGGCGGCCGGCCTCGTCGGCACGATCGGGCAGGTGAACTACGGCGCGGCCAAGGCCGCCATCGTCGGCATCACCAAGTCCCTGGCCCGCGAGCTCGCCCGGCGGAAGATCACCGTCAACGCCGTCGCGCCGCTGGCCGCGACGCCCATGACGGAGAACATCAGGAGCAACGAGAAGCTGGCCGCGCTGACGCTGGCCCGGATACCGCTCGGCCGCTGGGCCGAGCCGGACGAGATCGCGCCGACCTTCGTCTACTTCGCCTCCGACGCCGCCTCCTACGTCACCGGCCAGGTGCTGCCGGTCGACGGCGGGACGGTGATCTGATGGCCGCGCGGGCCGCCGGACCGTTCGCCAGCACCGGCCGGGACGCGCTGATCGTGGACGCGCTGCGCACCCCGATCGGCCGGTCCCATCCCGAGCGCGGCTGGTTCCGCGACGTCCACCCCAACGCGATGCTCGGCGCCGTCTACACCGCGCTGCTGGACGGCGCCGGGCTCGGGCCGGAGGCGATCGAGGACCTGATCATCGGCTGCACCGCGCCGTTCGGCGAGCAGTCCCGCAACATCGCCCGCAACGCCTGGCTCCAGGCCGGCTACCCGCCCGAGGTCCCGGCCACCGTGCTCGACCGGCGCTGCGGGTCGGCCCAGACCGCCGTCGAGATGGCGGCCGCGCTGGTCAAGTCGGGCACCCACGACCTGGTGATCGCCGGCGGCGTCGAGCACATGGGCCACGTGCCGATGAACTCCCCGGTGAAGATCTCCGAGCTCTACGGCGACCCGTGGCCGCCCGAGCTGCGCGAACGCTACGACTTCGTGCCGCAGGGCGAGAGCGCCGAGCTGATCGCCGACCGCTGGCACATCAGCCGGGAGGAGATGGACGAGTTCGCGGTCCGCTCCCACCGGCTGGCCGCCGCGGCGGCCGACGCCGGCCGGTTCGCGCGCGAGATGATCCCGCTCGACTGGACGGCCAGACCCGGGCCAGCGACCAGAGCATCCGCCCGGATACCTCGGCTGGAAGGACTGGCCAGGCTGAAGACCGTGTTCCGGCCGGACGGCCAGATCACGGCGGGCAGCTCGTCGCCGATCTCCGACGGCGCCGTCCGGCGTGCTGATCGCCTCGCCGGAGGCCGCCGAGCGCTACGGCCTGCGGCCGCGGGCCCGGATCCTGGACCAGACCACGGTCGGCGTCGACCCGGTCATCATGCTCACCGGCCCCATCCCCGCGACCAGGAAGCTGCTCGAGCGCAACGGGATGAAGATCGGCGACATCGACCTGATCGAGGTCAACGAGGCGTTCAGCTCGGTGGTGCTGGCCTGGGAACGGGAGCTCGAGCCGGACATGGACCGGGTCAACGTCAACGGCGGCGCCATCGCCCTCGGCCACCCGGTCGGCGCGACCGGCGGCCGGCTGTTCGCCACCCTGCTCGCCGAGCTGGAACGCCGGGACGCCGAGACCGGCCTGGTCACCATGTGCTGCGGCGGCGGCCTCGGCACCGCCACCCTCGTGCAGAGGCTCGGCTGAGTCCCGAGCCACTGGTCAACGCCCTACTCGCCGATGCCCGCCGGAACCCACGGGAGAAATCGTCATGAGCAACCGCGTCGCCTTCGTCACCGGGGCCGGGCAGGGCATCGGGCGGGGCATCGCCACCGCGCTGGCCGCCAGCGGCTTCCGGGTGGCGGTCGCTGACCTGAACCTGGACACCGCCACCCGCACCGCCAAGGACATCGCCGAGGCGGGCGGCATCGCCGTCCCGGTCGAGGTCGACGTGACCCGGGCCGCGTCGGTCGAGGCCGCCGTGGCGTCCGCCGCCGCCGAGCTCGGCCCGGTCGAGGTGGCGGTGAACAACGCCGGCTTCGATGACTTCATGCCGTTCGTGGCGACGACCGAGGAGTTCTGGGACCAGATCCTCGACGTCAACTTCAAGGGACAGCTCCGCGTGGTCAAGGCGGTCCTGCCGGGCATGCTGGAGCGCGGGTTCGGCCGGATCATCAACATCGGCTCGGACGCGGGGCGCGTCGGCTCCTCGCTCGAGGCGGTCTACTCGGGCGCCAAGGGCGGCATCATCGCCTTCACCAAGACCCTCGCCCGCGAGGTGGCCGCCCAGGGCGTCACCGCCAACACCGTCTGTCCCGGCCCGACCGACACCCCGGCGCTGCGCAAGTTCGCCGACGGGGCCGGGCAGGACGCCGAGAAGGTCATCGCCGGGATGGTCCGCGCGGTCCCCATGAAGCGCCTCGGCACCCCGGACGACATCGGCCCGGCCGTCGCGTTCCTCGCCTCCGACGAGGCCGGCTTCATCACCGGCCAGACCCTGTCGGTGAGCGGCGGCCTCACGATGGCGTGAGGCCCGGAACCTCAGCCAGCTATCCGGGGCGGGTACGGTACCCCGTTCGGGAGAAATTTTTAGCGGAAGAGCGGAAGGACAGGTGCCGATGGGCGAGCCGAAGGACGTCGTGACCTGGGGGCCGGCCGCGCCCGGGATCTGGCGGGTCACGATGGCCTCGCCGCCGGCCAACGCGCTGAGCGGGCCGCTGCTCGACGGGCTGCACGCCGCGCTGGACGCGGCCGAGGCCGCCGGCGACGTGAAGGTCCTGGTGGTGACCTCGGCGGTCTCGCCCCGGGTCCTGGACTCCGCGCTGACCGACCGGCTCACCGCGTTCACCTGGGACGGCACCCACGGGAGCGGGATCTTGGAGTTCGCGCTGACCAGAAGCCCGTCCTACACCTACCAGCGCACCCTGCCGTAGCTTCACCCGGCGGCGAGGACGCACGCCACCGGCGGGCTGAGGGGCAGGATCTCGATGCGCAGCTGCGTGAAACCGGCGCTCCGCAGCAGGTTCTCGACCTCGCTGGCGGCGCTGCGGGCCGTGTCCGCCGTGGCCCCGGGGCAGCGAGGCTGGGACGCGATAGCGATGCGTCCGCCCGGAGCGAGCCGCCGGCGCAGGTCGGCGAGCCGCTCGGCCGGCGCGGGCCAGAACCCGAGGGAGTTGACGGCCATGATGGCGTCGAACGGGCCGTCAAGAGCGGCCGGAAGCCGGTCGGCCGGCGCGTTGACCAGCGTGACCCGGCCGTCCCGGATCGCGGCCGCGTTGCGCCGGGATGCCTGCCGGAGCATCACGGCCGAATGGTCGGCGCCGTACACGTGACCCGCGCCCGCGCGGACCAGTTCCGCGACCGCGACGCCGGGACCGAAACCGATCTCCAGGACACGGTCGGCCGGCCGGACATCGAGCAGCGAGACCACCCAGCGGTTGCGCTGCCGGTTGGACGGGCGGTGGGCGAACACCCAGCCGGTCACGCTCCCGGCCGCGCCCCGCGGATGATGACCCTGGCCGACGGCGTCGCGGTCCAGGACACGCACGGCGGCTATCCCGGCCCGCCCGACGGCGTACTCGACGGCGGCGGTCGCCGCCCGCCGTCGCGGCCCGTGGCATGCTTCCTGCATGGTCGAGTTCTCATGGCCGGCAGTCAACGCCTTCAAGCACGCTTGAAGTCAACCCGCCCGGCGCCCGCTCACTATCGGCGAACTAGCCCGCCGCACGGGCGTCAGCGCCTCGGCCCTGCGGTACTACGAGGAACTTGGCTTGCTGCCGCCGCCAGCCAGGGTCTGCGGGCAGCGCCGCTACCCCGAGTCGGCGGCCCGGCTCGTCGCCGCCATCGGTCTCTACAGCGACGCCGGGTTCACCCTCGCCGAGCAGAAGGCCCTCATGGCCTCGCGCACCAGCGCCGTCCGGTGAATGGGACCGGCTGGCCCGGCGCAAGCTCGCGGAACTCGACGAGCAGATCGCCACGGCCCAGGCCGCCCGCGATGCCATCAGCCACGGGCTGCGCTGCCCCCACGAGGACATCACCCAGTGCCCCAACTTCAACGCCGGCATCACTGCCCGGCTGGCCGGCCAGCCCCTGTCACAGTCTCACCCGCAGCTGCACGTCAGCTGATCTGACCCATCAGGGTGGCCATGTCCGAGCAGATCCACTCCTCGGCAATGAGCCCGCCGGCGATGCGGTAGAACTCGTGGCTGACGTACTCGACGGTGCGGCCCGTCGCGCCGATGCCCAGGAACTCGCCGGCGTGGGTGCCGCGGAACCGCAGCCGGACGGCGACTTTATCGTCCGCGGCGAAGATGTCCTCGATGTGCGCCTCGAGGTCGGGGAAGGCGCGCTTCATCAGCTCGAACCCCTGCCGCCACACCTCATGCCCGTACTGAGGCCCGGGCAGCTCGGCCAGGTTGATGACGAGATCCGGGGCCGCGAAGGCCAGGCACCCGTCGGCATCGCCGGCGTTGAACGCCTCGAATCCGGCCCGTACGAGCTCGACGTTCGCGGTGGGCGACGTGGTGTGCGAGGTCATGGTCTCCCGTCACGATAGAAAGTGCATCCTCTTCATTATGTACTAGTGTAACTATATGCGCTCTGAGCGATGGGAGGCAGCTCTCGACCGGGTCCTCGAACTGACGGTGCTCCTCGGCCGGGACATGACGGACAGCCTCGCCCGCGAGGGCCTGACCGAGTCGCGGGCGCATCTGCTGTGGCAGCTCCAGCAGCGCGGACCGTGTACCCAGGCCAGCCTGGCCGCCGATCTGCATGTCACCCCCCGCGCCATCACCGCTCTGGTCGACGGCCTGGCGGCCACCGGGTTCGTGACCCGCGAACCGCATCCCTCCGACCGCCGCGCGACCCTGGTCACCTTCACCGAACGGGGACGCGCGACCGCCCAGGCGCTCCTCGACGGTCACGTCCGGCTCGCCCGTCAGCTGTTCGCCGGCTTGCCCGACGATGCCTTCGACCGCTTCGACGCCGGCCTGCTCCACGTGCTCACCCAGCTCCGCGACGTCCTGGCCACGCAAGAGCCCTGGCCCGCGGGCGAATCGCCGCCCGGCGCGGTCACCTAGGCTGGCCTGGTGGCCGCGAAACCGAGGCAGATATTCGCTTTCTCCGGCGTCGTGAACCGCCCCCCGGAGGAGAAGCCTGACCCGGCGCTCCTCGAATACGCCGTCAGCCTGGCCGCCGGAAGCGGCGTGACGCGGGTGTGTTTCATCCCCACCGCGACCGGTGACTCCCCGGCTGCCATCGAGGCGGTGAGCGATGTGTTCTCCGGTTGTGAGGACGTCGACTTCAGCGTGCTGAGGCTGTTCACCCAGCCGAGCGTCCCTGACGTCCGCGCGCACCTGCTCGGCCAGCATGTCCTGCTGGTCTGCGGCGGGAGCGTCGTGAACCTGATGGCGGTGTGGCGAGCGCACGGTCTGGCCCCGGTCATGCGGGAGTGCTGGGAGGCCGGGGTGGTCCTGGCCGGCTGGAGCGCTGGCAGCCTGTGCTGGCACGTCGGCGGGCCGACCGACTCGTTCGGCGACTCGCTCGGCCTCTTCACCGGTGGCCTGGGCTTCCTGCCGTACAGCAATGGGGTCCACGACAACCTCGGCGACCAGCCCCGCCGGAGCGTCTTCCGCGTCAGCGTGGCCGAGGGCAGGCTGCCGGCCGGCTACGCGACCGAGGACGGAGTCGGCCTGCACTACGTCGGCACCGAGCTGCGCGAAGCCGTCTCCATGGTCGACGGCGCCCGGGCCTGGCGGGTCGAGCCGTCCCCGCCCCGCGGCTACCACGTCGAGGCGATCATCCCCCGCAGGCTCTGACCGCCCGGCCCGGCCTCGCGGGTCCGCCCCTGAGCGGAACGCCCGGGCACGCCCGCGAATTCATTGACAAAAAACTTTTTTACGTAAAGACTGATTTTCGCTATGAGAGACGTCATCTACCTCGACCGGATCGAGCAGGCCGAGACCCTGCTCAAGCCGCAGCGGATCGAAGTGCTGCGGCAGCTCGCCGACCCCCGGTCGTGCACCGAGGTGGCGGGTCGAGCTCGACCAGACCCCGCAGCGGGTCTATTACCACGTCAAGCGCCTGCTGGACGCCAGCCTGGTCCGTCAGGTGGCCGAGCGCCGCGTACGCGGGATCCACGAGGGGATCTACCAGGCGGCCGGCCGGTCCTACTGGCTGTCCCCGGGCCTGGTGGGCCGGATCGGGCTGCGTCAGACCCGTGACCGGCTCAGCCTGGGCTACCTGGTCGACCTGATGGAGGACGTCCAGGCGGATATCGCCGCGCTCGACCTCACCCGGCCCGACCTGCCGTCGATCGGCGTGTCCGGGGACATCCGGGTGCGCCCCGAGCAGCGCCAGGCGTTCCTCGGCGAGCTGCAGCAGACGCTGCAGGACCTGTTCACCCGCTACGGCGGCGCCGAGGGGGACGCGTTCCGCCTGGCCGTCGCCTGCTATCCGAAGGGAAATCCCGATGACCGAGCCTGACCTGCGCCTGCGCGCGGTCGTCCCGGCCCCGCCGAAGGTCGTGTACGAGGCACTGACCGACCCGGCCGCGCTGCGCGTGTGGCTGGCCGAGCACGCCGAGGTCGACCTGCCTGGCACGTACCAGTTCTGGGGCCGCTCCACGCCGGACGGCGCCGAGCCGCACCAGCGCGTGCTGCACGTGGACGAGCGCACCCTCCGGTTCGCCTGGACCGTCGATGGTGTCGAGTCCGAGGCGGGTTTCGAGCTGGCCGAGGACGAGGACGGCACGCTGGTCACGCTGACCCACAGCGACCTGCCCAGCTTCGCGGAGGTGCTGGCCGATGCGGCCGGTGCCCGCGGCGCGCTGCAGACGTTCTGGACGCTGGCGATCGCCAACCTGGCCGACTACCTGGCCGGCCGTGAGCTGACGCCCAAACCCGACTTCACCTCGAGCGAGCTGCGCGCTTCGGTGGTGATCGACGCGACACCGGAGCAGGTGTTCGACTCGATGACCCAGCCGGATCAGTTCTGCCGGTGGTTCGGCGCCAACGTGGACATCGAGCCCTATGTGGGCGGCCGCTTCGCGATGGGCGGGTTCGAGCTGGATCCCGGCGGGGCCAGGTTCACCGAGTTCGAGCCGGGTCGCAGGGTGACGCTGCGGTACGCCGACGGCATGACCGACAGCTGGGAGCTGGAAGGCTCGGACGGCAAGACCCGCCTCACCGTGGTGCAGAGCGGGTTCGACCCCGCCAACCCGCCGTACCCGGGCTGGACCGGCTGGCTGGGCGGCCTCGCCGCACTGCGGCGCTACCACGAACTCCCGCAGTGGCGCACCATCTGGCGCCAGATCCAGATCGCCGGCGTACCCGAGGGCATGTTCAGCTTCGACTAGCGAGATGGGTGCCCCGGAACGCGTTCCGGGGCACCCATCGTCAGCAGCTCGTGTCATTCATCCCGAAAGGAAGCGGCGAATGGCCTCACTAGTCCTGAAGATGTCCGTCTCGCTCGACGGCTTCGTCGCACCACTCGACGGGAGCACCGACTGGATCGCCGCGGGACGCTCCGATGACGGCCGCAGCTGGACTGTCGAGACCGTGAGCAACGCTGGCGCGCACCTTATCGGTGCCACCACCTACGCGGGCTGGGCCGCGTACTGGCCCAGCGCCTCCGGCCCGTTCGCCAAGCCGATGAACGAGATCCCCAAGGTCGTGTTCTCGGACACGCTCGCGTCCGCCGACTGGGGCGAGACGATGATTGTCGCCGGAGACCTGGCCGACGCCATCACGCGGCTCAAGCAGCAGCGCTCCGGCGGATATCTGCTCGCGCACGGCGGGTCACGGTTCGCCCGGTCGCTGGTCGCGACCGGCCTGATCGACGAGTACCGTCTTGTCGTTCACCCGGTCGTCCTGGGTGCGGGTGAGCGGCTCTTCCGCGCGCCGCTCACCCTCGAGCCGGTGAGCACCACCGCCTTCAGCGGCGGAGCCGTCGCTCACGTCTTCGCGGCGCACCCGTGATCGGGCCTGTTCCTCGGCTGCCGCCCTGACTACGACACGTACCGCTGCGAGCTCTAAGCCTCGCGGTACTGGGAGAAATCGGGCTGGCGCTTCTCGTTGAACGCCCGGATGCCCTCTTCGGCCTCCGGTGTCGAGCCGAAGAGCTTGAGGGTGGTGTAGGCCATCGAGCCGATGGCCATGAAGTGTTCGGTGTCGGTGTTGAGCGACTGCTTGAGTACCTTCAGCGCGGTCGGCGAGAACTGCATCATCTGGTCCGCCCAGGCCTTTACCTCGGCCCGCAGGTCGGCCGCCGGGACGACCTTGTTCACCAGGCCCCAGTCCAGGGCCTCGGCGGCGGTCAGCCGACGCAGCATGAACCACAGCTCGCGGGTCCGCTTCTCGCCGATCACGCGCGCCAGGTAGCCGGAGCCCATGCCCGCGTCGAAGGAGCCGACCCGCGGGCCGTTCTGCCCGAACTGGGCGGTGTCCGCGGCGATCGTCAGGTCGCACAGCACGTGCAGCACGTGACCGCCCCCGATGGCCAGGCCGTTGACGGCCGCGATCACCGGCTTGGGCGTGTCGCGGATGACGCGGTGCAGCGCGTCCACCTCGAACAGCCCGCTCTGGGACGGGCCGTAGTCGCCGGTCTCCATCCGCTGCTTCTGGTCGCCGCCCGCGCAGAACGCCTTGTCCCCGGCTCCGGTGAGGGCGACGACACCGACTTCGTCGCTGGCCCAGGCTCGCTTGAACGCCATGACCAGCTCGTCGACCGTACGTGCGCGGAACGCGTTATAGCGCTCGGGGCGGTTGATGGTGATCCACGCCAGGCCCTCGTCAACCTCGTACGTCACGTCGGTGAACTCTTCCATCGCCTCAGTTCCCTCGGCAGCGGTCGCGGACACAGCGAGCAATCCGCATCTCTTCATATGGACTGACCATTAACATACTTTACGGCCGCCGGGATCTCAATCGACCGGTGCCCCGCATCCGCCGCCGGCCGGAGAACGGCTACAGCGGGCTCGCCGTCGCGCCAGGCCCGGCCGCGGTCGGTCTTGCTGAAGAACTCCTGCGACCGCCCGGCCACCGACGGGTTGCCCGCGCACAGCGCATATCCCCACATCGCCTCCACCCGGAGCTGGTCGTGCAGCGGCAGGCCGGCCACCTCGAAGACGGTCTCCTTGGCCGACTCGATCGCGGCCTGATCGCAGCGCAAGATGATGGCCACGAGCCGCTCGGTCTGCGCCTCGAGCTCGTCGTGGGGGGCAGCTCGGCCACAAAGCGGATCTCCTTGGGCACCTTGTAGCCGGCGATCAGGTCCCGGCAGCGGGCGAGGATGCCCGCGGCCGACGGCTCCGTCCCGGGCCGGGGGACGACGTAGGCGACGATGCGCTCGCCCCACCGCTCGTCCGGCACGCCGATAATCTCCGCATGACGCCACACCGCCATCGCCTCCTTTGGCCTGACCATATGTAAGATTTATGGTAAGTCCGAAAAGAACCCGTGGCCAGGCTTAAGCCGTCATGACCGCGGACTAGCGTGGCCGGCAACGGCGGCAGCATGAGCTGAAGGCGTCACCTTCATGGTCGTCCGCTCGCTGGCCCCCGGCGAGCGCGACCGGATCGCGGGAACCAGCCGGGTCAGCGGCGAGGCGCCGGGGTGATCGCGATGACCGAGGGCATGTCGCCGACTGTGATCACCCCGAGCACCTGGTTCGTGGCGGTCCGGATCGGGATGACGATGCCCGTTCCGCCCGGCTCGGAGCCCGCGACCACGTAGGCGGTCCGGCCGTCCGGGGTGATCGCGATGGGCCCGGCGCCGCCTGCGAGGTTGATCGGGGCGAGGGCGGTGTCGGTGCTGGTGCGGATCGGGATGACCGTGCCCGTGCCGGCGTTGGAGACGTAAGCGGTCCTGCTGTCCGGGGTGATCGCGATGCTGATCGTGCTGGGCCAGGAATGGCCGATGGGAATGGGCCGCAGGGCGGTGTCGGTGGCGGTCCTGATCGGGATCACCATGCCCTTCTGGGCCCGGCTTGAGCCCAGGTCCAGGACATAGATGGTCCTGCCGTCGGGCGTGATGGCCATGCTGAAGGACCCAGTCGGCACCTTGATGGGAGCGAGGGCGGTGTTGGTGGCGGTGCGGATCGGGGTCACCGTGCCCGGGCCGTCGTTCAGGACGTAGGCGGTCCTGCCGTCGGGGGTGATCACGATGTCCTGCGGATACGACCCGACCCTGATCGGGCTTGAGGGCGGTGTCGGTGGCGGTCCGGATCGGGGTCACCGTGCCCGACTGGGTGTTGGCGACGTAGGCCGTCTTGCCGTCCGGGGTGATCGCGATGGCCCACGGATTGCCGCCGACCCTGATCGGGGCGAGGGCGGTGTCGCTGGCGGTCCGGATCGGGGTCACCGTGCCCGACTGGTAGTTGGTGACGTAGATGGTCGTGCCGTCCGGGGTGATCGCCATGGCACGAGGGTCTCGCCCTACGGGGATCGGCTTGAGGGCGGTGCCGGTGGCGGTCCGGATCGGGGTCACCGTACCCGAGCGGCCGCTGAGCAGGGTGCTGCTCAGCACGTAAGCCGTCTTGCCGTCGGGCCGGAACACGATGGCGGATGCGATCTGCCCGTAGCCCTTTTCCCCGATCCTGATCGGCTTGAGGGCGGTGCCGGTGGCGGTCAGGATCGGCGTCACCGTACCCGACTGGCCGGCCACATAGGCGATGGCCCGGTGAGCCAGCCCCAGCCCGGGATCGTGGGTACTGGAGCCCGGGGCCGGATGGCGGATAGTGCTGAACGCACCCTGGCTGCCCAGGATCACTCCGGTGACCGCGGCCGCGGCGGCTAGCGGTGCCACCCAGCCCAGCCAGCGGTGCCGCAGCGTCAGGGGAAGTGCCAGCCGCGGTCGCCGGGCGGCATGACCGGCCGATTCGCGACCGATGGCAGTGTCGAGCTGAGCCCGGGCGGCGGCGAGCCGCTGCCGATCGGGAGACGGCACCGCCGCGCACATCTGCTCGAGCTGTTCCATTTCGTCGATCACGGTGCATCCTCTCCCGGGCGGGTCGGGTCCTGTCCGCCCAGTGCCTCGCGGACCTTGCGCCGGGCGCGGACCAGGCGCGACGACACCGTCCCCACCGGCACCTCGAGCGCCAGTGCGGCCTCCTCGTAGCCGAGCCCGCTGGCAACCAGCAGCAGCACATCGCGCTGACCCTGGGACAGCTGAGCCAGTGCGGCCGCCAGCTCCCGGCGGGCGCCCTGTGCCACGATCCGGTCGATGACCTGGTCGGTGACGGGTTCGGCGGCGGGATCGACCCCGGTCCGGGCGATAGCCCGGAAGAACCGCACCTCCTGGCGCCGGTGCCGCCCGATGAGCCGGGTAGCGATGCCGTACAGCCAGGGCCGCGCGTCGCCATGCGTCAGGTCGTAATGGCCCCGCCTGCGGAAAGCGGCCAGGAAGGTCTCCGCGACCAGGTCATCGGTGGCATCGGGGCCCAGCCGCCGGGCGATATAACGGCTGATCGCGGGTGCATGCCGGTCGAAGAGCACCCCGAAACACTCCGGCGCGTGCAGCGACCGCGCGATGAGCGCTGCATCCTCGCCAGCATCCAGGCCAGCATCAGCAGCAGCAGCGCCGGCTGCCTGCCGCCCCGTGTTTGTCATGTCGGCCCCTCGAATCGGGATTCGGTCCATCCTCTATCACCCGACGAAGCCAGGCTTGCTCCATCCGGGCCCGGCCCGCCCGGCTGAGCTCAGGGCTTTATAGTGGAAGTGCTGCTCCAGACCCCGGCAGCTGTTTCCGCTGCATGCACGGTCTGGAGGTGCGCCTTGTTCCCCGATTTGTCATGGTCCCGTACCGATGTCGCGGGCCCGGACACGTACGCGGGGGAGCTGGCCGGTAACGGGACCGTCGCTGACGGGTCCCGGCACGTGGCGCTGTTCTACCAGGGTCCCGGCGAGTACCTGTCCGCGGTGAGCAGCGTCGTGGCGGCCGCCCGGGCGGATGGTGTCGCGCACTTCATCGCGGTTCCCGAGCACAAGGTCCCGCTGGTGCGCGAGATGCTCGGTGACGGGGCAGTGAACGTGACCCTGGTCGACATGACGGAGCTCGGCCGTAACCCGGCGCGGATCATCCCCGCCCTCCTGACCTACGCCGGCGAGCATCGGGGCCAGCGCGTCACCTGTATCGCCGAGCCGATCTGGCCCGGGCGCACGGCCGCGGAACGGCTCGAGGCCGCGAAGCACGAGGCTCTGGTCAACCTGGCCTTCCGGGACAGCTCGGTGACCGTCATCTGCCCGTACGACACCGAAGGACTTCCCGGCTCGGTCATCGACGATGCGGTCAGCACGCACCCGGTTTTCATCGAGAACCGGCAGGAGAAGGCCAGCGACCGGTACTTGGGACCGGCTCTGCCGCCCCGGTGCACCCGGACGCTGCCCCGTCCGCCCGCGAACGCCGAAGGGCTCAGCTACCGCGACGACCTGTACCCGGTACGCAGCTTCGTGGCCGCCCGGGCCGAACAAGCCGGGCTCACCCCGCAGCGCATCAGCGACCTGGTCCTCGCCGTCAGCGAACTTGCCGCCAACACGCTGTACCACGCGGGCGGCAGCGGAACGGTGCAAGTCTGGCAGACCGGAAATGAGATCGTCTGCCAGGTCGCCGACGGCGGCCGGATCACCGACCCGCTGGCCCGGCACCGGCTTCCCTCGCCTGACCGGCTGAACGGCCAGGGCCTGTGGCTGGTCAACCAGGTCTGCGACCTCGTCCAGGCCCGAACCGGTCGGACCGGCACCACCACCCGCCTGCACATACGCCTGAATCAGGCTTAACGTGGACCGCTGACGATCCCGGCGATGAGATCGAGGGCCGCCCTGACCGGCTCGATGCTGGCGGGCAGGTTGAGGAAGCCGTGCAGCATCGTCTTGACCTGGACCTGCCGCACGTCCACCCCGGCCCGGGCCAGCGCGGCCGAGAACGCCTCACCGGACGCCCGCAGGTCGTCGTACTCGGCGTTCAGCACCAGGACCGGGCCCAGGCCTTCCAGCGCCGCCAGGGCCGGGAACGCGTACCCGTCGGCCCGGCTGACCGGGCCGCCGAGGTAGTTCACGTTGAAGGCCTGCGTCGCGGCGGGCGGGAAGTGCAGGAGCGGCGGTACCTCGGTCATCAGCGCCGCCAGCGACGCCGATGGGGAAGGGATGACGGCGTGCGCGGCCGGGTAGGCGAGAATCAGCTGCGCCGGCTGCCAGCCGTCCGCGTCGCGGAGCTTGAGCGCCGCCCCCGCGGCCAGGTTCGCGCCGGCGCTGGCCCCGCCGATCGAGAGCCGCCCGCCGTCGATACCCAGGGACCGTGCGTTCTCGCGGACCCAGCGCACCGCGGCCACCACGTCGTCGTGCGGCACCGGGTAGGTCACCCCGCCGACGCACAGCCGGTAGTCGACGCTGACCACCACGATCCCGGCCCGGGCGGCCAGTTCCCGCGCGACCCAGTCCGCCTCCGGCATGTCGAGGTCGCCGCCGATGAAGGCGCCCCCGTGCATCCACACCAGGCCCGGCGCGCCATCGGCCCGGTCGGGCGTGTAGACCCGGACCGGCACCGGCCCGTGCGGCCCGGGAGCCTCGTCCATCCGCGTCGCCACCACCGGGACGTCGTAGCCGGAGTGCTCCTCGAACGCCTGGCGCCGGCCGGCCAGGGCCGGGTCCTCCATGAACTGCTGGAACGATGAGATGCCTTCCAGCAGAGGGAACTTGCTGGCCATCGCCGGGTGGATGGGCATGGATCAGTCCTCTCGCTGGTGCGGCGCGGCCTCCTCGCTGCGGAACAGCCTGACGTCCCACGCCCCGAGTGTGATCTTCTCACCCGGCCGGTGGCGGCCCGCGCCCACGAGGTCGGTCATCACGCTGGACGCCGACGCCGTCGCCTCCTCCCAGCTCCAGTTGTGCAGGACATGCAGCCGGGTCGCGGTGCTCGTATCGGTGCTGGTGGAGACCGTGACGGAATCGCCGGTGGTCCACCCGCCCACCGCCTGCGGCGCCAGCCACCGCATCAGGCCGGCCGCCAGGTCCTGATCCGGCACCGTCCCGACCACGGTGATCCGGCCCGCGCCCACCGCCCTGGTCGTGACGGCCGCCCAGTGTCCCAGGTGCGGATGCTCGTAAGAGGCGAGGACCTCCGCGCCCGAGGCAACGAGCAGCTCGGCGAATCCGGTCGCCGCACCCCGCAATACCGCGCCCCCCAGAGCAGCGCTCCCCATGCCGGCCGCCCCGGCCGCGGCCGCGATGAGCCCGTCCGCGTCGACCGGCGCCGGCTCGGTGCCGAACCGCAGCCACAGCAGGTCGGCCAGCGGGCCGCTGCGGTCCGCCAGCTCGTACTCGAAGCGCCTCGTCGGCGTGCCCGGTGCCTCGCCCGGCGGTCGGCGGGGCCGTAGCCGGCCGGTCCGCTCGGCCGCGACCGTGAACGAGCGTGCCGCCCGAGCCTGCCGTGGCCGACCAGGAGGTCCAGGTCCGTCGCCGGCCGCGGCCCGACGCGGCCGGAGTGAGCACCGGGTGCGCGCGGCCGGACGGCCGCCACCGAGGTCGTCGCCCCGGACGGCGGCCAGCTGCTGGGCCGGACGAGCCGCTGCTGCCGCTTGGCGTCGAAGACGCCGAGAAGCCGCGACTCGCCGTTCGAGCGGGTCGGGCAGCTCGCTCGATGGCCGTCACCCGAACCCCGAGTCGTAGGAGCATGCCAGCCAGCTCGGCCTGTTCAGCGGGGCCTTCTGCGAACGCAGCGGTCGTTCGCGCGTGGCGCGTCCCGACCCGGACGTCCACGGTGAACCGGTCGGTCTCCGAATCGTTGGCCACTGTAGTGCTTGGGCGTGGCGCCGACGCCGTTGTCCTGCATGCCGCTCACGTAGGCGGCGGCCAGGTCGGCGGTGAGCACCGGGTCCTCGCTGAAGGCCTCGAAATGCCGGCCGCCGAGCGGTGACCGGTGCAGGTTGATCGTCGGGCCGAGCACCACGTCGACGCCCTTGCGGCGCGCCTCCCCGCAGCCGCGGCAGCCGTCCAGGACCGGTCCCCGCTGACCGGGTGTGCAGATCGTCCGCGGTCACGGAGGACCCGAGCGTCCGGTGGCGGCCGGCAGGTTGACCGACGGGTGGCGCCGTCACCAGGCCCCGCCGCGTGTTCCTGCCGGCCCCGGGCTCGTCAGCAGCCCAGGCTGCGCCGCAGCCCTGATCTTGCCCGATCGGCCACGTGGAGTCCTGAAGGAACTCACCTCGCCCTGGTCGATCGGCAGCCGGACCTTCTCCTCCCAGAGCGGTGAGCCCTCGCCGAAGCGAGCAGCCTCGCTCCGAACAGCCGGGTCGGTCAGTGATGTCTCCTCGTTTCTTCGACACTCGGGCGCCACCGTCGGACGTCACCCGCGAGCGGGTCATGAGCATCGCCCCGGCCGACCTCATGCAGGTACCCCGGCGGGTCGGCGTGGCCGGCGGTGCCAGCAAGTACCGGGCCATCCGGGCCGCGCTGCGCGGTGCCTGGGTCAACGTCCTGGTCACCGACCTCGACACGGCCCGCGCCCTGGCCGAAGACGCGCCCGCCAGCTGAGCGTTCGCACTCTCAGTACCTGGCCCGGCGCACCCGGTAGGCAGGCGGTGCGCGAACCCGCCCTCGTAACGCGGACGTAACATGCCGCTCCTTTTTTCACAGAAGCGAAATCCGTCAGCATCTACCGCGAAATCCGCGCTGCCGAGTCTGGAGGACAGAAAGGCAAAAAGGAGACCTGAGTGAAGATAGACAGTGGTTCCACCGCATGGATGCTCGCGAGTACCGCGCTCGTCCTCCTGATGACCCCTGGCCTGGCCTTCTTTTACGGAGGAATGACCCGGGCGAAGACGACCCTGAACATGATGATGATGTCGTGGATCGCCATCATCACCGTGACGATCGCGTGGGTCCTGTACGGAGACTCGCTGACGTTCGGCAAGGGCAACTGGTTTATCGGCGGGTTCGAGTACCTCGGCGAACACGGGCTCGTGGGCAGCGCCTCGCGGGTATCGGGCATACCCGACCTCGTGTTCTCCGCCTTCCAGCTGACGTTCGCCGTCATCACCGTCGCGCTGATCAGCGGCGCGATCGCCGACCGGACCAAGTTCGGCGCCTGGACGGTGTTCACCGTCGCGTGGGCGACGCTGGTCTACTTCCCGGTCGCCCACTGGGTATGGGGCGGCGGCTGGCTGAGCAGCCTGGGGATCGAGGACTTCGCCGGCGGCACTGTCGTCCACGTCAACGCCGGCTCCGCGGGCCTCGCGCTCGCGCTCGTCCTCGGCAAGCGCCGCGGCTGGCCCAAGGACCAGAACCGGCCCCACAACCTCCCGCTGGTGCTGCTCGGCGCGGGCCTGCTGTGGTTCGGCTGGTTCGGCTTCAACGCGGGCTCCGAACTGGCCGCGGACAGCACCGCTGCCCTGGCGTTCATGAACACCCAGATCGCGACCGCGGCCGCGGCCGGCGGCTGGCTGCTGGTGGAGCGCTACCGTGACGGCAAGCCCACCACCCTGGGGGTCGCCTCGGGTGCGGTAGCCGGACTGGTCGCGATCACGCCCGCCTGCGCGTTCATCGCTCCCTGGGCCGCGATCGTGCTCGGCCTCGCGGCCGGCGCCATCTGCTGCTGCGCGATCGGGATCAAGCACAAGCTCGGCTTCGACGACGCGCTCGACGTGGTGGGCGTGCACCTGGTCGGCGGCGCGTTCGGGGCTATCTCGCTCGGCTTCCTGGCCGCTTACCCGCTCCTGCACGGGCAGCGCAAGGGACTGTTCTACGGCGGCGGGATCCACCAGCTCGGTGTGCAGGTACTCGGCCCGGTCGCGGTCGGCCTCTACTCCTTCACCGTCGCCTGGATCCTCGGCAAGATCATCGATAAGACGATGGGCTTCCGGGTCTCCGAGGAGGACGAGGTGACCGGCGTGGACCTCACCGAGCACGCCGAGACCGCCTACGACTGGATCGGCAGCATCCACATCGGCCACACCGCCAGCCCGCCCGGCCCCGAGCCGGGCAAGCAGGAAGTGCCAGGCCGCGAATCGGAATCAATCACCGGCTAACCCCAGCAGTACCCACCGGGCTGCTCCCGGCTCACCAGAGCCAGGAGCAGCCCGTTTGCTGTCACCCAGGCTCCGCACCGCTCCGCCACCGGGTTGAGCCGGGCTGGGTCAGGCAACTGTGTCGATGGCACAGAGAGCAGCAAAGAGACTGCATGATGGCACATCGACGCAGTCGGCGCCGCCGACTTGAGGTCCCGCTGGCATCAGTGACACGAAGGGATTCGATAGGTACCACCGGTCCCGGTAACCTGTGCCAGCGCGCTGGCCAGCGCCGTGCGTGGCGCCCCGACCACGCTCTTATGTGGGCCGTGCGCCACCGGCCCGGCGACCGCAGGGGGCGGCGGCCGCAGGGGGCCAGCGGGGAGGCTCGTGACGGGAGAGGCGCCGCGGGAAGGCGCCTGAGCGCTGCTTAGCCGGCCGCGTCGAGATCCCGCATCACCCTGGTCACGAAGGCGGCCTTCTCCTCGGTGTACCGTTCCCGGTCGTCGGCGTAGGTGCTGGCCAGCCGCGACTTGACCGCGGCGTATTCATCCCGCAGCGCCGGGGTGGCACGGAGCGCGTCGCGGAACCGGAGCTGCTGATCCCACCGGGCGGCTCCCGCCGCCATCACGTGCAGGTGCGCCAGCCGGTGCCGGTCGTCCGGCGACACCTTGGCGAAGAACCGCCGCCACGGCCGGCCGTCAAACTGAGGCGGAACGTATCTCCAGTTCATCGAGCCGAGTGTCCCGCCAGCCTGGCCGGCTACCGCGTCGATGTCGGTGACCTGCGCCATCAGGTCGATGACAGGCTTGGCGACGATGCCGGGAATCGAGGTCGAGCCGACATGCTCGATCGGTCTGAGCAGCCACGGGGCCAGCACCGGCCGCAACTCCTCCGCGTACTGCGCCGCACGCCCGGGCCAGCCGGGGTCGTAGGCGCTCAGGTGCACGGCTTCCACCGCCCAGGCGGGCAGCTGGCCTGGATCCGGGGGCGAGGTGGCCATAACCCGACCCTATCCTCAGCGAAAAGACCGTCGAGGGCGATGTCCGCCGGATCTTCGACAAGCTCGGGCTGACCGACACGGCCGAAGGCAATCGCCGCGTCCTCGCTATCCTGGCCTTTCTCCGTGCCTAGCCAGGAATTAGCCTGCGCTTTACCTGGGCGTCATCATTTCGAACGGCGCCATCTCTGGCTCCATAGCGCGCGGCTGTCCATACTGTGACTCATGCTGACACGCCGGACCTTTCTACAGCTGATGGCCGCCTCGACCGGAGTAGCGCTCACCGGCTCGGAATTCCTCGCCCAGACCGCCGCCCGGGCCGCTACGGCAGCAATCCCAACGGCTCGAACGGCGTCAAGCACGTCGTCGTGCTGATGATGGAGAACCGGTCCTTCGACCACTTCCTCGGCTGGCTGCCCGGGGCCGACGGCCGCCACGACCTGACCTTCCTGTCGACGGACGGCAACCACTACCCCAACTACCGGCTGGCGCCCGACTTCCAGGGCTGCGGGTACAGCGACCCCGACCACAGCTGGGAAGGCTTCCTGGTCCAGCGCAATTTCGGCAAGATGGACGGCTTCCTGCAGCGGCCCACGGCCCCGGCCGACAATCCGGGGGTGACGCTGGCCAAGGCCAACACCTTCCCGGTCGGCTATTACACGAACCTCAATCCCGACCGCAGCCGCAAGGCCATCCCCGACCTGCCCGTCATCGGCGCCCTGGCCGAGCATTACACGGTCCTGGACCGGTATTTCTGCTCCTTCGCGGGCGAGACCTTCCCGAACCGGTTCTACCAGCACGCGGCCCGGACTGACCGGGACCACAACTCGTTCACGATCTCGAAACTGCCGACCATCTGGGATCAGCTGTCGCCCATCCCCAATAACCAGGGCATCCCCACCGGCGGGTATTTCTTCCGTGACCTGCCCTTCCTGGCGCTGTGGGGCACGAAGTACTTCCCGTTCTGGCACCCGTTCGCCGACGGCGACATGGACGCCGTGGGGATCCCGGTCACCACCCCGTCGTTCCTCGACACCGTCGCGCAGGGGAACCTGCCGAACGTCAGTTTCGTCGATCCCGCCTTCGACACCGAGAGCAACGGCACGGCCGCCGACGACCACCCGCTGGCCGACATCCGGCTCGGCGAGCGGTTCATCGCCGACACCTACCACGCCCTGGCCAGCGCGGGCTACCTGGACGACACCGTGCTGATCGTCACCTTCGACGAGTGGGGCGGGTTCTACGATCACGTGCCGCCGCCGCGGGTCACCGACGACACCAACCCGGACGACGTCGACCACACCGGCGACGGCACCACCCCGACCGACGGCCAGCTGGTCCCGGACTACACCCAGCTCGGCTTCCGGGTCCCGGCCATCGTGATCTCCAACCTGGCCCGCCGCCAGGTGCTCCACCACGGGCCGTTCGAGCACTCCTCGACCCTGAAGCTGATCGAGTCCACCTTCGGGCTGAACTCGCTCACCGCCCGGGATGCGCACGCCCTGAACCTGGGCCTGGTCCTGGACCGCTCCCCGCGGAACCGCGTCCCGGCCCGCGCCATCCCCACCAGCAGCCAGGTGCTCGGACCGGTCAGCGACCCGGCGGCGATCTGCAGCGCCGACAGCGTCCAGTCGGTCTCGCCCGACCCGGTAAGAAAAGGCCACCACCCAGGCCCGCCGCCCCCCTTCTCGCTGCCGGGCTGGCCGACGGGTTCCGGGATGGCCGGGTTCGGCAAGCAGTTCCGGAAGGAGCACGAGAGCTAGACTCACGGCGTGACCGAGCCGGCCCGGTCCCCGTTGACCAGTTCCGTGCGGGCCCTGGCCGCCTGGTGGCGTGCCCGAAGTGACCTGCTGTAGGACAGCGTGCTGGCCGCGGTCTTCGCCGCCGCCGCGTTCGCGCCGCCCCTGGCGGCCAACGGCCTGACCCTGGGCGAACTGGCCCGGCACCCGCTCGGCATCCACGGGGTCGCTGCTGGCCCTGGCGACTGACGGTGCCGCTGGCCGTCCGCCACTCCCGGAACGTGCCGATCGACTGGTTCACGTCTAACGCAGGTCGCCAACGACCGGCGGCCAGGCTCGACAGCACCCAGTTCGCCACCGGCGGCGTGCTCGGCCCTGACCTGGCCGACGGGCTGGGTTCTTGGGCAGCGCGGGGTCGTCGTAGGCCAGCACGTTGGTGAAGAGCGGGAAGATCTGACCCCGCTCGGCTGGGCCCTGGTGCTCCGTTCGGTGTGACCAGATCGTTCCGGTCCCGGACTTGATCCGGCCTTACGCGGCCGTCCTCTCCAGCCCGATGCTTGTCTCATGACACGCGCTCTTCTCGTTATCGACGTCCAGGAATCGTTCCGGCAGCGGCCGCTGTGGGCCGCCATCTCCAACCCCGGCATCGCCGCCGACGCCGCCCGTCTCGTCGACGGCGCCCGCGCCCGCGGCGACCTGGTCGTGTGGGTGCTGCACACCGAGCCCGGGTCCGGGACGCCGTTCGACCCGGCCAGCGGCCACGTCCGCTACCTGGACCCGCTCGAGCCGCGGGCCGGCGAGCCGCAGCTGACCAAGACCTCGCACAACGCGTTCACCACGACGAACCTCCAGCAGCTGCTCACCCAGCACGGCATCACCGAGGTCGTCGTCTGCGGTATCCGCACCGAGCAGTGCTGCGAGACCACGGCCCGGCTCGCGTCCGATCTCGGCTATCAGGTCACGTTTGTCACCGAGGCCACCGCCACCAACCCGATCCCGCACCGTGACGCCCCGGCCGGCCAGACGGTCGAGGAACTGCTCGCCGACCCGCGCACCCTGCCGTCGAGCGCGGTCATCGAGCGGACCGAGTACGCGCTGGCCGGGCGGTTCGCGACCATCGCCACCATCGCCGAGGTCACCGGCCAGGCCGACCGGTCAGCCATCTTGACCAGCTCGTAACGATGTCAGCTATCCTGACCAGATCGTGACCAAGGTCGTCTTCCTGCTCGTCCCCGGGCTCCACCTGCTGGACCTGGCGGGGCCCGCCCAGGCGTTCGGCACCGCCGCCGACCTCGGCTGCGGCTACGAGCTGGCCTACGTCGCCGAGACCGAAGACGTCCCGTCCGCCCAGGGCATCACCGTGAAGGCCGCCACCCAGTGGCCCGTGCTGGCCCCGGACGACCTCGTCATCGTCCCTGGCTGGCGATCCGGTACCGGGATCGCCGGCACCGGCCCGCTGGCCGGCGCCACCCTCGAGACGCTCGCCGCCCATCACGCCCGGGGCGGCACGGTCGCCAGCGTCTGCGCCGGGGCCGACGCCCTCGGCCGGGCCGGCCTCCTCGACGGCCGCCGCTGCACCACCCACCACGACATCCAGGACGAGCTCGCCCGGCGCTACCCGCGGGCGACCGTCGTCCGCGACGTCCTCTACGTCACCGACGGCCGCGTCGCCACCTCCGCCGGGATCGCCAGCGGCATCGACCTGGCCCTGCACCTGATCGCCGTCCGCGACGGCCCGGCCGTGGCCGCCCGCGCCGCCCGCGAGATGGTCGTCTACGCCCGCCGCAACGGCGACGAGCAGCAGGCCAGCGCCATGCTGCGGCACCGCAGCCACCTCAGCGACACCGCCCACCACGCCCAGGACCACATCGAGGCCCGGTTCGCCGCCCCGCTGCCCCTGGCCGAGATCGCCAGCACCTGCGGCGTCAGCGAGCGCACCCTGACCCGCAAGTTCACCGAGGCCACCGGTGTCACCCCCCTGCGCTACCAGCAGCTCCTGCGCCTGGAACGAGCCGAGCACCTCATCAGCCACGGCGCCACCGTCGAGTCCGCCGCCCGCACCGTCGGCTTCGCCGACCCCCGCATGCTCCGCCGCCTCCGCTCCCGCCCCCATCCCTAACCTCCCCGCCTTTGAGCCCCCGCTCGCCCCTGAGCCCGCTCACCCCTAACCCCATCCGCCCCCTGCGTACCATTTCGATTCAATGGTCGTGACGTCCTACCGCATAGAGTGGGTAGGACGCCACAACCACCGAATTTCAGAGAACGTCTCCTCAGTCCCAGCGCACCCCGGCGGGCGTCCGGAAGGTGGTGTTGATCCGGTTGAAGAAGTTGGTGATCGACACCATCAGGACCAGGGCCCCCAGCTGCCGCTCGTCGTAGTGCTTCGCGGCCTCGGCCCAGATCTCGTCGGTGACCGCGCCGGGCCGGTCGGCGAGCCGGGTCATGGCCTCGGTGAGCGCCAGCGCGGCCCGTTCGGCCTCGTCGAAGCGCGGGTCCTCGTACCAGGCGGCCACCATGAGTAGCTTCTCGGTGCTGACCCCGGCCTTGGCCGCGCTGGTCGTACCGGCGTCCGTGCAGGCGCTGCACCCGTTGATCTGGCTGGCCCGCAGGTGGACCAGCTCCAGCGTCTGCGCCGGAACGCCGCCCTTGTATACCGCCTTGAAGATCTCCTGGACGCCCCGGCCGATGTCGGGCTGGCTTGCTGCGTCGTGGATACGTGATGCCATTTCTTCCTCCCGTATGGATCGTGACGGCACCACGACGTACCGGGCCGGTGCGAAGGTAACGTCGGCCCGGGCGTTACCTTTCCGGCGCGCGGCGCGTCCTGGTAGGAGAACCGCCACTCGCACCGGGGGAGTGCCGTGACCGAACAGGACCAGCTGGCCGCCGACTTCGAGACCCACCGCCCCTACCTGCACGCGGTCGCGTTCCGGGTGCTGGGCTCGCACGCGGACGCCGACGACGCGGTGCAGGAGGCGTGGCTGCGCCTGGCCCGCGCCGGCGGCGACGGCATCGACGAGTTGCGCGGCTGGCTCACCACCGTGACCGGGCGGATCTGCCTCGACGTGCTGCGCCGGCGCGGAGCCCGCGGCGAGCAGCCGCTGGAGCCGGACCTGTGGACCATCCCGAGCGACTTCAGCCCCGACCCGGAAGAAGAGGCCCTGCTCGCCAACTCGGTCGGCCTCGCCCTGTACGTCGTGATGGACGCCCTCACCCCGGCCGAGCGGGTCTCATTCGTCCTGCATGACGTCTTCGAGCTGCCGTTCGACACGATCGCGGCCATCCTCGGCCGGAGCACCGCCTCCGCCAAGATGCTCGCCAGCCGGGCCCGGGGCCGGATCCGCCTCGGAGCGCCCGCCGCCGACACCCACTCGGCCGCCCGCGTCGTCGTCGACGCCTTCCTGGCGGCGGCGGGCCAGGGCGACGTCGCCGGGCTCCTCGCCGTTCTCGCACCCGAGGTCGAACTGCACCGGGGCACGACCGTCATCCGGGGCGCGGAGCAGGTCGCCGAGCCAGGCCATCCTCGGCGCCCGGCTGGACACCAGGGTCCACCCGGCCCTGGTCAACGGCGTCCCCGGCGCCCTCATCACCGCCGGCGGCCGTCCGTTCATCCTGATGGCCTTCACCGTCGAGCAGGGCCGCGTCACCACGATCCGGATGCTCTCCGACCGGAAACGGCTAGCCCAGCTCGTCCCTTCCTGGGTCGCCTGACCATCCCTGCGGAAACCGCGCCGCCTTTGCTCGGTGAATGTCGCCCTGACCAGAGATAATCGACCCGGTTGCCGCGCAGAACGGATTCGCCGGCGTCGTGTCCGTCGACCGCGGCGGTGAGATCGAGTTCGTCAAGGCATACGGCTTCACGCACCGCGCGCACCAGATACCGAACACGGCCGGCACCCGGTTCGCGATCGCGAGCGGATCAAAAGGGCTGACCGCGCTCACGGTGGTCAGCTTGAGCAACGACAACGCGCTGAGCACGTCCACGACCGCGGGCTCGGTGCTGGGCACCGATTATGTGCTCACCGTGCCGGCCCAGGATCTTGGGTCAACCGGCAGTACCTGGCGGCCTCGGCTCCACCGTAATCTCCAACAGCTCCGATGGCGCCTGGCCAGTGACCAGGTGCCTGGATAAAGTGCTGGCCCCCTGACACTGACCGTCGGCGACAGGCCCGCACGCGGCATGAGCCGTGAATCAGTCGAGTTCCGTCACCGGCTCGCCTACGGTTGCAGAGGCCGGCCGATCTGGTGGTAAAGCTGGGACCGCACCATATGCCCGGCAATGTCTTCGTACCCGCTGCTGTCTCTGGCCTGCCCAAAGACTCCGTCGTTAACGTCACCGCCCTGGTCACCTTGAATATGGCTGACCTCGAGTCATCCGTCGGCACGCTGCCAGAATCTCTTCTTACCGACGCGAACCGCGGATTGCGCCGCATCCTCGGCCTCTGACCGCACAACGTGCCCGCAACGCGGCACGAGCGGATGGTCGTTCTGTTCGCGGCTGACGGCCATCCATGCGGACACCGGCGATGCCCGGGCGGCGTCCATCCGACCCGGCATGGGACAGCTCGTTGCTAGCATGCGGCGTGAGATGGATGTACCTGAGCAAGTCGAGGCGTACCTCGCCAGTCAGCCCGAGCCCAAGCAGGCCGACCTCCGGCGGCTGCACGCACACATCCTTGCGGAATTTCCCGGATGCAGGCTGTGGTTCACCGATGGCACGAACGCGGACGGCAAGGTCGTGGCCAACCCGAACATTGGCTACGGCGCCTACACCATCACCTACGCCGATGGGTCGTCGCGAGAGTTTTACCGTATTGGCCTGAGCGCCAACACGACTGGAATTTCGGTCTATGTGCTTGGCCTCGACGACAAGACCTACCTGGCGCGCACCTATGGCGGCTCGATCGGCAAGGCCCGTGTTACGGGCTATTGCATCAAGTTCAGGCATCTCGCAGTCATAAACGTCGATGTCCTTCAGGCTGCCATTCACTATGGGATGAGCGTCCATCAGGCGGGTTGAGCCGGAGCAGATGCGCCAATTACCAGCTCAAACCCGCGGGCCGAGAAGATCCTGAGCGGCACCTGCGGCACCGTTGGCAGGCTGCCAATCGAGCACGAGCTGTGCACACGGTCCGGCATGAGCCGGACTCCGGTCACCCGCGCCGTCTCGGCTGGGCGGAGCACCTGCGGTCATTGGCGCCACCGGGAATGCGGTTGCCGATAGGGGTACATCCAGCCGAAGAGCTGACCGCTGGCTGACAAACCGGCGCGGCGCGCCGCCACCGGGCTGTGGGGATAATGCCAGGACCGCGCACCTACCTGAGGAGCAGGAAACCGATGCATGACGACCGCATCCTGACCGAGCAGCGCCTGGAGCGAGTGCTGAGGGAGCGCATCCGTCCCGCGGTTCACGGTGCGGCGGTGACCCAGGAGGCGGTCCCCCTGGAGGTAGCCGCCTGGCATGTGCCCGGCGAGCCGGTGCCGCCGGCCGAAGGGCTGGCGGCGCGAGTACCAGCCGTTCGCGGTCGGCACCGCCTGGGGCAGGCCGTGGGGCACCACCTGGTTCTCCTGCCGCGGGCAGGTGCCGGCCGAGTGGGCCGGCCGGGACGTCGCGGCGGTCATCGACCTCGGCTTCAGCAGCGGCGGCCCCGGATTCACCGCGGAAGGCCTGATCTACCTGCCGGACGGGAGCCCGGTGCGCGGCCTGCACCCGCGGCAGCGCTCGGTGCGGCTGGACCAGCTGGCGCCCGCCGCGGGCGCGGTGCGGTTCTTCGTCGAGGCGGCGGCCAACCCGCACATCTCGCGGCCGTTCACCCAGCTCGGGGACATGCCCACGGCCGAGGAGGAGCCGCTGTACCGCCTGCAGCGGGCCGACCTCGCCATCTTCCACACCGACGTCTGGGAACTCGTGCAGGATCTCGACGTGCTCAGCCAGCTGATGTACGAGCTGCCGGTCGAGGGGCCGCGGCGCTGGGAGATCCTGCGGGCGATCGAGCGCGCCCTGGACACGCTGAGCCTGGACGACGTGCCGGGCACCGCCGCGGCGGCCCGCGGTGAGCTCGCCCCGGCGCTGGCCACCCCGGCCCACGCGTCCGCGCACCTGGTCTCGGCGGCCGGCCACGCCCACATCGACTCGGCCTGGCTGTGGCCGCTGCGCGAGACGGTCAGGAAGGTGGCGCGGACCGCGACCAACGTCACGGCGCTGATGGACGACCACCCGGAGTTCATCTTCGTGATGTCCCAGGCCCAGCAGCTGGCCTGGATCAAGGAGCACCGCCCCGAGGTGTTCGCCCGGGTAGCGGAGAAGGTCGCGGCGGGCCAGTTCGTGCCGGTCGGCGGCATGTGGGTGGAGTCGGACACCAACATGCCCGGCGGCGAGGCGATGGCGCGCCAGTTCGTCCACGGCAAGCGGTTCTTCCTGGACGAGTTCGGCATCGAGACCGCAGGAGGTCTGGCTGCCCGATTCCTTCGGCTATTCCGGCGCGCTGCCGCAGCTGGTCGCGCTGTCCGGCTCGAAGTGGTTCCTGACCCAGAAGATCTCCTGGAGCCGGACGAACAAGTTCCCGCACCACACCTTCGACTGGGAAGGCATCGACGGCACCCGCGTGTTCACGCACTTCCCGCCGGTGGATACGTACAACGCGGAGTTCTCCGGCCGCGAGCTGGCCCGCGCGGTCCGCAACTTCCGGGAGAAGGGCCGGGCCACGCGCTCGCTGATGCCGTTCGGCTACGGGGACGGCGGCGGCGGCCCGACCGAGGAGATGCTGGCCCGGGCGCGGCGGCTGGGCAACCTGGACGGCTCGGCCCGCGTGCGCATCGAGAAGCCGGCTGACTTCTTCGCCAAGGCCCAGGCCGAGTACCCCGATCCGCCGGTGTGGGTGGGGGAGCTGTACCTGGAGCTGCACCGGGGCACGTACACCTCGCAGGCCAAGACCAAGCAGGGCAACCGGCGCAGCGAGCACCTGCTGCGCGAGGCCGAGCTGTGGGCGGCCACCGCCGCCGTCCGGTCCGGTTACCCGTACCCGTATGAGCGGCTGGACCGGCTGTGGAAGACGGTGCTGCTGCACCAGTTCCACGACATCCTGCCCGGCTCGTCCATCGCCTGGGTGCACCGCCAGGCCCGCGCCACCTACGCGGCCGTCGCCGCCGAGCTCGAAGAGATCATCGCCGGCGCGCAGCAGGCGCTCGTCCCGCCCGGCGCCGGCCAGGAGGGCGCCCCGGGCACGAGCACCGGCCCGGACGACAGCATCGTCTTCAACGCCGCGCCGTTCGAGCGCGACGGCGTCCCGGCTATGGCCGCCGGGCGACCCGTGGCCGCCCCGGCCGCCGTCACCGGCCAGCACCTGCCCGGCGGCGGCTTCGGCCTGGACAACGGCCTGCTCCGGGTCGTCATCGACGACCGCGGCCTGGTCACCTCGGTGACCGACCTGGCCGCCGGGCGGGAGGCGCTCGCCCCGGGCGCCAGCGCCAACCTCCTCCAGCTGCACCCCGACCTGCCGAACGAGTGGGATGCCTGGGATGTCGACCGGTTCTACCGCAACACGGTCACCGACCTGACCGATGTCGCTGAGCTCGAGCTCGTCAAGGCCGGCGAACCCGGCGAGGTCGCCACGGTCCGCGTGACCCGTGCCTTCGGCGGCTCCCTCGTCACCCAGCTGATCACGCTGCGGGCCGGCGCCCGGCGCCTGGACTTCGAGACCGAGGTCGACTGGCACGAGCGCGAGAAATTCCTCAAGGCCGCCTTCCCGGTCGACGTGCGCGCCGACCGCAGCGCGGCGGAAACCCAGTTCGGCCACATCTTCCGCCCGACCCACTCCAACACCAGCTGGGAGGCGGCCAAGTTCGAGATCTGCGCCCACCGCTTCCTGTACGTCGGCGAGCCCGGCTGGGGCGCGGCGCTGGTCAACGACTCGACCTACGGCCACGACGTCACCAGCTCGGTGCGGGCCGACGGCGGCACCACCACGACGGTCCGGCTGTCCCTGCTGCGCGCCCCGCGCTACCCCGATCCGGAGACCGACCAGGGGGTGCACACGCTCCGTTACGCGTTCGTACCCGGAGCGGGGATCGCCGACGCGGTCCGCGAGGGCTATCTCATCAACCTGCCGCCGCGCTTCATCCGCGCCGCGCCTGACGCCTCGGTCCCGGCCCTGGTGAACGCCGGCAACCAGGCGGTCGTGACCGAAGCCGTCAAGCTGGCCGACGACCAGTCCGGCGACGTGGTCATCCGGCTGTACGAATCCCGGGGCGGGCGGGCCGTCACCCGGCTGACCGCGGACTTCCCCATCGGCACGGCCATCGTGACCGACCTCCTGGAACGCCCGCTGCCGGCTGCCAGCCCGCTGCCCGTCACCGACGGGCGCGCGGTCGAGCTGTCGTTCCGCCCGTTCCAGATCCGCACCCTGCGCCTGACCCGAGCCTAGGGAACGTACAAGGCCGCCTCCTCGGCGCTCGGCATCTGGCTCACGTTCAGGGGTGTCCGGCCGTCCCCGGTCACCGCGGCCATGACCCGGCCTGCCGCCTGCCCATCCGGGTCGCCGGTGGAGACACCCGTTTAGCGATCATCCCTGCGGGAAGCGCAGACCAGGTCAGAAGGAACGGGAAAACGAACGACGTAGGGGGCACTATGCCTGACTTCGGTGAGATGGCCAACAAGGCCAAGGACTTCGCCGGCGACCACGACAAGCAGTCCGACGAGGCCCTCGACAAGGCCAAGGACTTCGCCGGCGACAAGACCGGCAACAAGTACGACAGCCAGCTCCAGTCCGGCGAGGACAAGGCCGAGAGCTATCTCGGCGTCGAGGACCAGGACAAGGACCAGCAGGGCCAGAGCGGCAACTAGCGCAAACGCACGGAACAAGGGGCCCCGCCTGGCGGGGCCCCTTGCTGTCTCCGGCCCGGTCCGGGGCACGGCCGGTGAGTGTCCCGCCAAGGACTGGCGTACTGGCAGGCTAGGCACATGAACGAGGTGATCAGCTGGGTCGCGTTCGCCGGGTCCTGGCTACTGGTGGCCGGGCCGCTGTACCAGGGCTCGGTCGAGCTCGCCGAAATGGACTTCGACCGCGAGAGTATGGAGGGGATCAAAGCATCGTTCGGCCAGCTGGAGCGGCCGGATCCGCCGTCGGCGTGGTGGTGGCTGCTGCCCCCGGTCATGTACGTGCTGCGCCGCCGCTGGAACCAGGCGTTCCGCAAGGCCTCCTTCGCGCTGCTCACCGAGACCCAGCGCGAGCAGTTCACCAGCTTCCGGCACAAGGCCACCGGCTGGTTCACCGTGGCCGCCGGCGGCACCCTGCTGGCCGCGGGGGAGACCTGGCAGCTCACCGAGCACCACGACTGGCCGGTCTGGGTGTTCTGGGTGCTGACCGTGGTGATGCTGGCCGCGGTCATGCTCAACACCGCGGCCCGGATGAGCGGCGGTCAGCGCACCCGCCGCCCGGCCGGCGCCGAGCCCGCCCCCACCACCGAATAGCGCACCCGGGCCACCAGTGAGAGTAGGGATCTCCGGGACGCACGGAACCGGGAAGACGACGCTGGCGGCGGCGCTGTGCGCGCGCCTGCCGGGCCACGTGGTCGCGGACGAGCCGTATTACCTTCTCGAGGAGCAGGGGTACGAGTTCGGCTTCCCGCCGTCGCCCGAGGATTACCGTGCCCTGCTGGCCTGCTCGCTGCGCAGCCTGAGCTCACCGTCACCCGGGACCGTCTTCGACCGGACCCCGCTGGACTATCTCGCCTACCTGGCCGCGGCCGGCGCCGATCCCGCCGCCGAAGCGGACCAGGCCGCCCTCCGCGCGGCTTTCGCGCGCCTCGACCTGCTGGTCCTCACCCCGATCACGGCGGAGACCGAGCGGACTCCTGCCGCCCGCCGAGCTGCCCGGCCTCCGCTCGCGGATGAATGACGCGCTGCTGGAACTGGTCTACGACGACCCGCTGGACGCCTGGGAGCACATCCCGGTGCTGGAGCTGACCGGGCCGCTCGACCGCCGGCCGGACGCCGTCCTCGCCGCCCTGCGCTAGTCCCGGCGCCGCCGCCCGCGATCATCCGCGGGCACTTTCGGCCCGGCGACGCAAGGTCAGCCGAGATCGTCGTTCCCGAGGAAATCCAGCAGGCAGGTCAGCACCCGCAGGCAGGCCGTGATCTCGGCACCGGTCAGGTTTCCGCCGACCTGGCCGAGCAGAGCGCGTTCATGGGCGACCAGGGCGTCGATCGCCGCCGAGCCCGCGTCCGTCAGCCGGATCAGCGAGGACCGCTTGTGCGCCGGGTTCGGGATGGTCTCGGCCAGGCCCCGCGCGGCCGCCTCGTTGACCATCCGCTGCACGAACTGCCGGCTCAGGGCCTGCGCGCGGCTCATCCGCGGCACGGTCATCGGCCCCTGCTCGCGGAGCAGGCTCAGCACGGCGCGGACCCCGACGGACAGGCCGTGGACCGGGGTTTCCTCTTCGACCTTGCGCTGCGCCCGGCGGTATACCGGGCCTACCAGGTCGAAGACCTCCGCGAGCCGGCCGGCCAGCTCGCCGGTGCCGAGGGGTGCGTCGATGTCAGTCACCATCCAATTATGACACCTGAGTTGTCAAAGCGCCGACGATATGACACCTTAGTTGTCATGATGCACTGGTTCGACACTGACGACGACCGCCTCGCCTACGAGGACTCCGGCACTGGCGATCCGCTGGTCTTGCTGCACGGCGGGTTCCTGGACCACCACATGTGGGATGACCAGCTCCCGGCGTTCGCGGCCCGGTACCGGGTGATCGCGCCCGACGCCCGCGGGCACGGCGCGTCCGCCAACGCGACCCGGCCCTTCCGGCACGCCGACGACATGGTGGCACTGCTGCGCCAGCTCGGCACCGGCCCGGCCATCCTGGCCGGGGTCTCGATGGGGGCCGGTACCGCGGTGGACATCGCCCTGGAGTATCCGGACCACGTGCGGGCGCTGGTGGTCAGCGGCGCCGGGACCAGCGAGCCGACGTTCACCGACCCGTGGACGCTGACGATGCTGGGGCAGTGGAACGCGGCCATGGCGGCCGGCGACCTGGACGGCTCGATCGACGCGTTCACGCTGTTCGCCGCCGGGCCCGGACGTTCCCTCGACGACGTCTCCCCGGGGGTCGCGGCCCGGATCCGGGACATGGCCCGGCGCACCATGAGCAAGCACGGGCCGGGGGAGCGAGACTGGTCCGTGCCGGTCCGCGACACCTGGGAGCGCGCAGCCAAGATCGGTGTCCCGGTGCTCGCCGTGCTCGGAGCCCTCGACTCGCCCGATCACATCGCGATGGCCGAACGGCTCGCCGGCCTGGTCGCCGACGGCCGGACGACCACCATCGAGGGCGCCGCGCACTACCCGAACATGGAGCAGCCGGACGCATTCTGGCGGGCGATCACGGAGTTCCTGCCGGCGTGACCGGATCGCTCAGCGAGGATTATGACGGGGGAGGGGCGCGTCGTTGAGCTGCTGGTCGATGTCCACAAGGATGGCGTCATCCTCGATTTTGCACGCGTAAACCGGGATGGCGCCGCAGGCGAACACCCCGACGGCCTCGCCGGTGGTCAGGTTGTACTTCGACGCGTGGGAGGCGCAGATCAGGGTGTCATCGTCGTCGAGGCGGCCCTCGTGCAAGGGCTGCTGCTGGTGGGTGCAGGTGTTGTGGATCGCCCGGACGTCATCATCGTCGAGGCGGATGAGGCAGACCGGCTCGCGCAGTTCCTCCACGAGCATGGTGTCACCGACCTCGATGTCATCGAGGTTCGCGACGACGACGAACGCCATGGCTATGTCCTTTCCTTTGCGGGTCGCCGAGGTGCCGGCAGGCTGCCGCGCACCTCTATCCAGCCGTTGCGGATCCGGGTCGGCAGCACGGGCTGCGGCTGGCTGGCCGGGCCGCGGCCGACGCAGCCGTTGGCGAGCGCGAAGCGGGCGCCGTGCAGCGGGCACGTCACGGTCAGGTCCGCGACCTCGCCGCGGCTGAGCAGGCCGCCGGCATGGCCGCAGATGTTGTCGATGGCGTAGAGGCTGCCGTCATGGCGGTACAGCATGATCTGCCGGCCTTCGGCCTCGACGGCGGTGGGCGTGTCGTCCGGCAGGTCGGTCTCCTCCAGCGCGCGGACCCACCGCCGCGGCCCGGTGTTCCACGCCACCCGGTTGACCATCACGCCCTTGGTGAAGACGAGATGGCCGCCGAGGTAGCCAGCCGCCGCCGTGACCGTGAAGCTGGCCGCGCCCAGGGCGCGGGCCGTACTGCGGTGGCCGGCCAGCCGGGTGCCCAGGGAGGCGCCCTGCAAGCCCAGGGCCACCGTGTTGATGATGCCGTGGAAGAGGCCGACACGGCGGTCCTGTTCCTCGCTCACGGTCCAGTCGGCCAGGCCGGTCACCGCGGTAGCGCCCGCGGCGATGATGCCGGCCGCGCTGAGCACGCCCGCGGCGTCCATTCCGCGGCGGGGAGCCGAGCCGCGGTCTAGGACGTCCAGCACCGTGACGCTTGCCCACAGCCCGACGGGCAGGTCGCTCAGGGCGGGATGCAGCGGGTGGCCGATCCACCGGCCGCCATGCAGCACCTCGACGACGGGATTGTCCTGGTGTCGTTCGCGGAGCGGCACCAGCACGGCGGCCAGCCGTTCGCTCAGGTCGCGCAGCCAGCCAAGCCGGTCGAGCCGAGTCATGAGCTCGCCGTGCCAGTCAGCCAGTCCGGGCTTGTGGCCGGCGGCTGGCGGATCATCGGCCCGGTCGCTGCCTGCTCCCATGAGGTTCCTCCACCGTGGCGTCAGGTTGTGGCTTGGTACTGACGAGAATCCTCCAGCTTTTTGCTCATTCTGAGCGCCGGGGGCCCTGTTGCCCGTGTCGAAATGAGAATCACCTGGTTGACGGTCCCGGTGGCGACCCGCCAGGGGCCGTATCCGGACCACGGTCACGCGATGAGCGTGCTGCGACCTGAAGGCGTCCTCGATCATGCTCAGCCTGCAGGAGATGCGGGCCATCAGCGACATCACCGCTCCCGCGGACTGATACCAGCGGCCGCGTCCAGGTCCGCGGGCTCAGGCGCCGGCGGATGCCCTCGCTGTCCTGAGGTACTCGTCGAACGCCTCGCTCTTGTGGGTGTCCTCGAAGTCCTCCTGGTAGGTGATCTTGCCCCACCTGGCCCGCGCGAAGAGCACGGCCCGGTTGTCGTAGACGGTCGCGCCGCCGTCATCGCGGGCTGTCGCCGTGAACAGGATGGCGACCGTCGTCCGCCAGGGCGGCCCGTTCACCAGGATCTCGTGCGCCTGCCCGGTCAGGCCGTCGGCTACGAACCTGTTCAGGAAGCCGGCGATGGCCTCCCGGCCGCGGTACTCCCCGCCCCAGGTGCTAGGCCCGGGGAAGACCAGGACGGCGTCTTCGGCGTAGCCGGCGATCAGGGGACGAGGATCGCCGGCCTGCAAGGCGCGGATGTTGCGCCGGATCATCCACCGGACTGCGGCCTTGTACACGAGTACCTCCGAATGGATCGATCTATCCAATGACTCAGGGTACCTATACTCGGTCACAGCCGACAACCCGCGCGTCCAGGAGGATCAGTGCCCGCCGCTACCCGTGACCGGCTCATCGACGCAGCCAGCGAGCTGTTCCGCCGCCAGGGCATGGCGGGAACCGGGGTAAAGGAGATCCTCCTGGCGGCTCATGCACCGTTCTCCTCGCTCTATCACCACTTTCCCGGGGGCAAGGACCAGTTGGCGGCCGAGGCCATCGTGGCGGCCGGGACCGGTTACCAGCAGCTCGTGGAGGCGATCTGGGACGCGGCCCCGGACCTGGCCAGCGGCGTCGCCGCCGTGTTCGACGGGGCCGCCGAGGTGCTCGCCGCCACCGACTATGCCGACGCCTGCCCGATCGCGACCGTGGCCCTGGAGGTGGCCAGCACCAACGAGCCGCTGCGCCTGGCCACCGCCCAGGTCTTCAGCGCCTGGATCGAGGCAGCCTCCGGGCGGCTCCGCCGCGCCGGGATACCCGGGCCGCAGGCGGCGGGTCTCGCCCATTCCGTCATCGCGTTGCTCGAGGGTGCCTTCGTGCTGTCCCGGGCGGCCAAGAGCACCGAGCCGATGCGGGCCGCCCGCGACGCCGCCGTCACCTTGGTCAGGGCTCATTCAGCCTGACCAGCCCGTCACGCCGCGGGCGGCATCGCCCACATCCCGCCTGTACCGCCATGAACTTCACCACCATCTCGATTCAGTGGTCGTGACGCTCTACCCGATGGGGAAGGTAGAACGCCACAACCACTGAATTTAAAGAGATGCGGAAGCGGACACGTCCTCGTGCCAGTGGCGGCCAGCCGCTCAGCCTTGTTTGGTCAGGCCGACGACATGGCCTTGCGGGTCGGCGATCAGCGCGAAGGACACGCCTGGCACATGCTGGGGCTCCTGGACAACCCGGCCGCCGAGTTCCCTGGCCCGGTTCACGGCGTCATCGATGTCATCCACCGCGACGAAGAACGTGACGAGATCGCCGCCGTCTTGCAGCGGGCTGATCGCGGTGTACAAGGCGCCCGGCACGCCCGTGTCGACGAACGTGTAGCCGGGGAACGCGCCCTGGTCCGGGTAGGTCCATCCGAGCAGGTCCCCGAAGAACTTGCGGGTGGCGTCCGGGTCGGCCGACCGGATCTCGGCGTGCACGATTGGGTGCGGCATCTTTTGCTCCCTCGCTGGTAGCGGGGGCGCCAGGGGCGGCGCCCTCCTACCCTCACCACGAACGACAGCGGGTCCGATCCGACACGGGGTTGGGAGGCATCATGGCGGTACTGATAATCGGCGGATCGGGATACGCCGGCGCCATGGTGACGCCGCGCTGACGGCCGGCCGCGCAGCTCGCTAGCTCAGCGGTCAGGTGGCCGGCGTTACGATGATGATCCAAGCGCCGTCGTCGGGTCGGGCTCCGGGAAGTCATGGGATCTGGATGGCAGTCGGGTACCGGTCGGTCTTCTCGCTGCGGCACGGCCAGGACGCGGTACGGCTGACCGCCGAGCAGTTCCGCTCGTGGCTGGCGCTCAAAGGCTACGGCTCCGTGTCGGTAACCCCCGGAGTTCACGAGCTCGCCGGGCACGCCCAGCTCGTCGTGACCGGACTCGACGCGCCCGACGGCGCCCGCGCGCTGCGGTACCGGCTGACCGAACTCTCATCCACGGGGGAGTGGGTGACGACCGTGACGGTGCACCGTGACGGCCAGGACGACGACTGGGTTCTGGGTCGATGTCAACGCGCCGCCGTCGACGCCCGGGCCCGCCATGTCGCAGGAGCGCCTGGTCAAGGACGTCGATGCCGGCGACGCGTGGTGGACCGGGGTTCCGCATATGGTCCGGGCTATCTTGTCGGCGGCCGACGCCCACGACGGCGAGATGATCCTGTCCGCCCGGCCTGCCGTGGTGACCGAGGCTGACGTCGACGGCCTGATCTCGGCGATCTGCGATCCCGGGCGCCGCGGCACCGCCCTGGTGGCCGCGCCGATCCCGGATGTGCCCGGGCCCGCGATGATCGACCACGTCGAGCGGCTGACTCGCGAGTGCGTCGGGCTGTCCGGGATCTATGTCCTTGATGCCGCGGCGGCCGCGCAGCTCGAGGAATCGTTCGGGCCCTCGCACTCGGTGCCGCTGGGGGCGGTTCGCACGTTCCTGCCCGAGGTCGATCCGGCCAGTGCCGTCGACGCCCGGCGCCACCGGGTGCTGCTCGCCCGGACGATCGCCGAGCAGGCTCCGGGCAAGCTCGCCCACCTGCTGGGCCGGGCGAACCGGAGCCGGGCCCTGACCCTGCCGCTGCCAGCGCAGGTCGCCCAGGTCGATCGCCTGCTGTCCCGGGAGGAGCCGGCCACCGTCCTGCGCGCCATCCAGGCCGCGCCATCAGGCTCGCGAAGGTCGGGCGACGGGGCGGCTGGCCTGGCGCCGGCCGGCCTGGCCGAGACCACGGCGGTCCGCGAGGTCGCCATCGCCGGCGAGCTGCTCACCAGCCTGGTCAGCGAGTTCCAGTCCGACGCCGGCGGGCCGGACGGCGCTGACGACATGACCGCCCGGTTCCGGGAGCTGCTGGCCGAGGGCCGGGGCGTGCTGCGCGGTCACCGGGAGATATCGCGGCGGCTCGAGACCCTCCAGGACCTGCTGGAAGACGCAGAAGACGACCGTGACCTGCTGCGCGCCCGGCTGGAGGACGAGCAGCTTGACCACGCCGAGACGCAGGCCGAGCTGCTGAAGGTGAAGCTGGAGCTCGACCGGCTCCGCGGCGTTCTCTCCCGGGT
Source organism: uncultured Actinomycetota bacterium (assembly GCA_963839095.1). Taxonomy (GTDB): domain Bacteria; phylum Actinomycetota; class Actinomycetes; order Streptosporangiales; family Streptosporangiaceae; genus Palsa-504. The sequence continues at coordinate 125,328 of CAWIUF010000040.1, read as the reverse complement.
CGGCCGCGTTGACCAGACCCGGGCGGCCACGGCGGCCGCGCGATCACCCGGATCGTTCGCCGAGCTCCTCGAGCGGCTCGACGAGCACGTGCTTTCCTCCGTCATCTTCACCGGGGACCCGAAGAACGCGCTGGAACTGGACGACTTCGACCCGGTCGGCACCTGGGCGGCCAAATCCTGGGACGTGCTGCGGGTCCTCGACGGGTACGCGGCCGCGCGGCGCCGCGGTGAGTTCAGCAAAGGGGTCCACGCCTACCTCGGCCACACGCCCCCCGGGCGGCCCGGCTATCCGCCGGGCGCGCATTCCACCCAGGAATCCGAGCCCGTCGAACGCTCACCTAAGCTCCGGAAGCTGCGGGTCCTGCCAGTTCCGAGGGAGGTAAATCCAGACGGCGCCATTTTCATGGACGCGCATTTCAAGATAGCCAGGAAAGGCCTGATCTCCCCCCGGATCTACTATCACGACGACGCCAGCCAGACCGGGAAGATCTACGTGGGCTACATCGGCAAGCATCTCCCCAACGCCCATACGAACTAGGCACCCGCGGCTGCGGGCCAGGTGGGCGCGTATCCGGTCGCGTGCAGCCGCACCTCGGTTCCCGGCGGGAGGACCGCGCCGCCCAGGCATCCCGGGTCCGGTGTCCTGGCCTTTGCCGATGGTGATCTGCTCCGGGCGGATGGAGCTGACCCGCCCCCTGGAGTCGATCACCGGCATCGACTTCACCGGTGGGACCGCGTGCCGGGGGTGACGCTCCTCGGCGACGCCGCGCACCTGATGCCGCCGTCCGGGGATGGCGCCAACCTGGCGATGTTCGACGGCGCCCAGCTCGGCCAGGCGATCGCCGCGCACCCCGGCGACACCGAGGCGGCCCTGGCCGCCTACGAAGCGGTGATGTTCCCGCGCAGCGAGTCGTTCGCCGCGGACGCGCACGAGATCCTCGACCTCTGCCTGGGCGACCGTGCCCCCTACAGCCTCATCGACTTCCTCGCCGGCGCTCCCGGGGCGCAGCGCGAAGAAGTCACGCAGTCCTGAACTCGCATCGGTCAGTCGCGGCGGCCGGTGGCGGCGATGCTGACGCCGAGCCCGATCATCACCAGGCCGCTGGTCCCGCCGATGAGAGCGAGCCGCCGGGGCGACCGGACGAACCACTGCCGGGCGGTGCCGGCGACGGCGGCCCAGGCGCTGTCGAGCAGCAGCGCGATAGACGCGAACAGGCCGCCGAGGACCAGCATCTGTAGCTGCACGGGCAGGTACCCCGGAGCACGGTCGGTGAACTCCGGCAGGACCACCACGAAGATCACGATCGACTTCGGATTGGTCACGCCGACGATGAACCCGTCCCGTACGGCCCGCAGCGGTCGTACCGGTGCCGTCCGCTTGGCGAGCTCGTCCGTCATCGACCGCCGGTGCCTGATCGCCTGGACGCCGAGGAAAACCAGGTAGGCGGCTCCGGCCCACTTCACGACGGCGAAGATCTCAGCCGACCGCTCCACCAGCGCGCCGACCCCGAACGCCACCGCGGCTACCTGCGCGAATTCCCCGATCTCGTTGCCGATGACCGTGAACAGGGCCGATCGCCGCCCGACGGTCAGGGCCCGGCTGACGGTGAACAGGACACTCGGGCCCGGGACGGCGATGAGGACCATCGCCACGGCGACGAACGCCAGGATGTGACTCATTGGCACCATGGCCTCAAGCTAGGGCAAACGACGCGGCGAGCCCACTGGTTTTCCGTGCGCGCTGGACAGCCGGGCCTGGATGGCGGCGGTGGCCGCATCGGGCGGCTGGTCGGCGTCGACCGCTACCAGGATGCCCGTTCGGTGTAGTAGGGGACGAGCGGCCCGGTCGGCAATAGCCGCAGGCGCTCCGGGTCGGGGGGCGAACCGGTCGCTCACCGTCCGGACGCGGCCCGGCCCGGCCGGCGGCTGGTTCCAGTCGTCCAGGGGTACCGAAGACCGGTCCGGCCGGCGGCTGCAGCGCCATCGCATAGGCGCGCATGAAAGGTACGGCTCCCGATCATCAGCTCCCGCTGCTGCTGTCCGGCGGTCGGGATCAGCGGGGTGTTTCCGTGCCAGGCCGCGACCAGGTTCCCCATGGCGTTGCCCACGCCCGCCGAGGAGTGCAGGTTGACCAGGGCCGGACGCCGGGTGACCTGGGCGAAGGCGTAGGCCATCGCGATGGCGGAGGCCGGACGGTGGATTTCTCGGTCATGCCCTAATTTCTCAGCCGCCATCTGGCCGGGCATCGTGCTGGCCGCACGAATCCGGGCCGGCTGTTCATGCCCCGCGCATTCTCCCGCCAGACCCCTGGCCGGCTACTTCGCCCGTAGTAGTCAACAGCCCGGCCAGGTCCCTGCTGACCACGAGAAAAGCGCTCCGTAGACAGGACGACAGGCTGCTGGCAGGCCCGGCATCATCGTTCCATGCTGACGATGAACATCCTGCGGATGGCGCTGACGGTCAGGGAAAATCCCGGACTACGTGAACGCGCCCAGGCCGGTGATGGCGCGGCCGACGATGAGGGTCCGCATGGTCTCGGTGCCCTCGAAGGTGCGGATGGCCTCCATGTCCACCATGTGCCGCATGACCTGGTAGTCGAGCAGGATGCCGTTACCGCCCAGCATGTCGCGCGCCTCGGCGGTGATCGCGCGGGCCTTGCGGGTGTTGTGCATCTTGGCCAGCCCGGCCACGGTGGGGGTCAGGCGGCCGGCCTCGGCCAGGCGGCCGATCTGCAGGCAGTACAGCTGCATCGCGGTCAGGTCGGCCAGCATCAAGACCAGCCGCTGCTGGATGATCTGGAAGCCGGCCAGCGGCTCGCCGAACTGCCGCCGCTCCAGCGCGTACCGCAAGGCGGCGTCGTAGGCGGCGGTCGCGTGGCCCAGCGCCGCCCACGCGCACGTGCTCCGGGTGGTGGCCAGGACCCGGGTGGTGTCCTTGAACGACCGGGCCTCCGGCAGCCGGTTCGCGTCCGGCACCCGTACGTCGTCCAGCGTGATCTCGTCGGTGAACTGCTCGCGGACGGAGAAGAAGTCCGTCCCGAGGGATTCCCCGAGGTGCGCGTTCGTCACCTGCGTCATGGCTCGCTCCCCTCCGGAGCCGGGTCGGCATCGAGGAACGCCTGCACCGTGGCGGCCAGGCTCCCGGCGTCGGCGGCCAGCTCGAGGTGGCCGCCGTGGTAGACGTGCAGCTCGCTGTGCGGGATCAGCCGGTGCATGATCCGCGCGATGACCAGCGGGATGATCGGGTCGTCGTCGCCGGCCAGGATCAGCGTGGGCGGCCGCAGCCGCGGCAGCCGCGGCAGGCTGGTCCAGCCGACGGTGGAGATCAGCTGGTAGAAGTAGCCCCGGGCCGGGCCGAGGCGGGTGGTGGCGTGCAGCAGGTCCCGGGCCACCAGCGGGTCTTCCCGCGCGCTGCCGCCGTACAGCTCGCCGGCGACGCGGGCCGCGTAGGACGGGTCCCGGTGGCGTCGCGGCGTAAGCATGCGCACCAGGACGCGCGGATTCCCGGGGACCATGAGCGAGCCTGGTCCGGTCGCCACCAGGACCAGGCGGCGCACCCGGTCCGGGCGGCTCAGCGCCACCCCGTCGCAGCCGGCCCGGATCCGGTCAACTGTCATAGATGTACGTTCCCGGCGCGTCGCAGACCGGTGCCAGCCCGCCGCCCCCGAGCTCCGCGGGCGCGGCCTTCTCTTCCCCGCAGCGTTCGGCCAGCCAGCTCGCGTAGTCCGGCCACCAGGATCCGTGGCCGGTCTCCGCCTGGCGCAGCCATTCCTCCGGGTCTTCCGGGCACTGCTTGGCCAGCTGGTACCGGGCCTTCTCGTTGCCCGGCGGGTTGACCATCGCGGCGACGTGCCCGCTGGTGGACAGCACGAACCGCTGGCGGCCGCCGAGCAGCTGGGTCGACCGGTAGCAGCTCTGCCAGGGGCAGATGTGATCGCTGATCCCGGCGACGATGTAGGCGTCCCGGTCGATCGCGGCCAGGTCCACCGGCGAGCTGAGCATGGTCGCCCCGCCCGGCTTGACCAGGGCGTTGGCCGCGCCCAGCTGGAGGAAGTCCTAGTGCAGGCCCGCGGTCATCCGGGTGGTGTCCGCGTTCCAGAACAGGATGTCGAACCGCGGCGGCTTCTTGCCCAGCAGGTAGTCGTTGACCCAGTAGTTCCAGATCAGTCGTTCAGGCGCAGCCAGGCGAACACCTCGGCCAGCGACCGGCCGTCCAGGTAGCCGCGGGCCCGGGACGAGGCCGCGGCCAGCCGCGCGGTCCGCTCGTCGATGACGGCGCTGGCCAGGCCCGCCCGGGCCTGGTCGAGCACGGTGACCAGGAGGGTGAACGCCGCGATCCGGTCCTGCTGGGCCCGTCTGCGCCAGGTGCGCGGCCACCATTGCGGCGATGATGCCGCCGGAGCAGGCCCCGGCCGAGCACCAGCATGACGTGGAACTCGCGCTGCGGGCCAGCCACTGGCTGGGCTCGTCCGTGCTCTGCGCTGCCCCTCGGCGTGACGGCCGGAATGTGCAAGAATCCGCGGGTGGACATCGATAGTCCCGAAGTCGCCGAGCTGATGGCCAGTGACACCGACCGAACGCCAGGTCGCCCGGCTGGCGACCGCGGGCGGCACCAACCGCGAGATCGCGGAGCAGCTGTTCATCTCTCCGCATACCGCCGGCACTCATCTTCGTCACGTCTTCGAAAAGCTCGGTGTCCACTCCCGGGTTGAGCTGAGCCAGGCCGCCGGCATCGCGCCGCCCTGACGTCCTTGAGGAGGACTGGCCGTGAACACCTCAGCGACCGGCACGCACATGATCGTCCTGCCCGGCGGTGGGTACGCCGCGCACGCTCCGCACGAAGCCGAGCCGGTGGCCGTCTGGCTCGGCGAGCTCGGCGTGCAGGCGAGCGTGTTCCGCTACCCCCTCAACGTCCGGCACCCGGTCCCGCTGGACGCGCTGCGCGCCGAGATCCGCCAGCGGCGCGCGCAAGGCGCCCAGCGCATCGGCCTGATCGGGTTCTCCGCGGGCGGTCACCTGGCCGGGATGGCCGCCCTGGCGCCCGGTGCCGAGCCCGATCAGGCGGTGCAGTTCGCCGTGCTCGGCTACCCCGTCACCTCGATGGAGACCGAGACCTACCGCCCGTCCCAGCTGATCCTCCTCGGTGCGGACGCCAGCCCGCAGCTGCGCCGGTCGACTTCGCTGGACGCGCTGGTCACGCCCGCGTCGCCGCCGTTCTTCCTCTGGCACACCGCCGAGGACTCCTACGTCCCGCCGGAGCACACCTACCGCCTCGCCGCGGCGCTCGCGGCCGGCGGCATTCCCCACGCCGCGCACGTGTTCGCCCACGGCCCGCACGGCCTCGGCCTGGCCCGTGACGCCGGCCAGACCGCGACCTGGACCGCGCTGGCAGCCGCCTGGATCCGTGAGCAGATAGAGCAATGAGACAGTGCCCATAGCCGTTCTCCGCCGTGCTTCAGAAAGGGGTCAGCATGGCCAGGCATGTAGCCGACGATCTGCTCGAGGTCTTGGTGCAGGCGGGGGTCACGTCGACTACGCCGCCATCGCCGCCGCCGCCGGCTTCTTCACCCGCCACGTCACCGAGCCAGGCGACCTGCTGGACGCCGCCCGGGCCGTCTTCGCTCATGACGAGCCCGCGCTGCTCGAACGTCGTCACCACCGCCGACGCGCTCGAGGTCCCGTCCCACATCACCGTCGAGGAAGCAAAGGGCTTCGCGCTCTCGCTGGGCAAGGTAGTCCTGACCGGAGGCGTCGGCGAGGTCGCAAGCCTGGCCCGGCTCAATGTCCGCAACATCCCGCGGCCATAACCGCCAGGTCACGGGATGATGATTACCGGGTAGTGGACGTGCCGCTCCAGGGCGCTCGGGACCGAGCCCATGATGTGGTGGTATCCGTGCTCGGACCGGCCGACGACCACGACCACCGCGGCGTCGGGTCCGTGCTGGCGGCGCAGGTCGTCTGCCACCGCGATCAGCTGGTCGGCGATGGGGCCGTCCTGGCGCTGGAAGTGCCAGCGCTGCGCGGCGCCCCGGAGGTGAGAGCCCTGCAGGTGGGCGCGGACCGTCCCGGCCAGCTCGCGTGCGGTGTCGTCGAAGCTCTGGAGGAGCCCGGCTGAGGCCTCGCCGTCCAGGCCGACGGAGGCGATGGCCGGCTGGTGCGCGACGTAGACGACCTGCATACCGCCGGGCCGGTCGTTCAGCATCCAGGCCGCCGCGTCCAGGGCGCGCAGCGACGAGGCGGACCCGTCGAAGCCGACGACCGCGTACACCTGCCGGTCCGTTGATCCGGTGCGGGTACCCGCCGTCTGGTCTGGGATGGTGGTGAGCGTACTCATGACTAGCTCCTTCACCCGGCAATCCGATGCCGCCCGTGTAGGGTTGGTATTTGCAACTCTAAGCCTCAGAGTTGTAATCTGCAACCCTAAAGCAGGGAGGAAAATGGCTCGCGAAGCTGCCCTCGAGGACCTGTACCAGGGCCTCACCACGCTGACCCGGCGGGCCGGAGATCTGGGTGATCAGCTGCATCCCGGCTTGTCCCTGGTCGCCTACACGCTGCTGACCCAGGTCGACGTCACGCCGGGGATGCGGGCGGCCGACCTGGCCGCGCACTTCTGCCTGGACAAGTCCACCCTGTCCCGGCAGCTCGAGCAGCTGGTCTCGGCCGGGCTGCTGTGCCGGGACTGCGAGCGCCCGGGCCGCCGGGGCTATGTGCTGACCCTGACCGCCGCCGGGCGGCGGCACCTGGACGCCGCCGCGCAGGCCGTCCGGTGCCGGCTCGCCGAACGGCTGACCGACTGGGACGACCGTGACATCGCCGCCTTCGCCCGGCTGGTCACGCGGTTCAATGCCGCGCCGCCCGTCCCTGACTGCTCGGAGGAACCGCCGGCTGCGGCGATCAGTCCTCCCGGCCGGTTACCTCCGCGGCGGCTCCGCCGTCGTTCCACGCCGTGACCCAGCGCCGTGCGCATCTTGGGACCTTCGAGCAGCAGAAGCACCACCAGCGCCGCGATCGTGCCCAGCTCCGCCAGCAGCGACACCGCGCCCTTCCCTAGCGTCAGCGCCGGCCTGGCCAGGCTGCTCCCGAGCGTCTGCGGCTTCGGCGCGTTCCGGCCTATCGATGACCGCTATAGCGCCAGCACGGGGCGCGGTCGCCAGGTCCCGGGTGGCACGCCAGTGTGACGCGCATTACCGTGAAGGTTGGCCGAGGAGGTACGACATGGCTGTCCGGATCGGTCGCCGCGAGACGTTCAATGCCGCGCACCAGCTGTGCGACCCGGCCTTGTCCGATGACGAGAACCGCAGGCTATTCGGGAAGTGCGCGAACCTGCACGGGCACAATTACGTCCTGGAGGTGGTGGTGGCCGGCGAGATCGATGACGCCACTGGCTATGTCCTGGACCTGAAATTGCTTTCTGACATCATGAACAGGCAGGTCATCCGGGACGTAGATCACCGCAATCTGAATACCGACGTGCCGTGGCTCAAAGGACTCATCCCGACGACGGAAAACCTCGCGGTGACGTTCTGGGAGCGGCTCCAGCCGGAGCTTCCCGGCGGGCTGCTGCGGTCCGTCCGCGTCTGGGAGACCGATAAGAACTGGGCTGAGGTCGGCGATCAGGACTGAGGATCCGGCCCGCGCATTGCCGGGACGCTATACCGCTGCGGACCTTGCCGTGTTCACCCGCGATGAGGCGAGCCGGTTCGTCCCCCACGGGGACGGTGATCCCCGAACGGACCTGGTCCTGGCCTGGGAGCTGCTGTACCGGCTCGAGCCGGAGCTCTACGACCGGCTGGCCCGGGCCGAGCGGCTCCATCCGGAGGTGCTGGGCTGGCTGCCGCGCGGCGTCGGCCGGATCGCCGAGGTCGGGGCGGGCTCGGGACGGCTGACGCTCGAGCTCATCGAGCGCGGCCGGGAGGTGGTGGCGGTCGAGCCCGCGCTGCCCATGCGCCAGCTTCTGCGGCGCAAGCTCGCGGCCGCGGATCACGGCGACCGGGCCCGGGTGATCCACGGGTTCTTCGACGAGCTGCCGCTTCCTGACGATTTCGCCGATCTGGTCATCGCCTGCTCGGCGTTCACCCCCGACTTGGGCCACGGCGGCGAGGCCGGCCTGTCCGAGCTGGAGCGGGTCTGCCGGCCGGGCGGCTGCGTCGCCCTCATCTGGCCGAACAACCTCGACTGGCTCGCCGCCCGCGGCTACCGGTACGTCAGCTTCGCCGGGCCGATGTGCGTCGAGTTCGCCAGCCCCGGTGAGGCCGTCGAGCTGACCGGGATTTTCTTCCCCCACGCGGCCGACGAGGTCCGCCGGCGCGCCCGGCGTCAGGTTCCTTTCGACGTGCTGGGGATCAACCCGCCCCGTGACCTCGCTTACAAGATGCTGCCCCCTGAGGATGGCCCAGAGGCAATAGCACAGTGAGAATGGCACAGTGAAGATCGCCATCATGGCGCCGCTCGTGACGGCCATCCGTGAGCCTCAGCGCGGCGGTTCGCAGGCCTTCGTCTCCGACCTGGCCCGCGGCCTGGCCGGCCGGGGGCACGACGTCCACGTCTACGCCGCCTCCGGATCCGAGATCCCCGGCGTCGAGGTGATCGACACCGGAGTCGACCCCGACTCGCTGGCGGCCACCCTCTACCGTGCCTTCGGCCATTCCACGCCAGCAGGGCCCGAGCCGGACGGGTCCGGGCCAGCGACGGCCGAGTCCGCGTTCGCGCGCGCCTATGACCGCGTCCAGGAGATCCAGTACGACGTCATCCACAATCACGCCTTCGACGCGCCCGCTATCCGGCTCGCGGCGGCGCTGCGGGCGCCGGTGGTGCACACCCTCCACCTGCCGCCGGATGAGGCGATGACGGCGGCCCTTCGCCAGGCGGCCCGGGCAGGCGATCCGCCGGCGGTGGCCGTCGTGTCCGAGGTCCAGGCGAAGGCCTGGCGCCAGGTCGTTCACGTCGATGCCGTCCTCCCGCCTTACGTGCCTACCGGCGTCATCCCCTGGTCCCGGGAGGCGGGGGAGGGGGCCGTCTTCGCCGGGCGGCTGAGCCCGGAGAAGGGCGCCGCCGAAGCCATCGACATCGCCCGCGCGGCCGGGGTGCCGATCGACGTGTACGGCGATGCCTACGACGCCGGGTACAGCCGGGATCAGATCGGCCCGCGGCGGGCCTGGCCCGGCGTGACGGTTCACGCGGCGGTGGCCCGGGCATCGCTGTGGGAGGCGATGGCACGCGCCGCCGTGGTCCTGTTTCCCGCCCGGTGGGACGAGCCGTTCGGGATGGCCGCCGCCGAGGCGCAGGCGTGCGGGACTCCCGTCGTGGCGTTCAGGGCCGGGGCCCTCGGCGAGGTGATCGAGGACGGGATAACCGGTTTCCTGGTGCCGCCCGACGACATCGGGGCCGCCGCGGCGGCCGTCGGGCGGACGGCCGGGATCTCGCGTTCAGCCTGCCGTGAGCATGCCGAGGCCCATCTGGACCTGGAACGGAGCCTGGACGCTCACGAGCGGCTTTACCGGCAGGTGGCGAATCCCGGCGGCGAGGCGGCAGAGCATGAGTGATCCGGTGCACTGGCTCGACGGACGGGTAGCGGTCGTCACCGGCGCTAGCCGCGGGATCGGGGCGGCCACCGCCGCGGCCGTCGCGGCGGCCGGCGCTCATGTCGTCCTGGCCGCCCGTGATGGCGACGCTCTCGACCGCGTCGCCAGCGATATCCGGCAGGCGGGCGGCGCGGCCACGCCGGTTCCTGCCGACGTAAGCAAGGAAGCCGACGTCGAGCGTCTTTTCGCCGTGGCCGGGAGGACGGGCCCGGTCGCGGCCCTGGTCTGCGCGGCCGCGGTGCTGACCCGCGCGCTGTTCGCCGAGACGACGACCGCGATCTGGGACCAGACGCTGGGGATCAACCTGACCGGCTCATTCCTGTGCTGCCGGGCGGCGTTCACCGCCATGCTCCCGGCCCGGGCGGGGCGGATCGTCACCATCGCCTCGCTCTCCGGCGTCTACGCCACCGAGAAGTTTCCCGGGCTGGCCGCGTACAACATCTCCAAGTACGGGATCATCGGCCTCACCGAGGCGATCGCGGTGGAGGGCAGGGAGCACGGCATCAGCGCCATCTGCGTCAGCCCGGGCGCCGTCGACACCGAGATGCTGCGCCAGGCCAACCCCGCGCTGCGTCCCGGCCTGACCCCCGCTGATGTCGCCGCGCTGATCGTCGCGCTGCTCGACAGCCCGTTGGCGCCGGCCAGCGGCGCCAACATCCCCCTGTTCTCCAACGCCTAGCCGGCGATCGGCAAGGCCTAGCCGGCGATCGACCACAGGTCCGTGTGCTCGTCGGCGAGCACGCCGCGAGCCGGGCGGGCCTGCGCGGCGACCAGCCGCGTGCAGGCCGCCATCTCGGAGTCGCGGTCCAGTTCGGGATCACCGCCCCGGTCGAGGCCGACAGTGGCCCGCACTACCCCGTCCGCCAGGTAGAAGCCGACCAGCTTGCCCTCCTCGAGGCTGCCGCGGACCACGAAGTCGTCCCACTTCGTGACGTGGCCCACGTACTCGATCTTGTGCTCGTACTGGTCGGACCAGAAGCTGTGGACGTAGTCGTACGGCGCCGTCGAGCCGAGCATCGACCGGGCCACCGCGGCGCCCTGCTTTTCCGCGTTGTTGTAATGCTCGACCCGGACCCGCCCGAACAGCGGGTGCAGGTGGTTCGCGATGTCGCCGGCCGCGTAGACGTCGGCCGCGCTGGTCCGGCCGAGCTCGTCCGTCAGGATCCCGTTGTCGGCCGCGATCGGCGTCCCCGCCACGGCGGGAATGTCGGGTTCGATGCCGATGCCCGCGACCGCGAAATCGCACGCGATGCGATGGCCGGCGGCGGTCACGACCGTCTCCACCCGTTCGGTCCCTTCGAACGCGGTCACCTGGTCCCCGGCCCGCAGCTCGACTCCGTTCGCCCGGTGGATACCGCCGATCAGCGCGCCGACCGGTCCGCCCAGGACCCGCTCCAGCGGGTCCCGGCCGGGGAAGATCGCGGTCACCTGGACTCCGAGCTGAGTGAGCGAGGCCGCCACCTCGCAGCCGATGAACCCCATGCCGATCACGACCGCGCGCCGGCCCGCCACCGCCTCGGACTTGATCGCGTCGCACTCGGCTACGGTGCGCAGGTAGTGGATCCCGGGCAGCTCCGCCCCCGGAGTCGTGAGCCGCCGGTGACGCCCGCCGGTGGCCAGGAGGATCGTGCGGTAGCTGATCTCCTCACCCGAGTCCAGGGCGACGGTATGCGCGACCGGATCGACGCCCGTGACGCTCGCGCTACGGAGGTCGACGCCGTGTCCGGCGTACCAGCCGGCGGGCCGGACGTACCAGCCGTCGAGCTGCTCCTCCGACCGCAGGTAGGTCTTGGACAGCGGCGGCCGGCCGAACGGGACCCCCGGTTCCCGGCTGATGATCATGACCGGCCCGGCGTACCCCTCGTCCCGCAAGGTGGCGGCCGCGTTGCCTCCCGCCAGGCCGCCGCCGACGATCACGATCGGGCTCCCGCTACCGCTGTCAGTGGTCATCCGCTCCCCGTCTCCAGCACGTGCTTATGCGGTCAGCGCCGACGATAACTGGCTCACGCAACGTCTGCATAGGCCGGGGGAGCCGGCCGGGTGAACCGCCTCCGCTGGCTGCCGCCGTCGAGCTCAGCGGGGGTTCCAGGCGCTTGCTATTTGGTGACTGAGGTACGAAGGTGAAAAACAGTTGCGATAAATCCTGCTCCGGACCCCGGCAGTTAAGTCTCGTAAGCCTGGGGAACGTCGAGCCATTATCGAGGTCAGTTGCCGCTGTGACCTTCGCGGTGATGTGGCTGTTCACCGGCTGTTAATCCGGGAAGTTCGAAGTGCCGCCGAACCGCTGCAGGGCCTGGCCTATGACCTCGCCTACCTGGCCGACTTCCTGCACAGCATTTCCGGCCCCATCGTCTTGGTCGGGCATTCCTACGGGGGCGCCGTCATCACCAACGCCGCGACCGGTAACACGCAGGTCAAGGCCCTGGTCTAGGTGGACGCCTTCGCGCCCGACCACCATCTCGTCCTGGGCTGTGGTCGGTACCGCCGACCGCGTCATCCTGCCGGCCGAGCAACTGGCCATGGCCCGGCACGCCCACGCCCACATCACCGAGGTGCGCGCGCCGCACCTGTCGATGATCTCTGACCCCGGCGTCGTCACCCACGTCATCGTCGAAGCCGCGCAGGCGACCGGCTAGCGATGGCGGCCGTCGCCGTGGCCCTCACGCTGCTGGCGGTCAAATCAGCGCCGGACGTACGGCGGTACCTGAAGATCAGGAAGATGTAACCGGAGGATTACCCGGCATCGGGCGGCGCTGCGGCCCCGGCTGCCCGCGGCGATGATGTTGTCCGAATATGGCCAGCCCGGGTCCCGCCCGGCGCATATACCGGAATAGATGACGACGTACTCGGCCGTGGTGACCACCGGCATCTACTGCCGGCCCGGCTGCCGCGCCCGGCCGCGGGCCGAGAACGTGCGCACGTTCGAGCTGGCCGCGAGCGCGGAGGCGGCCGGGTTCCGGGCCTGCCTGCGCTGCCGCCCGTACCGGACCGCGGGCCCGCTCGGAGCGGACGCCCCCGAGCTCGTCTGCCGTGCGGTCCGGCTGATCATCGACGGCGTGCTGGACACCGGGACCGAGGCGGCGCTCGGGGCCCGGCTCGCGGTCTCGCCCCGGCATCTGCGGCGGATCTTCCACGACCACCTGGGCATCACCCCCGGCCAGCTGGCCCGGTCCCGGCGTGCGCACTTCGCGCGGCGGCTGCTCGACGACACCGACATGGCCGTGGGCGACGTGGCGTTCGCGTCCGGGTTCGCCAGCTTGCGCCAGTTCAACCGGCAGATGCGCGAGGTCTTCCGGGCCGCGCCCAGCGAGCTGCGAGCCCGCCGCAGGCGGGCCGACCGGCTGGCCGCGGACGGCGGGCTGACGATGCGGCTGCCGTTCCAGCCGCCCTTCGACTGGGACGTGATGGCGGCGTTCTTCGCGAGCCGCGCGGTGCCCGGCGTGGAGTCGGTCTCCGGCGGGGTGTACCGCCGGACGATCAGCCTCGACGGCGCTCCGGGCCTGCTCGAGATCCGCCCCGGAGAAGCCGATCACCTGCTGCTCGAGGCCCACCTGCCGTACTGGGAGGGGCTGATACACGTGGCCGGCCGCGCCGCCCGGATGGCCGGCACCGATGCCCGCCCTGACGTCCGGGTACCGGGTGCGTGGGGCTCGTTCGAGGCGGCTGTCCAGGCCGTCGTGGCCCAGGATTGCGACGACCCCGGCCAGGTACGCGCGCAGCTCGGACGGATAGCCGAACGGTTCGGGCCACCCGTGCCCGGACTTACCCACGGGCTGTCGCGGCTATTCCCGTCCGCCGGGGTGCTGGCGGCCGCGAACCTGGCCGGGCTCGGCCTTCCGCCGGCGACCGCCAGGACCCTGGCCACCCTGGCGGCGGGCGCCGCCACCGGACAACTCGCCCTTGACCATAGTGCCAGCCGCGCTGACCTGATGACCTCGCTGGCCGCGGTCGCCGGGATCCGGCCGGCCACCGCCAGCCAGCTCGCGCTCCGGCTGGGCCACCAGCCCTGAACCTGGGCTACCAGCCCTGAACCTGGAAGGACTCATCATGGTTTCCGAACGCCAGCACGCCAAGGCCGCCACCCTGCGCTCCCTGCACGCCGACGGGATCTTCGTCGTGCCGAACGCCTGGGACGCCGGCAGCGCGGCGATGATCGCCGCCGCCGGGGCCCCGGTCATCGCCACCACCAGCGCGGGCGTGTCCTGGTCACTCGGCCGCCCGGACGGGCAGAACCTCAGCCGGCCGGAGGCGGTCGGCGCCGTCGCGCGGATCGCGGCGGCGGTCGACCTGCCGGTCACCGCCGACATCGAGGGCGGCTACGGCCGCGATCCCGGCGCGGTCGCGGCGACCGTGGCCGCGATGATCGGCGCCGGCGCCGTCGGGATCAACCTCGAGGACAGCGGCGCCCCGGACGGCGGCCTGTTCGGCGCCGCGGTGCAGGCGGCCCGCATCCGCGGCGCCCGCGCGGCCGCCGCCGACGCGGGACTGCCCGAGCTCGTGATCAACGCCCGCACCGACGTCTTCCTGTTCGGGATCGGCGAACCCGGCGGGCGCCTCGATGACGTGCTGGCCCGCGCCGCCGCCTACGCCGAGGCCGGCGCGGACAGCCTGTTCGTGCCCGGGCTGCTCGACCTGGACACCCTGGCCACCTTGACCGGCAAGGCCTCCCTGCCGGTCAACGTCATGGCCGGCCCCGGAGCGCCGGACGTCGCCGCGCTGCGGGCGGCCGGCGTGCGGCGGGTCAGCCTGGGCCAGGCGATCACCCAGGCCGCCTACACCCTGGCCCGCAAGGCGGCCGCCGAGGTCCTCACGGCCGGCACGTACGACTTGATCGCCGGCGCTGACTCCTTCGGCGACATCAACCGGGCCTTCCCGGCCCGCTGACCGGGGACTGATGATGAGGCACCTATCCGCGGGCGAGGCGTCCGTCCCGGCGATGCGCCAGGGCGACCTGTTCTCCGACCTCGGGCCGGCCGTCGACGCCGGCTTCACGACCGGGCGGCGGATCGAGCTGGACCAGGCATCATGGATCGAGCACGTGCCCGGCTGGCTGCGCGGCAGCGGCCGCCTGTTCGACGAGCTCCTGGCCACCGCGCCGTGGGAGCAGCGGGACCGGTACATCTACGCGCGCCGCGTCACCGAGCCGCGCCTGACCGCCGAATACGCCGACATCTCGGCCGCTCCGCAGCCGCTGCTGCAGGAAGTCACCGCCACGCTCGCGCGGCACTACGGGGTCTCCTACCGCTACCTGTGGCTCAACCTGTACCGCACCCACCGCGACTCGACCAGCTGGCACGGAGACCCCATCGGCAAGGTCCAGGAGACCAGCATCGTGCCCGTGCTCAGCCTCGGCGCCACCCGGCGTTTCCTGATCAAGCCGGCCGGGGGCGGCCCGAGCGTCTCGCTGGCCGTCGCCTCCGGCGACCTGGTCGTCATGGGCGGGCGCGCCCAGCGCGACTGGCGCCACTCGGTACCGAAACAGGCCACCCCGGCCGGCCCGCGGATCAGCATCAACTTCGCGCCCGTCCTGCCCCCGGAGCCGCGCCGGCCCGGCCGTTGATCAATTCGTCCAGGATCAGAAGTGTCCTGTAGAGACACCGGGGGGTCCTAGGCGGGCAGCTGGTCGAGCACCTCGGCCTTGACCCGGGCCAGGTTGTCCGCGCGCTCGGCCTTATCCTTGCCCAGGTTCCAGTCGGGCAGGATGAACTCGTCAAAGCCGAGGTCAGCGTACTGCCCGATCTGGTCGACCAGTTGCTGAGCCGTGCCCGCGATGGCCGGATAGCCGGGCGTAGGCGCGCTCTGGCCGAGTTCCACCAGGGCATTGACCGACGTCCACATCGTGGCCGGGGAACGCCCGGTCGTCTCGCAGGCCTCGGTCAGTGCCGCCCGCCGGCCAGCCAGGTCCGGGGCAGCCCAGGTGTTCCACTCGCTGGCGTTGCGGGCGGCAATGCGGAGCATGCGCGGTCCGCGGGTGCCGACCAGCAGCGGCAGCGGCGACTGGACGGGCTTGGGGTCGCAGGGGGCGTCGGTGATGTCGTAGAACTCGCCGTGGAACGTGGTGGAGTCCTCCGCCAGCAGGGAGCGGACGATCCCGATGGCCTCCTCGAACCGGCTCACCCGCCGGCCGGGCGGCTCGAGGTCGATGCCGTAGGCATGGTGCTCGTTGATCTGCCAGCCCGCGCCGAGCCCGAGGACCAGCCGGCCGCCGGAGAGCCGGTCGATCGTGGCGGCCCGCTTAGCGAGCAAGGCCGGGTGGTGGACCGAGGTCGGCGAGACGAGAGTCCCGATCCGCACCCGCTCGGTCACCGCGGCCAGGGCCGGCAGCAGCGCCCAGCACTCGTAGACGTCACCCCGCCTGGGCGTCGTGTCGCCGGTGTCGGGCATGTAGTGGTCGGCCAGCCAGATACCGTGCCAGCCGCTGGCGTCCGCCGCGCGGACTTCCTCCAGGAGATCAGCGGGCACGCGGTTATTTCGGGGCCACAAGGAGAACTTCACAGGCCAACTCTAGAGACAGCCGGGCTGTCGGCCCGGGCCGGCCCGGTCGCCATCGGCCCGTCATCCTGATCGGCGCCGGTGCCGCTACGCTCCCGGGTATGACGGACAGCGTGAGGCTGGGGATCTTGTGCGGCGGCGGCCCGGCTCCCGGGATGAATTCGGTCATTTCCGCGGCCACGATCGAGGCCAGGAACTCCGGGTGGGACGTCGTCGGGATCATGGACGGGTTCCAGCACCTCATCGAGGGCCGGGTCGAGGAGGCGCGGCCGTTGTCCATCACGGATGTGTCGAGGATCCACGTCCTGGGCGGGTCGGTCATCCGGACCTCGCGGGCCAACCCCACGGTCCGGGACGCGGGCGCCGCTGATCCGGACTGGCGGCTGCACGCCTGCCTGGAGTCGCTGCGGAAGCTGGGGATCGGCGCGCTGGTGACGATCGGCGGGGACGACACCGCGTTCTCGGCGTCCCGGCTGGCGGAGGCGGCCGGCGGGGACCTGCGCGTGGCGCACGTGCCGAAGACCATCGACAACGACCTGCCGCTGCCGGGCGGCACGCCGACGTTCGGCTTCGAGACCGCCAGGAGCGTGGGAGTCGAGCTGGTCAGCAACTTGATGACCGACGCCATCACCACCCAGCGCTGGTACCTGGTGGTGGCCATGGGGCGTTCGGCTGGGCACCTGGCCGTGGGCATCGGCAAGTCGGCTGGGGCCACCCTCACGATGATCGCCGAGGAGTTCCCCGGTGATGAGCCCATCCGGCTGTCGCACCTGGTGGACGTCCTGGAGACGTCGATGCTCAAGCGGATCGCCCATGGCCGCCCCTTCGGCGTGGCAGTGCTCGCCGAGGGCATCGGCCTGCGCCTGCCCGCCGACGAGCTCGCCCGGGCCATGCCGGAGGTCGAGCGCGATGAGCACGGTCACGTCCGGCTGGCCGAGCTCGAGCTGGACCGGCTGCTGGCGAAACAGGTCAAGGACCGTTTCCGGGAGCGCGGGCAGAGCGTCACGGTGGAGGGCAAGAACATCGGCTATGAGCTCCGCTGCGCGCCCCCGATCCCTTTTGACATCGAGTACACCCGCGACCTTGGCTACGCCGCCGTCGAGTACCTGAAGCAGGTGCTGGCGGACGACGAGCCCGGCGGCATGATCACGATCCAGGGCGGCCACATGGTGCCGCTGCCCTTCAGGTCGTTCACCGACCCTGAGACCGGACGGGTGCGGATCAGGCTGGTCGACGTCGAGTCGAGCTCGTACCGGGTGGCCCGTGAGTACATGATCCGGCTGGACCGCGAGGACCTCGAGGATGCAGCCAGGCTCCGGCCGATCGCAGCGGCGGCAGGACTCTCGCCCGGGGCGTTCCGCGACCGGTACGGCTATCTCGCCGGGTCTTGAGCCCGTGCCGCCATCGGCGCCATCTTCGGCTCCGCGATCCCCGCTGGCCCGGGCGCTCACCCACCACTGGCGGGCGGGATCATCATCACGCTGTCCGGCCTGCCGGTGCACTTAACCGCGAGAGTGCGACGCCACCCGTTCGGCTCAATGCCTTTCCGCCCGGAAGGTAAGCGGCCACGCCGGGACAGCGTCGCCGAAAAGGCGAGGCCGGATCGTCCTGACGGCGGACGCGGTTCGCGGGCTACGCCCGTACGGTCAGTCCGGTGGACGTGATCAGCTGTGAGGGCCTGACCAAGCGCTTCGGGCCGGCGATCGGTGGTGAACGGGCTCGATCTGGCGGTCCCGTCCGGTCAGGTCTACGGTTTCCTCGGCCCTAATGGCGCCGGCAAGACCACCACCATCCGGATGCTGCTGGGCCTGATCGCGCCGTCGGCCGGCCAGATCCGGCTGCTCGGCCGGCGCCTTCCCGACCCCCGGGTGGTGGCACAGGCCGGCTCGATGATCGAGGAGCCTGCTTTCTACTCGTGGATGACGGGGCGGGGCAACCTCGACGTGCTCGGTGCCACCGGGGGCCGCCGCGTCGCCGGCGAGGCCGGCCGGGTCCTGAGCCTGGTCGGCCTGGGCGATGCTGGCGCCCGCAAGGTCAAGCACTACTCGCAGGGCATGCGCCAGCGGCTCGGCCTGGCCGCGGCGATGCTCGGCCGGCCGCCGTTGCTGATCATCGATGAGCCGACCAACGGGCTCGACCCGGCCGGCATCAGGGAAATCCGGGGTCTGCTGCGTGGCCTGGCCGCGGAGGGAACGACGGTATTCCTGTCCAGTCACCTGCTGGCCGAGGTCGAGCAGGTATGCGACCGGGTCGCCGTGATCGTCGGTGGCCGGCTTGTCGAGGAAGGCACGCCCGCGATGCTCGGCGCGATCAGGCGGCGGGTCCGGGTCGAGGTCCGGGCCGAGGACACGGCCGCGGCCGCCCGGCTGCTGGCCCGGTGGCCGGCCTGGCCCGTGGACGGGCAGTTCCTGGTCGAGCACGACCGCGGCCGGGACGTGAACGGCGTGCTGGCCGCGGGCGGGGTGGTCGCCGAGTCGGTGACCGTCGAGCGGCCCCGGCTGGAGGACAGGTTCCTGGAAATCACCGGAAAGGAGGACGCACGTGCTGTGGCTGCTGGTAGCTGAACTCCGCAAGCTCATCAGGCCGCTGGTCTGGGGGACCGGGCTGGTCATCATCGGTTTCTGCTTGCTCATTACCTGGGGCGGCGCGAACAATGCCCGCGGCGCGCTCGCCAGTCCCCGGATTCCCGACGTATGCGCGCGGGCCGTGACCGCGCAGTGCAGGCAGGTCGTCGCGCACGCGCACGCCGCGGCCAGGGCTGCCGCCGCTGCCACCAGCCTGCTCGCGCAGCCCGGCGAGATAGGCCACGTCGCGGCGGGCATGCTCGCCTCGGTTCCTGGCCTGCTCCTGATCGCCCTGGTCGCGGGCGGGCACTGGGGCGGCGAATGGGGATCGAAGACCATCAGGCAGCTGCTCACCAGGCAGAGCCGCCGGACCCGGGTGCTCGCCGCCAAATGGCTGACGATCTGGGCCGCGGGAGTGGCGACCCTGGCGTGCTGCTGGCTGGTCCTGGCGGCAGCCGCGCCGCTGATCGCGGCGGCAGCCGGCCTCCCGGCCGCTCATGCCCCGCTGTGGGCCGGCCTGGGCTCGTCGGTATCAGCCGCCGGGCGCGCCGTGATCGTGCTCGGGCTGTTCGCCGCCATCGGGACCGCGGCCGGCGTGATCGCCCGCGGGCAGCTCGCCACCACGGCGATCACGGCTGGCTCCATGTTGCTCGCGCTCCTGGTCGCCGGCATCGCGAGCATCGGGCGGCTGTCCCCGGCGTCGTTCGTGCAGGCCTGGATGAGCTTTGACGCCGCGGGCTACCTGCCTACCAACTTCTGGAGCAGGTTCGTCAGTGCCGGCCAGCAGTCCGGAGAGCTGGCCGGGCTGCTCGGCATCGTTCTCACCGGCGCCGTTGTGGCCGTCATCGCCCGCTGGCGATTCTCCGCCGACGTCACGGTGTGACCGCCGGACTGGCGGCATAGGGTCGAATCGTGTGGAGAGCCTGGCCGCAGCGGCGGCTGCAGGCCGCAACCGCGGACCGGCTGCTGGCGGCGGTGCTCCTGGCCTGGGCGCTGTTCGACGTGCCCTGGTGGTGGCGGCCGCCCGGGCACGGCGGTTCCGCACCGGTCATCCTCGGTGTCATCGCGCTGGCCGCCGTGCAGTCAGTGCCGGCTGTGTGGCGGCGGCGGCAGCCGGCCGCGGTGCTGGCACTGGCGGGCGCGGCCCTGGCGGTCAAGTACGCGGCCGGCCTGAACATATGGTCGGCCGGCGCCGCGGTCCTCGTCGCCGCCTACGGCCTGGGAGCCTACGGCCGCGGTCCCGTGCGCCGGGCCGGCCGGGCGCTGGCGGCCTGCGCGCTGCTCGCGGCCTGCATCACGTTGCCGGCTGACGACATCAGCCACGATCCGGCCGTCGCCTGCACGCTGCTGGCCGTCGCGCTGGGCATGGGCGAAGTCACCGCCGCGCACCGCGATACGGTCGCGGCCGCCGGCCGGCACGCGCAGGACATGGAACGGGCCAGGCTGGCCAGGGAACTCCACGACGTGGTAGCCCACCAGCTCAGCGCCATCGCCGTCCAGGCCGGGGCCGCCCGGCTGGCCGCGGCCGGTGACCCGCGGGCGGCGGCGACCGCGGTAGCGGCGATCGAACGGCAGGCCCGCGACGGCCTGACCGAACTCAACCAGCTGGTCCGCGACCTGCGGCCGGCTGGTGACGAAGCACCCGGCCTGCCGTCGCAGCCGCGACTCGGTGACATCCCCGGCCTGATCGAGCGGGCCGGGGAATCGGGGCTGCGAGCTCAGTTGCGCGTGAACGGCGAGCCTCGCCCGCTGCCGGCCGCCGTCGAGCTCGCTGGCTACCGGGTGGTGCAGGAAAGCCTGACCAATGCGATCCGGTATGCGGCGGGTGCCGCGGCCACGGTCCAGCTGGACTATCGCGACGACGGGATCATGGTCGAGGTGACCGACGACGGTCCTGGTACGGCGGACGATGCCGCGGTCCGCGGCGGCGGCACCGGGCTGACCGGGCTCAGGGAACGAGCCCGCCTGCTCGGCGGTCAGCTCGAGGCCGGGAGCGTCACGGAGCGGGGTTTCGTGGTGCGCGCGTTCCTCCCGGGGCCGTCATGACCATCCGCATCCTGGTGGTCGACGACCAGCCGGTGGTCCGGGCCGGCGTGGCCATGATGATCGGCACGCAGCCTGACCTCGAAGTGGTCGGCGAGGCGGCCGACGGGCTGGCGGCCGTCAGCGGGGCCGCCGAGCTCAGGCCCGACGTCGTGGTGATGGACGTGCGCATGCCCCGGCTCAACGGGATCGAGGCCACCAGGCAGGTGGCCGCGCTGACGCCGAAGCCGCCGCGGGTCGTGCTGCTCACGACCTTCGATCTGGACGAATATGTCTTTGACGGCTTGCTGGCCGGTGCCAGCGGATTCCTGCTGAAACACGCGCTGCCCGAGGAGATCTTGCTCGCGGTGCGGGCGGCGGCCGCTGGTGATGCCCTGGTCTCCGCCGGGCCGATGCGGCGCCTCGTCGAGCATTTCGTGCGCAGCCGGCCACGTCAGTCAGCTGACCTGGACCGGCTCACCGACCGGGAACGCGAGGTGTTCGTCCTGATGGTCCGCGGGCTGTCCAACGCCGCGATCGCCCGCAGCCTGGTGATCGGCGAGACGACAGCCAAAACCCACGTCACCCGGATCCTGACCAAGCTCCGGCTACGCGATCGCGCGCACGCCGTGATCTACGGGTACGAGACGGGGCTCGTCCGGCCCGGTGAGGGCGGCGCGCCTGAGGCTCAGTGACCGGGGCGGGCCCGCCGTGCCCTCCGGCGTCGGCAGCCTGACCGGCCCCGCGGCTCACCAGAGTCACCGGCCAGCCGGGTCGGTGAAGGCCTGGCGGAAGCGCTGGAGCGCGGTGTCGCTGTCGCCGGAGGCGAATGCCTCCAGTCCCACGACGCCGGTGTAGCCGGCCTGGTGCAGGGCCCGCGCGATGGCCGGGTAGCTGATCTCCCCGGTGCCCGGCTCGCAGCGGCCCGGGACGTCGGCGACCTGGATCTCGCCGACCCAGCCGATGCTGTCCCCGATGAGCTGGATCAGGTTCCCCTCGCCGATCTGGGCGTGGTAGAGGTCGAGGTTCATCCGCAGGTGCGGGCTGCCGACGGCCTGCACCAGGGCGCGGGTGTCCGCGGCCTTGGCGAACGGCGTCCCGGGGTGGTCGACGGCGGTGTTGAGGTTCTCCAGGCAGAACACGACGCCCTCGCGCTCGCCCAGGGCGGCGATGCGGGCGAGGGTCTTCTCCGCGGCCATCCACATGGCGCCCGTGACGTGGTCCACGGGACGCACCGGGAGCCCTTGCGGGCCCAGGCCGGTGCCGTGCAGGTTCAGGTTGGGCGTCCCGAGCTTGGCGGCGGCGGCGACGGACTCCTCCGCGGTGCGCAGCAGCGCCTCGGCGCCGTCCGGTTCGGTCAGGTTGCCCTCGATGTAGCCGGTCATCGAGGTGAACCGGGCCCCGGTGGCGGCCAGGGCGCTGAGGTCCTTGGCGGTCCAGTCCCAGATCTCGACCGCGAAGCCGAGCTCGTGGATGTGGCGTACCCGGTCCAGGACCGGCTGGCCGGTGAAGACCATCTCCGCGCAGACCGCCAGGGTGAACCCGTAGCCGCTCATCGCGCGTCCACCTTGTCGACCAGGACCGGGGTGGCCGTCTTGACCGACTCGATGCAGGCCAGCGCCACCAGCAGCGCGCGCCGCGCGTCCTCGCCGGTGACCGCGGGGGTGCGTCCCTCGCGGACGGCGTTCGTGAACTCGGTGAACTCGGCCGTGTAGGCGTCGCGGAACAGCTCGACGTCGCCGCGGACGGTGTCGGCCTGCCGGCCGGCCGCGGTGTAGCGCACCAGGGATGACCGGGCCGTCTCGCCCATCGTGACCATGCCGGCCGAGCCGAAGACCTCGCCGCGCACGTCGTACCCGTACGCCGCGGCGAAGCTGGCCTCGGCCACGGCGATCGCGCCGTTGTCGAAGTGGATGACCACCACCGCGGTGTCCAGCAGCCCGGCGTCCTTGAAATCGGGCGCGACGAGCGCGTCGGCGGTGGCGTGCACCGTGACCGGGTTCGCGCCGGGGTTCAGCCACAGCAGCGTGTCGAAGTCATGGATCAGCGTCTGGGTGAAGATGGTGCCGGGCGGGACCGCGGCCGGGTTCGGCCAGCCCCGGGTCGCGGGTCAGCGAACGCATCAGCTGCGGCGTGCCGATCGCGCCCTCGGCGATCAGCTCGTGCGCGGCGGCGAAGTCGGGGGCGAAGCGGCGGTTAAACCCGACCTGCAACGGCACGCCGGCCGCGCGGGCCGCGGCGATACCGCGGTCGATCTCGGCGATCGTCAGCCCCATCGGCTTCTCGCAGAACACCGCCTTGCCGGCCGCCGCCGCGGCGGTGACCAGGTCCGCGTGCGCCGGGCTGGCGGCGGTGATGACGACCGCCTCGATGTCCGGGTCGGCGAACAGCTCGGCCGGGTCGGTCAGCGCCCGGCCGCCCACGCCGCTGGCCAGGGCCTGCGCGGCGCCGGGCCGCGGGTCGGCGATCGCCAGCAGCTTCGCGCCGGGCACCTGCCGGGCCAGCAGCGTGGCGTGCGAGGTGCCGATCCTGCCCGCCCCGACGAGCCCCAGGCGTACCGGGTCCGCCAGCGCGGCTGCAACGGTGTTCATGACTGCTCCCATCCGGCCGTTCACTAGAGCGCTCTAGCACATAAGGGAATAGTAATCCCCGATCAGGGCCAAAACTAGAGCGCTCTATAGTTCTTGTGACGGACCGCGGGAGGTGTTCGGAACGAAGTCTGGCCAGCGCGCGCCCACGGTCACGATGGAAGACGTGGCCCGGCGGGCCGGGGTGTCACGAGCGCTCGTGTCGATCGTCTTCCGCGGCGTGCCCGGTGCCAGCCCCGCCACCCGGGAACGGGTGATGCAGGCGGCCGAAGAGCTGTCCTACCGCCCCGATCAGCGGGCGCGCCTGCTCGGCCGCAGCCGCACCCGCATGGTCGGGGTGGTCTTCGGCCTGCACGACGAGTTCCACGCCGAGGTGGTGGAACAGCTCTACCTGGCCGTCGACGGCACGGGCTACGAGCTCGCCCTCGGCGCCGTGGCTCCGACCCGCGACGAGCACCGGGCCGTGCAGTCACTGCTCGACTACCGCTGCGAGGCGCTCATCCTCGTCGGCCCGGCCCTGCCCCGCGCGGCGATCGAGGAACTGGCCGGACGGATGCCGGTCGTCGTGCTCGCCCGGGCGCTGCGCTCGCGCGCCGCGGCCGTCGTCCGCACCGATGACGTCGCCGGCACCCGGCTCGCCGTCGAGTACCTGGCCCGCCTCGGGCACCGGTCGATCGCGCACGTCGACGGCCAGCGGGCACCGGGCGCCGCCGAACGCCGTCGTGGCTACGCCGCTGCCATGCGGGATCTCGGGCTTGACGCCTACGCCCGCGTGATACCCGGGGGACTGACCGAGCAGGACGGCGAGCGCGCCGCCGCCGAGCTGCTCGCCGGCCCGCTGCCCACCGCGGTCACCGCGTTCAACGACCACTGCGCCGCAGGCCTGATGGCCGCCACCCGTGCCCGCGGCGTGCGCATACCTGATCAGCTGTCGGTTGTCGGCTACGACAACAGCCACATCGCGAGCCTGTCTACCGTCGCGCTCACCACCATCGCCCAGGACGCGCCGGCGCTGGCGGGCAAGGCCCTCGGCCTCGCCCTCGCCGGCAACGGGGACGGGCACGCGAACGAGCACAGCGCATCGCCCGAGACCGTCTTCCCGCCGCGACTGATCCTGCGGCAGACCTCAGTCCCGCCCGCCTGATCGCGGCAGACCAGGTGGCCTGCCATCACGCCGACCTCCGCGCCCCCCTATAGGTCGAGCGCTGCTGCGGTGCCCTTGACCGGATCGCCGAGACGACAAACCCGGTCAATCTGTGAGGATCCGTCGACCTGTGCAGGTACGGAAGTCTCCGCGGAATCCCTTTCCTTAGCCGACTGGGTGAGTCATGTCTGCTGCGCTGTCTCCCGAGCCCGACGAGCCCGCGGGCTCCGGGTTGCCCGGGAAACGGGACGGCGACGGCTGGGACGCGGACGAGGGCATCCCGCCGGGGCTGTATGTCACGCTGCCGGCGGAGGAGCTGACCCTGGACGGGTTCGCCGAGGACGGCCGGGCCGACACCATGGCACCCGGCTCGCTGCTGGCCATGGTCCTGGACACAGTGGCCGGGGAGAATGGCGAAGGGCTGGCCGGACTGTCCGATGACCAGCTGGTCGGGTTCCTGTCCGGGACCCGGCGGATGGAGTCGCGGCTGGCGTGGGCGAAGATGGCCGCGCTGGCCGAGTTCGCGTCCCGCCCCCGGCGGACCGAGTTCGCCGCCGATGAGATCGCCGCCGCGTTCCGCCTCACCTGGCTGTCCGCGGCCGGGGAGATCGGATACGCCCAGGCCGTGGCCCGGCGGCTCCCGGTTACCTTCGCCGGCCTGGCCGCCGGGAAGCTCGACCCGGTGCACGTCAAGATCATCGAAGACGTCACTGCTCATGCACCAGACCCGCGACCGCCTCCCTGCCCGCATGGCGACGTGACCCCACTCATCCCGATGCTCAGGCGCTGAGCCAGCGGTCCAGTTCATCGATGATCCGCTCGACTATCGGGTACAGCTCGTCGGCGATGGCCGCCTGGCTCTGGCCCTCGCGGGTGCGTCGGCCGGCCTCGCTGATGATGATCTGGAATACCCCGGCCAGCGCGATCCCCTGCAGCGTGGCGATCTCGGGTGGGACCGGGCTGGTATCGCTGATGACGCTGGCGATGGCGGCGGCCTGGCGGTCGGTCATCTCCAGCGCCAGCCGGTGGACGGCCGGGCTGATGGCCGCCAGGTAGCCGAGTTCGCCGCGCCAGTTCTCCGGCGCGATGGCGCGGATCGCGGCGACCGACCCGAGGATGAAGCCGCGGATGGCGGCGGCGGGGGTCACCCCCGGCGGCCGGGAGCGGATCAGGTCGCATAGCCGGTCCTGGATCTGCTGGTCGCGGTCGGTGACCAGTTGCTCCTTGGCCGGGAAGTAGTTGTAGACGGTCTGCTCGGCGACCTCGGCCGCGCGCGCCACGTCGGTGACGGAGACATGCTCGTAGCCGCGTTCGGCAAACAGGCGCGCCGCGGTGTCGGCGATGTGCCGGCGGGCGCGCGCCTTCTTGAGCTCGCGCAGTCCAGTGCCTGCCGAACGGGTTCATGCGCGTGCACTGGGCCAGTGCGTGCCAAAGTGGTCTGGTCCTGATACCAGGATCGCGCCGCCGGTGTCCCGGCCGCACCCGGGCAAGCCCCTGGCCGGTACCCTGGCCTGCGACCCAGCGCTACCGGTCACGAGACCCAGGCTTGCAGTCCCTCGTCAGTAAGCACCCGGGCGAAGGCCTCGTCGGCGGCGCCGATGAGCGGCCCGTCCGTACCCAGCCGGGCCGGCCGGACCGGCGGGGGCGGCGTCGCGCGGAAGGTCATGAGCCCGTCGCCGTAGGCGGCGGTGACCTGGTCGGCGGCGAGGTCCAGGAGGTCAGGGCCGAGGCCGCCGACGACCACGAGGTGCGGGTCGAGGCCGTTCACCAGGCCGGCGATACCCCGGCCGATAGAGCTGCCGACGGTCCGGATCGCCGCGAGCGCATCCGGTTGCCCCGACCGGGCCGCGGCGAGCACGCCGCGGAAGTAGCTCACGTCGTCGGCGGGGCCCCGCTGGTGCAGCAGCCGGGCCACGGCCTGGCCGTCGACGCTGGTGTTCCAGCAGCCCCGGGCGCCGCACCGGCAGCGCCGGGCCGGCTCGCCGAATGGCATATGCCCGAACTCGCCCGCGGCACCGGTCGCGCCCCGTACCGCCCGCCCCGCCTCGACCAGGGCGCCGCCGATGCCCGCCTCGAGGTGCAGGTACAGCGCCGCGCCCGCGCCCGCGCCGGCGCCATGGTGCGACTCGGCGACGCCGGCCAGGGTCGCGTCGTTGCCCGCGACCAACGTGCTGCCGGGCTCGTACCGCGGCCACAGCGCTGACAGGTCGACGCTGTGCCAGCCCAGCCCCGGGGCGTGCACCAGCTCGCTGCCCGCGACCGTGCCCGGCACGGCGACCGCCGCCGCCCGTATCCGGGTGCCGAAGCGCCTGCTGACCTGGCCGAGTTCCGCGGTCACCGCGTCGAGCACGCGGGCCTGGCCGCGGTGGTGCGGTCGCTGCGTGGCCGCCACCTTGGTCCCGCCGAGTTCCACCGCGGCGACCTGCCAGGTGTCGTGGCTGATGGCGGCGACGGCCACCAGCGGGCCGTCGGGGTGGGGGTGCAGCGAGGTCGTCGGCCTGCCGCGCCGGCCCGTGGCCGGGGCGGCCCGCTCGCAGACGAGCCGGCCGGCGACCAGGCGGGCCACGGTCTCGGCCGCGAACCCGCTCGGGATCCCGACCCGGGCCGCCACCTCGGCCCGGGTCACCCCCGGGTGGTCGTGCACCGCGAGCGTGACCGCGGTCTGTGCCGATGTCCGCAGTCCGCTTCTCATCTCGCCGCCATGTTCATCTCGCCGTCCATTTATATACTCGCTCAACGACGATATACTGGCAAGCGCAAGGATCGTGCACGATGCTGGCGCGGCGGGCCTGGCGGCCAGCCGGAGCGGCGGGAAACGGAGGCGGCCGTGACCGCGTTGCTCGCGTTCGGCATGGTGGCGGCCTTCGGCACCTGGATCCCGCTGGCGCAGCTGCTGCCGGGCGTGCCGCAGCGCACCCGCACCTTCTACGCGACCGTCGGCAATGTCGTTGTCGCCGCGATCGCCCTGCTGGCGGGCGGCGGCCACCTGGTGTTCGGCTGGCGGGGCTTCTGGCTGCCGCTGGCCGGCGGCGTGGTGTGGACCGCGGGCGGCTACTGCGCCTTCCGGGCTTCGGAGACGATCGGGATCGCCCGCGCCGCCGGAACCTGGACGCCGCTCAACATCATCGTCGCGTTCGCCTGGGGAGCCCTGATCTTCGGCGAGCTCAGCCACTTTCCCGGGATCCGCTTCGTCCTGCTGGCCGCCGCCCTCGCGGCCATCCTGGCCGGGATCTTCCTGATCGTCCGCTCCCAGGACAGCTCCGGTGACCGGGTTGTCCCGGCCGTTCCGCCAGCCGCGCAGGCCATCGAGACCGAACCGGTCCGGCCGGCCCCAGGGCGCGCGGCGGCCTGCTGTGGGCAGGCGCGGCGGGGGTGCTGTGGGGGAGTTACTTCGTGCCCGCGCAGTGGGCCGCGGAACCGGCCCAGGTCAGCAACTTCCCGCTGGCCCTCGGGATCCTCGTGGCCGGCCTGGCCCTGGCCCTCCAGGCCGGCGAGCCAGCCCGCCTGAGCGTGCAGGCCCTGACCGTCCAGGTCAGCGCCGGCCTCCTGTTCGGGATCGGCGACATCGCCCTGCTCGGCCTGGTCCCGCGGGTCGGCACCGGCACCGGCTTCACCATCGCCCAGCTCAGCTTGCTGGTCAACGCCAGCCTCGGCATCTGGGCCTTCCACGTTCCCCGGCCGGGCACGCCGGCCGCGAGGAAGGTCATCATCGGCATCGTGATCGCCGGAGTCGGCGGCTGCGTCATCGGCGCGATGCGCTAGGCCTGCGCGCCACCGGGTCCGGCCTGCGGTCAGCGGTGCTCGTACGGGGTCTTCTCCCCGGCCTCGATCGCCACCGGCAGCCGGTTCTCCGGCGGCGGCAGCGGGCAGGTCGCCAGGTCCGTATAGGCGCAGGGCGGATTGGCCGCGCGGTTGAAGTCCAGCACGACCTGCCCGTCCGGTCCCGGCGGTCCCAGCTGCAGGACCCGGCTGGCCGGGTACGTCGTGAACCCGGACGTGGCGTCGGCGAACAGCACGGTCAGGCCGCCCGGCTCGGCGCCGGGAAAGGCGGTGAGCCGCAGCGACCGCCCGGCCAGCTCGAACTCGACCTGCCCGGGGGCGTCGTAGACGTGCCGCAGCCCGGCCGCGGCCGCGGCCACCGTGACCGGCCGCGGCTGGCGGAACGGCAGGTAGCGGCCGGTGATGACCCACCGCGGATCCGGCAGGTAGGCCGGCGTGCCAGCGAACTTCAGGCGGAGCCAGGTGTCCGGGTGGCGCGGCCGGATGATGTCGCGCCCGCCCCGTTTGGCTACTTCGATTTCGATCTTGCCCCAGCTCACGGTGACCCCGCCGCGCTCGGGCATGACCCCGAACGAGTACCGGCCGCGCACGGTGGTGCCGTCGACGACCAGGTACTCGTCGCCGACGAGCCTGACCCAGACGCCGTCCGGGCCGGTGTGCCAGGCGCCCGGGGCATCGGTGAACCGCTGGGGCGTCCCGGTGAGCCAGTGCAGGCTGGTGATAGCCAGGAAGCCGTGCGGGTCGGCCCGCCGGGCCTCGTGCCCGGCATGCCAGGCCCGCCAGGCGGCGGCGAACTCGCCCGGGTCGGCTGCCCCCGGCCGTATGGCCTGGTCCTGAAGCGTCATGGCGCTCTCCTTCCCCCGCGGGATGCCAGCAGGCCGAGCTCTATCGTTAATGTCGATCGGAATACTAGAAAATAGCGTAACACTGATCGGGGCCGGCTGTCCTGGCTAGGGAAAGGAGGCGCTAGGCGTCCAGGGCCGCCACCGCGGCCTCCACGGCGGCGCCGATGTCCGCCTGCGCGCCGAGGGAGCGCAGGGCGCGACCGATCGCGGTGACCGCGATGACCGGGCCGAGCGGGTAGGCGCCGGTGCCCATGTGGCCGATCTGCAGGACGATCCGGGCCAGGTCGCCCTGCCCGCCGGACAGCATGACGCCGGAGTCCTCCCGCGCGCGGGCCCGCACCTCGCGCTCGTCGATCCCGTCGGGCATCCGGACGGCGGTGACGGTATCGGAACGGGCCAGCGGGTCCCGCGCCCACAGCGTCAGGCCCAGGGCCTCGGCGCCCGCCCGGGCGGCCCGGGCGGCGGCCCGGTGCCGCCGGAGTACCGCCTCGGCGCCCTCACTGAGGTACTGCTCCAGGCACGCGTGCAAGCCGTAGACGTCGGTGACCGGCGGGGTGAACGGGAATGGCCGGCCGGCCAGGTGGGCGTCGCGCCAGTCGAGGATCGACAGCGCCGAGCCGCGCGGTGCGGCCGGGTTGGCGGTCATGTGCGCCCAGGCGGCCTCGCTGACATGGAGCAGGGACAGTCCGGGCGTGCCGCCCAGGCATTTCTGCGGCGCGGTCACCACCAGGTCGGCCTGCCAGGCGGTGAAGTCGCAGCGGATGCCGCCGAACGAGGAAACCGCGTCGACGATGAGCAGCGCGCCGTGCTCGGCCACCACCGCCGCGATCGCGTCGAGATCGTTGACGGTGCCGGTAGGCGTCTCGCAGTGCACCGCGCTGACCACGGTGATGTCGGGACGGGCGCGCATGGCGTCGGCGACGCTGGTAGCCGGCACGGAGCTGTCGTAGGGCACCTCGACCTCGACGACCTCCCGGGCGTACCGGCGCGCCCATCGCCGTAGCCGCGGCCGTAGATCCCTGACACCAGGTTCAGCACCACGTCCTCCGGGGCCGATCAGCGAGGCCGCGGCCGCCTCCAGCCCGACCACGGCCTCGCCCGGCAAGATGACCGGGCTCTCCCGGGTCCCGAACGCCTGCCGCAGCAGTTCCGCCGTCCGCTCGTACAGCGCGCCGAACGCCGGGTCCAGGTGGTGCAGGATCGGCCGGCCGAGCGCCGCCAGGGTGGCCGCCGTCGCGCCGGCCGGCCCGCCGGTCAGGTTGAAGGCCGGATCAACCGAAGCGGGGTAGGCAGGCTGCTCCACGTCACGCACCCTACTCGTCCGGGACGACCTGCCATCCCTGCCCGGTTGCCTGAGGATGGGTGGCCGGCGAGACTCATGCGGTGGATCATGCGCCCGCCGGCCCGCTAGCAGCAGCGGTACGGGCCTGGGCCGGACTGGATGAGCCGTGGCGGGAGGCGTTCCGCCAGGCGTGGGAGGCGCTGCGGACCGGGAACATCGCGGTGGGCGCCTGCGCCTCTACCGCGGCCGGGGAGATCGTCTGCGCTGGCCGCAACCGGGTGCACGACAGCGAAGGACCGCCCGGCGAGATATTCGGCTCGGCTCTCGCCCATGCCGAGACGAACGTGCTGGCCCGGCTGCCGTTCCGCAGCCGCCGGGACCTGACTCTCACCACGACGCTCCAGCCGTGCCTGCAGTGCGCGGCTGCCATCCGGCTCGGCCCGGTCGCCACCGTGCGGTTCGCGGGACCGGATCGCTACTGGGACGGATGCCACGACTTCGGCAGGCTTTCCCCGCGCGAAGCACGCCGGGCCCAGCCCGCCCGGATCGGACCGCGCCGCGATGAGCTCGGCACCTTTGCCACCTTGATATCCAGGTTCGCCCACCTTCCGCCCGGATATGAGGAGGCGCTGCGGGCTCTGGGCGAAGGGCCGATGGTCGACCTCGTGCACGAACTGACAGGCGGCCGCGAGCTGAAACGCCTCGCCGCCATGGACGTCACCGAAGGGCTCGGGTACCTGTGGCCCCGGCTCCGGGAACTGACCCAGACCATGCCTGCCTGAGCGCGGGCACGGCCGGGCGCTACGGAGCGCGGCCCCGCGTCCTGGCGGCAGGCCAGCCGATAACCGGTTGCCCGGCGTGACCGGGCCGGGCGATGATGCTAGCGCGGCGGCCGTCGGCACCCGCAGGCAACGGAGGCATCCCGATGGCGAGTCAGGAACTGGCGGCGGTACATGATCTGCTGCGCGGCTTCGACCTGGACGACCTGTCGGTCGCCGAGCGCCGTGCGGCCTTCGAAGCGATGGCCGCGCCACCGCCGCCGGGCACGACCGTCGAGCCGGCCGACGCCGGGGGAGTACCGGCCGAGTGGGTGACCGCCGCGGGCGTGGACGGCGCCCGCGTGCTGATGTACCTGCACGGCGGGGCTTACCAGGCCGGCTCGCCGGCCGCGTCGCGGCGCCTGATCGCCCTCATCTCGGCGGCCGCGCAGGTCCGCGTGCTCAGCGTCGGCTACCGGCTGGCGCCCGAGCACCCGTTTCCCGCCGCCGTGGACGACGCGCTGACCGCCTACCGGTTCCTCCTGAACGACGGCGCCGACCCGGCGGTCCTCGCGATCGCGGGCGACTCGGCCGGCGGGGGCCTGACCCTCGCCACCCTGGTGGCGCTGCGCGACGCGGGCGATCCGCTTCCCGCCGCGGCGGTGGCGATATCGCCCTGGACGGACCTGGCGCTCACCAGCGAGTCGCTGGTCACCCGCGCGGACGCCGACGTGATGATCAAGCCGGACGGGATGCGCGAGGGGGTGGCGACGTACCTGGCCGGCGCGGATCCCCGGCACCCCTATGCCTCCCCGCTGTACGCCGAGTTGCACGGGCTGCCGCCGATCCTGATCCACGTCGGCGACGCCGAGTTGATCCTCGACGACTCCACCCGGTTCGCCGCCAAGGCCCGCGCCGCCGGGGTCGACGTCACGCTGGAGGTATGGGACCAGATGCCGCACGTCTGGCACGCGTTCGCCGGCCTGCTGCCCGAGTCCGACCAGGCGATCGAGCGCATCGGCGGCTGGCTCCAGGCGCGCCGGTGACCAGGTGAGCTAACCATCGTCCGTTACCGGTACTATTCCGCTAAATACCAGGGTCGTTCGGGGATGGCGAGGCCGTAGTGCGGAATGAACGATGGCTGGTCGCGGGGGCTGCCGGGCTCGTGCTGGCGGGCGGGATCGGGTACGTGGCGACGGCGGGCCCGCTGCGCGCGGATCACCCGGCCGTGCACCGGCTGGCGGCCAAGGCCGAGCCGCTCGCAGCCGTGACCGTGACGCCCGCCGACGGCGCGGCGAAGGTCATGCCCGACGCCCAGGTGCAGATCACGGCCTCCGGTGGCACGCTCACCCAGGTCACGGTGGCGTCCGGCAGTTCCGCGGTCACCGGGCAGTACGGACCGGGCAGCACCAGCTGGTCCACGCAGTGGGGACTGCAGCCCGCGACCTCCTACACCGTCACCGCCGTGGCCAGGAACGGCCAGGGCGCGGCGACGACCGAGGTCGCGCACTTCACCACCAAGAGCGCGGCTCGCACCCTCGAAGTCGCCAGCATCACTCCGAATGCCGGGGAGATCGTCGGCATCGGCATGCCGATCATGGTCGACTTCAACTACGACGTGGCCCGCCCGGACCGGGCCGCGGTGGAGCACGCCCTCGAGGTTCGCAGCCAGGCCCCGGTCACCGGTGCGTGGTTCTGGGCCTCGGACAGCGAGGTCATCTTCCGCCCGCAGAGCTACTGGCAGCCCCACCAGCACGTGGTACTCGCCGCGCACCTGGCCGGCGTCCCCGCCGGGCCGGGCGTGTGGGGCGGGAGCGACGTGAGCCGTGCGTTCACCATCGGCGATTCGCACGTGGTCAAGGTCAACCTGAAGACCGACTACGCCCGCTTCTACATCAACGGGTCGCTGGCGAAGAAGATCCCGGTCAGCGGGGGAGCGGGCGGCTACGACTCCCACGGCAACGACTTCTACACCACCGCCGGCATCCACCTCACCATGGGCAGCTACGACTCGGTGGTGATGACCTCGCCCAACATCAAGCCGGACGAGGCCGGGTACTACCACGAGGTCGTCTACCACGACGTGCAGATCTCTGACAGCGGCGAGTACCTGCACGAGAGCCCCGGCGGCTTGTGGTGCCTGGGCGTCGAGAACTGCAGCCACGGCTGCGTCCGGATGACGGCCGACGGCGCTGACTGGTGGCAGCACACCGCCTACCGGGGCGACCCGGTGACCATTACCGGCTCGCCGCGCCTGCTCGCCTGGGACAACGGCTGGGGCTACTGGCAGCAGTCCTGGCCCGCCTGGCTGAAGGGCAGCTCGGCCGGGGCGGTCACCACCGCCGCGCTCACCGGCCAGCCTCAGGCCGGCGATACCGGCCAGGCCTACGCCTTCCATCAATAGGCCGCCCGCGCCCCGGCCGCCTCACAGCCGGGCGGGCTCGGCCCGCAGCTCGGTTCCGCTAACCGGCCGGGGAGCGTAGACGGGCAGGCTCACGGTGAAGAGCGCGCCGCCGCCGGAGTGGTTGCCCGCGTCGATGCGGCCGCCGTGAAGGCGGGCGTTCTCCCAGGCGATCGCCAGGCCCAGGCCGCTGCCCTCCGACCGTGCCCGCGCGGTATCGGCCTTGTAGAACCGGTCGAAGAGGTGCGCGATCGCGGCGGGCGGCAGCCCGTCGCCGTGGTCGCGCACGTCCACGGTCAGCCGCGTGCCGCCGTAGCCGTCGGGCTGGAGGCCGGCCGTCACGGTCACCGGGAGGGCGCCATGGCGCAGGGCATTGCCGACGAGGTTGGCCAGGATAACGTCGAAGCGGCGGCGGTCCAGCCGCACGTTCAGCCCGGCGGCGCACCTCAGCGGATACGTCCGTCCAGCCCCGCGCGCGCAGGCACTGGCCGACGGCGGTGGCGACGTCGGTGTCGGCGGTGACGAGCTGCGCGGTGCCGGCGTCGAAGCGGGAGATCTCGATGAGGTCCTCGACCAGCCGGTTGAGGTGGAGCACCTCCTGGTGCACCAGCCGCGCGGCGGTCGCGGCGTCGCCGGCCAGTCCCGGGTGCTCGTAGAGGATGTCGGTCACCGCGGTCATCGCCGTCAGCGGGGTCCGCAGCTCGTGGGACACATCGCCGGCGAACCGCCGGGCGCGTGCCTCCATCTGCTCCAGCTCGCCCACCTTGTCCTCCAGCGCGCCGGCCATCCCGTTGAACGAGGTGACCAGCTGGGCGAGCTCGTCCCGGCCCCGCGGCTGGATCCTGACCGACAGGTCGCCGCCGGCCATCCGCTGCGTGGCCCGCGCCAGCCGCCGGACGGGCAGCAGCACCGGGCGGGATGCGGCGATGGCGACGACGGCGATCGTCGCGAGCAGCAGCCCGGCCTCCGCCCCGAAGACGACCAGGGCGGTATGGCGCACCGGGTGGGGCGGTGCCTGCCCAGGAAGGGTGTGCACCAGGTTCTGCAGCCACCCCGGCCCCAGGATCACATCGTGCAGCCAGGCAGGGAGGCGATAGGCCGCTATGAGGGTGTGGAACCACGACGAGGCGATCGCTGACAGCAGCGCCACGGCGATGAACGCGATGATCAAGCGGGTTCGCACCGGGTATTCCTCCTGACTCTCACGCTACTACCGGGCCGAACCGGTACCCGAAGCCCCGGACGGTCTGGATATAGCGGGGCTCGGACGTGTCGGTCTCGATCTTCGCCCGCAGCCGCTGCACGCACGCGTCGACCAGCCGGGAGTCGCCCAGGTAATCGTGCTCCCACACCAGGTCGAGAAGCTGCTCCCGGGAGAACACCTGCCGGGGCGAGCCGGACAGGACCAGCAGCAGCCTCAGCTCGGTCGGAGTCAGCGAGACGTCCCGGCCGGCCCGCCGGACGATCAGCGAGCTCCGGTCGATCATGAGCTCGCCGTACGTCTCCGCCGGCGAGCCGGCCTGGGCCGTCCGGCGCAGCACGGCGCGGATGCGGGCGTCGAGCACGCGCGGCTGCACCGGTTTCACCACGTAGTCGTCGGCCCCGGCCTCCAGGCCGCCCACGATGTCCAGGTCGTCGCTGCGGGCGGTCAGCATGATGACCGGGATGTCGCTGCCGCGGCGGAGCCGGCGGCATACCTCGAAGCCGTCCAGTCCCGGGAGCATCACGTCGAGCACCACGACGTCCGCGGCGGCGTCGCGGACATCGCGGAGCGCGGCCTCGCCGGTCTCGGCGGCGTGCACCCCGTAGCCGAGACGGCGCAGCGCCAGCTCCAGACCCTGCCGGGCGGCCGGATCGTCTTCGACCAGCAATACGGTTGCCATTACCTGCCATTATGTCGCCGCGCGGGCGCGGGACGGTCTCGCCTGGGGCCGCCCGCCGTGCGGCGGACGGCCGGTGCCGCTGCCCTGACGATGCGGCACCGATGTCATGAACCGGTCCGGGAATTGTCACAACCGCGTCACAGGCGGCCCCCGGTTTCCCGCAGCCCCGCCCGGGCGGGGCCCCGCCGCGCGTTGTGACACGGCTGTGACCTCAGCCGGACAAACCGGCGAAATCAGCGTCGCACCGTCGCGGATATGCAACCAATGAGCACCCGGCCCGCGCACGGGCCTGCCCAGACACCAACCGGCCGCCGACGGCACCGGAGCATCCTCGCACTGCTGGCCGTACTCGCCTGCCTGGCTGGTTTCGCCGTGGTGAAGGCGACGGCATCGCCCTCTACGCCGGCGCTGCCCCGCCCCCAGGCGACCTCGCCCGCCGGGGCATTGACGCCGCGCGCCGGGACGGCCGCCCCGCGCCAGAAACTGCTAGCCGCGGTCTCGTGGCCCGCCGCCGGGGTTTCGGCCGCTGGCATCAGCGGGTCCGGCGTGGTGAACGGCCCGGGCGCGACCAGGCCGGTGCCGATCGCCAGCGTCGCCAAGGTGATGACCGCGTACGTGGTCCTGCACGACCATCCCCTGTCCGCGAACAGTCCGGGTCCTGATATCGAGGTCCAGCCGGCAGAAGCAGCCGCGTACCCGTTGCAGGTTCGCGACGGTGACTCGCTGGTGCGCGTCGTGGCCGGCGAGGTGCTCACCGAGCGCCAGGCGCTGGAGGCGCTGCTGCTGCCGTCGGCCGACAACATGGCCTGGATACTCGCGCGGTGGGACGCCGGCAGCGAGGCCGCGTTCCTGGCGCGGATGAACGCGACCGCCCGCCGTCTGGGCATGACCGGCACCAGCTACACCGACTCCTCCGGCCTGGCCCCGTCCACCGTCAGCACCGCGGCCGATCAGGTACGCCTCGGACTGGCGGCGATGCGGGAGCCCGCGCTGGCCGCGATCGCGGCGATGCCGATGGCGGTCGTTCCCGAGGCCGGCCTGGTCCGCAACTACAACACGCTGCTGGGCCAGGACGGCATCGTCGGCCTCAAGACCGGCAGCACGCAGGCCGCCGGCGGCTGCGTTCTCCTCGCGGCCTGGGGCAAGGAGCACGGGCGGGACACCCTGGTCGTCACCGCGACGTTCGGGCAGCCCGGCACCCCCCAGACCATCCTGCCGAACGCGCTGGCCGCCGGTCACCTGCTCATGCTCGCCCTCGATCGCGCCCTCGGCCACAACGCGCGCGCCAGCGCGCCGCCACGGCTGCCGTTACCGGCTGAGCGCGCCGCGTCATTGATGATCGGCAGGCCAGGGCCACTGCAGCGTCCTCTACATCCCGGTCGGCCACGCGATCAGGGTACGGTCGCCGTGTCGACTGCCTCGACCTGGCTCGGAGCTGAAGTTCGAGACCAGCACGTCCAGATCAAAAAGATCTTTCGTACCGAACGACTCGGCGCGTGCATCGGGCCGCTGTTACAGCCAGCACTCGCCGTTCGCTAGGTCTTCGTCGCCGGAATATTCAGCAAGTTTTGCCTGAAGGGCAGAGATGATCCGTCCGGTGTCTGCTTTAGTGCGCCGGTAGCTGCCGGGCATGAAGACCATCCCGAAATGTCCTGGGCCGCCCGGTGTAATCGCTTCGGCGTGCAGCGGCCGGTAGTCGCGCAGGTTATTGGTGACGATGGCTCTGCGTTCAGTCCGGGCCAGGGCCATGACTTCGGGATCTGAGAGTGCCACCCAGCCAGGATGATCCGCTACGGCCAGGACGTCGTGCCCCCGTTCGCGGAGCTCGCGTGCGATGGCCGGGGACAGCATCTCATCCAGCAGCAGCTTCACTGCCTGACGGCATCCTGGCCGGCGGACCAGGCCGCGTAGGCTTCGGCTGCCTCCTGCTCATTGGACTCGATCCACTGGTCGATCTCGTCCCGGTAGGCGCCGTAATAGCTGATGGCGGCCTGTACGAGGCCGAGTGAAAGCTCGAGGTAGCGCGCCGTCTCAGCGGCGTCACCGTCGTTGTCGCGTACGGCCGCGATGACTTCCCAGACGTCTTTACCCGTTCCTACCAGCCTGGCCCGGCGGCCCGCCGGTCCGTCGGCAAACCGTACGAGCGGATGTTCATCCATCCTCAGCCCTTCTTCCACGTACCGCTGTGCCAGGGTGCGCGGGGCCAGGTGAACGCGCTGTGCGTGCTTGCCGAGCCGCGCGATCGTGGCGTCGTTCAGGCGGACGCTCAGTGGGTGACTCATGTAGTACATTGTAACACGGCACACTACGGGCGATATGGCCCGTCCGATCTTGCGGGACCCGGGCCAGCATGCGGCCGTCAGGCGCGAACGCCACGTGTGAGAACAAATTGCCGTTTCACCGCAGGGTCTGCGAGAGCCTTGCCTAGGTCGCGTCGGCAACGTCCGATTCGACATCGGAGAGGGATTGGATCCCAGGCACAGACACGACAAGGCCCCCACTGCGAAGTCGCGAGTGGAGGCCTTCCTGGTGGGCCGTACTGGATTTGAACCAGTGACCTTCTCCGTGTCAGGGAGACGCGCTCCCGCTGCGCCAACGGCCCGAGATGACGAGAGCCTACCAGAGCCGCGCGGCCTCTGCGCACTCACGACACCGCCCGCGGGCGACCGTGGAACCGGCGACCGGAACCGATGATTCCGACCCCGCCCCACGGTCCTCACTCAGATGCCGCAACCGTCCTGACCCGAAGACGTACGGAGGCTACTTATGACCGAGCCCGGCCCCGCGTCCGCCACGCCGATCGAAGCCGGCCCCACCGCCGTCCTGCCCTGGGACCTCGTCCGCGACGTCGTCAAAGACGCTCGCACGTACTGGTTCGCGACGGTGCACCTTTCCGGCCGTCCGCACGTCCGCCCGGTGCTAGCCGTCTGGGTCGGCGGAGCCCTCTACAGCACCTCAACCGAACAGGCCCGCAAGGGACGGAACCTCGCCGCCGACCCACGCTGCACGGTGACCGCCAGCACCGACAGCATGGACGTAGTGCTGGAAGGAACAGCGACGCAAGTGACCGATGACGACACGCTCCACCGGGTAGCCGAGGAGTACCGGGCCAAGTACGACTGGCCGGTCACCGTAACCGGAGGTGCCTTCGACGCCCCCTACGGCGCCCCGACCGCCGGGTCGCCGCCGTATCACCTCTATCGGGTCACCCCAGTGACCGTCTTCGGCTTCGGCACCGCCAATGAGCACGCCTGCCGCGCCACCCGCTACCAGTTCTGATCTATCACGGCCAGGGGCTTCTCTTGCGGCTAGCCCTTCAGGGCCGCGGTGAACGTGGTCCACGCGGCGGCTTGGTGACAGGACTGCACGGGCATACGCCTCCGTCTGGAGCAGGCCCGGTATCAGCGAGTGCTGGAAGGTCCGCAGCGTCTTCGCCTCGGCCTCGTACTCGGTGAACGGCGCGAAGCCGGTGGGCCCGATGACCGGCCGCACGGGACCGACCTGATCGAGCTGCTGGCCAAGGAGTGGGGCACCGAACGGAGCACCAAAGGCGACAGGATCACGTGGGCGAGGGTGGCCCGGTGAGCGATTACCCGTCGAGCACCAGCGGCAGACCGAACCTCCCCAGGTTCCCGTTGTCCACGAACCGCGTCAGCGCCGCGATCCGGTCGCCCTCCAGCGTCAGCACCATCATCCCGTGCGCCTCGAACACCCCAGCCGAACCCTCCCGCAGGTAACACCCGAACGCCGGCTGCCCGTTAGCCCGCACCGGCACCAGCCGGTACCGCCGCGGCCCCCGCCACGTGCGGATATCCCGCAGGAAGCCCCCGATCGCCTCCGCGCCCTGGAACTCCAGCGTCGCCGGCGGCATGGTGAGCCACGCGTCCTCGGTCAGCAGCGCGACCACCGCGTCGATGTCATCAAGAGCGAACGCGGTGGCGAACCGCCCGGCGACCTCCCGCTCCCGGGCCGAACGAGGCCAGCGGTGCCCGCTCCCGCCCCGGTCCCGGCAGCCGCTGGGCCATCGTCGCCCGCGCCCGCTGCAGCGCGCTGTTCACCGAGGCCTCGCTGCTCTGGAGCATGTCCGCCACCTCGGCGGCCCGGAATCCCAGCACGTCCCGGAGCACGAGCACCGCCCGCTGCCGGGCCGGCAGATGCTGGACGGCGGCGACAAAAGCCAGCGCGACCGCCTCCTTGGACTCGTACTGCGCCTCGGGACCCGCCCCCGTATCGGGGAGTCCCTCGAGCAGCGCGTCCGGGTACGGCTCCAGCCACACCGGCTCACCCCGCCGGGTCGGCTCGACGGTGAGGAAATCCGGCCCGGCGGGCACCGGCCGCGGCCGGCGTTCGCTGGCCCGCAGCGCGTTCAGGCACCGGTTCGTCGCGATCCGGTACAGCCAGGTGCGCAGCGACGCCCGCTGCTCGTACCGGCCGAGCCCCCGCCAGGCGGCCAGCAGCGTCTCCTGCAGGACATCCTCCGCGTCCTGCACCGAACCGAGGATCCGGTAACAGTGCAGCCGCAGTTCGCCCAGGTACGGATCGGTCAGCTCACCGAACGCCCGGTCGTCCCCGCCCCGGGCCTGCTCGAGCGTCGCCTCAGTCGCCACGAAGGTACAGACACCGCGCGCGGCCGAAAGTCATCGCTCAGCCGGCCGCAAGCCCGGTGTCAGTACCTAGTGACAGACCACGAGGAGGACGACGTGAGCACGTACCACACGACGGCCGGGCAGCGCTGGGTGCTGGCGCTGACCTCGGCGGCGTCGCTGATGGTGTCACTGGACACGCAGGTGGTGGCGACGGCGCTGCCGGTCATCCGGCTGAAACTGCATGCCTCGCTGGCCACCCTGGAGTGGACGGTGAACGCCTACACGCTGAGCTTCGCGGTGCTGCTGCTGACCGGCGCGGCGCTGGGGGAGCGGCTGGGCCGGCGGCGGATGCTGGCCGCCGGGGTCGGCCTGTTCGCCGCGGCCTCGGCCGCGTGCGCGCTGGCGCCGAACGCCACCGCCCTGATCGCGGCCCGGGCCGTGCAGGGCGCGGGCGCGGCGCTGATGCTCCCGCTGGCTCTCGCCCTGCTGTCCGCGGCGTTCCCGCCGCAGCGCCGCGCCTGGGCGCTCGGGATCTTCAGCAGCGTGACCGGGCTCGCGGTGCTGGCCGGCCCGGTCGTCGGCGGCGCGGTCACCCAGGGCCTGAGCTGGCCGTGGATCTTCTGGCTGAACGTCCCCATCGGCCTGCTCATGATCCCCCTGATAAAGATCAAGATCCCAGCGACCGAACGAGTTCCCATCCGCCTCGATCCCGCCGGACTCATCCTGGCCACCGGCGGCGCCCTCGGCATCGTCTGGGCCCTGATCCGCGCCAGCAGCCTGGGCTGGGCCAGCCCCGAGATCGCCGGCCCGCTCGCCGTCGGCATCCTGCTGGCGGCGGCCTTCGTCGCCTGGGAACTGCGCGCCCCCGCCCCGATGGTGCCGCTCCGGCTGTTCCGCTCGCGGCCCGTCGCGGCGGGTAATGCGGCCACCTTCGCCATCTTCGCCGTCCTCATGTCCATGGTGTTCTTCATGGCCCAGTTCCTGGAAACCGGCCTGGGCTACGGCCCGCTCGGCGCCGGGCTGCGGCTGCTGCCCGGCTGGGCCATGCTGGCCGTGATCGCGCCGTTCGCCGGGACCCTCATCGGCCGGGTGGGGGAGCGGCCACTGATAGCTGGCGGGCTGACCGCGGCCGCCGGCGCCATGACCTGGATCGCGCTGATCGCCCGGCCCGGCCTGCCGTACGGGCAGCTGGTCGCGCCGCTGCTGCTGGCGGGCTGCGGGGTGTCGGTGGCGATACCGGCCACGATGAGCGCGGTGATGACCGCCGTGCCGCCCGCCGCCATCGGCCAGGCCTCCGGCACCCTCAACATGCTCCGCCAGCTCGGCGGGGTGTTCGGCGTCGCGATCTGCGCCGTCGTCTTCGCCGCCGGCGGCCGCTACGGATCGCCCGCCACGTTCACGGCCGGTTTCGGCCCGGCCATGGGCGCCTGCGCCGGGCTGGCCCTGCTCGGCGCGCTGGCCGGCCTGGTCATCCCCGGCCGCGCCCCGGACCCGTCACCAGTACCAGCGCAAAACCGTCCATCCAAGATCACGATCAGGAGCTAGCCATGCCGCAGAGCATCATCCGCTACCGGACCAAGCCCGGCGACGCCGAGGCCAACGCCGAGCTCGTCCGCGCCGTCTACGCCGAGCTTCACCGCACCAAGCCCGACGGCTTCCGCTACACCACGCTGCGGCTGGACGACGGGGTGACCTTCGTCCACATCGCCAAGTCCGAGCGCGACCCCAGCCCGATCCTCGAGGTCAGGGCCTTCGGCGAGTTCCAGGCCGGCATCAGGGAGCGCTGCGAGGAGCCTCCGGTCGCGCAGGCCTTCACCGAAGTGGGCTCGTACCGGTTCTTCGCCGGCTAGCGGGCCTTGACGGTCACGGACACGACCTCATCCCAGGGTGTCGGCCTCAGGCCGAAGGCCGCCTGGGCCGCCGAGGAGTCCATGACGAACGCGTCGCGGAACTGGTACTCGGTCTCCCGCAGCTCGCGCATCAGCGGCGAGACCAGCCCGATCCCGTGCAGCAGCACGGAAGGTACGGTGCCGACGCGGACCCGGCCTGACCGGGAGGCCCCGGCCGCCAGCGCGAGGTCATTCACGGCCTCGCGCTGGCTGCGCGGCTCGTTCGACGGCACGTGCCAGGCTCGTCCCCAGGCCCTGGCATCGGTGCCCGCCACCACCAGCATCCGGGCCGCGTCGTCGATGAACGACCAGGTATGCGGCTGGTCGGCCCGGCCGAGTACCGAGACTCCCCGGCCCCGGCGGATTCGCCCGAGGACCCGTTCGCCCAGCGCGCTCTGCGCGCCGGGACCGACGAAATCGGAGGGCCGGACCTCGGTCGCCCGGACCCGCCCGGCCTGGTGCGCGGCGAGCGCGTCCTGCCAGACGCGGGCCCGGATCCGTCCCTTGGGCCCGGTCGCGGCCAGCGGCGTGGCCTCGGTCATCGGATGCGCCTCGTCGTACGCGCCGGCGCCCAGGGAGCGAGCGGCGGGGCCGTAGCCGTACAGGTTCGACAGCGTCACCAGGACCGCCCCGCTGCGCTCCGCGGCGGCCAGCACGCTGGCGGCG
This sequence comes from uncultured Actinomycetota bacterium, assembly GCA_963839095.1. Lineage (GTDB taxonomy): Bacteria > Actinomycetota > Actinomycetes > Streptosporangiales > Streptosporangiaceae > Palsa-504. Next base: position 82,848 of record CAWIUF010000040.1, on the reverse strand, counting down.
ATCGGCGGCCAGTCGCTGGGCCAGCGGTGATACGGCGGGTTGACGCAGTTGTAGATGACGGAGGCCCCCTCGGCCAGCCGGGCCATCGCCGCCGCGTCCGCCGCATCGGCGGCCACGTGAGTGACCCCGGGAGTCCCGTCCGCCGCGCCGGACCCCTCCGGGGCAGCGCCGCGCCTGCTGACCACGGTGACACGATCTCCGCGGCCGGCGAGCAGCTGGGCGACCCGGCCGCCGATCACGCCCGCGCCGATGACTAGATCTGATTCGCCCATCGAAGCCTCCAAGTGACTGTCGCTCTTATTAGAGAGCAGTGCTCTCGTCTTGATAGTAGGTGATCCTGGCCGAAAAACAAGAGCACTGCTCTCAATTGTTGCCGCCGATCTCGATTTCGTGCGATCATCGGCGGATGAGCGACGTGAACGACCAGGCCAGCCAGGCTGGAGGGCCGCCATCAGCGCCGCGAACGGCCCGCGAGCGCGCCCGGGCGGAGATCACCGGGGAAATCCTGAAGGCAGCCCGGGGTTACCTGGCGACCGACGGCGCCCCGGCCCTGAGCCTGCGGGCCATCGCCCGGGACCTCGGCATGGCCTCATCCGCCTTGTACCGCTACTTCAGCAGCCGCGATGAGCTGCTGACCCGGCTCATCATCGACGCCTACGACTCGCTCGGGGCCGCCGCCGAGGCCGGTGAGGCGGCCGTCGGCCGCGGCGACCTGGCCGCCCGCTTCACCGCCGTCTGCGCGGCGGTCCGGGCCTGGGCACTGGCCCACCCGAACGAGTACGCGCTGATCTACGGCTCACCCGTGCCCGGCTACGTGGCCCCGGCCGACACCGTGCGGCCCGCGTCCCGGGTCACCGCCTTGCTGCTCGGGATCGTCGTCGAGGCTGCGCTCGCGGGCCGCATCCCGGACGCGGACATGAGGGACGCCGAGGCTCAGCCCGTAGCCGCCGCCCTCGCCCCGATCCGGTCCTACCTGCCGCCCGGCGTTCCCGCCCCGCTCGTCCAGCGCGCGCTCATGGTGTGGACCAACCTGTTCGGCGTCGTCTCGTTCGAGCTCTACGGTCAGCTGCACAGCGTGGTCGGCGAGGAACCAGGCGACCGCGAGGCCTTCTTCGCCGAATGCATCCGCCACTGGATCCACCTCATGGGCATCACCTGACCGTGTGGTACTGGTGAGGAACGCGAAACGACAGGAGGCGCGCGCCATGACGAGAACCCTGGACGCCGAGATCGCGGTCCCGGCCCAGTGCGAGCTGGCCGAGGGACCGTTCTGGGACGCCGCCCACGGCCAGCTGCGCTGGGTGGACATCCTGCGCGGGCAGGTGCACGCTTTCGACCCGGCCACCGCCGCGCACACCTGGTTCGAGACCGGCGGCGAGCTCGGCACCGCCGGGCTGACCCGCGACGGCGGCCTGGTGCTCGCGCTGTCCGACCATTTCGCCCTGGCCGGCGACGACGGCGCGGACCTGCGGCGGCTGGGTGACTTCGCGGTCGACGGGAACGTGTTCCGGTTCAACGACGGCAAGCCGGACCCGTGGGGGAACATGTGGGCCGGGACCTGCACGCTGGCCGACAAGGGGCCGCCGTGCGCCCTGTACCGGGTCACCCCCGACGGCTCGGTCACCGAGCTGTTCGGCGGCATCGGCCTCTCCAACGGCCTGGACTGGACCGATGACCGCCGCTCGTTCTACTTCGCGGACAGCTACGGCGGGGGAGTGGACCTGTTCGCCACCGACCCCGGCACCGGCGCGCTCTCCGGCCGGCGCCAGTTCGTCCCGGTCTCCGGCGGCCTGCCCGACGGCCTGACCCTGGACGCCGAGGGCGGCCTGTGGCTCGCCGTGTGGGGCTCCGGCGAACTGCGCCGCTACACGCCCGACGGCCGCCTGGACACGGTGGTGAAGCTCCCGGTCACCCAGGTCACCTCGGCCGCCTTCGGCGGCGCGGACCTGGGCACCCTCTACATCACCACCGCCCGGGAGAACTTCACCCCTGCCGAGGTGGCCGCGCAGCCCCAGGCCGGCGACATCTTCGCCTGCACCCCGGGCGTGACCGGGCGCCCGCCATACTTGTTCGGTGCCTGACCTGACCAAGCTCCTGGACCAGTACCACCCCGAGGGCGACGCCGAGACGGCCGACGTGCGGCGGCTGCGGGCGCTGCTCGAGACCGCCGGCGATCCCTACCGGCGTGACCTGCCGCTCCACGTCACCGCGTCCGCGCTGATCGCGCACCCGCCTACCGGCCGGGTCCTGCTGCGCTGGCACCAGCGTCAGCAGGCCTGGCTGCAGGTCGGCGGGCACGGCGACCCGGGCGAGACCGACCCCCTCGCCATCGTCGCCCGGGAGGCGGAGGAGGAGACCGGCCTGGCCGACCTGGTGCCGTGGCCGGACGCCGCGATCAGGCAGGTGGTGATCGTCCGTGTTCCCCCGGGTAAGGGAGAGCCGGCCCACGAGCACGCCGACGTCCGCTTCTTCATGGCCACCGGGGACCCGGACGCGGTGCGCCCGGAGACCCCGGACGCGCAGCTACGCTGGCTGACCCTGCCCGAGGCGCACGAGACCACCTCCGAGCCCAACCTGAGGGAAGCCCTGACCCGGATGGCGCCGCTGCTAGCTGGCTAGCCAGGCACTCCCGCCTCTTACCGCCAAACGGTCACAGACTTATCATCAGGGCCATGACAGCTATCCGGCTCGCCGACCGCATGGCCAACCTCGGCACCGAGTCCGCCTTCGAGGTGCTGGCCCGGGCCCGCGCCATCGAGGACGCCGGCGGGAAGGTCATCCACCTGGAGATCGGCGAGCCGGACTTCCCGACCGCCCCGCACATCGTCGAGGCCGCGGTCGAGGCCCTGCACGCGGGCGCCACCCACTACGTGCCCGCGCCCGGCATCCCGCCGCTGCGCCAGGCCGTGGCCGCCTTCCTCGAGCGGACCGGCCGGATGCGGGTGACGCCGGACCGGGTCGTCATCACGCCCGGGGCCAAGCCGATCATGTTCTTCACCATCCTCGCCCTGGCGGGCGAGGGCGACGAGGTGCTCTATCCCGACCCCGGTTTCCCGATGTACGAGTCCATCACCTCGTTCGCCGGTGCGGTGCCGGTTCCCGTCCCGCTGCGTCAGCGCAACGGCTTCCGCATCGACACGGACGAGCTCGAGCGGCTGATCACCGACCGGACCAGGCTGCTGATCATCAACTCGCCGCACAACCCGTGCGGCAGCGCGCTTACCCAGAAGGACTGCGAGGAGATCGCCGCCATCGCCATGCGGCACGACCTCATCGTGCTGACCGACGAGGTGTACTGGGCCATCCAGTACGGCCAGAGCAGTGCCAGCCCGGGGGGAGGACCCCCCGTACCCCCCCGCCATGCCAGCGTGCTCGACGTCGAGGGGATGGCGGACCGGACGATCCTGCTGGACGGGTGGTCGAAGACCTTCGCGATGACCGGCTGGCGGCTCGGCTTCGGCGTGTTCCCGCCCGCCCTGGTGGAGCCGGTCACCCGGCTGGCCATCAACTCGGTCTCGTGCACGTCCGCGTTCAGCCAGTACGCCGCCATCGCCGCCCTGGAAGGCCCGTGGGATCCGGTCGAGGCGATGGTGGCGGAATTCCGCCGCCGCCGGGACATCGTCGTGGCCGGGCTCAACGACCTTCCCGGCGTCAGCTGCCTCGAGCCGCAGGGCGCCTTCTACGCCTTCCCTGACATCACCGGGACCGGGCAGACCTCGTCCGGCCTGCAGGCCAGGCTGCTGGCCGATGCGGGGGTGGCGGCGCTGGCCGGGTCCGCGTTCGGCCCGTACGGCGAGGGATTCCTGCGGTTTTCCTACGCGAACTCGGTGGAGAACATCAAGCTGGCGCTGGAGGCCGTCCGGGCGCAACTCGCCTAGCAGGCCGGGTCTACCGCGCCCGCGGTAACGGCCAGCTGCTGCGGGCTCGCCGTCCCCGTCGTCCAGCTTGAGGAATTCCTCCGCGGCCGCGCCCATCGACATATCACCAGGCTGGAGCCCTTCACCTGAGCCCGGAGGGCTGTCCGGGTTGATTTTGATGAAGGGCGGAAGCTGCGGTTCTGACCAAACGACCTTCTTGCGCTTGCCGATGACCCAGCGCCTTATCCTGACCATGATGTTTACATACCCACGGGGCCATTCTTAACCGTGATGCGCGGACCGGCCTGAGATCATTTCCGAGGCGGCCCGCGGGTCGCTGCCGTCGGTATCGGGCCGCTGGACATCGCGGCGCGTGACGGCGAGGTAGCTGACACCCAGGGCCACGGCGATCACCACGATGACGGCGACCTTGCCGGACCCGAAGCCCGCGCCGCTCAGCGAGCGCGCCCGGCCGAAATAGTCGGCGAATGACGCGCCCAGGGGACGGGTCACCACGTAGGCGAACCAGAAGGCCGCGATCGCATTGAGCCCGAACCGGGACCAGAACAGGGCGGGAATCCCGATGATGACCAAGAACATGATCGCGGACGTGAGATAGCCCAGGCCCAGAACGCTGGCCGTGAAGTCGCCGAGGGCCGTGCCGAGCGCGAAGGTGGCGAACACCACGGACCAGTAGTAGGCCTCGCGCCTTCGGGTGACGATGCTGTGAATGGACAGCGTGCCCTCGCTGCGGTACCAGAGCCAGAAGACCAGCGCGAGTACTGCCGCCCAGAGCAGGGTGGTGCCCGCGTACGGGATGCCGATGAACAGGTGCAGCGCGTCCGACACCCCGGTACCGAAGATCGCGATGGCGTAGGCCAGCGACCAGTAGGCGGCCGCCACGTAGCGCCGGGTCCTGAACTGCCAGGTCAGCGCGATGATCAGCAGGCCCGCCTCCACCACGGCCCCGACCGGCCTGCTGCCCTCGGCCAGGTAATCGGAAACGGCCTCGCCGCCGCAGGTGGTCAGGATCTTGATCACCCAGAACAGGAAGATGACCTCGGGCACCTTCGCGGCGATCGGCTCGGGAAACAGCATCCCGGTCCGGCTGGCCCAGGTCCGAAATCCAGCCGGGCGGGAATGCGCGGTCAACAAGCCTCCAAGGGAATAACGACGCCAGCCAACAGTAAGTTGCCGCCATCGGCCAGCGGGACCTCCCGGAGGACGAAATCCGGTCCGGCGGCGTCATCCTCAGGTCTGATAGCGAGCCCGTATAGCCACCCCTACCAGCGACAATGCGCCAGCTCTCCAGCAGCTGGCGGAAACCGGACGGGTACGCTGCCGGTAGGCGCGGACGAAGGGCACGCATGGGCATCACGACCAGGCTCCCCGCCCCGCTAGGGGCCAGGGCACAGCCGGCCCGCGAGGGGCCGGGCGAGCAGTTGCCGGACGAGATCTCCCGCGGCCTGTTCGGCCGGGGCCGCCGGCTGATGCGGACCCATCCGCTCGCCACCGACGTGCTGCTGGCCGCGCTGCTGCTGGCCTCGTGCTCGCTGTGGCTGGCCTGGTCGGGCATCTCCGGCAGCGATCCGGCCATCATCCAGACCGCGCTGATTCTCGTGCTGGTCGCCCGCCGTCAGTACCCGTCCGCGGTCTTCGTCGTCAGCAGCGGCATCGCGCTCGTCCAGTGGCTGCGCGGCTACCCGCTGCTCGGGGACGCCGCCCTGCTGGTCGCGCTGTACACGGTGGCGGCCCACGAGTCGCGGATCCGCGCCCTGCTCGCCACCGTCGTGCTCGAGGCCGGCGCCGCCATGGCGGCGGTCAAGTGGCAGCCGGCCGGCACCGCGCCGCGCTCGCTGCTCTTCCTGTCCGCCATGGTGGTGGCGGCGCTGTTCGCCGGCCTGGCGGCCGGGTCGGGAAGCCGGTACCTGGACTGGATGGACGAGCGTGCCCGCAGGCTCGAAGTCGAGCGGGACCAGCAGGCGGTGATCGCGGCCGCCGCCGAGCGGACCCGGATCGCCCGGGACCTGCACGACATCGTGTCCCATAGCCTGTCGGTCGTGATCACGCTGGCCGATGCCGCCGCCGTCGTCGGCCGCGCCGATCCCGCCCGCGGGACCGAGGCGATGACCGAGGCCTCGGAGGTGGCCCGCTCGGCCCTGGCCGACCTGCGGGCGATGCTCGGCGTGCTGCGCACCGACGAGCTCGCCGCGGGCCTGGCGCCGCAACCCGGCCTCGGCGACCTCGGCGCGCTCGTCGAGCGGATCCGGGCGACCGGCCTGCCGGTCGACCTGACCGTGGAGGGGACGCCGTTCCCGCTCGGCGCCGCGGCCGAGCTGACCACGTACCGCATCGTCCAGGAGGCGCTGACCAATACCCTGCGCCACGCCGCGGCCGGCCGCGCGGCGGTCACCATCACCTACCGCCGGCCTCAGGTCCGGGTCCGGGTCACCGACGACGGCTCGGCGCGGGCGCCGGATCCGCCCCGCGCCGACGGCGGGCACCGGGGGCACGGCATCGACGGCATGCGTGAACGGGCCGCGCTGCACGGCGGCACGCTGCGGGCCGGGCCCAACCCGGACGCCCCGGCGGGCTGGCTGGTCGAGGCGACCCTCGGGCGGGCCGGGTGAGCGTCTCCGTCCTGCTGGCCGACGATCAGCCGCTGCTGCGCCGCGGCTTCCGCATGATCCTCGAGGCCGAGGGCGACCTGACGGTGGTCGGCGAGGCGGGCAACGGCGAGGAAGCCGTCGAGCTCGCGCGGCGGCACACCCCGGACGTGGCGCTGATGGACATCCGGATGCCGGGCACCGACGGCATCCAGGCCACCCAGCGGATCACCGCCGCCGGGCCGCTGCCCAAGGTGCTGGTCCTGACCACCTTCGACCTGGACGAGTACGCCTTCGGCGCGCTCCGGGCGGGTGCCAGCGGCTTCCTGCTCAAGGACGTGCGCCCGGGCGAGCTCGTCGCCGCCATCAGGACCGTCGCGGCCGGCGACGCGGTGGTGTCCCCCCGGGTGACACGCCGCCTGCTGGAGGAGTACGCCCAGGTCCTGCCGGTTCCCCCGAGCCAGCGGGACCAGCGCTTCCCGCAGCTCTCCGCGCTGACCGAACGCGAGCGGGAGGTGCTCATCGCGGTGGCCCGGGGCCTGTCCAACACCGAGATCGCGGCCTCCCTGTTCGTCTCCGAGGCGACGGTGAAGTCCCACGTCGGGCGGATCCTGTCCAAGCTCGCCCTGCGCGACCGGGTCCAGGTCGTGGTCCTGGCCTACGAAGCGGGCCTCATCCACCCCGGCCTGACCTAGGCGCCGGCTACCAGCCGACGGCGACCACCATGTACTGGGGGCTGGCCACCGAGATGTCCGAGGACTGCCCGGCGTCATCGTCGTAGGGGAAGCCGTACGCCAGGCCGTTGATGGCGTTCTGGTGCCAGAACTCGGCGTAGTAGTTCGCCGGGGCGGCCTGGTAGAAGTTGGCCGGATTGGACTGCTGCGCCGCCGGCAGCTGCGCCACGTGCCGGTTCAGGCCGGCGCACAGAACCGGATTGGCGGACAGCGTGCCGCCGCAGCCGAAGATCTGGGCGGTGGAATCCGCGGTGTCACCCTCGGCGGCCGCATAGCTGGTGAAGTAGTTCGCGTGCGCGCCGCCCGGCTGGAAGGCGGGATCATTGCCCGGCGAGGGGATCCCGTAGGGCGCGTTGTCGGTCGCCAGCTCCTTGAACTCGGCGGGCACGAAGTTCTCGAACCGCTGGAACGTGGCCGCGCGGCTTTCGGTGAAGGTGGCGTAACTGTCGCCGACCTCCTGGCTGGATCCGTCGTGCCCGTGCAGCAGCAGGGCCAGCTTCAGGCCGAACCGGTCCACCCGCGTGGTGTCCACGTTGATCGAGGACGCGCCCACGGTGAACTCGATGAAGTCGAAGTAGGGGCCGTTCGGCGTGCCGAGGTAGAAGTACATCCTCCCGGCCGAGTTGGCCGGCATGTCGATGTAGGGCTGCTGGGCGATGGACTCGGTCTGGCCGTTGAAGCTCCAGTAGACCTGGCTATCGGGGTACTGGCCGTTGGTCTGGTTCACCACGGCTACTTCCACGACGTTACGGGCGGCGGGAATGGCGCTGGTGTTCCCCCAGAACGAAGCGGGCGGTGCCCCGGAACCACCCGAGCCGCCACCGCCGCCGCCGGACGAGCTGCCGTAGACCTGGAACTCCCACAGGCTGTAGCCGTACGGGGTGGCCCGGGTGGTCCCGTACATGCGGACGTACCGCCCCGTGCCCGACACGTTCAGGGCCTGGACGCCGCCGGTGCCGGTCGTGGTCGAGTAGATGGTGGCCCAGGTCGATCCGTCCGTCGAGGTCTGGATCTGGAACCCGGTCGCATAGGCGGCCTCCCAGTCCAGCGTGACCTGGCAGATGGCCTGCGACGAGCCGAGGTCCACCTCGAGCCACTGCGGGTCTGAGAAGGCGCTGGACCACCGGGTCCCGGTGTTCCCGTCCACCGCGTTCGAAGCCGGGAACGTCGCGTTCTCCAGCGACGACGCCGTCGCCGTCTTGCCCTGGGCGATATTGGCCGTGCCGCAGCCGGCCGCGCCCGCCGGGCCAGCTGTCAGCTCGGTGACCAGCAGTCCGCCCACCAGGCTGAGCGCCGCGACCAGGGCGGCGACGACCCGGCGGCGCGACTGCCTGCGCAAGGTAAGACTCATGACCGTCCCTTCCGCCGACTGCGAAATGACTTGCTCCAAGACTTATTTCAAAGCGCAACGTAACTACTCCCACAAGCCCCGTCAAGGTCGCACAAAAGGAAAATAGTGTTAACGCCGCCTCCAGGGACCCTGTGGCACATGGGGTACCGAAGAAGGTACTCAGGGGCACACCGACTCCAAATGAGCCGCCGGACGGAGGCGGTCTACGATCCGCTCGACGCACTCAACCAGGCGCACTCAACCAGGCGCACTCGACCAGGCGCGCGCGTCAGCTGGCGGGGCGGTCGCTCCTGGTGGCAGGGAACGCCATCCCGCTGAGCAGTTCCTCGATGGGCAGCGTGGCGGCGCCGAGGGCGACGGCGTCCGGTCCCAGGCGGCCGAGCTCGATCGAGGTCTGGGCGAACGAGTAGCGCAGCGAGTGCTCGCGGGCCGCGGCCTCGATGGCGGGCAGCATCCGCTCGCCCAGCAGCAGGCCCGCCCAGCCGCCGATGATGATCCGCTCCGGGTTGAACAAGTTGATCAGGTTGCCGATGCTGACGCCGAGGTAGAGCGCGGCCTCATCCAGCACCTCGGCCGCGCGGGACGACGTCGAGGCCAGGTCGATCAGCGCGGCCAGCGCGGACTCCTGGTCCAGGCCGGGAAAGGCGTCGCCGTACCGGTCCAGGATGGCCTCGGCCCCGGCGTAGGCCTCCAGGCAGCCGCGCGCCCCGCACCGGCAGGTGCGGCCGCCCGCGATCACGGTGGTGTGCCCCCACTCCACCGCGCTGGACGTGGAGCCCCGGTGCGAGGAGCCGTGGGCGATGATCGAAGCGCCCACCCCCGAGCCGATCAGGCAGACGACGGCGTGCTGGGTTCCGCGCCCGGTGCCGAACCACAGCTCCGCCTGGCCCATCGTCTTGGCGCCGTTGTCGATGTGCAGCGGCAGGCTGGTCCCGGCGCGCAGCAGCCGCTCCAGCGGGACCGCGTCCCAGCCGTAGCTCTGCCCGTGCACGCGGGCGTCGGGCCCGTTCTCCACGATGCCGGGAACCCCGATCCCGACGCCCAGGACGGCCGACGGGCTGACGCCGCTGCGGGTCAGCACCTCGTCCAGCCCGGCCAGGATCGCCTCCACGATCACGGCGACATCGTGCTGCCGGGGGTCCAGCGGGTAGTCGACCTTGGCCCGCTCGGCCATGGTCAGGTCGAACAGCTCGACCCGGACCCGGATCTCGCCCACGTCGACGCCGATGACGTACCCGTAGTCCGGGTTCACCTGCAGCAGGACCCGCGGCCGCCCGCCGTCCGAGTCGACCGAGCCCGCCTCGACCACGATGCCCTCGTCGATCAGCTCGCGGACGACGTTGCTGACCGAGGCCGGGCTGAGCCCGGTGGCGGCACTGAGGTCCGGGCGGCTCAGCGGCTGCTCGAAGAACAGCGACGACAAGAGCACCGCGCGATTGTCGCGACGCAGGTCACGAACGGTCCACCGCCGTCGCTCGCGCATGCTTCCCCCAACTGGCCTCCGGCTGATTCGACCTTATAACAAGCCGTTCACGAAATGTTTATACCGGTCGCAGGGCGTCATCCGGCCATCCCGTCACATCCGCGCACATTCGTAGCAAGATCTTGACGGTCTGTGTCGGAACAGTTAAGTTACGCCATTAACTAAGCCTTGTATCAACCCTGACCAGCCCAAACGCGGGCGGTTCAGGGCCCGTCCAGTCTGGGGTGCCACTAGTCCAGGAGCCGTTGCCCATGCCTCTCGCCCCGCCCCTCCGCCTGCTCACCCGTGCGCTCGCCGGCGCGTCACTGATCCTCACCGCGCTCGTCCCGCTCGCCCAGGCCCCGACCGCATCGGCCGCCACCTGCGGGACCACCAACATCGCCCAGGGCAAGACCGCCACCGCCTCCTCCACCGAGAACGCGAGCTTCCCCGCCTCCAACGCGGTGGACGGCAACACCGGCACCCGCTGGTCCAGCGCCTTCTCCGACCCGCAGTGGCTCGAGGTGGACCTGGGCAGCAGCCAGTCGATCTGCCAGGTCACCCTGCAGTGGGAGACCGCCTACGGCAAGGCCTTCCAGATCCAGATCTCCACCGACAACTCGACCTGGACCACGATCTACTCCACCACCACCGGCACCGGCGGCACCCAGACCCTCCCGTCACCGGCACCGGCCGCTACATCCGCATGTACGGCACCGCCCGCGGCACCCAGTACGGCTACTCCCTCTGGGAGTTCCAGGTCTTCGCGGCCAGCACCACCGGCCCCGGCTGCACCGGGCAGTCCAACACGCCCAACTTCGGACCGAACGTCGACATCTTCGACCCCAGCATGTCCAGCGCGAGCATCCAGACCACGCTCAACAACGTCTTCAACACCCAGAAGCTCAACCAGTTCGGCAGCCAGCGGTTCGCGCTGCTGTTCAAGCCGGGCACCTACAGCGCCGAGGCCAACATCGGCTACTACACCTCGATCCAGGGCCTGGGTCAGAACCCCGATGACGTCACGATCAACGGTGACGTGACCGTCGACGCGTTCGACGGCACCGGCAACGCCACCCAGAACTTCTGGCGGTCGGCCGAGAACCTGGCCATCAACCCGTCGGCCGGGAACGACCGCTGGGCCGTGGCCCAGGCCGGCCCGTTCCGCCGGGTCGACGTGCACGGCGGCCTGCAGCTCTTCCCGGCCAGCAACGGCTTCGCCAGCGGCGGCTACATCGCCGACACCAAGGTCTCCGGGCAGGTGTCGAGCGTGTCGCAGCAGCAGTGGTACTCCGCCGACAGCAACTTCGGCAGCTGGAGCGGCTCGGTCTGGAACATGGTGTTCTCCGGCGTGACCGGCGCGCCCGCCCAGAGCTTCCCCAGCCCGCCGATGACGACGCTGGCCACCACCCCGACCGCGCGCGACGTCCCGTATCTCTACGTCGACTCGGCCGGCAACTACCACGTGTTCACGCCGAGCCTGCGGACGAACGCGTCCGGCGCCAGCTGGGCCGGCGGCCCGACCCCCGGCACGTCGCTGCCGATGAGCCAGTTCTTCGTGGCGACCCCCTCGAACACCGCGGCGCAGATCAACGCCGCCCTGGCCCAGGGCTGCAACCTGTTCTTCACCCCCGGTGTCTACACCATCAACCAGACGATCAACGTCACCAACCCGAACACGGTCGTGCTCGGCATCGGCTTCCCGACGCTGATCCCGCACCAATGGCGTGAACACCATGCAGGTCGCCAACGTGGACGGGGTAAGGATCGACGGACTGCTGTTCGACGCGGGCACGACCAACTCCAATGCCCTGCTGACCGTTGGCACCCAGGGCTCGACCGTGAGCCACGCGAGCAACCCGATCTCGGTGCAGGACACGTTCTTCCGCATCGGCGGTGACATCGCCGGCCAGGCCACCAACAGCCTGGTCGTGAACGCCAATAACACCCTGGTCGACGACATCTGGGCCTGGCGCGCCGACCACGGCAACTCGGGCACCTTCGGCTGGACCGTCAACACCGCCGCCCACGGCCTGGTCGTGAACGGCGCCAACGTGCTGGCGACCGGCCTGTTCGTCGAGCATTACCAGAATTACGACGTGCAGTGGAACGGCAACGGCGGCGAGACCATCTTCTTCCAGAACGAGATGCCCTACGACCCGCCGAACCAGGCCGCCTGGATGAACGGCGCCTCCGACGGCTTCGCCGCCTACGAGGTAGCCCCGAACGTCACCAGCCATACCGCCTACGGCCTGGGCAGTTACTGCTTCTTCAACGTGAACCCGGCCGTGGTCGCGGACCATGCCTTCGAGGTCCCGACCGGCTCCGGAATCCACCTGCACGACCTGCTCACCGTCTCCCTGGGCGGAGTCGGCGTGATCGAGCACGTCGTCAACTCCACCGGCGGGGCCACCCCGTCCAACACCACCCCGGTGGACGTCACCAGTTTCCCCTGACCCCTGGCGAAAGACGAGCGGGCCCGGCCTGATGAGGCCGGGCCCGCTCGGTGTAACCGTGGAGGCGGAGACGGGAATCGAACCCGTGTACAGGGCTTTGCAGGCCCTTGCCTAAGCCACTCGGCCACTCCGCCACAGGAAAAAAGGGCCGCAACAGACCCTGCGGTCCCTCTTCAGAGCGGACGACGGGATTCGAACCCGCGACCCTCACCTTGGCAAGGTGATGCTCTACCAGCTGAGCCACGTCCGCACCGCATTCCCCAACGGGGGGTGCGAAGAGAACTGTAGCCGATCCTGCCGCTCACGCAAACTCGGAATCCTCCCCATCGTCATCTCAAGTTTCCGACATACTCCGCGTAGGCCGACACTCCGGACACGTGTTCGGCGATCTCGCGCAGCGTCCAGGCCGGGTCGCGGGAAGCGTCCCATGCCTCCGGACCAGCCATTTCGTACGTCAGCAGGTAGGTCCGGGCCAGCCGGCGCAGCCGGGAGGAAGCCTCGTCGAAATCTGGCTCGGTCAGCCGGGCCCAGTCCGAATCCAAGGTGACGAACCGGCCGTGCCACGCGTCGGGCAGCGGCTCGGCGCCGGCCAGCAGCGCCTGCACCTCGTGCAGGTGGTCGATCAGGTGGTCGGTGATCCGGCGCAGCGCCTTGGCCGGCGTCCACACGTTCGGGCGGCCGTCGACCGTCCCGGCGATCGGGCGGCCATCCCAGGCGTGCCAGGTCATCGCGATGGACAGGGACTTCTCGACGCCCTCGGCGACGAGCCGGGCGGGGTTATCGGTCATGCTTCGATGCTGGTTGAAAGATAGTTGGGCTAGCGTCGAACTATGACTGCAGTGCCCGAGCCAGCCCTACGATACGGACATCGCGCCCGCCGCGGCGCTGATGGCCGACCCGACCCGGGCCGCGATCCTGCGGGCGCTGCTGCCGGACCGCCCGCTGGCGGCGGGCGAACTGGCCCGGCTCGCCGGGGTCAGCGCCGCGACCGCCAGCTTCCACCTGGCCAAGCTGCTCGACGGCGGCATGATCGCGGTCGCCCGGCAGGGCCGGCACCGTTACTACCGGCTGGCCGGCCACGAGGTCGCGACGGCCATCGAGGCGCTCGGCCTGATCAGCCCGGCGCTGCCCGTCCGCAGCCTGCGCCAGTCCCGCGAGGCCGCCGCGCTGACGCAGGCCCGTACCTGCTACGACCACCTGGCCGGGCGGGCCGGGGTGGAGCTGCTGGACTGCCTGCTGCGCCACGGCCTGCTCACACAAGATCAAGAACAAGACGGCCGAACGAGCTGGGCTGATACGCCCGCCTCACGCTTCGACGTGACCGGGGCCGGAGCGAGGGTCCTGAGCTCGTTCGGCATCGATGTCGGCGAAGTACGGCGGTCACGCCGGCACTTCGCCGGTGCCTGCATCGACTGGACCCAGCGCCGCGGGCACCTGAACGGCGCCCTGGCCGCCGCCATCCTCAGCCGGCTGTTCGAGCTCGGCTGGATCGAACGCGGCCGGGGGAAGGCAGCGTGCCGCCGCAGCGTCTGCGTCACCCCGGCCGGGCTGACCGGCCTGGCCGACACCTTCGGCGTGGACCTGCCCTGAGCTTCCAAGCCGTTCGTCACGAAAAGTAACCCCGGCCCACCACGGGGGAGTGGGCCGGGGCGCTGAGTGGGTTTGTCAGGCCTTGCGCAGCAGGTCGTTCAGTTCCGCTTCGATGTCGATGTGGCCGCTTTCCTGACCGGCCGGGACGATTTGGTAAGTCCGCCGCAGGAACGCCGCCATCGCCTGGGCCGGCGCCTCGAAGTGGGCCTGGCCGAAAGGTGACGACAACTCGATATTCAGGACCTTTTCCCCGGGCTGGGGAGACCCCGTCAGCTCCAGGTCGCCGCTGTGCGCGCAAGATCCGGGGGAGGGCCACACATGCACGTCTCCCTCGCCCTGCCGCGACTCGATCCCGGCTGCCAGCAAGTCCCGGGCGAAGATCCACTCGACCGGCTCGTCGGTGCCGACGTGGAACGCCATGCGCACCGCGTAGGGATCGCTGCCACTGTAGAACATACTGGCCACAAGGGGGACAATCGTTTGCTGCGGGACGACGAGCCTAAGCCCGAGCTCGGCCGAGATCGTGGTGCTGCTACTTCTGTTCATCGCCTACCCACCCCTATCTAGCCGGGGCCCGGAGACCCGGGCATTGCCAATCAACGCGACCAGCGGACAACGAAGACGCGCACGGAGGGTGAACTTTTCCCCGATGCTACACGCTCCGTTTTGCGCCTTTCGTTCCTATCCGGAAGACGAGCTCTGATCATTGCCCTGACCTGGACAAATGCCGTTCAGTCCGGGCTCCGATGTTGATGCAGTTTAGTGTTCCGGCGAGCCGATTGCATAGCCTGTCGCGCTCATCTCCCGCATTTATCTACGACGCGTTTCAATGTAAATACTGAGCGTAATTAAAGACGTTCCGATGCGCACGTTTGCAAGATTTGGCCGCTACTCAGAGTGACGGCCGCCCGGGCCGGCGGCCGCTCGCCGGTGCGTCGCCAGGTACGCGCCGGCGCGTCGGCCCGTTCGCCGCGCGCTGGCGTGCCGCGCACCCCGAAGATGCGCTAACCTATGGGAGCGCCGGGACGAGTCCCGGCGGCGGGCGATTGGCTCAGCGGGAGAGCGCCTCGTTCACACCGAGGAGGTCACTGGTTCGATCCCAGTATCGCCCACCCAGCTCAGACGGCCGGTTCCTTTTAGGGGAATCGGCCGTTTTGGTTCTCCTGCGTGGCCGGCATCTTAATGTCCGCACCATCCGTCACTCGCTGTACGTGACAGTAGCGTTTAGGGGGCTGGCCAGGGGTAGAGGGGCGGGCGCCATGACGCGAGAACCCCTGAAAGAACCGCATATAGCGGAATTCAACCCCGACGAGAATCTCAGACAACTGCACGAGGCTTTGCTCAGCACCGAGGGCGTGGAGGAGTTCCTGCACGAGACGGCGGTGCTGGCGGCCGGCCTGGTCCGCGGCGGCCTGTCCTGCGGGATGACCCTGCAGCCGAACGGGCGGCCGCTCACCGTGGCGTGCAGCGACCCCGTCGCCGCGCGGGTGGACGAGGTGCAGTACCAACTCGATGACGGCCCGTGCCTGCACGCCATGCGGGACGGCCATATGGTGCGCATCGAGGACACCGCCGAGAAGGCGCGCTGGCCCGAGTTCGAGGCGCAGGCGGCTTCGCACGGGATCCGGTCCTGCCTGGCCCTGCCGCTGAACACCGACGGTAAGCCGGTCGGTGCCCTCAACCTGTACGCGCGCGAGGCCTCGGCGTTCGGCACGGCCGAAGCGCGGCTCGCCGAGAACTTCGCGCACAATGCCTCCGGCGCCCTGTCGCTGGTCACCAGGCTGGCGTCGCATGCCGCGCTGATCGATCAGTTGCGTTCGTCGCTCGCCTCCCGCGGGATCATCGATCAGGCCCTCGGGATCATCATGGCCAGGGAGCACTGCATCCAGGATCGCGCGTTCGCGATCCTGCGGGCCGCCTCGCAGAACAGCAACGTCAAACTCCGCGACATCGCCAGCTCGGTGGTGACCAGCGTGACCGGCGAGCCCCCGCAGCCGCCGCCCCCGTTCGAGGAGGGGTGAGGCGAGCAGGGCGTTCCTAAGCGCCGCCGTCGGTATCGGCGGTGGCGGCGTCGGCCGGGTGCACCTGGCCGGCCGGGCCGGGCGCGCCCGCCAGCGACGCGGCCACGCTGGGAAAGATATCCACCAGCCGGTCGACGCCGGTGATCGACAGCACCCGCTGGACGGAGGGCGTGCTGACGACCAGCCGCATGGGATTCCCGCTCGTGCTGGCCCGGCGGTACGTCTGTACCAGGGCGTTGACCCCGGCGGAATCGCAGAATTCCGTCTTGCTCAGATCCGCGACCAGCAAGGCAGCACCGCGGTCCAGGATGGCGAGAAGCTCCTCCCGGACCGAGTCGGCGATGGTCACGTCGATTTCCTCGGGCAGCGTGACCACGGCTACCTGGCCGATCCACAGCACCGGATAGCGCTCTTGAGACACGTACCACCACCATCTGTCCGCTCTGTCCACGCGAAAAAAGAGCAGGCCGCGTCTCTGGACCCTAGGGGCGGCTGGCCGCTGGGCTTCGCCGCGCAGCGAACATCATATCGGCCGGAGGTGCCACTTGATGCCTTGTCCGGCGCGTATCCGGTCCACCGCGTCGCCGTACCCCTCCAGCGGCAGCGGCTCGCTGAGCAGCGGCCGCGGATCGACCGCCCCGCTGGCGAGCAGGTCCACGGCCTCGCCGAAGCTGCGCAAGATGGCCATCGAGCCGGTGATGGTGATCTCGTCGTTGTAGACCCGGAACGGCGAGACCCGGATCGCGGCCTCGGCCGGCGTCACGCCGAACACCAGCATCCGCCCGCCCCGGTCCAGCAGGCCGATGGCGGTCTCGACCGCCTCGGGCACGCCGGTGGCGTCGACCGCCACCTCGAACCGGGCCCCGTCGAGCTCGCTGGCGTCGGTGACGGCCTGGGCCGCGCCCAGCTTGCGCGCGACCTCGAGCCGGTCCCGGACCCGGTCCACCACGGCCACCGGCCCGGCCCCGGCGTGCAGCAGCAGCTGCAGCATCAGCAGGCCCATGGTGCCCGCCCCGATCACCACGGCCGGCTCGGCGGATACCGGCCCCGCCTGCCCCAGGCGCCGGATGCCGTGCACCGCGCAGGCCAGCGGTTCGACCATCGCCCCGAGCTGGCCGTCGAGCTGGTCGGGCAGCCGGTACGCGTTCACCGCGGGCACCGCGACGAACTCGGCGAACGCGCCGTTGACGGTGTCGCCGATCGCCGCCCAGTTCTCGCACAGGTTGTCCCGCCCGGCCCGGCAGCGCCGGCAGTACCCGCAGTACAGCGACGGGTCCACCGCGACCCGGGCGCCGACCGGCAGGTCGGGCCGGACCTCCGCGCCGCGGGCCGCCACGATGCCCGCGAACTCGTGCCCGGGCGTGATGGGGTAGGGGGTCGGCGGGAATTCCCCGGCCAGGATGTGCAGGTCGGTGCCGCAGATCCCGCAGCATTCCACCCGCACCACGATCTGATCCGCCTCCGGCACCGGATCCGGCACCTCCGCCACCCGGAAGCTGCCAGGACGGTCTAGCACAAGGGCCCGCATTTAGTCCTCCGTCAGTCGCTCAGGCCGCAAGGCGGGCCCCTGTCTCCGGGTGGAAGGCAAAGATGTCTTCCGGCTGGACGCGGAACGTGACCTGCTGGCCCGGCGGCGGCGTCCGGCGGCCCTCGGTACGGGCCACGATCAGGTCGCCGTCCTCGGCCAGGCGCACGTGCAGCAGGGCGTCGGCGCCGAGTTCCTCGACCAGGGTCACCTCGCCGGCGATGTCCCCGGTGCCGTCCGCCAGGTGCAGGTGCTCGGGACGGATGCCGATGACCAGCTCGCTCAGGCCGGCCTGCCGCGCCGTGGTGCCGATGGCGGGCGGCAGCGGCAGGGTGGTCCCGCCCAGCCGGGCCCCGCCCTCGGCGAGCGGGACCTTCTGCAGGTTCATCGCGGGTGAGCCGATGAACCCGGCGACGAACTGGTTCACCGGGTTGTCGTAGAGCTGGCGGGGCGTGTCGCACTGCTGCAGCAGCCCTCCGGCCAGCACCGCGACCCGGTGGCCCATCGTCATCGCCTCTACCTGGTCGTGAGTCACGTAGACGGTGGTGACCCCGAGGCGGCGCTGCAGTTCGGCGATCTGGCTGCGGGTCTGCACGCGCAGCTTGGCGTCCAGGTTGGACAGCGGCTCGTCCATCAGGAAGACCTTGGGCTCGCGCACGATGGCCCGTCCCATCGCCACCCGCTGGCGCTGACCGCCGGACAGGGCCTTCGGCTTGCGGGTGAGCAGCGTGTCGTCGAGGTCCAGCAGCTTGGCCGCCTCCTGTACCCGGCGGGCGCGCTCGTCTTTGTGGACGCCCTGCATCTTCAGCGCGAAGCCCATGTTCTCCGCGACGGTCTTCTGCGGGTACAGGGCGTAGTTCTGGAACACCATCGCGATGTCGCGGTCCTTCGGGGGAACGAAGGTGACATCCCGTTCGCCGATCTCCACCCGCCCCCCGTCCAGGGGCTCCAGCCCGGCGAGCATGCGCAGCGCGGTGGTCTTGCCGGACCCGGACGGGCCGACCAGGACCATGAACTCGCCGTCCTTGATATCCAGGTCGAGGGCGTTGACCGCGGGCGGCGCGTCCTTCGCGTACACGCGGCTCGCCGAGACGTATTTCACCTGAGCCATCGGGGACCTCCGCCCGGTGTGGCACCGAAGTTCACTTGATTGCTCCCATCGAGAGGCCCCGGACCAGCGAGCGCTGGGCGATCCAGCCCACGGCGATCACCGGGACCGAGGCAACTGTCGCCGCCGCCGACAGGTGCGCGAGGTACAGCCCTTCCTGCGGGACGGAACTGATCAGGAACATCGGCATGGTCGCCGCGTTCGTGACCGTCAGGTTGAGCGCGAGGAAAAGCTCGTTCCACGCGAAGATCACGCAGATGAGCGCGCTCGATACCAGCCCGGGCGAGATGACGGGCAGGATCACGCCGCTGATCTCCCTGATGCGGCCCGCGCCGTCCAGCCGGGCCGCCTCGAGTAGTTCCTTCGGTACCTCGAGCATGAACGAGCGGATCATCCAGATCGCCAGCGGCAGGTTCATCGCCGTGTAGAGGATGATCAGCAGCCAGATGCTGTCCAGCAGGTGCGCCTTGAGGGCGATGACGTAGAGCGGGCCGATCGCGGCCACGATCGGCAGCATCTTGGTGGAGATGAAGAAGAACAGCCCGTCCCGCCAGTGCCCGACCGGGTGCACCGACAGCGCGTAGGCAGCGGGGACGCCCAGCAGCAGCACCAGCAGCGTGGAGACCGCGGTCGCGATCAGCGAGTGGGTCACGTAAGGGCCCCAGCCCGAGAAGACCAGGCGGAACTCCGCCAGCGTCGGGGAGAAGGTGAACTTGGGGGGCCAGGTCTGCGCGGCCGACTCCGGCTTGAACGCCGTCAGCACCATCCACAGCACGGGCAGGAAGAACGCGATCCCCACCACCCACGCGAGGACCCCCCAGCCCACGTTCCCCGCCATCTCGCGGAGCTTTTGCGGCCCGGGTTCACGGGCCCGCAGCGGCACGGCGGTCATGCTCACGCCTCCTCGAACTGGAAGACCCGGGCGAACATCCGCAGCGCGAACGTGGCCACGATGATGGTCAAGATGACGGTGACCACGCCCGTCGCGGCCGCCCCGCCGATGTCGAATGCGTTGTTCACCTGCTGGAACAGGTAGAAGGGGAGGTTGGTGGTGGAGGTCCCGGGGCCGCCGTTGGTCATCAGCCGGACCGCGTCGAACACGTTGATCAGGTAGATGGAGCCGAGCAGGACCCCGAGCTCGATGTAGGGCCGCAGGTGCGGCAGGGTGAGCTCGCGGAACGTGGCGAACGCCCCGGCTCCGTCCACCTTGGCCGCCTCCAGGGTTTCGGGCGGCTGGCCCTGCAGCCCGGCCAGGAGGATCAGGGTCATGAACGGCGTCCACTGCCAGATCATCACCACGATCACCGAGCCCAGGGCGTGCGTGGACAGCCAGGCCACGTGGTGGACGCCGAACGGCTGCAGCAGGTAGTTCAGCAGCCCGAACTGCGGGTCGAGCATCGGCCCGGCCCACACCAGCGCCGCCGCCGCCGGCATGACCAGGAACGGGGTGATGATCAGCGTCCGGACGATGCTCCGGCCGAGGAACTTGCGGTCGAGCAGGACCGCGAAGGCCAGGCCGAGGAGCATGGCGACGATCACGGCGGTGGCGGTCATGACCACCGAGCGCACCAGCGAGCCGCGGAAGGCCGGGTTGGTGAAGACCGTCTTGTAGTTGCTCAGCCCGTTGAAGTGCTCGGGCGCGGGGGTGTTCCAGAAGTAGCTCTGGAAGCTGTACCACAGCGTCACCAGGAACGGGATCTGGGTCACGATGATCGTGTAGATCAGCGCGGGCAGCAGGGGGAGGCGAAGCTGCCACCGCTCCCGGCGGCTGACCCCGCGCGGCCGGAGCTCGACCTTGGGAGACGGCGCCAGGTCTTCGATTACTGTCACGGAAACGCCCTTCTCGTCAGATGGCCACGGCCGCTGGCGGGGCCCAGGCCCCCCATCCGGGGCCCCGCCAGGGCACGGCTAACCGCCGGATAGCTGCGCCGCGGTGTACTGCGAGGCAGCCGACTGACCTGCCTGCAGCGCCTGGCTCACGCTCTCCGTGCCGGCGATCGCCCCCGCGATCTGCTGGCCGACGGTCAGGCCGAGGCTCTCGAACTGCGGGACGTCGACGTACTGGACGCCGACGTAGGGCACCGGGTTCAGGGTCGGGTGCTCCGGGTCGGTCGAGTTGATGGACTGCAGCGTGATGTCGGCGAACGGCTTGGCCGCCGCCTGGTACTGCGGGTTGCTGTACAGGGAGGTGCGGGTGCCCGGCGGGACCGCGGACCAGCCGTACTTGGCCGCGACGAGCTGGTCGTACTGCTTCGAGGTGGCCCAGGACACGAACTTCCAGGCGGCGCCGGAGTTGGAGACGCCCTGCGGGATGCCCAGCGCCCAGCTCCACAGCCAGCCCGAGGACTTGGTCTTGTTGACCGGCGCCAGGGCGTACCCGGTCTGCTTGTAGACGTCCGGGTAGGTGGTGGCGATGGAGGTCGCCGCGACCGTCGCGTCGTACCACATCGCGCACTTGCCCTGGCCGTACAGCGTCAGCAGCTGGTTGAAGCTGTCGTTGGACGCGCCCGACTCGCCGTACTTGCGGATCAGGTTGACGTAGAAGTTGGTCGCGGCCGTGAACGCGGGCGAGGTGAGCTGCGGCTTCCAGTTCATGTCGAACCACTGGCCGCCGAACGTGTTGACCACGGTGTCCAGCGCCGCCATGTTGTCGCCCCAGCCGGCCAGGCCGCGCAGGCAGATCCCCGCCACCTTGCCCGGCTGGTTGAGCTTGGCCGCGAAGCCCTGGACCTGGTCCCAGGTCGGGTTGGCGGGCATGGTCAGCCCGGCCGCCTTGAACAAGGTCTTGTTGTAGAACATCATCGACGACTCGCCGTAGAACGGCGCCGCGTACAGGTCGCCCTTGTACGACAGCGCCTTGGCGATCGGCGGCAGCAGGTCGCCGGCGTCGTAGCCTGAGTCGCTCGCGATGTACTGCTTGGACAGGTCGGTCAGCCAGCCGTTCTTGGCGAACAGCGGCGCCTCGTACGGGCCGATCATGACGACGTTGAACGCGTTGCTGTGCGTGCTGACGTTCTTCTCGATCGCGGCCCGCAGGTCACCCTCGGTGTAGGTGGCGAACTTGACCTTGATCCCGGGGTTCTGCTTCTCGAACGTGGACGTGGTCAGCGGGATCATCTGGCCGGTGATCAGGGGGTTGGACACCACGGCCACGGTGATCGTGCCGGAATTGCTGTTGCTGCCTGAACTGCCGCCTGAGCCGCCGCTCGAACAGGCGGCCAGCGCCGCCAGGGCGGTCACGCAGCCCACGGCCCCGATCGCGCGGAGCCTGACTCGGGGATAGCGCATAAACGAACCTCCGCATCCATGGGATGTACGGCGATGACTGCACGCTTCGACGTACGCTCATTTGAGCAACGTTCCGCTCAAATGAACGACTTGATCCACACAGTGAGCGCCGTTCCTAGGCAAAGTCAAGAAAAGCTGCAAATATGAGATTTAGGCGCTCAGATGAGCAGCCGGATCGGCGGCACTCAGCACGGCAGAGGTGGGAAGACATGGCCGGATTGTCGGCAGACCGGCCGTCGGAGGTGGTCCTGGCAGCCCGGGTAGCGCGGCAGTACTACCTCGAAGGCGTCTCCAAGGTCGACATCGCCGACCGGCTGGGCATCAGCCGGTTCCGGGTGGCCCGGCTGCTCGACTCCGCCCGCGACGCGGGGATGGTCCGCATCGAGATCGGCCTGCCCGGCGGCAACCTGGACGTCGGCCTGTCCGCGGAGCTGTGCTCGGCCTTCGGGCTCCGGCACGCCTTCGTGTTCAACTTCCCCGACGACGACGACGAGCAGGCGCTGCGCCGCCGGCTGGGCGAGGCCGCGGGCCAGGCGCTGATGGACCTGATCACGCCCGCCGACGTGCTGGGCGTGTCCTGGTCGCGCACGCTGAGCGGGCTGACGGCCTCGCTCACCCAGATCCCGCCGTGCCCGATCGTCCAGATGACCGGGGCGGTACCGCCCCCCGACGGCCGGGACCTGCTGGACCTGGTGCGCAGCGTGGCCCGGGTGGGCGGCGGCCCGGCGCACGTCTTCTACGCCCCGATGATCCTGGACGACGCGGCCACGGCCGGGGCGATCCGCCGCCAGGGTGACATCGCGGACGCCTTCGCCCTGCTGCCGTCGGTGACGATCGCCGTCGTCGCCATCGGCGCCTGGGCGGCGGGCCTGTCCACGATCTACGACGCGGTCACCCCAGACGAGCGCGAGGCCCTGGCCGCGCTGGGGGTGTGCGCCGAGCTGGCCGGGGTGTTCGTCGGCGCGGACGGCCGCCCGGTGGCGACCCCGCTCGACAGCCGCATGATCGTGACGCCCGGGCCGGTCCTGGAGCGGATCCCGTTCGTCCTCGCGGTCGCCTTCGGCACCGCCAAGAGCCCCGCGGTCTGCGCCGCGATCCGAGGGAGGCTTGTCCATGGCCTGGTCACCCACGCGAGTCTTGCCCGAGCGATGCTCGGTACCGCCGCAGCCGGCTGACTGCTCCCACGCCCTGCCCGGCGGCACGGCCAACCGCGGCCTGGTCATCCGCGTCGGCGGGGCCGTGCTCCGGCCGGCCGCGCCCTGCCAGCCGGCCACCCACGCCCTGCTCGGCCACCTGGCGGCCGTCGGGTTCGACGGTGCCCCCCGGGTCCTGGCGGCCGGCCCGGGCACCGAGACGCTCACCTACATCGACGGCCAGGCCGCCGTCCCGCCGCTGGCCGAGGACATGCTCACCGACGCCGCCCTGGTCAGCGTGGCCGACCTGGTGCGCCGCTATCATCTCGCCGCCGCGTCCTTCGACCCGTCGGGGTACCAGTGGCCCCGGCCGGTCCCGGCCGCGTTCCGCACCGGCCTGGTCAGCCATAACGACGTGCACCCGGCCAACCTGGTGTTCCGCGGCGGCCGGGCCGTCGCGCTCATCGACTTCGACCTGGCCGGCCCGGGCGGGGCGGCCTGGGACTTCGCCGCGGCCGCGCGCCTGTGGGCCCCGCTCCAGGACGACCAGGACATCACCGACAGCCGCCGCGGCCGCGCCCTCGAGCGGTTCCGGATCTTCCTGCTCGCCAGCGGGCTCGACCGGGCCGGCCGCCGCCGCGTGGCCGAGGCGGTGGTAGCCAACCACGACTGGACCTACGCGATCGTCACCGAGGCGGCCGCGGCCGGGCACCAGGGCTTCGCCGACCACTGGCGCCTGATCGGCGAGACGGCCGCCCGGGCCCGCCGGTGGTGCCAGCGCTACCAGCGCGACCTGATAACCGCCGCCCGCTAGCCACTACGCTCGACCCATGATCACTGTCGCGGGTGAGGCCCTGATCGACCTGATCGTCGACCAGGGCGGGAACGTCGATCCCCGGATGGGAGGCGGTCCGTTCAACGTGGCCCGCGCCGTCGCCCGGCTCGGCCAGCCGGCGACCTTCCTGGGGCGGCTGTCCGGCGACCGCTTCGGCCAGCTGATGCGCGCCGACCTGGAGCGCAACGGCGTGCGGATCGCGGTGGCCGACCCGTCCGACGAGCCCACCACGCTGGCCCTGGTGGACGTGGACCCGGACGGCGTGCCCGGCCTACCACTTCTACCTGGCCGAGACCTCCGCGGCCGCCATCGGCCCGGCCGCGGCGCTGCTGCCCGCCGGCGCCACGGCGCTGCACGTCGGCACCCTCGGCCTGGTCATGGAGCCGGTCGGGACCAGCATCGAGAGCCTGGCCGTCCAGGCCCCGGGCGACGTCCTGGTGATGCTCGACCCGAACTGCCGCCCCGGCGCCATCCCGTCCCGGCAGGCCTACCTGGACCGGATCGGCCGGATCCTGCGCCGCGCCAACGTCGTCAAGGTGAGCACCGAGGACCTCGCCTACCTGTTCCCCGGCCAGGACGCCGGCCCGGCCGCCGCCGACCTGCTCGGCCAGGGGCCGGCCTGCGTGCTGGTCACCGACGGGGCCGCGCCCGTGCGCGCCTTCACCGCGGGGGAGAAGATCCAGGTCGACGTCCCGGCCGCCCCGGTCGTCGACACCGTCGGCGCCGGCGACTCGTTCGGCGGGGCCTTCCTCGCCTGGTGGACCGGCAACGGCCACGGCCGGGCGGACCTGGCTGACCCCGAGCTGGTCCGCGCGGCCACCCAGGCGTCCGTCTACGCCTCGGTAGTGACCTGCACCCGCCGTGGCGCCGAACCTCCCTGGGCCTACGAGCTGGCCGGACACGACGGCTGGCGCTGGCTGCCCCCCGCCTAGTCTGATCGCGTGACCATCTCGACTCTGCTTACCTTCATCCTCGGCGCGACGGTCGACGTCACCCTGCTCGCCTACGGCGCCCGCCGGCTGCTGGCCGAGAGCCGCTTCTCGCTGTCCCGGACCGTCGTCGCGGGCCTGGCCGGCCAGGCCCTGACCAGCACCATCTTCTTCGCCCTGGCCAGCGGGTGGCATATCGGCGCCCGCGGGCCCTCGCTCGCCTACGGCGTGGTGCTCGGCTTCGCCGCCCTCGCCTGGGCCTGCGGGCTGCTGCTGGCGATGGCCATCCTGGTCACCTGGCAGGCCTTCATCCCGGCCGGGACCATCCCGCCGCCCGCCACCTGGCCGCGCAGCCTGCGTTCCCGGGGCGCCCGCAGCCGCCGGTACTGGCAGATCGTGCGCATCTTCACCCGCTGCGGGGTCGGGGCCGATGCTGGCCCGCGGGCCGTTCTCGGCGGGGCTGGCCCGGTCGCTGACCGAGGCCCTGGACCGCAGCGGCGTGGTGTTCGTCAAGTTCGGCCAGGGACTGTCCACCCGCCGGGACCTGCTGCCGCCGGAGTTCACCACCGAGCTCGGCCGGCTCCAGGACCGGGTCAGCCCGCTGCCCTGGGACCAGATCGAGCAGGTCCTCGCCGCCGAGCTCGGCGGCACCGCCATGTTCGCCGACATCGACCGCGAGCCGCTCGCCTCGGCCTCGATCGCCCAGGTGCACGCGGCCACGCTGCGCACCGGCGAACGGGTCGTGATCAAGGTCCTCCGGCCCGGGGTGACTCAGCTGGCCGAGCGCGACCTGGACATCATCACCCGGCTGGCCCGCCGCACCGAGGCCCGGGCCGCGTGGGCCCGGGCGATCGGCGTGGCCACGCTGGCCGAGGGGTACGCCGTCGGGCTGCGCGAGGAGCTGGACTTCCGGATCGAGGCGGCCAACCTCGCGGCGGCCAGTGCCGCCAGCGCGGCGCCGCGGGGTAGTGATCCCGCGCGTCCACCATGACCTGAGCACCCAGAAGGTGCTGGTCATGGAGCGGCTCGACGGCACGGCCCTGAGCAAGGCCGCGCCCCCCGACGGCGACCGCGAGCGGCTGGCCCGTGACCTGCTCGACTGCGTGCTGCGGCAGATCGTCATCGACGGCATCTTCCACGCCGACCCGCACCCGGGCAACATCATGCTGCTCGACGACGGGCGGCTGGGGCTGATCGACTTCGGCGCGGTCGGCCGCCTGGATTCCGGGCTGCGCGCCGCGCTGCAGCGGCTGCTGCTCGCCCTGGACCGGCGCGACCCGGTCGCGCTCACCGACGCCCTGCTCGAGGTGACCGCCCGGCCCGATGACCTGGACGAGCAGGCGCTGGAGCGGTCGGTCGGGGCGCTGCTGGTCCGGCACCTGGCCGTCGGCCGCGCTCCGGACATCACCTTGTTCACCGAGCTGTTCCGCCTGGTAACCCGGCACGAGCTGGCCGTCCCGCCCGAGTTCGCGGCGACCTTCCGGGCGCTGTCCACCCTGGAGGGCGGCCTGACCCTGCTCTCGCCCGGCTTCGACCTCGTCGCCGAGTCGGAGCGGTTCGGCCAGAGCGAGCTGACCAGGCGCCTGCGCCCGGATTCGCTCAAGGACGTGGCGGCCGAGGAGATCGTGGCGCTGCTGCCGATGCTGCGCCGGCTGCCCCGGCGGGTGGACCGGATCGCGGCCGCGGTCGAGGGCGGGCGGCTCAGCATGAACGTCCGGCTGCTGGCCGACGAGCGGGACCGCAAGGTCATCACCGGGTGGGTCCAGCTGGGCGTGCTGACCATCCTGGCGGCCACCGCCGGGTTCATGGCGGTGGCGCTGCTCGCGCTGAAAGGCGGCCCGGCCATGACCCCGGCTATCGGGCTGTATCAGTTCATCGGCTACTGCCTGCTGGTCATCTGCGCGCTGCTGGCCCTGCGGGTGCTGGCCGCGGTGTTCAGGACCGGCTCGTCCTAGCGGGCAGCGTGCGCCGGCCGCTAGCCGAGCAGGATGCCCCGGATGAACGCGGCCTGGCCGACGTGCTGCGCGCAGTCGTCGATCACGCTGACCAGCCGCACGCCCAGCGTCACCGGCGGGTTCCAGCGCTCGTCCACCACCCGGTCCAGGTCCGGGTCGGTGACGCCGGCCACCAGCCGGATCGTCTGGGCGTGCACCGCGTCGTAGTACCCGGTGAGCAGGTCGGGGGAGTCCACCGTGACCTGCGCCGCCTGCTCGGGGGTGTGCCCGTAGCCGGTGTCGTGCGGCTCGAGCGGCAGCTCGAACCGCTGGCCGTACTCGGTCCACGCCTGCGGCACCCCGAACGCGTCCCCCACGTGGTCGTCCTGGACCCGGGTCAGGTGCCACACCAGCCAGGCGATCGAGTTCGCGCCCGGCGCGATGCGCTCCGCCAGCTGACCGCTCGTCAGCCCCCGTACCACCGCGTGCACATTCTCCTGCACCCGGCCGAACCCGTCTGTCAGTATGTCCGCGCTCGTCATCTGCTGCCCCTTCCGCTCCAAACCCCAGAATCTACCGAACGAGCCAGGTGACACGCCGCCCCCACCTGCTCCGCGCCTCGCCGGGTGGTCGCTGACGGTGGTGCGAGGTACCGTTCCGACGTGCCCCGTGTAATCCCCTCAGTCAGCAAGTCCGTGCCTGACGTCGGTGAGCTGCTCGCCACCGCCGTCCACGGCATCGGCGGCGCGGAACGGCCCGGCCAGGTCCAGATGGCCGAGGCGGTACGGCACGCCTTCGAGACCGGGGAGCACCTGGCCGTGCAGGCCGGCACCGGCACCGGCAAGTCGCTGGCCTACCTGGTCCCGGCGGTGCGGCACGCGGTCACCACGGGCAGCCATATCGTGGTGGCCACCGCCACCATCGCGCTGCAGAACCAGCTCATCGACCGCGACCTGCCGCGCCTGACCGCGGCGCTGACGCCGGTACTGGACCGGGAGCCGTCCTTCGCCATCCTCAAGGGCCGGCGCAACTACCTGTGCCTGAACCGGCAGCAGGGCGGCGTGGCCGAGGACCCCCAGGACGTCCTGTTCGACCCGGCTGATTCTGGCCCCGCGTCTCCGCTCGGACGCCAGGTCAAGCGGCTGCACGACTGGGCCGAGGAGACCAAGACGGGGGACCGGGACGAGCTGGTGCCCGGCGTGCCCGACGCGGCCTGGCGCCAGGTCTCGGTCAGCGCGCAGGAGTGCATCGGCGCGACGCGCTGCCGGTTCGGGTCGCAGTGCTTCTCTGAGAAGGCCCGGGCGGAGGCGGCCAAGGCGGACATCGTGGTGACCAACCACGCCCTGCTGGCCATCGACGCGACGTCGGAGATGGACGTGCTGCCCGAGCACGACGCGGTCATCATCGACGAGGCCCACGACCTCGTCGACCGGGTCACCTCGGCCACGACGGGAGAGCTGTCGGGGCCGGCCGCGGACGCCGCCGCCCGGCGGGCCGGGCGGCTGACCGAGTCCGCCGCCGACGTGGGCGCGGCCCCGGCCGTGGCCGACCAGCTCCGCCACGCCGCCGCCGCGCTCGTCATCGACCTCGGCGACACGCCCGCGGGCCGGATGGACGTGCTGCCGGAAACCCTGGCCGCCACGCTCGCGCAGGTCCGCGACGCGGCCGGGGCCTGCGCGGACGCGGTCCGGGCGAGCGCGTCGTCCCCGGAGGAGGACCAGCAGCGGCTGGCCACGACCCGGCTGACGGTGGCCTCGCTCGACGACCTCCAGAGCACGGCCGGCCGGATCCTGGAGGCGTTCGAGCGGGACATCACCGAGCGCGGCGAGGTCGTCTGGCTGGACCGCCCGTTCATCGACGACGGCCGCCGGCCGCCCACGCTGCGGGTGGCGCCGCTCGAGGTCGGCCGGGTGCTCCGGAACCGCCTGTTCGCCCAGCGCACGGTGGCGCTCACCTCGGCCACCCTGGCCCTCGGCGGTTCGTTCGCCCCGCTCGCCACCCAGTGGGGCCTGCCGCCGCACGGGGAGTGGGAGCCCGCCGGCGAGGAGCACGAGCGGCCGATGACCTGGACCGGCCTCGACGTCGGCTCGCCGTTCGACCACGCCAAGAGCGGCATCTTGTACGTGGCCCGCCACCTGCCGCAACCGGGCCGGGACCAGCTCCCCGAGGCCTACCTGACCGAGCTGGCCGAGCTCATCGAGGCCGCGGGCGGCCGCACCCTGGGCCTGTTCTCCTCCATGCGGGCCGCCAAGGAGGCGGCCGGGGCGCTGCGCGAGCGGATCAGCCAGCCGATCCTGTGCCAGGGGGACGACGCCACCGCCCAGCTGGTCAGGCAGTTCAGCGAGGACGAGCCGACCTGCCTGTTCGGCACGCTGTCGCTGTGGCAGGGGGTGGACGTGCCGGGCGACTCGCTGCAGCTCGTCGTCATCGACCGGATCCCGTTCCCGCGCCCCGACGACCCGCTGGCCTCGGCCCGGCAGCGCGCGGTGGCCGCCCGCGGCGGCAACGGCTTCATGTCCGTCGCGGCCTCGCACGCCGCGCTGCTGCTGGCCCAGGGCGCCGGCCGGCTGCTGCGGACGATGAGCGACCGCGGCGTGGTGGCGGTCCTGGACCCGCGGCTGATGACCGCGCGCTACGGCGACTTCCTGCGCGCCACGCTGCCCCCGTTCTGGACCACCACCGACCCCGCCCTGGTTCGTGCTGCTTTGCGTCGTTTGGCCGCCGCATCCGCGGACAGTCCGCCTTCTGGGGCCCCGGCGCCGGCCTGATCCCCGGACGCCCTCTTACCGCCTGGTTACCGGGCAGGTGCTGGTGCGGATGAAACGCGGGATGCTGGGTAACATTTTGGGAACTACTGACACCGAAGAACCGTTCTGCAAGAGGACTGGCCCACCAGTCGCGGCGGGGAGGTCACTCATGCGGAGGCAGCCGCGAGCCGGCGGCAAGCGCCACGTGCTCCGGTGGGTTGCCGTCGCGGCGGTCGTCATCGTCACGGCGGGCACCCTCGGCGTCTACCTGAAGTACCGGGCCGTCTACGACAGCATCACCCGCGTGACGGTGCCGTCCAAGGCGCTCGGCGACCGCCCGCCGGTGTACAGCACGACCTCGCAGAACATCCTGGTCTACGGCGATGACACCCGGACCGGCCTGACCCCGCACCAGCAGTACATCCTGCACGCCGGCCACGACCAGACCAACAACACCGACACGATCATGGTGGTGCACATCGCGCCCGGCCATCACCAGGTCACCGCGGTCAGCATCCCGCGCGACACCATGGTGCCGGTGTACGAGTGCGACAAGGGCCCCGGCTACACCGGCCAGCAGGCCAACCCGGCCGGCGTCGTGCAGATCAACTCGCTGCTCCAGATCGGCGGGCCGACCTGCCTGTGGAAGACCGTCGAGCAGGTGACCGGCATCCGCATCGACCACTTCATCGGGATCGGCCTGCTCGGCTTTGTCAAGGTCGTCAACGACCTCGGCGGCGTCAACGTCTGCGTGCCCTTCAACGTCAACGACTCGGTGTCCGGCCTGAACCTCAAGGCGGGCGAGCAGCACATCAGCGGCATCCAGGCGCTGGCCTTCTGGCGGACCCGCGAGAATCTCGGCGACGGCTCGGACCTGGAGCGGATCCAGCGTGACCAGTTCATGTCGGCCCAGGTGGTCAAGGGCGTCCTGCACAGCGGCCTGCTGTCCAACCCGATCAGGCTGCTGAACGTGGTCAGCGACGCGGCCGCCTCGATGACCACCGACGCCGGCATGTCGGCCACCGACCTGGTCCACATCGGGCAGAGCTTCCGCGACCTGTCCGGCCAGAACGTGCAGTTCATCACCGCCCCGAACGAGCCCTGGACGCAGAACGCCAACCGCATCCAGCTCATGCAGCCGCAGGCCAGCCAGGTGTTCGCGGCCATCGCCCGGGACATCACCGTGCCGAAGGTCTCCGCCACCCCAGGATCCCCCGGGGCCAGCGCCCAGGCCCTCACCACCAGCCCGGCCAACGTCAAGGTCAAGGTGCTGAACGGAACCGGCATCGCGCGCCTCGCCAGCCAGGCCGCGGCCGGCCTGACCAGCCGCGGCTTCAGCGTGACCGGCACCGGCGACGCGCCGAACTTCTCCTACACCACCTCGGTCATCGAGTACGGCTCGGCCGCCGACATGGCCGCCGTGAACACCCTCAAGTCCGAGCTCACCAACGTCACCGCGCTGCGGGTGCCCAGCCTCGCCCCCGGCACCGTCGACCTGATCCTCGGCTCCAGCTTCACCGGCCTAGCCCCCCAGACCCCCCAGTCAGGCGCCACCCCCGCCGTAGCCTCCTCCACCCCAGCCTCCTCCTCATCCGGATCCTCCTCGCCCGGCTCCTCCTCTTCGGCGTCATCCTCCCCAGGCGCGTCCTCCCCGGCGCAGCCCCTCCGCCTCAGCCTCCCCCTCCGGCGTATCCGGCCTAGCCCAGTCCAACGGCGGCATCACCGCCGCCGCCGCCTGCACCGCCGACAGCGGCGCCTTCTCCGGCCCCCTCAGCCCCTGACCCCCTCCGCAGCCCCTGCACCCTCAGCCCCTGCTGACCCGCGTCGCCCGCCCGTAGCCCCAGCCCGAGGGGAGTCGGTCGGCACACCGGGTACGCAAGAACGTACTGCCAGGGGCACACCGACTCCGTTCACGTCGGCCCTAGATTCGCTTATTTTTTCGTTAACCTGGACTCAGGCGCGGGGCGGGATGGCGCTGACGTCGGTGACGGCCTCGGGGAGGCGGCGCATGCTGGTGACCCGCCGGTCCGCCAGCTTGGCCGGATGCCCGGTCAGGTCGCGGTCCACCCACACCGAGCGCAACCCCATCCGGGCCGCGGGCAAGATGTCGAGGATCCAGCTGTTCGCCACGTGAATCCAGTTGGCCGGAGTCGCCCCGGTCTTGTCGGCGAACCGCCGGAAGTGCGCGAGGTCCGGCTTGTAGCTGTGCACCTCTTCGGCCGTCACCCAGGCGTCGACCGGCACCGGCAGCCGGTCCCTGGTGGTGGCGAACAGGTCCTCGTCGCAATTCGTCAGGAACGCCAGCCGCCAGCCGCGCTCCCGCAGGGCGGTCAGGGCGGGCCCGGCGTCCTCGAACACCGGCATGTCCGGCCAGACCCGGACGAACGCCTCCTCGCCGCCGCGGGGCAGCCGCACCTGCTCCCGTTCCGCCGCCCGGGCCAGTCCGGCGGCGAGCACCTCCCGGTAGGGACGCCACTGCGGGGCGGCCTCGATCTCCAGCTCGGCCGGGTGGTAGGCGGCCAGCAGCCGCCCGGCGTCCGCCGCGGAAACCCCGGCGAGCCCGGTCAGTGCGCCGCCCATGCCGCTGTTCCAGTCCGCGACCGTCCCGTAGCAATCGAACGTCAGCCACCGATCCGCCACCGCTAACCTCCCGTCGCCCGTCCGTTCTAGCATCCCATCTACCTAACTGCCCATCTTGTTCCGCTCCGTCCCCTCCTGTAACGCCGCGAAACCCAGGCCCGGTGGCTCCTGCGGCCGGGCACGGTTTTCGCGGGTGATTTCATGGGTGGGACAGCAAGGAGGCAGTCATGACCGACGTGGCGGTCCGCCCGCAGCAGGCGGAGAAGGGGCCGGGGGAGTACGCCTACCAGGCGGGATTCGGGAACGAGTTCGCCAGCGAGGCCGTTCCGGGGGCGCTGCCCGCGGGCCGTAACTCACCGCAGCGCGCGCCGCTCGGCCTGTACGCGGAGCAGCTCAGCGGGACCGCGTTCACCCAGCCGCGCGGTGTCAGCCGGCGGACCTGGGTCTACCGGATCATGCCGTCGGCCGCGCACCCGCGGTTCTCCCGCATCGGCAACGGCGCCCTGCGCGGCACCCCGTTCGACGAGGTCGAGCCCGACCCGAACCGGCTCCGCTGGGACGCCCTCCCGATGCCCGGCGGGGACGCCGACTTCGTCGACGGCCTGTTCACGATGGCCGGCAACGGGGACCTCAGGACGCGCAGCGGGATGGCCGCGCATGTCTACGCGGCCAGCCGGTCCATGACCGACCGGTACTTCGTCGACGCCGATGGCGAGCTGCTGTTCGTACCCGAGCGCGGGCCGGTGCTGCTGCGCACCGAACTCGGGCCGCTTCACGTGGTGCCCGGCGAGATCGCGGTAGTGCCGCGCGGCATCAGGTTCGCGGTCGACCTCCCGGACGGCCCGGTCCGCGGCTACCTGTGCGAGAACTTCGGCGCCGCGTTCACGCTCCCCGAACGCGGCCCGATCGGCGCGAACGGGCTGGCCAACGAGCGCGACTTCCTGGCCCCGTCAGCGGCCTACGAGGACCGGGCCGGGCCGGTGCAGGTGGTGCAGAAGTTCGGCGGGAACCTGTGGGCCGCCGACTACGACCACTCGCCGCTGGACGTGGTCGGCTGGCACGGGAACTACGCGCCGTACAAGTACGACACGGCGAACTTCATGGTTATCGGCACGATCAGCTTCGACCATCCGGACCCGTCGATCTTCACCGTGCTCACCTCGCCGAGCGAGCTGCCCGGCCTGGCCAACGCGGACTTCGTGATCTTCCCGCCGCGCTGGCTGGTCGGCGAGGACACCTTCCGGCCGCCCTGGTACCACCGCAACATCATGTCCGAGTTCATGGGCCTGGTGCGCGGCGTCTACGACGCCAAGGCCGAGGGGTTCGTGCCCGGCGGGGCCAGCCTCCACAACACCTTCGCCTCGCACGGCCCGGACGCGGAGACGTACGCCCGGGCCAGCACGGCCGACCTGGCGCCGCAGAAGATCGACGGCACGCTGGCGTTCATGTTCGAGAGCCGCTGGATGATGATCCCGACCCGGCAGGCCATGGAAGCGGCGCACCGCCAGGGCGACTACGACGCCGTCTGGTCCGGCCTGACCCGTTCCTTCCCCGGCTAGGCCTGGAGGCCGTCATGTACATTCCCGCGCATTTCGCTGCCGATGACGCCGCCGTCCGGGACCTGCTGGCCCAGCACGGCGCGGCCGACCTGATCACGCTCACCGCCGACGGCCTGCTGGCCACCATGCTCCCGTTCGCCTACGAGCCGGCCGCAGGCGAGCACGGCGCACTGCTCGGCCACGTAGCCCGCAACAACGACCAGTGGCGCAAGCCGGCCCAGGGCGAGTCGCTGGCCATCGTCCGCGGACCGGACGCGTACGTCTCGCCGTCCTGGTACGCGGCCAAGGCCGAGCACGGCCGGGTGGTCCCGACCTGGAACTACGTCACCGCGCACGTCTACGGCGAGCTGGTCGTGCACGACGACCCGGCCTGGGTCGAGGACGTCGTCCGGCGCCTGACCGCGAAGCACGAAGCGGCCCGCACCGCCACGGCCGGGCAGGCGCCCGCCTGGTCGGTGGACGACGCGCCGCGGAAGTTCATCGAGGGCCAGCTGCGCGCCATCGTCGGCCTGGAACTGCGGATCACCCGGATCGAGGCCAAGGCCAAGCTGAGCCAGAACCGCCCGGTGACCGACATCCCCGGTGTCGTGGCCGGCCTGACGGCACGCGGCGAGGACCGCAGCGCCGCCGCCGTGACCCGGGCCAACGAGGCCCGGGTCAGCGAGGCCCGGGTCAGCGAGGCCCGGGTCGAGCCGGCTAGCTAGAGGCTGGCTACGGCGGGAATGACGTCGGAGGCGATCACCTCGAGCGGGGTGACCTGCCAGACGTTCGCCACCCCGCCCATCGCCACGTCGAAGCCCAGCTCGGCCAGCCGGCCGAGCTGGTCGACGATCTCGCCGGCCTTCTCGCCCTTCTCGCCGACGTCGAAGACGAAGTAGCAGGTCTTGGTGATCGTGTCGTAGTCGCGGCCCTCCGCGTCGCAGTGCGCGCGCAGCACGTCCAGCTTCCGGGCCAGGTCCGGGCCGGGAAACAGGTTGCACGCGTCGGCGTACTTGGCCACGAACCGCAGCGTCTTCTTCTCCCCGCTGCCCCCGATCATGATCGGGGGGTGCGGCCGGGTCAGCGACTGCGGCGAGTTCAGCGGCCGGTCCAGCTGGTAGTGCTGGCCGCGATACGGGCTCTCGTCGCCGCGCCACATCTGCAGGCAGATCTGCAGGGTCTCCTCGAGCCGCTCGAAGCGCTCGGCCATGGCCGGGAACGGGATGCCCAGGCCGCGGGACTCCTCCTCGTTCCAGCCGGCGCCGACGCCGAGCCACGCGCGGCCGCCGGACAGCACGTCCAGGGTGGTGATGATCTTGGCCAGGATGCCCGGCTCCCGGTAGATGGCGCCGGTGACCAGGGTGAGGAGCTTGGCCCGGGACGTGCAGGCCGCCAGGTAGCCCAGGGTGGTGTAGGCCTCCAGCATCTCGTGCTCGGGCGGCCCCACCGAGCTGATCTGGAAGAAGTGGTCCATCACGGCGATGAACTCGAAGCCGCCCTCGTCGGCGGTCCGGGCCACGGTGGCCAGGTCCGCGCCGAGCCGAGGCGGGCCGTCGGGTGTGGTGAAGTCTGGGATCTGCAAGCCGATTTTCACGGTTCACAGCCTCTCACGGCACCCGGTAGCGCTCGTAGAGGGCCTTCAGCGACCGCAGGAAGGCCTCGCGGTCGGCGGGCGGCACGGCGGCGAGGACCTCCTCCTCGCTGGCGCGGATCGCGGCCTGCACGGACCCGCGCAGCCGTTCGCCCGCCGGGGTCAGGGAGAGCAGGTGCACCCGCCGG
This sequence comes from uncultured Actinomycetota bacterium, assembly GCA_963839095.1. GTDB lineage: Bacteria > Actinomycetota > Actinomycetes > Streptosporangiales > Streptosporangiaceae > Palsa-504. The sequence continues at coordinate 47,375 of CAWIUF010000040.1, read as the reverse complement.
TCCGAGGTGTCCGGCCGGCGGCTGATCAGCTCGCGCTGCTGCAGGTCGTCCAGGACGCCGATGATGCGGCTCTTGTCCGCGTTGATAGCCTGCGCGAGCGCGGCCTGCGTCCGCACCGGCTGCTCCGCCAGCGCGGTCAGCACCACGTAGCCCCACATCGAGATGCCGTGCGCCTGCAGCGCCGGCTCCTCACGCGTGACCAGCGTCCTGGCCAGCGAAGCGAACATCGCGGCGAGGTCGCGCCGGTCATCAGGGAACGCGCTCATCCTGGCGGAAATGATAACAGGCCGCTGATAATAAGTAGACGCATATTGTATGAGTATGCTTATTATGGATCCCAGGAGGTGCGTTCTCATGACGACCGAGCACCCGACGGAGCATCCCACCGGCCCTGCGGCCCCGAGTACGGATGGCCACGGCATCGTGGATCTCGACGCCCGGGTGGTCGAGGCCAGCGTCGCCCTGGTGAAGCAGGCCGGCCTGCTGGACCTGGACCGCCCGACGCCCTGCGCGGGCTGGACCCTGGCCGACCTGATCGGGCACATGACCGCGCAGCACTACGGCTGGATCGCCGCGGCCGTCGGGCACGGCGCGGACCTGTCGGTCTGGCAGCCGGGACCGCCGGTCGCCGATCCGATCGGGGAGTACGCGGAGGCGGCCCGGCGGGTGCTGGAGGCGTTCAGCGACGAGGGCGTGCTCGAGCGCGAGTTCGCCCTCGCCGAGATCAGCCCGGTGCTGCGGTTCCCGGCGGCCCAGGCGATCAGCTTTCATTTCATCGACTACCTGGTGCACGGCTGGGACGTGGCCCGCTCGCTCGGCGTGGATTACCGGCCCGAGCCCGACGTGCTCGCCGCGGCGCTGCCGGTGGCGCTGGCCGTGCCCGGCGGAAAGGCCCGGGAGCGGGACGGCGCGGCGTTCGCGCCCGTCCTCGACGTCCCCGCGCAGGCAGGCACGCTGGACCAGATCGTCGCGCTGCTAGGCCGGAGCCCCTCCTGGCCCCGGTAAGGAGCCCCTCCCGGCCCCGGTAAACGGCCGGGTTACGGTAGCCCCATGAGCACCGAACGGGCCGATGCGATCATCGTCGGCGCCGGGCTGGCCGGGTCGGCCGCGGCGCGGGCCCTGGCCCGCCGGGGGCGCTCGGTGGTACTGGTCGAGGCATTCCAGCCCGGTCACCGGCGGGGCAGCTCGCACGGCAGCGCCCGGATCTTCCGGCGTGCCTACCCGGACCCGCTCTACGTGCGGCTGACCGGCCAGGTCCAGCCGCTGTGGCGGGAGCTGGCCGACGAGGCGGGCGAGGAGCTGATTACCTCTACCGGCGCGGTCGACTACGGCCCGGCCCGGTTGCAGGAGAAGATGTACGAGATCCTGACCGCGCTGGGCGTGCCCGCCGAGCTGATTACGCCCGGGGAAGCGGCCGAACGGTGGCCCGGCATGTCGTTCGGCCCCGAACCGGTCATGTTCCATCCGGACGGCGGCGTGATCGACCCGGAGCGCGCGATGACCGCGATGCGCCGGGGCGCCGCGGCGCACGGCGCCCGGCTCGTCTTCGGCGCCCCGATCCTGCGCGTCGAGGCGGATCACGAAGGCGCGATCGTGCACACGGCGGACCGGTCCTGGCGCGCGCCGGCCGTCATCGTCGCGGCCGGCGCGTGGCTGGCGCCGCTGCTCGGCGGCCAGGTGCCGCTACCCCCGCTGGTCGTGACCCAGGTGCAGGCGTTCCACCATGTCCCGCGCGAGCCGGGGCCGTGGCCGACCTTCATCTACTACGACGAGGTGGTCAGGTACGGGCTGCCGGCCGGGCGGGACGGCGAGGTGCCCGGCGCGATCAAGCTCGGCGAGCACGGCCTCGGCACGGTCACTACCGGCGACGGCCGGGACGGGATCGTCAACCCGGCCGCCCGGGCCCGGGTCGGCGCGTTCGTCCGGGAGCACCTCAGCGGTCTCGAACCCGACCCGGTCGGCGAGGTGACCTGCCTGTACACCTCGACCGCGAACGAGGATTTCGTCCTGGACCGGCACGGCCCGTTCGTCATCTGCTCGCCCTGCTCGGGACACGGCGCCAAGTTCGCGCCGCTGGTCGGCGAGATCGCCGCCGGCCTGGCCTGCGGGGACCCGTCGCCGGAGCGCCGCTTCACCCTGGCGGCGCACCTCGGCTAGGTGCGCCTGCCCACGCCGACCAGGCCCCAGTACTGCTGCGGGTCCTCGGGGACGTCACCGGGGGAGTCGGGCCGCCACTCGGGTATCCAGACCAGCCCGGGGTCGACGAGCGAGAAGCCCTCGAAGAGGTTGCCGATCTCGTCCCGGCTGCGCATGACGACCTGCGCGGCGACCCGGCTGTTGTACACGCTCGTCGCCGAGTCCGCCATCTCCGGCTTGGCGTCCCGGCAGGTATGGCAGATGACCAGGTAGCTGCCGGGCACCAGGGCTTCCCGCAGGGTCGTCATGATCTTCCTCGACGGCCGTCCTCGCCGGGGACGAAGTGCAGCACCGCCATCAGCAGCAGCCCCACCGGCTGGGTGAAGTCGATGAGCAGCTGGGTTTCCGGGTCGGCGAGGATCTTGGCCGGCTCGCGCAGGTCGGCCTGGATGATGGTGGCGTCCGGGTGGTCGTCCAGGATGAGCCGGCTGTGCGCGACCACGACCTCGTCGTTGTCCACGTAGACGACCCGCGAGCCCGGCCCGGCCTGCCGGGCAGTCTCGTGGACAGGCTGCGAGGTCGGGATGCCCGAGCCGATGTCGAGGAACTGCCGGATCCCGGCCTCCCGGGCCAGGAAGCGCACCGCCCGGCCGAGGAAGGCACGGTTGGCGCGGACGATTTCCCTGAGGTTGGGCTCCATCGCGATCAGCGTGCGGGCGGCGTCCTGGTCGGCCTGGAAGTTATGGCTGCCGCCCAGCCAGTAGTCGTACACCCGGGCGATGTTCGCCTTGCTGGTGTCGATCCCCGGCGGAACCCAGCCCGGCTCCACGGTCATCGCAATCTCCTCGTTCCGCCGTGACCGACTGCCCTCGGGCTCATCCTAACGGCGCGCGCGGACACGATCCGGTTCGTAAGCGGACGGATATGGTTGCCCTAGCTGGTTCCGGTCCTTTATGGTTGGCCGGTCCTGTGCGCGGCATCGTTCCCGAAGCCCGAGGTGGCAGGTGACAGAGGACCCAGACGCGACGGCTGGCCGTCAGGTCAGGCTGCCCCGTCCCGCGCTGCCCGCCGAGGACTGGCCCGCGATCAGCGGGGGCGGGCTGTCGCTGGGGTCGAGCATCGACCTGGCCGAGATCACCCGCCTCGTCCTGGCCGCCAGCGTGCCGGGGTTCGCCGGCGCGGCCGGCGTGTACGCCCTGGAGCACCTGCTCAAGGGCGGCGAGCCGGCCGGGCACCCGGTCGCGGGCCAGGTCGTGACACGCCGGCTCGGCGCGAAGTTCGCGCGGGCCGGGCGCCGGATCCCGGCAGGCGCCTTCGCGCCGGGCGAGGTGATCGCCTTCGCCTCGGACTCGCCGGTGGCCCGCTGCGTGAACAGCGGCCGCCCGGTGCGGTACAGCGAGATCAGCCGGCAGTCGATGGAACGGCTAGGTCCGGTCGACCGCGAGGTGGTCTCCGGCTACTCCTCGTTCCTGGCCGTCCCGATGACCGCCAGCGAAACGGTCACCGGGATCCTGGTCCTCGTCCGCGCGCCCGGCGCCCCCGCCTTCAGCGAGCACGACGTCGCGTCCGCCACCCGGCTGGGCGCGCAGGCGGGTGCGGGCTTCCTCAACGCCCTGACCCTGATGCGGCAGCGGTCGATCGCCGACGCGCTGCAGCGCGGCCTGCTGGCGGCCGAGCCGGTCACCCCGGTCGGCCTGGAGCTCGCCGGGCGCTGCCTGCCCGCGGCGGGACACGTCATCGGCGGGGACTGGTACGACGTCATCCCGCTGCCCGGCGGCCGGACCGGTCTTGTCGTCGGCGACGTCATGGGCCACGGTCCCGAGGCCGCCGCCGTCATGGCCCAGCTGCGGGCGGCCGCGCATGCCCTGGCGGACCTGGACCTGGCCCCTGCCGAGCTGCTGCAGGGGCTGAACCGGGTGACCGCGACGCTGCAGCGCATCACGCTCGCCACCTGCGCGTACGCGATCATCGACCCGGCTAGCCACACGTGCACCCTGGCCGGGGCCGGCCACCTGCCGCCGATCCTGGCGCTGCCCGACGGGACCACCCGGGTCCCCGAGCTGCCTCCGGGCCAGTCGCTGGGGATCGGCACGGCCAGCTACGGGCAGGCCCGCATCAAGCTGCCCCCGGGCGCGATCGTGGCCCTGTACACCGACGGGCTGGTGGAAAGCCGGACCCGATCCTTTGACCAGGGCATTCTCGCGCTGCGATCAGTGCTGGCCCGGGAGCACGGGAACCTGGAAGCCATCTGCGAGGCCCTGGTCACCGCGCTGGCCGGGCGCTGCGAGGACGACATCACGGTGATCCTGGCCCGTGTCCCGCCGGACCCCTCCGGCTGACCGGCGGCGGTCCCGATGTATCACCGGGCCCGGCCCTGGCTCTGGTCACCTGAACGAAATTTGCCTCGTTGTCCCCCCTGAGATATATCCGCAGCAGGTATTTCGCTTACGCTGCATGCAGCGGAATACCACGCCGCCTGGAGCCCTCATGAAACCGTTTCGCCTTGTCACGAGATGCCGGCCGACGGCCGCGCTGACGATGCTGGCCGGCTGCGGCCTGGTCGCCCTCCTGGCCGGGCCCGTGCCAGTGGCCCTGGCCGCGGTGCAGGCCCCGCAGGCGCGGATCCTGAACCCCGGTCCGCCCACCGGGCTGACCGCGACCGCGGGCGACGGCCGGGTCTCGCTGTCCTGGTCGCCTCCCGCCTCCAACGGCGGCGCCGCGATCATCGGGTACGACGTCTTCCAGGGCGGCACCGCGGTCGGCGGGATGGTCGGCGGCACCAGCACCACGGTGACCGGCCTGACCGACGGCACCACCTACTCCTTCACCGTCGACGCGGTCAACGACGCCCAGCTGCACAGCCCGCAGTCGGCGCCGGCCTCGGCCACCCCGGTGGCGCCGGTGACCGCGCCGGGGGCGCCCAGCGGGCTGACCGCGTCCGCGGGCAACGCCCAGGTGAGCCTGTCGTGGCAGGCGCCGTCCGCCGACGGCGGCGCGGCGGTCACCAGCTACAACGTCTACCAGGGCGGCAAGAAGGCGGCCACCGTCAGCGGTACCAGCGCGACCGTGAAGAACCTGGCCAACGGCACCACCTACTCGTTCACCGTGACGGCGGTCAACCGGGCCGGCGAGGGTCCCGCGTCGGGGGCCGCCTCCGCCACGCCGGCGGCCGCGATCACCAAACCCGGAGCACCGAACGGGCTTTCCGCGAGCCCAGGCAACGGCAAGGTCACCTTGTCCTGGTCGGCGCCCAAGTCCACTGGCGGCGCGGCGATTACCAGCTACAACGTCTACCAGGGCGGTAAGAAGACCGCCTCGGTCGGCGGTACCAGCGCGACCGTGAGCAACCTGAAGAACGGCACCACCTACTCGTTCACCGTGACGGCGGTCAACAAGGCCGGCGAGGGTCCCGCTTCCGGCGCCGCCTCCGCCAAGCCGGCCGGCCCCGCGGCCTCGGCGTCCGCCTCCGCGTCGGCATCCGGGTCCGCCTCGGCCTCGGGTTCGGCCTCCGCCTCGGGTTCCGCGTCCGCGTCGGGTTCGGCGTCCGCGTCGGGTACGGCGACCCCGGCGGCCGGGGCGGGAGCCAGCGGCACGCCCACCGGGTCGGCCGGGCCGGCCAGCACGCCCAGTCAGACGACCGGGACGGCCGTACTGGCCTCGGCGACGAAGAAGGTGCCCAAGCCGGTCCTGTTCACGCTGGCCGCCCTGCTCCTGGCCGCCGTCGGCGGTGGCCTGACCCTGACCACGCGGCGGGTGCGCAAGGGCCGGCGCGCCAAGCGCCCGCCGGCCGCGCCTCCGGTGCACGTGAGCGCCGTGCCGGAACTCGGGCCGCCCAGCCCGGTGCACGTCAGCGCGTTCAGCGTGGAGAAGCACGAGCTCAGCGTGGACAACCATGAGGTCGTCATGGAGGAGACGTACGTGGTGCGCCTCGAGCCGCTCCCGGCCGCCATCATCACCACGCTCGAAGAGATCGGCGTATGACGACGCCCGGGCCGGGCGGTCCGGACGGCACACTCACCGCCGCTGACCTGCTCTTCGGCTCGACCGAGAAGGCTAACGAGGCGCTGACCAGGCACGTCATGGCGGACGGCCGTGCCTTCGCCCGGTCCCTGGTGCACCTGCCCCGGGTGACCAGGGAAGCCGCCGTCCGCGAGGCCGCCGTCGCCGCGACCGGGCTGCTGAAGGTCGACCTGATCGAGGTCCTGGTGTCGGGCTGGCGCCAGCAACGGGACATCTTCACCGCCGCGCAGCGCACCCTGGACATGCCGGGCAGCAAGGAACTGGTCGGCCTGGCCCCGCACCGGATCAGCACCGTGCAGCAGCCCGCGGTCGGCATCTTGATCGACAACAAGCGGGTCCACACCCTCCAGCTCGGGCTGTCGATCTTCTTCGAGGTCACGGGCCTGGTGGCCGACATCATTCACGGACGGCTGGCCGGGGTACTCGCCGGGCGCGCCCACGTCGGCGTCGCCCTGACCATCCACGAGATCGAGGTCCTGACCAAGCGCTCCCACCTCGAGCTCCCGGGGCAGCTGAGCCTCATGCGGGGATTCAGGCTCCTGCCGGCCAGCCACTACCCGGACGACCCGGCCGAGCACACGCCCGGCGCGGCCCCGGGCTCGTTCGAGGCCCAGCTCATGAGCGCCCAGGAGCAGCCCGCCAGCCAGTTCCCCGGCGTGAACCTGACCGACGGCCACGGACCGGCGGCTGACCGCCCCGAGGCCGGCACCCCGGCCAGCACGCCGGCCGGGACGGAGCACCCCAGCACCCAGCCCTCACCTCAGCACAGCTCCGCGTCCTGGTGGGAGCGGACCTAGGCGGATCCGCTGAGGCGGATATCGGGCGTATACGGCGAGCCTGCTTGCCGGCGCGCAGTCCAGGCCCTAGAGTCCAAACCCAGGTTCCGTGGGCATCGTCCCGGCCCTTAGCACGGGAGGTTCGCGCTGGTGGCAGCAATACGTTTGTCCGAGCCGCAGGCAGGAGAACTGGGTCCGACCGGCAGGCCCTACTCCGCCTTCCCCGATCCCGAGCCGCTCGTGGAGCACGGTCCCGCGCGCGTCGTCGCGATCTGCAACCAGAAGGGCGGCGTCGGCAAGACGACGACCACTATCAACCTCGGCGCTGCCCTCGCCGAGCAGGGCCGCCGGGTGCTCCTGGTGGACTTCGACCCGCAGGGGGCGCTGTCCGTCGGTCTGGGCATCCAGCCGCACGACATCGACAGCACCGTCTACAACCTGCTGATGGAGCGCGACGTCACCGCGCATGACGTGCTGTACAAGACCAGCGTCGACGGCATGGACCTGCTGCCGAGCAACATCGACCTGTCCGGCGCCGAGGTCCAGCTGGTGCACGAGGTCGGCCGCGAGTACGTGCTGGGCGGGGTGCTGCAGCCGCTGCTGCCCGAGTACGACGTCGTCATGATCGACTGCCAGCCGTCCCTGGGCCTGCTGACGATCAACGCGCTCGCGTGCGCGGACGGGGTGCTCATCCCGCTGGAGTGCGAGTACTTCGCCATGCGCGGGGTGGCGCTGCTGATGGAGACCATCGACAAGGTGTCCCGCCGGCTGAACACGAAGCTAACGATCGATGGCCTGCTGGCGACCATGTACGACTCGCGGACGCTGCACACCCGCGAGGTCCTGGCCAGCATGGTTAATGGCTTCGGCGACCAGGTATTTCATACCGTAATCAACCGCACGGTGCGGTTCCCGGACGCTACGGTGGCCGGAGAACCTATTACCAGCTTTGACCCGGGATCAATGGGGGCTCATTTTTACCGGGAGCTGGCCAAGGAGGTACTGGAGCGGTGGCGACAGGCAGGGGAAGATCACGGAGGGTAAGCCTGCCTGGGGTCGCTGAGCTGTTGCGGTCGGCCTCTCCTGGACCTGTCGACCCGGACGGGGACGATCAGCGCCGGGCCAGCGGGCGGGAGCGGCACACCCAGAAGATCACTGTCTACCTGTCCGCCGAGGAACTACTTGACCTGGAACGCGCCCGCCTGGCGCTGCTGCGCTACGGTGCCGCCGCCGACCGGGGCCGGATCGTCCGCGAGGCGATCGCGGTGCTGCTCGCCGACCTCGACGCCTGCGGCCGGGACAGCCTGCTGGCCCGCCGCATCGTCCGCACCAACCGCGACGAGGCCGGGACCGGCCCGGATCAGGAGCTCCCGGGACCGAGTGAGTCCGCGATGTAGCCGGGACCGGCTACCTTCATGACCGTGACCTCGGACCTGAACGCGCTCGCCGGCGACGATCCTGAGGGCGCGGCCCGGTCCAGCGCCTTCCAGGTGCACCTGGACGTGTTCGAGGGCCCGTTCGACCTGCTGCTGGCGCTGATCTCCAAGCACAAGCTCGACATCACCGAGGTCGCCCTCTCCCAGGTCACCGACGAGTTCATCGGCTACATCTCGCACCGTTCCGACGGCTGGGACCTGGACCAGGTCAGCTACTTCCTGGTCGTCGCGGCCACCCTGCTCGACCTGAAGGCGGCCCGGCTGCTGCCCTCGGGGGAGGTGGAGGACGAGGAGGACCTGGCCCTGCTCGAGGCCAGGGACCTGCTGTTCGCCCGGCTGCTGCAGTACCGGGCGTACAAGGAGGTCGCGGCGATCTTCGCCGCCCGGATGACCGCCGCGGCCCGCCGCTTCCCGCGCCGGGTCCCGCTCGAGCCGCGATTCGCCGGGCTGCTCCCCGAGGTGCTGCTCGGCCTGGGCCCGGCCGAGTTCGCCCGGCTCGCCTCGCTCGCGCTCGCCCCCAAGCCGCCGCCCACGGTGGACACCGGGCACATCCACTCCCCGCTGATCAGCGTCCGGGAGCAGGCCAAGATCGTCGCCGCCCTGCTGCGTGAGCTCGGGCGGGCCAGCTTCCGCCGGCTGACCGCCGGCGCCGCCGGCGGCTACGAGGTGGTGGCGTCGTTCCTGGCCCTGCTCGAGCTGTACCGGGAAGGCGCGGTCTCCTTCGAGCAGATGGCGCCGCTCGGCGATCTCTACGTGACGTGGACGGGCCCGGAGGACACTGATAGCGTCTTTCAGCTGACGGAAAGCGACGACGACTAAAACTATGAGCGAAACCCCTGAGAACCCCCCGGGCGCCGAGGTCCCGGCGGACGCCGAGATCCCCGACGCGGGTCCCGGGCTGCGCGCCAGCCTCGAGGCCATCTTGCTGGTGGCCGACGAGCCCGTGCCGGTCGTCGTGCTGGCCCAGGTGCTCGAGCGCCCGCGCGCTGAGGTGGAGGCCGAGCTGCGCGACCTGGCCGCGTCCTACGCGGCCGAGGGCCGCGGCTTCGACCTGCGCGAGATCGCCGGCGGCTGGCGGTTCTACACCCGGGAGGACTGCGCGCCGCTGATCGAGCGCTTCGTCAGCGACGGCCAGGAGGTCCGGCTGACCCAGGCGTCGCTGGAGACCCTGGCCGTGGTGGCCTACCGGCAGCCGGTGAGCCGGGCCCGGGTGTCGGCCGTGCGCGGCGTCAACTGCGACGGGGTCATGCGCACGCTGGTGCTGCGCGGCCTGACCGAGGAAGCGGGGACGGACTCCGAGACCGGGGCCATCCTGTACCGGACCACCGGTTACTTCCTCGAGCGGCTGGGCCTGGCCAGCCTGGACGACCTGCCGGACCTGGCGCCGTTCCTGCCGGAGAACATAGAGGACATCGAGGATGAAAACGCCAGATCATAGCTTTGCGGCCGACGACGACGATGACGATGACGACTTCGAGGAAGGCGAACGCGATTCGCTGACCGACGTTCCCGGCGGGGTCCGGCTGCAAAAGGTCCTGGCCGAGGCCGGGGTCGGCAGCCGCAGGCACTGCGAGGAGCTCATCGGCGAGGGCCGGGTCGAGGTCGACGGCGAGACGGTCCGCCGGTTCGGCGCCCGGGTCGACCCTGACTACCAGGTGATCAGGGTGGACGGCAAGCGCATCCCGGCCAAGCCCGGCCTGACCTACCTGGCCTTCAACAAGCCGGTCAAGGTGCTGACCGCCATGTCGGACCCGCGCGGCCGCAAGACCGTGGCCGACTTCATCGGCGACCGGTACGAGCGGCTGTTCCACATCGGCCGGCTCGATTACGACACCGAGGGCCTGATGCTGCTCACCAACGACGGCGAGCTCGCGCACCGGCTGGCCCACCCCAGCTACGAGGTGGCCAAGACCTACCTGGCCGAGGTGACCGGCCCGGTGCCGAAGGACCTCGGCCGCCGCCTCATGGCCGGCGTCGAGCTCGACGACGGCGCGGCCAGCGCGGACCGGTTCCGGATCGTCGACCGGTCCGGGAACCGGGCGCTGGTGGAGATCACCCTGCACGAGGGGCGCAAGCACATCGTGCGGCGGATGCTGGCCGAGACCGGCCACCCGGTCACCCGGCTGGTCCGTACCGATGTCGGCCCGATCAAGCTCGGCAACCTCAAGCCGGGCCGCACCCGCGAGCTGACCACCGCGGAGATCGGCAACCTGTTCGCCGCGGTCGGGCTGTAACCTGTGGGGCGATGGGAGGGCTCACATGACAGTCAGGGCGGTTCGCGGCGCGGTGCAGGTCGACTCGGCTGACCGGGACGCGATACTCGAGGCGACGGCCGAGCTGGTCACCGAGGTGATGTCCCGTAACGACCTCACCACCGATGACGTGATCAGCGTGCTGTTCACCAGCACGCCGGACCTGACCGCCGAGTTCCCGGCGCTGGCCGCGCGCAAGATCGGCTTCCACGACGTGCCGCTGATGTGCGCGGCGGAGATCGCCGTGCCCGGCGGCATGCCGCGGGTCGTGCGGCTGATGGCGCATATCGAGACGGACCGGCCGCGGTCCTCGATCCAGCACGTCTACCTGCGCGGCGCCGCTGCCCTGCGGCTCGACATCGCCCAGTAGCCAGTAGGTAGGTGGAGTACGGTGCGGGTCGCGGTTCTCGGGACAGGGCTGATCGGGACGTCGGTGGCGCTCGCGCTGCGCGAGCGCGGCGCCAGCGTCTGGCTCGCCGACGCCGACCCGGAGTCGGCCCGCCTCGCGGCCCACCTGGGCGCGGGCGAGCTGCTGCCGGACGCTCTGCTGCCCGGTGACGGCACGCCGCTCCGCGCGGACGTGGCCGTGATCGCCGTGCCGCCCGCCGCGGTGGCGGACACGCTGGCCGCCGCGCAGGATCGCGCCCTGGCCGCCTGCTACACCGACGTGGCCAGCGTGAAACAGCTCCCGGTGGAACAGGCCCGGGCCCGCGGCGTCGACATGGCCAGCTACGTACCCGGGCACCCGCTGGCCGGGCGGGAGAAGCACGGGCCCGCCGCGGCCCGTGCCGACCTGTTCCTCGGCCGCACCTGGGCGCTGTGCCCGGAACCCGAGACCTCCGCGGAGGCCGTGACGGCGGTCACGGCCCTGGTCACCGCGTGCGGCGCGGTGCCGATGCGGATCGCCGCGGTCGCGCACGACCGCTGGGTGGCGCTCGTCTCGCACGCCCCGCACCTGGTGGCCGCGGCCATGGCCGCCCGGCTGGACAGCGCGCCGCCGCAGGCCCTCGACCTGGCCGGCCAGGGCCTGCGCGACGTGACCAGGATCGCCGCCGGCGATACCGGCCTGTGGACCCAGATCCTGGCCGCGAACGCCGGGCCGGTGGCCGAGGTGCTGGCCGCGGTGGCCGCCGACCTGGCCGAGGCGGCCCGGATGCTGACCGACGGCGACCCCAAGTCGGTCGCCGCGCTGCTCGAGGTAGGCCAGGCCGGGGCGGGCAAGATCCCCGGCAAGCACGGTGGCGAGCCCCGCGAGTTCACCGTGGTCCAGGTCGTCATCCCCGACCAGCCCGGCGAGCTGACCAGGCTGTTCGACGCGGCCGGCCAGGCCGGGGTGAACATCGAGGATGTCCGGATCGAGCACTCGCCGGGCCTGCCGGTCGGCGTCGCCGAGCTGTCCGTCCGCCCGGCCGAGGCCGGCCCGCTGCTGGACGCCCTCGAAGCGGGCGGCTGGCCGGTCCGCCGCTAGCTTCCCCCGGCTAGCTTTCGCCGACTAACCCGCGGACCCGCGGGTTTGCCGTACGCACCATCGGGTATCCGTAGCCCCGCCATACGTTAACGCGTGGGGTCGCATAGCTGAACGTGTCATTAACACTGGCCGTACGGGATGGGAGCTACGTGGTTTCTGGCGGAGAGACGCAGGTGGCCGCGGGTACGCGGCCCGCAGCCAGTGCTGCTCCGATCGCCTTCAGGGACGTGTCCAAACGCTACCCGGGCCGGGAGCAGGCCGCGGTCACCGACCTGAGCTTCGAGGTGCCCAGCGGCGAGATCTGCGTGCTGATCGGGCCATCCGGGTGCGGCAAGACGACCGCGCTGAAGATGGTCAACCGGCTGATCCCGATGTCCGACGGCGACATCACGATCGACGGCAAGAGCGTGAGCGGCATCGAGACCGCGCAGCTGCGCCGCGGCATCGGCTACGTGTTCCAGCAGATCGGGCTGTTCCCGCATATGACCGTCGAGGACAATATCGGCACCGTGCCGCGGCTGCTCGGCTGGTCCAAGACCAGGATCCGCGGCCGGGCGCTCGAGCTGCTCCAGCTGGTCGGGCTGGGCGCGGAGGACAACCTGCGCCGCTATCCGGGGGAGTTCTCCGGCGGCCAGCAGCAGCGCATCGGGGTCGCCCGGGCCATGGCCGTGGACCCGCCCATCATGCTGATGGACGAGCCGTTCGGCGCGATCGACCCGATCACCAGGGACCGCCTGCAGGACGACTTCCTGCGGCTGCACCGCGAGGTGCGCAAGACGATCATCTTCGTCACGCACGACATCGACGAGGCGATCAAGATGGGCGACCGCATCGCGATCATGCGCGACGGGCGCCTGGTGCAGCTCGACACGCCCGACAACCTGCTGGCCGCGCCGGCCGACGAGTTCGTCGCCGACTTCGTCGGCGCGGACCGCGGCCTCAAGCGGCTGCGGGTCTGGACGCTGAACGACCTGGAGCTCGACCCCCACACCGGCGGGAAGCAGCCGTCGGCCCCCGCGGATACCACGCTGCGCGACGCCCTCTCGCTGATGCTCACCGAAGGGGCGACCCGGGTCACCGTGACCGGCCGGGACGGCGCGGCCGCGGGCTGCGTCAGCCTGCAGGCGATCGCCGCCATGCTCGGTCCTGACGCACGAGGTCCCGGCGCGCGCGGCACCGAACCGCACGACCCCGCGCCGCCGGCGCCGTGAGCGTGCTCGCGCCCCTGGGGGCCAGCCCGTCCCCGAGCCCGGGCCCGGTCATCCCCACCTTCGGCGGAGGCGGCAGCAGCCAGACGTGCGTCGCGAAGAACGGGCAGTTCTGCGGGGCCTGGTTCGTGGACAATTTCGGCTCGCGCTTCGCCCCGCGGGTGGTCGAGCACATCGAGCTGACCGCCATCGCGATCGGCATCGGCATAGTGATCGCGCTGGCGGCGGCGCTGGTCGCGCACCGTTACGGCTGGTTCGAGACCCCGTTCTCGCTGTTCGCGGCCTTCCTGTACACCGTCCCGGCGCTGGCCTTCTTCGAGCTCATGGTGCAGGTGACCGGCATCAACCGGTTCACCGCCGAGATCGCCCTGGTCTCCTACACGCTGCTCATCTTGTTCCGCAACACCCTGGCCGGGCTGCGCGCGGTGCCGCCCGACGCGCTCGAGGCGGCCCAGGCGATGGGGCTGACCCGCCGCCAGACGCTGCTGCGGGTCGAGCTGCCGCTGGCCCTGCCGCCCATCATGGCCGGCCTGCGGATCGCCACGGTGACGACGATCAGCCTGACCACCGTGGCCGCCTACATCGGCGCCGGCGGCCTGGGCGAGCCGATCTTCGACGGGATCCAGACCGGCTTCAAGACCGAGTTCATCGCCGCTGGCGGGCTCGCGATCGTGCTGGCCCTGGCGGCCGACGGGCTGCTGGTCGTGGCGCAGCGGCTGCTCACCCCGTGGGCCCGCCGCAGGAGGGCATGAGCATGCAGACGCTCATCGACTCGTTCACGTTCTTCGGCCACCACCCCGGCCTGATGTGGAACAAGACCCTGGCTCACCTGGCCATCTCGTTCGCCTCGCTCGCGGTGGCGCTGGCTATCGCGATCCCGCTCGGGGTCTGGCTGGGCCACCTGCACCGCGCGTCGTTCGTGGCTATCAATGTCTCCAACGTCGGCCGCGCGCTGCCGAGCCTGGCGGTGATCTCCATCGGCATCGGCTACCTCGGCATCGGCTTCTGGAACGTGCTCGTCGCGCTGGTCGTGCTGGCCGCCCCGGTCATGCTGACCAACGCCTACGTGGCGGTGGAGCAGGTGGACCGCAACGCCGTCGAGGCGGCCCGCGCGGCGGGCATGACCGCCTGGCAGGTGCTCACCCGGATCGAGCTGCGGCTCGCCACGCCGCTGATCTTCGCCGGTATCCGCACCGGCAGCGTGTACGTGATCGCGACCGCGACGCTCGCCACCTTCGCCGGAGGCGGCGGCCTGGGCGACATCATCGTCAACGAGCCGACCTACGGCGTACCCGGGGTGATCGCCGGGTCGCTGGCCATCATCGTGCTCGCGTTCGTGGTCGACGGGCTGCTGGCCCTGGTCCAGCGCGGGTCCACCCCCCGGCCGCTCCGCAAACGGGGGGCCCTCGGCCGGGCGGACGCGGTCGTCACCGCCGCACCCGCGGCCGAGGATCTCGTCGTCCAGCAATCCTGACAAGGCAACCGGAGGAGAACACCTATGTCCCGTCATCCCGGGGGCCAGGTACCTGGCCACCGCAGACTGCCCCGCGCCGCGGCGCTCGCCTTGCTGCCCGCCACCGCCCTGCTGCTGGCCGCGTGCAGCAGCAGCGGCAGTAGCAGCAGCACGGGCGGCGCCGGAAGCACCGCCAGCAGCAGCAGTTCCTCGGGTTCGTCGTCGACGAACGTGGGGAACGGCCGGTCGGTCACCCTCGGCACCAAGAACTTCACCGAGGAGTTCATCGTCGGCGCGCTTTACCAGCAGGCCCTGCAGGCCAAGGGCTACAAGGTCGTCTACAAGCCCAACATCGGGGCCACCGAGGTCGTCGACAAGGCGCTGACCAGCGGGCAGATCGACGCCTACCCCGAGTACACGGGGGAGTCGGCGGTCACGGTGGGCGGCATCAACACCGCGGTCACGTCGGCGCAGCAGGAGTACGACCTGGCCAAGAACTTCTACGCCAAGCGCGGCCAGTCGATGAGCGCCATGACCCCGTTCTTCGACACCGACGCGATAGCGGTAACCAAGGCCTACGCGGACAAGTACGGCCTCAAGTCCACGGCCGACCTGAAGAAGGTCCCGCACTTCACGCTGGGCGCGCGGCCGGAGTTCCAGGGCCGTGAGCAGGGCGCGCTCGGCATCCAGAAGGACTACGGCGTCAAGAACTTCACCTTCAAGTCGCTGGCCCTCGGCCTGCAGTACCAGGCCCTCGACTCCGGCGCCGTCAACGCGGCCGACGTGTTCACTACCGACCCGCAGCTCGCCGGCGGGAAGTACGTCGTGCTCACTGACCCCAAGCACATCTTCGGGTTCCAGAACATCGCCCTGATCATCAACACCAAGAAGCTCGGTGAGCTCGGCGGGTCGCAGTTCATGAACATCATCAACCAGGTCAACGCGCTGCTGACCACCCCCGCCATCACCGCGATGAACAAGGCAGTCGCGATCGACAAGCAGCAGCCCGGGGACGTGGCCAAGCAATTCCTGACGGCCAACCACATCCTCTCGTAGCGATACGGCCACTCGCGGAAACGCGGTCAAACCGGGGTTCCACTGCGCTCTGGCGCGGCGGGACCCCGGTTTCACGCGTGCTCACGGCCTCCCGGGCGCTAGCCGCCCCCACCGCCGAAGACCTGGGTGCCGGAGACGTCGAACAGCCTTTCCGCGACATTTCCCGCCCGGCCGCCCGCCGCTCGGCAACGGGATCGGCGGACGGCTCGTCCGTCACACCCGCGGGGTGACCCGCACCGTCACCGCCGCAGATCCCCTGCCCGGGCGCGCCGCGGCCGGTGCGGATCCCACTGGAAGAAACGCACCGAGAGCAGCATGCCTCCCACCGCCCAGGCGCCCAGCACGGCCAGGTCACGTCCGGACATGCTGGCGGCAGGCTCGAGCGCCCGCGTCACCGCGTCGATCATCGGCTGGGCCGGCAGGTAGCTCATCAGCGTGCTCAACCAGTGCGGCAGGCCGGACAAGCCGCCGAAACCGCCGGAGAAGATGATCAGCGGAATGTAGGTCAGCGCGAGCAGCTGGTTCACGCCCTGCGCGGACGGCAGCAGCGCGGTGACGGCCGTCCCGGCGGCGGCCAGCGCGAGGCCGCCGGCGGTGGCCGCGACCAGCAGGCCGGCGATCCCGGCCCCGGTCAGGTGCAGGCCCGCCATGGCCACTCCGACCAGGACCAGGATCAGCGCGGCCGCATCGGCGATCAGCACGGTGGCGACGATCCGCCCGGCGAAGTACCCCCAGGCCGGCAGCGGTGTCGCGCGCCAGCGCCGCAGTATGCCGTCTTCCCTGGCCACCACCAGGCTGGCTGCGTGGGTCAGGTAGGCCACGCTCATCGCGCCCAGCACGACGAGCCCGGCCACCCGGGCCGCGAGCAGGTCCGCGGCGGCCCCCTGGCCGATGTGCTGGACCCGGCCCAGCTGCAGCGCCAGCAGCGCCCCGGGCAGGATCAGGCCGGCCATGAGCGTGCGCGGGGTACGCAGCAGCAGCGTCAGCTGGTAGCGCAGCTGGCCGCCGATGACCGGGATCAGGCCCGGCAGCCGGATGGCGTCATCCATGGTTCAGCGCTCCTTCACTGGTGAGGGCCAGGTAGGCGTCCTCCAGGCTGGGCGGCCCGACCTCCAGCCCGGTCAGGTCCACTCGGTTGTCCCTGGCCCAGCCGGTCAGCAGGGCCAGGTCCGCGGTCACGTCGGCGGACGGCAGCGCGAGCACCCCGTCGGTCACGTGCTCGCCGAGCCCGGCCGGAAGTTCCAGCGCGGTGCTGCCGGGGGAGGGGGCCGGGAGCCGGTACCTGATCACCGGGGCGCCCCCCATCGCGCGCAGCTCATCCGGCGTGGCGTCGGCCGCCACCCGCCCGTCGGCCAGCACGATGACCCGGCGGGCCAGCCGCTGCGCCTCGTCCAGGTAGTGGGTGGTGAGCAGGACCGTGGTCCCGCCCGCGGTGAGGTTCTCGATGACCGCCCACAGCCGCCGCCGGGCTTCGGGGTCCAGGCCGGTGGTCGGCTCGTCGAGGAACAGCATCTCCGGCCGCCCGATGATGGCGATGCCGAGGTCCACTCGCCTGCGCTGGCCCCCGCTCAGCGCGCCGATCCTGGTCCTGGCGTCGTCCGCCATGTCGATGGTGTCGAGGATTTCCCCGACCCGCTGCGGGCGGGGGTAGAGGCAGCCGAACACGGTCAGCGCCTCGGTCACCGTGAGCTGGGCGTCCAGGCTGGTCGACTGGAGGACCAGGCCGATCCTGGCCCGCCATTGCCGCCCCGCGCGGCCCCCGGCCCGCGGGTCGGTGCCGAGGACCCGCACGGTGCCCGCGGCCGGAGTTTGGAAGCCCTCCAGGATCTCGATCGTGGTGGTCTTGCCCGCGCCGTTCGGCCCGAGCAGCGCGGTGACCTGGCCGGGGGCCGCGGTGAAGCTGACCCCGGCGACCGCGGTGAAGCCGCCGTAGTGCTTGACCAGCCCCTCGACCTCGATGGCGCTCATCGCGCCGGCCGCTGGGATCCCGGCCGGCGGTGCAGCCACTGGACGGCGCTGATCACGAGGGCCGCCGCGCCGGTCACGTCGAATATCACCCGGTGCAGGACCAGCCCGATGACCAGGAGCACGACGCCGACGGCGGCCCGGATGGCGGGATTCACGATGCCGAACAACATGTCTTCCTCCTTGTGTTTCCTTCGTCCCTTCCGAGCCTGCCGCGCTGACGTCTCCCGGTCTTCGGCGCAGCGGCTGATCCTTGCGGCCACCCCAGGGTGGAGACCGGCTTCCACCCTGGCGCCGGCGACGGGCGGCGCGCGGAATCGTAATGTGGCTAGCGTGAGTGATCAGCCCGCGGCCGGGTCGTCGGTGCTGACGCTGGCCGCCCTGCGGCAGGCCCGCGCCAGCCGTGAGGCGCTGCTGCGCCGGATCCTGCCGGTCGGCCTCGCCGCCGTGGCGATCGTGGTGGTGGCCAGCTCCCGGGCCAAGCCGGGCGCGGGCCTGCACGGCGCGTCGCTCGGCGTCACCCTGGCCCTGGCTGGCTTCGCGCTGGCCGCGCTGGCTGGCCTGGGCGCACTGATAACGCGCCGGGTGGGTGCCTGGATGCTGCTACCGGTGCTGGGCCTGCTCGTGGTGAGCTCGGCGGTGCTGGTGTGGCTGCAGCCCGACGGAGCCGGCGCGGTCGGGATGCTGATCGCGGTCGGCATCGCGGCGCGTATCGTCCCCGGCCGGGCCAGCGTCGTGCTGCTCACCGCCTGCCTCGCGTTCCTGCTGGTGGCCGAGTCGGTCAGCCACAGCCACAAGCACCAGGGCACGCTCGAGCTGCTGGTCAACGCGCTCCCGCTGGCCGCGATCTACATGATCGTGCTGTTCGGCCGGCGGATCAGGTTGCAGGAGGCGCAGGCCGAGCAGCTGCTCATCGAGCTCGAGGAGAGCCGCGGCGCCGAGCTGCGGGCCGCGGCCCTGGCCGAACGGCAGCGGCTGGCCCGCGACATGCACGACGTGCTGGCGCACTCTCTGTCCGGCCTGCTCCTGCAGCTCGAGGGCGCCCGGCTGCTGGCCGTGTCCAACCCCGGCGACGAGCGGCTGGCCGGCACCATCGACCGCGCCCACGAGCTGGCCCGCAATGGCCTGGACGAGGCCCGCCGGGCCATCGGCATGCTCCGTGACGACGACCTGCCCGGGCCCGGCCGGCTGGCCGGGCTGACCGCCGCCTTCGAGGCCGACACCGGCGTGCCCGCCCGGTTCACCTCGTCGGGACCGCCCCGCGAGCTGGCCTCGGCCGTCCGGCTGGCGCTGTACCGGGTCACCCAGGAGGCCCTCACCAACGTGCGCAAGCACGCCCGCCCGGCCCGCGTCGACGTCCGCCTGACCTACCTCGACGCCGAGCTCACCCTGACCATCGAAGACTTCTCCGCCAGCACCACGGACCCGCCCGGACGCCCCGCCACCCCGCCTGGCGGCGGGTACGGTCTCACCGGCATGCGGGAGCGCGCCGCGCTGCTGGGAGGCACGCTGGACGCCGCCCCCACCGGTACCGGGTTCCTGGTCCGGCTGCGGATACCGACGGAAGAGGGTTCATGACCGAGCCGAAGATCCGGGTGCTGGCGGCGGATGACCAGCGGGTGGTGCGCGAGGGCCTGGCCATGCTGCTCGGACTGCTGCCCG
The DNA here is from genome assembly GCA_963839095.1 of uncultured Actinomycetota bacterium. Classification (GTDB taxonomy): domain Bacteria; phylum Actinomycetota; class Actinomycetes; order Streptosporangiales; family Streptosporangiaceae; genus Palsa-504. The sequence continues at coordinate 27,943 of CAWIUF010000040.1, read as the reverse complement.
ACGTCGAGGTGGCCGGCACCGCCGCGGACGGCGAGGAGGTGCTGGCGCTGGCGGCCGAGCTGAAGCCCGACGTGATCCTGATGGACCTGCGGATGCCCAAGATGGACGGGGTGGAGGCCACCCGGCGGCTGCGCGAGCGCGACCCCGAGGTCAAGGTGGTGGTGCTGACCACCTACGCCGACGACCGCTCGGTCATCGACGCGCTGCGGGCCGGCGCGCTCGGCTACCTGACCAAGGACGCGGGCGCGGACGAGATCCAGCAGGCCCTGCACCGGGTGGCCAGCGGCCAGGCCGCCCTGGACCCGGCGGTGCAGCGGCACCTGGTCGAGGCGATAGCGGCCGAGTCGCCGCCGCCCCCCGAGCCGCTGCCCGACGGCCTGACCCCCCGCGAGGCCGAGGTGCTCACGCTGATCGCGTCGGGGCTGTCCAACGCCGAGATCGCCGAGCACCTGGTGGTCAGCGAGGCGACCGTCAAGACCCACGTCAACCACCTGCTGCCGAAGATCGGCGCCCGGGACCGCGCCCAGGCTGTCGGTTACGCGTACCGCCACGGACTCGCGCCCCGGTAGCATCGCACGGGTGAAGACTTCTGCCAGCCTGGGTAACGACCAGGAGAGCGACACGGATCGCGGGTCGGGGCTCGTCGTCGCGGTCGACGGGCCCTCGGGGGCGGGCAAGTCGAGCACATCGCGCGGCGTGGCTATCGCGCTGGGCCTGCGCTACCTGGACACCGGGGCCATGTACCGGGCCCTGACCTGGTGGCTTCTCGGCCGCGGGGCCGACCTTGACGACCCCGCGGTGGTAGCCGGGCTGGTCACCGCGCCGCACATCGAGGTCAGCACCGATCCGCGGGCGCCGTGGACGCGGGTGGACGGCACCGACGTATCCGAGGCGATCAGGACCCGTGAGGTCACCTCCGCGGTCAGCGCCGTCGCCGCCGTCCCGCAGGTGCGCGCGCACCTGATCGCGAAGCAGCGGGAGATCATCGCCAGCGACCCAGAGACTCCCGGGATCGTGGCCGAGGGGCGTGACATCGGCACCGTGGTCGCGCCCGGCGCGGACGTCAAGGTGTTCCTGACCGCCGACGGCGCGGCCCGGGCCAGCCGCCGGTCCGCCGAGGCGAGCTGGTCCACCCAGGCCGACCAGGACCGGCGCGACCGGCTGGACGCGGCGCAGAGCGGGAAGGCCGCGGACGCGGTTGTGGTTGATTCAACCGGGCTAGGCCTGGACGAGGTGGTCGGCATCATCGTCGGGCTGGCCCTGCAGAAGAGCAGGTAACAGGTAATGATGCCGGACGAGTCGGACTCCGTGTCTGAATCCAATGTCCCCGCAGTTCCCGTGGTCGCCGTCGTCGGCCGTCCCAATGTGGGCAAGTCGACGCTGGTGAACCGGATCCTCGGCAGCCGCCAGGCGGTCGTCGAGGACGTTCCCGGCGTGACCAGGGACCGGGTCACCTACGACGCGCTGTGGAACGGCCGGGCGTTCACCCTGGTGGACACCGGCGGCTGGGAACCCTCGGTCGAAGGCTCCGAGAGCCTCGCCGCCCGGGTAGCCGCCCAGGCCCGGGTGGCGGTCGACGCGGCCGACGCGGTGCTGTTCGTCGTGGACGCCACGGTCGGCGTGACCGACGCGGACGCCGCGGTGGCCAGCGTGCTGCGCCGGTCCGGCAAGCCCATCGTGGTCGCGGCCAACAAGGTCGACGACACCCGGGCCGAATCCGAGGCGGCGGCGCTGTGGTCGCTCGGCCTCGGCGAGCCCGCCCCGGTCAGCGCCCTGCACGGGCGCGGCAGCGGCGACCTGCTCGACCTGGTGCTCGCCGCGCTGCCGGAGGCGCCCAGGGAAGACTTCGACGCCGAGGGCGGTCCCCGGCGGGTCGCCCTGCTCGGCCGTCCCAACGTCGGCAAGTCCAGCCTGCTGAACAAGCTGGCCGGCCAGGAGCGGTCCCTGGTCGACTCGGTGGCCGGGACCACCCGGGACCCGGTGGACGAGATCATCGAGCTCGGCGGCACCACCTGGCGGTTCGTCGACACCGCCGGCATCAGGCGGCGGTTCAGGGAGAGCCAGGGCGCGGACTACTACGCGGCGCTGCGCACCGCGGGCGCTCTCGACCTGGCCGAGGTCGCCGTCGTCCTGGTCGACGCGAGCGACCCGCTCACCGAGCAGGACCTGCGCATCATCGGCATGGTCATCGACGCCGGGCGGGCCCTGGTCATCGCCTACAACAAGTGGGACCTGGTCGACGAGGAGCGGCAGCACTACCTCGAGCGCGAGATCGAGCGGCAGCTGTACAACGCCCGCTGGGCGCCGCGGGTGAACATCTCCGCCGCCACCGGGCGGCACATGGACCGGCTGGTGCCGGCGCTGGACAAGGCCCTGGAGGGCTGGGAGACCCGGGTGCCGACCGGGCGGCTCAACGCCTGGCTGACCGCCCTGGTCGCGGCGACCCCGCCGCCGGTGCGCGGCGGCCGCCAGCCGAAGATCCTGTTCGCCACCCAGGCCGGCGTGCGCCCGCCGCACTTCGTGCTGTTCGCCACCGGCTTCCTCGAGGCCTCCTACCGGCGGTTCGTGGAACGGAAGCTGCGCGAGGAGTTCGGCTTCGCCGGCACCCCGGTGCAGGTCTCGGTCCGGGTCCGCGCGAAGCGTGAGGGCACCGGGCGCCGACCGGCCCGGGCTGGCAACCGGCGCTGAGGCGGTGAGCCCACCCGTTCGGCATGATGATCTTCTCCGGGCCGACCGGCGGCACGTCTGGCATCCGTACGGGCCGATGCCGGGGCGGACCGAGCCGCTGGCCGTGGAGTCGGCGGCCGGGGTAAGGCTCCGCCTGGCCGGTTCCGGGGCCGAGCTCATCGACGGCATGTCGTCATGGTGGGCGGCCATCCACGGCTACCGGCATCCCGTGCTCGACGCCGCGGCCGCCGATCAGCTGGGGCGGATGAGCCACGTGATGTTCGGCGGGCTGACTCACGAGCCCGCCGTCCGGCTGTGCGAGCAGCTGGTCGCGCTGGCCCCGCCCGGGCTCGAGCACGTGTTCCTGTGCGACTCGGGCTCGGTCTCGGTCGAGGTCGCGGTCAAGATGTGCCTGCAGTACTGGCGCTCGGCCGGCCGCACCGCCAAGCGGCGGCTGCTGACCTGGCGCGGCGGCTACCACGGCGACACCTTCATGGCCATGTCGGTGTGCGATCCCGACGGCGGCATGCACGCGATGTGGGACGGGGTGCTGCCCGGCCAGGTGTTCGCCCCGGCGCCGCCGGCCGGTCCCGTCGATCCCGGCTACGCCGGCGTGCTGGCCCAGCTGATCGCCGAGCACGCGGCTGAGCTGGCCGCGGTGATCGTCGAGCCCGTCGTCCAGGGCGCGGGCGGGATGCGGTTCCACGACCCTGGCTACCTGCGGGTGCTGCGGGACGCCTGCACCGACTGCGACGTGCTGCTGATCTTCGACGAGATCGCCACCGGGTTCGGCCGCACCGGCTCGCTGTTCGCCGCCGGGCACGCCGGGGTCAGCCCGGACGTGATGTGCGTCGGCAAGGCCCTGACCGGCGGCTACCTGTCGCTGGCGGCCGCGCTGTGCACCCCCGCCGTGGCCGCGGGTATCTCCCGCGGCTCGGTGCCCGTGCTGGCGCACGGGCCGACCTTCATGGGCAACCCGCTCGCCTGCGCGGTGGCCCTGGCCTCGCTGTCCGTGCTGTCCGACCCCGCCTGGTACCCCGGCGGCTGGCAGGCCTCGGTCGCGCGCATCAGCGCCGGGCTCGAGGCCGGCCTGGCGCCGGCCCGCGGCCGCCCTGGCGTTTGCGACGTCCGGGTGCAGGGCGCGATCGGCGTGGTCCAGCTGACCCACGAGGTCGACATGGCCGCCGCCACCGCCGCCGCGGTCCAGGCGGGCGTCTGGCTCCGGCCCTTCCGCGACCTCATCTACACCATGCCCCCCTACATCACCACCGACGAGGACCTAGCCCAGATCTGCCACGCCATCCTCGCCGCCACCGACTCCCAGCACCCCGGCTAAGAGGTGTCCGTAGATCATGAACGGGCGCCGTACCGCGCTAGGCCGACGCGGAAGCCGCCATAACCCACGCGCCCCCTGCGTACCATCTTAGTTCAGTGGTTGTGGCACCCTCCCGATGAGACGGTAGAACGCCACAACCACGTTGAGAAGACGGAAGGCCTTACGGACCGCGCCCTAGCCCCACCGACCCCCAGCCGCCCGGGCCTGGCCACCACCGACAGCCTCAGCAGCCTCCTGAGTCCCGTTCCACCGGAGTCGATGTGCCGCCGGGCAGCTTCCTTGCGCCCAAAGTGCCACCGACTCCGATGCCGGCCTCTAGAACGCGAACGCGCCGGGCGGGGCGGCGGGGGAGGGGGCGGCGGTGGCGTCGGTCACCGGCTTGGCTCCGGCGGTGAAACGCTTGAGGTCGCGGCCGTGCAGCACCCGCCCGGGCAGCGGGTCCCCGGCCGTCCGGCGGGTGAGCTCGTCCGCCGGCAGCGGTGCGGGGCTCACTGCCAGCACCAGGTTGCCGAACCGGCGGCCGCGCAGCACGCCGGCGTCCGCGATCAGGCAGGCGTGCGGGAAGACCGTCATGGCGGTCGCGACCTGCGCCCGGGCGTGCGCCAGCGGCGCGCCGTCGGCCACGTTGGCCACCGCCACGCCGGTGCCGCGCACCGCCTGCCGGATCGCGGCCCAGAATTCCGCCGAGGTCAGGTGGGCCGGGGTCTGCCCCCCGTCGAATACGTCCGCGATGACGACGTCGAACGAGCCGGGCCGCAGCCGCTCCAGCTCGGCCCGGGCGTCGCCGACGCGAATCCGGAGCCGGGGGTTCCGCGGCGGCAGCCGGAGCCGGATCAGGTCCACCAGCTCGGCGTCCGCCTCCACCGCGAGCTGGGACGAGCCGGGCCGGGTCGCGGCCACGTAGCGGGCCAGCGTGAGCGCCCCGGCGCCCAGGTGCAGGACGCGCAGCGGCTGCCCGGCGGGCGCGGCCGCGTCGATCACGTGGCCGATCCGCCTGACGTACTCGAAATCCAGGTAGCCCGGGTCGTCCAGGTCCACGTGTGACTGCGGCACGCCGTCGACGAGCAGCATCCAGGCGGCCGGCCGGTCGGCGTCCCTGAGCAGCTCGGCCCGTCCCGCCACTCCCGTTTCCCGGTGCCTCCCCATAGCGGTCATTATCGGCGGTTCCCGGCTGCGCCTCGCCGCCGGCCGGCCTCCGGGCGGATATCCAGTTCGGTGAAACGGCTCGGGTGTGCAACCCTGTGTACGTACTTTTCTGCCGCAGGAGGTTCGCATGGCCAATGAGCAATCCGGGGCGAAACCCGGAGTGCAGTCCGGAGCCGAGGCGTCTCCCGCCCCGGAGACCGCAGCCCCGCAGGCTGCCGAGGGTGCCGCATCGCCGGCTCCGCCCAAGCCTGACCTCGACGACACCAAGCGCAGGTTCCGCGAGGCGCTCGAGCGCAAGCGCGGCAACCACGCCAGCGCCGAGGGCGTGGATCACACCGGCAAGGTGCACGGCTCGCACGGGCCCGCCGCCAGCCGCCGTCCCTTCCGTCGCAAGAGCGGCGGCTAGAGCGGCACCCGGCCTGCCGGCGGATCCCCGGGCTCAGGCGGGCACGGCCCGCAGCCAGCCGCGGTCCTCGGTGAGGTAGCGGTCCAGCCGCAGCCCGGATCCCCCGAGCGCCCCGGCCAGCGCGGCGTCGTCTAGCCGCCTGGCCGTGAAGGCGTGCGTCCAGACCCGGTCGCCGTCCACGTATTCCATCGTGGCCGAGACCAGATCGGGACCCGGGCGGGAGACGTCACGCACCCGGACGATGATCTCGTCCTCCGTCCGCCTCTCGGCGTCGGCCGCGACCGCGAACCAGCCGGGCGCCTGCTGCTGGATGATCACGCTGCCGTCGTCGGCGACATGGCGCCGGCAGGCGGCCAGGAACGCGTTCCTGACCGCATCGTCGTCGGCGTTGATCAGGTGCGAGGCCAGCAGTACGGCGTCGAAGCGACGGCCGAGTGCCAGGTCCTCGATGCGCGCGCACACGGTCTCGGCCCCGCGCACATGGGCCAGCATCTCCGGCGACTCGTCGACGGCGGTCACCGGGTGGCCCAGGGCCACCAGGGGATGGGTGACCCTCCCGGCCCCGCAGCCCAGCTCGAGGATGGACGCCCCCGCCGGGATCGCGTCATGCACGATCTGCGGCTCGTCCATGGCGGCGAGCCGCGCGTAGAAGTCCACGGCGCAGCCGTCCGGCGTGATCACGCCCGGGCCGGATCCCGGCAGGTTCTGGCGATCGGTCATAGGCATCATTCTGCCCGCGCGGAACTAGCCGGGCCGCGCCCGGCCGCCGGGGAGGGAAGGCCGGCGGGAAAGGCGTGGCGCGGGTTCAGACGGTGGCAGGCCGTACGGTCGCGGCCCAGAGCTGCGTCGGCCGACTGTCAGGACGGCCTGGCCGACGTCCGGCCTGCGCGTTCAGCGGCTCGGCCGGCTCGGGGACCCGCTGCGACCGGTCGGCCGCCGGGAGGTGGAACCAGACCGTGGTGCCGGCCGGGTCCCTGAGGTAGCCCCACTGGGCGGCGAGGTGCTGGACCAGGAACAGCCCGTGCCCGTCGGCCGCGTACAGGTCGCCCTTCACGATCGGGGCGCCCGCGGAGCCGTCGTCGATGACCTCGACGAGCACCCCGTGCGGCACGCGGATGACCACGATGGTGACGGTGCCGTCGCCGGTGCCTGACTTGGTGTGCTGGATGGCGTTGGTGACGATTTCCGACGTCAGTAAGGTGGCGGCGTCGGTGTCCGTGTTGATGTGCTGCGAGCTGAGCGTGCGCGAGACGAAGGCCCGGGCCGTGGCGACCTGCTCGGGGCGGCCGGGTATGGTCAGCGAGCCAAGGACGGTCGCGCGTGTCCCGCCGGCGGTTCCGCGAGGCCCTGCGGGGCTCGGGCCGCGCTGCGGGCCGGACCACGCTCGCCGGGAATTGCCTTCGGGCGTTTCCATGTTGAGTCCCTCCAAATCGTGATCTCACCTGCTCGCGACCCCGGTGGCGTGAAGTTCCATCCATCTCGGATGTCACATCCGTGACACAGTCACCGTGATTCACTAGGTCGCCATTAATCACTCAAATCAACATCAGCCGCACCGCCGGCCAGCTTGCCATCCAGGAACCGGAAAGCCGCGCAGCAATTCTTAGCCGCCCTTCCCTGACGCCAATATGTCCTAATTTGCACCTTAAGGTCGGGGCAGGCTTATCGGTACCAGAACTGATGATGGGGCTGCCAACCCACGCGGCGCAAGTGCGTGAAGGAAATTTCCCGGCTGAAATCCCGGATGGGATTTCATCCATGACGTTAGTGCGGTATCGTACTGCTTGTCAGGGACCATGCGGAGTGTTCCGGTTACAGTCTGATACCTGGATTGGGTCGCGTCCGGAATTCTTTGTAAAGTCCCTGGTCTGTGCCCCCGTCATGCCTCACGAGGAGGCGAATCCCCCGTGCCTCTTGGCCCTACCGTCCGCCGTCGGCGCCTCGGTGCCGAGCTCCGGCGTCTGCGCGAGGGACACTCGCTCAAGCTCGAGGAAGTAGCCGAGAGGCTCGACCTGGCCCCGTCCACGCTTTCCCGTATCGAGACGGGCAAGGCTCCGACCAAGTCGGCCTACCTGATGGCCATGCTCGAGATGTACAAGGTCGAGGACCCGGGTGCGCGCAAGGTACTCGTCGACATGGCCCGCGAGGGGCACCGCAAGGGCTGGTGGTCGATCTACGATGACGTCCTGCCCTCGGGTTTCGACATCTACGTCGGCCTGGAAGCCGAGGCCTGCGGGTTGCGCAGCTACGAATCGGACGTGATCCACGGGCTGCTCCAGACCACCGACTACGCCCTGACGGTGCTGCGCGAACTGCGGCCCAAGGACAGTGACGAGCAGCTCCGCCGGGTAGTGGACCTGCGGATGGAGCGGCAGCGGCTCCTCGACCAGGAGCCGCCGCTCGACGCCTGGATCATCCTCGACGAAGGCGCGATCAGGCGGAGCATCGGCGGTGCCGCCATCATGCGGCGCCAGCTCGAGCACCTGGTGCAGGCCAGCCGGTGGCCCAACGTGACATTGCAGATCCTGGCCTTCGAGTCCGGTGCGCACGCGGGCCTGACCGGCCCGATCGCCATTCTGGAATTCCCGGAGCGGACCGACTCCGACGTCGCGTATACCGAATCTATCGGCGGCTTTATCTACCTGGAGAAGGACCGCGAGGTGCGGGCTTGCGCCGAGGCCTTCGACCGGATGCGGGCGGCGGCGCTATCCCCGGTCGCGTCGGTCGAGCTGATCGAGCGGGTGCTGGACGAGCTCCGCTGATAACAAGCCTTACTGGAAAACCGCATATCACCCAATGGAAGGAGAGGCGGATGGAAACCGACCTCACCGGTCTGCGCTGGTTCAAGAGCAGCGCAAGCAGCGCTGCTGGCTGCGTTGAAATAGCGCACCTCCCCGAGGGGGGAGTCGCGGTCCGTGATTCGAAGGACCGTGGCAAGACCCCCCACGTCTTCAACCGGCACGAATGGGAATGCTTCCTGATCGGCGCGAAGAGCGGGGAATTCGACCTCCCGATTACCTAAGGCTTTTTTGTCTCCTGAGCATCGGCGGGATGTGGCGGGCGGGGCTTACCCCATTCCTGGCCCCGCCCGTCCCGGCCGCGGCCGCCCGCGCACACGGCCAGATGAGCTCGGGAGATGGGCTGGGGGGAGGAGCAGAGGGCGGTGGCCCGGCCGGGCCACCGCCCTCCGCGTGTCTGGCCCTAGCCGAAGTCGCCGTCCTGGGCGCCGCCGACGAAGGCGTCCCATTCGGCGGCCGTGAAGACCAGGGCCGGGCCGGCGGGATGGCGGGAGTTACGGACCGCGACCTGGCCGTCGGGCAGGTGCGCGACCTCGACGCAGTTGCCGCCCTGCGGCCCGCTCCGGCGGCTCTTGCGCCAAGTCACCCCGGGCAGCTCGGCGGCGGGCATTCCGTTACGGACGCTCATCGGCTAATCCTCCAGCTCATTGATGATCGTGGTGAGGATTCCTGGTGTCTCGCTCGGCTTGGCGCTGATGATGCTGAGCCGTTCCATCGCGAGCAGGTAACGGTCGACCTCGGATTTCTTGTCGAAGTAGAGCGCGCTGGTGAGGTGCTCCAGGTAGGCGACGTCGGGCAGGCCGGGCTCGCTGAACCGCAGGATGCTGAACCCGCTCGGCGCCGCGTGGCCGCCCATGCCGAACGGGACGATCTGCAGCGTGAGATTCTGCCTGCTGGCCAGGCTGAGCAGGTAGCGGAGCTGCTCGCGCAGGATCTCCTTGCTCCCGATCGGGCGGCGCAGCGCGGTTTCCTCGACGATGGCCCACAGCTTGAGCCGTCCCTCGGTAAACCGGCGCTGCCGTTCCTTGCGCAAGATGACGTGCCGCTCGGTCTCGCTGAGCGGGATGTCGCCCACGGCCAGGACGGCGGCGGCGTACTGCTGGGTCTGCAGCAGGCCGGGGATGAACTGGGGCTCGTAGATCCGGATCGACGTGGCGGCCTCTTCCATGCCGACGTAGGACTGGAACCAGTCGGGCAGGATGTCGTTGTAGCGGTGCCACCAGCCGGGCCGGTTGGCCTGCTCGGCCAGGCTCAGCAGCTGCTCCCGCTCGACGGCCGCAACGCCGTAATAGGTGAGCAGGTCGAGCACGTCGATCTCGCGGATGGCGTTGCGGCCGAGCTCGATGCGGCTGATCTTCGACTCCGACCCGCGGATCGCCCGGGCCGCCTCCTGGGCGCTGATGCCGCGGCTCTCCCGCAGCCGGCGCAACTGCGTGCCGAGCAGGATGCGCAGCACCGTCGGCCCTTCCGTGGGCTCAGGCATGAGGCCTCCCGGATTTCCCTACTGTCGCGGAATTGTTTCTCGCAATTGCGTGGAATGCTTTGCCCCACTCTAGCTGGCACTGCATTGCCACCCGCCGTCCGCCTTCGCCATGGTATCCCATATGGGATTGCATGCCACCCCCCAATATTGGCCGCCAAACCCTCTGGGGAAGGACACATCTGTCTGCGGACAGTTCTGTCTGGCCGGACAGAAAAAGGATCCTCAAGGCGGCTTTTCTGCGTCCGCGGCCGGGCCTGGCCGCCGTCCGGACGGCCGGGAGCCAGAACTGTCCGCAGCTCCCGGGCCTGCGCCCCGCCTCAGGCGACGCGTCCCGGGCCGCGGACGGGCGGCGCCCGTACGGTGACGGGCGGCCGGGGACCGCGTCCGGCGGCCGCCCGGCGGACGGAAACCGGCCACGGATCGCCGGTAATTCCTGCGGGGAATGGTGAGTCTCATTGTTTGGAATCCGGTTATGCATTCTGGGCCTGGCGTCCATTCGCGGCTATCTGCTGAATGAGAGATAGCGGCCGTCCGGGCGGACGGGAAAGCCAGGAACCGAGAGCATGGTCAGCTACCGGATATTTGCCGGTCGGCAAGGTAGGACCGTACCTTTCTGCGGTCATCGCGCGCCTTCTTGTCAATGGAGGGAACCGATTTGTCAATGGAGCGCAATCCCCAGCCTACCGCCAGGCGGCATCGCGTTGCTGGCGACCGAACACTTTCTTCACTACGAGTTGGCTGTCCGTTCCTGACCGTGCCCGCCATACCGTGCTCGCCACCCGGGCGGAGCCTGCTCGGCGGCGTCCCGGCCAGGGTGCCCCCGGAGGCCGCCCCTAGGATGGGGGCATGCGCTATAGGCCCCTGGGGCAGTCGGGACTGGTGGTATCCGTCGTCGGCCTCGGCTGCAACAACTTCGGCAGCCGCCTGGACACCGAGGCGACGCGGTCGGTGGTGGACGCGGCTATCGATGCCGGGATCACCCTGTTCGACACGTCGGACACATATGGGGGGAGCGGCGGCTCGGAGCGCGCGCTGGGCGAGATCCTCGGCTCCCGCCGCGACCAGATCGTGCTGGCCACCAAGTTCGGCCACCAGAAGGCGGATATGGGATACGGCCCGGCGGCCGGGGCCAAGGGCGGCCGCGCCTACATCAGGCGCGCGGTCACCGAGTCGCTCCGCCGCCTGCGCACCGACTACATCGACCTGTACCAGCTGCACACCCCGGATCCGGTCACCCCGATCGAGGAGACCATCGCCGCGCTGCACGAGCTGGTGACCGAGGGCAAGGTCCGTTACATCGGCCACTCGAACCTGTCCGGCTGGCAGCTGGCCGACGCGGCGCACCTCGCCGCGCGGAACGGCCACACCCCGTTCGTCTCCGCGCAGAACCACTGGTCGCTGCTCGAGCGCGGCGCCGAGGCGGATGTCGTGCCCGCGGCCCGGCACTTCGGGCTCGGCGTGCTGCCGTACTTCCCGCTCGCCAACGGCCTGCTGACCGGCAAGGTCCGCCAGGGCCAGGCGATACCGGAAGGGACCCGGCTGGCCGGCCGCCAGGGCTACGTGACCGATGAGAAGCTGGCCACGGTGGAGGCGCTGATCGCCTGGTCCTCCGATCACGGCGTCACGCTCCTGGAAACCGCTATCGGCGCCCTGGCCGCCTATCCGGGCTGCTCCTCGGTCATCGCCGGGGCGACCAGCGCCGAGCAGGTCAAGGCCAACGCGGCCGCGGCCGAGTGGACCCCCACCGAGGAGGAGCGGGCCGAGGTCGACGCCATCGTCCCGCCGCCCGCGGCGCCCTAGCCCGCAGCCCCGGCGGGGCCGGTCTGCTCGAGCCAGTGGAAGATGCCCTCGACGTTGCCGGCGGCGCTGCTCTCCCGCTCGAACTTCTCGGCCAGGGCGGGATCGGCGCCCGGGGCCGTCGCCGCGTACCGGTCCATGGTGCGGTCCCGCACCATGGCCACGGCGTGGTCCAGGTCCAGGCCCGGCCCAAGAACCCGGCGGGCCCGGCGGGTTTCCTCGACCCAGACGATGATCTCCTCCGCCGACCGGTCCAGGATCTCGCCCACCTGCTCGACCGGCCCGTAGTGGCTGAACAGCAGGCGCGAGGGCTGCAGCGCGGCGAACCTGCGCACCGAGGCGAGCGCGGTCTCCAGGTCGAAATCGGGTGGCGGCGTGGCCGGCCGCACGTCTCCGGTGTCGGGCAGGTACACGCCCGCCGCGTCGCCGACGTACAGGTCACCGGTCTGCGAGTCGACCAGGCCCACGTGGTGCTTGGCGTGGCCGGGGGAGTAGTGGCTGTCCAGGCGGCGGCCGCCGCCGAGGTCGATGGTCCCCGTGTCGTCGAGCGCCACGATGCGGTCGGCCGGGACCGGGGCGAGCACCCCGAAGAGCCGCTCGAGCGCGTCCCCGTAGACCATCCGGGCGCTGGCCATCAGCCGGGACGGGTCGGCCAGGTGCCGCGCGCCGCGCTGGTGCACGACGATCTGCGCCGCCGGGAACATCGCGGCGATGTCGCCGGCCCCGCCCGCATGGTCGAGGTGGATATGCGTGACCACGACCGTGGCCAGGTCCCCCGGGCCTATCCCGAGCCCGGCCAGGGCGTCGCGGACGACCGGCGCGGACGGCGCGGTCCCCGTTTCCACCAGGCACGGCCGGTCGCCCCGGATCAGGTAGCCCGCGGTGATCCCGTCGTACCCGGCCATCCGGGTGTCGATCTGGAACACCTCGTGCCCGAGCGGGACGGTGCCGGTTCCCGCGGTGTCAGTTCCTTCTGCCACCCGGTCATTGTCCCCCGGCCGCGGCCGCGCGGGTCAGTCGGCCGGGCCGAACGTGCGCAGCACCAGCCCGGTACGGGGCTTGGGGCCGAACGACGTGGACTTGCGCGGCACCCGCTCACCGTGGGCCGCGATCCGGATGACCGCCTCGAAGGAAGCCGGGTTGGAGATCACGGCGGTGCCCCCGGCCGCCAGGGCCGGGCCGTCTCCCCGCTCGGCGACATCGGTGGCGGTGGCGTCACCCGAGACCGCCCGCACCGCGTCGGCCGCGTCGTGGTCGATGAGCACGTCGCGCTCGCTGTCGGCGACGCCCCACAGCCGGCCGAGCAGCAGGTGCTGCATCACCGACGCGTCCAGGCGCTGCCAGGACGCGGACGTCCCGGCCGGCATCGCGGCCGCGAGCTGCACCGGGTCCGGGTGGCTGAGCAGGCGGAGCACCGGGCCGCCGGCCAGCAGGAAGGCGGTGCCGTCCCGTCCGGCCGCGGCCAGCCGCCGCAGCGCGTCGTCCAGGCCGAGCCCGGCGGGCAGGTCCTGCACGGTGAACGCGGCCTTGGCCAGCTCGGCGGCCCGGTCCGGGTCCAGCCGGGGCAGCACCCGGTGGATGGCGCCCAGCCGGGGCGGGTAGGCGGCCGAGTCGACCAGGAACGCGAGCCCGTAATCCCACGGCCCGTCGCCCAGGCCGCCCCGCCGCATCTGCGCCTGCAGGTCCAGGTAGGCGGCGTACCGGTGATGGCCGTCGGCGATCAGCGCCCGCCGTCCGGCCAGGTCGTCAGCGATCGCGGCCTGCTCGGCGGGGTCGCCGAGCCGCCACAGCCGGTGGGTGATGCCGTCCTCGGTGGTGACCGATACCAGCGGCGCCCGCTCGGCCGCCACCCGGTCCATGACCTCGGTGGCCGTCACGGCCGCGCTGGCGGCCTGGTCGCCGTCATAGATGAGGAAGATCGGCTCCAGGTTGGCCTGGGTGGCCGCCATCAGCTCACGCCGCCCGGCCACCAGGCCGGGCATGACGCCCTCGTGCGGGAGGATGCCCGCCGTCTCGGGCGGCCCGAGACGGACCAGGCCGACGATGCCGCGCTGCAGCGTGCGAGCTTCCGTACCGTCCGGCCCGCCCGCGTCCGGCGGCGCCGGGACGCTCTGCTCGTAGATATAGAGCGCGGCCATGCGGTCCCTGATGAGGACGCCGGCCGACAGCCACTCGCGCAGCAGCGTCGCCGCCGCCCTGCTCGCGGCGGCGTCCTCACCTGGCAGGATGAGGCGGACGACGTTGTGCGGATCCGACGCCCGCAGCCGGTCGAGGATGCCGCCGTTGATCACGTCGTACGGTGGTGAGGTGACGTTTGCGATACCGCTGACCCGATCACGGGCATAACGGATACCGCGGAAGGGCGCCAGCACGAGACCGGAACCAGCTTCGGACGGAAGGGTCTGCACATCATGTCAAAAGGATCGAGTGCAAGCTCCGATTCCCATCCGGAAGAAAACTTCCCTGGCCAGCTCCTTCCAGGAGGATCTGCGGACGACGTGCACAGCTGGTACCGGCGCGGCCTGGAGCTCCTCGGCCGGGGCAGCCCGGCGGCCGCGGCCCAGGTCCTGCAGCGCGCCTCGGCGGCCGAGCCGGACGCCCGCAGCGTCCGGGAGGCCCTGGCCCGGGCCCAGTTCGACGCGGGCCGCTACGCTGAGGCGGCCGAGAACTTCCGGGTGATCGTGGAGGCGAGTCCGTCGGACGACTATGCGAACTTCGGGCTCGGGCTCGCCCTGGCCCGGACCGGGAACCACGCCGCGGCGGCCGAGTACCTCGCGCTGGCCGCCGCCATGCGGCCCGATGCCGCCCACTACACCGAGGCCCTGCGCTCGGTGCGGGCGACGTTGCAGGCCCGCAAGACACAGGGCCCGCCGGACGGTGCCCAGTGACCGACGCGAGCACCGGGGACAACGAGGCCGGGCACCCAAAGGCGGCGCGCTGCGGCCCAGCCCGGAGCCGCTCACCGCCGCCTACGACGTCGCCCTGCTCGACCTGGACGGCGTGGTCTACATCGGCGGCGCCGCCATCCCCGGGGCGGCCGAGGCGCTGCACAAGGCCGACGCGGCGGGCATGCGGCTGGCCTACGTGACCAACAACGCCTTCCGCACCCCGGCCGCCGTCGCCGCGCTGCTGACCAGCCTCGGCGTCCCGGCCGGGGCGGACGACGTGGTGACCTCCGCCCAGGCCGCGGCCCGGATGCTGGCCGAGCGCCTCCCGGCGGGCGCGCCGGTCCTGGTCATCGGCGGCAGCGGCCTGCGGATGGCACTGCGGGAACGCGGCCTGCGCCCGGTCGGCACGGCCGCGGACAAGCCGCTCGCGGTCGTCCAGGGGTACTCGCCCGGCGTCGACTACTCGATGCTGGCCGAGGGCGGCCTGGCGGTCGCGGCCGGCGCGCTGTTCGTCGCGTCCAACGGCGACCTCACCATCCCCGGCCGGCGCGGGATCGCGCCCGGCAACGGCTCGCTCATCCAGGTGGTCGCGACCGCGACCGGGGTGAAGCCGCTGGTGGCGGGCAAGCCGGAGCCGCCGCTGCACCGCGAATCGGTCCTGCGTACCAAGGCCAGGCACCCGCTGGTCGTCGGCGACCGGCTGGACACCGACATCGAGGGCGCCCACCGGGTCGGCGCGGACAGCCTGCTGGTGCTCACCGGGGTGACCGACCCCGCCGCGGCGGTGCTCGCGCCGCCGTCCCAGCGCCCCACCTACCTGGCCGAGGACCTGGCCGGCCTGCTCGAGCCGCACCCGGAGATCGAGGAAAAGGACGGCGGTTACGGCTGCGGCGGCTGGACGGCGCGCGCCGGCGATGGCGGCTTGGACCTGACCGGCCAGGGCGAGCGCATCGACGGCCTGCGCGCGCTCTGCGCCGCCGCCTGGGCGACGGGAAAAGCCAGCCCCAAGGTCAGCGAGGACGCCGTCCGGGACGCCGTCGAGCGCCTCGGACGCGACCGCTAGCCACGAACGCCGCCACGCACGGTCACCCGCCGTGTAAGCTATCGCGCATGTCACGCCGCGCCTTCCACGGGACCCACCCGGGTGTCACCGCGATGCTCGCGCGCGTGCTCTGTCGTCCTTCGTGTTGTTGCTGACAACGACCCCAGCTGACCGTTGTCGCCACCGGCGCCGCCCGTAGTGCTGCGCGCCGAAGAGCCCGCGAAGGACTTTTCCGTTGAACGCGTTGAACGCAGAGATGTCTGTTGCCCCTGAGATCGCCCTGCTGGCCGCCGCCTCGTTCCCGGTGGCTGTCCCGGCCGGAAACGAGGCCGCTGACCCTCGGCAGCCTGGCGCGTCGCCTGCGGATGCTCTCCGCTACGCCCGAGCGCTGGTGGGGCCTGGTCCGCTTCGACCCCACCCGTTCGGTCCAGATCGTGGTGGAAGACCAGCCGGGGTACGGCGCCTGGCTGGTGGTCATGCCGCCCGGTGACGCGGGCCGCGACTGTGACTGCGACGTCGCCACGCTGATCGCGGGGGAGGCGGCGGAGGGCGGCGCCGTGCTGCGCCCCGGGTCGGCGCGGGTCCACGGCCCGCGGCACTGGCTGCGCGGTCATGGCGCGGGCTACTCGATCAGCCTGCACGCCCGGGCGGTGCCCGTCCGGCCGGAAGCGGGCGGATTCTCAGTAACTGAGTTCGCCGGGCGCCGCGAGCTCGCAATTCAGCGTCCCGTCATGTTGGGGTAATAGGCTAATCGAGTCGCGGGGGCATTTTCCGAGACGTGCCACCAGAAGGGACTCAGCCGATGATTGAGGCACGGGGGCTTAGCAAACGGTACGGCGAGAAAATCGCCGTCAACAATCTGTCGTTCGACGTGGTGCCGGGCAAGGTGACCGGTTTCCTCGGCCCGAACGGGGCGGGCAAGACGACCACGATGAGGCTGATGCTGGGCCTGGACTACCCGGACTCCGGCGGTGTCACCATCGACGGCAAGCAGTACGTCACCATGGCCAATCCGATGCGCGAGGTAGGCGCGCTGCTGGACGCCAAGGCGGTGCACGGCGGCCGTTCGGCTTACAACCACCTGCTCTGCCTGGCCCAGACGAACAACCTGCCCAAACGCCGGGTGGACGAGGTGCTCGAGCTGGTCGGCCTGACCGAGGTGGCGCGCAAGCGGACCAAGGGGTTCTCGCTCGGCATGAGCCAGCGGCTCGGCATCGCCGGGACGCTGCTCGGCGACCCGAAGATCCTGATGTTCGACGAGCCGGTCAACGGGCTGGATCCCGAGGGCATCCTGTGGATCCGCAACCTGATGAAGGCGCTCGCGGCCGAGGGGCGCACGGTGTTCGTCTCCAGCCACCTGATGTCGGAGATGGAGCACACCGCTGATCACCTGATCGTGATCGGCCGCGGCCAGCTGCTCGCCGAGTGCACGATGGAGGAGTTCATCGCCCGCAGCTCGGGCCAGACCGTCCGGGTCACCACGCCCCAGGCCGACCAGCTGGCCAAGGCGGTCACCGCGGCGGGCGGCACCGTGGTCACCGGCGCCGACGGCGCGCTGATCGTGTCCGGGATGGTCGCCGCCCGGATCGGCGACCTCGCGTTCGAGCACGGCGTGCGGCTGCACGAGCTGACCGTGGTCCGGGCCTCGCTCGAGGCGGCCTTCATGGAGCTGACCGCGGACAGCGTGGAGTACCGGGGCGGCGAGGGCCAGGAGCACCAGGTTCCCGGGCCGGCCCAGGAACAGCTAGCTCCGCATGAGCAGTTCAGCGGCGAAGGGAGGGCCTGACATGGCCACGATCACCAAGGCTCCCGGGGCCCCGGTCCTGCCGCCGGCGTCCGGCCGGGCCGGCCTGGCCGGCACGCTGCGCTCGGAGTTCACCAAGATCCGTTCGGTCCGCTCGACCTGGTGGACGCTGCTGGCGCTGGTCGTGGTCAGCGTCGGGATCGGCGCGGCCATCTCCGCGGGCGTGGCGGCCAACTGGTCGCACACCTCGGCGTCCGACCGGGCCACCTTCGACGCCACCCAGATCAGCGTGGCCGGGTTGTTCTTCCTGGGCCAGCTGGTCATCGTGGTGTTCGGCGCGATCGTGCTCACCGCCGAGTACTCCACCGGGATGATCAGGACCTCGCTCACCGCGATGCCGCGGCGGGCCACCGTGTACGCCGCCAAGGCGCTGGTCTTCGCCGCGGTCGCCCTCGTGGTCACCTTGGTGACGGCCTTCGTCGCGTTCTTCCTCGGCCAGGCGATCCTGACCAGCACGCACGAGAGCGCCACGCTGTCGCAGCCGAACGTGCTGCGCGCCGTGATCGGCGGCGCCCTGTACGTCACCCTGTGCGGCCTGTTCGCGTTCGCGGCCGGGGCCATCTTCCGGCACACCGCGGCCACCATCACCTCGGTCATCGGGCTGCTGTTCGTGATCCCGATCCTGGCCCACCTGCTGCCGAGCAACTGGTACGGCGACATCGCGCGCTGGCTGCCCAGCTCGACCGGCGATGCCATCTCGGTCGTGGTCGGGCCGGGGCCCGACCACCTGTTCTCCCCGTGGGGCCAGTTCGCCGTGTTCGCCATCTACACGGCGGTCTTGCTGACCGTAGGCGGGATCTTGTTCCGCAAGCGCGACGCCTGAGCAATGTTCCGTGCCGGGACTGGCTAGGTCCCGGCACGGAGCTCCTTGCCAGGCGACGTCGTCGATGGGTGCGTGCAGCGGCACGATCAGGTCTTACCGCGGCACGAGCAGCGCCAGCTGCCGGGACTGGGCGACCAGGAAGCCGGCGGAATCCCAGACCTCGAAATCCTCCTCGTGGTAGCCGCCGCGGACGAAGCGGGTGGCGGCCCGGCAGGCCAGCCAGCCAGGGGCGGGGCGGGCGCGCAGGTGGACGGTGAGCTCGATGGTGGTGGACCCCGCGCCGAGTTCGAGTACCGAGGGCGCGATGGAGTCGACCAGCAGTGGCAGGCAGAGCAGGTCAGGCTCCCGGCCGTCGGTGAAACGCATCCAGAAGCTGCTGGCCGGGCGGCCGGATGGCCGGCCGCGGTACCAGCCGGGCAACTCCGCGGACCGGAACTCGATGCGCTCGGCGATGCTGGCTGGGCCGAACGAGGCGACCGGGACGCCAGCGCACTGGCCGGGCGGCGGCAGGTCCGGCGGCGCCCCGTCCGTGAACACCAGGCCGTCCGCGCCGAGCCGGGCGAAGGCGGCCGTGGCCCGGACGACATCCTTGCCGTCCTGGGCCAGCGCCGCATCGCCGAACGCCGTGGTGCGCCCGCGGCGGATCACCGACGTGCGGATGCTGGCGGGCCCGGCCGTGCCGGGCTTGAGGAAGAAGCCGGAGATCACGACCGGGTCGGGGAACGGCATGCCCAGCGCGAGGGCCCGGAGGCAGGTGGACAGCATGTAGCCGCCGTTCACCGCGCCCGCGGTCCCGTTCCACCGGCCGGTCAGCGAAGCCGTGTAGCGGCCGTCGGCCCCGGCGACCCGGCTGTCCGCGTCGAAGGCGAACTCGCCGCCCATGGCTACGGCAGGGTCAGGATCTCGTACCCGTCCTCGGTCACCAAGATGGTGTGCTCGAACTGGGCGGTGCGCTTGCGGTCCTTGGTGACCGCCGTCCAGCCGTCCGGCCAGATGTCGTAGTCGATGCTGCCCAGGGTGAGCATCGGCTCGATGGTGAACGTCATCCCCGGTTCCATCATCACGTCGGTGTGCGGGTCGTCGTAATGCGGCACGATGAGCCCGGAGTGGAACGTGCGGCCGATCCCGTGCCCGGTGAAGTCCCGCACCACCCCGTAGCCGAACCGCTGCGCGTAGGACTCGATCACCCGGCCGACGGCGTTCAGCGGGCGGCCCGGCGCCACCGCGCGGATCCCGCGCATCATCGCCTCGTGGGTACGCTCCACCAGCAGCCGCGATTCCTCGTCGACGTTCCCGGCACCGAACGTGGCGTTGGTGTCCCCGTGCACCCCGCCGATGAAGGCCGTGATGTCGATGTTGACGATGTCACCGTCGTTGACCACGGTGTCATCGGGGATCCCGTGGCAGATCACCTCGTTCAGCGACGTGCACAGCGACTTCGGGTAACCGCGGTAGCCGAGCGTGCTCGGGTACGCGCCGCCCCGGACGAGGAAGTCGTGCCCGACCTGGTCCAGGTAGTCGGTCGTGACGCCCGGGACCACGGCGGCGCCGACCGCCGCCAGCGCCTGGGCCGCCAGCTTGCTCGCCACCCGCATCTTCGCGATGATCTCCGGCGTCTTGACGTCCGCCTCGCCCGTCTTGGGACGTTTCTTGCCCACGTATTCCGGCCGCGTGATCTCCGCGGGGACCTGACGGGCGGGAGAAAGCCGGCCCGGATGAAGCACTGTCGCCATGCTTTGCGAGTCTAATGTCCATGAGCAATGAAGAGGGAAAGCGATGGTGGTACAGCCTCAAGTCCCGCACCGTGGAGGACGACGACGGTCCTACCCCGGGCAAGGACCGGCTCGGTCCGTTCGCGACCAGGGAGGAGGCTGCCCGTGCGCTGGAGACGGCCAGGCAGCGAAATGAGGAATGGGACGCGAAAGACTAGACCCGCGGGCCGGATAGTCTTGCAGACGTGAGCAATGATCTGCCGGCTTCGGCGGAGGCCCGGATGGCGGAAATCCGCCGTAGCGGCACCTGGGGCTCCGCGCTGACCTCGGACGAGTTCGCCGCGATCCGCAGTGTCGGCTTCGAGCCGGTCGGCCAGGTGCTGGGCGCCTGCGTCTACAGCATCGGCTTTACCGGCGGCTACGCCTGCCCGGGGGCCTGGGGTTCCTGGGGCTACGGCGCGCCGGTCCGGACCACCACGCAGGTCTCCTCGCGCGGCGGCTACGGCTCGTACGGTCCGCTGGTCAAGGCGATGTACGAGGCGCGGCACAAGGCCCTGGACCGGATGTCGGCCGAGTGCGAGGCACTCGACGGGCACGGCGTGGTCGGCGTCCGGCTGACCATCGGGCCGTTCCCGGCGGGCGGCCTGGAGTTCAAGGCGATCGGCACGGCCGTCCGCGCGCCCGGCGTCGGGCCGGTATCGACCTGGAAGGCGCGCCGCGGCCATCGCCACCAGCCGTTCACCTCG
Organism: uncultured Actinomycetota bacterium; assembly: GCA_963839095.1. GTDB lineage: Bacteria > Actinomycetota > Actinomycetes > Streptosporangiales > Streptosporangiaceae > Palsa-504. Next base: position 7,295 of record CAWIUF010000040.1, on the reverse strand, counting down.
GACCTGTCCGGGCAGGACTTCGCCAAGCTGATCATGAAGGGCTGGGTGCCCGCCGGGCTGGCGATGGGCATCTCCATCGGGTCCCGGCACGACGACTGGATGACCGTCGGCCAGACCCGCTGGGGCGCGGGCAACGCCGAGGTCACCGGCTTCACCGAGCTCGTCGTCGACGCCCGGCACGACGCCCGCCTGCAATTGGCCCGTGACGTGACGCGGCTGGGCGGCGAGGGCGTGGTGATCGCCGAGATGGAGATGCGGGTGCGTGAGCGCGAATGCCCGGTGCAGGAGGGCCGCCGCGACCATATCGTGGAGGCCACCAGCATCGGCACCGCGATCGTCAGGTTCACCCGGCGCGAGCAGGAGCAGACCAGGCCGGCCCTCGCCATCATGTCGCTCGACCCCCAGCGCCGCCAGGCGGCCAGGATCCGGATCTGACACAGGAGAGATCATGACCGACCAGGCGAACATCGCGACCGAGCTCAATAACGCGGGCGTCCCCAAGGACGCCATGGCGCGGCTGGCTGAGCTGCAGCCGGGCAAGCCCGGGTCGATCTTCACCTCCGACCTCTCGGTGAACGAGTTCCTGCTGGTCCGCGAGGTCGGCTTCCGGCCGCTGGGCCTAGTCCTGGGCAGTTCGATCTACCACGTCGGGCTGCAGATCGGCCGCTGGGGCGCCAACCAGGAGCTCGACGTGCTCTCCCAGGCCATGTACCACGCCCGCGAGCTGGCCATGACCCGGATGGAGGCCGAGGCGGACGCGCTGGGCGCGGACGGCATCGTCGGCGTCCGGCTCGACGTGGAGATGAAGGAGTTCGGCGCCGACATCGCCGAGTTCATCGCGGTCGGCACCGCGGTCAAGGCGGAGCCGGGCGCGGGCGGCGGCGGCGTGGACAACTGGCGCAACAACAAGAACCAGCCGTTCACCTCGGACCTGTCCGGGCAGGACTTCTGGACCCTGATCCGGGCCGGCTACGCGCCGCTCGGCATGGTGATGGGCTCGTGCGTGTACCACGTGGCCCACCAGAAGTTCGGCAGCAAGATCGGTAACATCGGCAAGAACGTGGAGATCGAGCAGTTCACCCAGGCCCTCTACGACGCGCGCGAGCTCGCGATGAGCCGGATGCAGGCCGAGGCCGAGGAACTGCACGCGGAGGGCATCGTCGGCGTGCAGCTCCGCCAGCACAGCCACACGTGGGGTTCGCACACGACCGAGTTCTTCGCGATCGGCACCGCGGTCCGGCCGCTGCGCGCCGATCACATCATCGAGCGCCCCACGATGGTCCTGACCCTGGACGCCTAGCCGCTGCGCGGAACCTCAGCCGGCGCCGAACCTCAGCCGGCCGGGCCGCTCACCGCGTCGAGCAGCCGCGCCAGCCGGTCCCGCAGGCCGCGCGCGCCCGGCCGGTACCGCTGGTATCCCACCATGCCCGGCTGCGGAACGCGGGCATCGGAGCTGGCCACGCCGAACTCGCCCCGCTCGATGCGCTCGGCCGCGCCCAGCTCGCCCACCGACGAGCTGATCAGGTGCTGTGCCCCGCCGAACGACACCGCGTCCACGCCCGGCCGGATCGCCATCGACTCGTGGGCCAGCGCGTCGAGTTCCGGGTCACCGACACCGAGCGCGAAGATCGTGGCCCCGGTGTGCCGCGCGTCGTTGACCCGCTCGAGCAGCGGGACCGGCGCGCTGTCCGGCGACACGACGAACAGGGTCTCGCCCCGCCGGGCGGCTTCCAGCCGGTCCAGGCCCACCCGCAGGTGCTCGGGCGCGCCCGGGGGTACCTGCCAGCGGACCAGGGTGGGCATGAGCTCGGGGATCCCGCACAGCCGGCTTTCCTCGTCCAGGTGGGCGGTGAGGTGCCAGGGCTCCTCGTCGGGCGTGCCGACCAGCAGCAGGCCGCCCGGTGAACGGGTGGCCTTGCGCAGCCCCTGTGCGAACACCCGGGTCCGCTCCAGCCAGCCGGTCGGGGCCAGGAGCGCACGGAGGGTGGTCACCTGATTCGCGTCCACGTATCTATGGTGCCTCCAGCCAACCCCTCCGCGCAGCCATATCCGTACGGACAGTTGCGATCTTTACGAACCCGCAGGTAACGGCCACCCCCATTCCGCCCCGGTGCCGGCCCGGCCGGGACATCTGAAAGGATGCAGACCATGACTGAGCGCGAAACCCCGTCCGTCGACGGACTCGTCATCGCCATTCTCGGCGGCACCGGGGACCAGGGACGCGGCCTGGCCCGCCGGTTCGCGCTGGCCGGGCACCAGGTGCTCATCGGCTCCCGCAGCGCCGAGCGGGCGCAATCGGCCGCCGAGGAACTCGGGCACGGCGTCCGCGGCCTGGCCAACGCCGACGCCGCCCGCGAGGCGGGCGTGGTGATCGCGGCCGTGCCGTGGGAAGGCCACGGCGAGCTGCTGTCCGCCCTGGCGGGCGACCTGGCCGGCAAGATCGTCGTGGACTGCGTGAACCCGATGGGCTTCGACAAGCAAGGCGCCTACCCGCTGCCGGTCGCCGAGGGCAGCGCGGCCCAGCAGGCCGCCGCGCTGCTGCCCGACAGCCGGGTGGTGGCGGCGTTCCACCACGTCTCCGCCGTCCTGCTGCTCGACCCCGAAGTCGACACCATGGACCTGGACGTCCTGGTCCTCGGCGACGACCGCGAGGCGACCGACCTGGTGCAGGCCCTGGCGGGCCGGATCCCCGGCGTCCGCGGCATCTACGCCGGCCGGCTGCGCAACTGCGGCCAGATCGAGGCCCTGACCGCCAACCTCGTCTCCATCAACCGCCGCTACAAGGCCCACGCCGGCCTCCGCATCACCGACATCTAAAACCCTAAAACCTTTACCCCGAACGAGTTCCGTCCCCGCCCCGTCCAGGGAATCTGCAGCGTAAGTGGCGGCGTATCGCCACGTCCTGCTCGTCCGGGTCAGGCCCCGGCCGTGGAACGGGCCAGAACGGCGAGGCTTGCCGCTGCGGCCTCGATGTCGGCGGCGGGCCAGGTGTGCTGCTGTCCGGCGCTGGTGCACCAGATCTGGTGGCCATTGGTCCAGGCGGTCACGGCGGCGGTAATCGAGATCAGGCCGAACCGGGCGGCGGTGGCGGTGTAGATGCCGGTCAGGCCGCGGGCCTTCAGCGCCCGGCTGAGCGCGGCGGCCGTAGCGGCGGGAGCGGCAGGGCTGACGCCGGGCGGCGGGGGCGGGAACGGCTCTGGCGAATGCATCAGCGTCTCGGTTCAGGACGCCGGGGCAGGCGGGGGTGTTGCGACGCCTCGGGCGGGCCCGGGGTCGTGCTGCTCGTGTCCGCTGATCTGGCGGGCGATCTCTCCGAGGGCCGGGGCGGCGAAGCAGGGCGTACCCGCAGGCACTGCCAGATAGGTCCCAGCTAATGTGTGCAGGTCGAACTCGGGGTACAGGGCGCGGAAGACACGGGCGGTCAGGTCTTCTGGAGGATGCGGGACCGGGGCGGTGGTCATCGGGCGGTTCTCCTTCAGGTGGCAGGGGAAGGGCCAGCCCGCGTGGCGGGGAGCAGACGTGACCTGGCTCGTGGCATGAAATTGGCGCCGGGCATGCCGGTCGCAGCAGCCAGTCGGCGGCCGGGCGGGAGCAATCGGTGATGTAGCTGATCACCGCGCCTGCGTCGGGGGTCTCGATGTACAGGGCCGAGCCGGGGTCGTCTTCGGCGGCGCGCCACAGGCCGTAGCGCTTGTCCCAGAAGACGGACCAGCCGGGATGGCGGTCGAGAAAGGCGGCGAGGCGGGCGGAGTCAGCAGCGGGCGGCGGGCAGAGAGGCCAGGGCAAGGCAGTGGCACGCAAGACGGCGGCTATCGTGGCCGCGGTGGCCTCGGGGGTGGAGCCGGGCGGCGGGGTCCACACGCAAGTGCAGTCCAGGCGCAAGTCCTGGTCGGCCTGCGGATCGGGGTCGATGGCGGCGGTAGCGCCGCCCGGACCCGGCCGGGGGCCCGGTGACCAGGACGGGCGCGATCCCCGCCGGGCGGGTAATGCGGCAGCCGACGCCGTGCCTGGCCAGGGCGGCCGCGACGGCGTCCAGGTGCGGCCCGGCGGCGTCGCCGGGCGCAGCGGGGCTGGTGGTCATGGCGATGCCGCCTTCCGGGAGACGAGGCGATCCTGGCTGGGGCCAGGCAGGACGTAGCTGCATGCGGGTCTCCCTGAGGGGGGTGCTGCGCCTGGCGTGTCCGGGTGGCGGCCGCCGCGCGGGAGTGTCATGCTGTGCCCAGTATGGACTTGGCATGTTGCTTTGGCAACATGCCACGGCAAAATGCGACCTGAGGATGTGGTGTGCGATGACGGCAGGGTCGCCGACGATGCGGCGCCGGCGCCTGGCCCGGGAGCTGGTCCGGCTGCGCGAGGAACGCGGCATGACCATCCGGCAGGCCGCCGGGGCGCTGGAATGGGACCCCTCCAAGCTGTCCCGGGTCGAGGGCCTGCAGCGCGGCATCATCGTCCGTGACGTCCGCCGCCTGCTCGACCTGTACCAGGTCATCGGCGACGCCGACCGCGAGGCGCTGTTCGAGCTGGCCCGGCAGGCCAAGCAGCGCGGCTGGTGGCAGGCCTACGCCGACGTCATGCCCAGCGAGTACGCCAACCTCATCGGCCTGGAAGCCGAGGCCGCCGAGATCCGCACCTACCAGCCCGAGCTGATCCACGGCCTGCTCCAGACCGCCGACTACGCCCGCGCCGTCATCCGCGCCGGGCGGCCCGGTGACACCGCCGCCGACGTCGGCCGGCGAGTCGAGCTGCGGATGACCCGCCAGCAGATCCTCGACCGCGACGACCCGCCGCAGCTGCGCGTGATCTTGAACGAGGCCGCCGTCCGCCGCGCCGTCGGCGGCGCGGACGTGATGCGCGCCCAGGTCACGGCGCTGACAGCGGAGCGGGAACGGTCCAACGTCACGGTCCAGGTGCTCCCGTTCACCGCCGGGGAGCACCCTGCCATGGCCTGCGGCCCGTTCGTCCTGCTCGACTTCCCCCAGGCCGCGGACCCCGGCGTGGTCAACGCCGAGAATCTCACCGGCTCGCTCCTGCTCGACGACCCGGAGGATTTCCGGCAGTACGCCAGGACGTTCGATTTCCTGCAGGCCGCTGCCCTCGGACCGCGGGAATCCAGGGATATGCTGATCGCGCTAGCCGGGCAGATCTAGCCAGACCGGCCAGCCTGGCGAGAGGAGGCGCGAGATGACCGCGGCAGCCTCATCCCGCGCCGCCTGGCGCACCAGCAGCCACAGCGGGGCCAACGGCAACTGCATCGAAGTCGCCCGGCCGGCGCCCGGCGTGATCGCCGTCCGCGACTCCAAGGACCCAGGCGGATCCGGCGCTGGCGTTCCCCTCCGGCCACTGGACGGCATTCACCGCAGCCCTGAAGAAGCACGCCGCCAGCCCGGCACGGTGACGGCGTAGCGCTTACATGGCAGGGAGCGGCGGGCGAGGCGGAGATCCCAGGCGAAGGCCCGTGGGAACCTGTTGCTCAGCGTGCGACAGCGTCCAGGTCCCGTCAGTGATCACGTCCGGCGGGCAATCCCTGTTCGCCAATCCATCGAACCGGACTCCGCCGAAGCGGTCCATGTTGTAGTCTTCTCGTCGGCCGACTTCGCAGATTGCCTGGTCGTGGCAACGGCAGCTGCCTGTTACAAGATGGCCACTGAGTGGCGTAACGCCGCTGGGACTTGAAGAAGCCTCTGGTAAGTGAGGCGATTGACTAAGAACGCTTCACCATCACCAAGGGTTCTATGCTTTCTACCGGGCTTCGGCGCTGCCGTTATCGTTCCGGAGATTCACTTTCGTATCCTGGCCTCACCCGTGGCGCGCTCCAAGGCGATCGGATCGTATTTGACTTGCTTGGTCATTACCGCGGCGGGAACGATGAACGCCTATTCCGCCTTATGGAACGGCGGGGCCATCGGGTTTTTTTGCGGCAGGGGGGATAGGGGGACCTGGAACCGGGGCCGGGTTTCCCGGGAAGCGGAGGGCGGTTCGGATTCCCAGCCGTACCAGACAGAAACCACTTCTGGACCTCTCAGAGTGGAGTGCACCTGGAGTGACCCTTGGCGTCACGAAGTGGACAGGATCACGGATGCGGAACGCAGCGACGGCGTCTTCCCTGGTAGGAGGGGAGTCGAGGCAAATCTGCGATGCACAGCGCTCGTCTGGGTCAGTGCTGTTAAGCGGGTGCACCGGCTCGTGCTTGCGCGAGCCTCGATCCCTGAGTGCCGTTATCTTGATGCCCGGCAGGCTGGCTCAGATCCGCGCCAAGGGTGGTGATGAGGCCGTCGAGATGGCGCGATTCCTCCGCTCGGCTGAAGTCTGGGCCATCCTCATGATCGGCTCCGCTCTCGCCTTAGCGGCGGCGGTCATCCAGCTGGCGCTCGCCTATCAGTAAGAGAGCTAAGCTCCGCGGTGCCCGTGCATCTCAGCTCTGCTCACCATCGTCAGGGCACCGGCGTATGCGAGCATCATGAGAGCGCTGTCCACGCCAAGCGCATCCGGCTGAGCGGCCAGGTGTCTGACGAGATCCTCGGCCGCGCCGGTGACATGCATCTCGGGCGATTCTTCGGCACGCTGTGCAAGGACGCTGGCCGGATCGAGCGGCACGCCCAGGTGAGCCGCATCGCATCGAGGACCGCCGGGCGAGCTGGCGCAGGCCGGGGCGCTTGTCGGTCTCGGCTGCGTCGAGGATCACCTCGATGTCCACGCGGGCACGGTACCGAGGCCGGAGAAATTCAGGTCACTTACGCTTACTACGACGACCGCCGGAGACCTCTTTCCTCTTACACTCGGGTATAACGATCAGGCGTCCTCCAAGTAGCCGGTCAAACTCCTAGCGGGGACTGCCTGTCCGGCTGGACTTCAGTGGCATCGCGGGCCGCCAGAACACGGTCCTGCAGCTGCAAGGACCTGGTATGCGCTACTGGTTATGGCATCGTCAAGCCAGGGTAGTGACCTGGCAATCCGCCTTTGCCCGAGGTCGCCTCCTGGCTGGCGGATCGCAGGGGAACGTGCTCTCGTCATGCACCAGCATCGGCGAGCGCGCTCGTCCGGGCGGAATCCTCCGGGACATGCGAGCTGGCTCCTGTCAGCCCAGCGCGGGGACGCCGGGACGCGATGCGGGAGATGCTCGCGGACCCGGACGGCACGCGCCCGGCGGCGAGCACGGCGCGGGCGCCGACAGCTCAGGCCTTCGAAAACAGGGGGCGTTGACCATGCCGGTGGGGCAGGCGCCGTCCCGCCTGGTGGTGGGCGCCCGCTGAACCGGCAGTGCGGGGTGGGATGGAGTCGTCCTTCGGCTGGGATTT
>CAWIUF010000039.1:0-66862 GCA_963839095.1 uncultured Actinomycetota bacterium | reverse complement strand
GCGAGGTAGAGGAAGCGTAGAATACCCAGCCCTGTCACGAAGGCCACCAGGCCGGTCACCAGTAGGCGCCACGCGCGGCCGCCGCGGTCGCTGTAGTAATCGAGCGAGACCTCGCCGCCCGCCAGGACGGCCAGGAACAGCACAGTCCACAGCAACGTCTCGATTTGACCGTTGCCCAGTGCCTGAGCGGCAAACCAGCACGCCACGCCGTCGAGGCCGAGCGTGGACGCGGCAACGAAAACTTGCTGGGGAGAGGAGAGCGGCGGTGCGGGTATTCGGCCTGAACGGCCAAATGAAAGCTCCGAGCATGCCGTGCCTGTCTTGCGCTGCGTCCTATCGTGCACACTCCGGCGGACCGCATCACCTGCCTGACGTACGCGAGTCCACAGGTCCTCGTGAGCCTGGTGCGACGCGTTGAAGTCGCGGACGAAGACGGCGATCTCGGCCGATGTCGTCGTCCTGGGCTGCCCGTCGGAGCGGTCGCTGGGGGAGGCGGCCATGTTTCTCTCCTTCTCTGCTGTGGCCGACCTTCGAGCACCGGGTGGAGAGTCCACAGCGCTCGCGTGTCGGCATAACCAGTACGGCTATACCCTGTGTAGAATCACGTGAAACCACGTGAAGTCAGGTTTCATCACGAAAAGTACGCGCCTCGTTACATGTAGCACGTAACGATTTGGGGGAAGTTCGCATGTGGACGATGCAGGGAACAATCGATGACGCAATACTCGCCGCGTGCAGTCTCATGGAGGCGTCGTGACGATATCTGTCGACCAGTCGGCGTCGGGAGTCATCAGACTCGCCGAGCGCCTCCGCGACCTGCGGGAAAGCGCGGGATTACCGCTCACGCAGAGCGACCTAGGCCGGGCTTTCGCGGACGCGAAGCTCCGCGTCAGCGCGGCGGCCGTGTCCTCGTGGGAGAACCCGTCGAGCGGACGACTCGTACCGCTGTCCCGCCTGGAGGCCTACGCCCGCCTGTTCTGCACGCCCCGGTCGTTCGAGGGCGGCGTCCGCCTGCTGACCGACACCGAACTCCTGGCCGACGAACGCGACGCCCTAGCTGAGCTCAAGGACGAACTGATTGGACTGCGGGATGCCGCCGCCGCACAGCAAGCGGCACCGGCCGACACGTCCGCTGAATGTGCACTTCCCCGACGGCTCGCGCATAACACTGGTCTGCTCTCGCCTGCCACCCAAACGGCGGCCCGCCAGTGCCAACCCTGAGGAGCTCAACTACGTACGCTTCTCCGATCTGGCTGACCTCGATGCCCTAATCGACATCTATGGCGCGATCCGGGCCTATAATCCCACATCGCGAATCGTCATCATGGCCGCTCAGGACTTGACCAAAAGGGATATCGCCAATCACCTGGTGCTGATCGGCGGCCTGACCTGGGCCACAGTCAATCCCTGGTTCTCCCGCATCTTCCCCATCCCCATCCAGGCCGGCGACCCAGCTGATATCGGTGCGATAGTGGTGAATGACCCGGATGACGGCGAGCACAAATTCGAATACCATGTGGTCGGCGGCGTGCTAGTGGAGGACGTTGGATTTTTCGCTCGCGGCGCGAATCCGTCAGCCCCTCGGCGCACGCTGACAATCTGCGGCGGCGTTACCACCCGAGGGGTGCGCGGTGCGGCCAGTTGCTTTATAGACTACGAGATGCGGGAGCGGAATGAGCAGTATCTTTTCCCGCGGTTCCCAGAAGGGTCCACGTACTGCATCGTGATGCGGGTACCAGTCGTCAACGATGACCCACTTACTCCGGATTTGTCCAAAAAGGAAAACCGCCTGTTTGAGTGGTATGAGGGCGGCGCTGAGGCCGAATAGGGGGCTATGCCTTGAGCGCTGAAACCGGTCAGGACAACTCGTTCCATATCGAGTCACACGTGACCCTTCTGCAACGTCCGGTCGATGCGGTCGCGGACGGACCATGCCTGGACGCCATCATCGTCCCGACGATTCGGCCAAGATCACTCGGCCGGCTATCGCACTGGCGGCCGATATAGGCTGCGCACTGGTGGTGTTGTGCAGCACACCGCAGCAGGCCGAGCAGGCCCTAGTAGAATGCGGAACGCCGGTCGGCGAAGTCCTAGTGACCTACGTGCCGACCGATCACATCAATCTCATGGCTTTCCTTACCTCCGAGCACCCGGAGAACGAGATCGAGCCCTCATGCCATGCCGATATCGCCCGAAAGCGAAATGTCGGCCTGCTGCTCGGGCGGCTTTGCGGCTGGCGCACCATCATGTTCCTGGACGACGACATCAGGGACATGACAGCGAACGCAGTGTCGCAGGCCGCAGCCATGACCGCGCACTACCAGGCCGTCGGCTTCAGAATCGCCTCGTATCCCGATAACTCGGTGGTTTGCCACGCACATCGACTCGCTGGAGGGACTCAGGAAGTTTTTCCGGGCGGCAGCGCCCTGCTCGTTGACGTCACGCGCAGCAACACGCTGTTTCCTCCGATTTATAACGAAGACTGGCTGTTCCTATTCGATGCCGCGCAGCACCGTTCCATCACCCTGGCAGGAACGCTTTCTCAGTTGGACTATCAGCCATTCGCACAGTCTAGGCGCGCCGCCTCAGAAGAATTCGGCGACATAATCGCCGAGGGCCTTTTCCGGCTCCTGGACGAGGGGGGATCGGTGACCGACGCGACACACACGTACTGGCGCAGCACGCTAGAGCGACGCTTTCGGCTAATCGACGATATCGCCAGCCGACTACTGCTCGAAGCAGAATATGACCCGATAACCGGATATGCCCTGATGTCGCTGGCAGCCGCCCGCAAGCGACTCGCCATTATCACCGAGCTTTCCTGCCTGTCCTTCGTGCGCGCCTGGCGGACGGACGTCGATACCTGGCGGCAAAAACTGACCAACCTCCCGCTGCTCGCCGACCTGACAGACTCAGCCAAATATCTCGACCTCCCGATCCCCGACAGGCGCGTAACACAATGACCAAAACAGGTGAACCCACGGTCGACCCTACCGCGCAGATAGCATCGACCGCGGTCATCGGGAGTCTGTTCCGCCCACTGCTCGACGGGCGTCAGGTACATGTGGAACGTGACACCCTTATCGAAGCTGGCGTGTGGATCGGCCAATTCGCCGTCATCGGGCACGGAGTCACAATCCGGAGGAACTCGCTAATCGAGGACTACGTCGGCATCGGAGCCGACACAGTAGTCGGGGAAGGCGTGGTAGTGGCAAGCCGGTCGTGGATCGGCCTAGGCGTCACCATCGGCAATGACTCAGTAATCAAAGGTCACATCGGCGATTCTGCCCGCATCGGTGCTGGTTGCCGCGTCGCCGGAGATCTCATCCACCGGCAACTTGATCCATCCCGGGGCTGGGACGACCCAGGCTCCGAGGAGCCAGCACCGATCGTAGAGGATGGCGCTTTCGTCGGTTGGCGTGCCGTCGTCGTCGGCGGTGTCAATATCGGCGCGGGCGCCTATGTCTCGCCGGCGCCCCGTCACCACGGATATCCCAGCCGGATACATCGTCAGCGGCCGCAACCAGATAACACACCCCAGCCAGTGGCGTGGCGCGCTCGGGAAGTCGCCCTTCTTCGCGCATAAGAACTCAACGGGGAACAGAGAGGCCCGGTTTACTGAACTCACTCTAGAGTCAAACTAATGCCGGGTCAGGTTGGGTCTGCCCTGGCCTCAACGATTCAGGGGTGGGTTGAGGCTGGTTACTGATGGTGTTGTGCCGGGTTTCGGCGGTTGTGCCTGTGCTGTGCCAAAATCCCGCCAAAGGGCTGACCTGCTGCTTTACGCTCAGCGCTCGTGCTTATCCGCCTCATCTATATGCTCATGGTCCGGGTGTTCGGCTGGCTGGTGCTGCTGGCGCGCAGTGATGCCGTCAAGGACGTCGAGATCTTGGTCCTCCGGCACGAGGTCGCGGTCCTGCGGCGCCAGGTCGCCCGTCCGCGGCCGGACTGGGCGGACCGTGCCGTGCTCGCTGCCCTGGCCAGGGCGGCTGCCTGGTCGACTGCGAATCCAGCGGCTCGTGACACCGGGCACGCTGCTGGCCTGGCACCGGCGCCTGGTCAGCAGAAAATGGACCTATCCGGACACGCCGGGACGGCCGCCGGTCCCGGATGAGGTATGTGCCCTCGTGGAGCAGTTGGCGCGGCAGAACCCCCGGTGGGGCTACCGGCGCATCCAGGGCGAGTTGCTGGGCCTGGGACACGAGGTGGGAGAGGGGACGATCCGCCGATTCCTGGCCGCCGCCGGTCTCGGCTCCGCACCTCGGCGGGCATCGCCAACTTGGCGGCAGTTCCTGAAGGCCCAGGCGTCCGGCATCCTGGCGTGCGACTTCATGCACGTGGACACCGTGCTGCTCCAGCGCCTTTATCTGCTGTTCGTGATGGAGATCGAGTCCCGCGCTGTGCACGTGTGCTGCGTCAGAACTCGCGCAGAGCATCTGACGTGGGCTCCTATCGTCAGCGCTTGTGCTCTTCCGTCTCGCCTATCTGCTCATGATTCGGGTGTTCGGCTGGCTGGCGCTGCTTGCACGCAGCAATACCTCCAAAGACGTAGAGATCTTGGTACTGCGGCACGAGATCGCTGTCCTGCGCCGCCAGGTCAGCCGCCCGAAGCCGGACTGGGCTGACCGCGCGGTGATCGCCGCGCTGGCGCGGCTGTTGCCCAGGCACCTGCGGCTGCACCGGATCGTGGCGCCGGGCACCCTGCTCACCTGGCACCGGCGCCTGGTCAAGAACAAGTGGACCTACCCGAACAACGCAGGACGCCCGCCGGTCCCGGAGGAGGTCCGCCAGTTGGTCCGGCGGCTGGCCAGGCAGAACCCGCGGTGGGGACACCGGCGCATCCAGGGTGAGCTCCTCGGCTTGGGGTACCGGATCGGCGCGGGAACCATCCGGCGGATCCTGGCCGCGGCCGGACTCACACCCGCGCCGCGCCAGGCGTCACCGACCTGGCGGCAGTTCCTGGCCTCCCAGGCATCGGGGATCCTGGCGTGTGATTTCCTGCATGTCGACACCGTGTTCCTCAAGCGCTTGTACGTGTTCTTCGTGATGGAGATCCAGACCCGCCGCGTGCACATTCTGGGCGTCACCGCCTGCCCTACGGGGCCGTGGACCGCTCAGCAGGCCCGTAACCTGCTCGTGGACCTCGGCTGTCAACGGTCATTGAGAAATCCGGTTGGGTGGCCTTGGTTTCTCCGGGCTGGCGGCCACCAGAATTCCAGGCTGGTGGCCGCTTGCTCTCCCCGGCGGTGGGGTTAAGTTGCCAGCGGGATCACCCCCTTGCCTGCGAGGGCCTCGGCGAGCCGGTGCGAGTCGCCCTTGGTCAGCACCAGGTGGGCGTGGTGCAGCAGGCGGTCGACGGTGGCGGTGGCCAGGGTCTTGGGCATGATCGAGTCAAAGCCTGACGGGTGGATGTTGCTGGTCACCGCGACTGACCGTCGCTCGTAGGCGGCGTCGGTGATGCGGTAGAACGCCTCGGCGGCGTCCTGCCCGGCCGGGAGCATGCCGATGTCGTCGACCTATGCGGATATCCGCATAGGTCGACCTATGCCGACACCGCGACTATGCCGAGGATTCTGCGAACATCGCTGGTCCGGGGCCCTGGAGGCAGGCCGGTCCTCGGCATAGCCCGGTGTCATGCCGTGATTGTCTCAGGCCGGAGATCTATCCCGGCGTGCTGGTCACAGGCTGTCGAGGAACGCGAGGGTCTTGTCGGTGGGGCGGTAGCGGCCCGGCCTGGCTGTGACCGGTGTGGTGAGGGCCAGGGCTTTCTCCTTGATGGTCATGTCGGCGTGGACGTAGGCGTCGGTGGAGCGGACGCCGGCATGGCCGAGCCAGAGCGCGATGACGGTGGTGTCGACGCCGGCCTGCAGCAGCGACATGGCGCAGCTGTGACGCAGGACGTGGGGGTGGACGCTTTTTTCGAGCAGGGACGGGCAGGTCTGCGCAGCGGCTTTGACGTGGGTGCTGAGGCGCTGGGCGACGGCGTCGCGGCTGAGGCGCCGTCCGGTGCGGGTGCAGAACAGCGGGTCGTGCGGCCCTCCGGAGCGTTCCTCCAGCCAGGCGCGCAGCAGTTGCTGGACGGGGCGGTCGAGCGGGACGGCGCGCTGTTTGCGGCCCTTTCCCTCGCAGCGGACCGCCGCGCCGTCGCCGAGCGTGATGTCCGCGCAGTTCAGGCCTGTGAGTTCGGAGACACGCAGGCCGGTCTGGACGGCCAGGGCCAGCATGGCCTTGTCGCGCCGGCCTTCCCAGCGTCTCGGATCCGGTGCCGCCAGCAGCGCGTCGCCTTCCTCGGCGGTCAGGAAGGTGACGATCCGCTTGTCGAACCGCTTGGGCGGGATGTCCAGGACGCGGGCGATGAGCAGGGCGTGCTCGGGATGCTGGAGCGCGGCGAAGGAGAACAGGGAGCGGATCGCGGTCAGGCGGACGTTGCGGGTTCTGGCGCTGTTGCCGCGCTCGTCCTCCAGGTGGTTGAGGAACGCCGAGATCACGTCCGCGGTCAGGTCGTCCCAGTCCAGCGTCGAGGGGGGCTTGCCGTCGTGCTGGTGGACGAAGTTGAGCAGCAGGCGCATCGTGTCTCGGTAGGCGGCGATGGTGCGGGGGCTGGCCTGGCGCTGGCGGGCGAGCCGGTCGGTGAAGAATGCCTGGAGGGTGGGGGCGATCAACGTCATGAGCGGGGCGCCTTCCGGATGTCGTCGCGGCGGGCGGCGGCCAGGGCCAGCAGTTCCGGGGCCGCCGACAGGTACCAGTAGGTGCAGGCCGGTTCGCGGTGCCCCATATAGGTTGACAGCGACGGGATCTTGGCCTGGATGTTGTCCTCGGTGCGATACCAGTGCAGCAGGGTCCGGACGGCGAAGGTGTGCCGGAGCTCGTGAAGTCGTGGCCGGTGCGGGGCGTCGAGGCCGACGCCGGCGGCGTCGACCAGGGTCCGGAACGTCGGGCAGACGACGGCGTAGATCAGGCGCCTGGCGGTGAGGGAGACGAAGAACGCCGGGTCCCTGGGCCTTGGCATCAGCTGGTCGCGCAGCGTGTCGTACTCCCGCAGCGCGCTCATGACGCTGTCTTGCAGCGGGACCAGCCGGGACTTGCCGAACTTGGTCTCGCGGATGTGCAGCACGCTCTCGGTCCAGGCGATGTCGTCGCGGTCCAGCTTGATCGCCTCGCCGATGCGGAGGCCCGCTGCCGCCAGCAGCCCGATCAGGCAGTGATAGGTCGCCGCCCGCAACGGCTGGGGGATCGTCTCCTTCGCCGCGGCCATGATCGCAGAGATGTCGGCGTCGGAGTAGAGGAAGATCTGGCCCCGGCGCCGGTGATATGGCACCAGGCCCAGCGGGGGCACCTCGGTGGACGGGTCGGTCCCGCTCAGATAGCGGGCGAACCCGCGAACGGCGGTGATCCGCCTGGGGCTGACCGTCGTGACCGCCCCGGGCTCGCGGGTCTTCACCCAGTCCAGCGCAGCGGCGATGGTCACGGTCTGTTCACCGCGGCCGTCCAGGAAGGCCACGAAGTCCGGCAGCAGATACGCCGCCTCGGCCATCTGGTGGCCCAGCGAACGGCGAAGCCGAAGGTAGTCATCGACTGCCTGGCGAAGATCGGTCATGCCGCGCCTCCGGGCCAGGGCTGCGCGACCGCGCGAAGCGCGATGAAGTCGACCTTCGCATAGAGGGCGGTCGTGCCCAGGTCCTGGTGCCGGAGCACCTGCCCGATCGCTGTCAGCCCGGCGCCGTGGCGCAGCATGTCGGCGGCCAGTGCGTGGCGCAGCCGGTGCGGGCCGACCTTGGGCGAGCCGGCCCGCAGGCAGGCCCGCTCCACCACGTCGCCGACCAGATCCGCCCGGATCGGGCCGCGCGGAGCCTTGCAGGTCAGGAACAGGTGACGGGATCGCGCCCCGGGCCGGGCGCCGGACAAGTACGCGACCAGCGCCTCGCCGACGTCAGCCGGCAGCGGCAGCCGGTCCTCACGGCGCCCTTTGCCCCGGACGACGATCTCGCCGCAGCGCCAGTCCACATCGTCCAGCAGCAGCCGGGCCACCTCGATCGAGCGCAGGCCGAGCCTGGCCACCAGCATCAGGATCGCGTAGTCGCGGACGCCGGCCGGCCCCTGGCGCGAGGTGCAGTCCAGCAGCCGCTGGACATCGCCGGGCGCCATCGTCGGCGGCACGGAAGCGAAGCGCCAGCCGCCCACTGGAGGCACCGCGCCGCCGAGCTTGATCGCGGTGACACCGTGCAGATGAAGGAACCGCATCAGCGACCGCAGTTCGGCCACCCGTCCCTTCGCCGAGCCCGCCGAGACCCTGGCGCATTCCCGCAGCAGAAACGCGTTCAAGTCCGCCCCTGTCAGGCCCTCCGGCGCGAACACCCCGCCGGCCATCGCCTGCTCGGCCAGGAACCGCCGGGCGGTTTTCTCGTAACGCAGCATCGTCGACGCAGACAAACCGCGCTCGGACCCCATCCACGACCGGTACCGCTCCAGCAATGACTCCGCCGGCGACGCGTTCACCTGCGGCGCGGGCACCACCCCGACCTCGCGCAGGAACGTCAGGAGCGGAACCATCCCGCGTGGCCCGGCCACCCGGCGGCGACCTGCGGACCGCAGGTCGGACAGATGCTGCTCCAGCTGCTCCTCGTCCAGATCGCGGGCATCAAGGCCCCGCCCCGAAAGCCACAGGCCGACCTGCCCCAGATCCTTGAGCATGTTCCTGATGGTCTGGGCTGTATATCCGTGTCGCGCCAGCCAGGCCCGATAGTCCTCGACGTGCCGAGCCAGAACGCCTGCATGCCTGCGTGGATTCGCCATCGCCCCGCCCCTCTCGCGGGAGCGATCTGCTCCCACGGCCAAGGGCTTGCCCAGCACGGGAACTATGCCGACCACAACACGCCCGTTTCATACGGAAGAGGCGGTCACGTACTCGTGCTCGGCATAGTCGCGGTGTCGGCATAGGTCGACGACGATGAGGTCGGCACGGCAGATCCGGGTCACGGTCCGGGCGACGGACGCGTCGGCCTTGGCGCGGCCGATCGCGGCGGTCAGCGTTTCGAGGGTGAACCAGGCGACCCGCAGGTCCTTCTCGATCGCGGCGTGGGCCAGGGCCTCGACCAGGTGTGATTTACCGGTCCCGGACGGGCCGGCGATCACCAGGTTCTCCGCCCGGCCGATCCATTCCAGGGTGGCGAGCGCATCCTGGGTGGCGGCGGGGACCGAGGATTCTTCCGGCCGCCAGGAGGAGAAGGTCTTGCCGGAGGGGAACCCGGCGGTCTTGCGGCGCATCCGGCGGGTGGCGGCGTCGCGCCCGGTGACCTCCTCGGCGAGCAGGACGCGGAGCACCTCGGCGGGCTCCCATCTTTGCGCCCGCGCGGTGGCGAGCACGTCGGGGGCGGCTTTGCGCAGGTAGGGCAGCCGCATCCGGCGGACCAGGGCGTCGAGCTCGGGCGGGAGCGGCGGTGCCGCGGGGCCGGTCACCGGGCACTCCCGGCCGCGCCGGCGAAGTCGAGGCAGTCGATGGCCAGGCTGGCCTGGCCGGCCAGGGCGCCGGGGGCGCGGCTGAGGCCGGCGGCTTCGGCTGCGTCGGCGGCCGCCGCGGTGAACTGCGGGCCGCAGTGCCGTCCGGCCCAGGTGATCAGGTCCGCGCAGGCGCCCAGGACCTGGCGGATCATCGCCGCGTCCGCAGCGGGCAGGACGGCATCGTGGTGAGGCTGGCGGAGCGTCATCGTCCTGCCTCCCCGGTGCCGAGGCGGGCCCAGCCGGAGGTGCCGGGCTGGGCCGAGTGGGCCTCATCAGCCCGCACCACCTCGCCGATCTCCCGTTCGGCGGCCAGGTGGTCGATGATCGAGGCCAGATCGCCGTCAGCGAACCGGCCCGCGATCGCCGCCAGCCCCAGCGCCGCGTCCACCTGGCCGGCGCCGACCACGGCGGCCAGCTCGACCGCCCTGGCCATCTTGGACCGGATCCGCTGCGCGCCAGAGGCAGCGGCCTCGGCCAGCCACCGCTGCGCGCCGTCCCCGATGGCCAGGAACACCGCCTCAGCCTCCGTCCGGGGCTGCGGCCGGGGCTGGCGCGGCCCGTTCCCGGCCGGATGACCCGGGTAATGCTCGTCGCGGATCTGGGGGCTGCCCGGGACCGACAGCCGGTGCCGGGCGATCTCCGCCGCGCCCCGGGCGGCGCGGGCGGTGATCACCAGCTCCTCTCCGGCGGCCCGGCACCACACCCTGGTCCCGGCATGACCGGGCGGGGTCGAATAGCGGACCGACCCGAACCGGACGGTCTGGTCGTCGCCCACCAGCCGCTCCTCGCCCAGCGCCAGGGCATGCGGCTCGTCCGGCAGCGGGTGCAGCATCTCCCGCTCAGCGGCCAGCCGCGCCAGCGGGGCCGCGGCGGTCTCCCTGTGCACCCGGGCGTTGACCCGCTCGCAGAACTGGCGGCACGCCTCCTCGAGCTCCCCGAAGCTGCCATAGGCCGGCAGCAGGTTCGCGTCCGAGGGCACCAGGTCGGCCTTGGCGATCTTCACCGTGGCCTCGACCCCGCCCTTGGATTCCGGGTCGAACGGCACGCAGGTCTGGACCGTGCAGCCGTAGTGGCGGCCCATGGCGACCATCTCAGGGTGCCGCACCGGGATCCCGGCGACGTGATCCATGGTGACCGTCCTGGGGTTGTCGGTCAGCAGGTAGGTCGGCGCCCCGCCGGCAGCCCGCAGCGCCTGGTCGATGCACCAGGTCAGCGTCCCGAGCTGCTGGTCCCAGGCCGGGATGACCACCCGGAACCGGGACCAGGCCAGCCACGCCGCGAACAGCTGCGTCTTCCGCCCCCTGACCAGCGGGCCGTCACCCCAGTCCCATTGCAGCCACATCCCCGGCTCCGGCACCCAGGGCCGGTAACGGCGACGGCGTCCCGCCTGCCAGGCCCGCTTCACCTCCGCGACCGCCCGCCGGGTGGACCGCTCCGATCCCCGGTAGCCCATCGCCGCCAGCTTGCGGTGCGCCACGTCAGCTCGGATCTTGCCCTTGCTCCGGTCGACCAGTTCCTCGACCTTCGGCATGAACGCATCGATCAGCCGCGGCCGGACCGCCGTCGCCAGCGGATCCCCGCCAGCATCCCGGACAGCCACGTAACGGGCAACCGTCTTCGCATCGCACCCGGTCAGCTGCGCCGCCGACCAGGCCGTCCCCGTAAGGTCGAACGCCTCGAAAATCTCCACTATCTCCCTGCCAGACTTGGTCATGGGTCCCTCCGGACACCGACGGGTAAGGCGAATCACCTCAAACCCATCCACACCGGAGGGACCTCCAGCATCACGACACGCCGTGAGCCGGGGCAGAGAACAAGGGCCAGCCACCCGCGCCATCAATGGCCGCAGGACTGGAGAAACGATGGCCGCGAACCAGGAGCTAACTGACCGCACACCCGGATTTTCTCGTGGCCGCTAGCACTCGGCGGACGCGCCGGCCAGTTCAAGTTCCTCATCCGCGACTGCGACAGCAAGTTCACGACCGTCTTCGATGACGTGCTCGCCGGCAGTGGCGTGCGGATCATTAAGACGCCAGTCCGGTCGCCCAGGGCGAACTCCTTCGCGGAACGGTATGTGGGGACACTACGGCGCGAGTGCCTCGACCACCTGCTCATCCACGGCGAACGACACCTTCGGCGGATCCTCGCCGAATACGCGCGGCATTACAACGAACATCGCCCGCACCAGTCGCGAGAACAACGACCTCCGCTGCATGAGCCCGGCCAGCCAGTCGACATCACCGGCCCGATCAGGCGCAGGCAGGTCGTCCACGGCTTGATCAACGAGTACCGGAGAGCCGCCTGACACGCACAGAAAACACCAGATCAGAGCCATGATGCAAGTTCTGGCACGGCACACGCCTCGGCGGGACCCTCCACGAATACCAGCATGCAGCCTGACCTGCACGGATGAGATTATCGGCAAGCACACGGTCACCGGTTCACTCACCTGATCCGGGACCGGGATGCGAAATTCACTGCCGCTCCCGGCGCCGTGTTCGCCTCGATCGGGATCAGCGTGCTGCCCGCCGCGCCGCATGCTCCCCGGATGAACGCCTGCGCGGAACGCTTCGTGCGCACGGTCCGCCGAGTGCACTGACCGGATGCTGATCATCGGGGAACGTCACCTGCATGCGGTCCTGTCCGAGTACATGGCGCACTACAACGCCGGGCGCAGCCACCAGGGCCGGGACTGATCAACGAGTACCAGCAGTCGGTATGAAACACCAGGTTAACAGCGATAGCAGAGTTTTCGACCAGTACAGGCCACGCCAACATTGCCGCCGCCAACCGTCACCACGCCCGCGACCCGCAACGGACGCTACAGCTGCTTCAGACCGCATGAACGACTTTGCCGTGTCCCTGCTCACCTGGCCAGGTGGTATGCGCCGCCGACCGAACCGTTGCTAACATACCTGACCCGGTACTTCTTCGCCGGTCCGGTCAGCAGGAAAGGCTTGTTGCCTGGTGCCGTGATCTTGCGGCTATATTCGCGTGTTCCGATCAGGTAATCCACGAGAAGTACCCACTCGTAGCTGTGCTGGTATCCATCAAAATTGATAGCAAGGGTGGACTGCTCACCCGAGGAGAGGTTTATACTGAAATCAGGGAACGACTGCTGAACGCCGACCCCTACAATCTGGGGATTCGCCATATCAAGGTTAGCGCTGAATGTGTACGCGTTTTCGCCTCCGCCATGAGGAATGGGAATGTATGTACCATTGAGGTTGGGCTTCGATGGTGACACCATGACTATCCGGACATTAGTTATCCTGACAGTCCCGCTGGACTGCCCGGTGACCGTCATGTCGACATGGAGTGTTCCGACGGGGGAACCACCGTTAGTGCTGAGGAAAGAACCCCAGTCTATGCCGTAGCCAATGCCATTCTGACCGGCGAGAAGTCGACCGTAACCAGGGCCGCCTGTCAGTGGCCTTCGTAGGGCCACCGCTGGCCCGTCGGCATAGGTGACAATTTGTGTTAACCTCGATCTTTCGTGACCGTGTTGTGGTGGCCTGAGGTGTCCGGCTGGGGTTGATTTTCAGCGTGCGGTCGTGGCTGGCTGCCCGGCTGTCGCGCCGGGTGGACGGGGTTCCAGGGCCCTGGTGGTTTTCCTTCCTGACCGAAGGGGCTATTCCGGCTGGTCAGCCGGACGGGAGGGCCTGCAGGCAGGCGGCAGCGGCGGTGATCTGCCCGGCCCAGGGCCAGCGTTCGGCGAGGCGGAGCCGCAGCCGGCGGCCGCTGCTGGCCAGGCGTCCCGCGACCGAGAACAGGCGCAGCCGCAGCCGCTTGGGTTCCCACCGGCGGGCCGCCCCGGCCAGGGCGAGCATCTGCGTCCATGCGATCAGCTCGCAGGCCAGCGCGACGATCTCGCACCAGACCTGGTTCTGGGCGAAGCCCTTGAGCGGCAGGTTCCGCAGCCCGGTGTCCTTGGCGCACCGGATGCGGTCCTCGCACCTGGCCCGCCGCCGGTGCCGCAGCTCCAGGTCAGCGAGCTGGCCTTTCTTCGCGTCGGTGGCGAAGGCGGTGAACCGGTGGCCGTCGATGTCGGTGAACCGCAGCTGCGCCCCGGGGTGCGGGCGTTCCTTGCGCACGATGACGCGCATCCTGGCCGGCCAGCTGTCCAGCTCGAGCAGGCCGGTGATGTCCGCGACCCACGCCCCGTCGCGGACCTGCCCGTCCCCGTCATAAGCCGGCGTCCACGCGGCTGCCGGGACCTTGCCGATCGCGGCCTGGACGTCCGCGGTGATGGTCATGCCGACGGAGTAATGCAGCCGCCGGGACTTCGCGGTCAGCCAGTCCAGGAACTCGTGCGTCCCGCCGGCGGAGTCGGCCCGGATGAGCACCCGTCGGCGTAGGTGGCGGGGCAGCTGGGCGATCGCGAGCCGGGTGGCCTCGATGTGGTCGGCGGCGGTATTCGACCCGGCGTTCCCGGCCCGCAGGCAGATGGCCAGCGGCTCCCCGTTCCCGTCCGCGCCGTGATCGGCCCAGGCGGTCAGCGGATGATGCCCGAATGTCTTTTTCCAGGTAGGACAGGCCTGGTCCTTCTCCGAGTGCGCGATCACGATGGTCGCGTCCAGGTCGATGACGACCAGGCCGCCGCCGGCGCCGGGCGCGGCGTCCCCGGCCAGCGCCCAGGCCCGCTCCCGGGCCGCCGCCCGCGCCGCCCGGATCGCCTTCAGCGCCCGCGGCGCGTCCTGGGCCAGCGTGCTGACCAGCCGGGATACCACCGGGTCCGACGCGACCGGCCCGGCCAGGGCGGGCTGCTCGCGCAGCACCGCGATATCAGCCAGGCAGTCCCCGCCCAGCGCCACCGCGGCGGCCAGGTCCGCCACGATCTTCCCCGGGTCATGCACCGCCCGCGGCGCCCGCCACCGGGCCAGCCCGTCCGACAGGCCCCGGCCCAGCCCGGTCACCCGCATCGTCTCCCACAGCAGCACCGCCCCGGCCTGGGACACCAGCCCGCGGCCATCTGCGGACACGGCCACCCTGGAACTGCGTGCGCTATTGTTCACCTGGAAAGTGCCTTCGGCTCGGGACGGACAGGACTCTAGACAAGCCCAATCCTCCCAGGTCAAAGGCACTTTTTCTTATCAACACATCACACTTGGCTAACCCTGGGCGAAAGCCCGAGGCTAAAGCCGAGTGCGCTCGGGGCGCCAGCAGGCGCCAGGGACGGGGTATGGTCCGCAGCCCCTGCAGTGCCATTACCTGAGAAGATCTGGACAAGACCATCGCCAAGATGTGTTCCGACGGTGTTCCGCTCGGAAACTCGGTTTCGCGGTGTGAGCTGGGGTTTTGCTGCGGGATCGGTCGTGTGGCTGAGACTATCGCGGGGTGCTGCTGTCTCTCGTCTATCTCCTAGTGAGGTGCCTGTTCGGCCTGCTGGCGGTGCTGGTCCGGTCTGATCTGTCCAAGGACGCCGAGCTGCTAGTGCTGCGCCACGAGAACCAGGTCCTGCGCCGCCAGCTGCCCGACCGGCTGCGGTGGGATCATGCCGACCGGCTCTGGCTTGCCGCGCTGTCGCGGCTGGTGAGCCGCCGTCGGTGGCTGGAGGTCTTCCCTGTCACCCCGGCCACGATCTTGCGCTGGCACCGTGACCTCATCGCCCGAAAATGGGACTACACCAGCCGACGCAAGCCAGGACGGCCGTCCACCGGGACCTCGGTCAAGGCGCTGGTCGTGCGGCTGGCACGGGAGAACCCGGCCTGGGGCCATCGGAGAATCCAGGGAGAGCTGGCGCGGCTCGGGCATGCGATCGCGGCGTCCACGGTGTGGGAGATCCTGCACGCCGCGGGCATCGAGCCTGCGCCCCGGCGGGCCGGGCCGACGTGGCGCCAATTTTTGGCCGCCCAGGCGCACGCGATCATCGCCTGCGACTTCCTGGTGGTGGAAACAGTGCTGCTCAGGCGGCTGTACGTGCTGGTGTTCATTGAGCATGGCAGCCGCAGGCTGCACCTGGCCGGGGTGACCGCGCACCCGACCGGGGCGTGGGTGGCGCAGCAGGCCCGCAACCTCGCCATGGACCTGGATGGCCGCCTCGGCACGCTGCGGTTCCTGATTCGCGATCGCGATCCGCTCTTCACCACCGCGTTCGGGGAGGTGTTCAAGGCCGAAGATCTACGGATCATCACCACCTTGCCAAGGACGCCACGGATGAACGCTATCTGTGAGCGCGTCATCGGGACTCTCCGCCGCGAGTTGCTGGACAGGACCTTGATCTTCGGTGAGCGTCACCTGGCCCTGGTGCTCGGCGAGTACGTGGCCCATTACAACGGCCACAGGCCGCACCAGTCCCGACAGCAGCGGCCTCCGGACGCCGGGACGCAGCCCGTACAGGATATGGCCGACCTGCGATCCGTCCGCCGAAAACCTGTCGTCGCGGGCCTGATCAACGAATATCACCAGGCCGCGTAATCCCAGTTCAGACCATGTAACTCAATAATCGAGCGGCACACGTGGGGGCGGGAGTGGGACTGGGTGACGCCCAGGTCGGCGAGCAGCAGCGCGACCGGCTTGGAGGTCATGGAGCTGCCGCGGTCGGCGTGCAGGCTGAGCTGGCCGCGGGTGATGCCCTGCTTGGCGCAGGTTGCCGCGATGAGCTTCTCGGCCAGGGCGGCGGACTCGCGGGTGGCGACCATCCAGCCGACGGCGTAGCGGCTGTAGATGTCGAGGATGACGTAGAGGTGGTAGTAGGTCCATTTCGCGGGGCCGTGCAGCTTGGTGATGTCCCAGGACCAGACCTGGTTCGGCCCGGTGGCGACGAGCTCGGGCTTGACCGCTGCCGGGGTGGGTCGCCTGCCGGCGCCGCTCGCGGCTTTCGCCGGCCTTGCGCAGCACCCGGTAGTAGGTGGACACCGAGCCGAGGTAGGTGCCCTCGTCCAGCAGCACCGCCCAGACCTCGTCCGGGGCCAGGTCAGCGAACCGCACGCTGTGCAGCACGTCCAGGATCGCCTGCCGCTCGCGCGGCGGCCAGCGCCCGCGGCTGGACCCGGTCGCGGTGCGGGACCGGGCCGGCTTCGGTGCCGCCGGGCTGGCCCGGTGCCGCCGGTACCAGGTGGCCTGCGCCACGCCGGCCGCCGCGGCAGGCCGCCCGGGTGCCGATCCTCGGCGCCAGCAGGGCGACCGCCTCGTCCGTCAGGACTTCGGCCCGGGCTCGGTGTCCGCGCCCTCGGAGATCGTCTCCAAGAGCGCCTGAAGTTTTGACTGGACGTCCACCACGAAGCGGGACGTGGCCAGCTCCTTCTCCAGCTTGGCCTTCTCCTTGCGCAGCCGGGCGATCTGCGCGTCCCGCGGATCAGCCGCCGGACGCCCGCGCGGCTGCTTCAGCCCGGCCAGCGCCCCGGCGTCCCGGGCCCGCCGCCACTCGGTGATCAGGCTGGAGTACAGGCCCTCCCGGCGCAGGACCGCGCCTTTCTCGCCGTCGGGCGCCGCCTCGTAAGCGGCCAGGACCTCCTGCTTGTACTGCGCGGTGAACGTCCGCCGGCGGGCCCGCTCGGGCACCTCCGGATCGGGGCGCTCCTGCCGCTCGCCGGTCACCCGTCCAGCATCGCCGGCCACCAGGGCACGGTCGAGCACGGTCATGGTCATATCGGAAAGCTGTCTCCATCCCCGCCCTCGGGGAATGTCAGTGATTACTGAGGGGCGGGTGCCTCACGACAGCTTGGCAGAGAGGGCCGCCAGGTCGATCCGCCGAGCACAGAAGTACGACCTCATCGCCAGGAACGTCGCCGAACTCGTCGACCTGCCGAAAGGCCAGCCCGGCCACCCGTCACGGGCCATGACCGAAGAGCAGGCCACCAAGGTCCTCCAGGCCGCCCGCGGCAAGCCGACCGCCTACGTCAAGGTCGTCAAGGTGGGCCAGGGCAAGTACGCGGCGACCCACGCCGCCACCGAGACCGGCGAGCTGGCATGCGGCACCTGGACGCGCCGAAGCGCCCCCGTGACGGAGATCGGCACCGACCTGGCCACGACCACCTGCCGGTTCTGCCGCGCGAACCTCGGACTCGACGCCGACGCGAACGAGAACCGCAGGCTCGAAGCGCTGCTTCGTGCTGTCCATCACCCTCGGCCTGCGCCCAGGCGAACTGCGCAAGCTCGCCTGGGACCACGTCGACCTCGACAACGCGAGTCATCCACGTCTGGCGCTCAGCGAGCCGCACCGGCGACGTCAAGACCCCGAAGTCCAAGCGCTCGCTCGTCCTCCCCAAGCGCGCCGTCACCGCGCTCCAGCCGCACAGGAAGCGCCAGGCCGCCGAACGGCTGGCCGCAGGCGCCGCCTGGCAGGACAACAACCTCGTCTTCTGCCACGAGGACGGCCGCATGTACACCAGCGACGCGCTCAACTGGCGGTTCGGCAAGATGACCAGACGAGCCGGCATCGGCCACTGGCACGCCCACGAAGGCAGGCACACCGCGGTCTCGATCATGAGCAGCAACGGCGTCCCGCTCCAGGAGATCAGCGACACCGTCGGCCACAAGTCCACCCACGTGACCGAGACCGTCTACCGGCACGTGATCGTCCCCGCCATCCGCGGCGGAGCGACCGTCATGGACCAGTTTTCGGCGACGCAGACGACTGCAGACGACAGCACGGCGAGCCGGGCACGGCACGACCGCGACCTCGTAGTCCCTTGGTTAGTCCCTGGATAGCATGAAAAAAGAGGCCCGGAGGCCTCTCTGAGCTGGAGCCCCGTTACGGAATCGAACCGTAGACCTTCTCCTTACCATGGAGACGCTCTGCCGACTGAGCTAACGGGGCCGGTCTTCACTTGTCTGGTCGGGCCGACGTCGAGACCAGCTCGGTGCGCCGCCCGGCGTAGGAGAGCTTAGCGCACTTCTGGCGTGGTCGTGCCCTCACCGCACCGGTGCAGGCCCTCAGACGATTCACGGCGTCCGGCGGACCGGTCCGGACCCGGGGCAGGCTGACGTCTCAACTGCCGCCGGCCAAGCCGCTGATCCTCGGCGCCGCAGCTCCTCAACTGAGCTCCGTCAGGGGGAAGGAACGGTGACGGCGCGGGGGAATGAGGAAGTTCTGGCGGCGGGTGGCGGTGAGGAAACGCTCGAGACCGTTGTCCTGCACGCTGACACCGTACTTATCCTGCAGGTCGAGGGAGGCCTGGCTGGTGCGCAGGGTCCGGAAGAACTCGGCGGTCGGCACGAAGATGGTGAACTGGAGCTTGGGCAAGCTGCCGCCGCCGGGGACGTCCATCGCGTCGAAGCCCGGGCCGTCCATGCGGAGGTGGAGGGGCGTGCCGTCGGCCGCGCGGGAGGTGCGCTGGAGACAAGACAGATGCCCCATCCTGCGCTTCCCGCCGGTCGTCCCGATGCCTCGCGCGGTGCGCTCGGCGTAGTGCGGACCGCGGTTCTGGTTCGGCAGCAGGGCCGGGCCCCCGCCGTCGGTGTACGGGTCCTTGTAGCCGACGGCGATGCTGGGTGCGTGGAACATGTACTGCACCCGCTCGCTGAACACGCCATCCGCGCCCGGCGGTGATCCCTCGTCGTCTAGGTCGAAGAACTGGATCATGTCCAGGATGACGTGCGACAGGTGCTGGACTGAGCCGTTGTCGAGGTAGTCACCGGGAATCGCGGTGGTCAGGCGCGCCGAGGAGTTGCCTGCGAACGTGCAGACGGGGGCCGGGCCTGCGCCGTTCACCTGCTGGTCGGCGAAGCCCATCCACATCGGCGACTGATGCTGGATGTAGCTGGCATAGGACAGGCCGTGTTGCCTCGCGACCGCCCTGGGCAGGCCCATCTGCACGAACATGTGGCGGCTCGAGGTGAACTTGACGAACCCGGCCCAGGCCGGAGAGGCCACCCACTGGCCACGCAGCTTGTTGCTCCCGCCGAACCAGGCCAGCACATCCGATAGCGTGCCGGGATCATCGCCACGCAGCGTGAAGAGCATGTCGTTGCGCTCGATGCGCACGTTGACGTTGTAGCGAAACTTGCGGATCCGCGGGTTGGCCGGGCTGACATCGGTCGGACCGGCTTGCGCTTCTTCCAGCACGTACCGGCTGGTGTCGGAGGCCAGGCGAGGCAGGTGGCGCGCCACCAGCGGCCCGGTCAGGCCGCCCGGGAGCCGGGCGAAGTAGGGCAGCCCGTAGGCGACGAACGTGACGAGGCCAGCCGCGCCCCACGGATAAAACCGCTCGAGGACGTCCAGCACGCGGTCCATTTCCCTTTGATCGGCCGGGACCGGAGCGCGACCGAGGGCCGCGGTCAGAAAGACGGTGTGCACCGGCGGCATCTGGAATGGCACGGCGCTGCCGTAATCCTGCGGTGGAACCGCCAGAAAAGAGGAGATATCAAACTGGATATCGGACGGGACGATAGACGCGCCGACCCGCTGCGGAGCGAAGGAGAAGGGGCCGACCGCCTCGAGCGCGCCGAGCGCCACGGCCAGCGCACCGGCCCGCTTGAGCGCGGTGCGCCTGCTCATCTGTGTCGGGAGATCCAACGGCCATTCTCCTTGCCCGCCAGCGTCGCGTACCGGAAACCCGGCATAAGCGGCAAAATCCTAGAAGATATCGGCATGCCGGTCAATCGAATCTGGCTGTTCGCTCAATCCGGACATTCAATGCGTCCGCATTCTGCGGCACCGAGACTCACAGAGGCCGTCATTGCTCAGAAAAGCCTCATCACCTGGTGAGAGATAGGGCACCATGGGGAGCGCGTTCGAAAGCCCGATCTTTTTAACGCGTCAGGCCGGGCCGGCTAGCACGCGCGACACCCCCTGATGCGATACCCCTGAAGAGGCTGCGATGGCCCCGCCCGCTCCCCCGGCCAAGAAAACCGTCCACCGCCCGGCGACGGTGACCGCGGTCGCAGTCATGCTGTCCGTCTCGATCATGGGCTCGCTGTGGGTTCCCCTCTTCGCGCGCACGCAGCCCGAGCTCGCCGGCTTCCCGTTCTTCTACTGGTATCAGCTGATCCTGGTGCCGGTGACCTCCATGCTGTGCTGGATCTGCTACCTCCTGCTGCGGCCCAGGCGGCGGCGTGGCACCCCCAGCCGCGGCGCCGGCCCACGGGGAACCGGCCCTCAGGGAGTCAGGCCTCAGGGAGCGCGGCGATGATTCACTTCAACGCGGTGACGTTCACCATCTTGATCGCCGCGTTCGCGCTCGTCACCTGCATCGGCTTCGCCTCGGCCCGGTGGCGCCCGGGCGAGGACCTGATGCACCTGAACGAGTGGGGGCTGGGCGGCCGCGGGTTCGGCACGTTCGTCAGCTGGTTCCTGCTCGGCGGCGACATCTATACCGCCTACACCTTTATCGCCGTGCCCGCGCTGGTCTACGCCACCGGGGCGGCCGGGTTCTACGCGCTGTCGTACACGATCATGGTCTTCCCGATCGTGTTCATCTTCGGGCCACGGCTGTGGTCGGTGGCCCGGGCCCGCGGTTACGTCAGCCCCGGTGAGTTCGCCCGCGGCCGGTTCGGTTCTCAGGGCCTGGGTCTCGCGGTCGCGGCGACCGGGATCCTCGCCACCATGCCCTACATCGCGCTGCAGCTTGTCGGCATCCAGTCGGTGCTGACCGTGGTCGGCCTTGGCCAGGGCAGCGGCATCCTCAGGGACCTGCCGCTGATCATCGCCTTCGCCGCCGTGGCCGCCTACACCTATATCTCCGGGCTGCGCGCGCCGGCCCTGATCGCGTTTGTCAAGGACACTCTTATCTACGTGACGGTCATCGTCGCGATCCTCTACATACCGGGCCGCCTCGGCGGCTGGAGCCACGTCTTCGGCGTGGCCCAGAACCACTTGAGCTCGGTGAACCCGAAAACCGGCAAGCCGTTCGGCAGTGTCGTGGTGCTGCCGGCCGGCGAGTGGGCCTACGCCAGCCTGGCTCTCGGCTCGGCGCTGGCCCTGTTCGTCTACCCGCACGCGGTCACCGGGGTGTACGCGGCCAGGCGGCGCGACGTGATCAGGAAGCAGGCGGCCATGCTGCCCGCTTACACGCTCGTGCTCGGCCTGATCGCGCTCTTCGGCTACCTGGCCCGGGCGGTGCCGGCGGTGAACGCCGACGTCAAGGCCAACGGCAACAACCCCCAGCTGTCGGTGCCGCTGCTGTTCGCGCACATGTTCCCGAGCTGGTTCGCGGGCGTCGCCGACGCCGCCATCGTCATCGGCGCGCTCGTCCCGGCGGCGGTCATGTCGATCGCGGCCGCCAACTTGTTCACCCGGACCATCTACAAGGAGCTCATCCGCCCCTACGCCTCCTCGGCCGAGGAGACCCGGGTGGCCAGGATCGCCTCACTGGTCATGAAGGTCGGGGCGCTCGGCTTCGCCCTGGAGCTGAACAAGACGTTCTCGATCAACCTGCAGCTGCTCGGCGGGATCTGGGTCCTGCAGACCTTCCCGGCCGTGGTGATCGGCCTGTACACGCGCTGGTTCCACCGCTACGGGCTGTGCCTCGGCTGGGCGGTGGCGATGGTCTACGGCACCATCGCGGCGTACCGCAACTCCAGCAGCGTGCAGTCGCACTTCGCCACCTCCTCCACCGCGGTGTTCGGGCACATCACGTACATCGCGATCGTCGCGCTCATCCTCAACGTGGCCGTCTCGGCCGTGTTCACCGTGATCTTCCGCCTGATCGGGGTTCAGGACGGTTACGACGAGACCAGGCCCGCCGACTACGTCGCCGATCCGGAGCCCGCGCCGAGCGCCAGCACCCGGGACCGGAGCAGGGACTTCCTGGGCGCCCGTTAGCCCCCTCGTCGCCTGCCCGCACGACCTGAACATCAGCTGAACACCGCTCGAACACCGGCCGCGCCCGGGCCGGTCATGCTGCCGCGCGAAAAATTCTCGCGGAAAAGCCGTGGCGAACGAGGCGATCCCGACTCCTACCTCAGAACAGCAGGTTCGGGAAATTTCGCCGTGTGAGCGGAACCGATCGGCCGCCGGGGGCGTCACATCTGCTGGCTGGTCCGTCGAACCGCCAGGGCGGCCGGGCCGTGATCGGGAGGGGGGAGCACGCATAACTCGCGGGACTGAGGGATATGAGTATTCATACCCATCCGTCACCACGTCGCCTCCGAATCACACGAAGAGCACACATTACCTCGATGAGTAGCGAAGACAGGGCGGTCTTCTTCATGCGTCTGGCGCACCTACGGGCAGCGGTACTGAGCATGCTGGCGGGAGGTTCCCTGACCATTGGCATCGTGGCCGGCTTCCCGGGCACGGCGCGGGCAAGCGGAGCGAGGCTCGGTGCGGCCTCGCCGAGCCCGAGCGCCTCCACCACCCCGACCCCGCGCCCCAGTGCCAGCAGCAGCACCAGCCCGAGCCGAGCCAGTCCCAAGAGCCCGAGTCCCAGCAAGAGCCCTAGTCCCAGCGCCAGCGCGAAATCCGGCGCGAGCACCGCCACGTCATGCGTGGCGCTGCCGGACTCGGCCACCGCGACTCCGACGCCGGGTCCCAGCCTGACGCCGCATCCCCCGACGAGATCCCCCACCCCGTCGCCCTCACCGTCGTCCTCGTCGCCGACCACCCCAGCGTCCGGTACGGCATCCGAGCCGGACGCCGATATCGCCCTCGCCGCCGGTATCCCCGACGTCCTCGGCTGCGGGTACGGCCTCCGCCTCGCCATCCGGGCCGGGTTCACCATCCGGGACGAGTTCGCCGTCAGGCACCAGCTCACCGTCGGGCAAGAGCTCCCCGTCGGGCACGAGCTCACCGTCCGCCAAGGCCACCGCCACCGGCACACCGTCCGCCAAGGCCACCGCCACCGGTACACCGTCCTCGACGGCCACGGCCACCGGCTCAGCCACCGCCTCGACGACCGCGAGCGCCACCCTCGCCGCCCACATCGCCGCGAGCCCGAGCACGACCCCGAGCGCGAGCACGACGCCCGAGCTCAACCGCCAGTGCGACTCCCAGCCCGAGCGCGAGCGGCACCCAGACCAGCCCGGCCGTCCAGCCCGAACTGTGCGTGAGCGTCCAGCGTTCCCAGTCCAGCGTGCCGCGCGGGCAGTCGGCCGCCTACATCGTGCAGGTCTCGACCAAGAACGGCGGATCGGCCACCGCCGTGACCGTGGCCCTCACCTCCCAGCCGTCCAGCCAGAAGCCGGTGTTCACCGGCGGCTGCGCCAGCGGCAACGGGACGGCCAGCTGCCCGGCCGGCACCGTGCCGGACAAGCAGCCGGTGACCTTGCACGCGCAGATCCCGGTCGCGGACGACGCCACCTCGGTGACCTCGGTGAAGCTGACCGCCACGGCCAGCGTCACCACCACGGCCAAGTGGACGCCGCCGTCGGCGGCCGAGACCGTCGCCGTCACCGCCGCCGCGGCGCCGGGCGGCTCGCCGTCGGGGGGCGTTCCCTCCGCGCCGGGCACGACGCTGCCGCTCGGCCCGGTACCGAACCTGAACAGCATCTCGAGCTCGCTCATCGGCGCGGGCAACGCCTCCGGGCTGTTCCCCGCGATCAACCCGGGGGCCACGCCGAGTCCCTCGCCCGGTAACGGCGCGTCGGACGGCAGGCAGAACGCGGAGCCTGCCCGCGGCTCGGCGGCCATCGCGTTCGTCAAGCCGGGCCTGACCGGCCAGGTGGCGGGGCTCATCGCGCTGCTGGTCGCCGTCCTGCTCACCGTGACCAGGCTGTCCCTGCGCCGGCGGTTCCGGTCCCGCAAGCAGGGCAGCTGACCCGGCCGGCTGAAGGTTTCCCGCCCGGCACGCGACTACATAGGCATGGGGTGCGCACCGGCAAAGGTACGGCATGGACGATAGCGGCGAGCTCCGGCTCGCGCCGCGTGACGTCGCCGAGCTGAGCGACTTCTTCGCGGCGCACGACCGGTGGCTGTTCGGCCACGCGTGCGTCCGGACCCGCGGCAACCGCGAGCTGGCCGCCGACCTCGTCCAGGATACGTTCGAGGCGGCGGCGCGGGCCTGGGCCATGCTGCGCGGGCACGACGGCGGACGCCAGCGGGCGTGGCTGCTCGGCACGCTGGCGAACAAGGATGTCAGCGAGTTCCGCCGCCAGGAGGCGTTCCGCCGCCGCCAGCCCGACATCCAGGCCCGGTACCAGGCCACCGCGGCCGACACGGCCGCCGCGGCGCTGAACGCGATCGCGCTGGAACGGGCCCGGGAGATCATCTCCGCGATGCCGCCGCGGCAGCAGGCGGTCGCCCTGATGCGGTGGCAGGACCGGATGAGGGCCGCGGAGATCGCCGCCGCCCTCGGCGTCGCCGAGGGCACCGTGCACGCCCACCTGCACGCGGCCCGGGGCAAGCTGATCACCGGCCTGGCCCAGTACTACCCGTTCGGCGAGACGGGAGCCGCGTCATGACCAGCGCCGCGGACCCGCGCCAGGACCACCAGGACCTGTTCGTGGCCGATTTCCACCCCCCGCTCGGCGAGTACCTGGCCGGGCGGTACACCGCCGGATACGATGCCGCCGCCGGGCGGGCCCGGTTCCGGGCCTGGCTCACCGAGCGGGTCAACGACAAAGCAGACGACCGAACGAGTGGGCAAACGAGCGAGGAAATGACCGATCCACCGAGCAATGAGGCGGGCCCGCCACCGGGTGAGCCCGCGGACGCGGACCCCGTCCGGGACTACCTGAAGAAATCAGCCAGATACCGGGGCTCAGCATCGAGCAGGAGGCCGAACTAGCTCAGCGGATCGAGACCGGGCTGGCGGCCGAGGCCAGGCTCGCCGCCGAGGGCGACGGCCTGTCCGCCGGCCAGCGGATCGACCTGGAGTGGATCGCCGAACAGGGCACCCGCGCCCGGAACCACCTGCTGGAGGCGAACCTGCGGCTGGTGGTGTCGCTGGCCAACCGGTACACCGGCCGCGGCCTGCCGTTCCTGGACCTGATCCAGGAGGGCAACCTGGGCCTGATCCGGGCGGTCGAGAAGTTCGACTACACCAAGGGCTACAAGTTCTCCACCTACGCCACCTGGTGGATCCGGCAGGCCATCACCCGGGCCCTGGCCCGGAGGGGTAAGCAGACCGGGGACCAGCCCTAGCCGCGGACCTCCACGGCCGGGCGGATCACCAGCAGTTCCTTGGCCAGCGCGGTGGCCTGCATCGTGGGCGACAGGACCTCACCGAAGCTGTCGTTGTCGAAGAAGACGCACACGGCCCCGGCGTCCTTGCCGGTCCCGTCCGGGACGCACGCGGCCTTGCCGCCGCCGGGGCCCGCGCTGACGACCTTGGCCCCCTTGTACTGCTGCGTGAAGCCGGCGATGGAGGCGGCCGGGTCGGCGTTGGCCAGGTGGCCGCCGATGAACATGATGATCTGCGCGGTGTTGCCGGCCGCGGAGTTCCCGGATTCGTAGACGGCCGACACCACGTTGCTGGCCTGTCCCGCCGCCGCCTTGATGACCTTTTCCCTCAGCGCGTTCAGGTCGGCCGAGCGCTCCAGGCCCGCCGTGCGGGTGAAGGTGCCGATCTTGTTCGGGATGGTCACGCGGTGCGTAGGCCCGCTGTGCGAGGAGAGGAACTCGAACTTGACGACCAGCGCGAGCACCGCCGCGAACACCACCAGCACGGCGACCAGGCCGAACCAGAGCCGGTGGTCGTTGCTGCGGCCGCGCCGCCGGCCGATCTGGCGCTTGGCCGCGGCCGCCGCCTTCGCGACGGCCCGCCGGTGCTCTGCCTCCCGGTCCCCGAACAGGCCGGTGTACTCCTCGTCGGCGTCGTCCCGCCAGAAGTCGTCGTACGACTCGAGGTCGTCATCGGCCACCGGCTGGGTCGGCCAGGAACCGGTGATCCCCGGGCCGTCCAGGCCGTGGCCGGGCCGTACCTCGGCGGGCCGCCGGGGCGTGGTGTCCGGGGCCGTCAGCGCGTGGCTGGCTCGCGTCGCCGTCGTAGCCGCCGGGACCGGAGCTGCGGGAGTAGCCGGAGCCGCCGGGAACGCGCCGCCGTTCCGCAAGATGTCCACCCGGGTGCCGCCGGGCGGGGTGAGCAGGCCGACCGAGGCCGACGGAGCCGGAGTCACCGGAACCGAGGCCGACGGAGCCGCGGCCACCGGAGCGCCGAGGAAGCCACTGCCCTGAGCGGCCGGATTCGCCAGTCCGGCCGAGATCGGGGAAGCCTGGGGGCCGCCGCGACCGGCGGGACGGGACGCGTCCGGCCCGGCGCTCATCCGGGGCCGGTCCGGGCCGTCCCAGCGGGACGGGCCGAAGCCGGACGCGCGGTCACCGGGCGGCGGGTAACCGCCGGCCGGGGAGCCGAAGGCGGGGCCCGCCGGGTTCTGGGGTTCCATCCGGCGCTGGGGACCGCTGGCCGGGCCGCGCGGGGTGGCGGGGTTGTCCGGGTAGGCCGGGGCGCTGCGGCGCAGTTCCTGGTACCAGGACTCGTCGTCGAGCAGTTCGGCGGCAGGCTCGGGCTCGGAGGTCGCGGCGGCAAAGCTCCCGGTGTCGTCGTAGCGCAGCTCGCCGTAGCTGATGCCCTCGAGCCGCGGATCGGGCGACCGGGCCGCCCGCTGGTCACCGAGCCGCTGGTCGTCCGGGCGCCGGTCGTCGAGCGCCCGGTCGTCCAGGCGCGGGTTGTCGTACCACTGCTCCGGGTAGCCGCCCTGGCCCGATCGCGGGGATCCGTGACGGCCGCCCGCGGACGGCTGCGGGCCGCTGTCGGGGAGCGCCTCCTGGGCGCCGGTGACCGGCCAGATGCCGCCGCCGGAGGGCGGGTCCTGGTAGCCGGAGCGCGGAGTTTCCTGGCCGCGGGGGGCCTCAGGGAGCTGGTATCCGGGCATTCCGCCCCCGGCCGGGCCACCGGACGCCCGGCGGCTGTCGCCACTGAAGCCGCGCGGCGCGCCGAACCCGCCGGAACCGGCCGGAGCGGCGGGACCGCCGGAGAAGCCGCCGCCCGGGGAACCGGGCCGGCTGGGGTACGCCGGGGCGGCCGGGTACGCGGGACCGCCGCGCGGGGCGCTCGGGCCGCCGTAACCCGGGCCGTCATACGAAGGGTCGGAGTAACCGGGGTCGCCGTAGTCGTCCATGACCGACGGCTGGTACACCGAACCGGAACCGTACGAGGTGTTCAGCGGGCCCGTGTTCAGAGGTCCGGTGTTCAGCGGGTCCGGTGCCATACGCCGACTCGAGCACTTCCCGGGACTCGGGGTCCAGCGGCCGGAAGCCGTACGGCCAGGAGATCTCGGGGCCGAACGGCGCCTCGCGGCGGCCGGTGCCGCCCGGAACGTCCTGCGGTTCGCTCCGCGCCCCCGGCCCGGAACGGGACGGGTTGCCCATGGCCCCATCGGAATGGGGCCGCTGCGGTGACGGCCAACTGCCGTCATCTTGAGCTGGCGAACCGCTCCTCATATACCGGGTCACTCCCCTGTCTGTCGTACAGCAGGTCAATGATCTACAGCATCATCGCGACAAACACGACACTCTGCTACCTACTTGGATAATTTCAGGCCGCTAGGTCACGATCCGAAGACACACGCTACTGCCCGGGCCGCGCCGGCATGATGCATTCCGGGCTTTACGGCAAGTCGCACCCGGTCACATTTGCCGAGGGTAAGTGCTATATCACACTAAGTAACAGCGGGTCACATGCGTGCATACCGGGCGCCCTGCGCGTGTCCGGACGCGCCGCCTGCCGACTGTATGCAATCTGGTACCACATGCCTAAAACGGTCACGGCAGCCCGCGCGGTGCGCGGGCTGCCGTCCCAGGACCAGTTAACGGGGCTGGTGGTAGGCCTCACGGGTGCGCTCGGTGTGACTGCGCGCCACCTCCT
Organism: uncultured Actinomycetota bacterium; assembly: GCA_963839095.1. Classification (GTDB taxonomy): domain Bacteria; phylum Actinomycetota; class Actinomycetes; order Streptosporangiales; family Streptosporangiaceae; genus Palsa-504. The sequence goes on along the minus strand of CAWIUF010000039.1, from coordinate 38,678 downwards.
GGGCCAGCCCGGGATCGCCGGTCTCGATGGCCCCGATCAGCTCCCGGTGCTCGTCCCATGATCCGTGCCCGCGCTCCGGGGCGACCATCCGGTAGTACCACTGCACCCGCCGCCCTACGATGTGGGCCAGCTCGGCCAGCACCGTGTTGCCGCTGATGTCCGCGATCTCCGCGTGGAAGGCGTTGTTGACCGACACCGCGGTGGTGAAGTCATTGGCCTCGGCGGCGTCCTGCCCTTCGGCGCAGATCTCCCGGAGCCGGACCAGCTGGGCCGTCTTGGCGGCGCTGGCCGGGACGGCCGCCGCGAGCCTGGCCGTCTCGGCCTCGAGCAGCGCGCGGACGTCCAGCAGGTTGTCCACCTCCGCGTCGGTGGGCACGTGCACGAAGGCGCCCTGGCTAGGCCGCAGGTCGACCCACCCCTCGGCCTCCATGCGGTGCAGCGCCTCGCGGATCGGCTGCCTGCTGACGCCGAGCTGGCGGGCGAGGTCGGTCTCGACCATGTGCTGCCCGGGCGGCAGCTCACCACCCACGATCAGGTCGATCAGCGCATCGTAAACGGACTGCCGTAGCGGCACCGGCCTCTGCAGAGGCCGGATCACGGCCGCCATCGCCACCCCCTGCGACATAATTCCCCCTCCTGAATTTGGTTCGCTGGGTTATATCTCCAGTTTATAGACGACTGTATGCAAAGTGCGATCCCCGGTTCCAGGGATCTCGCTTCATCGTCACCGGACTACCCAGTGCGAGGGGGATCACGGCCGCCAGGCGGTCAGAAGCCGTACTTGGCGCCGTCCAGGACCTGGCCGGCCGGCGGCGGGTTGAGGTGGAGCGGGGCGTTGTACTGGGTGAAGTCCAGCCGGCCGTTGGCGCCGCCGCCGTCGAGGCGGAGGAACTCGGGCTGCGCGGCGACCGTGACGTAGGCGCTGGCCGTGTCGCCGGTGTCCTTGATCTGCAGCGCGGGCTGGCCGGCGATGGTCGTGGTGGTGCCCTTGGACATGCCGGTCATGTCGCTGCCGAACGACTGGGCGAACTTGCCCGGGTTGCACAGGTCGCCGATCGAGGCCAGGCCGGAGCCCTTGGCGCTCGGCTTGATGTACTTACCGTCGACCAGGTCCGCCAGGGCGGCGCCGTCGGAGCCGGCGGCGTGCTTCCAGAACGCCTTGTCCGGCTTGATCCACAGGGTCTGGCCGATCTTCAGCAGGATGAACGAGCCCTGGCCCTTGATCCCCATCGTGCCGGTGCAGCCCTGGGTGCCGATGGTGAGGTTCATCGCGATGTTCTGCCCGGAGCTCTGCACCGAGCCGTTCACGTGCACCGACTTGACCACCTTGAGGTCGGCGGTGGCCCGGCGGGCGATCTCGTCGGCGCTGAGCCCGGCCAGCGGACCGGCCTGGGCACTGGCCGAGGCGCTGCTGCCCGAGGCGGTGCTGGCCGAGGTCGACGAGGCGGCCGGGCTGCTGCCCGAGGAGGAGCACGCCGTGGCGGTGCCGAGGATGGCCGCGCCCGCCAGGGCGGCCGCGGCGGCGCGCCGGCCGCCGTACCGAGATGTCCGCACGGTGCTGCTCCTCAGCAATCATTGAGCCAGGGATCGGGTAGGTCCCTCAATGTACTGAAGCAGCCTTCAGCCGATGGTCAGTTTGGCTGACGTCGCTGTCAGCTGATGTCGCGGCGGCGCAGGCCCGCCAGGCCGGCCGCGGCGAGGGCCAGGGCGGCCAGGCCCAGCCAGAGCAGCGGCGGTAACGCGTGACCGCGGCGCCGGGGAGCTTGGGCACGTGGCCGAACGGGGAGATGCCGGTGACCCACCCGGACAGCCGCAGGATCTGCCCGAACAGGGCGATCACGACGACCGCGCCGAGCACCGACCAGGCGCCGGCCACGCAGGCCCGGGGGGCCAGCCCGAACAGCGCCACCGCCGCCCCGGCCACGGCCAGCGCGGCGGGCAGCTGGACCAGGGCCGCGCCGAGCAGCCGGGCCACCTCGGTCCCGGCCGAGCCGGTCCGCAGCCCGTAGCCGAGCCCGGCCGCCACCCCGGCGACGGCGAGCAGCAGGGCCGACCCGGCCACGGCGACGACGACGTGGCCGAGCCCCCACCGGATCCGGCCGGCCGCCGTGGCCAGGAGCGGCTCGGCCCGTCCGGCGCTCTCCTCGGCCCGCAGCCGCAGGACCGCCGAGGTGGCGTAGGCCGCGGCGGCCAGCCCGGCCAGCGACATGATCGCGGCCAGGTAGGCGTCGGTGATCCCGGCCTGGCCGCCCAGCCGGGTGAAGGCCGTCCGGAGCTGGGTACTGCCGCCGAGCAGGGAGCCGATGCCCTTGGCGGCCGCCCCGCTGGCGGCGAAGGTGAACGCGAAGCCGGCCGCCCAGCCGGCCAGCGTCCCCCGCTGCAGCCGCCAGGCCAGGCCCAGGGACGGGCGGCGCCGCAGCAGGCCGGACGCGGCGGCCCGGCCGGGCCGGTCCGGCAGCAGGCCCGCCCCGTGGTCGCGCAGCACGGCCAGGGTGTACGCGGCCGCGACGGCCGCCGCCGCCAGCGCCAGCGGCAGGGCCAGCACCCACCACCGGTCGGCGGTGTAGGGCCGGGCGAACTCGGTCCAGCCGAGCGGGGACAGCCAGCTCAGCCAGCCCGGGCCGCCGGCCCCGGCCGCGTCGCCCACCGCCCGGAGCAGGTAGGCCGCGCCGAGCACGCCGATGGCGGCGCCGCGGGCCGTCCGGGCCCCCGCCGCGAGCTGCGCGGTGACCGCCGCCACGGCCGCCCAGGCCAGCCCGCAGGTGGTGATGACCAGCGCGAAGACGGCCGAGCCGGCCGCGGGCAGGCCGAGCAAGGCCAGCGCCGCGAACAGCAGCAGGGTCAGCACCGCGTTGGCCGTCACCGCCACGCCCAGCGCGGCGGTCAGCGGGGCCAGCCGGCCCACCGCGGCCGAGCCGACCAGCTCGCCCCGGCCGGCTTCCTCGTCGGCCCGGGTGTGCCTGACCACGAGGAAGATGCTCATCAGCGCGGCCGCGATGGCCGCCCACACCCCGTACCGCCAGGCGCTCACCGCGCCGAGGGAATCGCCGGCCAGCCGGCCGTACAGGAACACCAGCGCCGGGTTGCGCCCGCCGCTGCCGGCCAGGTCCGCCCGGGCCGCGGCGGTGGGGTACAGCCTGCCCAGGCTCCAGGAGTTGCCGGCGATCAGCGCGGTGATCACGTAGATCCAGGCGGCCAGCATGATCCGGTCCCGCTGGAGGGCGAGCCGGGCCAGGACGCCGGTCCCCACGAAGGCAGGAGGGGTCATCGCGGGGCTCCTAGCCTGCCCCGTTCGGTCGAATAATGGCGGAGGAAAAGTTCCTCGAGAGTCGGTGGCCGGCACTCCAGCGCCACCACCCCCGCCGTGGTCAGCCGGGCGAGGACGTCGTTCAGGGCGGCGTGATCCACCTCGCAGTGCAGGTGGGTGCCGCTGATCGCGGCGGCGTGCACGCCCGCCAGGCCGTCCAGGCTGACCGGGGCGGCCAGCTCGGCGTCGACCGTGGTCCGGGTCAGGTGCCGCAGCTCGGCCAGCGTGCCGGTCTCGGCGGTCCGGCCGTCGCGGATGATCGTCACCCGGTCGGCCAGCGCCTCCGCCTCGGCCAGGATGTGGCTGGACAGCAGCACGGTGCGGCCGCGCTGCCGCTCCTCGCTGACGCACTCGCGGAAGACCGCCTCCATCAGCGGGTCGAGCCCGGACGTCGGCTCGTCCAGGATCAGCAGCTCGGCGTCGCTGGCCAGCGCCGCGACCAGGGCCACCTTCTGCCGGTTGCCCTTGGAGTAGGCCCGCGCCTTCTTCGCCGGGTCCAGTGCGAACCGCTCGATCAGCGCCTGCCTGCGCTTGGGGTCGGCCGCCGACCCGGGCCCCCGCAGCCGGGCCAGCAGGTCGATGATCTCGCCGCCGGTCAGGCCCGGCCACAGGGTCACGTCGCCGGGGACGTAGGCCAGCCGGGTGTGCAGCGCGGTGGCGTCCCGCCACGGGTCGCCGCCGAGCAGGCGGGCCTCGCCGCCGTCGCGGCGCAGCAGGCCGAGCAGGATGCGGATGGTGGTGGTCTTGCCCGCGCCGTTCGGCCCGAGGAAGGCGTGCACTTCGCCGGTGCGGACGGCGAGGTCCAGGCCGGCCAGCGCCTCCGTCCGGCCGAACGACTTCCGCAGTCCCGTTACCTCGATGGCATCCACGTCTTCACTTTACACAATTTTCACGAAGTTATGAATTTTAAAAATACGATATCGTGAGGCCGGGAGGTGAGGACGGGTGCCGGACGATCATGCGGTGCCGGGCGGCGTGACGCCAGCCGCGGCGGGACCGGACGACGCGGCGGACCCGCTGTTCGGCTATATCGAGCGGTTCGCCGCCGTCCTGGTGGCGGCCGGGTTCCCGCCCATGCCGGCCCGGGTCTTCGTCGCCCTGCTGGTCACCGACGCCGGCCGCCTGACCGCCGCCGAGCTGGCCGCGGTGCTGCGGATCAGCCCGGCCGCGGTGTCCGGCGCGGTGCGCTACCTGATCCAGATCGGCATGGTGCACAAGGAGCGGGTGCCGGGGTCGCGCCGGGACTACTACCGGATGCCCGGCGGCATGTGGGACAGCCTGATCCGGCAGCGCGACCAGGTGATGACCCGCTGGACCGCGCTCGTCCGCGAGGGCATCGAGCTGGTGGGGCCGGGCACCCGGGCCGGTGAGCGGCTGACCGAGCAGGCCGAGTTCCTCGAGTTCACCACCAAGGAGCTCTCCCAGGTCCTGGACCGCTGGCAGGAGTACCGGGCCAGCGGCACGGCGGGAACTGGCGCCGCGGGGACAGGCGCGGCGCCGGGCGAGGATTAGCCGGACCGGTCCGGGATAGCTTCAGCGGTATGCGCTATCTCGTACGGGAACGCCTCTTCTCCATCACCGACGACTTCTGGGTCACCGACGAGCACGACAACAAGGTCTTCCTCGTCGACGGCAAGGCGCTGCGGCTGCGCGAGACCTTCGAGCTCAAGGACGCCTCGGGCGCCATCCTGGCCACCATCCGCAAGCGCTTCCTCAGCTTCACCGACACGCTGGACATCGAGCACGACGGCGAGGTCGTCGCGACCGTCCACAAGGCGGTGTTCTCGCTGCTGCACCACCGCGCGTACGTCGACATCCCCGGCCGCGGGCGGCTCGAGGCGGTCGGGAACATCATCGACAAGGACTTCGAGATCCGCGACGGCGGCCAGGTCATCGCGCAGGTCTCCCGGTCCTGGTTCCGGATCAGGGACACCTACGGCATCGACATCGCCCCGGGCGAGAACGAGGCCCTCCTCATCTGCGTCGCGATCTGCCTAGACCGCATCCACCACGACGAAGAGCGCCGCGACTGACCCGGCCCGGGCTCAGGCCTGGGGGACCTGGTCGGCGGGGAAGGTGTACGGGCCGCCCAGGTACTGCAGCGCCGGGTCGTCCGGGTCCGGCTCGCCGTGCTCGGCGATGACCGCGGCGGCGTAGGCCTCCGCGTCGTCGGCGGGCTGGTAGCCGAGCGCCTTGGCCTCGTCCAGCGACACCCAGCCGCCGCGGGTGTTGGCGGACACCCCGAAGATGACCCGGAACCCGGGCCGCTCCGCGGTCAGGCAGGCCTCGAAGAGCCGGCCCGCGTCGTCGGGCGACAGCCAGGTCGACAGCATCCGGGTGTCCCTCGGCTCCGGGAAGCAGGACAGGATCCGCACGCAGATCGCGTCCAGGCCGTGCCGGTGGTGGTACATCGCGGCCAGCGCCTCGACGGCCGCCTTGGACACGCCGTAGTGGGTGTCCGGGGCCGGAAAGGCGTAGTCGGGCACCGGGAACGCCGAACGCGGGGTGAAGCCCACCGCGTGGTTCGACGACGCGAAGATCACCCGCGGCACCCCGGCCCGCCGGGCCGCCTCGAACGTCACGTAGCTGCCGTTGATGTTCAGCGCGCTGATCCGCTCCCAGGATGCCTCGCCCGGGATCCCGGCCAGGTGGATTACGGCGTCCGCGCCCTGGCAGGCCGCGGTCATGGCGTCCAGGTCGGTCACCGACGCCTGGACGACCTCTTCGCCGGGCCCGGCCGTCATCGGGGCGACGTCGAGTACCCGCAGCGTGCGCCCGGGCCGGGCCAGCCGTGGCCGCAGCATGGATCCGACCAGGCCTGCGGCTCCGGTGATGACGACGACGGACATACCTAGGCTCCCTATGTATAACGGACCGGTACCAGGTCACGTACGCACCCTTTTTATCAGCAGGCCCGGATCGTAAGCTCGGAATCCTGATGGGCTTGACACGGGGTGCCCCAGCGCCGGATGCAGGGACGCGGGGGACGCAGTCGCGCAGGGCAGTGACGGCGGGAGGCCTGACACTGCCCCGGATGAATGCTCACCGCCTGGTCATCGTCGCGGCGGCGCTGACGGTGACGGTGGCCGCGGCCCTGGCTACCGCGCTGACCATGTTCAGCAACCAGGCCCTGCCCCGGGCGGTCCGGCACGACCTGAGCCACGCCGCCGCCACCGCGATCAACATCAGCGGCAGCGGCGTCGACAACAGCCAGGCCGCGCAGTACACCTCCCTGCTGCCGGGCAAGATCTCCACCGCGCTCGCCGGCACGCCGTTCGCCTTCTACCACGCCTACTGGTCCGACCCGCTCGGCTTCGTGCCCGGCTCCCGTCCGGTTGCGCCCAGCGGCACCCGCGACGTGCAGATCACCGAGGCCGCCGCCATGGACGGCATCACCGCGCAGGCGGCACTGGTTTCCGGCCACTGGCCGGGCGCCCTGCCCGCCGCGGGAACCGGCGGCCCGATCCCGGCCGCCCTGCCCGCCACGGCCGCCACGCTGCTGCACGTCACCACCGGCGACGCCCTGCAGTTCCGCGACCGGGTAACCGGTCATCAGGTCCGGTTCGTGATCACCGGTCTCTACCGGCCCCGGCAGGTGTCGTCGCCGTACTGGGGCCTGGACGATGTCGCGCTCGGCGGCCAGAGCACGATCAGCGGCTTCACCACCTACGGCCCGCTGACCGTGCCGGCCGCGGCGTTCAACGGGCTCCTGGCCGTCGACGGCGGTTCCTGGCTGGCCGTACCGCAGACCGCCAGCGTGCCGGTTGCCCAGCTGAGAGCCGTGGCCGCCAACGTGACCGGCCTGCGGCAGGATCTGGCCGACGCCACCTCGCTGCCGGCCCTGACCATGGTCACCGGGCTGCCCTCGGTGCTCAGCGGGACCGCGAGCAACCGGGACGTGGCCCGCTCGCTGCTGGCCATCTGCGCGGTGCTGCTCGCCCTGCTGACCGGCGCGGCCCTGCTCGCGGTAGCGCGGCTGCTCACCGGCCAGCGCGAAGGCGAGTCGGCGATGCTGGTCGCGCGCGGCGCCACCCGCTGGCAGCTCATCCGGCTGGCCATCGCCGAGGCGATACCGCTGTGCCTGGTCTGCGCGGCCGCCGGCGGGCTGGCCGGGTTCGGCCTGGCCGACCTGCTGGCCGGGCCCATCACGGCCGGCTGGCCCGCCATCGCGGCCGCCGCCGTGGTCTGCGTGGGCGCGTTCGTGATCATGCTGGTGCCGGTGCTCGGCGTCGTCACCCCGGGCACCGCCCGGGCGCGCCGGGGCCGGCAGGCGGCCGTGGCCGGGGTCACCCGGGCCGGGGTCGATGTCGCGCTGGTGGTGCTGGCCGTGGTGGCGGGCTACCAGCTGCGCCACTATTCGGCGGTATCGGCCGGGAGCAGCGGGAACTACGGCGTGGATCCGGTGATCGTGGTGGCGCCGGCCCTGGCGCTGGCCGGCGGCACCGTGCTCGCGCTGCGGCTGCTGCCCGTCGGCGGCAAGGCCGGCGACCGGCTGGCGGCCCGGGGGCGGCGGCTGACCGCGGCCATGGCCAGCTGGCAGATCAGCCGCCAGCCGATCCGGCAGGGCGGCGCCGCGCTGCTGATCGTGCTGGCCGTGGCCACCGGGACGCTGGCCCTGTCCCAGCGGCAGAGCTGGACGCAGTCCGTCCACGACCAGGCCGCGTTCAGCGCCGGCTCGGACGTGCGGGTCGAGGCCAGCACGCCGCTCACGGTGACGCAGGCCGGCACGCTAGCCGGGACGCCGGGCGTGCAGCGCGCCATGCCGGTCGCGTCCTTCGTGCACACCGACACCAAGGCGGTGACCCTCGCCCTCGACGCCAGCCAGGCCGCGCGGGTGGTGCGGCTCCGCCCGGACCAGTCGCCGCTGGCCGCGGGCCCGCTGTTCGCGAAGATCCGGCCGTCCGGTCCGGCGCCGGGCGTTACGCTGCCGGGCCGGGGGCCGACCTTCCGCCTGACCGCGCGGCTCGGCCCGGCCTCGCTGCACCTCGGCCCGGACCTGGCGACCGTCTCGGTCGAAGACGCCGACAACGCCGTCTACCAGGTCAACGTCGGCTCGCTGCCCGCCGACGGCCAGGACCACGTGCTGACCATCAACCTCGGCTCCGCCGACCGCGATCTACCCGCTGCGGCTGAGTCGCGTTCGACCTGCAGTACACGCTGCCCGCGACGCAGCCCGGCCAACCCGGCGGTCCTGACCGTGGACGGCCTGTCCGGGCCGTCCGGGCAGGTGGCCGGGACCGCCCTGCGCAGCTGGGCCGCCGACGCCTCGTCGCCCGAGCTGCTGGGCGTCGGGCAGAGCGGCGGTACGGTCGGCGGGTCCGGCCAGCCGTCATTCGTGTCGGACAGCACGGCGCCGGCCGGCGGCTCAGCCGGCCACGGGGGCAGCGCGCTGGCGGTGACGTTCCAGCCGGGGTACGGCCTGGCCGCCAGCGGGTATCCCGGCGTTCCCCCCAGCACGATCGACGGGCAGCTCGCGCTCACCCCGGCCGCCCCCGGCGTCATTCCCGGCGTGGCCACCCAGCGGTTCCTCAGCATCAGCAACGCGCAGGTCGGCGGCACGGTACAGGCCAACCTCGACGGCGCGGTCGTGGCCGTGAAGATCGTCGCGGCGGTCAGCACGTTCCCCACGGTGACCGGCAGCGGGGGCGGCCTGGTGGTGGACCTGGGCACGCTGCAGGCCGTCCTGGCCCGCGGCGAGGTGACGCCGGCGCCGGTGACGCAGTGGTGGCTAGCCGCCCGCGACCCGGCCCGGCTGTCGCTGCCCCGGCAGGCGCTGCCGCCCGGCTCGGCCGTCATCAGCGCCAGCGGGATCGAGGCCGCGCTGCTGGCCGACCCGCTGTCGACCGTGCCGCAGCAGGCGCTGCTGGCGGTGGCCATCGCCGCCGCGGTGCTCGCCATCACCGGCTTCTGCGTCAGCATCGCGGCCGGGGTCCGCCAGCGGCGGGCGGAGAACGCGCTGCTGGCCGCGCTGGGCGTGCCGCCGCGGGCGGCGGCCGCACAGCTGTGCCTGGAAAAGCTCATGCTGAGCGTGCCGTCGGCGGTGGCCGGCCTGATCCTCGGGGTGGTCCTGGCCGAGCTGCTCGTGCCCGCCATCACGCTGACGGCGGCGGCGACCGCGCCGATCCCGCCGGTCCTGATCGAGCTGGGCTGGTCCCAGACCCTGGCCCTGGCCCTGGCCGTGGCCGTGCTGCCGGTACTCGCGGCGGCCCTGACGATCGCGCGGCGCCCCGACGCCGCCGCCGAACTGCGCGCCGCGGAGTCAGCATGATCGAGCCGAAGGGCCGCGGTCCCGTCTGGACTGAGGAGCGACGGAGGAGCGACGAGGGAAGACGGGACCTTCAGGCGGCCCGGAGGCGAGCGGAGGACACCGTGGGCCGCCGGGTAGGCACCGCGGCGGGCGGCGCCCTGGCGCTCGCGCTGCTGGCCTGCGGCTGCGTGTTCCTCGCGCTGGCCGGCCCCGCCCTCAGCCTGCACACGCGCACCGACGCACTGCGCCAGACCCTGAACGCCCTCCCCGACACCACCCGGACGGTCCAGGCCAGCGCGGCCTGGAGCAACTTCACGCAATCGCTGCCCAACCCTCCCGGGCTGACCCCGTTCGAGCTGTCCCAGTCGGCCCGTGAGATCGGCTCCAGCCTGGCGGCGCAGCCGCTGCCGCTCGGGGCCGGCCGGTGGGTCTCCCTGACCGCGAAACCGCTGGTCGTCGCGGTCGGCGCAGCGAAAACGGCCTTCGCCGCGGCGCCTCCCGAGCTGGAGGTCAGCTACCGCACCCCGATGGCCGGCTACGTGCAGGTGGTGAAGGGCTCGCTGGACAGCGGCGGTGCCCCGGGCGGCGCGGTGGCGGTGGCGGTCACCGGGCCGACGGCCGCGCGCTTCGGACTGCACCCGGGCAGCGTCATGGAACTGATGGGCTCGAGCCAGTCGCCCGAGCTCTACGTCACCGCGGTCATCCGGATGCGGCACCCCGGCTCGACCTGGTGGCAGCAGGACACGACCCCGATCCGGCCGACGCTGATCCAGCGGGATCCCGACAGCCCGGCGTACTGGCTCGGCGGGGTCATCGCGGACCCGGATCAGCTCGGCGCGACCCAGCAGGCGCTTGGCGTCATCGGGCTCGAGCTGCAGTGGGAGTACCCGCTCGACGTCAGCCAGGTGAACGCGGACCAGGCCACCGGTCTCTACCAGGCGCTGAACCGTGCCACCACGGCCGCGCCCCCGCTGACCGATGAGCTGGCGGGGGCCGAGGGCGCGCTGTCGGTCACGTCGCCGCTGCTGCCGGACCTGGCGACGTTCCTCACCACCCAGGCGGCCGTGGAGACCGTGCTCCTGCTGCTGTTCGTCAGCCTGATCGTGGTCGGCACGGCGGTGATCCTGCTGGCCGGCCGGATGATCGTCGCCCGCCGTGAGGCCGAGCTGTCCCTGCTGCGCGCCCGGGGCGGATCCCTGGGCCAGGTGGGGGCCCGGGTCCTGGCCGGCACGGCGGTCTCGGCCGGACCGGGCATCGTCATCGGCGCGGGCCTGGCGCTCGCGCTGCTTCCCGGCGGCGGCGACGGCTGGCCGCTCGCCCTGGTCGCGGCGGTCGCGGCGCTGGCCGGGGCGCCCCTGATCGCGGTGTGGCAGCAGCGCAGGCCCGCCCCGGTCAGCAACCCGGCCCAGATCACCACGGCCGAGACCCGGCGCTCACGAGGTCCGGCCCGGCCCTGGCGCCGCCTGGTCATCGAGGTCACCGCGATCGCCGCCGCGCTGGCCGGCCTGATCGTCCTGCACGACCAGGGCGTGCCGCCCCCGCCGGAAACCGGGGCTACCGGGGTTTCTGGGACCGCGGCCAGCGCGAACCTGACCCTCACCGTGGTGCCGATCCTGGTCGCCATCCCGGTCGTCGTGATCATGCTGCGGCTGTACCCGCTGGCCGTCCGCGGCCTGGCCGCGCTGTCCGCCCGCCGGCCGGGCGCCACCGGCTTCGTGGCGCTCTCCCGGGCGGCCAGGTCCCCGCTGACCGGGGCGCTGCCCGCGTTCGCGCTGGTGCTCACGCTGACCCTGGCCACTTTCGCCGGGATGGTCAACCAGGGCATCACGGCCGGCGAGATCACGGCCTCCTGGCAGACCACCGGGGGCGATGTGCTGATCACGCCCGGCCCGGGCTTCCCGGCGGTCTCCCCGTCCGCGGTCAAGGCCATCGCCGCGGTCCCCGGCGTCCAGCACGCTACCGAGGCGTGGACCACGGGCTGGTTCACTCCCTTCGGCCGGCAGATCACCGTGGCGGCGGTGGACCCGGTCAGCTACGCGGCCGTGACCGCGGGCACGCCGTTCACCCCCTTCCCGGCCCGGCTGATCGGGAAGGCGGCCCCCACGTCGCCGATCCCCGACGGCGCCGTCGTGCCGGTGCTGGCCTCGCCGTCCGCCGCCGCCATCCTGGGCACGACCCCGATCCAGCTCAGCACGCTGGGCGCATTGGGACCGGTCAAGGTCCGGGTGGCGGGCATCATCAACAGCACCCCGGCGCTGCCCGGGGGCGGGGACTTCGTGGTCATGCCGCTGCGGACCCTGCCCGGGCTCACCGGCGCCCCCGTGCCGAACATCCTCCTGGCCACCGGCGGCGCCATCAATCACGCCCGGCTGATCGCCGCGGCCAAGCAGGCGATCCCCGGCAACGTCACCACGTTCCGCACCCAGGTCCTGGCCTCGCTGGCCAGCTCGCCGCTGCAGCACGGCGCCGGGCTCATCATCACGCTCACCATCGCCGCCGCCGCCGGGCTCGGCCTGCTCGTCGTGATCCTCGGCCTGGCCCTCGGCTCGGCCGAGCGCGGGATGACCCTGGCCCGGCTCACCGTCATGGGCCACGAGCGGCCGGCCGGCCTGGTCATCGCCGAGGCCATGCCGGCCGTGCTCGCCGCGGTGGCGGCGGGAATCGCCTGCGCCCTGGTGCTGCCCACCGCGATCGGGTCGGCCATCGACCTGTCCGCGTTCACCGGCACCACTACCCCGATCCAGTTCCAGGCGGACGCCCTCGCGCTCGGCCTGCCCGCCGCCGCCATCGTGGTGCTCGCGCTGATCACCCTGGCCGTGGAGGCCCGGGCGGTCCGCCGCCGCGACATCTCCGCCATGCTGCGGTAGAACGAGAAGCAGGAGGTTCGATGGCCACCAGCATCGAGGACCTGGTCCCCGCGCGACAGCGGGATTTCGGCGCGGGGTCGCTGATCGTGTGCGACCGGCTGGTCCGCATCTACATCGCGGCCGGGATCGAGGTCCAGGCCCTGCAGGGCCTCGACCTGCTGGTGAACGAGGGCGAGCTCGTCGCGCTGGTGGGCGCGTCGGGCAGCGGCAAGTCCACCCTGATGAACATCCTGGCCGGCCTGGACACGCCCACCGCGGGCTCGGTGCGGGTGGCGAACCAGGACCTGGCCGGGCTGAGCAAGCGGCAGCGGCTGGCCTACCGGCGGCACGCGGTCGGCTTCATCTGGCAGCAGACCTCACGCAACCTGCTGCCCTACCTGACCGCGCAGCAGAACGTGGAGCTGCCGATGCGGCTCGCCGACGGGGCCTTCGGCCGGCCGGCCGCCGGTCAGCAGGGTTCCGGCCGGGGGGCAGGCCGCCGCCGGAAACGGGCCACCGAGCTGCTCGAGCTGCTCGGGCTCGGTGACTGCCTGCACCGCCGCCCCGACCAGCTGTCCGGCGGCGAGCAGCAGCGCGCGGCCATCGCGGTGGCGCTGGCCAACGAGCCCAAGGTGCTCCTGGCCGACGAGCCGACCGGCGAGCTCGACACGGCCACCGCGGCCGAGGTGTTCGGCGCCCTGCAGCAGGCGAACTCCGAGCTCGGCGTGACCGTGCTGATCGTCACCCACGACCCGGCGGTGTCCTCGGTGGTGCGCCGGACCGTCGCCATCAGGGACGGCCGGACCAGTACCGAGATCCACCGGCACGCGGTCGCCGGGGACGACGGCGAGGTGGCGCAGCACGCGGTGGAGTACGCCGTCCTCGACCGGGCCGGCCGCCTGCAGCTCCCCCGGGAGATGACCGAACCCCTGGGCATGCAGGACCTGGTCCGGCTGGAATCCGAACCCGACCATATCGGCGTCTGGCCCGATCGCCGTTCGGCTGCGGCTACGGCTGAGGAGGACCAGTGACCTCCGCGGTGTCCACGGACATGGTGGCCGTGGAGGAGGTGACGCGGACCTTCGGCAGCGGGCGGACCGCCTCGCAGGCGCTGCGCGGCGTCTCCTTCACCGTGCCGTCCGGCCAGCTGGTGGCGCTGCGCGGCCGGTCCGGTTCGGGAAAGACCACGCTGCTCAACATCGTCGGCGGCCTCGACCGGCCGGACGGCGGCCGGGTCCGGGTCGCGGACCGGGACGTCACCGCGATGTCCGAGCACGAGCGGATGGAGCTGCGGCGGAACTCGGTGGCGTTCATCTTCCAGTCGTTCGGCCTCATCCCGATCCTGTCGGCCGCGGAGAACGTCGGGGTCCCGCTGCGGATCGCCGGGATGGCGCCGAAAGAACGGGAGGAGCGGGTCCGGCTCATGCTGGACATCGTCGGCCTAGGCGAGCACGCCCGGCAGCGTCCCGGCGAGCTGTCCGGCGGCCAGCAGCAGCGGGTGGCGATCGCCCGCGCCCTGGCGGGCCGCCCGCAGCTCCTGCTGGCCGACGAGCCCACCGGCCAGCTCGACTCCGAGACGGCCAAGCAGATCATGCGGCTGCTGCGCACCGTGGTCCAGTCCGAGAACGTGACCGCGCTGGTCGCCACCCACGACCCCAACCTCATCAGCATCGCCGACTCGGTCCTGGAACTCGAAGACGGCAAGATCAAGACCGATTAGCCCGAACGAGTTCCGTCCCCGCCCCGGCCACTCCGCGTGGCCCCGCTCGGCTCGCTGGTGCGGGGTTAGGTGACGGGGGTGCCGGTGGTGGCGGTGAGGTCGGCGAACAGGGTGGTCAGGCGCTTGGTGACCGGGCCGGGGGTGCCGTCGCCGATGGTGCGGCCGTCGACGCGCAGGACCGGGACCAGGCCGCCCATGGTGCCGGTGACGAACGCCTCGTCGGCGGTGTAGAGCTGGGGCAGCGTGTAGTCGCCGGCGGCGCTCGGGATCCCGGCCGCGGCGGCCAGGTCGAGCACCGTGGCCCGGGTGATGCCCTCCGGGCAGGAGACCGTGGTCGGGGTGGCCAGCGTCCCGCCGGTCACCCAGAACAGGTGGGTGGCGTTGGTCTCGGCGATGAAGCCGCGCGGGTCGAGCATCACCGCGTCGTCCGCGCCCGCCACGTTGGCCTCGATCTTGGCCATGATCGACGGCAGCAGGTTGTTGTGGTGGATCTTCGGGTCGAGGCAGTCCGGCGCGGGGCGGCGCACCGAGGCGGTGACCAGCGTGATGCCGGCCGCGTCGTACACCGGGTCCTTGAACTCGGCCAGCACGATCAGCGTCGGCCCGGCCTGGTTGAGCCGGATGTCCATACCCGAGGTGATCTTGACGCCGCGGGTCAGGGTGAGCCGGATGTGCACGCCGTCGTGCATGCCGTTGGCGGCCAGCGTGCGCCGGATCTCGGTGGTGATCTCCTGGTCGGAAGGGACGCGTTCGAACGCCAGCGCCCGGGCCGAGGAACGCAGCCGGGCCAGGTGCTCGTCCAGCCGGAAGATCTTCCCGCCGTACAGCCGCAGGCCCTCCCAGAACCGCGTCGCCGCCCTGGACGACCGAGTCGAACGGGCTCACCGCCGCCTGGTCGCGGTGGCTGAGGACGCCGTTCACGTTGACGATCAGGTCGCGGTTGCGTTCGTCGAAGTTTTGCAGCATCAGGACCTCACCAGGCGGTAGCGGTGCAGGCGGTCGAAGTAGGGCTGGCACTGTTCCGCCAGCGGCTCGAGGCGGGCGGGCAGCGGGGCGGCGGGCGGCCGGTACGGGGCGAAGCCGGTGGAGGACCGGACGCTGTCGTACCAGTAAGGGGCCCACACCCCGTCGCTGTCCCGCGGGCCGGCCGGCCAGGCCAGCATGCCAGCGTCGAACGGCACGCCGAGCGCCCGGCACAGCGCGGCCAGCACGCCCGGCGGGTCGGCCAGCAGCTCGCGGGAGTCGACGACCGGGCCGCCGAACGCCTCGAAGATCTCCGCCTGCTGCCGCAGGCCCAGGTCGTCCAGCGTCGGCTCGGCCCGCACCCTCGCGTAGGAGGCGAGCAGCTCGCGCGGGTCCCTGATCAGGTACGCGTGCCGGAAGGGAGCGAACGCGGCCCGGTCCACCTCGGGCAGCAGGTGGTGGGTCATGTGCTTGGCGTAGCCGATCACCGCACCCGAAGGCAGCGGATCCGCCAGCTCGGCCAGCACCACCCGCCAGTCGGTGGGCTGGCTCGCGATCACCTCGTCCCGGCCCGGGTGGGCCAGGCCGGTGCGGTCCAGGTAGAAGGCGTACAGCGGCTCGTCGGCGACCACCGTGTCCGGCCGGTTCTCCCAGGACCGCATCAGCGCGGTGGACACGGTCCGCGGCCCCGACCACATCGCGATGCGGGTGGCGGGGCCCGCGGGGACCGCATGGTTCATAGTGCGGGATCCGTAATGGTCACTAGAGGGTAACGACGCTGCGCAGTACCTCGCCGCGGCCCATCTTGGCGAAGGCCTCTTCGATGTCGTTCAGGCCGATCGTCTCGGACACGAACTTGTCCAGCGGCAGCCGCCCCTGCAGGTGCAGGTCGACTAGCATCGGGAAGTCACGGCTGGGCAGGCAGTCCCCGTACCAGGAGGACTTGAGCGCCCCGCCGCGGCCGAACACGTCGAGCAGCGGCAGTTCCAGCGTCATCTCCGGCGTCGGCACGCCGACCAGGACGACGGTGCCGGCCAGGTCGCGGGCGTAGAAGGCCTGCTTGTAGGTCTCGGGCCGGCCCAGCGCCTCGATCACCACGTCCGCGCCGTTGCCGCCGGTCAGCTCCTGGATCGCGGCGACCGGGTTGGTGTTCCGCGAGTTGATCACGTGGGTGGCGCCGAAGTCCTTGGCCCACTCCAGCTTCCGGTCGTCCACGTCCACCGCGATGATGGTATGCGCCCCGGCCAGGTAGGAACCGGCGATGGCGCCGTCACCGACGCCGCCGCAGCCGATCACCGCGACGCTCTTGCCGCGGGTCACGCCGCCGGTGTTGATGGCGGCGCCGATGCCCGCCATCACGCCGCAGCCGAGCAGCCCGGCGGTGGCGGCCGGGATGGCCGGGTCGACCTTGGTGCACTGGCCGGCCGCGACCAGCGTCTTCTCGATGAACGCGCCGATGCCCAGCGCCGGGGACAGCACGGTGCCGTCCTCGAGGGTCATCTTCTGGGTCGCGTTGTGGGTGTTGAAGCAGTACCACGGCTCGCCGCGGCGGCAGGCGCGGCACTGGCCGCACACCGCGCGCCAGTTCAGGATGACGAAGTCCCCGGGCGCCACGTCGGTCACGTCGGGCCCGACCGCGTCGACTACGCCGGCCGCCTCGTGGCCGAGCAGGTAGGGGTAGTCGTTGCCGATGCCGCCCTCGCGGTAGTGGAAGTCGGTGTGGCAGACTCCGCACGCCTGCACGGTGACGAGCGCCTCCCCCGGCCCGGGCTCGGGTACCAGGACCGTCGTCACCTCTACCGGCTCGCCCTTGGCGCGGGAGATCACGCCCTGAACGCTGATCGTCACGTATCCACCTTCTTTAGCGTCGTCGCTGTACCAGGACCCCATCATCCTCGCTGGATACGGGAGACGGAAGGTCAGGGTCACCGGGTGTCGGTGGTGCGGCCGCGCCACTGCGCGCCGAGGCCGGCGTAGTGCCGCCGGGCCGAGTCGGCGGTCATGGCCGCGTACAGCAGCGCGATCAGCGGCAGGCCGGGCGCGCGCAGCGGCGACAGCCGGTACAGCCGCAGCATGGGCAGGAAGCTCAGTGACATCAGCGCCCAGCCAGCCAGCCCCGCGCCGACGGTGAACGCCGCCGGGCCGGGGGCGCCACCGGCCAGCAGGACGACGAGCCCGGCGATGGTGCCGACGGGCGGCAGCGCGTACAGGAACAGCAGCCCGAGCAGCGTCCCGGCCAGCAGCGCCGGCGAGTAACGCAGCTGGGTGTAGGCGGACCTGGCCACCATCTGCCACAAGCTGGCCAGCCCGGGATACGGGCGCACGCTGACCACCTGACGGGTCACGCCCAGCCAGGTGCGGCCCCGCTGGCCCTTGATCAGGCGGCCCATGGCCACGTCGTCGATGAGGGCGCCGCGGATCGCCGCCACGCCGCCGGCCTTGTCCAGGATCTCGCGGCGGATCAGCATGCAGCCGCCGGCCGCGGCCGCCGTCCGCGAGCCGGGCACGTTCACCCGCCGGAACGGGTAGAGCTGCGCGAAGAAGTACACGAAGGCCGGGACCACGATCCGCTCCCAGGCGGTCGCCGCCCGCAGCAGCGCCATCTGCGAGACCAGGTCCCGGTCGTCCCCCTCCGCCGCGGCCACCAGCCGGCGCAGCGTATCCGGCCCCTCCCACGCGATGTCAGCGTCGGTGAACAGCACGTAATCAGGAGTTCCAGCCACCCGCAGGCCCTGGGCCATCGCCCACACCTTGCCCGCCCAGCGCTCGCCCGCGGGGGGCGGAACCCCGGGGATCACCCGCAGCGTGCGGTTCCCCGGCAGCGACGCGGCGATCCGCTCGGCTACCGCACCGGTGCCGTCGGTGCTGCCGTCGTCGACCACGAGAACGGTCAGCGTCCCCGGATACTCCTGCCCGAGCAGCGCGGGTAGCGTCACCGGCAGCATCTCGGCCTCGTTCCGGGCCGGGACGACCGCCACCACGTCTGGCCACGCCGACGGCTCCGCGGTGACCCGGGGCAGCCGCTGGCTGGTGCGCCAGAAGCCGCCGTGCGCGACGACCAGGTACACCCAGGCCAGCGCCGCGGCCGCGCACGCGATGCTCAACCCCAGCATCCCGGCAGCTTCTCACATCAGCGAGCGGGGGTGCGCCAGGCGATGACGTCGCCGGTGGTGACGGCGGGCGGGCCGAGCAGGGTGGTGAGGTACTGGGCGAGCAGGGAACCCGGGGTGGTGACGGCGACGACCGCGGATACCTGCCACGCCTTGACCTGATCACGCATCTTGGCGGGGGTCAGGCTCGTGAAGTTCGTCGCGGTGCAGGCGCCGGGCGGCGTGCCGGACTTCAGCGCCAGGGGCAGGGCGGCCGGGGAGCACGCCCAGATGGCGTTCAGGTACCGGCCCGCGACCGGCAGGCCGCTCCCGTCGATGTAGCTGCGCCCGTTCCAGGCCGGGCCGATGAAGTACCCGCCGACCAGGGAGGCGGGCTGGCCGGTGTCGGCCTGCCAGCGCAGCGGCTCGGTGAAGGTGGACATCGGCAACGGCACCGTGAGCACGCTGGCCGACGGGGGCAGCCGCAGCGCGGCGAACGCCGCCGACCAGCCGGGCGGCACCGGGGTGGCCGTGTTGGCGGCCAGCGGGGCCGGCACGATGGGCAGCACGGCCAGCACCGTCCCGGCCAGCACCACGGCGGCCGGCCGCCAGCCGGCCGCGAGCCACGGCAGGCCCAGGCCCGCAGGCCGGCCCCGGCGGCGCCCGAGGAAGCGGGGCCGGGCGGCGAAGGCGGCGAAGGCCGGGATCGCCGCGTCCACGGCGAAGGCCAGCAGGGCGGCGGCGGTGCCGTCGGCCACCAGGGAGAACCGGTCCGGCAGGGCCGCGCTGAGCAGCGGCAGGCTCTGCAGCCAGTACCAGGGCAGCTTGATCGCGTGGTATTCGTGACCGCCGAACATCAAGGTGCCGCCGAGCGAGAACACGCCGAGGACGACGCAGGCGGCCGCGGTGGCCCGGACCGGCAGCCGCCGCCAGCCGAGCACGGCCGCCAGCACCAGCACCACGATCAGCGGCCAGCCGAGGTAGCCGAGGTACTCGGGCAGCTCCCCCTGGTACCGCAGCGCGGCCGCGGCGCTGCTCGCCGTGTGGATGAACTGGTGCGACGAGGGCACCACGAACGACGACAGGTCGTTCTTGAAGAAGTCTGTCGTGAACGGGCTGCCGTGCTGCCGCAGCGGGCCGAAGAACTGCACGTACAGCGGGTAGCCGGCGATCGCCAGCGTCACCCCGGCCGCGACGCCCAGGCCGGCCGCCACCCGCCGGACCGCGCCCGGCACCGTCCGCGGGCGGCTGGCCGCGAGCACCATCACCATGACGACGCCCGCGATAGCCGTCACGGCCAGGGTTTCCTCGGTGATGAACAGCTGCGCGGTCACCAGCAGGCCCAGCAGCAGGCCGCCGCGGCGCGCGCTGGTGCGGCCGGCCGCCAGCCGCAGGCCGGCGTCGACGATCAGCGGGGGCAGCACGGCGAACTGCAGGTCGTAGTGGCCGATGGCCGAATGCACCACCGCCGGGGAGAACCCGTAGACCGCGCCGCCGACGGCCGCGGCGGCCGGGCCCACTCCCCACCGCCGCAGGATCGCGAACAGGGCCAGCGCGGATCCGGCGAACCCGGCCGTCATGAACACGGTGAGCGCGGCCTGCGGTCCGGCCAGCCACGTCACCGGGGCCAGCAGCGACCCGGGCAGCATCATGAACGTGTTCCACATGACGCTCACGCCCTGCGGGGCGTTCATCGCGGTGGTGATCAGCGCGGGCAGGTGCCCGTGGGCGATCGCGGTGGCGTCGTAGCGGAAGAACCAGGCGAGCTGGTCGGCGTCGTTCGGGTTACCGGACACGACGCGGCTGGCCGGGTCGCGCCACAGCCACAGCGTGATCGCCAGCGCGCCCACCAGGTACCAGACAGCGGCCAGCGCCACCGCGCGGTAATGGCCGGGCGGCGGCGCTGACTGTACGTCTGCTGCGGATGCCCTGACGGCCTTCGTCGCAGTTGCCACGTCTGCGAGCCTAAGTGAGCACTGTCCGAGCAGGCGGGCTAGTAGTCAGGACGTCAGAAAATCTACAGATCCGCGCTACGCGTCCCGCTGTGCGACCTCGCCGGTCACCACCCGCCCGTTGTTGCTGGCGCTGTTGCCCTGCGGCTGGCTGGGCATCCCCTTGCGGACCGAGTCGAGGATGGTCATGCCCTGGCTGACCAGCCCGGCGGCGATCTCGCTGAGGCCGTCGGCGCCGTTGAGCACGCTGACGTTGGCGCCGGCCAGCCCGGCCGCCGCCTCCTTGACGATCAGCGGGAGCTGGTTGATCAGCAGCTGGTCGAGCGCGACCCGGTTGTTGGACGCCGCCGCCTCGGCCTGGATCCGGGTGCGCTCGGCGTCCGCCATGGCGAGGATCCTGATCCGTTCGGCCTCCGCCTCGGCGGGCTTGATCACCTCGGAGACCAGCTGCTGCTGCCGCAGCTCGGCCTGCTGCTGAGCCAGATCGGCCTGCGCGTTGATCACCGCTCGCTGGGCATTCGCCTGCGCCAGCGGGCCCGCCTGAGCCGCCTCGGCCTGCGCCCTGTCTACCTCGGCCTTGTACTGGGCCTGCACGACGGAGGTTTCCCGGGCGAACTCGGCCTGCTTGCGCTGCGAGGCCTGCTGGGCCTCGGCCGCCGCCTGGTCCGCCGCCGCCTGCGCGATCTTGGCCTGCCGCTGGATGGCGGCGTTGTTCGGCGCGGCCATGGCGGCGATGTAGCCGGCCCCCATGTCGTCGATCGACTGGATCTGCAGCGAGTCCACGGTCAGGCCGATCCTGCCCATCTCGACCTTGGACCCTTCGAGCACCTCGGTGGCCAGCTTCTGCCGCTCGGTGACGAGTTCCTCGACCGTCATCGAGCCGATGATCGAGCGCAGGTGGCCGGCGAAGATCCGCCCGGTCAGCACCGACATCTGCTCCTGGTCGGACAGGAAGCGCTGGCCCGGCGTTGACGATGGACTCCTCGTCGTTGCCGACCTTGAACGCGATCACCGAGCGCACGTTCAGCGAGATGCCCTGCTTGGTCACGCAGGTCTCCGCGACCTCGGCCTCCTGCATGGACAGGGTGAGGTACCGGACCTTGCGGAAAACGGGCGTGACAAAGGCACCGTGGCCGATCACCACCCGGAATGGCGCGCCCTCCGGGCCGCCCCCGCGCCCGGAAATCAGCATGGCCTCGTCGGGGGCCGGAACACGGTAACCGAACATCGTCGTTCATCTCCTCAAGAGAAATAACCCCGGAATGCGCGGAATATCGCCGAGCGAATCTTCCCACTCGATGACGTCGACCGTCCGAGCCCCGCGCGACTCGATGATCAAAACGGTCGCCCCCCTGGGCAGCGGCTTCTCGGACCAGGCGAGAAAGGTCTCGGAACCGCCGCGTATCTTGACGTGCACTTCACCCGGGCCATCCGTTCCCCGTGTAGCCACGGACAGGACGCCAACGGTGCCGATACAGGCCTCGTCTCTCGCCACGGGGACGCCCCTTTACTGAGTGCCATCCCTAGCGTAGTCCTCGTAGATTTAGCCTTTGACAACGCCGGGTTAAGCTAGCCGCGTGTCCCTCCCCCGCCTGACACTGACCGTCAGTCGAAACACGTGCGTCCCAGCGTCCCGGCGTCGCGATGGCGGTCATCATGATCGCTGTCCTCGATGACCGCAGGTGGGCACCACGATCGTGGTTCTCGCCCGGCCGGAGATGTTGTAGATGGCTTCTCTGGCGGACGTGCGGTCCATCGCGACGGGGCTGCCGCGCACATCCGAGCACCTGATCAGGGACTACGTGAAGTTCCGGATCGGGCCGATCGTCTACGCCTCGGTCTCGCCGGACGAGGAACAGCTGGGGTTCGGCTTCCCCCGGGAGGAACGGGCCGCGCTGGTGGCCAGCCGGCCGGACACGTTCATGATGCCGCTGCCCCGGGACGAGCGGTACCAGTGGGTCCGCGCCCGGCTCCCGGTGCTCGACGTGGCCGAGCTGCGCGAGCTGCTGACCGACGCCTGGTGCATGTGCGTGCCGAAGAAAGTCCGCACCGCCTACTTCGAGAGCCTCTAGTCCAGGTCGATGACGACCGGGGCGTGGTCGGACGGGCCCTTGCCCTTGCGGGCCTCCCGGTCCACGTAGGCGCCGGCCACCCGGCCGGCCACGGCCGCGCTGGCGTACACCAGGTCGATGCGCATGCCCATGTCCTTGGCGAACGCGCCGGCCCGGTAATCCCAGTAGGTATAGGGGTGCGGGCCCTTCATCGGCTTGGGGATGACGTCGGTCAGCCCGAGCGCGCGCAGGTCGGCCAGCGCCTGCCGTTCCGGCGGGGTGACGTGGGTCGAGCCGATGAACACCTTCGGGTCCCACACGTCGTCGTCGGTCGGCGCCACGTTGAAGTCACCGCACGCCGCGAACTGGTCGTACTGGCCCAGCTCGGCCTCGAACGCGGTGCGCAGCGCGGCGAACCACTCGAGCTTGTAGGCGTAGTGGGCTGATTCGGGGGTGCGCCCGTTCGGCACGTACAGGGACCAGACCCGGATGCCGCCGCAGGTGGCACCGACGGCGCGGGCCTCGGGCGGGCGCAGGCCGGGCTCGTCGATCAGGGTCAGCTCGGCCTGACCGTCCGCGTCACTGGGCTCGCCCGCGTAGCTGGGCTGGCCGGGGAACCCCCGGCTGATGTCCTCGAGCCCGACGCTGGACAGCAGCGCGACGCCGTTCCAGCGGCCCTCGCCGTGCGCCGCCACCTCGTAGCCGAGCTCGTTGACCTCGGCCTCGGGGAACAGCGCGTTGGTGGTCTTGATCTCCTGCAGGCACAGGATGTCAGGCTTGGCCTCATCCAGCCACTCGAGCAGCCGGGGCAGCCGCGCCTTCACCGAGTTCACGTTCCACGTTGCCAACCGCACCCGTACAGCCTGCCACCGCCCCGCTCCGCTAGCACCCCACCCCCCCGCCAAGTGACCCCTGTGACATCTGAGACGAGAGTTGCCCCTGCGCGGATGGCGCCAGGGGCGTCTGTGGCACACAACCTACGCAAGAAGGTAGTCAGGGTGCCACAGACTCCGTTCGGGAGGGCGGGCACCGCACCATTGCGGGGGATGTGAGGCGGGGGCGGGTGGGGGGAGGGGCTGTCCTTATACTGCCGCTTGTGACGGATGCTCAGGGCGGAGCCTTCGAGCTGGGGACCGACGGGCCTAAGGTCATCCTGGTCGGAGTGGACGACTCGGTTACGTCGATGCGGGCCGGGGCGTACGCGGCCGGGCTGGCGCGGCGGCAGGGGGCCCGGCTGGTCTGCGTGTACGTCGCGCGGCCGTCGGCCATGTACGGGGCGGCGGGCGGCGCCGGGGCGGGCGTGATCGCCGCCCAGGAGGAGGCGCTCGAGGAGACGGCCGTGAGCCTGCGGCAGGAGGCCGAGTCCGGGGCGGAGCGGCTCGGCGTGCCGCTCACGTTCGTGGTCGCGCACGGGGATCCGTACACCGAGCTGCGGCGGGTGGCCGACGAGATGCGCGCCGACGCCGTCATCGTGGGCGCGTCCATGCAGGCCGGGCACCGGTGGGTCGGGTCGCTGGCGGTGCGGATGGTCAAGGCCGGCCGGTGGCCGGTCACCGTGGTTCCGTAAAGCAGTAATGCAGTAATGCAGTAGAGAGGACTGGTATCAGCATGAGCGTTGCCGTCGTCACCGGGGCGAGTTCCGGGCTGGGCCGGGTCATCGCCCGGGCACTGCTCGGCGCGGGCTGGCAGGTCGCGCTGGCGGGCCGTCGCGAGGAACTGCTGGCCGAGGCGGCCCAGGCCACGGAGGCCGAGAACTGGCCGGAGGAGGCGGCGCTGGCAGTGCCGGCCGACGTGACCGACCCGGTCTCGGTGGCCGCGCTGTTCGACGCGGTCAAGGACCGCTGGGGACGGCTGGACCTGCTGGTGAACAACGCCGGGCTGTTCGGCCCGGCGGCGCAGGCGGACGAGATCGACCTGGCCGACTGGCAGCGCGTGGTCGACACCAACCTGACCGGCGTCTTCCTGTGCGCCCAGCACGCGGTGCGGATGATGAAGGCGCAGGACCCGCAGGGCGGCCGGATCATCAACAACGGCTCCATCTCCGCGCACACCCCGCGGCCGAACAGCATCGCCTACACCGCCACCAAGCACGCGGTCACCGGGATCACCAAGTCGCTGTCGCTGGACGGCCGGCCGTACAACATCGCCTGCGGCCAGATCGACATCGGCAACGCCGAAACCGAGCTGACCAAACGGTTCGCCCAGGGCGTTCTCCAGGCCAACGGCTCGATGATGGCCGAGCCGGTCTTCGACTCAAAGCACGTCGCCGACGCCGTGCTCTACATGGCGTCGCTGCCGCTGGACGCCAACGTCCAGTTCCTCACCATCACCGCGACCACAATGCCCTTCATCGGGCGCGGCTGAACCCTTTAAGGCGCATCGTCCTTTCGGCAGGATTGATGTATACCGCCGCGGGGGAACCTGAGAGGTAATGCGGTTTCGGCCAGAAACCCGCAGGACCGCGCAGGGAGGTCCATGCCATGGTGGCGTCGCAAGTTGCCCAGGAAGTTGTCTACCCTGATGGCCGGGTCGGCCTGGCCAGTACCGACGAGATCGCCGGCAGCGGGTACGCCAACGGCGACCTCGCCCCGCTGCCGATCGAGCGGCGCACCTGGACCACGTACAACTACACGGCGCTGTGGATCGGGATGTCGCACTGCATCCCGACCTACCTGCTGGCGTCCGGGCTGATCCTGGTCGGGATGAACTGGGTGCAGGCGCTGGTCACGATCGCGCTCGCCAACCTGATCGTGCTGGTGCCGATGCTGCTCAACAGCCACGCCGGGACCAAGTACGGCATCCCGTACCCGGTGTTCGCGCGGGCCTCGTTCGGCCTGCGCGGGGCGAACCTGCCGGCGCTTCTGCGGGCGCTGGTGGCCTGCGCCTGGTTCGGCATCCAGACCTGGATCGGCGGCGAGGGCTTCTACACCCTGATCGGCGCGCTGGCCGGGAACGGCTGGACGCACGCGACGCCGGCCTTCGGCGGCTACCCGTGGACCCAGTGGCTGTCGTTCGCGATCTTCTGGGTGCTGGAGATGGCCATCATCGTGCGCGGCATGGACACGCTGCGCCGGTTCGAGAACTGGGCCGCCCCGGTGGTCCTGGTCGCGGC
Source organism: uncultured Actinomycetota bacterium (assembly GCA_963839095.1). Classification (GTDB taxonomy): domain Bacteria; phylum Actinomycetota; class Actinomycetes; order Streptosporangiales; family Streptosporangiaceae; genus Palsa-504. The sequence goes on along the minus strand of CAWIUF010000039.1, from coordinate 13,391 downwards.
GATCGCGCTGCTCGTCTACATGGTGACCAAGGCGCACGGCTTCGGCCCGATCCTGTCCGAGCCGGCCAAGCTCGGCTGGGGCAGCCATTTCTGGCCGGTGTTCTTCCCGTCGCTGATGGGGATGATCGCCTTCTGGTCGACGATGTCGCTGAACATGCCGGACTTCACCCGGTTCGGCAGCGGGCAGCGGCAGCAGGTCATCGGCCAGGCCCTCGGCCTGCCCACCACGATGTTCTTCTTCTCGCTGCTCGCGGTGCTCATCACCGCGGCCTCGCAGAAGATCTACGGCGCGCCGATCTGGGATCCGATCCAGCTCACCGGCAAGTTCACCAACCCGGTGGTGATCGGGTTCGCGCTGTTCAGCATCCTGGTGGCCACCTTGTCGGTGAACGTGGCGGCCAACACGGTCAGCCCGTCCTACGACTTCTCCAACCTGCTGCCCAAGCTGGTCAGCTTCCGCACCGGCGGGATCATCACCGGCGTGATCGGGATCCTGCATCCAGCCGTGGCGGCTGCTGACCAACCCGCACGTCTACATCTTCGTCTGGCTGGGCTTCTACGGCGGCCTGCTGGGCGCGGTCGCGGGCGTCCTGATCGCCGACTACTGGCTGCTCCGCCGCACCGACCTGAGCCTGCCCGACCTGTACCGGCCGGGCGGCGCCTACTGGTACGCCGGCGGCTGGAACTGGCGCGGGGTCGTCGCCCTGCGTGGTCGGCGCGGTGCTGGCCGTCGGCGGGGCCTGGTCGGCGCCCGGCCAGGGACCGTTCCCGCAGCAACGGCCTGATCCCGTTCCTGAAACCCCTCTACGACTACAGCTGGGCGGTGGGGTTCGCGGTGGCCCTGATCCTGTACGTGGTGTTCTCCGGCGGCCGCGCCCGGGCCCCCAAGCACGCCTATGCCGGCAGCCGCTGAGGTCCCCCGCTCTGGGGTGCAGAGCGTCACCGTCGGCCCGCAGCGGCTGAGGGTGGCGGTCAGACCCGGACGACCGAACGAGGCAGGCCATCCGCCCCGGCCCCCCGCTGCTCCTGATCAATGGCATCGGCGCCCGGCTGGAGGCGCTCGAGCCGTTCGCGGCCGCGCGTCGACCCCGCGGTCGAGGTGATCAGGTTCGACCCGCCCGGTATCGGCGGCTCGCCGCTGCCGCCGGGCCCGTACCGGTTCACCGGCGCTGTGCCGGCTGATCGCCGGGCTGCTGACCGAGCTCGGCCACGACCAGGCCGACGTGCTCGGCATCTCCTGGGGCGGCGCGGTCGCCCAGCACTTCGCCGCGTTCCAGCGGGCCCGGTGCCGCCGCCTGGTGCTGACCGCCACCGCCGCGGGCGCGCCGATGGTGCTGGCCCGGCCCGTCGGTGCTGGCGCACCTGATGACGCCGCGGCGCTACCTGGACCGCGCCTACCTGGAGCGGGTGGCGGGCGACCTGTACGGCGGCACCGCCCGGACCGACTGGGCGGCGGCCACCACGCTGCACGCCGGGGAGGGCCCCCGGTCGTCGCGCGGCTATCTCTACCAGCTCGGCGCGGTGGCGGGCTGGACGGCGGTGCCGTTCCTGCCGTGGCTGCGCCAGCCGGTGCTCATCCTGGCCGGGGACGACGACCCGATCATCCCGCTGGCCAACGCGCGGCTGATGCACCGGCTGGTCCGCGACTCGCGGCTGCACGTCTATCCCGGCGGCCATCTCGGCCTGATCACCGAGGCGGCCGCGCTGGCGCCGGTGGTGGACGGTTTCCTCGCCGCCCCGTGAGGTAGGTCTACGGGTATGACGCGTACCCCGGTGACCGATGCCGACTTCTACCTGATCGAGCAGACCCTCGACGACGAGGGCCGGGCGCTGCTGCGCCGGATCAGGGAGTTCATGGAGAAGAAGATCCAGCCGGTCATCAACCACTACTGGACCCGGGAAGAGTTCCCGTTCGAGCTGATGGACGACTTCCGCTCAGCTCGGCATCCCCGGCCAGCTGTACCAGGGCTACGACTGCCCGGGCGGCGGTTTCCTGCTCGACGGCATGATCGCGATGGAGCTGGCCCGGGTCGACCCGTCCATCGCCACCTTCTTCGGCGTGCACGGCGGCCTGGCCATGGGCTCCATCTTCCTGTGCGGGTCCGAGGAGCAGAAGCAGCGCTGGCTGCCCGAGATGGTGCGGATGGAGAAGATCGGCGCGTTCGGGCTGACCGAGCCCGACGTCGGCTCCGGGGTGGCCGGCGGCCTGACCACCACCGCCCGGCGGGACGGCCCGGAATGGGTGCTCGACGGGCAGAAGAAGTGGATCGGCAACGCCACCTTCGCCGACTACGTCATCATCTGGGCCCGGTCGCTGGAGGACGACCAGGTCAAGGGGTTCGTCGTCGAGAAGGGCACCCCCGGCTTCGAGACCTCCAAGCAGACCGACAAGATCGCGCTGCGGGTGGTGCAGAACGCGCACATCACCCTGGACGGCGTCCGGGTCCCGGAGGAGAACCGGCTGCAGGAGGCCAACTCGTTCAAGGACACGGCCAAGGTGCTGCGGCTGACCCGGGCCGGGGTGGCCTGGCAGGCCACCGGCTGCGGCCGCGGCGCCTACGAGCACGCGCTGGCCTACGCGCGGCAGCGGCAGCAGTTCGGCCGCCCGATCGGCGGCTTCCAGCTGGTCCAGGACCTGCTGGTGAAGATGCTGTCCAACGTCACCGCGTCGGCCTGCATGTGCGCCCGGCTGTCCGCGCTGCAGGAAGCCGACCTGGCCGAGGACCATCACTCGGCGCTGGCCAAGGCGTTCTGCACGGTCCGGATGCGGGAGACCACCGGCTGGGCGCGCGAGCTGCTGGGCGGCAACGGCATCTTGCTGGAGAACCACGTGGGCCGGTTCGTAGCCGACGCCGAGGCGATCTACTCCTACGAGGGCACCCGCGAGATCAACACCCTGATCGTCGGCCGCGCCATCACCGGCCTGGGCGCCTTCGTCTGACGCGCTGGTGACGCTTGGGTGCGGCGGCGCCGGGGCACAATGATCCCGAGCGCCGCGACGGCGCTGACCAGCGAGGGGGGACAACCAGTGAGCTATGCCATCATTCACCAGTTCAAGGGCGGCACCAAGGAGCAGTACGAGGCCACGCTCGCCGTCGTGCATCCCAGCGACGGCACGCTGCCGGCCGGCCAGACCTACCACGCCGCCGGGCCGTCCGCCGACGGCTGGACCATCTTCGCCATTCACGACTCCAAGGCCGGCTGGGAGGCCTTCCGCGACTCGACCCTGATCCCCCGGATGCAGCAGGGCATCGAGGGCGGCTTCACCGCGCCGCCCGAGGAGACCGGGTTCGAGGTCGCCACCGCAACCGGCCCCTGACCGGCAGGCCGCGACGGCCGGGCATGCCATGGGCGCCCGCGACGCCGGACCGGGCCTGTCAGCGCGCGGCGTCACGTTCGCCGCGCACGCCTTCGCCGCGTGGACCCGGGCGGATCCCGGGGTCATCTGGACGGCGCTGACCGACCCGGGGCAGACCGCCGCGTTCATGTACGGCCTGGCGGCGGACTCGACCTGGCTGCCTGGATCGCCGCTCCGCTTCAGCGGTGGCGGCGTCCAGGTGTCCGGTCGCGTCCTGTGCGTGCGGCGCCCCGAGCGCCTGTCCTACGTGCTGCAAGCCGCGCCGGACGATCCGCCCGTCTACCTGACCTGGCTGATCAGGCCGGGACCGGGCGGCTGCACGATCCGGCTGCAGGTCGACGAGCTCGACGCCGCCGACTCCCGCGAGGAGGCGGAGGACATCTGGCTGCCCGTCCTCGCCGCGCTGCAGACCCTCGTGGATCCGGGCTCGTGAGCTCAGCGGGCGGACCAGCCGCCGTCCAGGACGTAGGAGGAGCCGTTGGCGAACGACGCGGGCGCCGAGCACAGGTAGGCGGTCAGCTCAGCGACCTCGGACGGCTCGATCAGGCGCTTGATGGCCGGCTCGGTCAGCATGATCTCCTCGATCACCCGGTCCTCGGAGATGCCGTGGATCCGGGCCTGGTCGGCGATCTGCTTCTCCACCAGCGGGGTGCGCACGTAGGCCGGGCAGATCGTGTTGGAGGTGACTCCCTGCGGGCCGCCCTCCAGCGCGATCACCTTGGACAGCCCCTCCAGCCCGTGCTTGGCCGCGACATAGGCCGACTTGTAGGGCGAGGCCCGCAGGCCGTGTACCGAGGAGATGTTGACGATCCGGCCGAAGCCCTGCTCGTACATGTGCGGCAGGGCCGCCCGGGCCAGCTGGAACGGGGCCTCGAGCATGACCGCGAGCAGCCGCCGGAACATATCGGGCGGGAACTCGTGGACCGGCGCGACGTGCTGCAGCCCGGCGCAGTTCACCAGGATGTCGGCCTGCCCGGCCAGCGCGAAGGCGTCGAAATCGGCCGCCAGGTCCACCTGGGCGGGGCGGCCGCCGAGGCGTCCGGCCACCGCCGCGGCGGCATCGCCGTTGATGTCGGCGACCACCACGCTGGCCCCGTCGGCGGCCAGCCGGGTCGCGCAGGCCTCGCCGATGCCGCTGGCGCCCCCGGTGATTACGGCCACCCGGCCGTGTAGCCCTTCGCTCGTCATGGACCCACGCTACAGCCGGGACGGTGGCCCTCGGTGGTGACGGCCCCGCACTCGGGGCAGACCAGGTGGGCGAAGCAGGCCGGGTCGCCGCCTTGATCCTCAGGGCCCGCGGCCCGCAGGAGACGGGCGAGGACGGCGGCCTGGGAATGGTCGAGGTCCTTGGTCGCGGTGATCAGGGTGAGGGGGCGTCCGGATGCCGCGAAGGCGCGGAGCCGGCCGAGCGCGGCCTGCTGGCTGCTGCCGGTGAGCTCACCGAGGTAGCGCTGGCGGAACTCGTCGAACTTGGCCGGGTCGTGGCCGTACCACCGGCGCAGGTCAGCCGACGGGGCGGCGTCCTTGGCCCAGTCGTCCAGCTGGGCCACGTCCTTGCCCACGCCACGCGGCCAGAGCCGGTCGACGAGTACCCGGGTGCCGTCCTCGGCGGAGGGCCGGTCGTAGATGCGGCGGATCCGGATGTCGGGCTGGCTCATCCCGCGTTACCTCCCGGGGCGGCTACCGGCGCAGGTCGACCCAGACGGTCTTGCCCGCCTTCCCCAGCGACTCTACGCCCCACTCGCGGGCCAGCGCGTCCACCGCTCCCAGGCCGTGCAGCGGGATAGGCATCAGCGCCGACCGGCCCTCGTCGGGTAGCGGGCAGGCGTCGCGGACCGCGATGCGCACGGAGCTGCCGCGGGCGGACAAGATGATCGTGAAGCCGGACTTGGCGTGCACGATGGCGTTGGCGGCGAGCTCGGTCACCACCAGGGCGGCGTCGTCGGCGATGTCCGCGACCCCCCACTCGCGCAGGGTGGCCACCGCGAAGTGGCGGGCCGCCGCGGGCGCCTCGCGGGAGAAGGCGAACGCGCGCACCGCGCCGGGCACCCCGGCCTGGGCGGCGGCGCCCGGTCCGACGACCGCGTGGTGCATCCGGCACACCTCGGCGAAGGCGTCGATCTCGCGGGTCACCGAGTCGGCCCGGTAGCCGCAGAACATCGAGAACGGGTACTGGCGGTTCAGCTGGTCCCACAGCGCCTCGAGCTGGGCGGCGGCGTTGACGAGCCCGTCGTCCCAGAGCAGCGCGACCAGCTCGCCGTAGGCGCGGACCGGCCGTCCGTCCGCCGCGGCCTGCCTGATCAGCGTGCCGATCACCCGGTCGAAGGCGGCACGGTCGAGTTCCTGGCGATCCGGGGACGCGGCGCCCATCAGCTCGCGCAGGGTCCCGGCGGCGTCGAGCGTCAGGTACGCGCCGTTGTCCCGGGCCGCGGCGAGGTCGACGCCCGCCTGCTCCAGCCGGACCTCGAACTCCTCCTGGTGCTCCGGGGTCGCGATGACGATCGCCACGCCGCCGCCCTCGAGCGCGCCCCGCAGGTAGCCGGACACGCGCTCGGCCAGTTCCCCATCGTGCCCGTAGAACTGAACGACATGGTCGCCGGCGTTCAGGTTCTCAGTTCCGGCCAACACGTCTCCCGATAGTGCAGCAAACCGTCAAGCCCGAGGTGTACCTGCCCCGCAAATGGCAGTACATGCATCTGATGTCGCGGATGCGGCCCTGGACCTGTGAGCAGATGCTCATATGCTTGGCATATGCACAACTCGCAGGATGCCGCGATCACGGGACTGAGCGGCGCCGTCGTCATCGTGACCGGCGCCGGCAGCGGGATCGGCGCCGCCACCGCCCGCCGGCTCGGCGCCGCCGGCGCCCCGGTCGTCCTGGTCGGGCGGCGCGACGACCCGCTGCGCGAGGTGGCGGCCGAGATCACCGCGGCCGGCGGCCAGGCGCTGTGCGTGCCCGCCGACCTGGCCGACGCGGCCAGCCCGGGCCGGATCACGCAGGCCTGCCTGGCCCGCTTCGGCCGGATCGACGGCCTGGTCAACAACGCGGCCGTGATCCGGCACATGCCGTTCGGCGACTGGGACACCGGCTGCTTCGACGAGCACGTGGCCACCAACATCCGGGCACCCTTCTTCCTGATCCAGGCGGCGCTGCCGGCGTTGCGGGAATCGCCCATCCGTTCGGTGGTCAATGTTTCTTCTTCTTCGGGGACGCTGCGGCGGGTGGGCCAGTCGGTCTACGGGATGACGAAGTCCGCGCTCGACTACCTGACCCAGACCCTGGCCGGCGAGCTGGCCCCGCTAGGCGTCCGGGTCAACGGCATCGCGCCCGGCCCGATCGACACCCCCATCCACGCGACCTGGGCCGACGACCTGGAGGAGGCGTACCGGTGGCTGGGCAGCCAGGTGCCGCTCGGCCGGATCGGCGCCCCCGAGGAAGTGGCGCTGTGGATCACGCTGCTGCTCAGCCCGGCGGCCGCGTTCATGACCGGCGCGGTCATCCCGCTGGACGGGGGCCAGGTCATTGACCGTGAGTAAGAATGAGGGGGTGTCGGAGGAACTGCTCCTGCGGGTGGCCTGGTTCTACTACAAGGACGAGCTGACCCAGGAAGAGATCGCGAAACGGCTCTCGGTGTCCCGGGCGTCCGTCGGCCGGATGCTGGACCGCGCCCGCAAGGTCGGCCTGGTCTCGATCAACCTGAACGCCGACCACCTGGACGCGTTCGAGGTCAGCCGGCAGCTGCGCCGGACGTTCGGCCTGTCGGAGGCGCTGGTGGTGCCGGACGACGTTTCCGGCGAAGGCGACCGGCCCGCGCTGAACGCCCGGCTGGGCCGGGGCGGGGCCCAGTTCATGAGCACCCACCTGCGGCCCGGCGGGACCCTCGGCGTGGGCTGGGGCGACACCGTCTCGCGGGTCATCGCCGCGACCAGCTTCGGCGCGGTCGGCCCGGTCCGGATGGTGTCGCTGACCGGCGGGGTGGACGCCTACCTGCCCGCCTTCCTGTCCTCCAAGGGCGACGGGGCCGGCGAGGGCGAGCTGACGAGCGCGACCGTCATCCCCACCCCCATCGTCGCCTCCACCCCCGAGCTGGCCGCGGCGCTCAAGGCCGAGCCCTCGATCCAGCAGGTCCTGAAGCAGGCCTGCGGCGTCGAGCAGGCGATCGTCGGCGTCGGCACGCCCACCGCGGACGCCACCATCGTCCAGATGGGCTACCTGGAGCCGCTGGACATCCGGTCGCTGCGCGACCAGCAGGTGGTCGGGGACATCCTGGGCCAGTTCTTCGACGCCGCGGGGCGGGTGGTGCCGCTGCCGATCCACGACCGCCGGATCGGCATCGAGCTGTCCGACCTGGCCCAGATCCCGAAGGTGGTCGGCGTGGCCGGGGGCCTGCACAAGGTCGAGGCCATCCTCGGCGCGCTGCGCGGCGGCTACCTCGACGTCCTGGTCACCAACGAGCTCGCCGCCCTGCGCCTCCTCGAACTGGAGCGCGCCGCCGCCTAGCCTCGCCCTCGAAATCATTCCGTTGATGCGACTCTCTACGGCATCTATTCCGTAGAGAACCACTCTCACGGAATCCGAGAAGGCGGGCGTGCCGCCGCCCAAGCGTGACGCAGCGGCGGGGCGGGGCTGGCGCGGCGGAGCTAAGCACTCAGGAGGTCGGCAGGGCAACATCAGCCCCAGCCCCAGCCGGGCACCAAACGTTCATCCTATTCGGAAGACACTCTCCGTTTATCGCGGTGGATCCGTCTTAGCCGGTGGATCTGTCTTAGCCGGTGGATCCGATACCCACCTGGGGGTGTAAATCCACCGGATAATGCGGATCCACCGGACTATGCGGTATCTGGCGTCATTGGTCACTCTAGAATCACGCGCTCCAGGTTTCGGGAAGGGCTAGTCGGAGGGCAGGCGGGCTGGCTGGAAGGCGCGGCTGGTGGCCAGGCGGGCTGGCTGGAGGGCCGACGGGAGAGCGAGGTGCGCCGGCTGGAGCACTGACCGGGGGTTTTGGCTCTTGCCAGGGGGCATTCCGGGCAGATACTGCTGGTGCGAGCAGATGCGCATGTGCTGAGCGAATGCTCTATGCGGTTGGCCCGCGCACGGAGCGGGCGGCGGGCCGCAGGTGGCGCGGCGATCCGAGGAGGCCGGCTGGTGGTGACCCTGTGGGGGCGGCAGTGGCGCCGGGACGAGCTGCTCGCCCGGGTGGGGCGCCTGGAGCAGGTGGCCGGGGTCCGGCTGACCGAGGGCGGCGACGGGGCCGAACGCGGTGTGCGCCTGCTGCGCTGCTCCACCGGCGCCGGCTTCGAGTTCGAGATCCTCGTCGACCGCGGCTTCGACATCGGCGGCGCCTGGCTCGGCGGGCGGCCGCTGGCCTGGGCCTCGCCGGTCGGGCTGGTCGGCCCCTGGTACTGCGAGCCGGCCGGGATCGGCTGGTTCCGCGGGTTCCCCGGCGGCCTGGTCTCCACCTGCGGTCTCGACCACACGCTGCTCGGCGGCGCCGACGACTCCGCCGTCTTCAACTACCCGCACCGGGTTACCGAGACGTACGGGCTGCACGGGCGGTACACCGGCCTGCCGGCCCGGCTGGCCGGCTACGGCGCCCGCTGGGACGGCGACGACTGCGTGCTGTGGGCCGAGGGCGAGGTGGTGCAGGCCGCGCTGTTCGGCGAGCAGCTGCAGCTGCGGCGCCGGGTCGAGGCCGACCTGGGCGGGATCAGCGTGCGGATCACCGACACCGTGACCAACATCGGCCCGACGCCGTGCCCGCACATGATGCTCTACCACTGCAACGTCGGGTTCCCGGTGGTCGACGCCGGGGCCGAGCTCGTCTACCCGGCCGGCCCGGGGACCTGCGTCAGCGACGGCGAGCACGCTCGATTACCAGGAGCTGACCGGGCCGCAGGCCGACTTCGTGGAGGAGTGCTACGAGCACGACATGCGGCCCGGGCCGGACGGCCTGGTCGGCGCGGCCGTGGTCAACCGGGCCGCCGGGCTCGGCGTCTTCCAGCGCTACGACCCGGCCACGCTGCCCCGGCACATCACCTGGCGGCAGCTCGGCACGGTGGCCTACGTGGTCGCGATGGAGCCGAGCACCAACCGCGACGCCGGGCGGTTCGACGCCCGCGAGCGCGGCGAGCTGCTGTACCTGGCGCCGGGCGAGGAACGGCGGTACCGGCTGGAGGTCGGCGCCCTGGACGGCCGCGACGCCATCGAGGCCTTCGCCGCCGGGGCCCGCGAGCTCGCGGCGGCCCCGGCACCGGCAGTCCGGCACGGCGGCCCGGGCATGAACCCGCCCGAAGCTGAGCGCCGGGGTGCTCACCGCCGACCTGACCCGGCTCGGGGCCGAGCTCGAGCTGCTGCGGGGCAAGGCGGCCTGGGCGCACGTCGACGTCATGGACGGGGTCTTCTGCCCGCAGCTGACGGTCGGCCCGGCCTTCATGGCGGCGGTCGCCTCCACCGGGATCGGCGTCGACGCGCACCTGATCACCGAGGAGCCGCGCCGGCTGCTGCCCGAGATCGCGGCGGCCGGCGCCGCGGTGATCACCGTGCACGCCGAGGCGACCAGGCACCTGCACCGCACCATGGCGGAGATGACGGCGCTGGCTCAGGACCGGCCCTTCCTGCGCGGCGTGGCCATCAACCCCGGCACCCCGGTGCAGGCGGTCGAGCCGGTGCTCTGGCTGGCCGACCTGGTGCTGGTCCTCGCGGTCAGCCCGGGCTGGCCCGGGCAGGCGCCGGTGCCCGGCACCCGGCAGCGCGTCCTGGCCGTGCGCGACCTGGCCCGGCGCAGCGGGGCCGAGGTCCTGGTCGGCGTGGACGGCGGGGTGACCATCGGCAACGCGGCCGAGGTGGCCGGCTGGGGCGCCGACGTCATCGTCAGCGGCAGCGCCATCTACGACCGGACGACCCGGCCGGGAACCTCGACCTGATGATCAGGAACTGTCCCACCACGAGGAGGCACCAGATGGCAAGCGGTAACGGCGGACGGATCGTGCCGCCGGCGGTCCCCATGACGATCACGCAGATCGCCGTCGTGGTGGCGGACATCAAGTCCGCGCTGCGCTCCTACACCGAGAACCTCGGCTGGGGGCCGTGGAGCGTGTTCGAGTACGCCCCGCCCCTGCTGCACGACACGGTGGTGCGCGGCGAGCCCTGCGAGTTCCGCATGATCGGGGCCGAGACCACGGTCGACGGGCTGGGCTTCGAGCTCATCCAGCCGGTCAGCGGCCCGAGCATCTACCAGGAGTTCCTCGACACCCACGGCGAGGGCGTGCAGCACATCGCGTGCATGAAGCACTCGATCGAAGACAGCGAGGCGCTGAAGAAGCACTGGAGCGAGCGCGGCGCCGAGATCTTGATGGGCGGCCGGATCGGCGAGTCCATCGAGTTCTACTACGTGGACACCGGGCCGCTGGTCAAGTTCGTGCTGGAGTCGGGCAGCGGTCACGCGATCGACCTCGAGCCGACCTACGTCTACCCGTGAAGGTCCTGGTCGTCGGCGACCCTTACATGCCGGTGTCCGCGTACGCGGGGGCGCTGGCCACCCTGGACGGCTTGGTCGATTTGTCGACAATGCAGATCGACGAGGCGGGCGGCGCCCCGCCGGTCACCGCGTCCGAGCGCGGGCTGCGCGAGTACGCCGGCGACCCGGCCGCGGTGGCCCGCGCCGTGGCCGGGCACGACGTGCTGGTGGTGCACGGCGCGCCGGTCAGCGCCGAGGTGCTCGACGCGGCGCCGCTGCGGCTGGTGTGCTGCGCCCGGGGCGGCCCGGTCAACGTGGACGTGGCCGCCGCGACCGGCGCGGCATCCCGGTGGTGAACACGCCGGGCAAGAACGCCGAGGCGGTCGCCGAGCTGACCATCGCCTTCGCCCTGCTCCTGATCCGGACGGTGCCGCAGGCCAGCCGCCACCTGCTCGAGGGCGGCGGCTTCGCCGAGTCGGTGTTCGAGGGGCGCGAGTTCTTCGGCGCCGAGGCGCCCAGCCTGACCATGGGGCTGGTCGGCCTGGGCCACGTCGGCCGCGAGGTGGCCCGGCGGGCCCGGGCGCTCGGCTTCACCGTGCTGGGGTACGACCCGGTGCCGCCGGCCGTACGCGGGCGTGGAGCTGGTGAGCATGGACGAGTTGCTGACTCGTTCGGACATCATTTCGCTGCATGCCCGCCTGACCGCGGAGAACGGGCGGATGTTCTCGCGGGACCTGTTCGCCCGGATGCGGCCCGGCGCCTATTTCATCAACACCGCCCGCGAGGGGCTGGTCGACGAGGACGCGCTCGGCCAGGCGCTGGAGCGGGGCCACCTCGGCGGCGCGGCGCTGGACGTGCTGGAGCGGCACGCCCGGGCGGCATCCGCTGCTCGGCCTGCCGAACGTCTTCGTCACCCCGCACATCGGCGGGGCCACCGCGGAGACGCTGGCCCGCGGCGCCCAGCGGGCGGTGGCGGCGGTGACCGACCTGCTGGCCGGGCGGGTGCCCGCCAACGTGGTGAACCCCCAGGTGCTGCAGGGGACGGCGATGACCGGACGCTACCTTCTCGCCATCGACGCGGGCACCGGCAGCTGCCGGGCCGTGCTGTTCACCGCGGCCGGCGCGCAGGCCGGGGCGGGGCAGCGGGAGTGGACCCACCACGAGCCGCCGGGCGTGCCCGGCGGCCAGGACTTCGACGTGGACGCGGGCTGGCGGGCCATCGCCGCGTGCATCCAGGACGCGCTGCGGGCGGCCGGCGTGACCGGGGCCGACGTGGCGGCGGTGGCGGCCACCAGCATGCGCGAGGGCATGGTCCTGTACGACGCGGGCGGCCGGGAGATCTTCGCCTGCCCCAACGTGGACAGCCGGGCTTCCGCCGAGGCCGAGGAGCTCATCCGCGAGGGCGCCGCGGAGAAGATCTACGCCGAGGCCGGCGACTGGGTCGCGATCACCTCCCCGGCCCGGCTGCGCTGGCTGGGCCGGCACCGGCCGGACATCCTGCGCGACGCCGCCAGCCTGGGCATGCTCAGCGACTGGATCGTGTACCGGCTCACCGGCCAGCACGTGACCGAACCCTCCTGCGGCTCGAGCTCGGGCATGTTCACGCTGGCCGGGCGGTCGTGGTCGCCGACCATCCCGGCGCTGTGCGGCCTCGACCCGGCCGTGCTGCCGCCGGTGGCCGACCCCGGCACGGTGGTGGGCGAGGTCACCCCGGCCGCCGCCGAGGCGACCGGGCTGCGGGCCGGCACGCCGGTGGCGGCGGGCGGCGGCGACACCCAGCTCGGGCTGCTCGGCGCCGGAGCCCAGCGGGACGAGTACACCGTGGTCGCGCGGGACGTTCTGGCAGAACACGGTGCTGCTTGACCGGCCGCTGATCGACCCGGAGATCCGGCTGCGGACGCTGTGCCACGTGCAGCCGGGCGAGTGGATGCTCGAGGGCATCGGCTTCTACTGCGGCATGAGCATGCGGTGGTTCCGCGACGCGTTCTGCGACGCCGAGGTGGCGCAGGCCCGCGCGCGGGGCGTGGACCCGTACGTGGTGATGGAGGAGGCGGCCGCCGCCGCCCCGCCCGGCGGGGTCATCGCCATCATGTCCAACCTGATGAACGCGCGGCGGTGGGCGCACGCGAGTCCGTCGTTCCTCCAGTTCGACCTGAATCAGGGGGGCGGCCGGGGCGCGTGCGTGCGGGCCATCGAGGAGGCCGCCGCCTACGTGGCCCGCGGGCACCGGGACATCATCGCCTCCCTGACCGGCCTGGAGTTCGGCGAGGCGGTGTTCACCGGCGGGGCCGGCCGGGGACGGCTGTGGCCGCAGATCATGGCCGACGTGCTCGGCGTGCCGGTGCACATCCCGGCGGTGACCGAGAGCAGCGCGCTGGCGCCGCCATCTGCGCCGGGACCGGCGCGGGCGTGTTCTCCACCTGCACGAGCTCCGGCCGGGGCTGCGCCGCCGGGCGGCCACCTTCGAACCCGATCCGGCCGCGGTGGCGGCGTACGACGAGAAGTACGCCACCTGGCGCGCGGTCTACCAGCGGATGCTCGACATCACCGACGACGGCCTGCTCAGCCCGCTGTGG
>CAWIUF010000038.1:0-49360 GCA_963839095.1 uncultured Actinomycetota bacterium | reverse complement strand
CGCGGCCGCCTGCTCCGGCTCCAGCGCCACGAACTCCGGCCCGGCCCGTCCGGACCACCACACCGGATCGCTACCAGCTCGCCAGCCTTCCGCCGCGAGCAGCCGGGTGATCACCTTGAACGTGGCCGGCGCGGCCTCGCGCGGGCGACCCGGACGAACCGCGGCCGTTGCTTGCGCCCTAGGTCGCCCTGCCCGGCCAAGAACGCGCCGAGCTCCGCGGGCGTCAGCGCAGCCCCCTCCCGCAGCACCACGCAGGCCATGACCTGGTCCCCGGGGCCGCGACTCAGGCACCCCGTACACCGCCGCCGCGGCGATGGCGGGGTGGCGCAGCAGGACCCGCTCGATCGGCGCGGTGCCGAGGTTCTCCCCGTTGCGACCTGCAGCCATGGCCTGCCTGGCCCGCGAACCAGCAGAACCCGTCGGCATCCGCGTAGGCCAGTTCGCCGCTCCAGTACCGGCTATCACGCATCCGGTCGGCATCCGCCCCGGCGTCGTCGTAGTACCCGGCGAACAGGCCGGGTCCCGCCGTGTTTACCAGCTCGCCTACGGCCTCGGCCGGGTTGAGCAGTTCCCCGCCCGGGCTGACCGCGGGCGGGCACGGTGGCCGGTCTCCGGGTCGAGTACCGCCACGCCTCGGACAGCCGGCCAGGGCACCGGGTGGGGCATCGGGACCGCGGCTGACCGCCACGCCTCCCTCGGTGGACCCGAACCCGTCGATGACGTGACAGCCAAACCGTTCGGCAAATTTTTCCAGGTCAGCGGGTGCGCCTTCATTGCCGTAGGCAATGCGGAGCGGGTTGTCGGCGTCCCCGGCCCGCTCCGGCGTGGCCAGCACGTAGCTGAGCGGCTTGCCCACGTAGTTGGCGTAGGTCGCGCCGAAGGCCCGGATGTCGTCCAGGAACGCCGACGCGGAGAACCGGCGGCGCAACGCGATCGCCGGCCGGCCGCCAGCCCCACCGCCCAGCCCGCCATGACGGCGTTGGAGTGGAACATCGGCATCGACACGTACACCGTGTCCCCGCTTCCCGAGCCCGAACCGCCCGGCCAGCATCACCCCCGGCACCGCGATCTTGGCGTGGGTGACCCGCACCGCCTTCGGCTCCCCGCTCGTCCCCGACGTGAAAATCAGCATCAGCAGGTCCTCGGCCGCCGCGGGCACCGGCTCGACGGGAGCCCGGGCCGGGAGTTCAAGCTCGTCAAAAGGCCAGCACCGGCACGTCCGAAGCGGGCAGCAGCTCCCGATAGCCCGGCTCGGCCAGCACGAACTGGCAGTCGGTGCGCGCCCCGTCCGCGGTCAGGGCCGCCCCGCGGCGCACCGGGTTGAGCGCGACCAGCACCGCCCCCGCGAACGCGCACCCGCCGAGCAGGAAGGAGAATTCCGGCCCGTTGTCGGCCAGCACGCCGACGTGGAAGGGTCGGCCGGGCACCCGCCGGGCGCGCAGCGCGGCCGCGTACCGCGCGCACTCGGCGACGTGCTCCCGCCAGCTCCACCGCCGCTCCTCGAAGAGCAATCCGGGCCGCGAGCTACCGGCCTGGGCCAGCAGCAGCCCGGTCACCGTCGGGGGTGCCGCGTCCATCCGCCTCCGCCCAGAACTAGAACCTGTTCTCATTATGCTAGAGCCCGGGCGCACGGTCCGCGAGCCCGGCTGCCGCCGGCCTTCCGGCCGGCCCGGGGCCAGCGGATGACGGTCTGTCGGGATAGGGTGATGGCTGCCGGGAGGAGGGGTGGTGGCCGGAGATTCCCCCGATCAGCCGGGCGGCTTGCTGACCAGCCTGGCTCCGGGTGCCCGCGTGGCCGGGTACCGGCTCGAGAAGCTGGTCGGCGTGGGCGGGATGGCAGCGGTCTACCGTGCCCGCGACGAGCGCCTCGGCCGGGTGGTGGCGCTGAAGCTGCTGGCCGGGGACGACCTGGTGCAGCGGCGGTTCACCCGCGAGGCGCGGGCGGTCGCGGCGGTGGACCACCCGCACATCATCCCCGTCTACGACGCCGGCGAGGCGAGCGGCGTGCTGTACATCGCGATGCGCTTCGTGGCCGGCGACGACCTGCGGGTGCTGGTGGCCCGCGAGGGCGGCCTGCGCGCGCACCGGGCGGCGACCGTCATCTCCCCGGTGGCCTCGGCCCTGGACGCCGCGCACGCCGCCGGCCTGGTGCACCGTGACGTCAAGCCCGCGAACATCCTGGTCGACGCCGGCCCCCGGCCGCCCGCGCACGTGTACCTGTCCGACTTCGGGCTGGCCCGGGGCGTGAAATCGGTGAGCGGGCTGACCCAGGCCGGGCAGTTCCTCGGCACCCCCGACTACTCGGCGCCCGAGCAGATCAGCGGGCGGGAGGTGGACGGGCGCGCGGACCAGTACGCCCTCGGGTGCGTGGCCTACGCGCTGCTGACCGGTTCGGTGCCGTTCAAGCGCGAGGTGCCGATGGCGGTGCTCTACGCGCACCTGTCCGCGCCGCCGCCCGGGTCACCGACGTGCGGCCGGATCTGGACGGCGCGGTGGACCAGGTGATCGCCCGGGCGATGGCCAAGGAGCCGGACGACCGGTACGGCACCTGCGGCGACTTCGCCGACGCGCTGCGCGAGGCGCTCAGCGTGGAACCCTACGATCCCTCCCGCCCGGTCCGCCCGGGCACCCAGACCTGGTGGGTCAGCCCCGCACCGCCCGCGAGCCCGCCGCCCGCGGGCCGCCGCCTGCCGGACCACGCGGGCCGCGGCCACGGCGCCGCTGACCGTGCCGCCGGATCCGCTCCCGACGCAGCTAGCCGGGAACCTCCCGCCCCCGCCGGCGCCGAAGCCCTCGCACGCCGCGCCGGCGACCTGGACCGCGGTGGTGGCGGCCGACCGCACCTACTACGACAGCGTGCAGGCGGTGAACGAGACCGAAGCCGGGTCGATCGCCTTCCCCGTCCACTACCCCGAGCAGCGTTTCCGGCTCGCCGGGACCGAGGTCCGCATCGGGCGGCGCAGCGTATCCCGGCGGATCGAGCCGGAGATCGACCTGACCGGGCCGCCCGTCGACCCGGGCGTGTCCCGGCTGCACGCGGTGCTGACCGCCGGGCCGGACGGGACCTGGTCCGTCACCGATGCCGACTCGGACAACGGCCTGCGGGTCAACGGCCGGGACGTCCCGCCGCATCAGGCCGTGCCGCTGCGCGACGGCGACCGCATCCACCTGGGCGCCTGGACCGTCATCACCATCACCCGCGGCTGACCGTCCCGGACCCTCCCGCCCGAGCCGTCGTTCAAAATACGTCACCTGACCGATGTCTTGCATTGCAAGTTGCAGGACTATTTTCTTGCAAGCGGCAACGGGCTCCTCGTACCAGCCCGGCCGGCTCCACCCCGGCTCCAACCCGAGGACCCTCAGGGAGATCCGATGAACGCGATGGCGCCGCCCCGTCCGACCGAACTGCACGGCTGCCAGGTACGGCTCGCCGCCAAGCCAGCCGCGGTCGGCCAGGCCCGGTGCCACGTCCAGGCCGCCATCGGCGCCTGGGCCGTCCCGGTCGACGAGAACGTCGCGGTCCTGCTCACCAGCGAGCTGGTGACCAACGCCATCACGCACCAGCCGGGCCGGACGATCACGGTCGCCATCATCTGCTCCCCGGGGCAGCTGCGGGTCGACGTGCACGACACGTCGCGGGCCCTGCCGGTGCTGGCCCCCGCCCCGGTCGACGCCGAGACCGGGCGGGGCCTGATGCTGGTGGACACCCTGTCGGACGAGTGGGGCACCTACCGTACCCCCGCGGGCAAGGCGGTGTACTTCACGCTCGCGCCCCAGCCTGGGCTGGCCTAGGGCGCGACCTGCGGGGGGTTAAGCGTGGGGACTGTGAGTCCAATTCCCCCGGCGGCTCACAGTCCCCACCCAACCCCTTAAAACCTTCCACCGAACGAGTTCCGTCCCGCCCCGCCATCACCTCGGCGGGATGGTCCGCCGGGCCGATTCGCGGGCGATGTCGATGCGGGAGTTGACGTCGAGCTTCTTGAGGATGTGCGAGACGTGGGTGGCGACCGTCCGCCGGGACAGCAGCAGCCGGGCCGCGATCTCCGGGTTGGACAGCCCTTCCTCGACGAACGCGGCGATCTTGATCTCGGTCGCGGTGAGGCTCTCCCAGCCGCTGCGCGCCCGCCGGTGCTTGGCGTGCGGCCCGCGCCTGATGCCGTGGGCGCGGAACTCGGCCTGCAGCCGGGCCACGTCCGCGGCCGCGCTCCAGGTCGGTGTAGACCTCCACGGCCTGGGTGAACGCGGCCCGGGCCTGCTCGCGGTCGTCGGCGTCGACGAAGTGCCCGGCCGCCGCCTCCAGCGCCTTGGCCCGCAGCAGCGGCCGGGAGGCGTCGTCGTAGCGCTCGGCCGCCGTCAGCAGCCTGGGGGCGTCACGGTCCAGCAGGGCCCGGCAGTAGAGCGCGTTCGCCTGCCGGTGCGGGACCTCCGAGCTGGCCGCGA
Organism: uncultured Actinomycetota bacterium; assembly: GCA_963839095.1. Lineage (GTDB taxonomy): Bacteria > Actinomycetota > Actinomycetes > Streptosporangiales > Streptosporangiaceae > Palsa-504. Next base: position 44,920 of record CAWIUF010000038.1, on the reverse strand, counting down.
GGGTAGCGGCGTGGCCGGCCAGGGCCTGCGCGGTGGTCAGGTCGCCGGTGCCGACGGCGAGGCGGACGGCGTCGGCCAGCAGGTCCTCGATCTCCTTGAGCTCCTCGGTGTTGCTGTCGAATCCGTCGGTCAGCGCGGCCAGGGCTTCGGGCAGCGCGCCCTCGTACTCGTGGTCCAGGCTGCGGGCCAGGGCCAGCGTGCCGATGAGCCGGTGGCCGATCCGCTCGGCGAACGGGGCGGCCGCGGCCAGGTGCTGCCGGGCCTCGGCGGTCTCGCCGCGGTGGAAGCAGATGACGGCGGCGATGCCGAGGTCGCAGCAGGCGGCGCCGGGTTCCTTGAGGTCCTCGTCCATGGCCGCCACCTCGGCCAGCGCGTCGTCCCACCGCCCGGTCTCGAACAGCAGCTGGCCGAGGGCGCTGTGCGCCTGGGTCCGCCGCCGGGCCGTGCCGACCTGGCCGGCCAGCTGCCGGGCCTGGCCGGCCGCGGCCAGCGCCTCGTCGTACCGGTCGAGGTTGCGCGAGGGTGACGGCCTGGTTGATCTGCAGCAGCAGCCGCAGGTCGCTCAGCCCCGCGTCGGCCTGGGTCACGGCCAGCGCCCGGTCGAACAGCGGCAGCGTGTCCGCCGGGTGCCCCTGCACCCCGGTCATGATCGTCAGCACGTGCAGCGCCCAGGCCATGGCCCAGTTGTCGGCCGCCTCGGTGGCCGCCTCGAGCGCGCTGCCGGCCACCCGGCCGGCCTCCTCGACCTCGCCGAGGTGCAGGTGCGTGCGCGCGGCGAGCACCATCAGCCGGGCGCGGTGCCGGGCCGAGATGCCGGGCGCGGCCAGCGCCCGGTCCAGCGCGGCCAGCGGCTCCGCGCCCGGGCCGGCCAGCATCCGGCACTGCGCCAGCGTCCAGTGCAGAGCCTCGACGACATCGGGCTCGGTGGCGTACTCCAGCGCGAGGCTGGCCACCTGCTCGGCCGCGGTCGGTGTCGCCCATCCGGTAGTGGGCGTCGGCGAGCCGGCTGGACAGCCAGCTGTGCCGGACCGTGCCGGCCGTCGAGCCGGCCACGGCCCGGGTGAGGAGCTCGGCGGCGACTCCCGGTGCCTGGTCGACCAGCGAGTCCGCGGTGCGGGCGAGCCAGTCGAGCATCCACTCGTCCATCGGCCCGGCCGGGACCTCGCGGCTCGCCGACGGCCCGCAGCAGCTGCCGGGCGACCCGGTCGGCCGGGGCGCCGGCCTCGGCCAGGGCGCGGCCGGCGTCGCGGTGCCAGGCGGCCCGGACCGGCGCCGGCATCTCGTCGTACAGCGCGGCCCTGATCAGCGGGTGCCGGAACTCCAGCCGCTGACGCGACTCGGTCAGCACGCCCGACGGCGCACGCCTCGTCGATGGCCCGGACCAGGTCCGCCACGCTCCGGCCCAGCACGATGGCCAGGTCCGTGACGGTGAAGTCCACGCCGAGCAGGGCCGCCGCCCGCAGCACCTCGCGCACCGGCCCGGTCACGAACCCCAGCCGGTCCGCGATGGCCGCCGACAGCGAGCCGGGCGCCGAATCGCCCGCCAGCTCGGCCGCTCCCGCCTCGGTCACGGTCAGGGCCGCAGCAGCGGGCCAGCGCGGCGACCAGCTCGGTGACGTACAGCGGGTTGCCCGCCGCCCCGTCCGCCAGCCGCAGCAGCCCGGCGTCGGGCCGCCCGCCCGCCAGCGCCGCCACCAGGTCCGCCACCGCCGGCCCGGCCAGCCCGTCCAGCTGCAGGCGCGACCGGTCATCCACCGCCCGGCGCAGCGCCAGCAGGTCGTCCCGCAGCGGCGGCCGCATCATCCCGATCAGCAGCAGCGGCACCTGCCGGGCCGACCGCGCCAGCCGTCCCCACAAGCATGACGCTGGCCGGATCCGCCCACTGCAGGTCATCGATGACCAGCACGACCGGCCGCACCGCGCACTGCTCGGTCACCAGCGCCAGCAGCTGCTCGGCCAGCACCGCGGGCACGTTCGCGCCCCGGTCCGCGGTCACCTCGCCGCGCAGCAGCCTGACGATCGTCTCCCGGCGCGGGTTGGGGGAGGGCTCGCGGACCCGCAGCCCGTCCAGGAACGGCAGCAGCGGCAGCTCCTGGCCCAGCTCGTCCCCGGCCCCCCAGAACACCTGGCAGCCCGCGTCCGGCGCGTCGGCCACCGCCGCCCGGACCAGCGCGGACTTCCCGATACCCGGCTCGCCCTCGATGAGCACGGCCCCGCCGCGCCCCAGGGACACCTCTTTTACCATCCCGGTCAGCAGTGACATCTCGCTCTCACGCCCGACCAGCGCACCAGCCGGGGTCACGGGGTGCATGGAGCAAATGCTACTACCAGAACATTTACGGAACAAGCGGACTAATTTCGGACATTAATTCGGCGCCATATGCTAACCGTTGTCCGCAGTATGCAGTGAAAGTTGCAAGGATCTTGCACTGCATTTATTCCTGACAGATCTTCTGTCATTTGCAGAAAAAGCAGAACACAAATTTACCGGCAATATTTTGGTATTTGCAAGAAGTGTACTGGCTGTTTTACGCTATGTGTACGGATAGGTCGAAACTGGTAATAACTCCACAAGACTCCAATATGCCCGGGCGGGTCGGTGGAGGGCAGCACCAGGCTGCTGACCTCTGGTTCTGTCATGGAGGAATCATGCGCATCGGGCGTAAAGTCATCGTTTCCGCAATCGTATCACTCAGCGCGGCCGGGTCAATCCTTGCTAGCTCGGCAGTCATCGCGCGGCGGCCACTACCACGCCAGTGGCTGCCACGAGTTCCGGCATCTACTACCACGGCTGAGCCGGAATGGCCGCATGGCCGGCTCCCGGCCGATAACGTCATGCGAACCGCCGCAGGCCACCCGTCTTAACGCCGCCAGGCGCGACGAGATAATGACGACGAAACCGAATGACGCCAGGGGCCGGAGCCCAATCGAGGGGCTCCGGCCGCGCGTAACTCCTCCCGTGCTCCTTCGCTAGCGCTCTCGCCGTAGTCGATCAACGCCGGTCGAGGCCATTGCGATGCCGCTGACCACACCTGTCACAGGCGATCCGCTTCCGCGGATCGCCTGCTTGCGTGCCGGGCCGTCCTCGTCGTGCCCATCCGTGCCAGTCACCCGCCTGCCATCGGAATTGGCCGCTCGATTTGACTAGTTATAACGGGCTCCATGGCTACGATGGTCGGTGTAACGTGTACTAAAGGTTTCACGAATTCTTTCAGTGAAATCTGCATGACCGGCGCACCAGTCCGCCCGCGCGGCGCCGAGGAGGAGGCACGCCCGATGAACGCGCCAGGAAGCCCGACGGTGCGGCGGCGGCGGCTGGCCGCCGAGCTGCGCGGCATCAGGGAGAGCAAGGGCAAGAGCGGTGACGCGGTCGCGGCCGCGCTGAAGTGGTCGCCGTCCAAGATCAGCCGCTACGAGCGGGCCCGGACCGGGCTGCGGCCGCGGGAGGTCGAGCGGCTGCTCGACTATTACCAGATCACCGGCCCCCGTCGCGAGCTCCTGCTCGGGCTGGCCGAGGACGCCGCCCAGAAGGGCTGGTGGGAAGAGTACGCCGACACCTTGTCCGAGGACTACCAGCAGTTCATCGGCCTCGAGCACGAGGCCACGTCGATGGCCATCTGGCACGTCGACGTGGTGACCGGCCTGTTCCAGACCGAGGGCTACGCCCGGCACATCATCAGCAGCTACAGCCGGGTCGAGCCGGTGGCGCCCGGGATGATCGGCCGGCAGGTCCGGGTGCGGATGCAGCGTCAGCAGGTCCTGGCCCGCGAGGGGCTGCAGCTGTCGCGTGGTGCTCGACGAGTCGATCCTGAAGCGCCGGATCGGCGACGACGCCGTGATGTACGAGCAGCTCCAGCGGCTGGCCCGGGAGGCGGCCCGGCCGAACATCACGCTGCAGGTCCTGCCGCTGGACGCGCAGCACACGGTCTTCGGGGAGTCGTTCGTCATCTTCGGCTTCGGCGCCGACAGCGACGCGATGCTGCAGGACGTGGTGAGCACCGAGCACCTGCGGACCGGCTTCACCCTCGAAGGGGAGCGGGAGACCTACCTGCACCGGATCGCGTTCCAGATGCTCGCCGACGCCTCCCTCGACCCCGCCGCCTCCCGCGCCCTCATCCTCGAGACGGCGGAGTCGCACTGGTCCGGTGCCCGGCAGCGCGCCCACGCATAAGTAAAACATCAGAAGGCCTGCCGGCGACCGTCCGGCGTCGTCTCTCAGCCCGTCTGCGGAAACGCCACGCCTATGCGGTTGAGGCGAAAGTTACATCTTGAGCACAACGGACATTTCTGTGGTTTTTGTGCTACAAGATGTGAAGGGTATTCCTAGGTGCTTGTGTTCTGCTAGCCTAAGTGCCCGGTGCTACTTTTAGTAGTATTCAAACTACATTCCGTAGTTGCCATTCAGGATATTACTCCAACAATCAGTGAGGTAGTAACGGTGGGTATCGCTACGTCCGGAAATCAGCCAGAAGGTTCGGGTCCTATCTGGGTCAAGAGCTCGCTGAGCTTCTCAAACGGTAACTGCGTCGAGGTGGCCAGCCTGCCCCATGCTGAGATCGGCGTCCGGAACAGCAGGGACCGCGAAGGCGCGGTCTCCGAGTTCACTCCGGACGAATGGCACGCCTTTCTCGGAGGCGTGCGTAACGGTGAATTCGACAGCTTCGGGATGTAATTACCCGATGTAATTAATCGTGAGCGCTATTGGCAGCCCGCTCACGATAGCTGTCGGTCAGGACAAGAGCGGAGGCCCGCCCCGGGAGCCCGGGGGAGCCTCCGCTTTCCTGTTGTCCGGGCCGCGGCCGATGAATCCGGCCGCCCTGGTGCGTCTTACCTGCAGACACCGAACGAAGGGGGCTACCCATGACCGAGCCGAAGACCAGCACCCTGTCCGCGCCGGGCGCCGAGCTCAGCTACGACATCCGCAGCGCCGACCCGGACTCCGGGCCGGTCCTGCTGATCATCGGGTCGCCGATGGGCGCCGAGGGGTTCGTCACCCTGGCCGGGCACTTCGCCGATCGCACCGTGGTGACCTACGACCCGCGCGGGGCGGGGCGCAGCCCGCGTACCGATGGCGCCCTCGAGACCTCGCCGGACGAGCACGCCGATGACCTGCACCGGCTGATCTCCGCCCTGGACGCGGGGCCGGTGGACATCTTCGCCAGCAGCGGCGGCGCGGTCAACGCGCTGGCCCTGGTGGCCAGGCACCCGGAGCAGGTCCGGACGCTGGTGGCGCACGAGCCGCCCGCCTTCGCCGAGCTGCCCGACCGCGAGCCCGCGCTGGCCGCCTGCGCGGACATCCACGAGACCTACCTGCGCAGCGGATTCGGCCCGGCCATGGCCAAGTTCATCGCGCTGGTCAGCCTGCCGGGCCCGATCCCGGACGACTACCGGGACCAGCCCGCGCCCGACCCCGCCGCCTTCGGGCTGCCGGCCGAGGACGACGGCTCGCGCAACGACCCGCTGCTCGGCCTGAACATGCCGTCGTGCCCCGCCTACGAGCACGACTTCGACGCCCTCCGCGCCGCGCCCACCCGTATCGTCCTCGGGGTCGGCGAGGAATCCGGGCAGACGGCCGCCGGGCGCGCGGCCACCGCGGTGGCCGCGCGGCTGGGCATGGCGCCCGTCATCTTCCCCGGCGATCACGGCGGGTTCCTCGGCGGCGAGTACGGCGGCATGGGCAAGCCGGACGCCTTCGCCGCCACCTTGCGCACCGTCCTCGAGCAGGCCTAGCCTGGCCGTTACCCGCCCGCCGCGCGCCGGGGCCAGTCGCCGTTGGCGGTGGCCGCCGCGATGGCCACCGCCACCTCGGCCACCAGGTTGGGGTAGCTGGCGCGGGCCGCGCTGGCCAGCTGGGGTGTCCCGGCCGCATCGACGGTGAGGACCAGGCGGCCGTCGGCGAGCGCCTTGGTCAGCCGGCCCGCCGCCGCCGCGTCCCGACGGCCGTCGGCGTGGGCGGTCAGGACCTCCCTGATCGAGTCCCGCAGGCGGAGCAGGGCGGCGTGTTCGGAGTTGCTCAGGCCGGCATCGGCGGGCAACAGCGCCGCCGTGCGGAGCCAGGCGGCGGCCTCCTCGCGGCTGCGCAGGAGGTCCGTCTCCTGGTCAGCGCTCAGCGTGCGGGCGAGCGACTGGATCAGCTGCAGCGGGCCGGGGGCAGCCGTGCTGCTCACCGGCGGAAGAGTGGGGTTCGGGCACTATCCGATAGTAACGACTCCTTTGCCTTCGGTCAGGCCCACGCCGAAGCCGGTACCGGAATAGAAATATTCGCGGTGACCTTAATCGAGGACCGGCACCTGGATGCTGAATTGCGCGATCTCGATTCAGAATGCCGCGCCCATCCTGATGGCCTGAGCAGTCGTCCGCAAATCGCTGGCCGGGGCCCGGCCTGCGGGGATAACCGCAGGCCGGGCCCTGGTGCTAGGTCAGCAGGAGCCGTCGTCGTTCCAGGCGCCGGCCGGGCCGCCCGGCGCCTCGTCGTAGTTCCACTGGTTGGCGGTCCACTGGTCGCCGTTGTAGGAGACCTCGTCGCCGGACACGTACGCCTGGTTCGACACCCAGGCCGCCGCGCTGCAGCTTCCCGAGGAGGGCGGCGGAGAGGAAGGCGGCGGCGGGGGATGAGCGGCGGCGGCGTCGGCTGGGTCACCGGCGCGCCCTTGGCGAAGGCGACGGTGTAGGCGGTGAAGTCCCACGCGTTCTGCGTTACGCTGCTGCACTCGCTGGAGGTGCTGCCGTTGTTATCCGGCGGGTTGCACTGCCGGTCCCGGTTGACCGACCAGAACGTGAACCGGCTCATCCCGCTGCTCTGCGCGAAGCTGAGCACGGTCTGGAAGTCGCTCTGGGTGAAGATCTCACCGGTGTCCGACCGGCCGTTCATGCCGGAGAAGCCCTCGTGCGCGTAGGCCTGGGCACTGGACCAGCCGAACGTGCTCATCAGCTGCGCGTTGAAGTCCTTCAGCGCCGTCACCTGCGAGGAGCCGCCGCTGAAGCCGCCGTCGAACGGCATGATCGTGTAGTCGGCCGGCGGCGGGATTGACGCGAACGAGGACGTGACGTGCTTGGAAGCGGGTTCATGGCTCCTCCGAAGCCGTACGGTCGATGGGTACCTGCCAGGCCGGACGTCATCCCGGGCACTCCCGGCCTCTGAGCCAGCTGGCCAGCCGTGCGTACTGCCACGGCCGACCCGCACGCAATTCCCGCTCCCGCTCGCGCCAGCTATTAATAGTAAAGTTTCTTAATAGTTAGACGCTCAAATAACGTATCGCTGCACCCGCCGGCCTGTCAAGCTCTCACGAATCCGATCACAAACACACAAGAGATCATCCCGGATGCCCCGGCCGGGGCCCATCGTCCGGCGGCATCACCGAACTCACCCTGCCGTCGCTTCGCCGCCCCCGTCCCGACAAAGGGACATTCGCGTCTGCCGCTCCGCCTCAAGGGCGGCTCCGCGGCAATCGCCTGGGTGACGTCAGGGATTGGTGATGGTGGCCATGGCCCGGTCGGGTTCCCAGTGGGCCCGGATCGAGGTGATCAGCCCGTCGTCGCCGACGGTGTAGATGACCACGCAGTCGACCGTCATCGTCGCGCCGCTGTCGCCGAGCCACATCGTGATCGCTGGCGATGTTGGCGCAGCACGGCCCGTTGGCGAACGAATCGGTGATCCGGAAGTGGAACCGGCTCACCGCGCCGAAGTTCGTGTCCCACCAGCGCCCGATCCCGTCGCGCCCGCGGTGGCCGTCACCCGAGGGATCCATCATCGAGGGGCCGACGGGATCCTGCACCACCGCGTCCGGGGCGAACAGGGCCAGCCACTCGTCCTTGCGCCCGGCCGCGACGGCGGCCATGGAGCGGCGCGAGACGCGGCGCGCGGGATGGTCCCCGTCCGGGGCTTCCCAGGTAATGCTCTCGGTCACCCAAAAACTGTAACGTGTTCTAGTTGAGCGTCAAGGCTTCCGGCCGACCGCCCCCGCGATCTTCAGCCGGGTGGGGGCGGCGCCGTCCTGCCGCCAGCTCTCCACGTCCGCCAGGCCGGGCGGCACGAGCGAGAAGCCGTCGAAGAACCGCAGGATCCGGTCCCGGGGCCGGAAGTAGGTCTCCACCGCCGTGCCCGCCGCCACCGCGCGCAGCTCGGCCATGGCGTCCGGGTCGCTGTCGCTGGCGAACTGCGAGAGTCCCAGGTAGCTGCCGGAGCACATCCGGTCGCGGAACCGGGCCACGATCCCCTCCGGGTCCTCGGCGTCCGGGACCAGGTGCAGGACCGCGACGCAGAGCACGCCGACCGGCTGGCCGAAGTCGATCAGCCGCGCCACGTCCGGGTGATCCAGGATCGCCTCCGGCTGGCGGATGTCGGCCTGCACCGAGACCACCTGGTCGTCCTGGGCCAGCAGGGCCGTGTTGTGGACGTGCACCAGCGGGTCGTAGTCGACGTACACCACCCGCGCCGCCGGGTCGGCCCGCCGGGCCGCCTCGTGCACGCTCGGCGAGGTGGGAAACCCGGTCCCCAGGTCGATGAACTGCCTGATGCCCGCCGCGGCCAGCACGCCGACCGCCCGGATCGCGAACGCCCGGTTGGCCCGGGCCAGCTGCCGCTGGTCCGGCGCGACGGCGAGCACCCGCTCGGCCGCGTCCCGGTCCACCGCGTAGTTGTCCTTGCCGCCGAGCAGGTAGTCGTAGATCCGCGCGGCCGCGGGCCGGGCCGCATCGTGGCCCGGCGACGTCACCTGACTCATGCGCATCGCCTCCAGCAGGTCACCCAGGTCACCGTGGAAGGCAGATTACAACGGCACCGCCGCCACCGCCGCCCGGGTCTCCTCCTCGACCAGGTCGGCGTTGATCACGGCCCCGGCCATGGCGCCGCCGGCCGCGGCCGCCCCGACCTGGGCGCCCAGGTCGGTGACGTTACCCGCCACCCACACCCCGGGCACCCCGGTCCGGCCGGCCGGGTCAGCCGGCACCCACATCCCGGCTCCGCTGGGATGCTCGGCCGGGTGCAGCCCGAGCGCGGCCAGCACCCCGGCCCGCGCCACCATCCGCGGCGCGATCGCCACCACCTCGCGCGGTTCCACCGTGCCGTCGCGCAGCCGGATTCCCGTGAGCCGGTCGGAAGCGATCTCCAGGGACGCCACCTCGCCGTCGACCACCCGGATGCCGCGCGCCGCCAGCTGCTCCGCCTCCGGCCCGGTCAGCCCGGTGCCGAATTCGAGAAGTACGTGACATCGTCGCTCAGCTGCCGGAACAGCAGCGCCTGGTGCACCGAACGCGGCCCGCTGGCCAGCACGCCGATGGCCCGGTCCCGGACCTCCCAGCCGTGGCAGTACGGGCAGTGCACGACGTCCCGGCCCCACCGGTCCCGCAGCCCGGGCACGTCGGGCAGCTCGTCGGTCAGCCCGGTGGTCACCAGCAGCCGCCGCGCCCGCACCACGCGGCCGCCGGCCAGCGTGACCGCGAACCCGCCGTCCGCCCGGGCCGCCGAGGCCACCGCGCCGCGCGTCACCTGGCCGCCGTAGCGGCGCACCTCGTCCCGGCCGCGCTCGAGCAGCTCGCCGGGCGCCATCCCGTCCCGTCCCAGCAGCCCGTGCACGGCCGCGGCGGGCGCGTTGCGCGGCGCGCCCGCGTCGATCACCAGGACCCGGCGCCGCGCCCGGGCCAGCATCAGCGCCCCGTTCAGCCCGGCGGCACCGCCGCCGATGACCACCACGTCGTACTCGTCTTCTCGCTCACCGGTCACCTTGACCACCTCCACCGCCACCATGCGGCAGACGCGGATAAAACCGCAAACTCCTGTTGCCGATTCAGCAAATTCCAGAGCAGGCAGGCGAGCGGCCACCCGCCGCCTCGCGAGCTAACCCGCCGTCCCCCTTCCCGCCCCTCAGCTACCAAACGAGCCCGCTGTCACGCCCCGCCCCCGCCGTCGAGCCCCAGCCGCCGCCACAGCACCCGGTAGGGCCCCCGGGTAAGCCCGAGCTCGTCGCACAGCTTCCTCCTGGAACATCAGCGAGTGCTGCGCCTCCTCGATGATCTCGTGGTAGGCGTAGCGGAACTCCGGCGCCCCGTTGGGCAGGGCCGAGGCGAACTCGAGCAGCCCGCGCTTCAGGATGCTCTCGAAGATCAGGCCGATCTTCATCTTGCTCGCGACCAGCTCGCAGCCGAGCCGGGCCCGGGTGGAGGCCGGCAAGGCGCGGTACCAGGCGGTCCCGCCGAGCAGGTCGTCGGCGGGCAGTTCCCAGCGGGGGTCTTCCGGGTCGAGGGCCAGTTCCGGGCCGTCCCAGTCGATGGAACGTCCCGCGGGCGGTTCAAGATACGTCAGCTGACCGATGTCTTGCATTGCAAGTTGCAGCACTATTTGCATGGAACGACACGGACGACGGCGCGATGGCCACGAGCTCCCCGGGACCGCAGCAGAGCGGTCAGTGCTCTCCCCGGCCAGCTTAGACCACCGCGCGAAGGAACCCGATGAGTGCGATGACGCTGACCCGGCCGATCCGACCGCCCGAACCGCGCCACCTGGATCGCCGGCCCCTGGACCGCTGGTCACCCGGCTGCATCGCTGCGCCGGCTGGCCGCGGGACCGGCGGCCGTGCCCGCGGCCCGCCGCCAGGTCCAGGCGGCCCTGCTGACCTGGGAAGTCCCTGTCGACCCGGCGGACGTGGCCCTGCTCACCAGCGAACTGGTGACCAACGCCGTCCGGCACGTGGCGGGCCCGGTGGTCACGCTCGTCATCACCTGCTCCCGCGGCCAGGTCCGGGTCGACGTCCACGACACGTCGCGGGCCCTGCCGGAGGTGGCGGACGTCCCCGCCGACGCGGAAACCGGGCGGGGCCTGCACCTGGTGGCCACCCTGGCGGATGAGTGGGGCTTCTACCGCACTCCCGCGGGCAAGGCCGTCTACTTCATGCTCGCGTTCCAGCCCGGCCTTGCCCCCGGGGCCGGCGGACGCTCCATGCCCGGGGACGGTGAGCCGTGACTCCTCCCATGGTTCACCGTCCCCGGCGCAGCATTCCCGGCGATGACCAGCCGGGCCCGGGCCCGCGCTGGCGAAAGAGCTCGCTGAGCCTGGCCAACGGCAATTGCGTCGAGGTGGCGGGCCCGCACCCGGGCGGAATCGGCGTCCGCGACAGCACGGACCCGGCCGGCCCGGTGCTCCGGTTCTCCCCGGACCAATGGCGCGCATTCCTCGAAGGGATTTCCCGTGACCGCTGACCATGCCAGGAATTGACACTCGGTCCCGCACTCCGCCCGTATCTGGAACTACTGGCTGGGCGGCACGGACAACTACCCGGTCGACCGCGCGGCGGGCGATCAGTTCAGCGCGATCTACCCGGGCATCGTGGACATCGCGCGAGCCGACCGGGCGTTCCTGCGGCGCGTCGTCCGCTACCTGGCGGGCGAGGCCGGCGTCCGGCAGTTCCTGGACGTCGGGGCCGGGCTGCCGACGGCGGACAACACGCACGAGGCCGCGCAGCAGGTGGCGCCGCAGGCGCGGACCGTATACGTCGACAACGACCCGCTGGTGGTGATCCACGCCAATGCGCTGCTGGCCAGCCAGTCGCAGAGCACGACGCACTTCGTGGACGCCAGCATGGGCGACCCGGACACGGTCCTGCGGGAGGCCGCGCAATGGCTGGACCTGACCCAGCCAGTCGCGCTGACGCTGATGGGGGTCCTCGGGCACGTCGTCGACTACGCCGAGGCGAAGGCGATCGTGACCGGACTGCTCGACGGCTTGCCGGCCGGCAGCTACCTGGCGATCAACGACAGCGTCAACACCAGCGAGGCGCTCGAGGAGGCCCTGCGGGTCTACGAGGCCTCCGGCGCCGCGCCGTACCGGACCCGCAGCCTGGAAGAATTCACCAGTTATTTCGACGGCCTGGAACTCGTGGATCCGGGCGTGGTCCTGGTGGCGGACTGGCGCCCGGAACCCGGTGCCGATCGCGGCCAGGAAATACCGCAGCTCGGCGCCGTGGGCAGCAAGAAGTGACAATCGGAGAAGACCGGTAGCCTGGGACCCGTGACGGTGCATTCCGGGCGCCACTTCCTCCAGATCCCGGGGCCTACTAACGTCCCGGACCGGGTGCTGCGCGCCATTGCGGCACCGGTGATCGATCACCGCGGCCCCGAATTCGCCCGCCTTTTCGGCGAGATCATGCCGGGCCTGCGGCGGGTCTTCGGGACCGAGGATCCGGTGGTCATCTTCCCGTCGTCGGGCACCGGCGCCTGGGAAGCCGCCCTGGTCAACACCCTGTCTCCGGGCGATGCGGTGCTGATCGCCGAGACCGGGCACTTCGCGGCGCAGTGGGCCCGGCTGGCGGGCCGGCTCGGCCTGCGGCCGGAGGTGATGCCGGGGGACTGGCGGCACGGGGCGGACCCGGCGCGATCGGCCGCCGGCTGGCCGGCGACACCAGCTCCGCCATCAAGGCCGTCCTGGTCGTGCACAACGAGACCTCGACCGGCGTGACCAGCCGGGTTCCGGAGATCCGGGCCGAGCTGGACCGGGCCGGGCACCGGGCCCTGCTGATCGTCGACACCATCTCCTCGCTCGGCTCGATGCCGTACCGGCACGGCGAGTGGGGCGTCGACGTCACCGTCGGCGGCTCGCAGAAGGGCCTCATGCTGCCGCCGGGGCTCGGCTTCAACGCGATCAGCCGCCGGGCCCGCGACGCGGCGGCCACGGCCGGCCTGCCGCGCGCGTACTGGGACTGGGATCCCGTGCTGGCGGCCAACGAGAACGGCTTCTACCCCTATACCCCGGCCACCAACTTGCTCTACGGGCTGCGCGAGGCGCTCGCCATGCTGGACGAAGAGGGACTGGCGGCCGTGTGGGACCGGCACGCCCGGCACGCCGAAGCCACCCGCCGGGCGGTCCGCGGCTGGGGCCTCGAGGTCCAGTGCGCCGACCCGCGCGAGTACTCCGCGTCCGTAACCGCCGTCGTCCTGCCCCCCGGCCACGACGCCGACCAGGTCCGCCAGGTCATCCTCGACAAGTTCGACATGTCCCTCGGCACCGGCCTCGGCCGCCTCGCGGGCCGCGTGTTCCGCATCGGCCACCTCGGCCACTTCAACGACCTCACCCTGGCCGGCGCGCTCTGCGGCGTCGAGATGGGCCTCCAGCTAGCAAAAGTTCCCATCGACCCGAACGGGGTAGCCGCCGCCCTCGACTACCTGCGCACCAGCTGAGCGCCCGGAGCGGAAACGCGATGTCCCCCTGGTCGGCTGACCGGCTCAGTCGGCGAACACCGCGTGCCCGAGCGGGGGAACCGCTCCGCACAGGCCGAGTCGGCTCGTTACCACCAGCACCAAAAGCCCCAAACAAATTCAGTGGTTGTGGCGTTCTACCCATCCCTATTCAATAGAACGCCACAACCACTGAAAAAGCAAAGCGGAAGTGTCCCGCCCGGCGGTGGGCTAAGGGGCGAGTGAGGCTGGCAGGTCGTTTGTGACCACAGGGGGACATGAGGCGAGGTCGTCTCGTGAACGGCGCGGGAATGCTTCATGAACAAACATTCAGGCTGGGCCGGCAGCAGGATTTTGGTTACGATGGGCGAGGATATGGGTACGTAAGGTATTGCAAGGAACGTTTCGCTGAAATCTGCACGACCGGCGTCAAAGGCGACACGGCGTCGAGGAGGAGGGGCGCTCGATGATCGCGCCAGCAAGCCCCACGGTACGGCGGCGCCGGCTCGCCGCCGAACTGCGCGGGATCCGGGAGACCAAGGGCAAGAGCGGCGACGCGGTCGCGGCGGCGCTGAAGTGGTCACCGTCCAAGATCAGCCGTTACGAGCGGGCCCGGACCGGCCTGCGGCCGCGTGAGGTCGAGCGGCTGCTCGACTACTACCAGATCACCGGGTCACGCCGCGCGCAGCTGCTCACGCTGGCCGCGGACGCCGCCCAGAAGGGCTGGTGGGAGGAATACTCCGACAGCCTGTCCGAGGACTACCAGCAGTTCATCGGGTTCGAGCACGAGGCCGCGTCGATGTCCGTCTGGCACGTCGACGTGGTGACCGGGCTGCTGCAGACCGAGGAGTACGCCCGGCAGATCATCAGGGGCTACAGCCGGATCGAGCCGATCGCGCCCCGGATGATCGAGCGGATGGTCAGCGTCCGGATGCGGCGCCAGCAGATCCTTAACCGTGAGAGCCTGCAGCTGTCCGTGGTGCTCGACGAGTCGGTCCTGCGGCGCCGGGTCGGCAGCGACGCCGTGATGTACGACCAGCTCCAGCGGCTGGCGCAGGAGGCCGACCGGCCGAACCTGACGCTGCGGATCCTGCCCCTGGGCGCGGCCCACACGGTCTTCGGGGAGTCGTTCGTCATCTTCGGCTTCGGCGCCGACAGCGACCCGATGCTGCAAGACGTGGTGAGCACCGAGCAGCTGCTGAGCAGTCACACCCTGGAGGGGGAGCGGGAGACCTACCTGCACCGCCTCGCCTTCCAGATGCTCGGCGCCGCGGCCCTCGACCCGGCCGAATCCCGGGCGTTCGTCCTGCAGATGGCGGAATCGTACTGGTCAGGCGCCCAGCAGCGAGCCAGCGCCTAGACCGGCCGGGCCAGGCGGATCGGGTCCGGTGAGTGCCACGGGCTGACCCAGGCCTCCTCGTCACGGCCGACCCGCGCGCCGCACGAGGCACAGGCCCGGTCCGCTCCGACCTCGCCGCCGCAATCGGCATGGACCACGCGCATCGGCTCGGCCGGCGCGTCCGGCTGGGTGTGCTGCTGCCCCCAGTCGGCGAGCGCGCGCAGCACCGGCGCCAGGTCCGCTCCCGCCTGCGTCAGGCGGTACTCCTGGCGGGTGCGGTGCCCGTCGCGGTACGGCACCTTGACCAGCAGGCCGCCGTCGACCAGCCTCCGCAGCCGGGCTGACAGGATGTTGTCGGCGATGCCGAGATGATCCCGGAACTCGTCGAAGCGCGTCACGCCGATCGTGGCGTCGCGCAGGATCAGCAGGATCCACCGGTCCCCGAGCATGCTGCTGGCCCGCCCGATCGGGCAGGGCCGCCCTTCATGCCCCCCTGCAGCTTGCATATTGCAAGTTTATACGCTTAGGATCGGAAAGTGAACTTGCAAAGTGAAAGTCAATCTGGCGGGAACGCCGAGAGGAAGGCAGCCATGACCACCGCCGTCATCGGAGCGACCGGACGGGTCGGCCGCGCCGTCGTCGCCGGGCTGATCGAGGACAAGCGGCCCGTCGTCGCCATCGTCCGCGACGCCGACCGGGCCCGGCAGCTGTTCGGCCCGGCCGGCCACCTGGACACCGGCCTGCTCGACATCCGCCCGGCCCCGCTCGACCGCCCGGCCGAGGTCCGGGCCGCGCTCGACGGCGCCGCCACCGTGTTCATCTCGATGGGATCGGCCGGCCTGGAGGGGAACCTCCAGCGGGCCGTGATCGCCGCCGCCTCGACGGTAAAGATCGAGCAGTTCATCCGGCTCTCGGTGCTCAACACCGCGCCCACCTCGCTCGGCATCAACCAGCGGGCGCACTGGAACATCGACTTCGCCGCCGAGGTCGCCGGCCTGCCCTACACCACCATCCGCCCCGCGATCTTCTCCGCCTCCATGCTCGCCGGGGCGGCCGAGATCAAGGCGTCGCGGACCTGGACCGGCCTGGCCGGCACCGGGCGGGTGGCGCTGACCGACCACCGGGACGCGGCCGAGGCCGCCGTCCGCGTCATCACCGACCCCGCGACCTGGGGGCGGCATCACGACCTGACCGGCCCGCGCCTGCTCAGCTGGCCCGAGGCCATGCAGGCGCTGTCCGCCGAGCTGGGCGAGCAGGTCACCTTTGTCACCACCAGCGAGCAGGACCTGCTGGCCCGGCTGACCGGCCACGGCGTCCCGGCCTTCCAGGCCGAGCTGCTGATCGCCCGCGAGTGGGCCCTGCTGGCCGGGGAGAACGAGCGCACCACCACCGGGATCCAGGACCTGACCGGGCACCCGCCGCGCACCGTCGAGGACTTCCTGCACGAGAACCGCGCGGCGTTCCGGTAGCTGCCCGGGGAAACCGCGCGAACGAGCCGGACACCCGGGATTTACTGGCCGGTACGAGTTCCGTAAATTGGCCCTAGGCGGCGGGAGCATGTTGACCGCCGGTGCCCACTGACCGCGTTCACGAGGACAGGTGCGATGGCAGACGACATCCTTTCGATCTACGCGCAGAGCCAGCCGGACAAGCCGGGCGTCATCGACGACAAGCCGGACGGCACCGTCGTCGTGTGGACGTACGCGGAGCTCGAGGCGCGGGCGAACCGGGTGGCGAACCTGCTGCTCTCGCTGGGGGCCGGGCCGGGTAGCAAGGTCCTGTGGTGCGGGCCGAACTCGCCCGAGGTCGTCGCCGTGATGAGCGCGTCGCGCAAGATCGGCGCGGTCGCCGTGCCGCTCAACTACCGGCTGACGCCGGAAGAGGCGCTCTACGTCATCAACCACAGCGACGCCGAGGTCGCCTACGTGGACTACGAGCACGCGCCCATGTTCGCACGGCTGCGGGACCAGCTGGAGAAGGTCCGGCACATCATCGCGGTGGGCGGCCCCGCGCCGGACGGGATGCTGACCGACGCCGACATCGCGGCCGCCCCCTCCGATCCGCCCGACGTGGGGGACGCGACCGGCACCGGCGGGTCGATGATCTACACCTCCGGCACGACCGGCAAGCCGAAGGGCGCGTACCGGGCCGGCGCCGGTGACCCGGAGCAGATCGGCGCCCTGCTGAACCTGTTCGGCTACCGGCCCGACGACATCTACATCACCTCGGGCCCGCTGTACCACAGCGGTCCCAGCGCGTTCATGGGCGCCAGCCTGCTCTTCGGGCAGACCATCGTGGTCCAGCGCAAATTCGACGCCGAGGACTGGCTGCGGCTGGTGGACAAGTACCAGGCGAGTTCGAGCTTCTCGGCGCCCGCGCTGGTCCGGATGATCTGCGCGCTGCCCAAGGAGATCAAGGACCGCTACGACCGCTCCTCCATGCGGTGCATGCTGGCCAACGCGGCCCCGTGGAGCTTCGCGCTCAAGCAGCAGTACATCGCGGACTTCCCGGCCGAGTCCCTGTTCGAGATCTACGGGTCGACCGAGCTCGGCGTGGACACCGTCCTGCTGCCCAAAGACCAGCTCCGCAAGCCCGGCTCCTGCGGCCAGCCCGCCCCCGGCATCGAGATCGTCCTGTTCGACGACGAGGGCAACCGGGTCACCGGCACCGGCCCGGACCACCCCGGCGAGGTCTTCGTGCGGTCCAAGGGCGCGTTCGACACCTACTACAAGAACGACGCCAGCTACGAGTCGAACAGCCGCGGCGACTACCACACGGTCGGCGACATCGCCTACTGGGACGACGAGGGCTACCTGTACATCTGCGACCGCAAGACCGACATGATCATCTCCGGCGGGATGAACATCTACCCGGCCGAGATCGAGGCGGCGCTGGAGCAGCACCCCGAGATCTACGACGTCGCGGTGTTCGGGATCCCGTCCGACGAGTGGGGCGAGGTCGTGCACGCGACCGTCGTCCGGTCGCCGGGATCGTCGCTGACCAAGGAGGAGATCGCCGCGTTCGCGCGCGAGCACCTGGCCAGCTACAAGGTGCCGCGGTCGGTGGAGTTCACCGACGAGCTGCCGCGCACCGGCTCCGGCAAGATCCTCAAGCGCCAGCTCCGGGCGCCCTTCTGGGCCGGCCGCACCGCCCAGGTCGGCTAGCGGCAGGCCGGGCAACCCGAGCACTCCGCTGGGGAGCACCGCGTGCACCCCCCAGGTCTGGTTCGCCACCTGCGTGACCCGCAGGTCCACGCACGTGCTGGCCAGCGCGAGCGCCGCCGCCTTACCCAGCCCGGTCAGCACCTCCAGCCACCGGACCATCGCGTCCAGCGCGTCCCCCATAGCGACGTTGAGATCAGCGTCGAACCCGAACGTCACGCGCCCCCCGGGCGCCTCCGCGTGAATGCTCCCGAGCGGCCGCCCCGGCGCCAGCCCGATGACCAGCGAGGTCGTCATCGGGCATTCGATGGCGGTCCCGCCGACCTCCCCGTCGCCCTGCGCGGCGTGCCCGTCGCCCAGGTAGAGCAGGGCGCCGGGCACCGCGACGGGCAGGTACAGCGTGGTCCCGGCGACCAGTTCCCGGCAGTCGATGTTCCCGCCGGCCGAAGCGCGCGGCGGTATCGTCGAGTGCTCCCCGGCCTCGGCCGGCGCCACGCCCATCACGCCCAGGAACGGCGCCAGCGGCCGGGTGAACCCCTCCGCGGTCCGCCCCAGCCCGGCGGCGGAGTCGAGTTCCCACAGCAGCCACGACGGCGGCCCCTCGGTCAGCCCGAGACGCCGCATCACCGGCGTGTCCCGGCCGCCGGTCACCGTCCAGCCCCACTCGCCGGGCCGCAGCGACAGCAGCCGCAGCGCGAGCATGTCGCCCGGCTGGGCTCCGCGCACCTCGATCGGGCCGGTCAGGCAGTGCCCGCGGGCCTCCGGGATCAGCTTGGGCTGGACCTCGCCGGGAAAGGTCTGCCGGGCCAGGTGCCCGGAGGCGTCCAGCGAGCCGACGGTGACGGTGTTGCCCGGGTCCACGGTCAGGACGGGAGCGTGGTCGCGGGAGAAGACGTCCCTGGTGGTCCCGGGCGCCGGGTCGAGCCGGTGGCTGGTCATGATCCCGCTGCTCCCTTCGGTGAACTCGCGCTGCAGCCGGGCCAGCAGCCGGGGGAGGGCCGTCCCGATCGGCTCGCGGATCACCTCGCGGCCAGGTCGTCGTACGGCGTCGGCTCGGCGTTGACGATGACCAGGCGGGCGCCGCCGTCGGCCGCGATGTCCACCAGGCCCGCCGCCGGGTAGACCTGCAGGCTGGTGCCCACGGCGACCATCACCGTGCACGCCCGGGCGATCCGGGCGGCCTGCCCCAGCACCTCCGGGTCCAGTTCCTGGCCGAACATCACCGTGGCCGTCTTCAGGATCCCGCCGCAGTCCAGGCACGGCGGGTCGAGCTCGCCCGCCTCGAGCCGGGCCAGCGCGTCCGGCGCCGGCGACCGCGCGCCGCACCCGGTGCACACCACGCTCTGCGTGCTGCCGTGCAGTTCCAGCACCTTGCGGGCGGATACCCCGGCCCGCTGGTGCAGCCCGTCCACGTTCTGCGTGATCACCCGCACCGCCACCCCGGACCGCTCGAGGCCGGCGATCGCCCGGTGGGCCGCGTTCGGCTCCGGCCGCGCCGCCCAGATCGCCCGCCGCGACTGCCAGGAGCGGCGCCGGATCTCCGGGTCGCCCATGTAGTACTCGTAGGTGGCGAGCTTTTCCGCTTCCGGATCGCGCCGCCACAGCCCGTTGGGGCCGCGGTAGTCCGGGATCCCGGAATCGGTCGAGATCCCGGCGCCGGACATGATCGCGACGAGCGGGCTGGCCATGAGAAAGAGCGTAAAGGCCCGTAGCCGGCCAAAGCCAAGATTTATCCCGAACGAGCGTGCTTCCACCTAACCGCACCCCCACACTCCCTATCCTCGGTGACGTGCTTCCCGTCTATCTCGCCGCGGCCGCCGGGGTCCTGTTCGCGGCGGGCGTGCTGCGCGACCCCCGCAGCTTCAGCAACGCGGTCTGGCTCGGCCTGGCCCTGGCGCTGGGCGCGCTGGCCGCCGCGTACCACCTGGAGGAAACGTCCGGGACCGTGGCCCGGCTGCTGACCTTCGGCCTGGCCGCGCTGGTGGCGTTCGGGCCGGTCCTGGTGGCGGGTTACCTGGTCCTGAACGGCTTCACGATGGTGCGCCGGGAAGGCTTCCGTCCCGCCAACCTGCTGTCCCTGCTGGCCGGCCTGGCCGTCTTCGGGCTGATCGCCTTCCTGATCGCCGCCTTGCGGACCCGGGACCCGGACCTGACGGTGTCGTTCGCGATCATCGTCCTGCTGTCCGGCTACATCTCGTTCCTGCTGGTGTCGTACGTGATCTACGCCTTCATCTACGGCCGGATCACCGGGCTGCGGCGCGCCGACTTCGTCGTGGTCCTCGGCTCCGGCCTGGCCGGCGGCGACCGGGTCCCGCCGCTGCTGGCGGGCCGGCTGGACCGGGGCCTGCGGGTGCGCCAGACGCTGGCCCGGCGCCGCCAGGCCAGCCCGGTCGTGATCGTCTCCGGCGGCAAGGGCAGCGACGAGCAGATCTCCGAGGCCGAAGCGATGGCCCGCTACCTGATCGGCCGCGGGCTCCCCGAAGACCAGATCATCCGGGAGGACCAGTCCCGCACCACCGAGGAGAACCTGACGTACAGCCAGGCGATCATGGCGCGGTCCGGCCCGGCTACCGGTGCATCATCGTGACCAGCAACTACCACGTGTTCCGGGCCGCCATCATCGCGCGCCGTCTCCGCGTCAACGGCCAGGTCACCGGGGCGCGGACGGCCGGCTACTACTGGCCGACCGCGATGCTCAGGGAGTTCGCCGCCGTCTTCCTCAGCTACAAGCTGGTCAACTTCGCCATCTGCGTCCTGATCGTCGGAGTGCCCCTGGGCTTCTACCTGGTCAGGCGATAGGCAGCCCCGCCCCGCAGGACAGCGCGGTGCTGGGCGGACGGCGACCTGATCACCGCCAGCGGGGTGGCGCGGCACTTCGCCCGGGCCATCTTCGAGCGGCTGGGAATCTACACGCCCGCGGTGGCCGCGTCCTGGTTCAAGCTCTACGGGGACCGCGACCCGGCCGAGGCGGGCCGCGCCGCGCCTCGCCACCCGGCAGCGCCTGTCCGCTGCCCTATCGTGGGCGTATGCCGCGCGACACGCTGACCCGCGAGAAGATCGTCTCCGCGGCCGTGGACCTGCTGGACACCGACGGCCTGGAAGGGTTCAACATCCGCGCGCTCGGCCGCCGGCTCGGCTCCGCCGCCACCGCGATCTACTGGCACGTGGACAGCAAGGACAACCTCATTTCGCTCGCCGCCGACCAGGCCTGGAACGAGATCGCGCTGGCCGACCCGGACGCGGCCGGATGGCGGGACGCGGCCGCCGCGATGGCCACCGGCCTGCACGCGATGCTCGTCCGCCACCCCTGGCTGCTGCAGGCCTTCGGCTCCTTCCTGGTGTTCGGCCCGGGCAAGGCCCGGCACGACGACCACACCCTCGCCATCTACGAGGCGGCCGGCTTCAGCGGTGCTCGGGCCGACCAGGCGGCGGCCAGCGTCTTCACGTTCGTGCTCGGCAATGCCCTCGGCGCGGCCGCCGATGCGTCGCTGACCCGCAGGCTCAGCCGTGACGGCGGCAACGCCGCGGAGCTGATCCGCGACCATGTGGCCCAGGCCACCGAGCTCGCGGCGCAGTTCCCCCGGCTCAATGCCCGGCTGGGGCGCCAGCCGGACGATGCCGCGGACGGCTACGGCGCGGCGCCCGGGGGGAGCTTCGAATTCGGCCTGCGGGCCATGCTCGACGGCCTGGAGGCCCAGCTCGTGCAGGCCCGGTCTTACCCGGCCACGGCGGCGGAAAAGCCAGGCCCGGTGGTGCCGCGCTGACGGTCCCGGCGGTTGAAGACGCTGACCGACCAGCTCAGGCCGAGCAGGCCGAGCCCGCCGCACCAGGCCAGGGCGATGAGCCAGCTCCACCCGATGGGGGTGCCGAGCAGCAGACCGCGCAGGGTGTTGATCATCGGGCTGAACGGCTGGTACTCGGCGAAGTAGCGCAACCCGGCCGGCATGGTGGAGGTCGGCACGATCCCCGATCCGACCAGGGGCAGCACGACGAGCGGGAACGGGCCGTTGCTGGCCGAGGCGACGGTCTTGGCGGCGAGCCCGAAGGCCAGGCCCAGGCACGCCAGGCCGACCGTGACGCACGCCAGCAGCCCGGCCGCGCCGAGCCACCGCATCGGCCCGGCGTCCGAGCGGAAGCCGAGCGCGAAGGCGATGGCGAAGACGGCCACCATGGCGACCAGGGTCTGCAGCGCGCTCGCCGCGATGCGCGCGATGAGAATGGACGGACGGAAGATCGCCATCGTCCGGAACCGGTCGATGATGCCGGCCGTCATGTCGACGCTCGCCTGGGTCGAGATGCCGATCAGCCCGGCCGCGGCGGTCATGATGATCAGCCCCGGCAGGACGTAGTCGATGTAAGCGGGCGCGCTGGCCGACTGGACGGAGTCCTTGAGCGCCCCGCCGAAGACGTAGACGAACAGCAGCAGGAACAGCACGGGAATGCCGATGATGGCGCCGATCGCCACCTTGTCCCGCAGCTCCTGCTTGATGTTGCGCCGCAGCATCGTCGACGTGTCGCGCAGCGGGTAGACCCTGACGGTCATGACTGCTCCTTTCCGGTCCGTGCCTGTCCGGTCTGGCCGGTGAGGGTGAGGAAGACGTCGTCGAGGTCGGGCGTGTGCAGCGCGACGTGCTGGACCGCATCGACATCGATCCCGGCGAGCAGGTCCTGGACCGACCGGGCGCTGTCGCCGCTGGCCACCTGCAGGGTCAGCGCCTCGTCGTTGCGGCTGGCCCGGTCGCCGAACTGGCGGGCCGCGGCCTCCAGCGCGCTCGCCGAGCTGAAGGTCAGCAGCGCGTGACCGCCCGGGATGCGGCGCTTGAGCTCGGCCGCGGTGCCCTGGGCGACGACCGCGCCGTGGTCGAGCACGGCGACCAGGTCGGCCAGCTGGTCGGCCTCCTCCAGGTACTGCGTGGTGAGGAAGATCGTGACCGCTTCCTCGCGCACCAGCCTGCGGATGAGCTCCCACATGGTCCGGCGGCCGCGCGGGTCGAGGCCGGTGGTCGGCTCGTCGAGAAAGATAACCCGCGGTGAACCTATCAAGGTCATCGCCAGGTCAAGACGGCGCTGCATGCCGCCGGAGAAGGTGAACGCCGGCCTGGAGCCCACGTCGGCCAGGTCGAACAGCTCGAGCAGTTCCGCGCTCCGCGCCCGGGCCTGCCCGCCGGGGCAGGTGCCAGAGGTCCGCCATGAGCAGCAGGTTCTCCTCGGCGCTGAGGTAGGCGTCAATGGCCGAGAACTGGCCGGTGACGCCGATGACCGACCGCACCGCCAGCGGATCGCGCACGATGTCGTGGCCCGCGATCGCGACCTCGCCGGCGTCGGCGGCGGACAGCGTGGCCAGGATCCGCACCATCGTCGTCTTGCCCGCGCCGTTCGGCCCGAGCAACGCGAAGACCGTTCCCGCGGGCACGGACAGGTCGATCCCGTCCAGGACGACATGGTCGCCGAAGGACTTCCTGAGCCCCCGGACCTCGATCGCCGCGCCAGCAGCGGCGGCGGTCCCGCCCGCCTTCCCGTATGTCACGGCCATGATGGCTCCCGGTCCATGGTTGACCCCCGTCTGGGTTCGAGATGAAGGCGCACGCGCCACGAACTTGAACACTGCTCAAGTCGTAGGTTAGGTCACACTTGAGCAGTGTGCAAGTTCGTTCTCGAATACGGAGGCAGGGCCGGCAGTGACTAAGATCCCTGGCGATCGCCGCTGCGGTTCTTGTGAGACTTGCGCCTGCGGTGAGTGATGATCAGTGCGGCCAGGGTCGCCAGCAGCGCGATCAGGATCGCGCCGGCCAGGATCGCAACGAAGCCGATGCCACCTTGGGCGGAGCGGGCTGCGACCGACGGGGCGGCCCCCGGGCCGTGCGGGAAGGTAATCTGCGCCCGGAAGGCTTGCTGGTTCAGTCCGCTGTGCAGTGTGACCGTGGCGTTCCAGGGGCCGTCGGTCACCTGGCTGGTCAGCGCGAACCAGACTGGTTCTGACTGCCCAGGTGCCAGGGTGGTGCCCAGTCGAGCCGGATAAGGGCCGGCCGTGAGTTCGCCGGTCACCGAGGACATGGTCAGGGTCCCGGACAGGTCCACTGCGCGGCCGCCCGTGTTGTGTACCTGGGCCCGGACGAGCGGGTGGCCCGCGGAATTTCGCTGGCCGGTCAGGGTGCCCACGGTAAAACTGGTGGCCGGGTTGGTGCCGCCGACGTAGATGTACATCCGAATGCCGGTGCGATTGACCAGGTGTATGCCGCCTCCGGTCTGGGCGCTCCTGATCTCGCTCCACACCACCGCGTATCGTTCACCGGGGCTTGCCGTGAGCGGGATGGCCACGGTGGCGGTGTCCACGGCGGTGGTGCCCGCGGGGATGTCCAGGGTGAGCCGGCTCACCGTTGTCCAGGTGGACAGGTCGTTGGCCGTGTGTGCCGCGGCACCGACGAAGGAGCCGTGGGTGATGGCCGCCGCCGCCGGGTAGAGGGCCACGTGCAGTTCGGATCTGGTGGTGTTGGACACCTCGATGCGCCGGTGGATGGTCGTCCCCGGCGTCAGGTTGTCCACGATGTACTCGCGGGCGCGTGGGTTGTGCGCCGCGTCGGCAGGCACGTCGAGCAGTCGCACTCCCACCCCGCCCGGCCCGGTAGCGCTCGCTGGGCGCGGGCTGGCCGCGCTGGCCGCCGGGGCCAGGGGACCGATGGCAGCGCCGATGACGGTGGCCGTAACCACGGCCACCAGCGCTGCCATCCAGCGGCCTCGACGTACCGGAAGCATCGGTCGCTTCCAGCTCTCCATGCCTACGACACCGAGTGGGTGATCGTGGTGCTGTAGGTACCGACCAGCGCGCTAGCCGGGATCGTCACCGCGATGACCGGGCTCCATGCGGCCGTGTTAGACCCGCTCACGCCCGTGGCGGTTTGCACGGGACTCGTCGGGTACAGGTGATTCTCGTCCGTGGGGGCCACGTTGGCCGTCCCGGTCACGGTTGCCTGTCCGGGGGTGTAAGTCACCGAGCCGGGCGTGCTGACCGAGATGGACTGGGGTCCGGTGAAGTCGGTCGCACCGGCGGTGGCGACCCATCCGGCGGTGCCCGCCCGGGTATCGGTCACCCTGACAGTACCGATCGAGTTGCTGGTGACCTGGGCGTTAGTGCTGGCAGGCACCGATCCGAGGTCTACCGACCCAGTGGGCGCGCTGATACTCAGCCCGCCACCGCTGACCTCTACCGTCACCGGGGTGTCTGAGGCCGTGGCCGCGAACGTCGGCACGGCGAAGGTAAGTACGCTTGCGCCACCAATGAACGCGGCAGCGGTAGCGATTATCATTCTTCGCATTTTACTCACTCCTTACGGAGTTTATGGAGCAGAAAATCTGCCCTTAATGCCAACGTAGCACCCCCGATGTGAATATTGAAAATCAATAAGAATTATCTAGTCATATACACCGAATTGAAACTGGAAATTATTTATTCCCGGTGGAGAGTACCGTACAGCGTGACGGCCAGAATCCCAGAGCCGGGCGGCCCTAAATCCTTCTTTAAAGCTATATCTGCCATAATTTCCAATTCCGCAACCTGCACGTTTCCCCACTCCGGGCTGGTCGATCGCTGTCACGCAGCCGAGCGCGGTCTCGCTCCAGCGCCCATCGGAGTTATATCGTAGCGCTCTCGGTTTTTGCATTTATAGTCCCGGCGCGCCTGCGAGCGGAGGCTGGGCTCTGTCAGCTGCCTGCGGCCAGCTCTGGGGCCGCCTTAGAGGACGGATGAAGGTGTCATCTAATTCCTTCTTCGGTTTACGTCTGGCACGGTTTCGATGATGGCTGAGGCCAGCCGGCAGCCGTCGGGCGACCGGCGGGATGCCCAGTGGGTGGTGGCGCCCGCCGGCGATCGAACCGCGTATCAGGCATCGCCTTCGGCGGTCCTGGCCAGGCAGATCGGCCCGGCTTGACCTTGACGCACGGTCAACCTTGAACCATTGCGGTCATGACGAAAACGACAGAGCCAGCCCTCGCGATCACGACCACGGATCTGCGTAAGGCCTATGGCCGGAAGACGGTGCTCGACGGCATCGACCTGCGTGTCCCCACGGGGACGGTGTTCGCGCTGCTAGGGCCGAACGGCGCGGGCAAGACCACGACCGTACGGATCCTTTCCACGCTCATCGAGGCTGACGGCGGCCAGGTGAGCATCGCCGGACATGACCTGGCCGCCGAGCCGGACGCCGTCCGCCGGGCGATCGGGGTAACCGGACAGTTCTCGGCGGTGGATAACCTGCTGACCGCGCGGGAGAACCTGATCTTGATGGCGGACCTCTACCGTCTAGGACGCCGGCCCGGACGGCACCGCGCCGCCGGACTGCTGGAACGGTTCGAGCTGAGCGATGCGGCGGACCAGCCGATCTCGACCTACTCCGGCGGCATGCGGCGCCGGCTGGACCTGGCGATGACGCTGGTCGGCGAGCCACGGGTGATTTTCCTTGACGAGCCGAGCGCGGGCCTTGACCCGCGCAGTCGCCGGGAGCTGTGGGCGATCGTCCGCGAGCTAGTCGCCGACGGTGTCACCATCTTCCTCACCACGCAGTACCTGGAGGAGGCCGACCAGCTCGCCGAGCTGATCGGCGTGCTGGATGGCGGGCGCATCGTCGCTGAGGGCACCGCGGCGGAGCTGAAACGGCTGATTCCCGGTGGCCATATCACCCTGCATCTCGCCGACCCGGCGGCATTGACCGCGGCCGCCGCCGCCCTGGCGGCCGCCACTGTCGACGAGGGCGCCCTGACCGCGCAGGTGCCCAGCGATGGCAGTATCGGCTCACTGCGGTCGGTGCTCGACCGGCTGGACGCCGCTGGCATCGCCGTCAAGGACCTCTCGGTGCACACCCCGGACCTCGACGACGTCTTCCTGGCCCTGACCGGTGACCGCTGATGAAGAACCACACCGTGACCGACACGCTCACGCTGCTGCGCCGCAACCTGCGGCACACCGTCCGCTACCCCTCGATGACGATCGGAGCCGTCTTCGGTCCCGTGATCGTGCTGCTGCTGTTCGTCGGCGTCCTGGGCAAGACGCTCGGCACCGGGCTCGCGAACAGCAGCGGGCACCCAGCTCACTACATCGCCTACATCACCCCCGGCATCATCATCACGGCGGTGGCTTCCGGAAGCATGGCCACGGCCGTGGCCGTATGCATGGACACGACGGAAGGCATCGTCGACCGCTTCCGTACGATGCCGATCTCGCGGGTGGCGATCCTGGCGGCCCACGTGATCAACAGCGTGCTCAGTACGAGCGTCAGCACCGCCTGCGTCGCCGTCGTCTCGGTGCTGCTGGGCTTCCGGCCGCACGCCACCGCCGCCGGGTGGCTCGCGGCCGTCGGCCTGCTGCTGTTCCTCACGCTCGCGCTCACCTGGCTCGCGGTGGCGATAGGGCTGGTATCGGCCACCCCCGAGGCGGCCAGCAACTCACCCATGCTGATCGTGTTCCTGCCCTTCATCGGCTCCGCGTTCGCCCCCGCCTCCTCGATGCCGGCCGGAGTGCGCCAGTTCGCCGAGTATCAGCCGTTCACCCCGGCTATCGAGACCGTCCGCGGCCTGCTCACCAGCGCCCCGATCGGCCACAACGCGGTGATCGCGCTCGGGTGGTGCGTCGTGCTCGGAGCGGGCGGATACGCCTGGGCGGTGGCGGCGTTCTCCAAACCCCAGGCACACTGATGTCCTCGATCGCGACCAGGCCCCGCAGGTCCAGGAGGACGTTGTTGCTCACCATCAAGCGGCTCGCCGAATACGTCGGGGTGACGGTACGCGCGGTGCGCCACTACCACCAGACCGGGCTGCTCCCCGAACCCGAGCGCGACCATTCCGGCTACCGGCGCTACGACGCGCGCGCTGTCATCGACCTGATCCGGATCAAGACCCTGGCCGAGGCCGGCGTGCCGCTGGCCCGGATCTCCGAGATCATGTCCGCCGACCCCGAGCACTTCGCCCGGGCCGTGGCCGACATCGACCAGGCGCTGGCCCGGGAGATCAAGGAGCTCAAGCAGCGCCGCCGCCGCGTGGCCGAGCTGACCTCCGGCGAACGCCTGTTCCTCCCGGCCGACATTGCCCAGTACCTCGAAGACTTGCGGGCCCTCGGCATCAGCGGCCGCCAGGTGATGCTGGAACGCGATGGCTGGATCATGCTGGCGGCCAGCTACCCGGACAAGGCCCTGGAGTGGGTCGCGCAAAAGCGGGCCGACCTGGCCGATCCGGAGTTCCGCCGGTTCTACCTCAGCTACGACCAGGCACACGACTGGGATCCCGGCGACCCCCGGCTGGTGGAGCTGGCCGCGGCCATGGTGGAACGCCTCGTCAGGAGCGCACAAGCCGCCGGGGTCGCCTCGGCCGACTGGACCGAACTGGGGGCGCTGTCCGACGACGAGCAGGATCTGCTGTCCGCGCATGTCAACGATTACTCCCCGGCCTGGCTCCGGCTCAACGAACTCGTCGCCCAGCGCGTGCAGGCCATGGCGGCCGGCCCGCCCCGTGAAGCGTCGGCATGAAGAAGATTCCTTGCGCCCGGCCCCGAGCGACCAAGTACAGGTATGGACACCGAATCGACAGCTAGCGGGCCGGCCGACGAGGAGCTGCTACGCCGCCTGAGTTCCGATCCGGCGGCGTTCGAGCTCTTCTACCGCCGGCACGTGGACCGGGTGATCGGGTTCGCGGTCCGGCGGGTGACCGACCCGGCCGACGCCGCCGACCTGGTGGCCGCGACCTTCGTCACGGTCCTCACCGCGGCCCGGTCCTATGACCGGCAGCGGGGCGAGCCGGGGGCGTGGCTGCTGGGGATCACCGCCCGGCTGATCGTCAACGCCCGGCGCCGCAAGGCCCGCGAGTCGGCCGCCCTGGCCCGGGTCGCGGGCCGCCGGCTGATCGGCCCGAGTGACATCGAGCGCCTGGAGGAGCGCATCGACGCCGCTCGCTCCAGCCAGGCCGTGATCGCGGCCCTGGACCGGCTCCGGCCCCGCGCCCGCGAGGCCCTCCTGCTGGTCAGCGAGGCCGGCCTGCAGCCCGCCGAGGCCGCCCGCGTCCTCGGCATCAGCCCCGCCGCATTCCGGATGCGGCTGTCCGGCGCCCGCCGGGCCCTGGACAAGGCGGTCGCCGCCGAAGCCGAGGCCGAGGCCGCCCGCCCCCGAGAAGACCTGATCACTCCCGTGCGGAACCTCCACATGAAAGAGGCCGTCAATTGAGCACCGACCGGTACCCCCGAGCCCCCCGCGACGACCGTTTCGAGGAGCGCCTGCTGACGGCCATCCTCGACGACTTCGACCAGCTGACCGCCCCCGCTGCCCGCTCCCATGCGGCCGCCCGCCCACGCGCGGCCACCGCGCTGATCGCCGGGGCCGCAGCCGCCGGGATCGCTGCCGCGAGCATCGCCGCCACGGGCACCGGCCGTCCCGCTGAGCACGCCACCGGCCCGACGGCGGGGGCCGGGACCGCCCACGTCCCGGCGACCCCGAAACTGCAGACCGCCGCGTACGTCGTCGACCACGTGAAGTCCGCGCTGAACGCGAACACGGCCGTGGTGGACATCATCGAGCACGCGCCCGACTCGCAGACCGGCAAGCCGGTCATCGACGAGACCTGGAGCAGCAGCCTCAGCGACACCTACCGGATCGTGGACCTCACGCCGACGGGGGAGCCCGTGACCGGTTACCTGGTGACGGTCACGCCGCACCGCACGGTATCGATCGTCATCGACTACGCGAAGCGGACCTGGAGCAAGACCACGTACTCGTTCGGCTCATCTTCGGACGGGCGCCGGGCCGGCCCGCAGCCGGTCACCCCGCTGCAGCTGGCCGCGCAGCTCCGCGCCAAGGTGAAGGCGGGGAAGGTGACCCTGGTCGGGTGGGCCACGGTGGACGGGCAGCGCGCCATCCACCTCACCGAGCACTTGTCGGATGGCCAGGTCAACCTGTGGGTCGACCCCGACACCTACCTGCCGGTCCGGGAGATCGATACCGCCCCCGGTATGTCCGAGACCAGTGACCAGGCCATCAGGGACGACTACCGGTGGCTGCCGTCCACGCGGGCGAACCTGCGGCTGCTCACCCCGGCCGGGGCCATCCCCGCCGGGTTCACCCAGGCCAGCCCGTAACTGAGGTCGCACGCCGACAGGCGTGCTGCTGGTCACCACCGCCTGGGCGGCGGCCATCGCCGCCTACGTGACCTGGCGTTTCCCCGGCCGCCTGAAGAGCGTCACGGCCGATCCCCTGAGCTATTTCCACCCGGCCCCCGAGCGGCAGCAGCGCCAGCCGTCCTGACCAGGCCAGGGGCCCTATGCCTGCTCGTCCCCCTTCGCGCGGCCCTGGATGAAGTCGATCGCGTCGAGCGTCGCCTGGTAGACGAAGCGCTCGCGCTTGGGCGCGGCCAGGAACCTGGCGGCGGCCGCGAGCGGGGCCGGCCCGGCCGCGCCCGATTCGGCGATCGCGGCGGTGGTCGTCTTCACCGCGTGCGCCACCATGATCGACGCCGTCGAGTTGTCCTCGGCGGCCGCCTGGGTCAGCGCGGTACGCAGCGGCGCGGCCGGGCCGTCGTAGCCCTTGACGAGCGCCACCGCCTGATCCGGGTCGCGCTTCCTGATCGCCGCCAGGACCGCGTCCGCGTCCGATCCCGGGCGCGGCGCCACCGGAGCCTGCCCGTGCGCGGCGTCGAACTTCGCGGTCCACTGCACGAACCACGCGGCGTGCAGCACCCCGCGCAGGACCACCGGGCCCGGATCCGCCGACCACGCCCAGCGCAAGGCGTTCACGTAGGTCAGCGTGTGGGTGACGTCCAGCCAGCCGGCTTCCCTGGTGTCGTCGGTGTCGGAGTCGATGTCGAAGCGCCCGAGCCGGGCCGCCGCCACCGAGGCGATCACGTCGATGATCCGCGGGACGGGCACGCCCGCCCGCACCGCGCTCATGACCCCCGCCACGGCGTCTTCCGGCCTCCCGTCCAGCAGCACCCGCCGCAGGCCCAGGTCCATCAGGGCCGGGTCCGCTCGGTCCGGCTGCACCCGGCCCTGTTCGCCCTGATCGGCCTCCCGCCAGGCCGTCATGAAGCGGCGCATGTAGGGGAGCCGGTCGTACCGGGTCGACCAGGTGATCGCGGGCACCAGCGGCGCCAGCACCGTATCGGCCTCGGACCAGCCGATCCGGTCGAGGAGTTCGAAGGCCTTCTGGCAGTAGATCATCGGGTGCCCGTAGCCGAGGAAATGGTTCGTGATCGCGGTCAGGAACGCGCGCCGGATCTCGGCCGGCGGCGCCCCGCCCGCCAGCAGGCCGCGCAGCAGGGCCTCGGCGTCGTCGCCGCGTTCGTCGTCGATCAGTTCCGGGAACGCGGCGAGGCCGGCGGCTGCCGAGCCGTACTCCCGGATGACGTCGGCGGCCCCGGGCTGGGGCCGCGGCGGGCGGCGCACCTCGGTGCGGCTCACCGTGGCCAGGCCCTGGATGACCGGCAGGGTGCTCAGCGGTCCCTCGAACGCGGACGCCATCGTCAGGCAGTCGGCCAGCGTGGCCAGCGAATGATTCCAGCCGTACTCGGCCCGGGTGGCGCCGTAGCTGACCCCGGTGCGAACCACCTCGGTCAGCGGCATCCCGATCGCGTTCAGCCGCATGGTGTCCCGGGCCAGCCGCCCGGTATCCACGTCACCCATGGCCTCGAGCAGGCTCGCGAACAGCTCCGGCGCGATCTCCTCCGGCGCGGGGTCGGTGACGTCCACGTATACCCAGCCGTCCCGGAGCGAGACGGGATAGGTCCGGATGTTCTCCCCGCCGAACAGGCACTTGCCGTCGGTCAGCCGGAACTTCCAGTTGTGCCATGCGCAGGTCAGCACGTCCCCGCGGATGTCACCGTCCTTCAGCGCGTACCCCTGGTGCGGGCATCGGTTGTCGGCCGCGTACACGCCCGCCTGAGTCCGGTACAGCGCGATCCGCTTGTCGCCATGGCGCCACAGCCGGCCGTGGGTATCCGGGATATCCGCGATGGATACGGCGCGCACGAAGTCCGTCATGGGGCGACGGTAACGCCGGTCACCTGGCCCGCACATCGGCCGTTCGTCCTAGGACCGGCCGATGACCGTACCAGCAAGGAAATCGGCCGGATCCTGCTGATCAGCCCGCGGACCGTGGAGATGCACGTGCGGAGCAGCCTGCGCAAGCTCGGCTGCGCCACCCGGGCCGGAGCGATCTGGCGGCTGGCCAGCCGGGGCGAGCTGCCCGGATCGGCCTGCCAGCGGTGTTTAGCGCGGAATGTCAGACCCGGACGTGACAATAGGCCCGCGTCGAACGCGAAGATTCCCGGTGCGGAAGGGCCTGACCATGATGACGATTTGCGTCCCGGTTCCGGGTGAGGGCGAGCTGCGGCTCGGTGCGGTGAGCCTGCCCGCTGGCCGGCTCCTCCGGCTGGCAGACGACACCGGCGTGGGCTGGATAACGCAGGCGCCGGTGCGGGAGCCGGGGCTGGCGTGGTCCGCGCTGTCGGCGCTGCACGGCGAGACCGGCCTGATACCGGTCCTGGTGCCGGCCGGCCGGGGGGACGATCTCGAAGCCTCGTGTGACGACCCGGCCGAGGTCGCGGACGTGGACCAGGCCGACGCCGCGGCGATGCTGGAGCACCTGTGGATTGACAGTCTTCCCGAGTCATGGCAGACGGGCCCGGAGTGGAGTCGAAGAGAACGAGCACGCCGATGAAATGACGGCCCCGTTCTCCCGGCAGTATCCGGGGCTGGCGCCCGCCGTGACTCAGCCGCTGGCCCCCGGCGCACGCGAGGCCGTGCTGCGCTCGTTCCCGGCCTCCCGCGTTGCCCTGGTCCCGGCGGCCCGTCCGGCCGATGTCCTGCCGGTGCTCAACTGGTGCCCGGGTAACTGGAACAGCGCCTTCCCGGCGCCCAGCCCGGCGGGATTCGCGGCCGTGCTGCGCTCCTGGGAGGAACGTTTCGGCGCCCGGCTGCTCGCCCTCACCCACGACCAGGCTTACCTGCTCGTCGAGCGCCCGCCCCACGACCTGGACGCTGCGCTGCCGGTGGCGGCGGAGCACTTCGTGTTCTGCGACGAGCCCGCCGGACGGCAGTCGGTGCAGACGACCGCGGCAGACATTATCGACGCTCCTCTTTGGTACTTCTGGTGGGACTGACCAGCGAGCCGCGCTCCTAGGCGGGCAGGGCGGACGCCCATTCCGTCACGGTGCGGGCGAACAGGGCCGGATCCGCGCCGTGCATCGAGTGCGGCATCTCCGGGAACGACCGGTAGTCGAAGGACTGGCCCGCACCCTCCACGAGCTCCCGGGCCCGGGCGGCCTGCAGATCGGAGATGGCCCCCAGCAGCGTGCCGGATGCCTCGTCGACCCGGCGGAAGTGATGGGTGAACAGCACCGGCACCCTCACGCTGGCCAGCATCCGCTCGTGATCGCAGCTGGCGGCCACGGTGCCGGTCCAGAACGCCCGGCCCCACTCGGGGTCGTACTCCTTCAGGTTCTGCGGCGGCTCGATGGCCGGCCCGGCGCTGAGCCCGGGTTCGTCTCCGCCGTCACCCATCATCGCCGCCAGCGCCCGCAGGATGCGCTCCGGCAGCTCGAGGGGGGTGGCGGCCAGCATGCCCGGCCAGTCCCCGATGGACCACTGGTCACCCAGCCACTTGTTCCACATCGCGAACAGGGGGCCGATCGCCTGCCGGATGGACTGGCCGCACGCCGGGTGCACTTCGGATGAGAACAGCGGCGGGTCCTCCCACACCGCGCCCCGGACCTGGCCGGGCCGGGCGTACGCGGACAGCCAGGCGGACAGCACCCCGCCGGACGACAGGCCGCTGACGACGGCGGGCCGGCCGATGACCAGGTCGAGAAAGCGGACCAGGTCATTGCCCATGTTGTCCAGGGTGTAGCGGCCCGGCGTCCAGCTGGAGCGGCCCTGGCCGCGCAGGTCGACGGCGTAGACCTGGAAGTGCCCGGCCAGCAGCGGCATGGCCGCCTCGTAGCCCCACCACGACTCCGACTGCCCGGGGATCAGCAGCAGCGCCGGGAGCCGGGACTCGCCCGCGGTGCTGTAGTTCATCCGGACCTCGCCGAGGTCGGCGAGTTCCTCCGGGAACCCGTGGGGCACGAAGGTGTGCGCGCGATCCGCGGCCTCCAGCCCGATCCTGCTGTTCGGCGTCAACGTGAACTCCTATCGCGTCGTTGCGCCATCGTCCCACGCGGCAGGCCGCGGCCGGTACCGGCCGCGGCCTGCCATAGGGGGCGTTGAATTGCCGTTGCTGCTGGTTAGGTAAAGCCCACGTTCAGCTCGAAGTGTCCGAGCCGCAGGTTCAGAACCCCGCCGCCGGCCCAATGAACGATAAACGCGAGAAGGATGATGACCAGAATTACGACCACCAACCAGAAGAAGAACACAACGATTCCGGGAATCGCGTACCCGGCTACGGATCTCGCTCTAGCCATGGCCTCCAGCTACCCGGCACCGCCCGATTTATCCTTCGACGTAAGGCAACAACATCATCACGGCGGCAGTCGCCGGAGGGTCGTGGCCGCCGCCTCAAGCCGTCCCTCAGGGATATCAACGGCGGCATTACCTTTCGCCGTTAAAACGACTAGTAAGTCTCGTGCACACTTATGGTGTGATCCGTTGCGGAAACACGCGATCCGCGGTGTTTGGGTCGACCATGCTCGCCTGCGGTGTTTTCCTCCTCGCCGGATGCGCGACGTCCGGTCATGCCGCAGCAGGGCACCATGCCGTAGCGGCGCACCGGGCCAGCTGCCGTGAACGCCGGCGCGAGGCGCGGGCCGGGCCGGATGCCGCGGTCAGGGACGGGCTCACGCTGAGAGCGGCTCGGCGCGACGGGAGGCCGAAGACGCCTGACCTGCCTGACGCCGGCTACGGCCGAGGCGCGCAGGATCAGGTCTTCGGCGATACCCACGGGCCGACGCCGCCGATCCGGCTGACGGCGTACCGCACGATGTAGCCCGGCCCCCGGGGCGCGGGGAAGCCCGCGGCGGGGGACAGGTAGACCTTCGTCAGCCGGTCGAGCAGGTCCCAGGCATGGTCGCTGGGCTCTACGGTGGCCCGGGCGTGCAGCACGGCGTACGGGTTGAGGAAGACTCCGGGCTCGCGGGGGGCGTCGAAGGACAGGACGACACGCGGGTCGCGCTCGATGTTGCGCAGCTTCAGGTAGCGACTCATGTGGCCGCTGACCACCTCATCGCCCGCCAGGCCAATCCAGATCACGCTCACCTGCGGGCTGCCGTCGGCGTTGATCGTGGTCAGGTGCGCCAGCGGGCCCGACGCGATCAGGTCCTGAAGCTCGCGGGGCAGGCTCACAGGTTCGCTCCGAACAGTTCCGGCAGGCCCGCGATCCGGGCCTGGTCGCGACGGTAGTAGGTCCACTGGCCGATCCGGGTGCTCTGGACCAGCCCGGCCCGTTGCAGGACCGACATGAACTGGGAGGCGGTCGACTGTGAGATGCCCGCCTTCTCCTGGATCTGCTTCACGCACACCCCGACCTCCTCCAGGGGGTCGGCTTGCGGCGCGAAGTGCTCGGCCGGGTCACGCAGCCAGCCCATGATCTGCAAGCGCGTGGGGTTGGCGAGCGCCTTGCAGACGTCGAGCAGGTCATCAAGCCGCGTATCGGTCACCTCATCAGAGTATCGGAATTTTTCGATGTACGTGCTAGGGTGACATGTTAGATCGGAAAACCTCGATATATAGATTGCCAGGAGGCAGGCTGTGTCAGGCAACGTGGCCTTGATCGTCGGAGCCCGCGGTGTGATCGGCGGCAATCTCGCCCGCCACCTGGAGCGGCTGGAGGGCTGGCGGGCGATCGGGCTCTCGCGCCGCGGCGGCGAGTCCACGGAGGCCATCCGGCAGGTGAGCGTCGACCTCCTCGATGCCCGCGACACCCGGAGCAAGCTGGCGGGTCTGGACGATGTGACGCACGTCTTCTACGCCGCCTACCAGGACCGGCCGGACTTCGCGGCGCTGGTGGAGCCCAACCAGCGGATGCTCGTCAACACGCTGCGAGCGATCGAGCCCGTCGCCGCCGGGCTGCGGCATGTGCAGCTGATGCAGGGTTACAAGGTCTACGGCGCCCACTTGGGGCCATTCAAGACCCCCGCCCGCGAGGACGACCCGCCGCACATGCCACCCGAGTTCAACGTCGGGCAGCAGGCGTTCCTCGAGGAGTTGCAGCGGGGCAAGGACTGGACCTGGTCGGCGCTGCGGCCGTCGGTGGTGTGCGGCTTCGCCCTGGGGATCCCGATGAACCTCGCGATGGTGATCGCCGTCTACGCCACGATCTCCAGGCACCTGGGCATCCCGCTCCGCTTTCCCGGCAAGCCCGGTGCCTATCACTCGCTGACCGAGATGACCGACGCCGGCCTGCTCGCGCAGGCGATGGTCTGGGCCGCGACCGACCCGGCCGCCGCCAACCAGGCCTTCAACATCAGTAACGGCGACCTGTTCCGCTGGGAGGAGATGTGGCCCCGGCTGGCCGGGTACTTCGGCCTGCCCGTCGCGCCGGGCCTGCCGGTCAGCCTCGCTGCCGTCATGGCGGACAAGCAGGCGACCTGGGACGAGATCACCGCCCAGCACGACCTCGCGCCGACTCCCTACCGCGATGTGTCCTCGTGGGCGTTCGGTGATGCCGTGTTTTCCTGGGACTACGACCTCATCGCCGACGGCTCCAAGGCCCGCCGCCACGGCTTCCACCACTACGTCGACACCGCCGAGATGTTCACCCGCATCTTCGACGACATGCGGGCCCGCAGGATCATCCCGCCGGCCTAGACCAGCGCGACCGACGCCGGCGTCAGCGCGGACGCCGCGTGCGGCAGCTGAGCCGCCGCGTCAGTGCTGGCGGGCGGACGCGGAGCGGAGCTGGCGCAGGACGGCGCGGCGCTCGGGGCCGGTGAGGCCGTCGATGTAGAGCTCGCCGCGCAGGTGCCCGGTCTCGTGCTGCAGGCAGCGGGCCAGCTCACCGGGGCCTGCCACCGTGACGGGCCGCTGCTGGAGGTCGACGCCCCGGGCGGCGGCGAAGGCCGCGCGCGGCCGGACGGCGCTGATGCCGGGGATGGACAGGCACGCCTCGGGTCCGTCCTGGCTGCCGCTGCCTCGGTGATCCCCGGGTTGATCAGGTAGCCGAAGTGGCCGTCGACGTTGTAAGCGAAGACGGCGAGGCAGGATCCGATCTGGTTGGCGGCGAGCCCGGCCCGCCCCGGCTCCTGCACGGTGTCCAGCAGGTCGGTGACGAGGCGGGCCAGGGCGCCGTCGAACCGGGTGACGGTATCGCAGGGCGTGCGGAGCACCGGGTCGCCCAGCAAGCGCAGCGGCCTGACGGTCACGGCCGGCCCCGGTGCTCGCTGTCGGCGGCCAGCTTGCCGATCCGGTCCAGCACGAGCTGATGCCACTCCAGCTCAGCCCGCATCCGCAGCCGCGCGTGCTCGACGACCAGATCATCGGCTACCGTCTGGTCCGGCCAGGCCCGTTCCCCGTGCTGGTCGAACTGCGCCGCCTGGGCCGACAGGGCCTGGATCCGGGCGCCGACATACGCGCGCAGCGTGTCCTCGTCCAGGTCGCCGCTCATCGCCAGGGCCAGGTCGACCGGGTCGGGGCGCAGCCCCGCCTCCTGCAGAGCCTCGGCCCGCAGGGCGCGGAGTTCGCGGCGGCCTTCGGCGGTGATCGCGTAGACCGTGCGGGCCGGCCGGGCGCCGGCCTGCTCGGTGCGCAGCGGCTCGATCAGGCCCTCCGCGGCCAGCCGGTGCAATGCGCCGTACAGCGACCCCGGGCGCACGTCGGACCATAGGTCGGCCCGGTCCATCCGCGCATGCCGCCGCAGCTGGTGGCCGTACATCGGCCCGCGTTTCGCCAGGGCGCCCAGGACGAAGAGCCGGGTCGGGTTCACGGCAGTAGTAAAACACGACTACTCAAATTTGAGCAATCAGTGAAGCGGCGGCAACGAGCAACGCCTCCGGCCGCCCCGGCCCGCCCGGCCGTGCCGGGCCGCCCGGCCCCACGCGCGGCCGCCCGGCCCATGTGACGCGGGTCACGGGAACGTCGCCCGCCCCGGGTTCCTCTTCCTGGCGAGAGATCCTGCCCGAGGAGGAACCCGTGACGATCACTACCCCGCCGCCTGCCGCAGGCCCGGTACCGGGCCCGCGGACTGCCCCCCGCGCCGCAGATCCGTCCCCTGGATCCGGTGCCCGGCCGTTCCCGCCCGTACCCGGCCTGACGCACCGTTTCGTCGAGGTGCGCGGCGCCCGCCTGCACGTCGCCGAGGCGGGCCACGGCGATCCGGTCGTGCTGCTGCACGGCTTCCCGCAGCACTGGTACGCCTGGCGGCACGTCGTCCCGCTGCTCGCCGGGCAGTACCGGCTGATCTGCCCGGACTGGCGCGGCTTCGGCTGGTCGCAGGCGACGCCGCGCGGATACGACACCGCCAGCCGGGCCGCCGACATCCTCGCCCTGATGGATGCCCTGGGGCTGGACCGGGCGCCGCTGATCGCGCACGACTGGGGTGCCCAGGCCGCCTTCCTGGCCGCCCGGCAGGCACCCGGGCGGGTCAGCCACCTGCTGGCGGTCAACGCCGCGCACCCGTGGCTGCGGCAGCGGCGGCTGCTCCCGCAGCTGTGGCGGTTCTGGCACACCGCGTTCTTCGAGTACCCGCGGATCGGGCGGCTGGTGCTGAGCCACTGGCCCGGCCTGACCCGGTTCCTGCTGCGGCACGGCGCGGCCGACCCGGCCGCGTGGCCGCCCGGCGAGGTCGAGGAGTTCGTGGCGGCCAGCCGCCAGCCGGGCAGCGCCCGGGCCGGCGAGGCGCTGCACTGGCAGTTCGTCCGGCACGACATCCCGGCGATGATCCTGCGCCGGCACGCGCGGCCGCAGGCTCACCGTGCCGACGGTGCTCCTGGCCGGCCAGCGGGACTGGATGCTGCCGCCGAAGCTCCTGGCCGGACCCGCCGCCCAGGCCGATGACATGCAGGTGCGGGTCGTTCCCGGAGCCGGGCACTTCCTGCCCGGCGAGCGGCCCGCGGCCGTCGCCGCGGCGGCCCGCGAGCTGTTCCAGCGGAGCTGACCGCCGTCGCGTCACAATGACACTGATGACAGGCCCCCCCGACATCGACCCGGCACTGGTCCGCGCGGCCCAGCGCGGCGACCGGATCGCCGTGGCGGCCCTGATGGACGTGCTGGCCCCGTACGTGGGGCGGGTCTGCGGGCCGATCGCGCTGCGCGACGGCCCGGACGCCGCCCAGGAGGCCCTCATCGCGATCTTGAAGAATCTCGGCGCGCTGCGCGAGCCCGCCGCCATCTACGGCTGGGCCCGCGCGATCGCGGTGCGGGAGGCGGTCCGGGTCGCCCGCCAGGCCGCCCGGGCCGTCCCGGCCGAACTCGCGGATGTCCCCGCCCCGGGAGACCCGCAGCTAGCCGCCGACGTCCGTGACGTGCTGGCGCGGCTCACCCCCGAGCACCGGGCCGTCCTCGTCCTGCGTGACGTGGAGGGACTGGACGAGCAGGCGGCCGGGGCCCTGCTCGACGTGCCCGCCGGGACCGTGCGCTCACGGCTGTTCCGGGCCCGGCGCAGCTTCAGGAAGGCGTGGTCGCCGTGAACCAGGACTGGCCGGTAGCCGAGCTCGACCCGGTCCGCCGGATGCGGGTCCTCGCCGCCGCGACCCCCGGGGTGGCCTACGCGGAGAAGCTCATCCCGGTGCCGTTCGGCGCCGTGTGGGCGGCGGCCAGCGACCTGGAGAACGAGTTCCCCCGCATGGTCACCGACCTGCGGTCGTTCGAGATCACCAGCAGCCGGGGGGAGCGGATGACCGCCCGTGCCCGCGGCCGGCTCGGCCAGCGCGCCCGGTTCGACGTGGTGCTGCGCCCGGGCTGGTGCGTGATGCAGAGCCGGTTCCTCATCGGCGGGATGGCCGCCGTCCCGGAGGCGGACGGCACCCGGTTCGCCTTCCTCGGCGGTCTGCGCCTGCCGGGGATGCGGCTGCTCGACCCGGTGCTCCGCCCGGCCGTCCGGCCGCTCGCGCGGCGCCCCATCCGGCAGCTGGAACGCCGGCTCCGGTCCCGCTGACCGGGTGCCCCGGCCGCCTGGAACGGCCACGGGATGATTCTGGTCGAGCGTCGCGTTGCAGGTAATAGACACGACATATCGTGTCGTTTGCAAAGGCTTTGAACGGCTCGGGGTCTTGAGAGGTGAGCGTGATGACCGGTTGGTACACGGAGCGGATGCCGGGCAGGTCGGCTAAGGGCGTGATCGCCGTCGCGCTGCTCGCGCTGCTGCTGGTAGCGGCCGTACCGGTGGCCCTGCTGGCCGGGTTGGTCATGATGGTGCTGGGCCACGTCGTCGGCGGCCTCGCGCTGTTCGGCGGCTCGATCCTCGCCGCTGGCATCGCGGTGGCGGTCGCGGGCATGAGCGGGATGCGGCACCTGCGCAAGCTGGTCGCCCGCGGCTTCGGCGCCGGGCCGCTGGACGGCAGCGGGTACGCCGACGTCGCCGGGCCGAAGGCCAGCGACTACGCCGGCGTCGTGCAGCTGGACCGCAGCGAGTACACCGAAGTTCGCTGACCTCAGCCGGCCCGTGCCGACGGCGATCACGTCAGGACGCGGGCCCGTGGCGCGCGGCGATCTGATCGCCGGCGGCGAATGCGGTCGCGATCCGCGTGGGCGTACCGCCCGCACCGCGCGGCCAGCCGGTCGGTCCCGCCCGTCGTGAAGTGCCGTTTGCACGGCGTGACCAGACGGTGGCCCGGTGGCGTCTTCAACGTCACGCCCGCCGCCAGGACCGCGGCCGAACCCGATGTCGTTCCCGCCGATCTGATCGTCGACCACCATCGCGGGCACCGGCTCGAACGGCCGCCGCGATGCCTGCCGTGATGCCGTACTTCGCCTTCCTCCGCACCCCGCCACTATCGGCCAGGCGGCTGGAACGCCGCTGAAATCCCGCTGCCATGCCAGGCCTGCGATGCGGGGCACCGGCGGCGCTTGCGGGTTCAGGCGCCAGCCGGCCCTGGCAGCTGCTCAGCCGCGCACCACCAGCTGGTCCGCCCGTCGACCGGGGCGGTGCGCATCGGTGCGTGATCGCGCGGGCAGGTGGCGTCGCGGTGCCGGTACGGGATGATCGTCAGGTTATGCACCCCGCCGCTGCGCAGGGCCGCCCTGATCGCGTCGCGGCTGGCCCGGAGCAGCCGGCTCTGCTCCGCCGCGGTCAGGCTGCCGGCCGCCCGGGCCGGGTGTACCCGGGCGCGCCACAAGATCTCGTCGGCCAGCAGGTTGCCGATGCCCGCGATCCGGTGCTGGTCCATGATCCGCGCCTTGACCGGCGCGGCGCTGCCCGCCAGCGCGGCCCGGAACTGGGCTGGCGTGATCAGCTGGGCATCGGGCCCCAGCTCCCCGACGGGCGGGTCGAGCCGGACGCGGCCGAGGCGCCGCGGGTCGACCAGGATGAGGCGGCCGCCGTCGTCGAAGGTCACGGTAAAGCGAGCCCACCGGTAATCGCCCGCCGGGCGGCCGCGTTCCCAGTAGTCGCCGCCGTCGACCTCGGTCCCGTCCGCGTCGGCGATCACGATCTTGCCCGACATGCCGAGGTGGATGCCGAGCGTGACCTCATCGGTGGCCGAGTCCGGTCTGGCACCACATGCTCTTGCCCTGCCGCATCGCGGTGACGAACTCACCGCCCAGCAGCGCGTGGCGGATTTCCCCCGGCGCGTGCGGGCGGCATACGAAGGAGTCGGAGTCGTCGACGTCAGCGATGCGCCGCCGGAGCCCGTGTCGCTCGATGACGGCCCGGGCCGATTCCACTTCCGGAAGTTCAGGCATGTAACCTCCCCCGTCTCAGCTAGCTAAATGATCGCGGTCGTAGGGTTGAGCCCGTGAGCGACCTGAAGAACCGTGTCCATGATCTCCTGCCCGCCCTGCTCGGCGACCTCGAGGCTCTCGTTCGGATCCAGTCCGTCAGCGCCGACCCCGAGCGCCGGGACCAGGTAGAGGAATCCGCGCGGAAGACGGCCCAGCTCCTGACGGCCGAAGGCGTCCGCGCCGAGATCGTCCGGGCCCGCGACGGCGCCCCGCCGGCCGTGATCGGCGAGCGGAAGGGACCCGAGGGCGCTCCGGTCGTCCTGCTGTACGCGCACCACGACGTCCAGCCGGAGAACGACCCGGCCGACTGGGACAGCCCGCCGTT
Source organism: uncultured Actinomycetota bacterium (assembly GCA_963839095.1). GTDB lineage: Bacteria > Actinomycetota > Actinomycetes > Streptosporangiales > Streptosporangiaceae > Palsa-504. The sequence goes on along the minus strand of CAWIUF010000038.1, from coordinate 3,098 downwards.
CGAGCCCACCGTCCGCGGCCCGCGCCTCTACGGCCGCGGCGCGGCCGACGACAAGGCCGGGATCGCGGCGCACGTGGGCGCGCTCCGCGCCCTGGGCGATGACCTGCCGGTCACCGTGCGGTTCTTCATCGAGGGCGAGGAAGAGGTCGCTTCCGCGACCCTGCCCGAGTTGCTGCGCCAGTACCGCGACCAGCTGGCCGCGGACGTCATCGTCATCGCCGACTCGGGAAACTGGGACATCGGCGTCCCCGCGCTCACGACCAGCCTGCGCGGCCTGATCCGGGTGGACGTCGAGGTGCGCACGCTCACCCACGCCGTCCACTCCGGCATGTGGGGCGGCCTCGTCCCCGACGCCATCATGGCGCTCACGAAGCTGCTGGCGACGCTGTGGACCGAGGACGGCAGCCCGGCCGTCGAGGGTCTCGTCTCGGCGCCCGCCGCCGACGTGGACTACCCCGAGGAACGGCTGCGGGCCGAGTCCGGCGCCGCGCCCGGGACCCGCTGGATCGGCACCGGCTCGGTCGTCGAGCGGCTGTGGTCCCGGCCCGCCATCACCGTCACCGGCCTGGACGCCCCGAAGGTGGCCGGCGCCTCCAACACCCTCGTGCCGGCCGCCCGGGCGCGGATCACCATCCGCCTGGCTCCCGGTGACAGCAGCGCGAACGCGATCACCCGGCTCACCGAGCACCTGGACAAGCACGTCCCCTGGGGCGCCCAGCTCACCGCCACGGTCGCCGACTCGGGCGAGCCGACGGTGCTGCCCACCACCGGGGCGGCCTACGACGCCGCCCGTTCTGCCTTCGCCGAGGCCTGGGACGGCGTCGCGCCGGTCGACATGGGCGTCGGCGGATCGATCCCGTTCATCGCGGAATTCCAGGAGATGTTCCCCGGCGCGAGCATCCTCGTCACCGGCGTGGAGGACCCCGATACCCGTGCGCACGGCCCGAACGAGGGCCTGCACCTGCCGGAGTTCGAGCGCGTCGTTCTCGCCGAAGCCCTGCTGCTCCAGCGCCTCGGCCGCGTCTAGCCGCGCGGGACCGACAGGGCGAAGTACTTCATGAAGGGCTTGTCCACCCGCCATTCACCGGCGGTGCAGAGCCAGCGTGCGGAGGCCGGAATGCCGCTCCAGCCGCATTAGGGCGGCGCCCGAAGGCTCGCCCCTGTCAAGGACTGAAATGCCTGTTGACACAGACCGTCAGCGCGACCGGTCCAGGTGTACTGCCGCTCGGTTCCAGCGCGGAATGCCGATGATCACTGAACTGATTCAGACCTGCTGGTCAGAAACCGGGAATATAGCTTCTGGCGGATTCACGGCCTTGGCCCGGGCGGCTACTCGAGCGATGTCAGCCAGTCCACCAGGAGCCGGCTGACCTCGTCGGCCCGCTCCTGCTGGACCCAGTGACCGCACCCGGGCAGGATGTGGCTGCCCCGCAGGTCCGGCAGGGTGTCGGGGAAGCGGTCGATGGCCCGGCCGCCCCACATCGTCGGGCCGTCCTGCTCCCCGCCGATGAACAGGGACGGAACCCGGATGGGGACGCCCTTCCACGGCTGAAGGTCCCGCCAGTCCCGGTCCACGTTGCGGTAGCGGTTGAGGGCGCCCCGGAAGCCGGTCCGCTCGAACTCCCCGGTGTAGAACTCGAGGTCGTCCTTGGTGAGCCAGCCGGGCAGCGGGCCAGGAGCGGGAAAGCGGTCGCGCAGCATCGTGCCGCGAGCCACGGTGGCGATGCCCCCTCCGGACGCCTGCCTCACCCCGTCGGCTGACGCCGCGAGGTAGAAGCCGAGCAGCCACGATCGCACGTCGATCTCAGCTTCCCGCTCGGCCCGCCCGGGCTCCTGGAAGTAGCTGATGTAGAACTCCTCGTCCGGCCCGGCCTGCCTTCCCATCTCGGCGAAGGCCTCCGTGGGCCGCCCGGCTGCCCGGAGGGCTCCAGGGGACGCTGAGCATCGCGACCGCGGTGAAGACGTCCGGCCGCAGCAGGGCCGAGTGGGCGGCGATCGGCGCCCCCCAGTCGTGGCCGATGACGATCGCCGGCGAGCCCGGCCGGCCAGTGCCTCCACCACCCCGAGGTTGTCGGTGACGTGCTGGAGCATCCCGTAGGCCTCGACCTCCAGCGGGGCGGAGGACCGCCCGTACCCGCGGACGTCGATCGCCACGGCCCGGAACCCGGCCTCGGCGATCACCGGCAGCTGATGCCGCCACGAGTACCACGACTCGGGGAAGCCGTGGACGAGCAGGACCAGCGGACCGGACCCTTCCTCCACGCAGTGGATCCTCGTTCCCCGCGCGTCTACGACCTGGTGCCTCATGGGCCAAGAGGCTACGTGAAGGGCCGGCGCCCCTGCCTGCCCGCGCCGACGCCGCCCACGCCTGCCCGCGGTCCCGCCCACGCCTGCCCGCGGGCCCGCCCGCGTCCGGCCTGTGGCCTACGCGCAGCCCTGGTAGTGCCCCTGCGGGATGACCGCCAGCTGCGGCCCGAACGCGCCGTTCGCGATGTACAGCTCCGACCCGGCCGGCCACCGAGACGCCTTGAACGTCATCGTGACCGCGAGGTGCCCTCCGCCCGCCTGGACCTGGGCGAGCGCCCGGGGCCGCGCCGCGGTGGCTGGCCCGGTAGAACTCGGCGAAGCCCGTGCCGTCTTGTCGCACGCCTGTTAACGCCCCAGCCGCCCGGAACTTTTACCGGCCCCGCATCGTGCTGGACCATGATCAGCGGGCAGTTCCGGCCCGTACACGACCGGAACTGCCCGCGATCATGGTCCGTGCCCGTGAGCGCTCCATGCCGTGGTTGGGGTGCCGCTTGCGGGGCCGGTGATGTGCTGAGTCGCGGGCCCGGCGGTGGTGCTGCTGGCCGCGGTCGGTGTGCCACCGGTTACGTTCTTAGGTACCGCGGGTGCCACCGACCGCGAAGACCCAGGGCCGGTGCCGGTGACGGGAGAAGGGCCGCGGCAGCTGACCCGGGAACCCAGGCCGCGCACCAGCAGCCGGGACCTCACGCCCAGAGGCGCGGCCTCAAGGCGGACATAAAAAATGACCTGGAACTGTAAAGCTCCAGGTCAGGAAAGGTGCGCCGCCAGGGACTCGAACCCCGAACCCGCAG
>CAWIUF010000037.1:0-30666 GCA_963839095.1 uncultured Actinomycetota bacterium | reverse complement strand
GAACCCGCAGATTAAGAGTCTGCTGCTCTGCCAGTTGAGCTAGCGGCGCCTTCGGAACGCTGTGATCGTAGCAGTTAGCGCCGGGGCAATGCGAATCGCGACGTCGGCCGGTTCCCGTGCGCGACATCCGCCGGTTCCCGTGCCCGGAGTCCGGGCACCGGCTATCTCCACACTGCCGACCGGGGAAGTGGGAAATCTCGGGACGTCCGGAAGAAAAATCCAAAGGGCCAATATTCCGAACGGCCTGTGGTAGCTCTCGATAGGCAGCATCCACGCCATCCCCGGCGTCGTAGCCACGGTGTGCGATGAACCGGATGCGAAATGTGGACGTAGAGAGACGTGTAGTGATGTTAGGGACGAGGGACGCAGTCAGAGTGGGGTATTTGCGGGTGACGAACGCATGACCGAACGCAACGTTGTAGAGTCGGCATCCGTGCCTGAAACGCGTCAGCTCCCCCTGCGAGACCTCGCCAGGCCCCCCGCGACAGAACCGGCCAGGCCGCCCGCAAAGGATGCGGCGAAGGACGCGGCGGCTCAGCCAGCCGGCTGGGCTGGCTCGACGTACTCCGCGGCATCGCCGCGCTGGCCGTGGTCTTCGACCACACCAGCTACTACGTGCTCCAGCACGTGCGGTCGGTCATCTACCAGTGGTTCGACGCGGGGAACTACGGCGTCTTCGTCTTCTTCCTCATCAGCGGGTACATCGTGCCGGCCTCGCTGGAGCGCAAGGGGAGCGTCCGGACCTTCTGGGTGAGCCGCCTGTTCCGGCTGTACCCGCTGTACCTGCTGGCCGTGGGTATCGCGGTGGCGTTCTACCTGACGCACGTCGGGACGGCGCGCGGCGAGGCCGCCCATCCCGGGGCCTCGGTCCTGTCCCAGCTGCTGATGATGTCCAACGTGCTCTCCGGCCAGAACCTGCCCAACGTGGTCTGGTCGCTGTCCTACGAGATGGTCTTCTACCTGCTGCTCACCGCCCTGTTCATCGCCCGGATCCACAAGCGCAGCAGCTGGTACGCGCTGGGCTTCGCGGCCGCCGCGGTCGTTCTCGGCGGAGTGCTGCCGCAGGCGTACCTCATCGACCACGTGGCCCCCACCCGGGTGATCGCCCTGGTGGCCGACCTGCTCATCCTGGCCGGGCTGGCCTTCGCCGTGGTCCGCCGCGGCATGTCGCGGCTGCTCGGCGCGGCCCTCGCGGCGCTGGTGGCGCTCACGCTGGTCGCCTTTAACGGCAGCTGGCTCATGCCGTACGAGGCGCTGACCATCCTCGCCCTGATGTTCACCGGCACCGTGTTCTACCGGGCCGAGCAGGGCCAGTACTCGTGGCGCAAGGCCATCGCCCTCGGCGTGGGCGTGCTGGGGTGCGCCATCGCTGCCGGGCTGTGGCACAGCCACGCCCTGGGCATGTCGCCGCACGGCGAGCTGATCTGGTCGCGCAAATGGGTCTCCGCGCTCAGCCTGGCCGCCCTGACCTTCGCCGCCGGGATGGCGTTCCGGCACGTCAGGTGGCCGCGGGCGCTGACCTGGCTGGGCCTGATCAGCTACTCCGTCTACCTGCTGCACCCGCTGGTCATCGAGGCCTACCACCACTTCCACCCGGGGCGCCACCATCCGTTCGTGCTCCAGGTGCTGATCGCCGGGGGACTCCTGACCGCCATGATCGTGCTCAGCTCGGTGACCTACCTGTGCATCGAGCGGCCGATGCAGAACCTCGGCCGCCGGGTGGGCCGCTGGCTGGACGCCAGGTTCGGTCCGGACCGGGCCCCGGGCATGGTCCCGGTGAACCCGCAGCCGGCCCTGGCCGGCCGCCACCGCGCCGGGTAACCAGCACCGATGCGGCATGCTGGTGTCATGCCTGAGACAACGGCGGCTGAGCTGCCACCTCCGCGCGAACCCGGCTCGCCGTACCGGATCTGCCTGGTCTGCCTGGGGAACATCTGCCGGTCGCCGATGGCCGAGACGATCCTGCGGGCCGAACTAGACCAGGCCGGCCTTGACGGCAAGGTCGTCGTGGACAGCGCCGGCACCGGGGACTGGCACATCGGCGACACGATGGACCCGGACGCCCGGGCCGCGCTGACCCGCCGCGGGTACGACGGGTCGGCTCACCGCGCCCGCCAGTTCGAGCCATCCTGGCTGGCCGGGCGCGACCTGGTCCTCGCCATGGACACGCGCAACCTCACCGACTTGCGGCGGATGGCCCGGGGCGGCGACCAGACCCGGATCCGCCTGTTCGGCGAGCTCGGCGGTCTCGACCCGGCCAGGAGCCGTGACATCCCCGACCCGTGGGGCGGCGGCCCGGCGGAGTTCGATCGCGTGCTCGACCTGCTGCGCACGGCCGCGCCGGTGATCGCCGCCCGGGTGGCCCGGCAGGTGGGGTGACCTCGTGTCCCGCCGCGCGCCGGATCGCCCGGCTGACCGGCCTGCCCGTCCGCGACGCCCGCGCGGCCGGCGCCCAGCACGGCTACCAGCACCTCATGCTCACGCTGGCCGGCGGTCAGCGCGCGTTCGCCAAGGTCGCCGCCGCAGACGGCCCCGCCGCAGACGATACAGCCGCAGACGACACAGCCGGGATAAGCGGCGCGTTCGCGGCCGAGGCGAACGGCCTGCGCTGGCTGGCCGAAGCGGACGCCGTCCCGGTACCCGAGGTGCTGGCCGTCACCGAGACGGCGCTCGTCATCGCGATGATCCCGCCGGGACGCGCATCGCCGTCGGCCGCCTTCGGATTCGGCGCCGGACTCGCCCGCCTGCACGCGGCCGGTGCCGCCGGTTTCGGGGCCCCCTGGCGCGGCGTCATCGCCAGCCTGCCGCTGGACAACACCCCCCTGGACGGCAAATCACGAGCGGGGCCGCCGGACTGGCCGTCGTGGTACGCCGCCCGCCGGGTGCTGCCCTACCTGCGGATGGCGGTGGACACCGGCGCCCTCGGCCACCCGGACGCCCGGCTGGTCGAGGCGGTGACGGACCGGATCGGGACGCTGGCCGGGCCGGCCGAGCCGCCCAGCCGCATCCACGGCGACTGCTGGGCCGGGAACGTGCTCTGGTCCGGCGACCGGGGCTGGCTCATCGACCCGGCCGCCCACGGCGGCCACCGGGAGACCGACCTGGCGATGCTGGCCCTGTTCGGCGCGCCCGACCTGGACCGCATCCTGGCCGGCTACAACGACACGGCGCCGCTCGCGGCGGGCTGGCGGGACCGGATCCCGCTCCACCAGCTGCATCCCCTGCTGGTGCACGCCTGCCTGTTCGGCGCGTCCTACGCCGAAGGGGTCCGGTCGGCGGCCCGGGCAGCCCTGTCGGCCTAGATACGCCGACTTCCGGTGCTGACCTGGGTCAGACCCCTACAATTGGTCCCCATTGGGGCGACAGATCAGGACATTGTTGTCGGGGACACCTGGGGAAGTTGGCGCCATCGTGAGCGGAAATGACGGCCGTCCGGCCGCAGACCAGGCCGGGGGGCCTGGGCAGGCCGGGAACCAGCCGGGCCCGGGCGGGATCCCGCCGAGCTTCGGCGCGTCCAAGCCCAAGCCGCCCGTGCCATCCGAGCCGCCCATGCCGCAGCACCGCCCGCATCAACAGCCCCGCCCGCCCCAGCAGCACCGCCCGCATCGTCCGCACCAGCCGCACCGCCGCACCTCCAGCACCGTCTGCCCCTCCCGTACCACCAGCACCTGACCCGCCCCCGCCTGCCTCCGCCGCTCCCGCCCCCGGATCGGGACCCAGAGCCGACGGCCCCACCCTCACCGGCCCCGTCCCGCGCGTTCCCGCCCCAGCTGACCCCCCTGACGACCCCGCCTCGGTGGGCTGGTACCCCAGCACCCCGACCGCCGGCCCCTTCGCCAGCCCGTCCGCCCCGTCCCGCCGCCGCGTCCCCCTCCCGTCCTGGGGCAGCCGCGGCCCGCTGATGAACATCCTGCTGTTCGGGGCCGGGCCGCTCGCCCTGGTCGGCATCCTCGTCGCCGCGTTCGTGCTCGTGGCCCCGGGCAAGGGGGCGGCTTCCAGCCTCGGCTTCAAGGCCGGCCCGGCCCCCAGCACGCAGCAGGTCTCGGCCAGCGCCGTCGACACGCCGTCGCCGTCGCCGTCCGCGACGCCATCGGCGCACAAGAAGAAGCACCCGCACGCGACCAGCTCGGCCTCGCTCCCGGACAAGACGGCGCGTCCGGCCAACGCCAAGAAGAAGGCCAAGGCCACCCCCAAGCCGACTCACAAGTCCGGCCCCAGCGGCGGGGTGACGCCGCACAACCTGGGCGTCCCCAACTTCAACGGCTACTGCCAGCACATCGGCCACCACGCCGCCGAAGTGGTCACCGCCAACGCCTACGGCTGGCGCTGCACGCTCTACCCGTCGCTGGCGCTCAACGTCGGCAGCGTCTGCGCGTGGTCGTACCACCTGAGCAGCAGCAAGGTGATCGACGTGACCACCAACTTCAGCGACCCCAACGCCTGGCAGTGCTGGCGCGTCAACCGGTACCTGGGCCCGCTCGACTTCGCCAGCTACTGCGCCCAGGCGGGCCTCGGCACCGGCAAGCTGGTCGCGGACAACGCCACCGGCTGGTACTGCACCGCGCCGTCGGCCCCGGTCGACACGACCGCCGCGTGCAACGCGCTGTACCACGTCAGCGACGCGGTTTCCCGCTTCACGCTCTTCACCAACCCCAGTTCCTGGCAATGCTGGAACTGACCGCGCTGCGCCCACCCGTTTGGCACCAAAGATTTGGACCGAACGGGGTAGCCTCCCCGCCCCGGCCCCCCGCCTGCCCTAGCCGGCCAGCGCCCTAACCCTTGCCCCCGAACGTCACGGTGTGCCCGTCCGTCTCGGCCGTCGCCTCGGCCTGGTCCGCCCCGCCGGTCTCGGCCGGCGTCTCGTCCAGGTCGTCCAGGTCGTCGTCCGCGGCCATGCCCCCCTGGGCATCGGGATCGAGCGGCAGCGCGATCCGGAACGTCGCGCCCCGGTCGGGTGCGGTCCGCACCGAGGCGACCCCGCCGTGCGCCGCGACGAGCGCGTTCACGATGGCCAGGCCGAGCCCGCTGCCGCCGGTGGCGCGCGTCCGGGCCTGGTCGGCGCGGTAGAAGCGCTCGAACACGCGGTGGGCCTGCTCCGGGGACATCCCGGGGCCGTGGTCGGTCACGTCGAGCGTCACGGCGGCCGGCGAATCGGGGACCCGCGGGTCGAGCGTCCCCGATCCGATCGACACCTCGATGGGCGTCCCGTCCGGGGTGTGGGTGAGCGCGTTGCTCATCAGGTTCCCGATGACCTGCCGCAGCCGCGGCTCGTCCCCGGTGACCAGGAACGCCGCCCCGGGCTGGACTGACAGCTCGATGGTCCGGGACGGGGCGAGCAGCCGGGTGTCGTGAACCGCGTCGGCGGCCAGCGAGAGTAGGTCGATCGGCTGGTGGGCCAGCGGCCGCTGCTGGTCCAGCCGGGCCAGCAGCAGCAGGTCCTCGACCAGCAGCCCCATCCGGGCCGCTTCCTTCTCCACCCGCTGCATGATCCGGTCCAGGTCGTCGGGCAGCAACCCGCCGCCGGCCGAGGCCAGCGCCACGGCCGCTGGCGCCTCGTCCCGGTCCCAGTGCGATACCAGCCCGCCGCGCTGACGGTAGTACTCGGCGAAGCCGCGGATCGCGGTCAGCGGGGTACGCAGCTCGTGGCTGGCGTCGGCGATGAAGCGGCGCATCCGTTCCTCGGACTGGTGCGCTGCCGCCTCGGATTCCTCCCGTGAGTGGAAGGCGGCCTCGATCTGGCTCAGCATGATGTTCAGTGACCGGCCCAGGCTGCCGATCTCGGTGCGCGGGTCGCGCTCGGGCACCCGCCGGTTCAGGTGCCCGTCCGCGATCTCGCCCGCGGTCTCCTCGATGTCGGTCAGCGGCCGCAGGCTCGCCCGGACCACCGCGAACCCGACGATCGTCAGGACGACGAGGATCGCCGCGCTCACGATCACGTCCACCACGGTCAGTTCCTTCAGCGTGTTGTAGGCGCTGTTGGCGCTGACCGCGAGGACCACGGTGCCGGTGTAGGCACCGGTATTCGGGTCGGTGGTCTGGAAGCCCATCAGCCGCCACCGGCCGCCCCCCGACTTGGCCTGGACGGTCATGCCCTGCTGTTGGTGGTGGGCCAGCCAGGACGCCGCGCTTGCGGTCATGACCGGCGGTGACGGGATCTCACCCGAACCGATGTACCTGTTGTAACCCGACGAAACGGGGGTCGGGACGAAGGTCACCTGGCCGCTGGGGGAGATCCAGTACAGTTCGGAGTCGACCGCGCAGCCGGCCACGGTTCCGTTGGCGAAGTCCTGGGCGCAGTTCGCGACCCCGGTGGATGTCTGCTGCTGGATGGTGTTGTCGAGCGATCCGATGAGCTGGCCGCTGAGCAGCGAGAGCCCGACGCACGCCATGGTGGCCAGCGCGGCGATGACCAGGGCGAGCAGCGACGCGAGCAGCCTGGTCCGCAGCGACGTCCGGCTGGCCGCCTGCCGCAGTGCCTGCCAGCGCCGGGCCTGCCAGCGCCGGGCCTGCCAGCGCCGTCCCGTCCCGCGGACGGGCGGGCTCGGTGCTTCCGCCGTCATGCCTCGCTCACAGACCTCAGGAAGAGGGCAGCCGCAGCACGTACCCCACGCCGCGCAGCGTGTGGATCAGCCGCGGCTCCTTGGTGTCGACCTTGCGCCGCAGCACGGACACATAGGACTCGACGATGCCGGTGTCGCCGCGGAAGTCGTAATCCCAGAACGTGGTCGAGGATCTGCATCTTCGACAGCACCCGGTTGGCGTTGCTCATGAAGTACCTGAGCAGCTTGAATTCGGTGGGGGAGAGCTGGATCTGCTCCCCGCCCCGCCACACCTCGTGGCTTTCCTCGTCGAGTTCGAGGTCGGCGAAGGTCAGCCGGGGCGTCGGCTCGACGCCGTCACCGCGGGTCCGGCGCAGCACGGCGCGGATCCGGGCGATGACCTCTTCCAGGCTGAACGGCTTGGTGACGTAGTCGTCACCGCCCAGGGTGAGGCCGCGGATCTTGTCCTCGGTGGCGTCCCGGGCGGTCAGGAAGACCACCGGGATGCGGGCGCCGCCGCCGCGCAGCCGCCGGATGACATCGAAGCCGTCCATGTCGGGCAGCATGACGTCGAGCACGATGAGGTCAGGCCGGTGACGCTGAGCGGCCTGGACGGCCTCGGTTCCGGCGGCCGCCGTGACGACGTCGAAACCCGCGTAGCGCAGGCTTGCGGACAGCAACTCGAGGATGTTCGGCTCGTCTTCGACGACAAGCAGCCTGGCATCCGGTCGCTGCCTCGCATCGGTCAGCGTTTCCATATTCTGTATTGTCGCCCGCCACGCTGAGGATAACCTGAATGCCGCCTGGATAAGGTCTCCACCCGGCGGCGAACCGCGCGAATCCCCCGCCCCCGGGCCTACCGCGTCGCGGGTCCGGCCTCGCGCCAGTAGGCGATGGCGGCGGGCCGCGAGCCGACGCCGAGCTTGGAGTAGATGCGCCGGACGTGATTCTTCACGGTCTTCTCGGCCAGGAACAGGTGAGCGGCGATCTCCCCGTTGGTCTGGCCGTCCGCGATGAGCGACATGACTTCCGCCTCGCGCGCGGACAGCGCGTGCGGCTCTCCGCCGCCGTTGAGAGCGGGTCCCTCGCCCCCGTCTGGCCGAGGGACCGTGCGATCGTCCATCTGACCTCCGGCTGCAGACGTGACCCGGTGGGTCCGTACCGCAGCGAACGTACCAAACACGGTAGGTACTGCGTCAATCCATGAAGGTTCATGTAAATGGGCACACGGACCGTTATGAACCGACTGTTCAGTACATGTACCCAGCATCCCCGCCTGCGTACACATGGCTGGTGAGAGAGCTACCCGGGATGAGCTAAGCCGTGCCCTGGACGGACGAGCCGGTGACGAGATCCTTTGGCAGCGCCTGGTCATGGCCAAGGTCGTGGAAGAACTGCAGGGCCTCGGTGCGGTTCCACTGCACGGCCGACCCGGCCGCGGTGCTCAGGTTCGCGTTCGCGATCGGCACCGTCGTGGTCACCGGGTTGCGCAGCGCGAACGCGACGGAGACCAGCTGGCTCAGGCCGGTGCCCTGGTCGATCGTGATCGCGCCAGCCGCGCCGTTGGCCGCGGGGATCACCGCGAACGGGTTGGCCAGCGTGCCCGGTGACGTCATCTTGGTCAGGATGCCCTTGATCAGGATCCGCTGGTCCTGCTCGCGCTGGAGGTCGCTTTGCGCGAAGTTCCTGGTCCGGACGAAGCCGAGCGCCTGGTCTCCGTTGAGCACCTGGCAGCCCGCCTTGAGGTTCAGGCCGGCCTTCGGGTCCTTCATCGGCCCGGGCAGGCACACGCGCACGCCGCCGATGTCGTTGACCACGCCGACCAGCCCGCCGAAGCCGATGCCCATGTAGTGGTTGATAGGCAGCCCGGTCACGTTCTGCACGGTCTGCACCAGCAGCTTAGGGCCGCCGAACGCGTAGGCCGCGTTGAGCTTGTTGTAGCCGTGCCCGGGGATCGGCACGTAGGAGTCCCGCGGCAGGCTGACCAGCGTGGGCCGGGTGCTGTTAGCGGGCACGTGCAGCAGCAGGATCGTGTCGGAGCGCTGGCCGGGGATGTTGTGCCCCAGGGCCAGCTGGTTCTCTTCCTTCTTGTTCAGCCCGGCGCGGCTGTCGGACCCCGTGATCAGCCAGTTCGTCCCGGCCGAAGTCAGCGACGACGGCGTCAGCACGTCGGCCTTGGTCAGCTTGGAGCTCACGCTGAAGTAGACGGCCACGGCCACCACCACGATCAGCACCACCAGCCCGGCCAGGATGGCGAGGATGCGCCGCGGCCGCAGCCACCGCCGCCCCCCGCGCCGGCCCGGCACCCGGTATCCGCCCCTGCCTCCGCCGCCGCCTAGTGCCGAACGCGGCGGTGGCTGCGAGGGCCACGCGGCCTGGTCCGCGCCGGGCCCGGGACGCTGCTGCCCAGGCGTGAAACCAGGCTGCGTCCGCCGGCCCGCCGGCCCCGGCCGGTCCGGCTCGTCGTTGTACCACCCGCGTGGCCAGTCATTACTCATCGCAGCCTCCGGACCGTGCGTCAGCACGATAGGACAGACCGGCAGAGACGGAACCTGTAAGCACGGACTCGATGCTATTAGCAAAAGCCCGCTACATAGTCAACCCCCGGCCTCCAAGCCCGGAAATCCAGATTCCTGGAAACCCGGCACCGCGCCGGACCAGATAGCAGAAGGGCCGGCCCGTTATCCGGGCCGACCCTGCTGACCTGCACTTCCTCTGGGGTGAGTGAGGGGATTCGAACCCCCGACATCCAGGACCACAACCTGGCGCTCTAACCAGCTGAGCTACACCCACCATCGTCACCGAGCTACCGGCCGGGCGACAGCAGAACGCGCGCTGCCCGGAAGGCATCGCGCGGCTGAACACGAGTATAGCGGTCCTCGCGCCCGCGCGCGTCACATGCCGTGAGTGCCCCGGGCGGCTTCGCTGGCCGGCTCGGCGTACCGCTTGGCGGCTTCCCGCGCCGTGGCGGAATCCGGGCCGGGCTGCGGGACGAACACCACCTCGCGGTAGTAACGCAGTTCCTGCACGCTCTCCCTGATGTCCGCCAGCGCCCGGTGGCCGCCGTGCTTGGCCGGGGAGGCGAAGTAGGCCCGCGGGAACCAGCGCCGGGCCAGTTCCTTGATGCTGGACACGTCGACCATGCGGTAGTGCAGGTAAGCGTCGAGCTCGGGCATGTCGCGCGCGATGAACCAGCGGTCGGTCGCGATCGAGTTGCCGCACAGCGGCACCTTCCCCGGTTCCTTGACGTGCCCGCGCACGTAGTCGAGCACGAGCTCGGCCGCCTCGTCCACGCTGATCCCGCCGGGTAGCTCGTCGAGCAGCCCGGAGGCGGTGTGCATCTCGCGGACCACGTCCGGCATCGTCTCCAGCGACTCGGCCGGGGGTTTGATGATCAGGTCGACGCCCTCGTCCAGCAGGTTGAGTTCGCCGTCGGTCACCAGGCACGCGATCTCGACGAGCGCGTCCCGTTCGATGTCGAGCCCTGTCATCTCACAGTCGATCCACACGAGCCGGTCATTCATCACCACAGCCTATTGCTTCGACAGCCGTGTACCGCCAGCAGAAAACCTTTTTAGCCAACCGAACCTCACCGTCCTGCCAGCAACGATGATCATTGAGCCCTCTGATACCCACTCGCCTCCGGCGCCCTCAGCCCGGCCCCTCGCCTGCATCCGCATCTACATCACAAGCCCCGACTGTGACTCGCCTCGGCCCTCATCCGATCTCCGGCAACGACACCCATGCCACTTTGATGTCGTTGAGGCAACATCAATGCCACATCGATGTTGTTATCCGCTTTGTCGGAGACGCCGCGGCAGGACATCAGGCGTACCACGGGCACCACCCGCCTCGTGAACCGAACCCTCGCCCTCTGCCCAAAATGGCGAGCGGCAACGCGACCGCGAGCACCTCGCGGTCGCGCGGTCAGACGGCGGCGGGGCTCAAGCCGGGGATCTCGCGGGCGGGGTGAGCGCTCAGCCGGATGGGCGACCCGTTGGTGCAGATGGGTTCCGGCAGTTCCCGCGAGGTGCTGACGTCCACCCGGGTGAGGTGCTCGATGTCGATGCCGCCGGGGCCGAGGTTGTCGCACTCGGGCACCTGGGAGGCGCCGTAGTGGCCGCCGCGCGCCCACAGGGCCCGGCTGCGGGGCCGTGTCAGCTGGCGGTAAGGGGCCGGCGGCCCGGCCGGCCAGCGCCGCGGGATGTGCCACGAGTCGAGCCAGCCCAAGATGGCGGCCAGCCCGATCATCTGGAAACTGGTGAACGGTTCCCGGGGCGAGCCGAGCACCCCGATCTGCACGCATAGCCGGCCCTCCCGGTTCACGCTCGCGGCCTGGACCGTCGGCCGGCCTGGCTCGTAGTCCAGGTGCTCGGGCATGCCCAGCGCGCAGCCGGCCCGGACGATCGGCAGCAACTGCGCGATGTCACCTGTTAGCGGATCCCACACCAGGTGGGGCGGCCGCTCCTCCTGGTTCAGCCGCTGCGCGGCCGACCAGACGGAAACGGTGCGCGGATCGGCGCCTAGCGTCAGCCAGACCACGCGCGGTGCCCCGCCCCCCAGCTGTCCCCCGTCGACCCGGGCCCGGATGCATCTGGCGCCCGGCATCCACGCGTCAGCCACAGGGTTCCCTCCCAGCTTCAGACGGTCTAGACCTTCTAGCTCCCTTTCACCTGCTTACGTCACCATTCGTGAATAGTCCAGAGGTGCGACGTTAAGATTTTCCGTATCACACGTTCAGCGAATCATCAGGCAACGACCGTGATCAGCGCTTCTCCCGCGCTCGGAGAGCGTGCCGCAACGCGGCCGGCCGGCGCCGGCGGCAAACCGGGCTGGCCCCGGAGGGCCAGCCGGACATCGCATCAGCCGGGACGGAACTATCGACGGGCTCCGGCGCCCCGCTCACGCCAGGCCAAGCCTGGCGCCCCGCTCTCGCCGGGCCTGCCGCTCGGCTTCCGCCTGCCGAGCTTTGCAGAGGCCCGGCGCCCCGCTAACGCCGGGCCTCTACAGAAAATGACGCGTCACCCCCGGCCCGGGTTGACGCGGCCAGGTTAAGAACAGGTAACTGCGGAAGCGCCGCCACTTCGGCTTCGATCGCGGCGGCCAGCTGCGGATCAGGCGGGTCGACGGTCATCCGGGCGGCCGTCCCGGCCAGCCCGCGTGCCCGCAGCGCGTGCTTGAGCCGGCCGATGCTCGCCCCGAGTGCCACCACCCGGTTCAGCTGCTCCTGGCAGGACGGGTCCTTGACCAGCGCGGCATACAGCTCCGGGTAAGCCGAACTACGCCCGGAGATCACGCCCTCGCCCCCCGCCCGCGTAACCGCCCACGGGTCGGCGTCGTTCCCGGAGAAGATCCGCAGCCCGGGCGCGGCCGCGACGTACCCGGCCAGGTCGGCCGAGGCGGATCCGCTGATCTTCGCGCCGGCCAGGTCCGCCGCCCGGGCCGCCTCCGCGAGCAGGGAGGGGGAGACGGTGAGCCCGGTCCGTTCGGGGAAGATGTAGGCGTAAAGCTCGGCCTCTGGCGCGGCCTCGCGTACGGACCGGTAGTGGGTCACGAGCTCGTCGGGGCGGGCCGGCAAGTAGTAGGGCGTGATCGCCGCGATGCGCCGGGCGCCGAGCGCGACCGCCGCCCGGGCCAGCCGGGCCGCGTGGCGGGCGTCGGGGGCGCCGATATGCACGATGACGCGATCCGGGCCGGCCTCCGCCAGTGCCTGCTCGGCCAGCCACAGCCGCTCGTCGTCGTCGAGCGCGGGGAACTCGCCGGTGGTCCCGGCCACCAGCATGCCGTCGAGCAGCCCGGCGATGAGCGTGTACAGCGCGCGGTTGGCGTCCCGGTCCAGCTCGCCGTCCGGGCCGAACAGGGTCGGGACCGCGGCGAGGACGACCGGAGCCGGGCTCACAAGGTCTGCCGCGGCTTGAAGAACGCGCTCGACTCCCCGCGCCACAGGTAGATGATCGCGCCGAGCCCGACGACCCACAGCGCCACCGCGAAGATGATGCCGAGCACCGACGGCGCGTTCAGGACGCTGAACAGGCTCACGGTCGCCAGCGCGAAGAACACGCTCGAGGTGATCCGGGCCCAGTTCTTGCCCTGGCCGTTCGCCCGGGCCATCCACAGCCACAGCACCGCGCCGACCGCGCCGGACAAGATGGCCACCGCGATCCCCAGGTTGAAGGCCTGGTTGACCTGGCTCACGGTCAGCTTGGGGTGGTCCTTCTTGAGCGCGGCCTTGCTGGCAGCGACGTTGGCCAGCGGGAGGATCACCGAGACGATCAGGCTGACCGTGCTGACGGCCGCTCCCGCGTACATGAGCTTGACGGCCTTCTGCACCGAAGGCGGGGCCTCGCCTCGTTCCGGCTCGACGGTCGTGCCGCTCGACGGATAGGGCTGATACCCGGACATGGCGACCTCTGCTGGATGGAGAAACCTGGCGGACACGCGGTCCCGCGCTGATCTACCGAGCTTAGTGGCTCGGCCGGTAGCGGGCTATTCGGCTCGTCGGGTTCGGTGATACTGAAGGGCGATGACGGACGACATCTCGACCAGCCCCCCGGCGCCGCAGGCCGCTCCCGGGCCTCAGGCCAGTCCCGGGCCCCAGGCCGCGCCGCTGGCCGGCCTCGCGCCACCGCCGCCGCGGCTGCAGCGCTGGGAGATCGTCGCGGTCTTCGCCGTCTCGCTCGGCGCCAGCGGCATCTACGCGCTGGTCTCGCTTATCGGATCGCTGACCGCGAAGCAGTCGCTCAGCAAGCAGACCGCCACCCTCAACGGCTCGCTGTCCCCCGGCCGTCCGCTGCTCGACCTGATCCTGCAGCTGCTGAACATCACCTTGTCGCTGGCCCCGGTGCTGCTGGTGTTCTACCTGCTGGCCCGGGCGGGGGAGCGGCCGTCCTCGATCGGGGTGGACGCCAGGGAGCCGGGCCGGGACCTGGCCCGCGGTGCCGTGCTGGCCGCGCTCATCGGCGGCAGCGGCCTGGTCCTGTACCTGATCGCCTTCCACATCGGCGTCGAGCTGAACGTGGTGGCGGAGAACCTGCCGGACATCTGGTGGCGGTTCCCGGTGCTGATCCTGTCCGCGGCGCAGAACGCCACCGTGGAAGAGGTCATCGTCGTCGGGTACCTGCTGAGCAGGCTGGACCTGCTCGGCGTCCGGCCGTCCCGGGCCATCGCCCTGAGCGCGGTGATCCGCGGCTCGTACCACCTGTACCAGGGGGTGGGCGGGTTCATCGGCAACGCCGTCATGGGCGTGATCTTCGGCTACCTCTACCGCCGCTGGGGCCGGGTCACCCCGCTGCTCATCGCGCACTTCCTGATCGACGCGGTGACCTTCGTCGGCTACGCCCTGCTGGCCGGCCACGTCTCCTGGCTGCCGAAACCGTAAAGGAGCCTTGCGGTGCACGTGATCGCCGTGCTGTGGGACCGGGTCTCCGGCACCCAGCCGCTGCCGCCCGCCTGGGTGATCGCCCTGACCGGGCTGATCGCGCTGGTCGTGGTGCTGAACACCCCCGCCTGGCGGCTGGCCGGGAAGGTCATCACGATCGCGCACGAGGGCGGCCACGCGCTGGTGTCGGTGCTGTCCGGGCGGCGCCTCGACGGCATCAGGCTGCACTCCGACAGCTCGGGCGTGACCTACTCGCGGGGCAAGCAGGCGGGCCCGGGCCTGGTGCTCACCGCGGCGGCCGGCTACGTCATGCCGTCCCTGCTCGGCGCGGGTGCCGCCTGGCTGCTGGCGGCGCGGCACCTGACCGCGATGCTCTGGCTCGTCCTGGTCCTGCTGGCCGCGACGTTCCTGGCCATCCGCAACCTCTACGGCGCGGTCGCGGTGCTGCTCACCGCGGCCGGCGTGTTCGCGGTGAGCTACTACGCCAGCGCCGCCGTGCAGGCCGGGTTCGCCTACCTGGCCGCCTGGTTCCTGCTGTTCGGCGGGGTGCGCCCGGCGTTCGAGCTGGCCCGCGGCTCGATGGGACGGCACCAGCGGTGGACGCGCGGCTCGGACGCCGACCAGCTCGCCCGCCTGACCGGTGCCCCGGCCGGCCTCTGGGTCACGCTGTTCGTGCTGGTCACCCTGGGCGCCCTGGTCGGCGGAGCTTACCTGCTCGCCCCGCCCGGCTGGCCCCCGGTGTCCTGACACCCGCCCGCCGGCATCCGTCCCGCGCAATCGTTTGCTGCAAAGACCTGAGCACGCCACCGTTATATCGCTACTATGTCGCACAGAGATTGAATTTTGATTGACGGTATACGACAAACACCGTTATCATCACCCGATAGTTAAGTTCTGACTACCCGAGAAGGGGCGATGGCCAGAGCTTCCGCGGTCAAAATGCCGCCGGAGGCGAACGCCGCGCACGGGTGTGAGGGCGCACGCCGCGTCCTTGCCCTGATGCTCACGTTCTCCGTCGACGAGCACACGCTCACCGCCCGTCAACTCGCCGAACGCACCGGGATCGCGCTGCCCAGCGTGTACCGCTACATCACGCTGCTGCGCGAGACCGGGCTGCTGGCCGGCGACGAGCGGGGCAGCTACCGGCTCTCCGCCCGGCTCATCGGCCTGGCCCGGGCGGCTGAGGTCGCCGAGAGCATCATCGACGTGGCCGATCCGGTCATGCGCGACCTGTCCGGGCAGACCGGCGAGACCGTCATCCTGGTGCGGCTTATCGGCCGCTCGGCGGTGTGCGTCCACCGGGTCGAGTCCGGGCAGCAGCTGCGTATCTCGTTCGAGGCCGGCCAGCCGCTCCCGATCGACCGCGGGGCGAGCGCCCGGCTGCTGCTGGCCAGCGTGGCTCCCAGCGTCCGCAAGGAGTTCCTGGCCCCGCTGGCCGAGCGGGACCCCGAGGCCGCCATCCTGCTCGAGAAGAAGATCGTCCAGGCCGGCCAGCAGGGCTACGCGACCAGCGAGGAAGAGATCCACAAGGGCGTCTGGGCGGCCGCCGCCCAGGTCATGCACGGCAAGCGGATGGCGGCCGTCCTCACCGTGCCCTACCCGCTGGTCCGGGCGCCCGCCGAGCAGCGGGCGCAGCTCCTGGGCCGGGTCAGGACCTCGGCCCGCGCCATCGAGAACGGCCTGCGCCTGGCCCGGCGCTGAGTCCGGCCGGTGAGGACCGTGACGGGCTCTTCAGTGTTGACCATGATCACCGTTATCCTTCCCGCATGCCGGAATTTCGCGACGTGATCCCGGGTACCCAGGTCAGCGTGAGCCAGCCGTCGCTGGCCGGAGTGCAGGCCGCGATGGCCGCGGGCACGCTCAGCTCGGCCGCCCTGACCGGCTTCTACCGGCAGCGCATCGACCGGCTGAACCCGGCCCTGCACGCGGTCATCACGGTGAACCCGGACGCCCCGGCCGAGGCCGCGGCCTCCGACGCGGCCCGCGCGGCGGGCCGGCCGCGGGGACCCCTCGAGGGCATCCCGGTGCTGGTCAAGGACAACGTTCAGGTATCGGGCATGCCGACCACGGCCGGCTCTCCCGCCCTGCTCAACGCCGAACCCGCTGACGCCTTCCTGGTCACCAGGCTGCGCGAGGCCGGCGCGGTGATTATCGGCAAGGCCAACCTGTCGGAGTGGGCCAACTTCCGGGCCACCCACTCGACCAGCGGCTGGTCCACGCTCGGCGGCCAGACCGCCAACCCGTACGCGCTGGACCGCAACCCGTCCGGGTCGAGCTCGGGATCCGCCGCCGGGGTGGCCGCCGGGCTGGCGCCGCTCGCGGTCGGCACCGAAACCGACGGCTCGATCATGGCCCCGGCCAGCGCCTGCGGGATCGTCGGCATCAAGCCCACCAACGGGCTGGTCAGCCGTCGCGGCATCGTGCCGATCTCGCCGGTGCAGGACACCGCCGGCCCGATGGCCGCGTCGGTCTCGGACGCGGCGGCGCTGCTGGGAGTGCTGGCCGCCGCCGACCCCGAGGACCCGGTCTCAGCCGCCGAAAACGAATTGGCCGAACGAGCCGGGGTTGACCCATCCGGTGCCTCCTACACCCATGCCCTCGATGGCGCCGCACTGGACGGCGCCCGGCTCGGTATCTGGCGCGACGGGTCGGCGGGCGCCGACCCGGTCACCGCCGCCGTGCTCGACCAGGCGGTGGCCCGGCTGCGCTCGCTGGGTGCCATCGTCACCGACCCGGTGACGCTGCCCGATGCCGACAAGATCGGCGAGCCGGAGTTCACCGCGCTGCACTACGAGTTCAAGTACGGGATCAACGCCTACTTGTCCTATGTCGCGCAGTTCAGCACCGGCGGCGTGCTGCCGGGCTCGCTGGCCGAGCTGATCGACTTCAACAAGCGGAACGCGGGCCTGGTGCTCTCCCGGTTCGGCCAGGAGATCTTCGAGCTGGCCGAGGCGACCAGCGGCGACCTGGCCGACCCCGGGTACCTGGCCGCGCGCCGGGACGCCACCCGGTTCGCCCGGGCCGCGATCTCCACCCCGCTGGCCGATCACGACCTGGACGCCATCGTGTCGCTGACCGCCAACCCGGCCTGCCTGACCGACTACGTGCTCGGCGACCACGACGTCTTCCACACCTCGGGGCCGGCCGCCGTGGCCGGCTGCCCGGCGGTCACCGTGCCGTGCGGGTACGTGTCCGGGCTGCCGGTCGGCCTGTCCTTCGTCGGCGCCCGCTGGACCGAGCCGCGCCTGATCGCCCTGGCTTACGCCTTCGAGCAAGCCACCCAGACCCGCCAGCCCCCGGGCCTCGCCCCCAGCATCCGTTAGCACAGCATCCGCTGACCGCGCGATAACCTGGCGATCATGGAGTCTTGGCGCCGAGCGGATGTCCCCGTACTGCCGGGGAGCGGCCCGGAACCGCGGCTGTACGACACGGCCACCGGTGAGCTGGTCCCGGCCGCGGCAGGCAGGGTCGCCACCCTGTACGCCTGCGGCATCACCCCGTACGACGCCACCCACATGGGCCACGCCGCCACCTACACCGCCTGGGACCTGCTGGTCCGGGCCTGGCTGGACGCCCGGCACACCGTGGTCTACGTACAGAACGTCACCGACGTCGACGACCCCCTGCTCGAGCGGGCCGACCGGGACGGCGAGGACTGGCGTGAGCTGGCCCGCCGCGAAATCCAGCGTTACCGCGGGGACATGGAGGCGCTGCGCGTCCTGCCGCCGGCTCACCTGATCGGCGCGGTCGAGGCGCTGCCGGTCATCGAGCGGTTCAGCACCCGGATGGCCGACCGGGGCGCCCTGTACAACGTGGACGAGGACGTCTACTTCGCCCGGTCGGCGGACCAGGGGTTCGGCTCGCTGTCCGGACCGGGCACGCCCAGTGGCTACGACGTGGCCGAGATGACCGCGATCGCCGCCGAGCGCGGCGGTGACCCGGACCGTCCCGGCAAGAAGGACCCGCTCGACGTCCTGGTGTGGCGGGCGGAGCGGCCCGGTGAGCCGGCCTGGGCATCGCGGTTCGGCCGCGGCCGGCCCGGCTGGCACGTCGAGTGCGCGGCGATCGCCACCGAGTACCTGGGTAACGCCTTCGACGTCCAGGCCGGCGGCTCCGACCTGGTGTTCCCGCACCACGAGATGAGCGCCTCGCACGCCCGGGTCGCTCTGCTGCCTCCGGGGGGGACAACCCCCCCGAGCCCCCCCGTTGCGCCCGCCGCCGACGTGTTCGCGCAGGTCTATGCCCACGCCGGCATGGTCAGCTATCTCGGCGAGAAGATGTCCAAGTCGCTGGGGAACCTGGTCTTCGTCAGCCGCCTGGTGGCGGACGGCACCGACCCCATGGCCATCCGGCTGGCCCTGCTCGCGCACCACTACCGCTCCGACTGGGAGTGGACCGACGCCGTCCTCGCCGACGCCCAGGCCCGGCTGGACCGCTGGCGCGCCGCCCTGGCCCACGTCGAGGCCGCCCGCCTCGAGGTGCAGCCGGGAACCGGCCCGGCGGGCCCGGCCGAGCTGGTGCTCTCCGGCGTGCGCGCGCGGATCGGCGACGACCTCGACGCCCCGGGCGCGCTGGCCGTGGTCGACCAGTGGGCCGACGCCGTGCTGGCTACGTCTCCCGCCGCCCTCACCCCCGCTGACCTGGCGGGCGCCCGCCTCGTCCGGGACACCGTCGACGCCCTGCTCGGCATCAGCCTGTAGCCCGGCGCCACTGTCAAGACCCCGCGTGGTATCTCACGATATCTGTGGATAACTCCAAGTTATCCACAGGCTCTCCCTGGCCGCCTGGTCCGTGTCTCCCCACGCCCCGACGCTGGGATCATGACCCAAGCGCTCACCGCGGGTGACGACACCCCGCCTTCCGATCAGGCCTCCGGCTCCCATCAGGCCTCCGGCTCCCATCAGACCCCTGGCGCCCAGCCGATCCCGGAGCCGCCTCCCGTCCCGCTGCGCGCCGACTCGCCGGAGGCGCTCCTCACGATCGTCCCGCACCTGCTCGGCTTTGCCCCGCGGACCAGCCTGGTAGTGGTCGGGATCACGGGGCCCGGCGACCACATCAAGGTCACGCTCCGCTATGACCTGCCCGACCCGCCGGGCGCCGGGATCGCGGCGGACCTGGCCGCGCACGCCGTCGGCGTGCTCGCCGCCCAGCAGCTCACCACCCTGGTAGCGGTCGGCTACGGTCCCCGGCCGCTGGTCGACCCGGTGGCGCAGGCGCTGCTCGCCGCGGCCGGCCCGGCCGGGATCGACGTCGGCGACATCCTGCGCGTCGAGGGCCGCCGCTACTGGTCCTACCTGTGCACCGAGCCGGCCTGCTGCCCGCCCGCGGGCACGCCGTTCGCCGCGGACAGCCAGGCCGCGTTCGCCCTGGCCCGGGCCGGCGGCCAGGTGCTCGCCGACCGGGCCGCGGTGGCGGCCCGGGTCGCCCCACTCGGCGGCCTCGCCGCGGAATCCATGCGCCAGGCCACCCGCCGCGCCGAGCAGCACTCCCGCCAGTTGCTCGCCCGGGTACGCAAGTCGTCCCGCCTCGGCGCCGCCCGGCGGATGATCGCCGCCGAAGGCCTCAGCGCGGTGGGCTCGATGATCGGCACCTACCGGTCCGGCGGCCGGTACGCCACCGACTACCAGCTCGCGTGGATCACGGTGGCGCTACGCGACCTGCGGGTCAGGGACGACGCCTGGGCCCGGATGACCCCCGGGCACACGGACGCGCACCTGCGGCTATGGACCGACCTGACCCGCCGCGCCCAGCCCGGCTACGTAGCCGCCCCCGCCTCCCTGCTGGCCTTCGTCGCCTGGCAGTCCGGCGACGGGGCGCTGGCCAACGTGGCGCTCGACCGCGCCCTGGCCGACGAGCCGGAATACTCGATGGCCCTCCTGCTCCGCCAGGTGATCACCGCCGGAACCCCGCCGTCCCTGGCCCGCCTCCCGATGACCCCGGAGGAAGTAGCCGCCAGCTACGACGAAGCCGAAACCGAGTCGGGGACGACGATGACCACGACCCGGACCCCGACTTCCACGACCCGGACCCAGCTTGCGAGCCGTGACGTCTGAGTCTTGCACTAGTACATTCATGCCGTGACCAGGCGTGCTATCGATCCCACCGCGAAGGAGTTCCACGCTGATCGATGAGTACGAGATCTCCCGGTCCACCGCGCGCCGTGCCGTGGGTTTGCTCCGCGACCAGGGCATCGTTGAGACCCGCATCAGGCGAGGATCCTTCGTCGCTGGCGGCCCTGCCTGAGCCGACGCGCCCTGCTCCGGTCTTCAAGGCGCTGCTGCGGCTGGTGACCACGGCCTGGACGCGGATGTCCAGGACCCGGACCAGGCATGCGAACCGTGAGGTCAGGGAAATACCCAGTGGGCGAAGGCGGCAAGGGAGCAGCCGGGTGCCCGTATACACTGCCGGAGATGTTCGCCATTAGTGTGAAACCCGCCCGTTTGTCCGTAGCCGGTCGTTTCCATAATGGGTGACAGCCCTTTACCGGAAGGATGCCCATGCTGGATGTCCGCACGACCAACGGCGAGCACGAGGCCGCGGTAGCCCGGCTGCGTGAGGCCTACGCGGGCGCGCCGCCGGGTGCGCCGGTACGGCTGGCCAAGCGCACCTCTAACCTGTTCAGGTTCCGCGAGGCCTCCGGCGGCCCCGGCCCGGTCCTGCTGGATGTCTCCGCGTTCGGCCATGTGCTGAGCGTCGATCCCGTCACCCGGACGGCCCGGGTCGGGGGCATGACCACCTACGAGGACCTCTGCGACGCGACGCTCCCGCACCAGCTGATGCCGCTGGTGGTGCCGCAGCTCAAGACGATCACCCTCGGCGGCGCGGTCACCGGGCTCGGCATCGAGTCCACCTCGCTGCGCAGCGGCATGCCGCACGAGTCGGTCACCGAGATGGAGATCCTGACCGGTGACGGCCGGGTCGTCCGGGCGACGGCCGACAACGAGCACGCCGACCTGTTCCGCGGCTTCCCCAACTCCTACGGGACGCTGGGCTACAGTCTCTCCCTCACCATCGAGCTCGAGCCGGTCCGGCCGTACGTGCACCTGCGCCACTTCCCGTTCGAGACGGCCGAAGCCTGCATGGAGGCCGTCAGCCAGATCGCCGCCGAGGGCAGTTACCAGGGGCACCGGGCCGATTTCGTCGACGGGACCGCGTTCGGGCCCGGTGAGCTTTATCTCACCGTCGGCGCGTTCAGCGACGTGGCCCCGTGGCGCAGCGACTACACCGGCCAGCAGATCTACTACCAGTCGGTCCGCCGGGACCGGGAGGACTTCCTCACCATCCGGGACTACCTGTGGCGCTGGGATACCGACTGGTTCTGGTGCTCGCGCCCCTTCGGCGTCCAGAAGCCCATGGTCAGGAGGTTCTGGCCGCGCCGCTACCGGCGCTCGGACGTCTACCGCAAGCTGGTCGCCCTGGATCGCACCTATAACCTGTCCGGGCGCATCGATGCCCGGCGCCATCTCCCGGCCCGGGAGGCGGTCATCCAGGATGTCGAGATCCCGGTCGAACGTGGTGCCGATTTCCTGCGATTCTTCCAGGAAGATGTGGGAATGAGTCCGGTGTGGATGTGCCCGCTGCGGCTGCGTGGCGAGCGCTCCTGGCCCCTGTACCCGCTCCAGCCCGGCGAGGTGTACGTGAACTTCGGGTTCTGGGGGACCGTGCCGCTGCCGGCCGGTCTCAACGGCCCGGCGGACGGCTACTACAACCGCCTCATCGAGGACGAGGTGGCCAAGCTGGGCGGGCACAAGTCGCTGTACTCCGAGTCGTTCTACGCCGAGGACGAGTTCTACGAGCGTTACAACGGCGAGGCGTACCGCGACCTCAAGCACGCCTATGACGGCGAGGGCCGACTTCTCGGCCTGTACGAGAAATGCGTCAGGGGACGCTGACCGGAAGGAACGGATGCGATGGCACTGGCTGAGGTGTTCGAGTCATTCGCGGGGCCCGAGGCCCCGGTTGAGTTCGTGGCGTACGACGGAAGTCACGCCGGGGCACCCGGGTCGCCGATCAAGATCACGGTCCGGTCGCCGGCCGCCGTGGCTTACCTGGCCCAGGCCCCGGGCGGACTCGGGCTGGCCCGGGCCTACGTGTCCGGCCAGCTCGACGTCGAGGGGGACATGTACGAGGCCCTCGCCAGGATGACGAAGGCACAGGCCATCGGCATCGGCATCGGCGAGAAGCTGAAGCTGCTGCAGGCCCTCGGCGGCCCCCGGCTGCTGGTGCACCGGATGGCGCCGCCGCCGCAGGAGGTCGTCCTGAGCCGCCGCTGGCTGACCGGGCGGCTGCACTCCAAGACGCGCGACGCCAAGGCGATCTCCCACCACTACGACGTGTCCAACCAGTTCTACGAGTGGGTGCTCGGCCCGTCGATGGCCTACACCTGCGCCTGCTACCCGGACGAGAACGCGACCCTGGAAGAGGCGCAGTACAACAAGTTCGACCTGGTCGCCCGCAAGCTCGGGCTCAGCGACGGCATGCGGCTGCTCGATGTCGGCTGCGGCTGGGGCGGCATGGTGATGCACGCCGCGCGCGAGTACGGCGTCAAGGCGCTCGGCGTCACGCTGTCCGCTCAGCAGGCGGCGTGGGCCCAGGCCGCGATCGAGCGGGAGGGCCTGTCCAAGCTCGCCGAGGTCCGGCACATGGACTACCGCGACGTGCCGGAGACCGGCTTCGACGCGGTCAGCTCCATCGGGCTCACCGAGCACATCGGCAAGCGGAACCTGCCCTCGTACTTCTCCTTCCTGTACAGCAAGCTCAAGGTCGGCGGGCGCATGCTCAACCACTGCATCACCCGGCCGAACGACATCGAGCCTCCCATCCGCAAGAACGGGTTCATCAACCGGTACGTCTTCCCCGACGGGGAACTCGAGGGTCCCGGCTACCTGATCTCGCTCATGCACGACACTGGCTTCGAGGTCAGGCACGAGGAGAACCTGCGCGAGCACTACGCCAAGACCCTGAAGGCCTGGGGTGACAACCTGGACTCGCACTGGAACGAGGCGGTCCGGGAGGTCGGCCTGGGTACCGCCCGGGTCTGGCGGCTGTACATGGCCGGCTCCCGGCTCGGATTCGACCGCAACCACATCGAGCTGCACCAGGTGCTGGGCGTGCGGCTGGCGGCCGACGGAGTCTCGGGCATGCCGCTGCGACCGGACTGGGAGCAGCCCCGGGTGTTCGCGGTCAACCAGTCGAACGGTCATGCACCGCGCTCGTCGGTTAACCAGCCGGCCGGCTAGCAGCCGCGCGGCTAACCAGCCGGACGCGCGGGAGCGAGCGGTTCCGCCGTCCGCATCCGCGGCACGGTCCGGCTGGCCAGCGTGCCGCCGGACCGGGCGGGCCGGGCCTGGCCCAGGTACGGCGCCAGGTCGGTGATCGCCCCGGCGGCGAACAGCGCGGCGACGGCCTGCGCCAAGACAACCTGGTCAGGCCCCGGCCGGACCCCGCTGGCCCGGTGCGTTCCGGAAGCGCCGTGGCCCCCGGGAGCCCTCGGCATCCCGCGGCCGGCCGGGATCGCCACGGCGGGCACGCCGCCGCACTCGGCCGCCCGGCTGCCCAGCCCGGCGTCCGGCCCGGCGATCACGATCAGGTCGGCCGCCGCGGCCGCCTGCGCCATCGCCTGGGCGAACAGCACCGGTCGGGTGACCTGCACGGCCAGCAGCCAGGCGAGGTCGTCCTCGGCGGTGACCAGGCGGCCGGTGATGGTGGAGATCAGCCGCCGCCGCGGCGAGGCGAAGCTCGTGGCCGCGAGGACGCTCCGCAGCGGTGCGGCGCACCGGGCCATGCCGGGGGAGTGCATCGCGGCCGCGCTGCCGAGGACCTCGACTCCTACCTTGAGCAGCCCGGCCCGCCGGGCTAGCTCGCGCACGCCGGCGGTCGATCCCGCCAGCACGTGCGTCCTGGGTCCCTCGTAGGCCGCGATATGCAGGCGGCCGGGTGCCGCCAGCGCCCGGGCCAGGTCCTCCTCGGCCGTGACCCGGGCCATCGCCGCCGTCCCGCAGGCGCAGGCCCGCAGCACCTGCCCGCACTGCGCCACCAGGCGGGCCGCCTCGGCCGCGGGGATGCAGCCGGCCCAGGCTAGCCCGGTGATCTCGGCCAGGCCGTAGCCCACCCCCGTGGTCGGCCTGACACCGAACGCGTCCAGGGTCTCCAGCGCCTCCAGCGACGCGGCGAGCAGCGCGGGCTGCCCGGCCGGTGATTCGGCCGTGCCCGGGAACAGCACCACCACCGCGCCGCACGCGCCGGCCGAGATGCGCATGTCCGGTCCCCCGGCCAGGCCGGCCTGCGGGCCGCTCGTCCGGAGCAGCCGGGCTGCCTCCCCGGCCTGCCCCGCTAGCTGGCGCGGGCTGGCCGCGGTCAGCGCGACCCGCAGCGGATCCGGGTGTTCCCCGGCCTCGAGCGCAGTCACGGCCAGCCGCCGGGCGAGCTGCTCGAGTTCGTCGTCCGGGAGCGCGGGCGCGCTGGCCGCGATGACGTCGAGCTGCCCGGCCAGCGTCCCCGGATCCCCGCCCCGCAACACGAACACCCGCGGCGGCCCGGCCTCCTCCCGCACTTCCGACGCGCGAACCGGCCGCTGTTCTTCCCCGGCCTGCGGGGCGGGAACCCGTGACTGTTCCTCCCGGATCGCCGATGCGGGAACCTGCGGCTGGCCCGGTACGGCCGCGCCGCGCGCCGCCGTATGCCTCCCGGCCGCCGCGGGTTCCTGGGCCGTTAGTTCGTGCGCCACAGCTTCCCGGTCCGCCGTTTCCCGGGCACCCGCATGGGCTGCCCGGCGCCGCCGTCCGGCCCAGCGGTCGCGCTCGCCCTCCCGGCGCAGCACGAGATGGATCCCCTCGGCGTCCCCCAGGTCGGCATGCCCCGCCAGCACCGCCGGATCGGCCGTGCCGAGCGAGTTCACCGCGGCGAGCCGCGCCCACCGGGACCCCGCGGACCCCGCAGACCCCGTGGACCCCGCGGACTCCGCCGCGCCCGCGCCGCCGTCCGGCCAGGGCTCCGGCCCGGCCGGCAACCGCAGCCGTGCCTCACCCGAGGCGATGAGCGGATGCGGCCGCGCGCCACCAGGGCCGGGCGGAATCGTCCCCGCGGCCATCGCCACCGCCGTCCTGATCAGGCTGGCGATGCCCGCCGCCGCCCGGGTGTAGCCGATGCCCGCCGCCGCCGCGCCCAGCGCCGCCGTTCTCCCCGAAGCCTCCATGCCTTGCCTGAGCTGCGTGAACGCCGTGAGTTCGGCCGCATCCCCGGCGGCCGTCCCGGTGCCCTGACCCTCGATGTACTGGATGTCGGCCGGATCGGTCCCGGCCCGCCGGTACGCCTGCTCCAGGGCCGGCCTGGCCAGTTCCGGGGGAGCGGCGGGCACCGCGCTCCAGCCCGCGATCTCCGCGTAGGCCGCCATCCCCGCCGCCCGCGCGTCGGCCGCCCGGACCAGGATCACCACGCCGCAGCCGTCGCCGGGCAGCAGCCCGGCCGGGTCGGCCGCGTACACGCGCATCTCGTCGGTCCCCAGCGTGCCCGCCCGGGCCTGCAGCGCCAGCCAGACCGGATCCAGGCCGAGCTCCGCCCCGCCGGCGATCGCGAGGTCGATCTCGCGGGCCTGCAGCGCGGCGGCCGCGGCCGCCACCGCGTGCAGCGAGGACGTCTTCGCGGCCAGCGGATACGGCCCGCTCGCCGCCAGCCCGAGCTGGCCGCTGACCAGATCGGACAAGCCCGGCATGGAGCTCGCGATGATCAGCCCGGTCCGGCTGCTCCCGGCCGCCTCGCGCAACCCCGCGTCGGTCAGGGCCAGCGCGGCCATCTCGGTGGCTAGCTTCAGCACCGGGCCCGGGTCCAGCTGCCCCAGGTCGAGCTGCACCATGTCTGACTGCGCCGGGCCGGGCTGCCCCCGGTCGGGCTGCGCGGCGCCAAAATAGTCACCGTGCGTAACCGGCGGGACGGTCCAGTCGTCGAGCAGCGCGGCTCGCAGCGGACGCCCGGGCAGGGCCACCGCCGGCTGGAACATCTGCCGTCCGGTCACGGCGAGGTCGTGGAATTCGGCGGGATCGCGCGCGCCGGGAAAGCGGCACGCTATCCCGATGATCGCTACCGGCTCGCCGTGATCCCCCCGACCGTCCATTACCCTCCGTCACGCCGCTGGATTCCTCAGTAGGAATAGGGGCTCTGCGGCCGCTGGTCAAGGGGAATGACGAGACGCGCTGATATCCGCGTGCGCATGTATTTCCGCACGTGATGCCGCCCTTTGCCGGTTATGCGCGGTGGCCGCGGCCACCCCGCCGGCGGCCTCGCGCGACCATAGCGCACGCCCGCGGGGAGCGCGGCGGATGTGCGGCACGTGCGCTATCCTGTGCGCATGCGTGCCGTCCGGCTGCTTCTTACCTAGCCGCGCCGACCTACCGTCGTTGGCGCGGCTGCCCCTCGTCTCGAGGGGCGTTTTCATTGCAGGCGGCTACCACCCGCGGGCCGGACAGAATCAATGGTGAGGAAACAATGACAGCGGCCGAGAGCGCCGATCTGGCGCAGCGCTATGACCCCCGTGACGTGCAGGAGAAGTGGCAGGCGCGCTGGGCGGAGCTAGAGCCGTTCCGCGCCAGCACCGATCCCGCCGACCCGCGGGAACGGTTCTACCTGGTGGACATGTTTCCGTACCCGTCGGGTGACCTGCACATGGGCCACGCCGAGGCGTACGCCATCGGTGACGCGTTCGCCCGCTACCACTTCCTGCGCGGCCGGAATGTCCTGCACCCGATCGGCTGGGACGCCTTCGGCCTGCCCGCCGAGAACGCCGCCATCAGGAACAACACGCATCCGGCCGACTGGACCTACGCCAACATCGAGACCCAGGCGGCCTCGTTCCGGCGCTACGCGACCTCGTTCGACTGGAGCCGCAGGCTGCAGACCTGCGATCCCTCCTACTACCACTGGAACCAGTGGCTGTTCCTGCGGTTCTACGAGCGCCACCTGGCCTACCGCCGGGACGGGTACGTGAACTGGTGCCCGGTCGACCAGACCGTGCTGGCCAACGAGCAGGTCATCGCCGGAAAGTGCGAGCGCTGCGGGGCCGACGTGGCGCGCCGGATGCTCAACCAGTGGTACTTCAAGATCACCGAATACGCCGACCGGCTGCTCGAGGACGCCAAGCAGCTCGAGGACTGCTGGCCGGACCGCGTCCTGCTGATGCAGCGCAACTGGATCGGCCGCTCCGAGGGCGCCGAGGTCAGCTTCGCGATCGAAGGCCGCGACGAGCCGGTCACCGTGTTCACCACCCGGCCCGACACGCTGTACGGGGCCACGTTCTTCGTGGTGGCGGCCGACTCGCCGCTGGCCGAGCAGGTCTGCGCCCCGGACCGCCTGCCCGAGCTCCGCGCCTACGTGGAGCAGGTCAGGAAGCTGACCGACATCGAGCGGCAGTCCACCGAACGCGAGAAGACCGGCGTGTTCCTGGGCCGGCACGCGGTCAACCCGGTCAACGGCGAGCTGATCCCGGTCTGGGCCGCCGACTACGTGCTACCCGACTACGGCACCGGGGCGATCATGGCGGTGCCCGCGCACGACCAGCGCGACCTGGATTTCGCCCGCGCCTACGGGCTGAACGTACGGGTCGTGGTGGACACCGGGCTGCCGGATCCGGCCCAGACCTGGGTCGCGACCCCGGGCGACGGCCAGCTGGTGAACTCCGGCCCGCTCGACGGGATGGCCAAGGCCGAGGCGATCGCCGCGATCACCGCGATCCTGGAGGATAAGGGCGAGGGCCACGCGGCCGTCAACTACCGGCTGCGTGACTGGCTGGTCTCCCGGCAGCGCTTCTGGGGCACCCCGATCCCGATCATCCACTGCCCGTCCTGCGGCGAGGTGCCGGTACCCGACGACCAGCTCCCGGTCGTGCTGCCCGACCTGCGCGGCCAGGACCTGGTGCCCCGCGGCGTCTCGCCGCTGGCCGCGGCCGAGGACTGGGTGAACGTGGCCTGCCCTTCCTGCGGTGAGCCGGCCAAGCGGGACACGGACACCATGGACACGTTCGTGGACTCCTCCTGGTACATGTTCCGGTACTGCTCGCCCGGTTACGACGGCGGCCCGTTCGACGCGGCCGAGGTCCGCCGGTGGGCGCCGGTCGACATGTACGTGGGCGGCGTCGAGCACGCCATCCTGCACCTGCTGTACAGCCGGTTCTTCACCAAGATCCTGTACGACATGGGCCTGATCGACTTCACCGAGCCGTTCACCCGGCTGATCAACCAGGGTCAGGTGATCAACCACGGCAAGGCGATGTCCAAGTCGCTCGGCAACGGCGTCGACCTCGGCCAGCAGCTCGAGCGGTTCGGCGTGGACGCGATCCGGCTGACGATGATCTTCGCCAGCCCGCCGGAAGACGACATCGACTGGGCCGACATGAACCCCGAGGCGATGGTCAAGTTCCTCGGCCGGGTCTGGCGGATCGCCGCCGACGTGGCCGAAACCGGCCGGGACGCCGAAGGTCAGGGCGCTGGGGATCAGGTGTCCGCCCCGGGCGACACCGAGCTGCGCCGGACCACCCACCGGGCTATCGACGAGGCCACCCGGCAGGTGGAGGCCTATCACCTGAACGTGGCCGTGGCCCGGCTGATGGAGCTGGTCAGCGCCACGCGCAGGGCCATCGATTCCGGGCCGGGGGCGGCTGACCCGGCCGTCCGCGAGGCGGCCGAGGCCCTGACCGTGATGGTGTCCCTGTTCGCCCCGTACACCGCCGAGGAGTGCTGGCAGCTGCTCGGGCACGAGGCGTCGGTGGCGCGCGCCGACTGGCCCGCCGCCGACCAGGCGCTGCTCACCCAGGAACGGGTGACGTGCGTGGTGCAGGTCAACGGCAAGGTCCGTGACAAGCTCGAGGTCTCGCCGGAGATCGGCGAAGACGAGCTACGCGAGCTTGCCCTGGTGGCGCCCGGAGTCCTCCGCACCCTGGGGGACCAGCAGGTGAGCCGGGTCATCGTACGGGCGCCGAAGCTGGTCAGCATCGTCGCCGCCTAGGCCGTTCGCGGCCAGGCGTCCGCCCCTGACGGGCCGCGTCCTCGGACGCGGCCCGGCTAGGACAACTACTCGGACGACTGCTCGGACGGCACCGCCTCAGACGCGGCGCAGGACTGCGACGACGCGGCCGAGGATGGTGGCCTCGTCGCCGAGAATCGGCGTGTACGCCGGGTTGTGCGGGATCAGCCAGACGTGCCCGTCGCCGCGCTTGAACGTCTTGACCGTCGCCTCGCCGTCCAGCATCGCGGCCACGATCTCGCCGTTCTCCGCGTCCTCCTGCTGCCGGACCACGACCCAGTCCCCGTCCGTGATAGCGGCGTTCATCATCGAATCGCCAGCCACCTTGAGCAGGAACAGCGTGCCCTCGCCGACCAGTTGCCGCGGCAGCGGGAACACGTCTTCGACGGACTGCTCGGCCAGGATCGGCCCGCCCGCGGCGATCCGGCCAACCAGGGGCACGTAGGCGGCTTCCTGGGACGGGATGTCGCCGCCCGGGATATCGCCCGTCTCGTCGTCCTCCCGGGAAGTGGTCTCCCGGCTCGGTTCCGGACGCACCGCCGGGTGACCGGGCAGCCGGACCTCGACCGTCCGCGGCCGGCCCACGTCCCGGTGCAGGTACCCCTTCTTCTGGAGCGTGCTGAGCTGATACGAGACGCTCGACGTGCTGGTCAGGCCGACGGCCTCGCCGATCTCGCGCATCGACGGCGGGTAGCCGCGCTGCTGTACCGATTCCCGGATCACCTGCAGCACCTTGCGCTGCCGCCAGGTCAGCACGTGATTGGGGTCGGGCTTGTCCGGCGTTTCCGGAATGACGACCGGGACGCTGCCCTTCGGCTTGCGCCCTGGCCGCCCCTTAGGTCTGGGCGCTCCCGCTTGATCAGTGCCAGACACGCCGGTAATGGCGCCTCCCATGGCGGTTTCCTCCATCTGATGACCTTCCGTGTCCGAGTTCTTGCGTGCTGAGTAGAGAGTAACGGTTCTCGCCTGAGATCCCAAACATCTGTTCGACGTGTCGCCAAATTGTCAGACCCGGGCCGTACAACAACTACATACCCCGTTCGATCGAACAGTAAAGCGATCGAATGGGTGTACGATCGAACGCAACGTGGATCGAATGAAGGTTTGATCGGGAGGTCGCCATGAGTGCGATGACAGCAATCGCGTTGACCTGCGATTCTGAGATCCGCCGGGGCCATCCGCAGCGTCACCGGCCGGGCGCCGCGGCGCCGCCGCTGCGGCTGACCAGACGGGGCCGGATCGTCATCGCCGTGACGGCCGCGCTGCTCGTCACCGTAATTTCGCTCATCGCCGCCGGCGTGGCGCAGGCGACGAGCCATGGCCCCGCGCCGCGCGCGGCGCGCCAGCATCTCCTCCAGGTGGTAGTCCGCCCCGGCCAGACCCTGTGGTCCGTTGCCGAGAACGCGGACCCCGATCAGGACACCCGGGTGGTCGTCCAGCAGATCATCGACCTCAATTCGCTGACCAGCGCCACCGTGCCGGCCGGACAGCAGCTCTGGGTACCGCGCGGCTGAGCCGCTCCCGCGACGTCCCTCCCGCGACGCCCCTCCCGCGACCAAAACCCGGCCCGCCGCCGAATCGCGACACGCCGGCGTCCCGCGACCCGCTCGCATCCGCGACACGCCGGCGCGCCGGACGACACGCCGGGCGGAGCAGCGCAGCGGCGAGGTTCCGCGGATCATCCGCCCGGACCAGCTTGCCTCCAGCCGTCCGGTGGTTTACCGTAACCACAACATCTAG